>CAVOSB010000031.1:0-31399 GCA_963698765.1 uncultured Chloroflexia bacterium
AAACAGGTAATCATCATTACGATCTTTCTTGCAGCGTTAATTTGGCTCGTTTACACGGTTGTCAGCGCAGCGTCGCCGGTCTATGTGCGTCCCGGTGGTGATGATGTCAACTGCGATGGAACCGCGGATGTGGATTACCCGGGCGGCGGGCCTGGCCTGGCATGCGCCGTTAAAACCGTCGTGAAAGCTGTCGAGCTGGTTGATTCCAGTGGGAGGTCTATGTTGCACCCGGAACTTACGTTGAAGGACCGCAGGTGGTCATCAATAAGGATGTAAGTATTGTTGGCGTCGACAAGACCAACACCATCATCATCCTTCAGCGGATACCGGTAGCGGATCGGGTGATGCAGGAGCCTGGATTCTCGTGAATGACGGGAAGATCTTCAACCTGAGCAAGGTCACTCTGGATGGCCTGGGAAAAAACATCCGCCAGGGCATCCGGTATAAAGGAAGCGGTACAGTCGATGACGTTATCATCCAGAACATGGTCTACCCGGGCTATGCAGGTTGGGGTATTGCACAGGGATGGACAACCACAACGGCAATGAACCTCACGGTGACCAACAGCACCTTCACTAACTTCGGGCGGGTCGGCATCCTGATCGACGAGGGATCTGGACCCAGCACAGCGACAATCTCAGGCAATACTTTTACTGGAAAAGGCGTTGGCGACCACCTGGATTACGCCGTCGAGGTTGGAGGCGGTGCACAGGCGACGATCTCGAACAACACCATTTCTAACTGTGCGGTGTGGCTTCAAGCGATGGCTCCACGTCTGCGGCAATTCTTATCACAACCTACTTCGCTCCAGGCACCGGGGCTACAATCACGGGCAACACCCTCACCACGAACACCCCGGGGTGGCAGTGGGTTACGACGCGTCTGACAGCAGCACGGTTTCAGCCAGTAACAACTGCATCTACGACAACGATTACGGCATCACCAGCACCGCTCCCAGCGTGGATGCGGATTACAACTGGTGGGGCAGCATCAATGGCCAATTTAACCCTACCAACAATCCGGCTGGCCTGGGCGACGAGGTCAGCGACGAAGTGACTTTCACTCCCTGGTTGGATGCCTGCGGAGGCAGCCCAATCGGCGGGCATTTCCGCAATACAACCACTTCAGAAGAATTCATCACCGTGCAGGCGGCTGCGGAAGATGCTGAAACGGTTTATGGGCACACGATCATCCCGATCACGGATGGTTCCTTCCCCGGAACTTCCACGATTGCCAAGGCAGGCGTGATCGTAACCTCAGCGGCAGAACTCTTCACCGGCAGGTCACCGGCATTTATCATCACCGCCGACGACGTCACCATACAGAACGGCATCCTGGACGGCTGGACGGGCACGGGGAACAATCCCACAGCCGCCATCCAGGTGCAGGCCGGGGCCGATAATTTCAGCCTGCTCAGGTCTGAAGTCTTACGCTGGAAAGATGGTTTGGAGCTGCAGGGCGCAGGTCACCTCCTTCAAGGTGGTGGGTAACTGGTTCCACGATAACACCGAAATCTGGTCTGCAGGTGAACAGCGGGGCACTGATCAACGGCGTGCTGACAGTCGAGGGCAACCTGTTCAAGGAGAACACTGGTCCGGGGATCCAGAACGATAACGGCAGCAATCTCAGGGCTGAATACAATTCGTGGGGTCACTACGACGGTCCAGCCTCTGGCGATGGGGTGAGCTCGAATGTGGACTACGACCCCTGGACATTCCTCGAACCCTTCTTCGACGTCGATCCCGACGGTGAGCTGCTGCTGCGCAACGTTAACGAAAACCAGACCTTCGACGTCAAGTTGAAGGTCGATGCCCAGAGATTGTACGGCTTGAGCTTCAAGTACACCTGGGACAGACGCGAAGCTGATTTTAAACTCCACTACATTCTCCAGCCCATGGACAGGTAAATGCGCCGACCTGGGCAGCTCTCCTGGCCTCGTCAACTACCGCTGCAACCTGGAATACCCGACAGCGGAATACACGGCGGACGGCGGGACGATCCTGACAATGAATTTCACAGCCAATGGTCCTGGTTTGATCGGCGATGGCCCGTGGAATTCATTCTTCGACATCAGCCACCTGGCGGTGGATACCAGCGCCGGTGCGGTGGGGGGTGCCAGGATCTGGGTCAACAACACCGGCTACGGCGCACCCAGCACGACCACACGCGATATAACCGATACGGATGATGGGAAAGTGGTGATCACCGGGCTGGCCAACTACACCGGCTTCGTCGACCTGCAGGGCCGCACCAACGACAGCGGCGCCCTGGTTCAGGTTTACAGTGCTGCCAGCAAGAGCACTTCAATCGAGCTGGCCAACGCCACCAGTGCACCGGGCGGCGGATACACAACTACCCACCTCACGCCGCAAGTCATAACGGTCGGGAACTCGTATTACCTGTTCGTCAACCGGGCGCTGTACCTGCCCACCACGATCATGTACACCGATCCGCTGCTGCCCGGTCCGCCGCCAATCCCCACGGATTGGGAAGATTCCAAGCTGCTCAGCCAGCGCCCGCTGACACCGCTCAACCTGGTGTTTCTACTGGGAGGCGATGCGGTCAGCAACGACCTGATCGACATCCTGGACACGGGCTGCATCGGAAACGCATACCTTCCTGGTACTCCCGGAGACCTCTACCTGCAGCGGGCAGGGCTCCAGCGATGTGACCGGTGACGGCTTCACCGATATGCTGGACCTGACATTGATGGGCGGTAATTTCACACTTAATTACAGTCCCTGGATGCCGTAACCAACCCAAGGACTCCGAAGATGCCTACCAGTGACCCACCCGGTGGGTCACTGGTGGTTTAAGTGGAGGATATTGATTCTTTCTATTTTTCTGAGATATTAGAATCTTGTTATGATTGATTAAGATACCAGGGATCAAATTACGGCAGATTCTCGACTTATTCAGGTTACGCATCACAGTTTAAAGGTTATCCCGCATGATTATTAATTTGCCTTACGGAACTACCCTCTTGCAGCTGATATTACCAGATAGCTACGATCTATCGATCATCGAGCCTGTCTTTACCCCAGCCCTGGCTGAGCCTGGAAGTCTCCATTCGGGAATCATTACGGCATCCAATTGGTTCCCCGGCGTTGTCGGAATTGATAAAACCTGATGAGCGTGTCGGGATCATATTCAGCGATCTAACCAGGCCCACACCCAACCAATTGATTTTGCCCGAGATATTATCAGAGATTGATTACGTCCCAAAGCGAAATATTACCTTGTTCAATGCCCTCGGTTCTCACCGCCAGAACACGCAGGATGAACTGCGCCTCATGTTGGGAGACGAGATAGTCGACAATTACCGCGTGGTGCAAAACGATGCCTTTGACCAGTCAACACAAAGGTTTCTCGGAAAAACCAGCTTCGGTCATGATATCTGGATCAACCGGGATTTAATTGAATGCGACCACATAATTCTGACTGGATTCATTGAACCTCATTTATTTGCCGGCTTCTCTGGCGGCAGTAAAGCGATCATGCCGGGCATGGCAGGCATCGGTACTATTCTGGGAAACCACAGTGCCAGAATGATCGCCCATCCGAATGCCACCTGGGGAGTCACACAAGGGAATCCAATCTATCAGGAGATTGCTGAGATCGGGGAGCAGATCGAAAACTGCTTCCTGGTCAATGTGACCCTGAATAAAGACAAGGAAATCACCGCCGTGTTCAGCGGCTGCGTGAAAGAGGCTCATGCCTGCGGCTGCGCCTTCGTAAAAGACAGGGCCATGGTTCCTGTTGGGCACCTTTTTGATATCGTCATCACTACCAATTCCGGTTACCCGCTCGATCTCAACCTGTACCAATCTGTAAAAGGAATGAGCGCCGCTGCGAAGGTCGTGAAACCGGGCGGGGCAATCATCCTGGCTGCGGAGTGCCGCGACGGTCTGCCTGACCATGGTCTCTACGGCAGCCTTTTGCGGGCAAGCACGACACCAGCCGACCTGTTGGCGGGCATCTTAGCCTCCCAAGAAGATCAACAAGATCAATGGCAGGCTCAGATTCAGGCCATGATCCAGCTCAAGGCCGATGTTTACGTGTACAGTGGGGGTCTCTCCGATGAGCAGATCCGTTCTGCTCTGCTCAAACCTGTAAAGGATATAGAAGCTCTGGTCGGAGATTTGGTCGAGCGGTATGGAAGGGCAACGAAAATCTGCATCCTCCCTGAAGGACCGCAAACCATACCTTATATCGAAGCGGAATGATATAAAGCGATGCGCCCATCAACCTGATAGCGATTGACGAGCGCATTTTTTGAGGATTGGTAGAAGATTAGTTAAGCGGTAAGTTGGTTGGGAATACGAAGAAAGACTTATTCAGTCCTGCAGGCCGGAACTTATACCGGTTTGTTTGATGTAACGCAATTATCGGTTGTTTTATAAAGTAGTGCGCTTTTGCCCTTTGCCGAAATATGTCGCCATCGAATTTTCCAGCCTGTAACAACTATTGTCCCTACAAAGATCCTCGTTTTGCGCCGTTGCCTGGGGAAAGATCGGGATGACTTAGTGTCTATCCAAAAACTGTTTGGAGGGCAGGTCTATGCGGACAAGGCCAGTCTAAAACTCTCCTGACTGATTATCAGGTTTGCCTCTCGATCATTATTGTGTTTGTTTGATCAGCCTGCAGGCATAAATCATATCCCCAAATTTGCCAGTTCATTCAAGACTGAATCAACCAATTGCTCGAGAGCATTCTCGACCGGATTTGTGAGCCCCAACCCCCAGTCAATGGTTTCTGGCTGAACTCCCCACAGGACAATGTTCTCCGGCAATGAACCGGTTAGACTTCCTGCAACCAGCAACTCCTGCAAGCCGACCTGGTGCATGGATAATTTATGTGAGAGCGCGACCGGAATTGCCTTTCCCTCAAGCCGAACAAGCGTCCCAGGCGGTTGACCTGCATCCACTGTATCCAAAATCAATAAATGGGTCACATCATAGAGAAAGGGAAGGAGACTGAGACCAAGTGTTCCTCCATCCAATACCTGGACATCTTCTGGAATACTATTGCAGGCTTGTAGGCATTCAACTGCTCGTACACCCAGGCCTTCATCTTGAAATAGGATGTTCCCCAGTCCCAGGATGAGCACTTTTCGCACGGCGGTTTCAGAATGAATTCGACATGCAATTGCGTGACTTTTTGTTTCTGTATGTCCAGAATATGCACCGCACAGGCCATACAAGGATCAAAAGAGTGAATGGCCCGCAAGATTTCGACCGGTTGGGTAGAGTTTGCTACCGGGATGCCAATTAGTGCTTCTTCGAAGATGCCACGCTGACCTTGAGCATCACGCGGCGAGCCATTCCAGGTCGTAGGGACCACAGCCTGATAATTCAAGATTTTACCATTTTGGATATGCACCCAATGACCTAATCCACCTCGCGGAGCTTCGGTGGTCCCCCAACCAGTTGTGTCGTTTGGCCAGGTGGCAGGATCCCAACGGGAGGAATTATGGATCTGCAGGTTATTGTTACTGATATTGGTTTCGAGCTGGTCCAACCAGGAGTCCATTTGTTCAGCGATTGCCTGAGTCTCGATCCCGCGGGCTGCTACGCGGCCAAGCGTTGAGAAGAGCGCCCCAGCCCCCAGGTTCAGGCTGGATAAAACCCCAGCCACCAGTTCTTGAATGCGTGCATGACCTGAGGTATAGGCAACCAGCACGTGTGCCAGAGGGCCGACTTCCATTGGCTTGTTGTTGTAGCGCGGTGCTTTGAGCCAGGAATATTTTCCGTTTGTATCCAGGTGCTGATAGGGAGGAGTAGGCCCTGTGTAATTGGGTTGAGTCACTCCCTGGGAGGGATGCTTGCCGACATTATTCCCCTCGGTGTATGTGTACC
Source organism: uncultured Chloroflexia bacterium (assembly GCA_963698765.1). GTDB lineage: Bacteria > Chloroflexota > Anaerolineae > Anaerolineales > UBA4823 > CAVOSB01. Next base: position 5,859 of record CAVOSB010000031.1, read on the forward strand.
ACGAGTGGCTGATATACTCTTGAATCAGGGCCTGGTCGACTGGTTGGGGTGGGCTGGCAATATCCTTGCCATAGATCACACCTCCAGGAAGCCACAGGCTAGAAGGATTTCCGCTTACTTCGTTAGGGAAATCGCCGTAAGAGAGGAAGTTGCCGTACCCGCCGCCGAGTCCCGCCCATTCAGGATAATAAGAAGCAATTAATAAAAGATCTGGCAGATACATTTGCGAAACGAGATCGAGAGCCTGGGAATTTAGTGTGCGCAGCCGGCTTATGGTCTGTGGATTTATCGAAGCACCAGAAACGGGATCTACCGGTGCAGCCATCCCACCTACCAGGTAGGTTTGGGGATGCGGATTTTTGCCACCCAGGATAGCCATGAACTTGATATACGAATGCTGCCATTCGAGTGCTTCCAGATAATGGGCTACGGCCAATAAATTGGCTTCAGGTGGCAGTTTATAGGCTGGATGTCCCCAGTAACCGTTAGCGAAAAGTCCTAGTTGTCCGCTGCCTATGAAGGTTTGCAGGCGCGTTTTCACTGCCTCGAAATATGTTGTGCTGTTCTTCGGCCAGGCGGAGATCGATTTCTGCAAATCGCTTGTTGCTGCCGGATCGGCATTAAGGGCGCTCACTACATCCACCCAATCCAAGGCATGCAGGTGGTAGAAGTGCATGACATGATCATAGATATACTGAGCGCCTTCAATCAAATTGCGTATTATCCTGGCGTTATCTGGTATCGTCACACCCAGGGCATTCTCGACCGCTCTAACGGAAGCGATGGCGTGTACGGTAGTGCAAACACCACAGATACGCTGGGCGAACACCCAGGCATCGCGTGGATCGCGATCGCGAAGGACGAGCTCAATACCACGCCACATTGTTCCGGCGCTCCAGGCATCGGTTACCTGGCCATTTTCCAGGCGGACTTCGATCCGCAAGTGTCCTTCAATGCCGCGTGATGGGATCGATGACGAGCGTTTGAGAAGAGTTTGCGGATTTCGGACTTATTGATATAGGGTAAATAGATTTCAGGCATTGAGTACCTCCAGAAAAGGGGGGTGAGGTTAGTTATCCGGTTCTTCAGGAAGAGATTTGTAGAATGGAGACATCTGGTCCCAGAAACCAGAGGTGGTGCAGCCAACGCAACCATGTCCAGCCTGGACAGGCCAGCATTCGCCCTCATTCCATTTCACCTTAGGGCAATTGGCATGGGTTACTGGTCCGCGGCAGCCCATTTTGTATAGGCACCATCCCTTGCGGTGGGCTTCATCCCCCCAGGCCTGGACGAATTGACCGTTTTCATAAAAATGTTCTCGGGGGCATTCATCATGGATATCTTCTCCATAAGCAAAGGAAGGCAAGCCGTTTGAGTTGCGGCTGGGCCAGGTGTTATAGGTGAGCAGGTAAACCAGAGAGGCCACCAGGTTTACGACATTCGCCGGGCAACCCGGTAAGACAAGCAGGTTAGGCGCTCCTGGAACTACCTGGCGCACCCCGACCGCACCGGTTGGATTAGGTGCAGCCCCTGCAAGACCGCCATCCCAGGCACAAGTGCCCAGTGCAATCGTTGCCCTGGCGTTCTGGATGACTTCTTGCACTATGCTCATAGCTGTACGCCCACCTATGCAGCAATATACCCCGCCGTTGCCGGTGGGGATTGAGCCTTCGACAATACATAGATATTGGCCAGGATAATTTTCCATGGTTTGTTGGCGGGATAGCTCGGCGTTGAAGCCTGAGGGGGTCATCAGTGTCTCGTGGTAATCCACAGAGACTACGTCGAGCAACAGGCTGGTAATGCTTGGATCATTGGTGCCCGATATTACCGGATCTGGGCGCTGGTAAGCCCGAGTGAAAGAATTTCAAATCGCCAGTACAATCCTGGAATTCCAGCCAGATTACGGGCAGGCGAGAGGTGGCTACCAAAGCCTGGGCGATAACCCGTGTAGATTGAGTGGGCAGCCCTAGAGTAGCGGAAATTAATCCGCAAAATTTGACGAACTCTCGGCGTGATACTCCTCTACTTGAGAGGGTGTCTCCAATGGTAGGTTCCTTTTCCATAAAAACCTCCTTGATCTGCTAGTTTGAAAGGCGGTATTATACATTCAAAATGTCGGTATTTTTAGGGAACAGGACTAATTTCCCATAAGGTTTTTTGCACGGAACTTGAACTTTATGTTAATGAAAGACTTCCAGTATCATAGATACTGGAAGTCTGAGAAGCAAAACCAAGACCGGATGTTGTTCTTTAGTTTATCTGAGCATTAAGCAAAGGTCTGAACTTATAGCCGTAGACAATCAAACCGCGGTCGTCCCCGTCCTGTCGCAGGCGGCGGGTGACCATCTCGACAGGCGTGCCGATGGCGACCGGTTCTGCACCCAGGTCGGTGAGCTGCGCCGTGACAAGCGGGCCTTCTTCCAGTTTTACCAACGCAACGGTATATGGGGAATTATCTTCATAACCAGCGGGTGGATCGTAAACAGTGGTAAAGGAATAGATCTCACCGCGCCCGCTGAACTGGAACAGGGTCTTGGCTTCGCCGCCGCATTCCGGGCAGACATCGCGCGGGGGGAAAATCTTGGTTTCGCAGTGCGGGCAGATTTCACCTACCAGCCCGTAGCGTTGTTTTCTTAGTCTCCAATGACGAGGTATTTCCATAACAATAATCTCCTGATGAAGAATTACGTCGATTTTTCTTCCTGAGAGCCATACTATATTCAGGTATGACTCTCAAGAACTATCAAATACCGGGAAACAGGCCTTACGAAACTGTCAAGACCTATCAATCCACTTATGGAGAATACGATCCAGCGGTCATGATGGCGAAATCGCTTCCAGCACGTGGGTGACGGCGGTTGAAGCCGGACCGCCCAGGCTCTGGACGAGTGCGCGGCGCAGGTTGGGAACCTGGTTGCTTCCAGCCTGCCCGCGCAGCTGCTGGGTAGCTTCGACTACCTGGTAAACGCCTGCAGCGCCTCCGGGATTGCCGCGCGCCTTCAAGCCGCCCATCACACTGATCGGCAGGCAGCCCTGCAGGCTGATCGGCGCAGGCTCACCCTGATTCTGAGCCAGCTTCCATCCTTCCCCCTTTTCGGCAAAACCCGCAGCCTCAATCGAAAGCGCGGCATATATCGAGTAGGAATCGTAAAGCTCAAATAAATCGATCTGCAGGGGGGAAATGCGCGCTTTCTGGCAGGCGCGCTCCACAGACAGGCGTGCGGCGGTAAAGGTAAGCGGGTCAGGCCGGTCGTGGAGAGCAAGTGTATCGGTCACCAGGCTGGATCCAGTGATCCTGACCAGTGGATTTGGAAAACCAGGCGGAAGGAGCTCTGGACGTGTCAGGATAACCGCAGCTGCTCCGTCGGCATTGGGGGCGACATCGAACATGTTCAGCGGATCACTCACAACCCCGGCCTTGTGATAAGTCTCTTCAGAAATCGCCTTCCTGAACATGGCATTCGGATTACCTGCTCCGTTGGCATGTGCGACCAGGGCGAAATCCAGCGAAGGCCTCGCGCGGGACGTGGAACTCATGCATGTAGCGGCGCATGAGCATCGCTGCCTGGGCGTTGGAGGTCAGACCCTGGACTGCTTCATAATCGCTGTCGCTGGAAGTAGCGGAGGCAGCTTCCACACTGCTGCCAATCTGGTCGGAAAACTTTTCCACACCCATCACCAGCGCCACGTCCACCTGGCCCGAAGCCACTGCCAGATAGCCGGATCGTAAGGCTGCGCCCCCGGAAGCGCCAGCAGCTTCGACCGTCACCGCTTCGATGCCGGTCAACCCGGCGAAATCTACGATCATGGCTCCCAGGTGCGCCTGGCGGGAAAGCTGGGGGCCAGCATGTTTCCGACATACAGTGCCTGCGGCTGCAAATTTCCGGAATCCTGGCGAGCCTGTTCGAGAGCCAGCAGTGCCAGCTCGCGCAGCGAGAGATCCCAATGCTCGCCTACCGAAGTCTGTCCAATTCCTGCAATAATGACTTCATTCATGTTTGTCTTCAACCTCTAAAGAAGTATTGTTCCCACATCAGTCCATGACAAGTTTCTGGCGCATGCGGGCATAGGTGGCGTAATCGATTTCCGTGCGCCGGGTAATATAATCTCGGGTCTGCGGCGCCAGTGCGCGCCGTTGCTTGATCTTGTCTGTGACAGTGATGGAGAAAGCATCCGATCCGGCTCCGGAGCCAAAGGAGACCATCAAAATGCGCTCTCCCGGTTCTGCGATGTCCAGGATGGCGGTCAGCCCGATAATCGCGGCGCCGGCGTAGGTGTTGCCGATCTCATTGACCAGTAAGCCAGTCTCATATTGTTCTTTCTTGAAACCCAGCATTTGAGCTACGCGCTGGGGAAATTTCACGTTGGGCTGGTGGAATACGGAATAGTTATAATCTTTGGCAGACGTGTGAGTAGCATCCATCAATGCCTGCCCGGCTTCGGTGATGTGCTTAAAATACGCCGGTTCACCGGTGAACCGCTGCCCGTGTTCGGGATACTTCTGGTATGCCCGGCGCCAGAAGTCTGGTGTATCGGTCACGTAAGAATATGTCGCGTCGATGATGGCCAGCGAATCGTCTGCCAGACCGAGCAAGAAAGCCGCACCACCTGCGCCGGCGGTATATTCCAGGGCGTCACCTGGTTTTCCCTGGGCGGTATCCATGCCAATCGCCAGGGCGAAGCGCGCCATCCCTGAGCCCACGAAACCAATGGCAGCCACCATGGCTTCTGTGCCTGCCTTGCAGGCGAACTGCCAGTCAGCAGCCTGGACGTTGGGTGTGGCACCAATGGCCTCAGCTACCAGCGTCGAAGTCGGTTTTACGGCGTAGGGGTGCGATTCGGAACCTACCCATACGGCACGGATCGCGGTTGGTGAGACTCCAGCTCTTTAACAGCGTTGCGGGCTGCTTCGATTGACATCGTGGCTACATCTTCATCCAGGCCGGGAACTGCTTTTTCCTTGATCGGCAGTCCGCCTTCTCCCGCCGTCCACACGCGGGCACACTTCGCTGGCCGGCAGACGGTAACGCGGGATATAGGCACCGTAACCGACGATGCCTACCGGGTAAACAGGCTTCAACAATACAATCCTCAGGCGAAGGTGTGCTCATTTTCTACCTCTTCCATGGTTTACAGTCATCAGAATCTCTTCGGCGCGATCGATCCGCACGGTTTTCTCACTAACCAGCTGACGGGCGAGTCGCTCGATTTCTTCACCCTGGGCACCAGCGGCAATCGCCACCTGGCGGGCATGCAGTCCCATGTGACCGCGCTGGATGCCTTCGGTTGCCAGGGCGCGCAGGGCAGCCAGGTTTTGAGCCAGGCCCACCGAAACAATAATCTCCGCCAGTTCGTTTGCTGTCTGAACCCAAGCAGTTTCAAGGCGACCTGCGCGGTGGGGTGCACGCGGGTGGCTCCACCCACGATGCCGACCGCCATGGGCATTTCAAGCGATCCCACCAGGTTGCCTTCAGCGTCCTGCCCCCAGGTGCTCAGGGAGGTATAGCGTCCGCTGCGGGCGGCATATGCGTGCGCTCCGGCTTCGATCGCCCGCCAATCGTTGCTCGGTGGCGATAACCACAGCGTCAACGCCGTTCATGATACCCTTGTTGTGGGTGGCAGCCCGATATGGATCTGCAGCGGCAAAAGCCCAGGCAGCGATGATCACCATCGCGCACACTTCTCCGGTGTACTGGTCAAACGCCAGCTGTTCAGTGGGGATGGTGCAGCTGGAGCGAGCCAGGCGCCTGTCAGCCAGATTGGAGAGGATGCGCAGATGCACTCGCCCGCCGCTGAGCTCGGCGATGTGCGGAGCCAGGCGTTCCAGGCTGTATTGACGGCATTGGCGCCCATAGCGTCGCGCACATCGTAGACCAGGTGCACCACCAGGAAGGCGCCGATCGGGGAATTCTCGATTACGCGCACCTGCAGATCACGCGGTCCGCCGCCGAGGCTCTTCAGCACCGGGTCGATTTCCGCGGCTTCAGCCAGCAGCTCATCTTTGTGTTCAAGGATCGCCAACCTGCCTGCAGCCAGGTCTGCCACATCCAGGACCTGCAGCTGGCCGATCATTTCTGGAGCCGTGGAGCTGGCAGTAAATCCGCCCCCGGCGCGCGCCAGCTTTGCCATATAGGATGCGCCTGCCACCACCGAAGGTTCTTCGATTGCCATCGGGACCAGTATTTCGCGACCGTTGACGAGGAAATTCAATGCTATTCCCAGGGGCAGACTGAATCGTCCAACCACATTTTCGATCATATGGTCGGCCTGACTGATGGTCAATCCGGACTCGCCGCTCAGAACTGCCAGCTCCTGGTCGCTAAGGTTGCTGTGCTTCTTCAACTCTGGCAGGCGGTCGTCAGGGGACAGGTTGTAGAAACCCGGAATGCGTGATTCGATAATATTTTCGCTCATACCGTCTCCAGAAGCACCATTTCGAGAACAGCTGATACCATTAATATTTTTGGATGACCTGCGTTTAGAATTCTCATGCTTACCAGGACCCAGGTGCATTTATAGTCATCAGGTACTCGCAAAACCTATCAAAAGTCAATCAGAATAAGGTAAAATCTAACCAAATTAGGAGTGTTAATGGTTTTATTGACACGCGAGCAGCTCGAGGATCGTCTGGCAGCGCTGCATCTTGCCAGTCTCGAATTGGTGAGTGATTTATCTTTAGATACCCTCCTCGAGCGAATTGTGCAGTTGGCACGTGACCTGGCTGGCGCGCGATATGCCGCCCTGGGTGTGATGGATGAAAATGGGGACTTAAGCCAGTTCATTCCTGTGGGTATGTCCAAAGAACAGATCGAACGGATTGAACACCCGCCTGTTGGTCGCGGGCTGCTTGGAATGATGGGAGAACAGCGCTCTCCTGTTCGAATTCCGAACATTGCGGAAGACCCGCACAGCATCGGATTCCCACCCAATCACCCCAGGATGCGCTCTTTCCTGGGTGTGCCTGTCTTGCAGGGGGATCGAATCCTGGGACAGATTTACCTCACGGATAAGATGAATTACCACGAGTTCACCGAACAGGATGAACGCGTACTCGAAACACTGGCAGCTTATGCTGCAGTGGCGATAACGAACGCGCGCCTGTATGAAGCGCTCTTAAGGCGCGATTCAGAATTATGCCAGCGAAATGAAGATCTCAAACTGCTCAATGATGTCGCGGCTGCGCTGACCGGTTCCCTCGAAGTAGATGAGATTCTGGACAAAACCCTCGACCTGGTGATGTCATACCTGGATGTAGAAGCAGGGGAAATATTCCTGTGCGAAGAAGACGAAAAGATCCTGCGCCTGGCCTTGCATCGCGGAAGCTTTGAAGAAAATCTCTCGGATCTGGATCGTTTCCGCTTTGGAGAGGGATTTATAGGAATGGTGGCTGCTTCTGGTAAACCACTGGTCAGCTCTAACTTGCGCCAGGATATGCGCTATCTACGTCCCGCAGTCCTCGAAGCAGGCTTCCAGTCGATTGCCTGTATTCCACTGGCTGCGGGCGGCAAGGTAGTGGGTGTGATGGGTGCTGCCACGCGCCGCCTGCGGCAGTATGACGAACGTGAGATTCACATTCTTACCGCGATTGGAACCTGGGCCGGCATTACGATTGAGAACGCTCGCTTGAGCCGCCAATCACGCCGCCTGGCTATCCTGGAAGAGCGTGAGCGGATAGGAATGGATTTACACGATGGCATTATCCAATCCATTTACGGCGTAGGCCTGGCGCTGGATTACGCGCGCGTGGCATTGGAAGAAGACCCAAAACCCGCATTACCAAAAATCGAACAATCGATCAGTGCTTTAACGAAATTATTCACGATCTGCGCTCATACATCCTGGATTTGCGGCCGCGCAGGTTCCATGGAGACGATCTGAAAGAAGGCCTGCAGCGCCTGGTGGATGAATTCCAGGTAAACAGCAGCACGCGCGTGCTGTTGATGGGTCCGGAGGACGGCCTGGTGGATTTTCCAGCCGCCAATTCCACAGCACTGTTCCATATTTGCCAGGAAGCGCTGGCAAATATTGCCAAGCATGCCCGGGCCAATAACTCTGAAGTTCATCTGTGGACTGCTCGCGATCGTGTCCTGTTGGAAATATCTGATGATGGGCGCGGCTTTGAAGTGCGCAAGACTTTGCTTACTTTAGGGCATGGACTTTCCAACATGCAGGCCCGGGCACGCAAAGTGGGGGGAGATGTGGAATTTACCTCTGTCCCAGGGCAGGGTTCGACGGTGCTTGCCTGGGTGCCGCGCCGTACAGCTTGAAAGCTAATGACCCTGATCACCAGCCGCGCAAATCCCAGGATCAAGATGATACGATCCTTGAGGTCAACGAAAGCGCGCGATGAAACCCGATTGTTCCTGGTAGAAGGTATCCGCCATGTTGGCGAGGCGGTCGGGGCCGGGGCGGAAATTCAATCGATCTATTATGCGCCGGACCTGCTCCACAGCTCCTTTGGACATGATTTAATCCGGCAGCAAGAACAGCACGGTACTTGAATGCATCCAGGTCTCTGGAGAAATTTTCAGCTCGCTGGCCGATAAGGAAAATCCACAGGGAATCCTGGCGGTAGTCCGGCAGCCGGTCCAAAGCCTGCACGACTGTTCTCCGGATCATTTCCCCTGGGGCGTGGCGATCGTCTCACCCCAGGACCCTGGCAACCTGGGCGCAATCATACGCACAGTGGATGCCGTAGGAGCCGGCGGTATCATCCTGCTGGATGGAGGTGTTGATCCTTACCATCCCAGTGCGGTGCGCGCCAGCATGGGGACATTGTTCTGGCGGAAAGTGGTCTCGGCTTCATTCAGCGAGTTTTCCAACTGGGCGGTTCGACTGGATACCATATTTATGGAAGCTCGGCACACGCCGAGTTGGATTACCAGCAGCTGCTGGAGTATCGTTCGCCGCGCGTACTGCTGTTGGGCAGTGAGAGAGAGGGGTTGACTTCCGAACAGGCTGGTGCCTGTGAGTACCTGGTACGGCTGCCAATGCTGGGTAGGGCGACCTCACTCAACCTGGCTGTGGCAGCTGGTGTGCTGCTCTACGGCATGCTGGCGAGGAGTCCACATTATGCCTCTCCATAACCGCCGCCTCCCGGTGTGCGCAGGCTGAGAATATCCCCCGCTTGCAGCTCAAATATCCCTTTGCCGGGTAATCGTGTCTCTTCCCCGTCTTGAATCAAATAATTCTCGCCGATGGATCCTGGATCACCGCCTTGCAGTCCATATGGGGGAAAGCGCCGGCGCTCGCTGAGCAAGTTGGCCTGGGAATCAACCAGGACTTGAATGTCGCGGCGGATGCCATCCCCACCTCGATGCTGGCCTCCGCCGCCCGAGCCGTCTCGGATCTGGTAGCATAGGACGCGCAGTGGGTAAGCGAATTCCAACGCTTCGACTGGCGTGTTGAGCGTATTGGTCATATGCGAGTGCACAGCGCTGGGTCCATCCGAATCTGGACGGGCACCCATGCCGCCAGCAACCGTTTCGTAATAGGCAAATGGAGATGATTTTCCCGGATCGAACCCGCCGATCGTCAGGTTGTTCATCGTGCCCTGGCTGGCGGCAGGGATGGATTTTGGACTCGCCTGTGCCAATGCCCCCAGCAGTACGTCAACGATGCGTTGGGAAGTCTCCACATTACCACCAGCCACAGCTGCAGGATGGCGAGCATTTACCACTGAGCCAGGCGGGGCAACCACTTTTACAGGAACCATGCAGCCGGCATTATTGGGAGCGTCCATGCTGAGCAGGCTGCGGAAAACGTACTGCACGGCCGAGAGTGTAATTGCATACACGGCATTGATGCCACCCTTTTGCTGGGGGGCTGACCCGCTGAAATCTACGGTTACCCGATCACCGTGAACCGTTATCTCCACGTGAATTGGAACAGGCGAATCACCGACTCCATCATCATCCAGGTAATCGGTGAAGGCATAGACGCCATCCGGAAAGCGCTGCAGCAGCTCACGGGTTAACTTTTCCGAATAGGCTAATAGATGACCCATATATTCCGTGATTTCTCCGGGACCGTATTGCGAGGTGATTTCCTGCAGGCGAGTCACGCCGCGCTGGTTGGAAGCGACCTGGGCAAAAATGTCACCCAGGCGCTCCTGGGGTGTACGCACATTGGCCAGGATCAAATCCAGCAATCCCGAATCGATTTTCCCTGCTTTGACCAATCTGACCGGCGGGATGATCAGTCCTTCCTGGAAAAGCTCGCGCGCGATTGGCATCGAACCGGGGGTCATGCCGCCCACATCGGCGTGGTGAGCGTGGCAGGCGACATACCCGAACGGCTTCCCAGGTTCGCTATCTGTTACTTTTCTTCAACGATGGAAGGTAGACCGGGCTGACCAGGGTCAGGTCTGGTAAATGGGTGCCGCCGCGAAAAGGGTCGTTCAATACAACAGCATCCCCCGGGCGCAGGTCCGCGAATTTTTCGATGGCTGCCAGCACGGAAAGAGGCATCGAACCCAGGTGAACCGGGATATGCGCTGCTTGTGCAACCATCCTGCCTCGAGAATCAAATAAAGCACAGGAATAGTCTCTGCGTTCCTTGATATTGGGTGAATAGCTGGATTTACGCAATACCACACCCATCTCCTCGGCGATCGAGGCAAAGATGTGCTTGAAAATCTCAAGGCGAATCGGATCGGCTGGAAGTGGGCTGGCTGATCTCATGGTTTGCCAACGGTAACCAGAAGATTTGCGTACGCATCGACCTCCCCCTGGTCATGCACGCCCATAAAAACGGTTGTGTCGTTCCGCACAACAATGGCAGGGCCATCCAGGATGTTGCCTGGCATTAAGGCGCTCTCCACGGTAGAAGGGGATTTCCATTTCCCCCTGGTTCATAACCACCCGCCGCTTACCCAGACAGGCAGCCGATGGGTCGCTTCCAGAAGGCTCCTGGGGGACGAGGTCGGTGGATTAATTTGCCCAACGGCGCGCACGCGTAGATTTACGATTTCAACTGCTGCCTCTGGGCGTGCATAACCGTACAGGCGTTTGTGTTGGGTGTGAAAGTCTTCCAGCAGCCGCGGGTTGAACGGGATAGTGAGCTCAAACGATTGACCGGAGTAGCGTAAATCTGCGTAGTTTTCTACAGCAATATCCTGCTGGGCAACACCTTCTGCTCTCACTTCTTGCCTACCTTTATCAGCCAGGACTGCCAGTCGCCTTTCAATATCGACCAGAGCAGTCTCACCGGGCAGCATGACCGTCAGGCTGTAATCCTTTACGATATTTGCGACCAGCATCCCGAATGCCGAGAGTGTCGACGCCATTGGCGGTACCAGGACTTGCGGGATCCCTATACCGCGCGCCAGGTCTGCAGCATGTAATCCGCCCGCCCCGCCGAAGGAGAGCAAAGTGAAATTTCTGGGGTCATGCCCGCGCTCAACCGAGGTCACCCGCAGCGCACGCAGCATGTGGGCATTGGCTACCTGGAGGATGCCAAGCGCGGTTTGCTGCGGGCTCAGGTGCATGCGGGTTCCCAGGTGTTGAAGAGCTTGAAAGGCCCGATTAAAATCGAGCGGCATCTTTCCATCCAGGAAAAATTCCCCAGCTAACCGACCTAAAATGAGATTTGCATCTGTCACAGTAGGCAGATTGCCTTTGCCATAGCAAGCCGGGCCTGGCTCGGCGCCCGCGCTCTCCGGTCCGACACGCAATGCTCCTCCTGCGTCTAACCTGGCAATCGAACCACCGCCCGCACCAATCGTGTGGATATCAAGCACAGGGATGCGGATCGGGCAGCCGCTGATCACGGCTTCATTGGTCAGCTGCGGCTTTTCGTCGATTACAGATACATCGGTGGAAGTACCACCCATATCGAAGGTAATAACCCTGAGATGGTTTTCATCAATTCCTTGATGTTTGCCTCGCAGTGCGATGGAAGCGATATGGTTGCAGCCAATCACGCCGCCAGCCGGGCCTGAGAGAATGCAGTTGACACCGTTTCTACGGGCTACTTCTGCCTGGATTGCTCCGCCGTTGGACTGCATCACGCGCAGCCGGCAGCCAGGATCCAGCCCGTCCTCCAGAAACGAAAGGTAGCGGTCGAGCACGGGAGATACGTACGCGTTCACTACGGTGGTGCTGGTGCGCTCATATTCACGAAATTCTGGCAGGATCTCAAAGGATGCGGAAACCGGATAACCATCCGCACGAAGCTCTTCGGTGATCGCCTTTTCGTGAGCTGGATAGAGAAAAGAAAAAAGCAGGCTGACTGCAACGGATTCGACCTGCTTTGATTTGAGCTCAGCAATTATCTCTGTAACATTTTCCTGATCTAAAGGTTTCAGAACCTTTCCCCCGGCATCCACACGCTCATCTACTTCAATACGCAATTCTGCGGGGACCAGCGGTTGTGGGAGCTCTCCCAGCAGATTGTAGAGCTCGGGCCGGTTTTGACGGCCAATCTGGATGACATCGGCAAAGCCGCGCGTCGTCACCAGTGCGGTCCTGGCGCCCTTGCGTTCGAGCAAAGCGTTGGTGGCGACCGTAGAACCGTGAATCAGGTTAATTTTGGAAGGGGGATTCCCCGCCATCCCTCCGAAAATCCGCTCCAGTCCCTGGAGGACGGCCTCGGCTGGATTGCGTGGGGTAGAAAGCAGCTTGAAGGTCTCGATTTGAGCACGAACGGGATCATATACCACGAAATCGGTGAAGGTGCCGCCGATATCGACACCAATGGATATTTCCCGGAGAAGACTCAATACCTGCCTCGCTCCACATGCTGTTCGGGATTGGCCAGCTCCTGCTCCCGCGCCGGGAAGATTTGCACAGCGCAGGCTTTGAACTCGGGGATCATGGCTTGCGGGTCAAGCGCGTCGATGGTCAATAAATTGGCAGCAGCTTCGGCAAAATGAAAGGGGATGAACACCACTCCGGCACTGATTTTTTCCGACACTGCCAGGCGCAGGTTGATCGACCCACGCCGGGAAGCGACACATACTGCCTGTCCATCCTCAAGCCCAAGCATTTCGGCGTCTACTATATTGATAAATGCCTGCGCCTGTGGATATAGGGCGTCGAGCTGCGAATGGCGGGTCATGGTGCCGCCGTGCCAGTGCTCAAGAACACGCCCGGTGGTGAGTATGAATGGAAACTCGTCGTCGGGGGCTTCGACAGCCGGCACATATTCCAGCGGATGGAATTTACCTCTACCGCTGGGGAAGGATTGTGAAAATAAGAAAGGAGTTCCGGGGTGCGATTCATCCCAGACCGGGGTCTGCAGACCGGTTTTCTCGATACGCTCGTAAAGCACTCCCGCATATTCTGGAACGACGCTGCCCAGCTCTGCCAGAATTTGTGATGGGTGCCGGTAATCCCAGCGAGCGGAATGGGTCCGTCCGAGGCGCGCTTCGATGCGCTGCGCCAGATCGCAGATGATCTGCCAATCGGGCCGGGATTGGCCGCGCGGCGCCAATGCCTGCCGTACCCGCTGCACCCGCCGGTCGGTGTTGGTGAAGGTGCCTTCTTTTTCTGCCCATGAAGCTGCAGGCAGGAAAACATCTGCGAAGGCACCCAATTCATTGATAAATAGATCCTGGGCTACCATGAATTCCAGCTGCTGCATGTGGTGGCGAGTCTGGTTCAGGTTCGGCTCGCTCATCATCGGGTTCTCACCCATAATGTATAATGCGCGCACACCACCTGGATGGGCATGCGATAGTATTTCGGTGGTGGTCAGGCCGAGATTCCGGTTCAACCCACCTGTTTCGATGTTCCAGGCTTTCTCCCAACGGGCAGCGTTTTCGGGATTATCCACCCGCATATAACCGGGATAGTGAAATGGCATGGCACCCATATCCGATGAACCCTGGACGTTATTCTGGCCACGGAGGGGGTTAAGACCAGTGCCTTCACGGCCGATATGACCGGTGAGAAATGCCAGGTGAATCAGGGCCAGGGCGCTGGCAGTGCCATGGGATAGCTGGGAAATTCCCATACCCCAGTAGATTGCACCGCGATCAGCCGCGGCATACAATCGGGCTGCTTGAATGATCTGGTTGCGGTCGACACCTGAAATCATTTCAGCATATTCAGGTGTGAATTTTTCCACGGAATTGAGGAATTCTTCGTACCCCTGGGTACGCTGCTGGACGAACTCGTGGTTGACCAGGTTCTCTTTAATGATCACGTGCGCCATTGCAGAGAACAGCGGTACGTTGGTGCCTGGCTTGAGCGGCAGCCACAGCTCGGCAAAATCGACCAACTCAAGGCGACGCGGGTCGATCACGATCATTTTTGCTCCGTGTTTTTCCACGGCGGCTTTCATCTGCAGGGCGATAATTGGGTGATTTTCGGTAGTATTCGAGCCAGTGACGATAAATACATCGCTTTTGGCGACTTCAGCAGCGGTATTGCTCATCGCTGAGGAGCCAACCGCCTGCATCAGCGCGACGACGGAACCTGCATGACACAGTCGCGTGCAGTGATCCACGTTATTGGTGCGAAACAGGGCGCGGTACATCTTCTGCAGCAGGTAATTGTCTTCGTTGGTGGCCTTGGCACAGCAGTAAACCGCCAGGGCTTCCGGCCCGTCCCGGTGGTAAATCTCGACCAACCGTTCGGCAATATAGTCCAGGGCTTCATCCCAGGACACCGTTTTCCATTCTTCAAGCTCGAAAGCCTGGGTACGAATTCCTGGTTCCTGGATTTGCTTGCGGATGAGCGGGGTGGTGATTCTCTTCGGGTGGTAAATGAAATCGTAGCCAAAACGTCCTTTCACGCACAAATTCCCGTGATTCACCACACTATCAAAGGGTGAGGTGACTGTGAAAATGGTTTCGTCTTTCAAGTGCAATTCAAGATTGCATCCCACACCGCAGTAAGGGCAGGTGGTGGGTACTAGTCGGTCAGGGGTGATCATACTCGTCTCCTGTCATCAATAAACAGATAAAAAACCGGTAAGACTTCGAGGGATCAGCGCTCGCGCCGTTTGCGCGGCAGGCGCGTAGCGTCCAGGATCGCTTCGGGAGAAAATTCCTGTTCCAACAGCCACTCGCGTTTTGATTTTAGCGCACCGCTTGGACAGACGCCGACACACTGCCCGCAGAATACGCAGGTTGTTGCTGGCATCGATTTGTCGAAGAACGTGCCGATCTGGGTAGCGAAACCCCGGCCGGAAAAATTGAGGGCAAAAGTGTATTGGGCATCCTCGGCGCACACCTGCACGCAGCGCCAGCAGAGCACGCATTTGCTGTAATCGCGCACGTACATGGGATTGTCATCGATCAGGGGGATGTCCCGCTGGGCTGCGCCGGGGAAACGTGACAGGTCGGCCCGGTATTCTGCGATCATCGTTTGAGCATCAGGGGACTCCGAAAGATCGACGGCAGAGGCCAGCAGCTCCAGGATCGTGCGCCGGCTGCGCTCGACCCGCGGTGAACGAGTATGAACGACCATGCCTTCTCCCGCCTGGGCTACACACGATGCCTGAAGCACGCGTGCGCCTTCCACTTCCACCACGCAGGTGCGGCACAGGCCGTTTGACGTGCAGGCTTCGTGATAACAGATGGTAGGTATCTCCAATCCGATCGACCGAGCTGCTTCGAGCAGCGTGGTGCCCTCTGGCACAGTGACTGTCTGATTATCAATGGTGAGGGATACTTCATTTACCATTCGCTCTCCGGGTAAGTCCGTTTTGAGTAGGTTGAAACAACTCCGGCCACAATTTTAGGGCACTGAGAACCGCTGTCGCAGCCGTCTGTCCAAGCCCGCAGATGGAAGCATCGCTCATAGTCCAACCGACATCGGCCAGACGGCTGGCATCCTCGGGAAGTGCAGTGCCAGCAGACACCCGTTCCAGGATTTCGTACTGGCGCTGTGTGCCTATTTGGCAAGGAAAGCACTTTCCACAGGATTCATGGGCGAAAAACCGTCCAAGACTGTAGAGAAATTCTCGCAGGTCGCGCGAGTCGTCGATTGCCATTACCACGCCGGATCCCAGAGGCAGACCAGCAGTGCGTAGATCTTCAAATGACATCCTGACGTCTAAGTGCTGTTCAGTGGCAAAGGCACCTGCCGCGCCCCCGAATAGAACCGCCTTCAAATTTCGTCCGGCGTGCATACCTCCGCCAAGCTCGTATAGCAGGTGTCTTAATGTCACCCCGAATGGCACTTCGTATAATCCTGGTCGAGCCACATCTCCAGACAGGCAGAACAGTTTGGTTCCCGGCGATTTCTCTGTACCTAGCTGCCGGTATGCTGCAGCACCGTTCCTGATAATGTGGGGAATATTGCTGAGCGTCTCAACGTTATTGATCACGGTCGGCTGTCCGAACAGGCCGTGTGTGGTGGGGAAGGGTGGCTTCAAGCGCGGGAAGCCGCGTTTACCTTCGATCGATTCGAATAAGGCGGTTTCTTCACCACAGATATAAGCTCCCGCCCCCAGGCGCAGCTCGATATCGAATGAGAAATTTGTTCCGAGTAAGTTCGAGCCGAGGTAATTATCCTTGTAGGCTTCTGCCACTGCCAGGTTCATAGTCCGAAAGGCATTTGGATATTCGCCGCGGATGTAGATATAACCCCTGGAGGCGCCGATGGCGTATCCGGCGATAAGCAGCCCTTCCAGGATCTGATGTGGATCCTCCTCCATCAGAACTCGGTCCTTGAATGTACCTGGCTCAGACTCGTCGGCGTTGCAAACCACGAAGCGTGTTTCACCCTTCGCCATGGCTGCGCCTTCCCATTTTATCCCGGTGGGAAATGCCGCACCTCCGCGACCAACCAGACCAGAGGTTTTACTTCGGCTATCACAGATTGAGGTGTGGTATCCAGTGCTTTTCGCAACCCCTGGTATCCGCCGCTGGACAGATATTCGTCCAGCGTGGTCGGGTGCCCGCGACCGCAGTTGCCTGATAGGATACGGGGTTCGCCACCCAGGATGCTGCGAGGCTCAAAACCCTGGCCCTCAAGAAGCTGCCGGGATTGCGATGGATTGGCTCGCCCGATGGCTGTTTGGTTTACCAGCAGTGCCGGGGCATGTTCGCATAGTCCAAGGCAAGGGGCGCGTTCGATGGTTAAGATCCATCTGCTTGGGTCTCACCCGGGTGCAGGCCGGTCTGCTGGCAGAGTTTTTCTAACACACTCTCGCCGCCCGCTAACTGGCAGGCTGGATCCGTGCAGACCCTGAGAATTTTCTTCCCAACCGGCTCACGGTAGAACAGGCTGTAAAACTCGATCACCCCGTGCACATCCGCCAGAGGTACCCCCAGGCTTTTCCCGATCTCGGTTGCCACAGGTTCAGGGATATACCCGTATAACTCCTGCGCCAAGTGCAGTGCAGGCAATAGAGAGGTACGTCCAGGTGGAGTAAGTTCAGCTAACCCGGTTTGCAGCGGTGTCAGATCGATTTCAGTCATGAATTCTCCGGTAGGGTTGGGATAGTATACCAAAACAATGAAAGCTAGGTGAAATCGCGCGTAGAAATGGGGGAGCGATAAACGACGACGTATTATAATAAAATCCAGGACATTAATTTTCCGGGATGGAGCAAGGAAGAAAACTCTTCTGGATCAATGGAGAATAACATCATCAGGAAATTCCGTTTTCTCCTGGTGGCTTTGGTAATTCTGGTTGGATCAGGGGGATTGATTGTCTCACCTGCAATAATTACCTCTATCTGCCGGGTGCAAGGAGAGCGGGCGACTTCGCCTCGTGAGGGGGAATATGTCACCGTCCAGGGAGTGGTGTTCGCAGACCTGGATCAAACCTCGCATAAGGGTTTCTTCATCCAGGACGAGAATTGTGATTCGAAACCGTCCACGTCAGACGGGATTTTTGTATATAGCGGCCAAACCCTGGACCTGGTGAATTCAGGAGACCAGGTGCAGGTGTCCGGATGGGTGAATGAGTATTACGGCATGACCGAGATCAGTGTTTATCCTGATAACGTGCTTGTGCTTTCACAAGGCAACCCTTCGCCATCCCCCCACGAGCTGGTACCACCTTTCGACTCCGGAGTTGCGATCTCCTATTTCGAATCCCTGGAAGGTATGCATGTCAGCCTGGTGGAAGGGACGGTGGTCGGTCCTACCGATGTCTATGATCGCACCTGGCTGGTGCGCTCCGACCTGGGCATACAGCGAGTGTTTTGGGAGGATGCGCTCGGAACTGGTGTCATAATTTGTGTGGATGACGAGGGCCTGGCTGAGATCAAGCCGGAGGTCAAGGTTGGGGACCGGGTGATGGGACTGGTTGGGGTGCTGGACTACAGTTTCGATAGCTACTGTCTGGAACCGCTGGACGCACCGCAGGTTATCGAGGTGGTACAGGAGCCTGCCGCACCTGGTTTCTCGCTTTCTCAGAACGGTTTCAGCCGAAATTTTGCCACCTTCAACCTGGGAAACTTGTTTGACATGGTGAACGACTCTGCGACGGAGGATGATGTCCTTTCCGCCGCAGAATACAACCGAAAACTGTCCAAGCTGGCGCAGGCGATCCATGACACACTGGGGGAGCCGGCGATAATCGCAGTGCAGGAGGCGGAAAATTCTGCTGTTCTCAGCGAGCTTATCGAAAGGCCCGAGCTCGAAGAAAGCTACAGTATTGTCCTTGAAGAGGGCCCGGACCGGCGTGGCCTGGATGCAGGATTGTTATACCGCACCGACATGGTCAAGGTAGAAAGCTTCCAGGTTTACCAGGGCTGCACAGAGCTGATCGATGGGTTAGGACCAGACGGTAATTTAGATGTAGCACACCCCCAGAACAGCATCACCTGCGACAGCGACGGGGACGGGATTTTGGACGGTAACCGCCTATTCTCCCGTCCACCACTGAAAGTGGATGCCAGACTGTGTCTGCCGGATTGCTCGCTGCGTGAATTCCCTGTTTCCCTGGTGGTCAACCATTGGAAATCGAAATCCGAAGACAGCCTATCAATCCAATATACCCTGCCTCGCCGTCTCGAGCAGGCGGAATTCGTGGCTCGATTGGCTGGCCAGCTCCTGACCGAATTCCCCACTTTACCCGTGATCTTGCTGGGGGATCTGAATGATACGCCTGGGTCTGCACCGCTTAAGCATTCTCACGCAAGCAGGTTTTCGGGATCTGGTATGTCGATGCCGAAGTCAGAGCAGTACGGTTATATTTACCAGGGGCTCTCCCAGGCGCTTGACCACGTTTTAATCGGTGGTTCAGCTTCATTTATTCCTACAGATCTGGACTTCGTTCACATCAACTCCGATTACCCATATTCACTTTCTTATGATACGGCGACGTATTTGCGCAGCTCAGATCACGACGCATTTATCGTGAAGTTCACGGTTTTTGACTACCAGGTTTTTTTGCCTTATATTGTCAACCAGTAGAAGAATTTGGCAGACCTCACACGCCTATGAAGATCTGTGAGGTCTTGGAGAGGATGAGCTAGATAAAAAAGGATTATCTGGCAATTAAATCACCAGATAATCCTGACCAGCCAGCAAGTGGCATACTTTCTATGACAGCAGGCCGGGGACCTTACGAATCACCATCACTACCTTCCCCTGGATTTGTACCGTAGCAGGATCATCGATGTAGATGGGTTTCATCGTCGGGTTAGCCGGCTGCAGTCGAATCCGCCCCTTCTCCAGGTAAAAATATTTGAGGGTGGTCTCTTCCTTGTCGTTCAGCCAAACAGCAACCATCTCACCGTTGCGCGCTTCCTGGGCGGGTCGCATGATCACGATGTCGCCCTCATAAACCATGGCATCGATCATCGAGTCTCCCTGGACTTCCAGCGCAAACAGGTCTTTGCTCTGTTCGGCGCGTGGCAGCATGCTGACTGCCACATCCACCATGCTTTCAGAATCGAAATAGCTGACATCCGAAGAGGGAATGGGCATCGGTTCGCCGGCCTGGATGCGACCGACAAGCGGGATTTGCAGCATCTCGCTGACTGCCTGGATCACATTTTCTGCAGTTTGGGCAAACCCGGTTGATACAGCCCTGGCCGTATCGGCAACCTGGTTCAAGGGCTTAATCAGCCGGATGCCGCGTGACACGCGATTGTCGCGTTCGATGTATCCCATCTCTTTCAGCTGGTCGAGATAGTAATTGACAACTGAAGTAGAGGAGATCAATGCGTTTTCACATATCTCACGGATGGAGGGTGGATAACCGACATTCTCCTGGAAATCTTCTAAAACATCCAGGATGCGCTTCTGCCGTTCTGTAAGACCCTTGCTTCTTTTCCTGGCCATCATTTTGGCGCTCCAATCTTGGTTTACAACCCGGTTTCCAGGCTACTACCAGGAGGTGTTCCATAGTCTCGAAAGAATTCTTCGATAATTTGTGCTAATATAATAACAGAACATTCGTTCTGTGTCAAGGAAAATATCATGGCAATCCTCCTGAGGCGAAGCTGCCGTGCATATAAAAAATATGCCTGTCCACACCATTGTTGGTCTTTCGCTAGCGACTTACATGTGGCATAATCGTAGCCGTATCGAGGATTGAGTTCTTTCTGGAAAAAGTATGAAAATTTATAATAATCCAGTGGGATTTTCGGGAGCAGTGTTGTGATCTTCGAGAAGATTTGTGTGATCGGCCTCGGGTATATCGGGCTACCCACCGCCAGCACCTTTGCCAACCACGGGTTAAAAGTGGTGGGCGTCGATGTGAACCAGGCTGTGGTCGAGCTTCTTCGAAATGGGGGTCTGCATATCCACGAGCCCGGATTGCGAACGATGGTCCAGGCAGCAATCGGATCGGGCAACCTGGTGATCAGCGATTCTCCAGAGACAGCCGACGCGTTCATCATTGCGGTTCCAACCCCTTTCCTTACTGATAAGCGGGCAGACATGCGTTTCGTTGAAGCTGCTGCCGAATCGATAACACCGCACTTGCGCCATGGGAACCTGGTGGTACTGGAATCTACTTCTCCACCTCGCACTACCCTCGATCGCCTGGCGCCAATCCTGGAAGGATCGGGATTGAAAGCCGGATTGGATTTTCACCTCGTGTACTCACCCGAGAGAGTGCTGCCAGGGCAAATCTTACGCGAGTTGATTGAGAATGCCCGTGTGGTGGGGGGAGTGGATCGATCTTCTGCGGAAGCGGGACGCGACCTGTATTCCACTTTTGTGCGCGGGGAAATTGTGCTCACCGATGCTACCACCGCGGAAATGGTTAAGTTGATGGAAAATACCTTCCGGGATGTGAATATAGCCGTTGCCAACGAGTTTTCTCGGCTAGCTGACCGCTTTGGGATCGACGTGTGGGAAGCGATCGAGATCGCCAACCGCCACCCGCGCGTTGAAATCTTGCGACCTGGCCCGGGCGTCGGGGGACACTGCATCAGCGTCGATCCATGGTTTCTGGTGGAAGCCGCTCCAGAACTTACCCCGTTGATCCGGACAGCCCGGCAGGTGAACGATGACCAGCCGCTGTTCGTTGTGGAAATAATCGAACGAGCTTTGAAAGAGGCAGGTTTACCTGGCATACAAGGAGCCAGGATCGCAATCCTGGGCCTGGCCTATAAATCCGATGTGGACGACGTGCGGGAGAGTCCGGCGATAGAGGTCGGCCGGTTGCTCTCCACCAAGGGTGCCCTGGTCAACGCGTACGAACCGTATAAGCGAGATTTGCAGGTTGAAGGTCTCCAGATTGCAGCGACAATCGAGTCAGCAGTAAGCAGCGCAGATTTGATTGCCTTACTGGTTGGTCACAAACCCCTGGTGGCGCTGGACCCTGTGAAATTAGCAAATCAAGTTCGAGGCCGCCTGGCGGTGGATGCGGTAAACTGTTGGCAGGAGAAGACCTGGAGGGCGGCTGGTTTTCGATTTTACCGCCTCGGAGCCACCTCGAATGAAAAGTGATAAAGGAGTATTTCCTCTCTCCCGGTGCCTGATCACCTGATTACCTGATTGCCCAATTGACATATTTTCCAGTCCACGAATTGACTTCTACTTTATTGAATAATTATGCCGCGTGATCTCCCCACTTCCCTGGTCTATGCACGCAGCTGGCCTGTCGCCGGCTACCTGGCATATTACCTGCTCAAGATGCTGGGGGTAGAATTCCCGCGTTCGGTCAAACTGGGGCGGGATTTTGAGCTGGCCCACGGGGGGGTGGGTGTGGTGATTCACTCTAAGGCCTCAATCGCTGACCGTGTGAAAATCTACCCCGGCGTGACTTTAGGGAGAGCGGATATTTATTTACCAGCTGAAAAATCAGCTTATGAAGAAATCGTCATTGAAGATGATGTCATCCTGGCGCCAGGTGCCAAGGTATTGTGCAAGCAGGGCGTGCTGGTAGTCGCGCGCGGCACGGTTGTGGGAGCCAACGCAGTTCTTCTCCAATCCACCGGCTGCGGTGAAATCTGGGCGGGAGTACCTGCCAGGAGGATCGGTTTACGGGAAGGATTTGGTGCCAACCAATAGAAAGCGCATTTGCCTGGTTCCAGGTGTTTCTGGCGTGGGGGGAATGGTCACTTTTCAGCATAAAATGGCTGCCGGCTTATCTTCTCGAGGGTTGGAAGTATGCTATGAGCTGGCGGACACCCCATACCGGGCGGTGCTTGTAATTGGCGGTACGCGCCAGCTGGCAGGATTAAGCCGGATTCGCAGGCAGGGTATTCCGATCATCCAGCGCTTGGATGGGATGAACTGGATGCACAGGCTGCCGCATTTCCGGAAGCGGGGAATAAGCCTGCGGCTTTACCTGCGCTCCGAATATGGGAACTGGCTTCTTTCAACAATTCGCTCTCACCTGGCCAGCCGCATTGTGTACCAGAGCCAGTTCGTGCGCGGCTGGTGGGAAGGCAAATATGGCACTGCAGCTGTCCCGGCTGTGGTGATTCACAATGCGGTAGATTTAAGCGCGTATTCCCCTCAGGGCAGCGGCGCTCCACCTGAGGATCACCTGCAATTGTTGCTGGTGGAAGGCAGCCTGGCGGGTGGCTACCAGCTGGGCCTGGAATTCGCTATCGAGCTGGCCAGGCGATTGGCTGTGATGAGACTGCCTTTTCACCACCCGAAAGTAGAGCTGGCAATCGTCGGCAGAGTGCCGCCTGAAGTGAAGCAGCGCTGGGAGAGAGAGATAATGCTGGAGACAGGTGAGAGACCTGTCCATCTGACATGGCTTGGCATACTGCCGGAAAATAGAATACCGGAGATAGACCGTTCTGCACATTTACTTTATGCAGCGGATATCAATTCGGCCTGCCCGAATTCAGTGATCGAGGCGCTGGCTTGCGGCTTGCCTGTAGTGGCCTTTGACAGCGGGGCGCTCTCAGAACTTGTCTCGGAGGACGCAGGGAGAGTAGTTCCGTATGGAGGCGATCCCTGGAAACTGGAAAAGCCTGATTTTTCCAACCTGGCCACCTCGGCTGTCGAGATCATGGCTGACTGGGAGCACTTCAGGCGGGGGGCACGCTTGCGCGCAGAGCAGGCCTTCGATTTGCAGCGCATGCTGGATGCTTATTTGACAGTCCTGCTGGAAGGCTAGCAGGATGAAAATCACCCTTTTACGTATAGCCGGATGGGCAGCTGGCTGGCTGCCGCCGGATGCCATCCGCAGGATTTACCAGTTTAAACCGATTGCCAGCCTGGTCCGTAGAATGCTTAACCAGGCAGCTCCAGCAGGTCTCACTTCGGTGAGCGTGGCGGGCGGTGGATTGGCGGGCGTAAAGTTGGTGCTCGACCTGCAGACTGAAAAAGACTACTGGCTGGGAAGCTACGAGACAGAGCTGCAGGCCACGCTGCGGAAATGGATGAAACCGGGGATGGTCGTTTACGATGTGGGAGCGAATATCGGATACATCAGCCTGCTGATGGCCAGGCAGTTAGGGGATGGAAGACAGGTGTTTGCGTTCGAAGCCCTGCCTGCCAACCTGGAGCGCCTGCGGCTGAACCTGGAGAGCAGCCGTTTGAGGGAGGGCATAACAGTTATCCCCTCAGCGGTGGTCGATGGAGAGCGTCCGGTCAGGTTTCTGGTCGGCCTCTCGGGAGGGATGGGTAAAGCTGAAGGCTCGGCCGGCCGGCAGGAGCTTCCATATAATGAAGCGATCGAGGTGCAGGGAATATCGCTGGATCAATTTGTCTTTGAGCAGGGCAATCCTGCGCCGGAGCTGGTAAAAATCGATATCGAGGGTGGTGAAGTGCTGGCGCTGCCGGGGATGCGGCGTGTGCTGAGCGAATGTCACCCGATCATCTTCCTGGAACTGCACGGTCCGGAAGCTGCTCAAGCCGCATGGCAAGAGCTGGTCAGCGCGGGTTATCGCATCAACCTCATGCAGCGGGGCTACCCGGAAGTTACCAGTGTCGATAGAATGGGATGGAAGTCATATATCGTTGCATATCGAGAAAACGACATGTAATTCAGAAATTCAGTAATTGATTGCAGATAGAATTCTTACCATTAGAGATGAATCCGTATCCAGGCCGGTTAGCTTTACAGCAGCGTGTGTTTCCCGCCTATCGGGCAGCCTTCTTCGACCGGCTGGCCGCGCGCTGCACAGGGGGAATGAGCGTGTATGCAGGCGATGCTTTACCCCAGGAGCAAATCCCTTCTTCCGGCGATTTACAGATAGCGCAGTTCGTGCAGGCGCGCAACCGGCACCTTTTTGACCCCTCCTCGCCCTTGTATTACTGCTGGCAGCCAGGATTGGTTCGCTGGCTGGAAAGCTGGCAGCCGGACGCGCTGATCGTAGAAGCCAACCCGCGCTACCGCAGCACGCCGCGGGCGATCCACTGGATGCATGCACATAGCCGCCCGGTGCTGGGCTGGGGGTTGGGAGCTCCACCCCAGGCTGGTTTGTTCGCCAATTGGCGAAGCAAATCGCGCAGGGGTTTTTTTAAAAGCCTGGACGGCCTGATAGCCTACAGCCGCCGGGGAGCTGAAGAATTCGTGGCATTGGGGTTCCCCAGGGAGCACATTTTCGTGGCGCTCAATGCTGTCGACCCGCCTCCTCAATCACCGCCGCCTGTCCGACCAGCAGAGATTTCCAGTCTCCCAACAGTGCTGTTTGTCGGCCGCCTGCAGGCTCGCAAGAAAGTAGAACTGCTGCTTCAAGCCTGTGCCGGCCTGCCCGAGCGACTTCAGCCGGTGCTGGTAGTGGTCGGTGACGGCCCCGAGCGCGAGCAATTGGAGAGGCTGGCACAGGAGATTTTCCCGCATGCGCAGTTCACTGGAGACCGGCGTGGAGTTGAGCTGGAACAGTTATTCGCCCGCGCCGAACTGTTGGTGCTGCCCGGGACAGGCGGGCTGGCGGTGCAGCAGGCCATGCGCTGGGGGCTGCCGGTGATCGCGCCCAGGGAGACGGAACGCTGGACGACCTGGTGCAGCCCGAAAACGGCTGGCGGGTGCCGCCAGGTGACCTGCAGGCACTCACCCGGACTCTTCAGTCTGCCCTGGCAACGTACCGAGCCTGCGCCGGATGGGCCAGGTTGATTCCAGATTGTGCAAGACCAGGCAAATATCGAAAAGATGGCAGAGGTCTTCATCCAGGCGCTGAATGCTGCCAGTGGACAGGTTGATATAAAGACGGTACACGGATAAACACGGATGGGACAGATGAACGCGGATAAAATCTATTGTTAATTA
>CAVOSB010000032.1:0-214209 GCA_963698765.1 uncultured Chloroflexia bacterium
GTAGATCTTGAATGGCGCTGAGGGTCGTCGGCTGTCGCCGGTGGCGAGCCCAGGCTGCTTGCTGGCAGGATGAAGCGGGTCGCAGCGCCAATGTGGCTGCCTGCTCGCTCACCCTTTTTAGCTTCGCCTCCTGGTTCATCAATCCTTCTCCCAATACCCTCTTGCGCTATATATTTTGCAGAATTCCTTTTTTATTCTATATATATTATAGGGAGATGCCGCACCTGCGCACTAGTACCAAGGTGTGATTACGGATATCAGGTTTGCAAGGAATGCGGTTGCCAGTCCCATCTGCTTAACCGGAATGCAAGTCCCCATATCCATTCGCTGCGTCGCTAGGCATTCAAGACATATATGATACAATATAACTAGTTTATCCATCACCCTCATGCAATCGATCCACGAATCCCCCTCGGGCCGTCTGCCTTCTCGTGCCGACGGCTCGCTACATCACTAAGATAGTTCAACCAACCAGGATGATCTATCCGTCGCGTGATTGCCCGCACACCTCAACAGGTGCACAATCTTATACAATAGGAGAAATTTCTTTGAATACCTTCACAGTCACCACCTTCATCAAGCGTCCTCAGCAAGAAGTCTTCGAGTTCACCACCAACCCCGCCAACGCCTCCCAGTGGCAGAGCGGAACCAAATCCGCTCAATGGAGCTCCGAAGGTCCGGTCGGTGTGGGCTCGGTCTACCAGAGCGTCAGCAAGCTTCTGGGCCGTGAAATGAAAATCGATGCCGAGATCACGCACTGGGACTCCCCCAACCTGTGGGGTGCCAGGATCCAGAACGGCTCGCTCAAAGTTGAAATCACCAACCAGTTTGAGACTCGAAGGATGGCGGCACGCAGATGATTCAAACTTTCCAGGGAGGGGCCGGCGGCTTGTTCAACATTGCTGAGAGGCTGGCAGTCAAGCAGTTGCAGAAACAGGTTGAAACAGACGGCCAGGCGCTCAAGACCTTGCTCGAATCGAAGTAGCACCTCTCTTTCTAACACCCCGCCAGGCTCTGGTTAACGGCCTTGACCAGAGAATAGCCTTCCATGTAAAACACCATCCTCTGGTGGTTTCGATTCTTCCGAACTTTCCCAGCACTCCCCTTTCAATCTGCCTCACCCCGCTCCCCCTCCGCCCTCCACCTGCCCCGCATTACCCACTTTTCATCCCTCCAGTCTGCCTCCCCCTCCCGCCCACCAATCCTCCTAAACCACTTGCGCTGCAGAACAATTGTTCTATAATAAGGATTATTAATCGAGGTGCGGGACATGCAGTGACCTGTCCGAAATGTGGGCAGAGTTCAAGTAGACCCAACCTCCAATTGGGTTGGAGATGGAGCGCACGTTTGGAGCGTGTCTGGAAGCGACGGTGGTGTACTACCGGCAAGAACAGCATATGAGCTACCAACGTACGGAAGAAGCATTGATGGGAGCTGCACTGGGTGTCCATCAGCCAGGGTGGGATTGATCAAATCATGCAACGAGCTGGTCAAAAAGCGAGCCAGCAGACGGAAGCACATACAGGAGGAGGTTTGCCAGAGCGCAGTCATCCATAGCGATGAAACCGGCAGCCGTGTGAATGGTCAGAAACTTATGGCGGAAATGGGTCTTCTGCACGATAGACAAGCGGTGTTGCATGTGATCCGTTTCAACCGCAGTTCGGACGTGATCCAGGGTGTCATGGGTGACCATCAGGCCGAAGTGTGGGTCAGTGACTGTCTGCCGGCTCAGTTGAAATCCCGAGCCAGACAGCACCAAGTTTGCCTGGCACACCAAATCCGAAACTTGCAGGCCTCGATCGATCTGTACCCCACCGCCTTTTGGGCCAAAGCCATGCAAGCGTTGTTTCGTTATGCCATCCATTTGCACCACCAAAGGGATCACCTACCTGTGGATCAATTCCTTACCCAAGTTGCTAGAGTTGAACGGTTGTGTGACTGGCTGATCCAGCGGCCCGTAACGATAGATGCCTCACACCCCTCATTCCTCCTCTCCTTCATCTCGCTTCCCTCACACCTTCTCCGGCTCCCGGGAGTCATCAATCGTTTTCAATCGTTTTAATTTTCTGGTATCTATCAAAATCCCTCCCATGCCCGCCTTCCCTCTCACCCTCCCCACCTTCCCGCCCCACCATCCCCCAGGCGTGAAATTTACATTTTTTTCGTTAGATTTAATCAAAAATCCTCCCACCCAACCCACCCCTCCTCCCCCGTCCCCTCCTGTCAATTCCTTTCTCACCACTCTCCACCTCCACTCACCACACCACTCACCACTCTCCACTCACCACTCTCCACTCCCCACTCTCCATTCTCCATTCTCCACTCTCCATTCTCCACTCTCCATTCTCCACTCTCCACTCTCCACTACCCACTCTCCACGAACCAATTGACTAAACACTCCCCATGCATTATCATAATAAATATTTAGACTATCCGAAATTACCATGCGCACCAACCTCACCCAGACCATCGAAGACTACCTGAAAGCCATCTACGACATCACCTCCTCCGGTGAGCGCGCCAGCACCAACCGCATTGCCGCTGCCCTGGGTGTCACCCCCGCCTCCGTCACCGGCATGCTCCAGAAGCTCTCCACCAGCACCCCCCCTCTGCTCGAATACCGCAAGCACCACGGCGTCACCCTCACACCCGCCGGCCAGCAGATCGCCCTCGAGATCGTGCGCCACCACCGCCTGCTGGAGATGTACCTTCACCGCACCCTGGGCTACGAATGGGACGCCGTCCACGACGAAGCCGACCGGCTGGAGCACGTCATCTCCGAAGAATTCGAGCAGCGCATCGACCAGGCCCTCGGCTATCCCTCCTTCGACCCGCACGGTGACCCCATCCCCTCGCCCGACCTGCGCGTGCCCGATTCCCCCGCCCTGCCCCTGCTGCGCCTGCGCCCTCCCCAGGCCGCCCGTGTGCACCGTGTCGGTAACTCCGACCCCGAGCTGCTGCGCTACCTGGGCGAGATTGGGCTGGTCCCGCAGGCCCGCCTGGAGGTCCTGGAATACTCCCCCTTCGACGACAACCTCCGGCTGTCCATCGACGGCCATCCCACCCCGGTCATCCTCGGCCCGCGCATCACCAGCCAGGTCTTCGTGGAGAAAGAATGAGAGAGGAGAGTCGAGAATTGAGAATGGAGGGTAGTGTGTTGACATTCGTCTCGTTCTTTTACGGGATGACAATTGAGTATTAATTTGACCAACTCATCTTGGATTTCATCATTGACAATTGACTATCGGCTATTGACCATTGCGGGATGACAATTGAAATCTGCATTGTTTACTCGTTGACAATTGACGTATTGACCATTGATTATTGATCACTCGGATACCCTCATGTCACAAATCCCCACCTCCTCCTTTTACTCCTCCTCACCGCCTGCACCCTCACCCTCCTCAGTCCACCCCACGCTGCTGACCGAGGCCCACCATGCTGGTCTCCACCGGCGCCATCGTCAGCCTGGACGGCACCGGCTGGCTCCTGCAGTCCTACATCGACCTGAAGGGCAACGCCCTCGACGTGCTGCCTGGCACCGAGATCGACATCACCTTCCAGAACGCCCGGGTGGTGGGTGTCGCCGGCTGCAACAGCTACATCACCAAATACGAGCTGCAGTCCGATCAGATCGGATTCGACCTTTTCGAAGTGACCGAGAAATACTGCACCGCGCCCAGGGCATCATGGACCAGGAAGACCAGTACCTCCAGACCCTCGGCACGGTCCAGCGCTTCAAGCTCGTCGATGGGCGCCTGCAGCTTCTGGATTCGGGCGGGCAGACCGTGCTCACCTACACGCCCCTGGAAAAATAAGCATGTCGAAGATTGAGTTTGTCGAAAAGCGCACCGGCGACATCGTGCCCTTCACCCCCGACCGCATCACCAATGCCATCTACCGGGCCGCGGTGGCGGTGGTGGGCGCGACCGCCTCACTGCCGAGCGCCTGAGCGCGGAAGTAGTCACGCTGCTCGAAAATCAGCTCGCTCCCGGCCAGGTACCCACCATCGAAGAGATCCAGGACCTGGTCGAGAAGGTGCTGATCGAGAACGGCCATGCCAGGGTCGCCAAGGCCTACATCCTGTACCGCGAGGAACGCCAGCGCAAGCGCCAGGAACGCGCCTCCAGCGCCATGCGCCCCTCCGAGAACATCCCCTGGGCCAAGATCTGGCACGTGCTGGATTGGGCGGTCGAGCACGGCGTGCACACCATCCAATCCTACAACCAGCGCCTGCAGCAGGGCGAGCTTCCGGCCGTCATCCGTGCCGCCGAAGACGCCTACCACGAGGACCTGGAAGACGCCGTCGAGCTGGTCTTGCTGCGCAGGAGCGAGCTCAAGCTGGTCATCATCACCGGCCCTTCCTCATCCGGCAAGACCACCACCACCATCAAGCTCGCCCAGCGCCTGAAAGGCTGGGCATCAAGCTGGTCACCCTGAACGTCGACCACTACTTCTACGACCTGGAGCTGCACCCCAAGGACGAATTCGGCGATTATGATTTCGAGACCCCCCAGGCGCTGGATCTGGAGCTGATCAACGCCCACCTTGTAGCAGCTCATCGCCGGGCAGCAGGTGCGCATCCCCTTCTACGACTTCAAAACCGGTCAGCGCACCCTCGATGTCACACCCATGCGCATCCGGGACGACGAGATCATCCTGATCGACAGCCTGCACGGGCTGTACCCCTCCATGACCGTCGCAGATTCCCGACGAGCAGAAATTCAGGCTCTACCTCGAGCCGCTGCTGCAGATGAAGAACTCACGCTCGGAATTCATCCGCTGGGCCGATATCCGCATGCTGCGGCGCATGCTGCGCGACGCCGCCCACCGCGCCTACGATCCCGCCCGCACGCTGCTGCACTGGCACTACGTGCGCACCAGCGAGCTGCGCAACATCATCCCCTACATCCACACCACCGATTTCATCATCAACAGCGCCATGCCCTACGAGCTCTCTCTCTACCGGCCGAAGCTCCTCAAGGATCTCCAGCGCTGGGTGCGGGATTTCCGGGACGACCCGCTACGGCTGGATGCTTTCGAACGTGCCCAACGCACGCTGCTTTCGATCGACGAATTTCTCCCCGTCGAAGATGACAGCCAGGTGCCCCCCGATTCAGTAATTCGCAAATTTATCGGCGGCAGCAGCCTGGCCTATTGAGGGTTCAGGTCGCTGGCGATCGCAGCCAGCGTTTCTTTTGTCAATAATTCCGGGGCAAAACCGGCGATCTGTTCGAGCGTCAGATCCAGCGCCATCTCGATCTGGGGATGGTCCACCAGCCCGCCCAGGTGTTTCCGCAGCACCTGCCTGGCGTATTCGTCGGCCAGCAGATCTCCAATTCTAGAGCCAATGTTCAGCCCGGAGTGGTTTTGGCCGCCGTGTGCCTTTTCCGCCAGCAGCTCGAAATCCTCCTGGAAGTGGATCTCCTCGCATGAGCTGCCCACCAACAGGCTGTATTCCCCCGGCTGCACTTCCCAGCGTTGGCTCAGGTCGTCGTAATAAGCCAGCCGTTCTTGATGCAGCTCGAATTCGACGGCACGCGCTTCACCGGGATCCAATTCGACCTTCGAGAAACCTGCCAGCCATCTTTCGGGCCTCACCAGGATCGGTTCCTTCTGGTGAATGTACCACTGCACCACCTCGCTGCCCCTGCGCCGTCCGCTGTTGGTCACCTCCACGCTGGCATGCAGGTTTTCGCCTGGATGGAGCTGGTTCGAGCTCAATTCGAGGTTCCGGTATGCGAACTGCGTGTACGACAGTCCGTAGCCGAATGGAAACAGGGGTTGGATGCCCTTGCGCTGGTAGTAGCGGTAGCCCACGAAGATGCCCTCACCATACACATGTCTTCCGTTCTCGCCCGGGTAGTGCAGGTATGCCGGGTTATCCTGCAGGTGGCGTGGAAAGCTCACCGGCAATCGTCCACCCGGAGACTGCCTTCCAAACAGCACATCCGCCACGGCATGCCCACTTTCCTGCCCCAGATACCACGCCTGCAGGACCGCCGCCGCCCCTTCCAGCCACGGCATCTCCACGGGTGAGCCGCCGTTCAGCACCACGATCGTGTTCGGATTGGCCTCCGTCACCCGCCGGATCAGTTCGTCCTGCTCGCCCGGCAGGCGCATATCCTGGCGGTCGAAGCCTTCCGACTCCCACTCCTTGTTCAACCCAGCCACCACGATCACTATTTCAGCCCGCCGCGCCAGCTCGACAGCTTCTCGAATCGGATTTTCCGGTTCCGGCGGCGCACAGCGAATTGCCAGCTCGTGCCACGCCAGCGTGCCTTCCCAGCAGGTTTCGATGCGCACCCCGTACCTTCTCCCGCTTACCAGCTCGTACCGGGCATCGAGGGATTTTCTGTCACCGGGTTTTCCCGCAAGGGCCTGATCCGAAAAGTTTGAAAACAGCAGGTCATCGTCGATCCACATGCGGCATGCCAGGTTGCTGCTCAGCCCAAATTCAAACACTCCGCTGGAAGGAACGATGAGCACACCCGTGAGTCTGGCAGAGAAGCGGTTCGGATCCACACCTTCAAGGATTTCATCCGCCCAGGTGATCTCGGGGCGTGGGTGAACCACCAGCCGGCTGGCGCACCCGAAAAATCAGGCTGCGAAAAATACTCCACTCCCAGTCCCTTTCTTCCTTCGGCGTCGCTCTCCAGCCAGTCAAAATCCATCAACGGCAAGCTGCGGCGGGTCGTACAGCCAACAGCGTGAGTCACTTGTATACCATTCCCGACTTCTTCCCGCACGGCATCCAGCAGCGAAACAGCATAATGCGGTGTCACTTCCGAGCTTCCGCCGCCCATGATTGCCGGGTAGCGCGCCGCTTCCCCGATCAAGGCGATCGAGCGGAGTTTGCCTGCATTCAAAGGCAGGATTTCATGCTCGTTCTTCAGCAGCACGATCGCTTCTGCCCCGGCCTGGCGGATCAACCGGCGGTGTTCAGGCCGGTAGTTGGAGGTTTCAACTGCCGGGGAAGCCTTTTCTTCCAATCCTGCTTTTATGATCGTTGTCAGCAGCCGCATGACCTTGTCATCGATCTCAGACTCCGCGGATTCCACCTTCCTTCACCATCTGCACCAGGGCTGTTCCCATCCAGCGCCCAGGACCTGGCATCTCAAGGTCGAGTCCCGCAATCGCTGCGGCATGCGAATATGTCCCCAGCCAGTCGGAGATCACCAGGCCGTCGAAACCCCAGCTCTCTTTCAGGATTTCCTTGAGCAAACGCGGACTTTCACTGCACGACACGCCGTTCAGCCGGTTATAAGCCGACATGACAGCCCACGGCTGTGCCTTTCTCAAAGCCTCCCAAAACGGCGCCAGGTAAATTTCGTGCAAAGCGCGTCCGGCACTTCCGAAGACATCGAATAGCGCTCGAACTCCGCATCGTTACACACGAAATGCTTGATACAGGCGCCCACACCCTTGCTCTGCACCCCACGGATGTATGCGACCGCCATGCGACCTGTCAGGAATGCATCTTCGGAAAAGCATTCGAAATTTCGTCCGGCGAGCGGTGTTCGGGGGATATTCACCGTCGGTCCCAGCAAGATGTGCGCACCCTTATCCGTGGCCTCTTCCCCCAGAGCTTTTCCAATGTCTTCGACCAGTTCCAAGTTCCATGTGGCTGCCATAGCGACACCCACTGGAAAACAAGCCGAGGTCGGTC
Organism: uncultured Chloroflexia bacterium; assembly: GCA_963698765.1. Lineage (GTDB taxonomy): Bacteria > Chloroflexota > Anaerolineae > Anaerolineales > UBA4823 > CAVOSB01. Next base: position 7,670 of record CAVOSB010000032.1, read on the forward strand.
CGGATTTCCCGGCTGCCCCGCTGTGCGCCGTACGGTCCGTCGGTCATTTTCAGGCTGGGGATGCCCAGCCTGGGGATTGGCTTTGTGCGCCACAGGTCCGCGCCCGAAACCAGGCTGACCTTCTCCTCCAGTGTCATTTGATAAATTATTTCGTCTGGATTTATTTAGCTTTGCGTCCCTTGATAAAAGCGTTTGAAGATCCGACAAATCGCCAGGGTAATCCAATATTTGATGATGTGCCTGTCCTTCCCATGCACTATTCGAAGATCAAAATTGCCATCGGGTGTCTGCTTATTCCACAGCCATTCGATGGCACCCCGCACTTCAGGAAGGTTATCCTGGATTCCGACCAGTGTCAGGGAATCTAATGCGGAAACAATATCCGTAAACCAGAAAGGATACGAGACCCTCTCCCAATATTCGCGGTTCTTGCGATCGATATACTCATCTGGCTTGAAGAACCTTTGGGCAAGCATGGAAGCGGTTTGCCTTGCGATCTCGGAATTTCTCCAGACTGGATGCGACGCGAAAGCTCTCACCACCACTCCGGTCACCAGGTGCGAAAACGGTTTGGATCGATCCGGCAGAAGCGGCCGGTCCTGGGAATACATCTGCTGTAAGTTCAATCCCAGGGTCCGGATGGGTATCGCCCAACCGCCGTCATCCTGTCGGATCGAAAGCAGCCATTCGAATCCGCGCTGGATTGGTTTGTCGTCCTGGAATCCGGCCTTAATCAGCAGCTCCATGATCCCTCCTGTATAGTTAGGAGAGTACTGCTGCCCATAGATGCCGCGAAAATCGCCTTCTCTCGACTGGCATGAGAATATATAACTTGCTGCTGCCTCGACAGCCGGATGATTACTTGTGAAACCATATTTCTCAACCAGGATTCCCAGGTTCCGGTAGGTTTCGATCTGGTCATAATCTTCCTGGTTTTTCTCACGAGCCGTGTTACCCGGATACATCCACCGGCCATCCGATTGTTGCCGCCGCACCAATGAAGCAGCCTCAGGCATTTTCCATAGCTCTATGCCAACCCCTGGCGCTATTTCCAATAAATCTCGCTCTACGAAGAAACGAATAGCAGGATTTCCCAATTCGATCAGGTTGTGGATAGGATCGACTATTAATTGGCTTCTCCACAGGTTCATCTGTCAGCCCTCTTTACATTGTGATCAAAATTATCGGTCGCATTGGGTGAAATTTTCACCAGGATAATCCGACATTAATCACTTCTTCACCGTCATCCAGTTCCTGCACCAACAGGTCAGTATAGCGGTCATCCAGGCTCCTCCAAAAGAGGGAGAATCCCCAGCCGTGCCATTTCCAGACTGCGACTGTCTGTTTCCCCATCCCGCGTTCTTCGATCACGACAAGCTCTTGCTTCCCATCCGCGTCCAGATCGCCGAGCTCTACTTCACGGATCGGATCGCTGACGGGCGAGCCGCCCCACAGCTGTCGTAACATACCACTCCGATATCCCAGAATGAAAGGCTGGCTGGTAGATTTCCCGCCTTTATTGCCGTTGACCGCAGCCAGGATCTCAAATCTGCCGTCATCATTTGGATCACCGAGCGCCAGGTCGATCACTTTCCACATCTCCGGGCTCTGCCAGATTAGCTCGTTCTCTCGATAAATATGGATCCTCCCGTTATCAAGCCAGATCTGTTCTTCCCGGCCGTCACCGGTCAGATCGATTGACCCATGTGAGAACAATCCATCCTCAGCTTTCGAAAACGCCGAAGCAGAAGTGCAGGAATTATCATCACACACAAACGCAGAGCGTGAAGGCTCAGGCCGGATGCGATTGATTATCTCCTGGCTTTCTTCCTGATCCATCCAGCGCGGCTGCCTGGTAGTGCGTAAAGGGAGAGCCTGGACAGCTTTCAAACCTTGCTTATCGATGAATACTCTCAAGGCCAGACCCTGACTGGTTTGCGTGTCGTATTGGTCAAACATAAAATTTCCCAGGCTGTAAGCCACAAAAGCCGGGGGGATTCCTGGATCAGGATGTGAAAATGCCTGGGTTTCTTGAATCACGTGTGGGTGGTGACCGAAAATCAAGTCTGCCCCAGTGGAGACAAGATCCCCAGCTGTTTCACGCTGCCACAGGTCCGCACGCAGGTTATATTCTTCTCCCCAGTGCATGGATACGATCACAAAATCCGCCTGTTCTCGAGCCACGCGCACTGCCTGCAGCGCGTCGGCTACCTGCCACGTTTGCCGCTGCCATCTCCCGCCATCTATCAAATCAACAAGGGGAGTGTCTGGATCGCGTGTGGAATTGAAAGCCAGGAAAGCTATACGCAAACCATCCAATGTGAAATAGACGGGCAGATAAGCTTCATCCGCTGTCGTCGCAGCGCCGACCGGTTTCAGCCCAGCTCTCTGAAGGTTCTCTACTGTTTCCTTTACTCCAATTCCCCCGCAATCCAACGCATGGTTATTTGCCACTCCAAGTATGTCAAATCCTGCCCTCATCAGCTGGGATGCGGTTTCTTGCGCTAAAAGTAAACGAAATTCTGGAGGATGCTTGTTCCATCGAAGACATGATTCCCGGATTTCTCCTGGTGTGATCACCCCTTCCAGGTTCCCAAATGCCAGGTCAGCTGCTGCGACCTCCCTGGAGATAAACCTGAATGGGTCTCCCTCAGAAAGCGTTTCGCGACTGGGCATGATATCCCCGGTAACTACTATCTCTACATCCTCTCCGGAAAATGGAGGGATGATTCCGTCTCGCAGGAAAAGCCAATCGGCTGTTTCTTCAGCTGCGCCGTATCTTTCAACCCCATGCTGGTCGGATATAGCAATCCACACGCAGATTGAGATTAATAACAACAAGAAGATCGAGCGGGTCGACTCTCTACTAGCTCTCGACAAGTTTACCAACCGGGGATTTGATTGGCATAGGCAACATTGGCGGTCTGCCAGTATGAGCCAAACTCGGACTCTACCAGTTCTAGAGTGTAGGTGACATCGAGTGAATAAGGCCCTCGTTCGGCAATTGCTTCCTCTTCATATGTTGGATAGTCTCCACTGTAGCTGTACAGCTTATCATGCCATACTTCGCGCACCGTCACTACGGCCTGGGTGTTGGATTGGATATCCACGGAACGGACCTGGAAATACAACAATTGATGACCAACGTATTGTTTCTGGCTGGCCAGGGATTGCAGTTCAGAGCGAAACAGTTCCGAATTCGCATCGAGACTGGCCAGCAAATCGCTCGGGCTCCAGAAGAGGTAAGTGACATTGGTGTGATAGCTTATTATCGGCACACTCAGATTGGCAAATTCCCCCTGCTCCACGTAAAAACTGCTGGTCCAGGGCTGCAAAGCTGGCGCCTGGCCCTGGGTGAGTATCTCTCGCCATTTTTCATCCGTCAGGCGGTCGCTGGCAGGCCATGGAAATTCGTAGTATGAGAACACACCTCCCTTGGCTACCTGCAGGTATTGACTGCCATCAGATTCCACGACAGGTACAACAGCAAAAATTTCATTGATCCTTCCCACACCTACTTCTAAGACGATCGGCTCAAAGAATTCGGGGCCACCAGGGTCTGGATCGGTAGCTACATCTGCAATCACCGCTGCCTGCTGTCCTTCTTCCATAAAAACAGGTGTACCAGGCTGTTCCTCCCCTTCTTTATCGGAGGCGAGCATAGTGAGCTCCTCTAATTCCCCTCCGTAGAAGCGAATTCTCTCGTAATCCTCTGACTTAAGCGCATCGCCATACAGCTCGCTGGCTGCGATCGAATGCAGATCGCGCTGCCAGCGTCTCTAAGCGCAGTAAGCCTTGTTTATCCTCTTCCGAAAGCAGCCCACGGGTTTCCAATCCTTCCCGGGTCATTTCGGTCAGTGCAGCAAGGCGTGCATAGAAAACAGGAACGGGTTCGACATAGCCTTTCGGAGGCGCTGGAGGTGGAGGGGGAGGACCTCCGCCTAATTCCGCGTATACCTGCTTTGCATACAGGACCGTGTCGTGCTTAAGTTCAGCCCAACTGCCGAGCACGGTATTCAGCTGTTTGTCCTGCCAGGCTTCTGAGCGCATAAATGACGGATATCCTTCCATTGGTATCTGGATCAATGGGAAGAAAGTATACAGCCAGGTGTTATACAGAGTTTCAGTCCACTCGTCGATGCTGAGCGAAGTGAGCCAGTTCCGGACCTTTTCCATTTGCTGTGGATATGCCTCAAACTGCGTATCCCCGGCTTGATCCAGGTGCTGGTAAGCGCGCTGTGAGCCCATGGCGGAGAACAGGTCAAGACCTTTAGGTAAACCCCGCCGGTTTGACAGCGTACTCACGTTATCGAACACCAACTGGCGAAAAATATAAGCATCTGGAACAAATCGCTGCCCCATGAAGCGTAGGCCTTTGGTGAGCTGCTCTTCATCTTGATCGTGAACGATCACCATCCCGAGAATGCGCGGCGCAGGGAGTTGTTCAGCCAGGTTGATAAATTGATCTAATTTACCCTCATCAACCAGGGATTGAAGGTCAGGATTATTTCCATAGATTGAATCCATCACGTCGCTGTATTGCAGTACAGTAAGGTCGTCACTCCTGCCCACAAAAAAGACGGTCGGGCTGTAAAGGTCAGCCCAGGCTTGCAAACCCGTCAAACCGTTCACCTGGGTCGTGCGCAGGGTATGCGCCAGTAACAGGGCAGAGCGTGTCTCTGCTTTTCCAACGTCAGGATTGAGCGCTTTTAACCGGAAGGTCATGCGTCCGTACCACATCATCGCTCGAAAATATGCTTTCAGCTCTTCGGTTTTAGTGTAATGGCCGCGTGGGATGTATTGGGTATAGTCTTCACCGCTCTCGAGACCAGGAAATAGCGGGGAGGGCAGGATACCCGATGCCGCGTTTATCTGGGCGACCTCTACATCGACCAGGTCCTGGGCATAGGTTGGGATACTTGCAGCCGGGTCAACCAGCCTGCTTGCGACGCCGATATATGCGACGGTACGCCTGGCAGCATCTTCCCAGCCTGTTCCCTGCAGCTGCCTGTAGATCTCATCGCTGCGTATTATCAGCGCCTGGTTCATCTGGCGCAGTAAGGGTATGAAATAATTCGATTTTGCCGTCCTCAAGACTTTACTGAACATCAGGTGATAAACATGTAGCAGGGAATCGCTGGTAACAAATACAGGCAGGTTGTCGTAACGAGCCTTTTCATACAGAGTAAAGAATTCTTTCTCCTGCCCGGGACTGACGACGAATCCCACTTGAGAAAGTTTTTCAATTTGAGCCTGTGAAAGCATATAAGGAATTCGAACATTGCTTAAATCTGCCATTATCTCATCTTGTTTGAGCTGTGCGGCAACATTACCAGCGCTCTCACGGTAGGCAGCAAATCGTGGGCTGGAGCTGAGCGGAATCATGAATGTAGGTGTCGGCTGCACCGGCTGCAGAACTTCTGTGGATGGAGGTTGCACAGACGGTGTTTCGTTCGCTGGTGAAGTTTGCTGAGGAGTGGCTGTCTCTTGAGATTCCGGAAATACCAGATTGCACGCCATTCCAGTCAACAGGACGATTGCGATGATTGCACTGACTACTCTTTGCAGTGAGTTATGCATCTCTCCCTCCGATAGTAAATCTGGGCTCTTTTCCCCATCCGCAGCACACAAAATCGTGAAGCTTTTGGTTATTCCTGGTTATCTTGCGCAAAGGTTTGTTTTCCAACTCAAGAATTAGTCAGGACAATAAAATCATCTGTAAATATTGGCGAAGTAAATCGCCAGAATTTTCATTAATTATAGCACTATCGATTTTTAGTCACTGCCACGGTGGGAAACAACATACATTCTTTGACATGTACCCTGACTACCCATATAATAGCTCATTCGTTGAGCAATTCTTTTCAGCAGCGTAATGAGAATAATACATGAAAAATATATGCGGTTTCTTCCTGGCTTTCCTGTTCCTGTTACCGATGGTTCCATCTTCATTTGCATCCAATGCTTCTAGCAGAGGTTTGCCAACCCTGGCATCCGAATTCAGACCCAGTGAATGTGAATTTGAACTCCCCCCGAACCTGGTCGAAGGAAGGGACGTGAACTGCGGCTATTTATCTGTCCCGGAAAATTATAACGATCCAGAGGGTAAGGAAATCAGGCTCGCCGTAGCAATCATTAATTCGCTCGCATCCACACCTGAAGCAGATCCACTATTCATGGAACAGGGTGGACCCGGTGGATCCACCATCGATACATTTTTACAACAATTTTCAGTCAACAGCCGGCTGCGCGTGAACCGTGATATTGTTTTGCTGGAGCAGCGTGGGACACTTTACTCATCACCCAGCCTGGTCTGCCCCGAAATCGACCAGATGACCCTGGATACTCTGGAAAAAGACCTGACACAAGAAGAAGCAGCGAGTCTGAGTTTACAGGCGGCTGAAGCATGCCATGATCGTCTGGCAGCCCTGGGAGTCGAACTTTCGGCATTTGACAGCCTGGAAAACGCACAGGATCTGGAGAGTTTGAGGCAGGCATTGGGTTATGAAAAGATAAATCTTTACGGAGTCTCTTATGGGACACTTTTGGCTCTGCATTATCTGAAAATGTACCCGCAAAGCCTGCGCAGCTTGATCCTGGACGGAGTGCTGCCTCCCCAAATCAATTTCCTGCTTCAGACAACTTCTACAATCGATCAGTCTCTGAAAAACCTGTTTGAAGCCTGCCAGGATGACGCAGATTGCCAGCGTGATTATCCTGAGCTGGAAAAGACCTTCTTTGAGCTGGTTGAAAAATTCAACGAAACCCCTGCCACCTTTCCGATGACCGACCCAGACAGCGGGATTACTTACCAGGCAGTACTCGATGGGGATTCGTTCATGAACTCCATCGCCCAGATGTTGTATGGAACCAGCATCATCCCGGCACTGCCAAGGGTTATTTACGACGCACGTGCAGGTGAGTTTGGGTTCTTGAGCCGGATTTTGACTTCTGATCCTCTTTGATCGCACCCTGGCCTACGGCATGTATTATTCAGTCCTGTGTGCTGAAGACGCAGATTTTTCCGCAGAGGAACAGGAGCTTGAGGGTGTAAATCCAGCTGTCGTCCAGGTGATGGAACGCGGACCGCAGGATTTTCTGGATACATGCAAAATGTGGAAGGTGGAAAACCTGGACAGTAGCGTTGACCTTCCTGTTTCAAGCGATGTCCCCGTTCTGCTCCTTTCAGGAGCTTTCGATCCAGTTACGCCTCCCGAATACGCACAGGCAGCTGCTGAAACACTTAATAATGCGACGCTGGTAACTTTTCCAAACGGTGGGCACGGGCAGGCGTTCGAAGGGGAATGCCAGGACCAGATAATCCTTGACTTCCTGGAGAATCCCAACGATGCACCTGATACCAGCTGTGTCGATGGACTAGGCGGGCCCGATTTTTATACCTCCAGGAACTTGATCAATGCACCATTTGTGATCGACCTGATCAATCTCGAGCAATTCACGCTGATTGAATTTCTTATACTGACGATCAGCGCACTATTCTTATTTTCTGCAGTGATTATCATTCCTATCTCAGGTATCATTCGCTGGTTGAGTAAACCGCGTGAGTCAGACCTGTTGACAGATCAGCTTGAAGTTATGCCGAGAAAAACCAGGGCTTTTCCTTCCAGATTGATCGGTTGGCTGGCGTTTTTCGTTGGCTTGCTCGCGCTGCTGTTCGTGGTAGGACTGGTCGCGACCATAGCGGTAATGGTGGTGAATAATGACAACCGTTTACTCTACGGGCTGGCGGGAGAAGCGAGACCCTGGCTCATCTTGCCGCCATTGATTCTTGTTTTGAGCCTGACCTGGCTTGTTGGCTTAATTCAAGCCTGGCGGCTTAAAAGCAGGTTCGATAGCCAGCCGAATATATCATTCATTTCTAATAACAAATGCTGTGGTCTTTCTAACCATCCTGGTGGTATGGGGCATGTTGCTCAATGTGACCTGAACTTAAAAGTGGTTGATTTCGAAAACAAAAATCTCAATCCGTCAGGCGCTTAGAGTGGGCTGCGAAGGAGGGAATTCACTGGAATGGGAGGTAAATAATCTCTTTCTGACTCCCATTGGATTTGTTTCGCCGCATTCAAGCCGCCCAGAGCAGTTGCTGCGATCGATTGGCCTGGAAAAATACTGTCTCCTACCATCCATAAATCTGGCCCTAACCGTGGACCCCACGCTTGAAAGAGGTTGGTTTGAGGAAAACCGCCTACCCATCCCTCCATCCGACCCGTAAACCTATTAAAAGTCACTGGTGTGCCTGGCAGAATAATTTGGGCTGCTTCTTTGACATGAGGAATGATTTTCGAGGCTGCCTGAATAACCCTTTCCAGGTATTCCGATTTCTTTGATTTGTATAACTCCAGGTTCTGATTTTTTAAGTTCCACCAGTCCTGCAATCTTGTATGTGTGCTGATCGTGATGGCACGCCCACCATTTGGTCCTCGAGTGGTATCCCAGGCAGGACTGATTGAAAGGAAGATACTCTCCCCCTCGCCCAGTCCTTGACCTGTTAGGACCTGGTGATGTAATGGCAGATCTGTTGGCACAGCAGATCCATCTACTCCGATATAGGTCATGAACGCTCCCCATCCAGACACAGGACGATTTGCATTTCTGTGCAATCGTGAAGGAGCATGGTTCCCCATAATATTGGAGATATTCCAGGCAGGTAAATTGAATACTAATTTCCCGGCCTGATACACAGGTCCCTGGCGAGTAAGTACTTCGTATGATGCGTCTGGTGTAAGGTTCACTTTATTCACATCATGGCGAAAAAGGACCTTACCCCCGTTATCCCTTATCGCCTGGACCAGGCGAGCTGCAATCGAGCCGGTACCACCTTCGAAGACTCGCACCCCCCTGCGCGGCAAATCGAGAGCTGAAGCGCCATAGAGCGCATTCGCGTATTCGCTTGTGGTCTGAGCGGAAATCAACAGCTGAGCATCGATAAATGTGCGCAGACGCTCGGGTGCCCGTTTTAGGTGCGACGCGACAGGTCGAAAGACGTCTGCCAATAACCCCGGGCTGATACGATGAAACAGATTTCGGGATGCCCAATACAGACCGGTCGAGATTAGTTCAAAAGTGTTCTTGGCAGACTGGGGTGGCCAGGTGGGCAGTCGTACAGCCAGGTCCCATAATGCATCGGCGGTATTCTCCTGCCAGTTCCAGAACGGTTTCGCTTGTTTTGTGAAAGCATCCTGGTAGGCATGCTGACGGCGACTATCTCCCCAGCGAGGGATTTTTCTCCATCCGGCATGTGCACGAGCATCGCCAGGTCCGTGGTACGTCCCTGCCAGGTCTCGATACCGGAAGCCTGGGCCACAAGATCCATTGGACCGCCCGGATAAAACCCGGCGGTAAGTGTGGCGCCAGCATCAAATCGAAACCCCTGGTGATAGAAGGTACCGGCGCAGCCACCAGCATAAACATGCGCCTCCAGCACCGTAACTGGATAACCAAGACGTGATAATGCAGCAGCTGTAACCAATCCTCCGATTCCGGCTCCTACAACGACGATGTCCTTCATTTGTGTTTCTTCTCCAGGGATTTGCGAGTAACCCAACCACGATATGCAAATGCCAGAGGTAAATTCCAGGCCATAAAGTGGCCGAAAAAGTACCACAAGGGTGCCCTTGAATACACATACATGATCTCGTCTATGACGAGCGTATGCGATTCATCCAAAGGAACAAAAGAGTGACGGTGTCTCCATATTTGAAAGGGACCTGATTCCTGCACATCCACGAAGCCCCGGTCGGGGGTTACTTCCTCATGCCTGGCTACCCACCGTACAGGAAAAGGACCAATCCGCATGGTGAAGTCAGAAATTGAATTTTCAGCCAGCGGCTCAAGGTGGTGAAACTGTAAACCTATCAGGGGAAGGCTCAGTTTCTTCAATGCTTGAGTATTCCCGTGAAATGCCGCAACCTCAGAAATTCCGGCATTGACTTTGAAAGCGTGTCGAAATTCTCCCATCTGCTAATTCCTCAAAATATCCTATGATTTCCACCTAAAATATTACCACATAAACTAGTATTGTCAATATATTGTACAATTATTGTAAAGAATATTATCTTTTGGCGAGTGTTGAGGGAGATGAGAATCGGAAATCTCACAGGTTTCAGAAACCTATGAGGTTTTGTTTAGGGTTTTCTAGCCTCATTTCAATATAGAATATCAGCTATGCCATTCTCCTCCCAGGTTCCGCACGACAGTCTTTTCTGTAACCCAATCATCAAAATTTTAGGAAATCAATTTCCCCGCTTACCCATTGGCATTCCACCCGGAACAGATTATGATAAATAAAAATGTTTATGGGAAAAAGGAGAAACTAATGCCTGAAGCCGTCATCATCGATGCCATCCGGACCCCCATCGGCGCACTGGGGGGCGCATTATCAGCCGTTCGACCAGACGATCTGGCGGCGCATGTGCTTAAAGCACTGGTTCAACGTACTGGGATTGACCCTGCCGAAGTGGAAGAAGTGTACCTGGGATGCGCCAACCAGGCAGGTGAAGACAACCGGAATGTGGCCCGTATGGCAACCTTGCTGGCAGGTTTTCCTGTAGAGACGCCTGCCCTGACGATGAACCGTTTATGCGCTTCTGGACTGGCAGCCGTCAACCAGGCCGCGCGGGCAATACGCGCCGGTGAAGGCGAAATGTATATAGCTGGGGGGGTAGAATCCATGAGCAGGGCTCCTTATTCGCTTCCTAAAGCTGAAAATCCATTCTCTTTCGGTAATCTGACTGCCTGGGATACTACCTTGGGTTGGAGATACCCCAATCCGAAGATGCAGGAGATGTACGGCACTGAATCGATGGGGGAAACGGCTGAGAACCTGGGTGAGATTTACCCGGAATTGACGCGCGAAAAGCAGGATGCTTTCGCCTTACGATCGAACCAGCTTGCGGTCTCCGCCACCGATTCCGGCAGGTTTGCAGAAGAGATCGTCCCGGTCAGCATCCCGCAGCGTAAAGGTGATCCTTTGCTTATATCAATAGATGAAAGGCCGCGTCGCGATGCCAGCATGGAGAGCCTCGGACGTTTACGCCCGGCTTTTCGCAGCGGGGGTTCGGTAACTGCAGGTAATTCCTCGGGACTGAATGACGGGGCAGCTGCTATATTGATCTGCAGCGCTGATAAAGCCCGTCAGCTTGGATTGAAACCCATGGCAAGAATACTCGCTGCAGCAGCCGCAGGAGTCGCGCCGCGCATCATGGGTATTGGTCCTGTTCCTGCTACACGCAAAGCATTGCGCAGAGCAAATATTGAACTCGAACAGGTTGGCCTGGTCGAATTGAACGAGGCCTTCGCAGTTCAATCGTTGGCAGTGATCAAGGAATTGGGCTTGAAACCGGATATAACGAATGTGAACGGTGGGGCGATTGCCCTCGGTCATCCCCTGGGATGTTCCGGTGCCCGAATTTTGACTACTTTGCTGCATGAGATGAGACGCCGGGCAGTAGTAGAAACAGTACCTTTTTTTGGCCTGGCAACACTGTGTGTGGGTGTCGGCCAGGGAGAGGCAACCATTGTCGAATGGATAGGCTCCGCTGACTAGATGTAAAGGCGGTTGCGATCCACTTCATTTCTCAGAATCCGGAGCTCCTCCGCCGTAGGTGGAGGGTTTTCCTCGACTCGATCCGCCATCAATATGTCGAAGCTGGTATTCTCTAGGACCTGGTTTATGGAAACACCTGGTTGAGTTGCCAGCAGCATCATGCGCTTATTCTGCGCATGGTAACCCATCACTGCCAGGTTGGTTACCACCCGGTATGGTCCGGTTCCAGCTGGCAATCCAGCCAACTCACGTGCGCCGGGTCCGCTTAAATAGCCGGGAGTGGTGAGGAAATCCAATTTCTGGACGAAGCGCTTGCGGTCGTGCCGCATGATGGCAATTGTATTCCAACAGTGCGAGCCGACATCATTCCCTCCCCCACTTCCAGGTAAACGCACCTTTGGCCTGTAATAATCGCCAATAACGGTGCTGTTCAGGTTGCCAAAGCAATCGATCTGAGCTCCTCCCAGAAAACCAAAATCGATATACCCCCTCTGCGCCATCTCCACCACATCACAGATGCCGGTAGCTGCCAGTGCCCGGTGAAAAGTGCGTTCTCCACCCACGGCAATAGGCGGCTCATCAAGAATCGCTCCCATCCCACCGAATTCAAACACAGTCACCAGGTGCGGAGCGTGCATCCGCTGCGCCAGGGCAGCCGCCAGCATAGGGATCCCCGTCCCAATAAAGGCCGTTGTATGGTCGACCATCAACCGGGCAGCCGTGCATATCAGCTGTTCAACTGGATTGTAAGTTGGTTCATACTGTCTTGACTGCATTACGGCTTCCATGCTACCTCCCCTTCCGAAGACCTGTAAGATGGTTCTCACCGACGAAACCCAGATAATCGCGGTGATCTTTCAGATCGTAGATGTATTTCTTCAGGTATTCTTGAGTGCTTTCTTCATTGCAGGAGGCACTTACCCACTCCTTAATATGCTCCTCGTCCCGTTGATACACATAAGCCATCTCGCCCGGGTGCGAGCCAAACGGTGCTTCGACGACCGCATCAACCAGGTAATATGGGATGATGGTCCGATCCGGTTGGCTGCGGATAAACTCTTCCTCCACGATCTCCTCCGCACTGATAATCAAGGTTTTTGAAGCTCGCGAGAGCTCAACCGCAAATCCGGTGATCCCATCGATTTGCGCGTTCCCGAATTTATCAGCCCTGTGCACATGGATTAGTCCGACATCTAAAACCAGCGCTGGCAGTAAACACACGGGCTCGCCTGTAAATGGGCACTCGATGATCTTGGCTGCGCTATATTTAAAGGTATCAGTGCCTAGCATTGAGCGAGTAGGTAGAAAAGGCACCCCCATGGCTGCGGCCTTGAAACGCAGGGCTATGGAAGCATTGCTCCAGTCAGTGACCTTTACCAACCCATTTTCCACTTCACGCCGCAGGCAGTTCGAAACGCCGTACAATTCCAACCCAACATAGGTCAGGTCAAGTGCTTTTACCAGGTGGGCAGCAAGCAGCAGATCAAGCTCCAGTACACCCTGGCCGGCTACGCGTAAATCACCGATATCCTGGCGAAGGACCTCCCGCACCAGCGACATCGGGCAGCGAACCGAGCCGTACAGCTCCGTACCGATGTACATTCCCGGCTTGAGGAACCGGCGCACGGCTTCCTCCTCGGTCATGCGTTTATCTACCAGCGACCTGCTCTTCTGGCGGTTCCATTCACGAAATGCGGTCAAATCCACTGGCTGTAACAATTCCCCAACACCAGATTCCAGCACATTCATGGATTCCTCCTTACTTTTGGGCAGAGAAAGATCTAATCAGCAGAAAATACGGATAGAAAAGTTGTGCTCATTACCTGGGCTTAAAGGAAAGAAAAGATATTTTTATGTAGAGAGCTCTTCATCACCCATCTCCAATCCTTGCGAAGTAATTTCATCTGTTAATCCAGGATATTCCCGCCCGTCATAAACAAATGGCTTAAAGCGTGCGATTAACCTACCCGGCAGTCGGCCCCGAATTTTTACTCCGCCGCGCACATGCTCCAGCGTATCCACCTGTCCAAATTCGTGGAAAGTAGAGATCAATGCACCTTCCCTATATGGCAGATGCACTTGAAGTGCTGTCAGACTCTCATAAAGCTGCTCATTTACCCGCTCCAGCAGCTTTGGGATTCCATCCCCAATTAAAGCAGATACGGCGATGGAGTTGTTAAACACTTCAACAGACTGGGCGGCTTTCTCAGGATTGGATAGGCGATCGATTTTGTTCAGCACAGTCAACACGGGGATGTGGTCGGCCTCGATATCTGCCAGCGTTTGATAAACAGCTTCTGCCTGGGCTATGGCATTTGGGTGCGTGATATCCACCACGTGTAAAAGCAGGTCAGATTCGTTAATTTCTTCGAGTGTTGCCCGAAAAGCAGCCACCAGCTCAGTTGGCAGTTTTTGGATAAAACCGACTGTGTCAGAAATCAATGCCAGCTTCCCTCCGGGAAGAGTGACACGCCGCGTAGTGGGATCCAGGGTGGCAAACAGCTGATCAGCAACGTAAACCTCCGCCTGGGTCAGACGGTTCAATAACGTTGACTTACCCGGCATTAGTATATCCAACCAGGGTGACAATCGGGATGCGTGATCGTTTCCGCCGTGCGCGGTACTGCTGGCGGTGGACATGGACCTTTTCCAGCTCGATCTTCAGGTGGTCGATCCGCCTGCGAATTTCTCGCCGGTCTACTTCCAGCTGGGTTTCACCCGGCCCGCGCAAACCCACTCCGCCGACGCTGCCAGTACGCCCTGCCCCGCCTCCCGATTGCCTCGCGAGGTGCGTCCAGGCTCGCGTCAGGCGCGGCAGCCGGTATTCATATTGGGCCAGCTCCACCTGCAGTGCGCCTTCCCTGGTATTGGCATGCTGAGCAAATATATCCAGGATTAACGCAGTCCGGTCAATGATGCGCGTGTTTTCTCCAAAAATCTTCTCCAGCTCCCTCAGGTGGCGCGGGGACAGCTCGTCATCGAACAGGATTACCTCCGCTTGAAATTCTTCCACCAGGGCAGTTATCTCTTCGATTTTTCCCTCCCCGATCAGGGTCTTCGGATTGGGGTGAGACAATTTTTGTGTCGTCTCGCCTACGACATCAAGACCAGCCGTTTCGGATAGCAGTTTCAATTCTGCCAGCGAATCCTCGAGTGAAAGTAACGAATCATAGCCACGAATCTGGACCCCCACCATGAATGCCCGTTCGTGCGGTTGTAGGGTAGGTTCTGCGATTTTTTTCGCCATTCAGCTATTCCTTAATATTATCAATATTGACCTAATAACCAGGCCAGTATGGTTTTTCCAACGATTTCCAGGCTTTCCGCAGATACTTTATCGGGTGTATCTGCAGTCGTGTGCCAGTAAGCGTATTCGAAATCGATTATATCCACCGCTGGAATGCCGGCCTCCAGAAATGGGACATGGTCGTCCAAAATGGCATATTTTTCATAGGGTAGAAGATAATCACCATATCCAATACCAGCAGCACTGTCCCAGATCTCGCGCTTTAATTGATCATCTGAGTTTCCTCCTGGTATATTTTCAGGTTCTTATCTCCCACCATGTCGACAATCACAGCGGCGTCTGGATCAGACTGTAACTCTGCAACGAAGGCGCGTGAACCAAGGATCCAGTCCCAGCCTTCTATTCTGCCATTATCTTCCGCGTCGAAGAAAACCAACCAGATCGTTGCCTGAATTTCGGGATCGGAGCCATCTGCACCCTGCAAATGCGCTGGTAGCTGCCGGGCAAGCTCAAGGAGCACTGCAACACCAGAACCCCCATCGTTCGCGCCTGGAACTGGTTCGAGGGTTTTGCTTAGATCAGGGTCCAGATCCGCGTGGATGCGTGTGTCATAATGTGCGCCCAGCACAATCCACGGTTCGCCCTTTCCGTATTTCCCAATAATATTGGATACTTGTTGGCCTTCGATCATGGAATTCTGTACTTCTGTTTCCCATCCACTGCCTTCCAGTTCCTGTAGCATCCAATCCTGGATTTTCTGGTGTGCATCACTTCCCGGGATGCGCGGACCCAGAGCTACCTGGTACTCGATATCCTGGTATGCACGAAGTGCATCGAATTCTATTACTGGTTGACGATCTACAATAAAATTCATCATCCCAGAAGAATTTCCACTGGTAAAAATCCAGGCACTGGCCAATACGATACCAGCCAGTGCAATTATGACGCTCCAAAATAAAATGCGTGATCGTGACCTGGTTGGGTGGTGTTTATTCATTAATCACAATTCTACCAGTATCATTTACCTTCCAAAAATATGACATTCATCGCCGCAAAACGACCGTGTGAGGGTGTATAATCAGACATTCACGATAAACAAAAACTTGACCGGAGTACATTAGACAGTCTAGGATTGAGTACCAGTCAAGAGTAAATGCAGAAACGGAGAATAAAATGCCACAATTAGGACCTACCGAACTGATCATTATACTGATCATCGTCGTCGTCCTTTTCGGCGTTGGGCGGATTGGTAAAATTGCCGGTGAACTGGGAAGCGGAATTAAGGCTTTCAGGCAGGGATTGAAAGGCGACGAAAAAGACAAGGCGGAAGAACCCAAGAAAGAAGAATAACTATCCATTTATTGGAAATTACAGACGGCTTAAGACGATAATCGCCAGGAAACTCCGGTTAGAACCGCCTCCACATCCGGAGGTGGTTCTTTTGTAAGAACATGCTTACATTTCACCTCGATCACGGAGAAAAAATTTTCTATCTCGATGAAAACACAGCCGGATACCCGGTGATACTTCTATTACATGGCCTGGGAGTTAATTCTCGCTCCTGGCAGTTGCAGATCCCTGCCTTTACAGGAGCAGGTAATCGAATATTGGCGCCTGACCTCCCCGGCTTTGGCCAGTCCTGTAAATCGAGATTCAGCAGCATTCCGCAGGTCGCATCAGAGATCGCGGTCCTGCTGCATTCATCGCATGTAACTAATGCGATTGTGTGTGGGATATCGATGGGAGGTATCCTGGCATTACAGCTAACCCTGGACCATCCAGATCTGGTTTCCAGGTTGATCCTGGTGAACAGCATGGCGAAGCTAAGCATCGGAAATCCACTTCTCTGGCCTTATTTTTTGTGGAGATATATTCTTGTCCAATCCAGGGGTCTGGAAGAGCAGGCTGAAGTCGTTGCGAACAGATTGTTTCCCCAACCGAAAGACAGCCTCTACAGGCAAGCTGCGATCGAATTGATTATGGAAGCTGACCTCGAAAGCTACAAGGCAGCAATGAGATCCATCGCAAAGTTCAATGTTCAAAAACGTCTATCTGAAGATTCACAGTCCAACCCTGGTAATCACGGGCGAGAACGATTTAACCATACCAGCCAGAAACCAAAGGCGCATGGCTGAAAGGATTCCGGGTGCACTCCATATTATTATCAAAAACGCCGGACACGCCTTGACCATCGACCAGCCTGATTTATTCAACAGCTGCGTATTAAGTTTTCTCGAGAACCGGGAAATATCAGAAAATCCTTCCTTAATGGTGATGAATTGAGACAGAACCCTCCCCTATTTTTATACAATTGGTTTACGCATATCATTCAACAAATCGATCGACCTGCTTTCCTTGTTAATTTTGCACGTGATCCAATTGCGAACTCAATTGCAGTGGTCGTTTTGATATTTATGATCGCCAGCGTTATCGCTGTTGTAATCAGTTTCTTGAAAGACTCCAACCAGAACCAGCGCCGGTGGCCAAAATGGTCCGTTCCGGTTCTTGCAGTGCTTGGGATAGGAGTAGCTGGTTACCTGATGTATGTCGAATGGACTGGGACCGATGCTTTCTGCGGACCAACCGGTGATTGTAATGCGGTCCAGGAAAGCCCGTATGCGAAATTATTCGGGATTTTGCCAGTCGGACTGCTGGGAGTGATGGGCTATGCCACAATCCTGGTTTCGTGGTTTCTCGCAGAGTTCGGGCCTCCAGGGTTGAAGAAACTTTTAGATTTATTGGTATGGGGAATGGCCTGGTTTGGGATTGCCTTCTCAATCTACCTTACGTTTCTCGAGCCCTTCGTGATCGGCGCCACCTGCATGTGGTGCATTACTTCTGCGATTTTAATCACATTGATCTTCATCGCTTCAACCGGCCCGGCTAAAGAATTTCTCAAAGTCGAGGAAGATGAGTTGGAAGAAGACGAACTGGTCGAATCCCAGGCCATTGGTTAATCCGATAAGATATGCACGAACTATCAGTTACTGAAAGCATACTGGAGATATCCCTGCGGCATGCCAGGGAAGCAAATGCTCAAAAGATTTTGGGACTGGATATTGTCATTGGTCAGCTGGCTTCGATCGTGGATGATTTTGTCCAGTTTTATTGGGACTTGATTGCTAAAGACACGATCGCCGAAGGCGCACAGTTGAATTTCGAGAAGATCCCCGCACAGCTGGAATGCCTGGATTGCAGCACACGCTACGCCCTGGACGGACGTGAAATGTCCTGCCCAAACTGCCAGGGTACAAGAGTGAGAATCGCCGCTGGCAAAGAATTTTATGTTTCTTCTATCGAAGTCGAATGATTGCTGATTGATGGATATATAGATGCGCAAAGTACCTGTTGTAGAGAAAATTCTCAGCTCCAATGATGCGTTAGCCCTCGAAAACCGGCA
Organism: uncultured Chloroflexia bacterium; assembly: GCA_963698765.1. Taxonomy (GTDB): domain Bacteria; phylum Chloroflexota; class Anaerolineae; order Anaerolineales; family UBA4823; genus CAVOSB01. The sequence continues at coordinate 25,883 of CAVOSB010000032.1, forward strand.
GCGCCTGGTAAATCATCGGATTTATTCACTAAATTTTATGGCTTCCCCGGGTGCTGGTAAAACATCCTTAATTGAACGGACGATTTCTGGCCTCCTGCCAAACTTCCGCCTGGCCGTTATCGATGGGGATATCGCTTCCACGCTTGATGCCGACCGTGCAGCTGCAGCCGGGGCAAAATCGATTCAGGTCAATACTGGCGGAGAGTGCCATCTGGATGCAATTATGCTTAAAAGCGCGCTTGATCAGCTTGACCTGGATGAGATTGATATCCTGATCGTTGAAAACGTGGGAAACCTGGTTTGCCCGGTAAATTTTTCGCTTGGAACACAGCACAGCGTGCTTATTGCTTCCATACCAGAAGGGGATGATAAACCATATAAATATCCAGGCATGTACCAGGGAGTAAATGCTCTTGTAATCAATAAAATTGATCTGCTGCCATACGTCCCATTTCGCATGGATTATTTCCGCCAGGGAGTGGAAATTTTGAATCCCGGTCTAATCACATTCCAGCTTTCTTGCCGCACGGGTGAAGGCCTGGATGAATGGTTGGAGTGGGTAAAAAACCAGGTAGAAAAGAGCTGAAGTAATTTACTGGATTTATGGTTGAGCTTAGCGGTGCGATAATCGAAATAAAAGGCATAGTCCAGGGGGTGGGATTTAGACCATTTGTTTACGGTCTTGCCAGGCAGCTTATGCTGAATGGTTGGGTACGCAATACCTCTGCCGGAGTTGACATCCAGGTGGATGGTCCTCCCGATGCGATCGCATCATTCCTGGAATCCCTCAGAAATAATGCTCCGCCTCTATCACGCATCGATGCCTTGCAGGTACAAAACTGCGCTCCTCAGGGATTTTCCAATTTTGAGATCGTTCATTCAAAGCCAACACCAGATGCTTTTCAACCGATCTCCCCGGATGTCTGCATCTGCCCGGATTGTCTTCGAGAAATGCTGGATCCCAACGACCGGCGCTACCTTTACCCTTTCATCAATTGTACAAACTGCGGTCCACGGTTTACCATCATCCAGGATATCCCTTACGACCGTCCGAATACAACCATGTCTGGGTTTCTGATGTGCAAGGAATGCTCCGGCGAATATGCAGAACCAACGAACCGGCGATTTCATGCCCAACCCATCGCCTGCCACGAATGTGGCCCTCACATCTGGTTGGAATTCGTAGGGGAGAATCCGGTCTCAGAGAAGGAATTGGATCACAAAAGATCGAAGTCCGATCTTGTCCGGACCCAGCGGCTGCTCCAGGATGGGAAGATTATCGCCATAAAAGGGCTTGGTGGGTTCCACCTGGCGTGCGATGCACAAAACACCGAGGCAGTTCGAAGAGCTTCGCCGGCGAAAATTACGCGTGGATAAACCTTTCGCTGTAATGATGCCGGATATCGATACGATCAGGCAGCATTGCCAGCTATCGGAAAATGAGCGCACTTTACTGGAATCTCGCCAGAGACCAATCGTGATCCTGAACAGGCTCCCATCATCCTCCATTACGGAGATGGTCGCACCCGGTCAAAGCACCATTGGTGTCATGCTGCCTTATACCCCTCTTCATTACCTGCTGTTTACTGACCTTCATATCAGAGCATGGGACAGATCCTGTCCAGGTTCTGGTGATGACCAGCGGCAACCTGAGCGAAGAGCCGATTGCCACAGATAATGCCGAAGCCCGACATCGTCTTGCCTCCCTGGCAGATGCATTCTTGATGCACAATCGCCCCATCCGTACCCGCTGCGATGATTCGGTTATACGCTGCATTGATTTGAATGTGCCAGCAGAGAGTACAAATGGAAGGGTTGGAAAACAGGTTTCATTTTATCCGCTCCGGCGATCGAGGGGATACGCTCCGGATGCTATCTCTCTCCCCTGGGAGATGACCGAAATCCTGGCGGCTGGAGCTGAGCTGAAAAACACATTTTGTTTAACTAAGCAAAATTATGCTTTTATCAGCCATCACATTGGCGATTTGGAGAACTATGAGACACTGTGCGCATTCGAAGATGGTGTGACGCATTACGAACGATTATTCCGGATCCATCCTTCAATAATCGCTTATGACCTGCATCCCAACTACCTGGCCTCTCGTTACGCCTTGCAGCGCGTGGAGCGTGACAGCCTACCAGCCTGCGGCGTTCAGCACCACCACGCACATGTGGCAGCATGCATGGCAGAACACCACCTGGCGTCTGACCGTCGAGTGATCGGCGTGTCTTTCGATGGGACAGGTTACGGAGAAGATGGCTGCATTTGGGGCGGTGAATTTCTGGTGTGCAGATACGATTCTTATACTCGACCCTACCACCTGCGCTACACTCCCTTGCCTGGTGGAGATAAAGCAATCCGTGAACCCTGGCGAATGGCATTATCCTGGTTGTCAACCGCTGGCATTCCCTGGGAGGAATCTCTACCCCCTCTCAGGTATCAGGTAGAAAATGCAGCCAACTTCAGGCAGCGCCTGGATGTCCTCCAGCGCCAGATCCAGTCTGGCTTGAACGCCCCTCGGACTTCCAGCATCGGACGATTATTTGATGCAGTCGCGGCGATCATTGGAATCAAGCAGGTGGTAAACTTTGAAGCTCAGGCTGCAATTGAGCTTGAAGCGCTGGCATCAGAAGATGAAACAGGAGCTTACTCTTTCGCGATTGATCCTGGCAGAATGTGGTCAGAAGGAACAGGGACAACTTCCGGAGTTTTCGACCCAACACCGGTTTTCTCATCCATCCTGGAAGACATGGAAAGAGGTGTTTCACGGGAGTTGATTGCCGCACGTTTTCACAACGGATTGGCACACCTCGTCCAAAAAATCTGTTCTGAACTGCGAAATGAAACCGGGATCGAAGTTGTAGCACTCAGCGGCGGTGTATGGCAGAATATGAGATTATTGCATGGTACATTCAATTTGTTAACTGACGCCGGGTTTAAGGTATTGATTCACCGGCAGGTGCCGGCTAACGACGGTGGTATATCGCTGGGTCAGGCCGTTGTGGCTGCCAGCCGCTTGGTATAAAAAGTAATACTGGAGGAATGGATGTGTTTAGGAATTCCCGGAAAAATAATTGAAATTTATGAAAACAATGGGCTGCAAATGGGAAAGATCGATTTTGGCGGTGTGGTACGTGAAGCTTGCCTTCAGTATGTACCCGAAGCAAAAATCGGAGATTATACACTCATCCATGTCGGCTTTGCGCTGAATATCATCAGCGAAGAGGATGCCATGGAGACTCTTGAAATTCTTCGCTCAATTTCCGATCTGGGTCAGGAGCTAAGCCCAAATTAAACTCGCTCCTGGGTGGAAGAACAATGCACTACACCACAGAATTCCGCGATGCTGAGATCGTACGCAGGATCAGCACAGAGATCCAGCGTATTATCACTCAACCCTGGGTCATCATGGAAATTTGCGGAGGGCAGACCCACGCGATCATGCGTTATGGCCTGGATCAGCTTTTACCGCAGGAAATTGAGCTGGTGCACGGTCCTGGCTGCCCGGTCTGTGTGACTTCGCTGGAGCTGATCGACAAGGCCCTGGTAATCGCATCTCAACCGGGAGTAATTTTTACCTCGTTTGGCGACATGTTGCGCGTTCCAGGAACCGGCCGCGACCTGTTTTCTGTACGTGCGGCAGGTGGTGACGTGCGTGTAGTTTACTCTCCACTCGATGCGGTCAGGATTGCCCAGGAAAATCCCGACAAGCAGGTTGTTTTTTTTGCGATCGGTTTCGAAACCACCGCACCCGCGAACTGTATGAGCGTCATCCAGGCTAAAAATATGGGCATCAAGAATTACAGCATCCTGGTTTCGCATGTCCGGGTGCCTCCAGCAATTCGAGCAATCCTCTCTGCTCCTCAAAACCGGGTGCAGGGATTCCTGGCTGCCGGGCACGTCAACACTGTAATGGGATATTGGGAATACCTTCCCCTGTCCGAAGAATTCAAGACGCCGATCGTCGTGACTGGCTTTGAGCCGGTGGACATACTGCAGGGCGTGTTGATGACCGTGAGGCAGTTGGAACAGGGTCGACATGAAGTTGAGAACGCTTATTCCCGGCTGGTAAACCAGCAGGGCAACCGTGCTGCTCAGGCTGTGATCAACCAGGTTTTGATGGAATGCGATCGAAAATGGCGCGGGATCGGGAATATCCCAGATAGCGGCTGGCGATTGAGACCCGAATTCTCAGACTTCGATGCTGAAACACGTTTTAATGTGAGCGGGATCAATTCTGAAGAATCACCGGTCTGCATCTCCGGCTTGATACTGCAGGGTTTGCACAAACCAGTCGAGTGTCCGGCCTTCGCAAAATCCTGCACCCCGGAGCATCCCCTGGGTGCTACCATGGTTTCTTCAGAAGGTGCCTGTGCGGCATATTATCGCTACTCAAATCTTGCCCTGACTCAATCTACCGAACAAAATTGAATATGGAAGCTGAAACCCCATCTTTTGAAGGCCCGTCCTGTCCTATCCCGCTGCCGCACCGTGAGCGAATTCTTATGGGTCATGGCAGCGGTGGGAAAATGTCACATGACCTGATCACGCAGGTATTCAACCCACCTTTTTCAAATTCAGTCCTGGACCAGGGCGATGATTCTGGTGTAGTCTCGGTCCTACCACGAAATTCGTTGGCATCCACCTGGAATGGACGGCTGGCGATCAGCACCAATTCGCACGTAGTCTGGCCTCTCTTCTTCGCTGGTGGAGACATTGGAAAGCTGGCAGTTTGCGGTACAGTAAATGACGTGGCGATGATGGGAGCAGAACCGTTATTTCTGACTGCTGGCTTCATACTGGAGGAAGGTCTCGATATTGATCTCCTCCAAAAGGTCGTATCTTCCATGCAGGCCGCCGCTCAGGAAGCTGGTGTTACGATTATCGCAGGGGACACAAAAGTGGTTCAAAAAGGAAAAGCAGATAGCCTTTATATCAACACCACTGGTGTGGGCATTCTGCCAGAGGGGATTGAAATCAGCGGTAAAAATGCGCAGGTTGGTGATGTCGTGATTTTATCCGGCCCAATCGGTGCGCATGGAATGGCGGTCCTTGAAGCCAGGCAAGAATTGGGATTTGAATCGGAGATTCAGAGTGATGTCGCACCATTAAACCATCTGGTCCACGAAATGCTCAATCAGAGCCACAGGATACATGTTCTGCGTGATCCAACGCGCGGCGGACTTGCTACGACACTTAATGAGATCGCCCAACAATCACATGTATCCATCCTGATCGATGAAATGGCCATCCCCGTCGATCCTGCGGTAGCGATGGCTTGTGAGATGTTAGGATTTGACCCGCTTTATGTGGCGAATGAAGGCAAACTCGTGGCTATAGTAGAAAAAAACGATTCGCTCAAAGTACTGGAAGCAATGCGGCAGTCAACATATGGTCGAGGAGCTGTGATTATCGGTGAAATCCAAAGCGATCCGCGCGGGCGAGTGTTAATGCGCACATCTTTTGGTAGTACGCGTGTGATGGATATGCCTTCTGGGGAATTATTACCCAGGATTTGTTAATCTCCTGACTTGTCTACAATTATCCAGGTGTTGTGATCTTCGGATTCGATGCGTGTGCTTGCATTTGGATACGAAAACAGCTTCGCAATCAAATTGGGATTCAGAAAATGGCTGCGCATGAGGGCCAGCTTTTCAGCGAATGCCACCAGTTTTATGGAGAACTGCCGGATGTCTGGTTCTTCTATAACCAACCGGCCTCCCGGCACCAAAACTCTCCATAGCTCCTGCGCGGATAGCACCTGGTCGTTGACATGGTGGAAAGCATCCACCATAATTATTCTTTCAAAGAAATTACTTGGGAAAGATAAATTCTCTGCATGCGAGCAAATTAAGTGCAATCCAGCTTTTGCTCTGGCCTGCTGGAGCATCCCAAATGAAGGATCGGATACCACTACCCTCTCGGCCTGGCCTGTCAGCACTTGTGCAATTCTGCCAGTGCCACCTCCGGCGTCTAAGATTGTCCCCTCAACCGGTAAATCCGCGATCTCGATTAATTTCTGCGGATCTTTTGGTTGAATAATTCGATCATACCAGGGTGCTAAAAAATTGAAATGATCCATGAAAAGGGGGAATGATCAGTACTCATCCTCATCCAGCCAGATGTCTTCTTCTTCCTCGTCGACATCTAATTCCTCCCAATCTTCCATTTCTTCCTCTTCTTCTTCCTCCCAATCCTCTTCGCCAGCGCCCTCTTTAACTCTCGCATAGGTCGAACAGCCAACATCTGGATCCAACTCAACCGCAGCCGCCCCACAATATCCATCATCCAGGAATACACAATCGATGTAATGACAACGAATTCTCGGCATTATGGCCTCCTCGGATAAACTGTATGCAACGCTAAAGAACCGGTTTTGGTTTTTAATTTCATAACTGACAGTGCCTCAAATCCAGATAAAATCAACTTTTTCGCCCGCAGCCACAGATTTTACCCCAGATGGGATAATCAATAAAGCATTTGCATCCACCAGGGATTTCAAATTTCCTGATCCTTGATGTCCTGTGAGACGGGCTGTTTTGCGTCCTTTCCTGATCTCCACGAAAGCACGCAGGTAGCTCTCCCGGCCGTCTGAACTGATATCTTCCTCTACAATTACCTGTTCTGCAAGCCTCTCGTTAGACAGAATTCCGCCCATTTTTCGCACCGCAGGACGTACAAAAATCTCATATCCAATGTATGCAGAAACGGGATTTCCTGGTAGTCCGAAAAAAGGGATCCCCTTGTAACTTCCAAATGTTAGTGGCTTTCCGGGACGCATATTTACCCGCCAGAATTCCAGCTCTCCATTTTCCTCAACCACTCGGCGGACGAAATCAAATGCGCCTACGCTGACGCCCGCAGAAGAAACGATTATATCAACTTTCTGCGCTGCTGCTTTTTCAAGGCAATCCTTTACTGATTCATATAGATCTGGAACAATCCCCAGCTGGATTGGAATCCCGCCGCTGCGTTCGACCTGTGCCTGGAGCATGAAGCCATTGGAATCATATATCATTCCTGGCTTGAGCTTTTCCCCGATTTCTAAAAGCTCATCACCTGTTGAGAAGATCGCCACTCGGGGTTTCGTGCAAACCGCGACTTCGGATAAACCCAACATGCTCAAAAAACCGATTTCCTGGGGATTAATGGTCTTTCCGGCCTGCAGTAATCGCTCTCCGACTTTAACGTCCTCACCTGTGAACCGGATATTGCCGTTACGATTCACCGCAGCATAAATCATGACATTGCCTGGTGTGCTGATATTCGCTTCCCGATAGTTGAAATCTGTGTCTTCAACCGGAACGACGGCAGTAGTCCCCGCAGGAATTGGCGCGCCGGTCATGATACGGGCAGCCTGTCCATGCTGCAAGGTAAGTCTTGAATATTGACCAGCCGGAATATCGGCCACAACCAGCAAATCTACCGGCGCGGCCTGATTTGCTCCTTCAACATCCTCATGCAGGACTGCAAACCCATCTACTGCGGAATTTGAAAATGCAGGTAAATCAACCTGGGAAAAGATGTCTTCTGCTAACACTCTTCCATTGGCTTCAGCCGCTGGAATTCGAATAAAACCTAGCGCAGTGACACGCTCTATTATGCGGTTAAGTGCTTCGTCAACTTTCATCAATGGAAGCATAATCGGTGGGCATCAAAAAAGATTGGTGTCTCTGTAATGAATTTATGGATGGTAATAGCATTGCGGGTGAAATTCCACTCTCACAATTTTGGATTTCGGCGCTGAATTATACCACCCGGCAGGATTGCATCAAGAAAAAAGCGGACAATTATCCAGGTCGTACTCGTTGAGCTTCAAGGACATTGGGTAAGTTTTCCAGCCGGTCAAGGATTTTGCTGAGCTGCAGAATGTCCCGGACCTCCAGGACTAAGTCAAAAATCGCCAGGTTTCGCGATGTTTCGACTTTAACCGCTGGCATATTCACCCCCTCATCGGCTATCAGCGTGGAGACATCGCGCATCAGTCCATCACGGTCGAAGGCCATGATGCGAACAGGAACCGGGTAAGTCTTCTTCGGTTCGCCCCAGGACACAGTGACCAGCCTCTCGCGATCTTCAATACTTAAAATATTTGGACAGTCCTTGCGATGGATTGTGGCTCCGCGGCCGCGGGTCACATAACCAATGATCTGATCTCCTGGTGCTGGATTACAGCAGCGGGCCATGTTTGTCAGGAGACCTTTCAGACCAACCACTGAAACCGAAGTATCTTCAGTAACTGCCGGAGTGCTTCGGGGTGTTGGTATGATCTCATCGGGGACTGCCTTCTTTATCCCCTAGAGTTAGATGGCGGACGATTCGTGAGATCGAAAGGTCGCCATTGCCTATCGACACATACAGATCTTCCACCGTCTTGTGATCGAATTCCTTGGCCAGCCGTTCCAGGTTCACATCCAGCATTCCCAGTCGGTGTAGCTCTTTTTCGATGGCATTTTTCCCCTGGGCCATGTTTTTATCGCGCGCTTGTTTTTAAACCATTGGCGAATCTTCGACTTTGCACGCGTGGTTTTTACGAGACCGAGATTGGAATTCAGCCAGTCACGGCTCGGACCACCGCGCTTGGCGGTTAAAATTTCGAGCTTATCCCCCGTCTTTAGTTGGTAATCCAGCGATACCAGTTTTCCATTGACCTTGGCACCACGACAGCGATGACCGATGTCGGTATGGACTTGATAAGCAAAATCGATGGCAGTGGAGCCAACCGGCAGGTCAACGATATCGCCACGCGGGGTGAAAACATATACCCGGTCTTCGAATACTTCAATTTTCAGATTATCGACAAATTCCCTGGCATCCTGCACATCCTGGCGCCAATCCATTAGAGACCGCAGCCATAAAATCCGCCTTTCAAAATCCTCATCCCTTGGGGATCCTTCCTTGTAGCGCCAATGAGCAGCAATACCGTATTCAGCGTTTTGATGCATCTCTTGAGTACGGATTTGTATTTCCAGGTTTTTCCCATCGTCGTAGATAACTGCGGTGTGCAGGGATCGATAGAAATTGTCCTTCGGTCCGGCGATATAGTCGTCGAATTCACCTGGAATCGGTCTCCATTGGGTGTGGACGATTCCCAGAGTTGTATAACAGGAAGGTGTATCCGCAACCAGGATGCGCACCCCGCGCACATCGTGTACTAGTTCGAAAGGCACGCCCTTCCGGTTCATTTTCTTGAAGATCGAGTAAATATGCTTCGGTCGGGCAGTTATTTCAGCCTGGATGCCTGCCTGTTCCAGCACTACGTTCAGGCGAATTCCGATCTCTGCCATTTCTTGCTCGCGTGCTTCACGCCTGCTCGCCAGGTTTTCTGCAATCTCCCGGTATTTTTCGGGATTGGCATACCGGAACGCCAGGTCTTCCAGCTCCCATTTAATATTCCAGATCCCCAGGCGATTTGCCAGGGGCGCGAAAATATCCAGGGTCTCTTGAGCAATTCGCTTGCGCTTGTGTTCTGGCATGTAACTCAAGGTTCGCATGTTGTGCAAGCGATCAGCTAATTTGATCAGTACGACGCGGATATCATCACCCATGGCGAAGAATGTCTTGCGCAGGGTTTCCGAGACTACATCGTATTTCCTGCTGCGAAGCAGCTGCTCAGCTTCCTCTTCTGGATCAACTAGGCCGCGCTTTTCGGCGATGAGTTCTCTGTTCCTCGTTGACCTGAGTTTCTTCAGGATGCTGGTCACCCCTTGAAACACGCGGCAGCTCGGTTAGTTTGGTCACACCGTCCACAAGGGTGGCTATCTCATCGCTGAAATCCCTGCGCAGGTCATCAAGTGTCACCGAGGTGTCTTCAACTGTGTCGTGCAGTAAGCCTGCAGCAATCACCGATGGAGGAACGCGCATCTCTGCCAGAATGCTGGCAACTGCCAGGCAGTGGTTGACATATGGATCTCCCGACGCGCGGCGCTGTCCGGTATGGGCGCGTTCAGCGACTTTATAAGCCCACGATATTAATTCCCTATCCGCAGGTGTAAAAGTTTCAGGCAGTGAATTCAGGAGCTTCGTAATACTCATATAATAGGAAGAAGTTGCGATTCATAGAAGTATAACCATGGGGTGAATGACGGGCAAGGGTCTAAATATGAGAAACCGAATTTGATACCTCTTTTTTCTTATCACTGTACAAAACTCATTCTTCTGGCATAATTATTGCATTATTGGAAGAAAAGAAGAGATAAGAAGTATTACCCTCTCTTCTAAGTATATTTGAAGACTCGCGCGGCTGAAATCGGGAGGCGCTCATGAAACGCATCGTTTTGAACCTGCTAATTCTGGTTATCTTCAGTTTAACTTTTTCGATCAACTATTCTCCAGCAAGCGCTGCGACAGTAGCTGAGATCCCCACATTCTCAATACTCAGTGTCGCAGTCGATTCTTCTGTTACCATATTGACTCATAACTTTCCCGCCTCCCACGGATTCGATGTGTTGATGGGATTTATGGGTACGCGTGGGGTTAACGGGATAAAAGTCGCCACGTTGAATTCTGGAGCGGGGGGATCATTCATCGCCACGGTTAATATTCCTCCAGAGTTGCGTGGACAGTACCAGATAGCGATCCGCCTACAGAGCAACCAGGGCGCAGCCTACCATGCCTATAACTGGTTTTATAACCAGCCTGGTGGAATTATCACGAACTACCCTCCTGAATATGGAGATGGTGGGATTCCTACCTTCTCCATCGCAGGGGTCGTACGCGATGTCAGTGTGACCATTGTCACCCACAAATTCCCTGCGAATGAGAGCTTCGATGTATTAATGAACTATATGGGTACCCGTGGCATCAACGGTTATAAAGTTGCCACCGTGTCGTCGGGTGCGGGCGGAAAAATGACTTTCACTTTCCCCATTCCCGATCATCTTAAAGGTGAATACCAGATCGCAATCCGCTTACAATCCAATACGGGGTCAGCATTTGCTGCTTACAACTGGTTTTATAACAATACAGGAGGTTCAGGGGGTACAGGTGGCATTCCAGGATACTACGGTTATCCGACCTTCTCGATTGCTTCCGTTGTAAGCAACCAGTCTGTTACCATCATGATCTATAACCTGCCTCCAGGAGACAAATTTGATGTTTACATGGGGCCAATGGGTTCACAGGGCCAGGGTGGCTATTATGTCTCGAGTTTCGATGCCGGTGCCGGGGGTTCTCAAACTCTTACTTTCACAATTCCTACTCAATTATACGGCTCTTATCAAATTGCAGTCCGCATTCAGAGCAACACAGGAACGGGATTATACGCCTATAACTGGTTCTATAATTAAATAACAAATAGTAGATTCTTTTGGGGACTATAACGGCCACAGCAGCGGCACCAATATCATCGCCAGTATGAAGATGATGAGTGTGAGCAGGGAGCCTACCTTAAGAAAGTCCAGGAACCTGTATCTCCCTGGGCCGTAGACCATTATGCAGGATGGCTCCAACGGTGTGAGAAATGAGCAGCTGGCTCCAACCGCGATCATCATCGCAAATGTGCGTGGATTGACCCCCAATTGAACTGCAGTCTGAAGAGCGATTGGTACCACCACCGCGGCAGCAGCCTGGTTTGACATTGGCTGGGTCAAAAACATCGTAAGTCCAAAAAAACCAGCCAATAGAAACAGCGGATCAGCTTTCCCAAACAAGTCGACAATCCCTTGAGCCAAATAATCAGCAGTTCCGGTGTATTGCATAGCCGCGCCTACACCAAGCATGCAGCTGATTAAGATTATCGCCTTCCACTCCACGTCACGGTAGGCTTCTACAGGTGTAAAACAGCGCTGATTTTTTGCTGGATCGTTTCTCCATGCCGGTTAACCGCCAGGATCTGGACCCCATACCGCTCTCTAAATCGCGTTCCCTTTACAGTCCGGCCCACGAGCGGTGAATGCAATAAGACGATAGCTTCGGCGACTTTGATATCTAGAGTAACTGAGCTTCTTAGGATTGAGGCGAAAGCGATCGGCATCAAAATTCTGGACATGCTCAAGTGTGCCTTACATGCCAGACCAATTGAAATCGGAATTAATGCACCGGTTGCGGCAGTATTGCTGATGAATGAGCTGATAAGGCGTGCGGCAAGCATAATGACAAAAGTAATACGGGTTGGATTTTCACCTGCATCACGGATTAACAACTTTCCCAGGTTATCAATTACACCAGGGCGATTAATTCCCGCTGTGAGCATCAGCAATCCCAGAATCAGCGTGTTCCCGATTTCCGCAGCCAATATCATATATAATCAGCATCTACATTATAAAAAATGGACAGAGATAATTCGACCTGGTTAGCAGATTTGACATCGATGGGCCAAAGGCGTGAAAGTGCATTGGCTGACCTGCGCGAAATTGTGAGAAATGGCCTGCCCTATGCCCTGAGCAGATGGCTGAGACCTTCTGATCCTGGATCTGATTCATTAATCCAGGAGGCGACCCAGGAGACCCTTTTACGAGTTCTGGAAAAACTCGATACATTTCGGGGTCAAAGCAAGTTTACTACCTGGGTTTATAAAATCGCGGTCCGAATAGCACTTTCAGATTTGCGCAGGCACCGTTGGAGAGATGTGTCATTGGATGAGCTGGTGGAAAAAACCGAGTTGCTTTCAATAACGGGATTGATGTCTGGAAAAGAACCTGATCCGGAACTAACAGCTGAAAAAAAAGATTTGATGGAGAAAATCTTGAAAATCGTTCAGCAAGAATTGACTGAAAAACAAAGCCAGGCAATCATCGCCATCACGATGCATGGCATCCCCCTCGACGAACTTGCTAATAAAATGAATATGGAGCGAAATGCATTGTATAAGCTGCTTCATGATGCCCGTATCCGGCTAAAGAGCCGCCTGGCTGAACAGGGGCTCACACCGGCTGAAATCCTGGCAACATTCGAATAATCAGAGGTAAGAATACCGATTACCGAATTGTCTTATAGGTAGAGGAAATTATGCCTGAATTGAAGCCAACCCATCGACCGGAATATCCAGCTTCATCACTCAATTCAGGATCGGAGCTGTCGGTCGAGATTTTTAGGAAAATCGCCCTGATGCTGCAGAATACTGCAGATACCGAAATCACATGCGGTCAGTTCACCGATCTGATCGATGAGTACATCGAATTGGGCTTGCAAGGCGAAAATGCCGCCGAGTTGATGCCATTGTTTAAATTACACCTGGACCTGTGTGCAGGATGCGGCGAAGAATATGATGCTCTGATGCGCATCATGAATCGTTCGATGGAACAATAATCTCTCTCCTGACTCTCATGCCTGAATCCAGGCAGATATCCTGAATATTCCGTAAAAAATTTCTCTCAAGGTGAAATTAATCCTGGAACAGCTGTGGGGGTAAAAATCACCAATGGGGTCGGTGACCTGGTCACATCGAAAGTAGATTCCCAACGGTAGGTTCTGAGTGGTTTTCCGTAATAATATAGTTCGAGTACCCGGCGGAAGATGGGGGCAGCGATTTCTGAACCTTCGCCGGCGTTTTCAGCGATGACAGCAACCGCAATATCGGGTCTATCTTGCCGGCCTTCGAAGGTGTAACCGGCAAACCAGGCATGTGGGTCCCCTGTTTGTGAAGTCGCAGTTCCTGTTTTACCCGCGACGTTAATATCCAGGTCACGGAATGGTAAATATGCCGTACCGAGAGGTTTTTGACTGCGCACTACTCCAACCATCGCATCTTGAATGGCCTTCAGATTAGCTGGCGAAATCGGGAGGGTCCCTTGTACTTCGGGGCTGAACTCTTTGGTCACTTCTCCACCCGGCTGAATTGCTCTCTCTATGGCCTGGGGACGATACAGCGTCCCGCCGTTGCCCAACGCGGCGACAAATCTGGCAACCTGGATGGGGGTGACTGTCATATCACCCTGGCCGATCGCCAGGTTGATAGCGTCTACCTGGCTGACAGGATCGGGAATTGTGCCCGATTCCTCATCTACTCCCTCGATGCCTGTCGGTGAACCCAACCCAAACCCGCGTGACATGTCTGAAATGGCGGTGGTCATTCTCTGGTCGTACAGGTCGAGTTCGATATGCCAGAAGAATGGATTGCAGGACCGCATCAGGCCTTGAGAGAGTGTCAACAATCCACTCGGCTGCGTCACTCCATCTTCCTGGAAATGGTCGTAAGTCCAGTCATAGCGCGGGAATCCCTCCAGCTCTTCGAAAACATACTCGCATTGGTATTGCGTCTCCGGAGTATACCGTCCGCTTTCCAGCCCGGCCGCTATGGTGATGAAGCTTAAAAACTGATCCTAATGGATACTGCCCTTGAGTTGCGCGGTTGAACTGCGGGTTTTCTGGGTTGGTAAAAATCTCGTTCAGAACGGTGTTCCAGTTGTAATTCTCGGTCTGAAAGGCATTCGAATTCGAAACCGGGGGAAGAAGCCATTGCCAGGACTCTGCCGGTGTCTCTTTCGAGTACAACCACAGCGCCCGAGAAGCCTGAAATGGCTTTTTGCACACCGCTTTGAAAATCTCGCTCCAGGGTGGTGTAAATCTCGCCTGCTGGTTGGCTGGGTGAAGAACCCAGCTCTGCGACAGGCTTACCATCGGGATTGAATACGTAAAGCGACCCACCGCTTTTGCCAGACAGGATCTCCTCTCCCCACAGCTCCAGGCCTTTCCGGCCTACTTTCGCGTCACTCTGGTACCCTAACCGGCGGTATTCATCCAGCTCATCTTCTTGCAGAGCGCTGATGTACCCCACGAGATGGGGTGCAGCGCCATTCCCATCATAAAACCGGGAGTTGTAGCGTGCAGTAACTGCCGCATTCCACTTGGATAAAAGGTCCAGCCGGTAAGGATCCTGGTCGGCGGGAATCTCGCCCAGTGCCAGGTAGGTGCCTGGGATTGCTTCTTCAATCATTGTCAGCAGGGTGTCTGTTCGCACACCGGACAAACCAGAAAGAAGGGGGAGTAAACCTTTAACGGATTGGTCGTCTGTCAGGTCTACGAAATCTGGCCAGACACCGATCGCAGCAGCTTCTATCTGGTGAGCCAGTGGGTTTCCATTGCGGTCGAAGATGTTGCCTCGTCCGGGGATTTCCAGGTCCATTCTCAAGTAATTACCCCCGGCCAGCTCAGGCAGGATCATTCCTGGTTCCCACAGGATCTTCCATTGACCGTCGTCCTGTTCGAGCTTCATCTTTGTCTCTCGGACGAATTCCCCGATCAACGAAGTGTGCATATTTACCCGGTAGCCAATTTCAGCCTGTTGGTGGCTGGATGATTTATTAATCAGCTCGGTCTCAAGGTCAGTCAGAGTGCTTTGTATTGCAGCATCATTGTAATATTTCTCAAAATCTTCCTGAGAGATAGCTGTCTGGCTGGCTGTACTTAACATTGCATACATTCCAGCGTAATCTTCGTTCTCCCAGGCATTAAGAAATGCCAGACCGGTTATCTCGGCATCTGGGATCTTCGTGATGTACGACTTCAGGAGGTGGTAGCTCCGTCACCGAAGGGGTGGTATTTATCCCATTCTGACTTTCTGGATCGCTGCAGCTTGAGATCAGAATTATCACGCAAATTATTACGCCGAATTGAATCAAAACAGATAAATTTGATTTCCGAATTCTACTTGTCAATTTTTGTTTACTCATAAGTTTTATGTTTATGCATCATTGTAACCATTGAAGTCACATGACTGTGTTAATCTTCCCTAAGAGAAATTTCATTCCCCAGGCTTTGTTAACCTCCCACTGATCTTCAGATGGTAATCAAGGGGAGGAAATTCCGTTATAATAAAATTTCGTGTTTCAAGCTGGATTGTTCAAACCACGATGTCGGAACTATTACGCTTGGTTTTTCGTCTCGAATTCATTGCTGGATGACCAATCACTTGAACCATCTATACTTTTCTGATGACCAATTCAAGAAACCAACGGACATGCATAAAACTCGACAACTGATGCAAATCCCTATCAAAAGCATTTCCATACTATTCGCTGCTCTCTTTCTATTTTCCAACTTCTTACCGGTGAATTCTGCGTTTGCCCAAACTAAGCAGGATTCCATTTCGATGCAGGCATTTGCAGGCAACGAAGGGTACTTTAAGTACGGAGAGTGGTTGCTGATCTGGGTTGAGCTGGAGAATTCAGGCCAGGACCAGGTGGCCTCTATTGAAGTACGGGTCCCAGGGAGCAGCGGGACGGTGGTCTATACAGCCCCGGTCGATCTCCCCTCCAATTCGAGGAAGCGCGTTCCAGTTTATGTCTTGCCTAACAACTTCAGCCGCGAGCTCGATGTTCAGCTGCATTCAGAATCAGAGCTGCTGGCTCAAGAGAAAGTCACTATCCATCCCCAATTAAATAACACGTTTATCATTGCCCTTCTGGCGGAAACTCGCGGCGCCTTGGCACTGATCAACGGTGCCAAAATCCCAGTGAATCGGGAGCGTCCTTTGATTTTGGTTGACACAACCCT
Source organism: uncultured Chloroflexia bacterium (assembly GCA_963698765.1). GTDB lineage: Bacteria > Chloroflexota > Anaerolineae > Anaerolineales > UBA4823 > CAVOSB01. The sequence goes on from CAVOSB010000032.1 coordinate 42,318, forward strand.
GGCTCATTTCCCAGAGAAGGCAGAAGCACTCAGGTCGCTCGACGCACTGGTAATAAATGATGTCGATACATCTCAAATTTCGCAAGAACAAAAAAATGCAATCGAGTTGTGGGTCAGCCAGGGAGGAAAATTGGTGATTGGTGGTGGATCCGGTGCTCAAAAAACAATTGCTGGGCTGCCTGCCAGCCTGGTTCCTTTCACACCCGAAGGATTAAGTGAGATCCAGGACCTAGGTGAGCTTGTTAGTCTTTCTGCACATCAAGAACCCGAGGAAGGCGAGCAGAGTAGTGTTGAAAATCCAATCCTGGTACCTGGACCTTTTCTTATCGCCAGCGGAGAGGCAACAGGTGGTCAGGTTTTGGCAAGCTCAGGGAACCATCCCTTGGTCATCGAAAAACAGAGCGGGAATGGCACGGTATATTTCATAGCCCTTGACCTGGCCGGAGCTCCCTTTGATGCCTGGAGTGGGACCACTCATTTTTGGGGAAATTTACTTTCTCCAGGAGCGAACTACCCCGATTGGATTCCATCCGACGTTTCCAATCGCCAGCAGCTGGCAGGTCAGATGCCGTACACTCTCACAAATTTACCGATGTTGGACTTGCCCTCGACCCGGCTGCTGGCATTCTGGCTGGTTTTATATATCTTGCTGATAGGGCCCATTAATTATTTCATCCTCCGCTGGAAGAAGAGCCTTCACCTGGCATGGATTACCATTCCAGCCATCACTCTGCTCTTTTCAATCGGCGCGTATGGCCTGGGTTTTGCCTTGCATGGTACAGACGTGTTTGTAAATAAGATTTCAATCATCGAGTTGATCCCCGATGGTAAGGCGAATACTACCAGTTTTATTGGCGTGTTTTCCCCGGCTCAAAGAGGCTACGAAATTGAAGTCTCTGGCAATGGTTTGATCAGCGCCATGAGCCCATTTTACAATCCCTGGGATAGCGGACTGCCAGCGGGAGGCACATCCAGCAGGGAATTAACGCTTGTCCAGGGTGAGCCTGGCATCGTACAGGGAGTGAGCATCGAGCAGTGGTCGATGCACTCATTCATGGTAGAGGGGACCGAGTTTGGAATTGGGGACCTTGATTACTCTCTGCAATTTCGAGACCAGGCTTTGACCGGTACGATTTAAAATAATACCGGTCAAAAGATTAAGGATGCACTGATCTTCATAAATAAATCGATCCACCGGCTGGGAGACCTCGAGCCAGGACAGGAAATCCAGGTGGAATTCCCGGTTTCAGATCGGACGAATTTCGAATATGGCCCCACCATCAGCTATTTGATGTTCCAGGATCAGTTAAATCAACCGAATGCAGGCGGTTCCCCTGCCAGAGAAATTGAAGTAAAACGGCAGATTGTCGAAGCTCTTTTCGAACGAACGCCTTCTTACCAGTTCAGTTCAACCAGGACTGGAAAATCCGGCGCAGGCGTCAATTCCACGCCTTTTTTTCTCGGATGGATCGATGAATCTCCACCGGCTGTTACAGTCCGGGACACCGAGCCTGGAAACCAGACAACTGCACTCGTGGTTTTACCGCTCGAGTTCGATATTCCCGGTGGAGATGTCCTTATTCCTACCGGTTGGATCCCGGGTGAGCTGGTTCAGGCCCCGACTGATGGAGGTACCTGTGGTGAACCCGGTACAACTTCGGTGTATCTAACTCGAGGCAGCGGTATATTTGAATTTTCTATCCCGCCTCAGTTTCAAACCCTCCAGCCTGAGAAAATTCGCCTGTCCTTATGGAATGATTCTGGAGCATTACAACTTTCGCCAGAAATTGCGATTCTTGATTGGGCATCCGAATCCTGGACCACACTCAGCGGTATTCAAGCTGGTATCAATTTGATCCCAAACGCTGCCCAATTTATAAATCAAGATGGTGCATTCAGGCTGCGAGTATCAGCTTCAGAGACCGGGCAGGGTTGCTATTTCCTGGCAGTGGGGCTGGAAGGAAGCAATCCATGATCGCCATCACAACTCGCAATCTGACCCGGAGTTTTAATGGCGTTTCTGCGGTTAATGACCTGTCGCTCAAGATCCAGGCCGGTACCCTGTATGGTTTGATCGGTCCTAATGGCGCGGGAAAGACTACCACTTTGCGAATGCTCGCAGGCTTGCTTGAACCAACTTCCGGCGAAATTCGTATTAATGAGCTGAGAATCCGGGATTATTGGCGTGAGTTGCAGTGGCAAATCGGGTATATGCCGGATTTTTACGGTGTTTATGAAGATATGCTGGTCTGGGAATACCTGGACTTTTTCGCTCGCTGCTACCGGCTTGCACCAGAACGTCGAAAACAAGTGACGGATGAGCTGCTCGACCTGGTAGACCTGACCGAAAAACGTTCTACCTACGTCCATACGCTCTCCAGGGGGATGCGTCAAAGATTGTGCCTGGCCCATGCCCTGGTGCATGATCCGAATATCCTGCTTTTGGATGAGCCTGCATCGGGACTGGATCCAAGAGCGCGCGTCGAAATGCGCGAGCTGCTGCGGGAGCTGCGGGATATGGGAAAAACAATCTTGTTAAGCTCGCACATTCTCAGCGAGCTGGCAGAGCTTTGTGATATGGTAGGCATCATCGATCATGGGCAGCTGATCGCCAGCGGTTCTATCGAAGACATTCAAAAGCGCATTTCACAGACTCGACGATTGGTTTTGCGGCTGCTGGACAATAAAATAATCGCTCAGGAAATACTTCAGTCCAATCAACATGTCAGTTCGGTAAGTGTTTTGACGGAAGAGCCATTTGCTGCTGAAGTTCGGTTCAGCGGCGGGGAGGCAGATGCTGCGAATCTGCTTGAAAAACTTGTAGGCAGCGGAGTACGCGTCGCCTTATTTGGAGAGGCGAACGCCAATCTCGAAGATGTCTTCTTGCATCTGACCGGTGGAATTGAATCGTGATGAATCATTCAGCCTCAGTAAACGTAAATCCGATCATCATAAAAGAGCTCCGCTCGCGCATGCGTGGTGGGCGGGCGTTCATTACATTAACCATCATCCTGCTCTTCCTGAGCATTTTCAGTTATGCTGTGGCGCGGCTAACCCTGGCTGCTGCCCAATATTCCGGTACACCCGTCAGCCCTCAAATTGGTCAGACGGTATTTGCCGGGTTGGCTTTCCTGATCTTATTTATTATCTGCGCCATCACTCCGGCAGTGACCGCTAATGCCATCAGCGATGAAAAAGAGAAACTCACTTACGATATGCTGTTGACCACCCCCCTTCATCCGGTCACAGTCTTATGGGGAAAGCTGGTAGCTTCGATGAGCTACATTTTCTTGCTGATATTTGCAGCACTGCCCATGACCAGCCTGGTCTTCACATACGGCGGTGTGACATTCCGGGACATGTTGAAGGCGGTGGGAATGCTCCTGGTTATTGCCGTAATGATCGGCATGATCGGGCTTTTCATGTCTGCTTTGTTTGGAAAAAGCGGTCGGGCGGTGGCATCCACATATATTATTGTTTTGCTCCTGATCGTCGGTCCTTTATTCCTGGCAGCCGGAATTGGGATTTTTCGAGGGGTAGAACCCCCTCGTATGTTCCTGATCCCCAGCCCGGTGAGCGCCTTGGCTTCCACGATGTCGCCATCGGTGAATCCACAAAACCTGTCCAGCCTATCGTGGATGTTCGGAGGCACCTATTGGATTATGGCCTCCCCGCCCATCAGTTATGACAGCATCCCCCGACCTCTCTACCATTACAGCCTTCCGCTGTACATGGGTTTGAGCCTTGTCCTATACTTATTGGCTTCCAGGCTGGTTTTACCAACGCACCGCTGGAAAATTCGCTGGTCGGAGTGGGTTCTGGCATTTGTATTGATCCTGGGTTTTGTTGGGTTAATTGCATCCGCTTATGTGCTGACCAGCCCGAGATATGAAAATATCATCATCGTATCCCCATCCGCCACTCCCACCCCGGCTCCGCTAATTGTACCGGTCGTTCCAGAATTAGAAGTCCCTCCTGGCGATAACAAAATACCTCCGACAGATACCCCAATCCCGGCATCCTGGAATTCCCTGGGCGATAATATTGGCACCAGCCTGGATGAAAGGTGTAAAAGGACACTTTGGAAGAGCTGATAGCCCACCTGAAACGCTTTCGCAGCCGGCTGCGAATTATCGATGGGTGGGTACATCTGCAGAAAGGATTGTGGCTGGCGATAGCTATCAGCGTCGGGATCCAACTGCTGGGACGTTTTATTCCCATTGAGAGTCTTATCGGTTTGGACTGCAATAATCCCCTTGAGCTGGTTGGTTGTCGCAGCGTGCTACCACCTCTTCAAACCGTTTTCCTTGCTCAAAACAGCTCGTCGGGTTGATATCGATCTCAAGTTGTTCGAGCGCCTTTCCACCTGCCTGGTCTTACCAGAAGAGAGCGGTTTTTTTCCACAGGCGTTGGTTTCAGACCAGGAACAGGATGCTCTGCAGTCTGCCCGTGCTGTAAAAATCAATTCAGCATATCCTTTCAGGTTCAATCGAAGCTCCTGGGTGAAGACTGCCATCACCTCCGCTGTTAGTGTTTGTTCTGGTATTTTTACCCAATCCAATGGATGAAATTATTGCCGCTCGCAAAGCAATCATGGAGGAAGCACAAAAACAGGCCCAGGAAATCGAAGATCTGCAGGAACAGGTTAAAGAAGCCGTGGAGCTGGAACCCGAACAACGCCAGGAAATCGAACGGCTGCTGACCGAGCTGGCAGAGAAATTAAACTCAAATCCCGGCGACCTCGACCAGGCGCTCGCCGATCTATCCAGTGTCGAACGCGAGATCCTGTCCTACGTAAACCCGAATGCTGCGCTGCAGGCTGCGAACTTGAAATCACTGCTTGAGCAGTTGAGCTCATTATCCGGAACAGAGCCGAGCACAGAAGATGACCTGGCAAGCCAGGCTCAAAGCTCATTGGACGAGCTAATTGAGAAACAGGATGGGCTGTCTGCATCCGAACGCAGTGCGCTTTCCGTTTCACTGGCCCAGATGGCAGCCCAGGCTTCGCAGTCTGGAAACAGCCAGCTTGCCCAGTCGCTTTCTGAATTATCCCAGGCCATTCAATCTGGTGACCAGCAGGCGTTGGAGAGCAGCTCCCAGCGCACCGCACAGGCATTGGCTCAATCCCAACGCAGCCTGCAAGCACAATCAAGGCTGGGTGAAATACTCTCGTCCCTTCAATCCAACCGCCAGGCATTAGCCCAGAGCGGTCAGCTGGCTGCGCAGGGTCCACCATCTCCCAACAGCCAGGGACAGGTCAGCGGTGGCGGCGGAACGAACGCGCCTGTATTGCCGCCAGGGACGAGCCAGGGTCAGGCCACCTCACCCCAGGGGAATAAGCCCTTCGGCGGTGAAGACGACCTGGACACCCTGGGCAACACGCCGCGCGAGGGGGGCAATTATGTCGGAGATGAGCTCTTCATCCCGGGCATCGATACCGGTCAGGGCTCGACTCTAGTCAGGCCTGGCGAAAACGCCGCTCCTGGTATGCCTAACCCGTCCCTCGTTCCTTATGAACAGGCTTATTACAGCTACCTGAATGCAGCCATGCAGTCCCTCAGCCAGGATTACATTCCTGCGAGCCTGAAGAATTATGTGCAGCAGTATTTCCTGCTATTGGAGCCTCAATGAAAAAAGAGAATATCACCCCGGATGAATTTCGCAGCTTGAGCGAGTCGATCATCAGCCAGGTGAAGCGGGTCATCGTTGGACAGGAAGAATTAATTAGAACTGACCATGGTGACACTGCTGGCTGGCGGGAACGCCCTGCTGGAAGGCGTACCCGGGCTGGGAAAGACGATTTTAGTGCGGACTCTGGCTCAGGCCATTCACTGCCAGTTTTCCCGCATCCAATTTACTCCCGACTTGATGCCTTCTGACATCGTCGGCACGAACCTGGTCGTGGAAAATGAGGACGGAAGTCGCCATTTTCAATTTGAGTCCGGTCCCATCTTTGCCAACCTGGTTTTGGCGGACGAGATCAACCGCGCCACTCCCAAGACTCAATCTGCGATGCTGGAAGCCATGCAGGAACACAGCGTAACTGTCGCCAAGGTTACCCGTCCTTTGCCAGAACCTTTCTTCGTACTGGCGACCCAGAATCCTCTTGAGATGGAAGGCACATATCCGCTGCCGGAAGCGCAGCTGGACCGCTTCTTTTTCAAGATCGATGTCCCCTACCCGGAAGTTGGTGAGCTGGTTGAAATCGCCAACCGCACTACGACCACAATGATGCCGCAGGCCGAGCCGGTGGCTGAGGCATCCACGGTCACAGACATGCAGTTGCTGGCTCGCGGCCTCCCAATCGCCTCTCATGTTACCGAATACGCCGCTAACCTGGTGAAGTCAACCCATCCCAACTCGCCAAACTGCCCTCCGGAAGTTGCAAAATATGTGAGGTACGGTGCCAGCCCGCGTGCCATGCAGGCAGTGATCCTGGCTGGTAAAATCCTTGCTCTGCTTGACAGCCGGTTTAACGTCAGTTACGAGGACCTCCGCAAAGCAGCTCTGCCTGCGATGCGCCACCGCATCATATTGAATTTCGAAGCCCAGGCAGAAGGTATCTCCACGGACGAAGTCATAAAAAAGCTCCTCGAAAGCCTGCCGGTCGAAGCCTGATGAGATTCTGAGTAATTTCCTGCATTTCCCTGATCCTGCCATGGAGAATACCATCTTCGATGAGAAATTCCTGCAAAACCTGGAGCGTCTGGCGATTTTGACTCGCAGAACCCTCGCCGGGCAGATCCAAGGTGAGCGACGCAGCCCAAAACGCGGGCAATCGGTGGAATTTGCAGACTACAGGCCTTACGCTTCTGGGGATGATTTCAGGCGTATCGATTGGAATGCGTACGCCCGGCTGGAACGATTTTTATCAAGCTGTTTATCGAGGAAGAGGATATTACCGTGCACCTGCTGCTCGATTCCAGCCGCTCAATGGATTGGGGGGAACCGAACAAGCTGGAATACGCGATCCGCCTGGCTGCAGCGTTGGGCTACATCTCGATGGTCGGGCTCGATAGAGTGACTGTCACTGTCCTCGGTCATGGTTCGCGGCGATCTGGATATTACCTCCCCCCCTTACGAGGCAAGCAGCAGGTCTTCCAGCTTTTTACTTTCTTGCAATCCATCCAACCAGATGGGAAAAATCCCGCTGAACACCTGCAAGCATACGCCATAAAAGCAGCCAGCCCCGGTCCGGTGATATTAATTTCAGATCTCATGAATGAGGGCTGGAAGGAAGGGATCAGCCAGCTTGCGATGCGTGGCTTTGAGCCGACGATAATTCACCTGCTTTCACCGGATGAGAGTGATCCTGCTCACTTCACAGAACCACCCCTGGCAGGCGATTTCAGGCTGATGGACCAGGAAACAGAACAAGAAGTTGAGATCACAGCCGATTTCGAGACTCTGGATGCATATCATCAGCAGCTTACGGAATGGCAGGGCGCACTCCAGAAATTCTGCGGTCAGCGCGGAGCACACTATCTCCCAGCCGTCACTTCAACATCCCTCGAGATCTTATTATTCAGCGGGTTAAGAAAACAGGGAATATTAAGATGAATTTCTTAACCCCCGCGGCATTCGGATTGGGCCTCTTGCTTCCCCTGATCGTCATGCTTTATTTGCTCAAATTGCGGCGGGTTGAGCGCACCGTCTCCAGCACATATATATGGCGCCGTATGGTACGCGACCTCGAAGCGAATGCACCCTGGCAGCGTTTAAGGCGTAATTTACTGCTTTTTATCCAGCTGCTCTTCTTGAGCGCGCTGATCCTGGCGCTTGCCCGGCCATATATCTGGTCTGAAGATTTTTCCGGCCTTTCTGCGATATTGATTGTGGATACATCTGCCAGCATGGCAGCAACTGACGTCGCACCCAACCGGTTGGAGAGTGCCAAACAGCAGATCAACCAGCTGGTAAACTCGTTGGCGCAAGATGTACCCATCACCTTGATCTCTGCCGGAATTCAAGCACGCGTGCAGGCTGCCTCTTCTCTCGACCGCCGCCAAATCTCCCAGGTTATCCAGAACCTGCAGGTGGAAATGGGTACCAGCGACACCGAGACGGCATTACAGCTCGCCTCCGCCATCGCAGCCAGGCAGCCCCAGACTGTGATCGATTTCTACACCGACGGAGGCGTATCTTTGCCCTCGAATTTGACGGTCAATGACCAGCTGCGCATCATCTCCATCGGTTCATCCGGAGCCAATCAGGCAATAACCCGGTTGCTGCTTGAGCCATCACCTGGTGGTGAAGATACTACCGCGTTCATCCAGGTTGTTAATTACAGCGATGAAGAAGTCCACAGGCGCCTGAAGGTTTCCGTTGATGGATCGCCATTTCAAGTCATCGATATTTCACTGGCGGATCGGGAAGAATTGAGCCTGCTTGTGGAGGCGATTCCAATCAATTCTGAGATAGTAGAGGCACAGCTGCTGCCTCCTACCACGACCGAAGATTATCTATCAATTGACGATCTGGCATATTCAGTTAACCGGCAGCAAGAGCCACTCCAAGTTAACCTGGTCAGTTCAGGTAACCGCTTTCTTGAAACGGCTTTGAGTCTGCTTCCAGGGGTCCAGCTGACGCGTACGGACCCCAGCAGTTCCGGACCGCTGCCGGTATCTGATATCACGGTGATCGATGCTGCACTGCCGCTGACAACCACCCTGCCGGCAGGGAATTTATTCTTCATCTCACCTGTGAATTCAACAGAATTTTTCTCTGTAACCGGCGTGCTCGAGCATCCAATTCCGGTTCCAGCCACCAACAACCTGAATCTGTTAGAGTTCATTTCGCTGGCTGATGTAAATATTCTCGATGGGGTTGAGATTCCTCTTCCAGAATACGCCGAACCGATCATCATCTCTGCCAGCGAAGGAACACAGAAAGGACATCCGCTTTTGTTCGTGAGTGAAAGCGAAGGCCGGAGACTGGTAGTGCAGGCTTTCAGCTTGCAGCACTCAGATCTTCCCCTGCAGGTTGCCTTCCCATTATTAATCGCGAAATCTAATACAGTGGCTCGCACCAGATCACCTATACAGCATACCGGCTCAATCAGATCCGGGCAGCGCAGTCTCGATTAACCTGCCGCTGAGTATCTCCGACCCTGGCGCAGGACAGGAAGTTACCGTCACCCGTCCCGATGGGCAGAAAATCGAACAACAGGCTCAGGATGGTCGTGTCATATTTTCTGATACTTCCCAAACAGGTGTCTACTCGCTCGAGACGAATGGCAGCACCGCAAAGAAATTCGCAGTGAACCTGTTTTCAGCTCAGGAATCGGAGATTAAGCCAATATCATTGGTACTTACTAATTCAGTTGAAAGCCAGGGAATAAATGGATCTCCGCACAACAACCGGCAGGAATGGTGGCGCCTTTTCGCATCAATCGCCCTGGCGCTGCTGGTACTCGAATGGTTTGTATTCCACCGCTCAAGTCTGGTATACATCGCTGGCAGAATCAGCAAATCCCGATGAGCATTTCGTTTGTCTATCCGCAATATTTATGGCTCCTGCTGCTGGTCCCGGCAGTAATCGCATTGAAGTTGATTACACCACGCAGCACCAGCCGCTTCAGGTATTGGGGAAGTATGGGCATCCGGGTTTTCCTGCTTTTATGCCTGGTGCTCGCGCTGGCTTCAATCCAGCTCAGAATCCGCTCGAATTTGCTCACAACGATATTCGTTTTCGATGCCTCCGACAGCCTGCTTCCGGATGCTAAGGAACGCGGTATCGATTTCATCCGCTCGTCCTTCCAGGCTATGGGAGCAAACGACCAGGCTGCTATCGTGGTTTTTGGAGAAGACGCCCTGGTTGAACGGCTAACCACACAAGAAAAATTCCTGGCTGATTTGAATTCGATCCCTGTCACCACCAGGACCAACATATCTGATGCCCTGCAGTTAGCCCAGGCGCTGTTTCCAGAGGAAGGCGCCAGGCGTATCGTACTGCTGTCGGACGGACGCGAGAATGTCGGACAGGCTCTTGAGCAGGCTGAAATTCTCGGTGCAAATCACATTGAAATTGCTTATCATCCCTTGGGCGAAGAGCCCGGTGGAGTTGAAGTGTTTGTTGAATATCTCGAGAGTCCACCGGAAATCAGGCAGGGTGAGAATATTGTTCTGAGCACATCTCTGAACAGCACTGCCAATGTCAATGCGACCCTGCGCCTTTTCAGCGATGGTGTTATGGTTCAGACTCGTGAGCTGGAGCTCTCACCTGGGAAGACTCTGGTTCAATTGGAAGTAGATTTGCAGGCAATGGACCCAGAAAACACAGATCTCCGGAATTTCCACCGTTTTAAATTACAGGTAATACCCGACGCCGATTTCCGGTTGCAAAATAACGAGGCCTATGCCTTTACAATTGTACACGGACCACCGACGATCCTCCTCGTTGAAGGCCACCCTGGTGACGGCCAAAATTTAATCGATGCTCTGGAAGCGGCTGAGATGAATGTATCCACCATCTCAGCATCGGAATTGCCAACTTCACTTCCGGAGATGGTCAATTACCAGGCTGTAGTACTTGTGAACGTATTAGCAAAATCCATACCATCCGGAGTAATGGATTTACTGCAAGTATACGTGCGAGATCTGGGCATGGGTTTGATCATGGTTGGCGGACCTGATTCCTTTGGTGCAGGCGGGTACCTGCGATCACCCATCGAAGAAGTATTACCAGTCAGCATGGATATTAAAACAGGCAGATGCAGGCCAACCTGGCATTAGTGTTGGCCGTCGATAAATCTGGCAGCATGGGCCGCTGTCACTGTGATAATCCTGACCTTAATCAGACCTATACCCGGGCAGAAGTTGGTCAACCGAAAGTAGATATTGCGAAAGAAGCGATCATGCGTGCAGCCGCTGCCTTAGGCGACCAGGATTACCTGGGAGTAGTGGCCTTTGATGGATCTGCACACTGGGCCGTGAAGGTGACGCCCCTGGTTGACCCTATAGCTCTCGAGAATGCCATCGGATCAATATCTGCAGAAGGCAGCACCAACCTGGAAACAGGGGTTCTGGCCGCATATAACGCCCTGGAAGGTGTGCAGGCGCAGCGGAAGCACATTATTCTATCTAACCGATGGGTGGGTACGACAGGGTGACCTGACTGAGCTAGCCCGGGAGATGCAGTCAAAAGGGATCACATTGAGTGTGATTGCGGCCGGGGAGGGATCTGCCGAATACCTGGAAGCCCTGTCCGGGGTTGGAGGAGGGCGTTTTTACCCGGCGACGAATATGCTCAATGTCCCGGATATCTTCCTGCAAGAAACGATCGAATCGGTCGGCGAGTATATTATCGAGGAAGCCTTTTACCCTGTCCCCGCCGTTCCGAGCCCCATTCTTCGAGGGATCGAGGCCGATAATCTCCCACCGCTGCTGGGTTATAACGGGACATCTGCGAAGAGCACTGCACGCCAGGATTTGCTTACCCACAGAGGTGATCCACTTCTGGCAACCTGGCAGTACGGATTGGGCAGAAGCGCTGCCTGGACTTCCGATCTCCGCGGCCAGTGGGCAAAGGATTGGCTTGGGTGGCCTGATTTTTCTAAATTTGCTTCCCAGCTGGTTAATTGGGTCTTGCCAGCTCCTAAAATTGATGGCCTGGAAGCGACAGCGACTTACCAGGAAAATGAAGCGCTGATCCAGCTGAAGGCAGCAGATCAAGCTGGACTGCCAAGAAATTTCCTCGAAATCGAAGCCGTGATCATCGACCCGACCATGAAATCTCAAAGCCTGGTGCTCAATCAAACTGGCGCTGGTCTTTACGAGGCGAGAAAAGGGATATCAGAGCCTGGAACGTACCTGGTCCGGCTGGGGATCAACCAGGAAGACCAGTCTTTGGGACAGCTTACCTTGGGCCTGGTAGTGCCTTATTCGCCAGAATATAAGTCGACTGGAACGGACAATCGTTTACTGGAAAGCCTCGCGAACCTCACGGGGGGTCAGTTGCTTTCGGATCCCGCAAGCAGCTTCGCCCACAACCTCCCCGCTGCCGAATCTTCAAGATCAATCTGGTATCCATTATTACTCACCGCTGCATTACTTTTCCCCCTGGATATAGCCTTCAGGAGGCTCAACATCAGCTCCAGGGATCTAAAAAAAATGGCCGAAGCGATCAGGTCCCGATCGGGCTTCAATATCCCGGAAGGCCAATCCCGATCGCGTATTATGCAGTCCCTGTTCCAGGCTCGAGATCGTGCTCGTGCCAGGCAAGCTGTAAAGCAGGAGACTGATACACGCATTACAACCAATTCAGACCTGGCTGAAGTCGAGAAGGATGAAACACGAAATCGAGTTCCGGATGAAGCTGCTGCCAGGAATACAGATGGCGACCATCTCAAACGGCTGCGCGAGGCGAAAAAGCGCGCCCAAAAGCATCCGAAGCAACGCGATTGAGGAATTATCTTGGGAGATTTCGTGAAAAATGTGACAAACGTTCATATAGCAGACCGATATTTGTTACGTGACATTCCCGATTTCAGCGAGTAAAATCTGTATATGAATGGGCCAGAAAAGGTCAATGTAATTTGTTGCGTCTGCTTCCCGCTACCGCCCTACTTTTTCAAGCAGGGCGGTTTTAATTAAAAAAGGTAATTGTTATCGGATAAGTCAGAATTGCAAGCAGATTGGATCATTCCAGATAGCCAAACCACACTGACCGAACAGACCTGGAGAATAAATAATGAATGAAACTTCCCAAGAAAAGCCGAAACTGACCGTGGAGGAGCTCCTGGCAAAAGCCAGGAAACCCGCTAGCGATGCCATGAAGCTGCATCCGTTTTACCGGGGAAAAATCGAAACAACGTTGAAATGCTGCGTGCGCAGTTTCGAAGATTTTGCTATCTGGTACACGCCTGGAGTCGCGACCCCTTGCCGGGCTATAAATGAGAACCCAGAGTTAGTGTATGAATACACGAACAAATGGAATACGGTCGCAGTGGTCAGCGATGGGACACGCGTCCTGGGATTGGGAGATATCGGGCCGAAAGCTGGCTTACCCGTCATGGAGGGCAAAGCGCTTCTGTACAAATATCTGGGTGGCGTGGACGGCGTGCCAATTATGCTGGACACCAAGGACCCGGATGCCATCATAAATACTGTTTTGATGCTTCAGCCTGGATTTGGAGGGATAAATCTCGAAGACATCTCCCAGCCGAAGTGTTTCCGCATCCTGGACACGCTGCGCGAAAAAGCCGAGATACCGATCTGGCATGACGACCAGCAAGGCACGGCCACTGTTACTCTGGCAGGATTGATGAATGCCGTAAAAGTGGTGGGAAAGAATAAAGAAGAAATCAGTGTGGCATTTGTCGGCAGCGGTGCCGCGAATGTGGCCTGTTCTCGCTTGATTTTTGGATGGGGTGTGGATCCAGCCAGGTGCTATATGGTCGATACCAAAGGCATCCTGGGTAAAAATCGCTCGGATATAGAGATGCGCAGGGCCGAATTCGTGGATAAGTGGAAGCTTTGTCAGATCACAAATGCCGAAGGGCGAGAAGGAAATATCCCCGATGCCATGAAAGGTGTGGATGTGGTCATCGGTTTATCTCGGTCCGGTCCAGGTGTGATATTGCCAGAATGGGTGAAAACGATGGCTAAGGATGCGATCGTGTTTGCCTGTGCGAATCCCGTGCCCGAAATCTGGCCGTGGGAAGCCGAAGAAGCCGGTGCAGCCGTTGTCGCCACCGGTCGATCGGATTTCGATAATCAGGTCAACAATTCCCTGGGCTTTCCAGGGATTTTCCGTGGTACGCTCGATGTCCGCGCTCGCACGATTACAGATGAAATGTGTTTCGCTGCCGCTCAAGCCATGGCTGATCATGTCGGCGATAAGCTCGGCCCAAAGCATATCATGCCGACCATGGATGATTGGGAGGTGTTCCCACGTGAGGCTGCTGCAGTTGGAATGAAAGCCCAGGAGCAGGGTCTGGCCAGGATCCAAATGAGCTACGACGAACTTTTCAATCATGCATTAAAAATAATCAAGCGCTCGCGCGATTTGACTAAATCGATGATGGAACAGGGTTTTATAGAATTAGCCCAGGAATAACAGGTTTACCCCGATGGTGAATTTCTCAGGCTAATATCCCTCGGAGTGTTTGAAACTTTGAGATTATTGAACCACTGTATCTAAGGAAAACACAAAGGAGAAAAACATGTACGATCTCATAGTCATCGGTGGCGGACCTGCTGGTTTGACTTCGACCATTTATGCATTACGGAAACGGATCAACGTGCTGATGGTAGCGCGAGATTTGGGTGGAAAGACACAGTGGAGATTGGCCCTTCCCTGGATCGAAGATTACCAGGTGATACGGGGCCTGGAAGTGGTCAATAAATTTAAAAGCGAATTGGAATACCTGGATTTTGCCCGCCACATGGAAGCCGTCGAAAAAGTGACCAGGAATGGGGATGAATTTATCGTTCGCACCAAAGGCGGGGGAGAATTAAGTGCCAAAGCAGTCATCGTCGCCACTGGTATCAAGCAGCAGACTCTTAAAGTACCTGGTGAGAAAGAGTATATGATGAAAGGACTGTGTTATTCAGCCCTGAGCTATGCACCACTTTTCATCGATCGAAACACCGTGGTGATCGGTGATGGCGACCTGGCTTTACGCTCCGCAGCCGAGCTTGCCACCATCGCTCAAAAAGTGCACCTGGTCAGTGCAACCGATAAAATTCTCTCCACCCCCCTCGGCAAGAAATTGAAAGCATCCAAGAACGTCTCGGTCCTGATCGGATATGAGGTTATGGAATTCAAGGGTGATGATTTTGCTCGCATGGTAGTCCTGAAAGATCCAGGCGGCGGGCTGATGGAGCTGGCGGCGGAAGGTACATTCATTGAAAAAGCACTCATACCGAATTCACAGATGGTATCCGATCTGGTTGAGCTGGACGCAGAAGGTCGAATTAAAGTTGACTGCGCCAATCGGACCAATATTCCAGGAGTGTTCGCAGCGGGAGATGTCACTTCCGGTTATGCGGAACAGGTGTTGATCGCAGTCGGTGAAGGGGCGAAGGCTGCCCTCAGCGCCTACGACTACCTGCTGCCAAAGTTATAAGCATATACCATATCAGAAAAATAGAACTCCCTGTGTCGCAATCTCCAGGGAGTTCTTGTTCTTAAAGCGAAGTCCTCAAGAGCTCGCAAATTTGGCGATCGTCACCCCTTCACCGCCTTCTCGCTCTCCCCCTGTCTCGACGGAGCGAATATTTGAATACCCGGCTAATGCTTTACGCACAACCTCCCGTAATTTGCCAGTGCCTTTGCCATGAATTATCCTGACAAATGGCAATCCCGCCAGGTAAGCAGCATCCAGGTACCTTTCCAGCTCATCCTGGGCTTCGTCAGCCCGCTTGCCCCGCAGGTCCAATTCAATTCCGGGTGAGGGATGGGGATTAATGGAACGTTCTGCCTTCTGACCCGCTGTCGCAGGGAATTCCGCCCTTTTTTCAGCGGGTGGTTCGTCCATTGAAGCTGGCTCGATCTCCTCTAGCCGTGTGCGCACTCGCAGCCCGCCAACCTGGACTTCCGCCTCCTCCTCGTTCAGTGCAGATAAAACCCCCTGCGTCCCGAGTGTCCTTAACCGCACCCTATCTCCCAGGCGCAGGGTTTTTCTTCTGGCTGCCTCTAGCTTGCGCAGTTCCGGACCCAATTGCGGTTCGATGCGCTCTTCTGGCTCTGAATATTTTTCTTCCAGCTCCAGGTAAAGGTCTTCGACCGGTGTGAGTGTATCCTGGGGCTGCTTAGCTTTGTTAAGCTCCCTCTGGACGGCATTTATCTCATCGGAGAGCTTTTCCAGCTTCGCTTGCGCTTCCAAGCGAACTGTACTTAAGAGCAGTAGCCGCTCTTCTTCAATTTTGTCCAGCCGCTCCAGCAATTCGCTCCGCAATGATTTCGGCATTCTTTCGTGCCAGGTCAGCCGCGGCGTGTGACTGGCGTGCGGCATCTCTTTGCCGGTGGATTTCGTCCAGCAAATCTTCTGCTCGCAAGTCCTCAGGGCTGATGTCCTGCCTGGCATCCTGGATGATTTCGGGGGATAACCCCAGTCTTTCAGCGATCGCTAACGCATTCGAACGTCCGGGGAGGCCAATAGTCAGGTGGAAGGTCGGCCTCAACGTTTCAAGGTTGAACTCGACGCTGGCATTTTCCACGCCATGTGTGGTATGGGCATAGGCTTTTAATTCGGGGTGATGCGTGGTCACCAGGCTCGGGATGCTGCGCTCGACCAGGAAATTTAATAACGCGCTGCGCCAGCGCCGCTCCTTCCTGCGGATCAGTCCCCGCCCCTAACTCATCCAGGAGCACGAGCGACGAGCTGTCAGCAGTCTCGATGATTTTAATGATGTTGGTGATGTGGCTTGAGAATGTAGATAATGACTGTTCGATGGATTGCTCATCACCTATATCTGCGTAAACATTCTCGAAAATGCTGATCTCTGATCCATTTTCGACTGGGATGTGCAGTCCAGATTGGGTCATTAGCACCAGCAGGCCGACTGTTTTCAATGTAACTGTTTTTCCACCAGTATTCGGTCCGGTGATTACCAGGACGAACGTTCCGGGTTCGAGGATCACATCAATTGGCACTACGGTTTGAGGACTTTAACAGCGGGTGGCGAGCCTGGAACAACCGGATGTTCATTCCACCATTTTCACGAACAGGTTGCTTCCTTCCTGGCAAATTATTCTGTTTACTCCCAACCTGGTTATGTTCATCAATAGTTCTTGATCCTTGAAAAGGGAGGAGCTTCGGTGCCACTGCATCAAGGTCGAATGCAAATTTAGCTTTCGCCAGCACCAGGTCAATCTCGGCAACTACCTCAACCACCTGGTAAATATCTTCCTGGTATTCTGCAACCAGGTGTGTAAGCTCCGCCAGCACTCTTCTGATTTCATCTCGTTCATTCAGCTCCAGCTCCCGGTACTGGTTATTCAATTCCACAACCGAAAACGGTTCAACAAATAAAGTCGCCCCGGACGAAGACTGGTCGTGGATAATCGCCTTGATGCGGCCTTTGAATTCAGCCCTGAGCGGTAAAACATACCTTCCGTCGCGTTGTGTGACCAGTGCTTCCTGCAGGTAGGTTGAGATATTGGGATCGGCGACCATCTTCTGCAGTTTACTGATCAGCCGGTCGTGGACGATGCGCAAATCACGGCGTATATTGGTGAGTTCTCAGAAGCGCTGTCAAGGATATCACCCCGATCCGAAAGGGTCCGTGTGATCGCGTCGATCACCCCGGGTGGCTGCGGCATCTGTGCTCCCAAATCGGCTAATTTTGGGTATTGGACCATTATGCGGTCCAAAACCCTGGCCAGGTTGCGCGCTGCCATCAGGGTAAATTTGATATCGAGCAGGTTAGTCGGATCCAGGACACCGCCGTGCCTGGCCAAATCGATGGATTCCCGGATGTCTCGTACTCCACCAATGTCGATGTCCGGCCTGTTCACGAGTAACTGGCAGGCTTCGCGGGTCAGCTCCTGTTGAAAACGCACACCTTCCAGATCATTCAATGGCTGTAAACGCACGCGCCTTCTCAGCGGATACTTGAAACGCACAGTAACCTGCCAACCGGTCCAGGATTTTCGGAAATTCCAGGATAGTCAGGCTTTTTTCATCCATTGTGGAATCCATTCGTCGAAGGCGAAGTGTACCATAATCAAGTACCCATCACAACTTGGGATGTATAATTGAACTGGCATGAAAAAAATACAATTATCTACGTATCTCATCGTGTTTTGCAGTTTATTATTTCTGGCAGGCTGCCGATCCTCACCGCAACCTGTCGAGCAGCCCATTCTGGAGGACCTGCCCACACTGCAAATCTCGACACTCACCCCTCGGGCAGAAACTAAACCCATTGGTCCGACTTCTCAGGTGGCAGAGACGCCAGATGTCCCCGTCATTTCGCCAGAATCTTCTTCCCTGGCTGGAACACCTTTGCCAGCCATTCAATCGGTGATCTCTCCCGACAATCTAACCAGTCTACAGTCTCTGGCGCGTTGGGGAAACGGCACTCTCAACCACATAACCGTATCACCGGATGAATCGATCCTGGCAGCTTCATCATCATTGGGCATCTACATATTTGATGCTGGGAATGGGGAGCTGATTAACTTCATAGATACCGGAAGCTGGATAAATGTATGCGTGGTCTCTCCGGACAGCCAGACGATTGCCTCAGGTGCGAGTGATGGCTCCGTAGTATTATGGGATATCCAATCAGGTACCCATGATCAAAACGCTGGACAATTTTATTTCTCCAGTTCACAGCCTGCTTTTCTCGCCCAAAGGAGATCTTCTTGCCGCTGGCGCTGCAGCGGATTTGCTTAAATTATGGTCAATCGAAAATGGAGCCCTGTTACACAGCTTCCAGGGTCGTACCGGACCGGTCGCAGCACTGGTTTTTTCGTCCGACCAGGAGCTACTGGGAGCTGGTTCGGATGACGGGACATTGAGGATTTGGAAAATTTCGGATCAGTCACTCATACTCTCAAATGAAACCAATACTTCTCAGATCACCAGCCTGGCGATCTCGCAAGATGGCAGGTTGGTCGCCAGCGGCGATATGGGCGGATCGGTTACCCTTACATCGATCTCGGATAGCATATCCGCATCTGCACTCGATATTCCCGGCGAAAAGATTTCATGGCTTGAGTTTTCTCCAGAACTTGATTTGCTGGCCTCTGGATCTTCGCAAGGCACGCTCGCACTGTGGAATTTATCTGCAAACACGTTGGAACGTCAGGTGGCGGTGTCAAATGGGGAAATCGTAAAAATCAGCTTCTCGTACATACCTGGGCAGTTAGTCACCTACTCAGGGCCCGATATAAACCTGATTGCACGGCAGGAGTGGGATTTGCCAGGTCTGACCAGTCTTTCATCCACATCGCTATCAATGCCGGTCTTCTCCAATCCCTATCATGGCCTGGCGCTTTCTGCAAATGATTCCAACCTAAGCGCCGGAACTGGAATAGGGACAGTTGAAATTTGGGATTTCCAGAATGCGATCTTGCAGAGAGTATTAACTGGACAT
This sequence comes from uncultured Chloroflexia bacterium, assembly GCA_963698765.1. Lineage (GTDB taxonomy): Bacteria > Chloroflexota > Anaerolineae > Anaerolineales > UBA4823 > CAVOSB01. The sequence goes on from CAVOSB010000032.1 coordinate 61,367, forward strand.
AGCAGTGGCATATTTGACCTGGAATATTCCCCGGATGGCAATCTCCTGGCTTCGGGATCGGATGATCGAACAACACGCTTATGGGATACGACTTCTTATCAGACCCGGTATATCCTGCGCGGTCACAAAGACCTGGTGACCAGTGTGGCTTTTTCCCCGGATAGCCAATATTTAGCCAATGGAAGCCGTGAAGCAAAGGTGTGGATCTGGCAGACTCAAAACGGGAATCTTGGGGATCACGCTTGAGGCCCAGATGCAGCAGCGGCACATTCACCTGGCTACAAGTGTGGCTTATTCTCCGGATGGATCGTGGCTGGCTGCCGGGTTGACTGATAACAGCATCCAAATCTGGGATGCGAAGACCTGGGCTGCCGTCCAGCGTCTGGACGCTGGCGGTGCAGGTTTGGGTACCGGTGTGATATACAGCCTGGCATTCTCCCCGGACGGCTCAATCCTGGCAGCTGGAAAGGAAAATGGTGATATCCAGCTGTGGGATTTCCCTCAAAGGACATTGATCGGTGAATTGCAAGGTCAGACGGGGGCTGTCATGGACCTGGCATTTTCTGCTGACGGCCAGCTTCTGGCTTCAGCATCTAAAGACCATACCATCTACCTTTGGCAATTACCAGAGGGGAACCCTCGCTTGATTCTTACCGGTCACACCGGTGCAGTCAATAACGTAACCTTCTCTTCAAAGGACAAATATCTCATTTCAGGCTCTGAGGACGGCACAATTCGTATCTGGGCTGCCATGGAGTAAAAGCTGAAATGGCCACCCAATTCAGTCAAGATCCATCCTGAATGCGTGAAGATGAGAAACAAGGTAGAAATTATTCCAAATCTTGTCGATTTTTCCCAAGAGCGGTAAACTCAGGCATCCCATGAGGATCGCCAACCCAGCCATCGTTTGGCAGGTTTCAACCAAATCCACTCCAGGAGAATGAAAATGGCAGAGAATAAATCCAAACCGGACGATCAGGAAAGTAGCGAATTTGCCACGCAAAAATTTACTCCCGAAGAATTGCTGGGAGAGCAGGGCGCAGGCTGTGAAACCGGAACAGGCTACTCGTAAAATTGATGACAGCATTCTGGAAGCCGCAGTCGCCAAGGAAGCTATGGATTCTGCTGCGACGATGAAAGTCACGGAAGCAGAGCTCAAACAGGCCATGGAAGAAAAGCCGGCTCAAGCCCTCAAGACCCCTTCAGCTCCGAAAGCATTGGAGCCGGTTGCAGCCGTCCAGGAAAGTCCGAAAAGCGAAAAACCGGTTGAAGGTAAATCAACTGGCGTCTCGAAAATTGATCCGACTGTGGCTACTATTCTCGGGGTTGCACTGGTGCTCACCGCATGTATCTGCTCATGCGCTCTGGTAATTGCTGTTATCGCTTCTTCGGGCGGATTTATGTAGGTCTTGCCACACAATAAAGTTCGTAATATCTACCGATCCTGGCGCGTGAACCATCCCCTAATAGATGTTTCACGCGTTTTCCTTTAACATATGACATATAAGGATATAATCTACCTGCCCGGGTGGAAATATTCAATGGACATCACCACAGCTTTCATTCAAATCTTTCACTCTGATCCTTCGGTGATCGCACGAGCACCTGGCAGGGTTAAATCTACTCGGGGAGCATGTTGACTACAATGATGGTCTGGTCTTGCCAGCCGCCATCGACCGGCAGGTGAATATCGCTGCCAGTGAAAGCGGTGACCAGATCATCACGATTCACGCCCTGGACCTGGAGAAAAAAATCAGCTTCAGAACGAGTGATCTCGAAAAACGGGTCAATCTAGAAGGCAAAACCCTGAGTGGTTGGGAGCTTTATCCGGCGGGGGTTGCCTGGTCACTGGCGAGGGAAGGATTTTTACCCGCCGGCTGCAACGCAGTTTTTTCATCGAATATCCCCATCGGCTCAGGTCTCAGCTCCTCCGCCGCAGTTGAAGTAGGATTTGCTGTGACCTGGCAGCTGATGAACGATTGGGAAATTCCCCCCTTGCGCCTCGCTCAAATTTGCCAGCGTGCCGAAAATGATTACGTAGGGGTTTCCTGCGGGCTCATGGATCAATTTGCCAGCACCTGTGGTGTGGTCGACCACGCCTTGTGCTTTGATGTGCGCGACCTCGTCTGGGAAAAAGCCCTGCTGCCACCCGGTACGTCGCTGGTGATCGCAGATTCGGGAGTTCGCCGCAGCTTGAAAAATTCAGCATATAATGCCAGGCGGGCTTCGTGCGAGCAGGCGGTGGAGGAGTTGAGGCGTTATCTGCCCAATATACGTTCCTTGAGAGATGTCCTTCCAACCGAGTTCGCGGCTTACAGCCAGTACCTGTCACCAGAACCACGCCTGCGGGCCGAGCACATCGTGAAAGAGATCGCCAGGGTGCAGTCCGCGATGCAGGCATTAAAGAGCAGCAATCCCAGGAGTTTTGGCGCGCTGATGTATTCTGGTCACGCCAGCCTGAGAGATTTGTATGAAGTCAGCATCCCTGAGCTGGATACATTAGTGGAAATCACTCGCCATCTGCCAGGTGTTTATGGTGCGCGGCTGACTGGAGCTGGCTTCGGCGGCTGCACCATCAACCTGGTGGAGGGAAAACATACCGGTCAATTTGTTGATTCGCTGCAGGAAGAATATCAGCAGAAGACCGGGAAACAGGCTCAGGTCTATGTCTGCCATGCCAGCCAGGGCGCCAGCGCTTTTGCCTATCATCTTTAGTAGCTACACATTGATTCGGAAGTAAATCACATCTCCATCCTGTACGAGATATTCTTTTCCTTCTAATTTCATCAATCCAGCTGATTTCACTGCCGTACTGTTCCCAAATTGGACAAATGTCTCGTAGGGGATCACCTCGGCACGGATGAAGCCGCGTTCGAAATCGGTGTGGATTTCACCGGCTGCTTTCAAGGCCGTCAAGCCTTTGGAGATGTTCCAGGCGCGCGCTTCCTGCTGGTTGTATGTGAAGAAACTGATCAAATTCAACATGGAATAACTTTTCCGGACAACCTGTTCCAGTCCACCTGCTGTAACACCCGCCAGCTCCAGGTATTCCTCACGGTCTTCAGCACTCATTTGAGCCAGCTCATCCTCTAATTTAGCGCACAGCACCACCAGCTCTACTCCTTTACTGGCAGCAGCCAGGCTGGTCTCTGTAACATAAGGATTTGGCTCAGTCAGGCAGTTTTCGTCCACATTTGCCACGTAAATCACTGGTTTGGCTGTCAGCAGCTTCAATTCTTGGTTGATAGAGCGGTAATTTTCATCATCAACCCTGGAAAACCTGGTCGCAGGAGAGCCGGAAGCCAGGTGCTCCTTAAGGGCACTGGCCACATCCAGTGAAGCCTGCAGACGCTTATCACCCTTCACTGCGCTGACCAGGCGTTCAATTTTCTTTTCCACCTGTTCCAGGTCTGCCAGTGCCAGCTCGATTTCAATCGTCTCAATATCCTCAATTGGATTTGGCCTCGAGCTGACATGCACAACATTGGGGTCGTCAAAACAGCGAACAACGTGCAAAATGGCTGCCGTGTCCCGGATATTTGCCAGGAATTGGTTTCCAAGACCTTCTCCCTGGTGTGCACCTTTGACCAGCCCGGCAATATCAACAAATTCTACTGAAGCGTGGATGACTTTAGATACTTTCACCAATTCGGCCAGCTTATCAAGGCGGCTGTCGGGTAAAGGCACGATGGCACGGTTCGGATGGATCGTGCAGAATGGATAATTGGCAACCTCAGCGTTTTGAGCCCCAGACAGCACATTGAATACGGTGCTCTTTCCTACATTCGGTAATCCCACAATCCCAATGCTCAGTGACATGATCACCTCTTCTCAAAAATAATCTGGCAGCCTGATTATATCTCTCCGCTGCCCGGATGAATGCCGTTCGTGTGGCGCGAGATGTTATAATCGCTTGGTTTTATCCGCCTTCAATTTCAAGAGATTTATCATTTCAAGCAGTAAATACATCATTCATACAATAACCATTCGAGATTACCTGGGAGAACGATCTGCCATGTCAGAACACAATTCAGTTAAAGAAAACGACCGCAAACCCGAAAGTGAAACTGAACTTCCATCACCAAAGGATAACCTGGTTACCACGCAGCATTCGCTGACCATTGCTGGAAAAGTAATACCTTACAATGTGACATGTGGAACCATTGTCTTGAAAGAGGAAGCTGAAAAGAAAGGTGAACAAGCCGGGGAATCTGAAGGCGAAAAAGCCAGGGCTACCATCTTCTTCATCGCCTACACGCGATCTGATGTAAAGGATCTGAGCAAGCGGCCTTTGACATTCTCGTTTAACGGTGGACCTGGTTCGTCCTCCGTTTGGCTGCACCTGGGACTGCTCGGACCTCGCCGGGTAAACATGGGTGATGCTGGAAATCTCCTCCCACCATCCATACCGGCTGGTTGAAAATGATTATTCACTTTTGGATACCACCGACCTGGTTTTTATCGACCCGGTCAGCACTGGTTTCAGTCGACCGGTTCCAGGCGAGAAAGCCAGCCAGTTCCACGGATTAAAAGGCGACGTCGAATCTGTCGGCAATTTCATCCGGCTCTATTCCACTCGCTTTCTGCGCTGGACATCCCCCAAATTTTTAATCGGCGAAAGCTATGGGACGACACCGCCGGAGGGCTCTCTGGGTACCTGCAGGAAAGGCACGGCATGTACTTGAACGGAATTATGTTGGTTTCGGCCATTCTGAATTTTCAGACGCATAATTTCCATCCAGGAAACGATCTGCCATATATCACATTCCTGCCAACATACTCCGCTACTGCCTGGTACCATCACAAACTGCCCGAAGATCTTCAAAAACTCCCGCTGCGCGCTTTGCTGGACGAAGTCGAAGAATTTGCCAGGGGAGAATATTCTCAAGCCCTGATGAAAGGTGCAGCACTCTCCTCGCAGGACCGCGCTCAGATCATCGAAAAGCTTGCGCGTTATTCAGGCCTATCTGCTGACTACATCGATCGTACGGATATACGCATTAACATCTTCCGCTTCACGAAAGAGCTTCGCCGATCCGAGCGCAAGACTGTTGGACGCCTGGACAGCCGCTTTCTTGGGATCGATCGTAACTCAGCTGGCGAGCAGTTCGAACACGATCCCAGCATGTCTGCCATCATGGGGCCGTATACCGCTACCTTTTATGATTATGTGCGCGGGGAGCTGGACTTTGAAAGCGACCTGCCGTACGAAATTCTCCATCCCCAATTATGGCAGAAGTGGAGCTACAGCGAGCATGAGAACCGCTATGTCGATGTTGCCGATACCCTTCGCCTGGCAATCTCAATAAATCCGTTCCTCAAAGTGCATGTCGCAAATGGGTATTTTGACCTTGCAACTCCCCATTTTGCGACCGAGTACACCTTCAACCATCTGGGATTGGATCCTGATTTACAGGGAAACATCTCGATGAGTTATTACGAGGCCGGGCACATGATGTATCTCCACCTGCCATCGTTGGAGAAATTGAAAAACGAGCTGGTTGGATTTATTCGCAACTCTTCCTGACTAACACGAGTGAGCGTATAGTTGGAATAATGCAGAGAGATTTCTTAGTTACTTTAGCTGGTTGCAGAGCAGCGGAATATCGACGGTCTTCCTGGAACCAGAAACTCCAAATGCGCCAGTTGACATGGCAACGATAATGTTATTGGAGGTCTTGGAATAAATTTCAACGTAAATTGGCATCCCATCCAAATCATAACTCCAGGTGTGCCGGTTCCCAGCGGAAGGAATTTTCTCATTCGCGCACGGCCAGGCTCCTAAATTCGAAATCACCCATACCACGACCAGGTAATATTTGCCGGAAGGGATTTGCGTAAAACGATAAGATCCATCCATGATTGTGATCGTTGAGCTCAGGTCATCCTTTGTCTTATCGTCGTAAATGGTAATGGCTGCTCCCCCCAGCGGTAGCGTACGGCTGGGTTTGACAATAGTGACCAGGCCTTCGATACCCGTGGTCATCACATTCTGTTGAGGAGCGGGAGTGAATGTCGATACAGGTGTGAAGGTGAGCGTAGGTAAGAGGAAGGATGTGGCCGAGCTGGTCAGTGACGGAGTGACTGACTGGTTCTGCGTGGGAGTAGAGCTCTGGTCTACATTCGAAGTCGCACTTGGGACTTGAGACGCTTCCACTGTCAGAGTTTCTGTGAATGTGGTGGTCGCTGTGGGGGCCAAGTCCTTGCCAGGAAAATTACAGGCGCTTAAAAACAAAATACACGTCCACAGGAACGTGCAAAATCTGGTTCTCGCATCAATCCGCATCCACTAATATCCTTATTAAAATCATACCACATCAAAAAAGTCGCTGATCGATAACTGAAAAGCTGAAAAAATTCTCATATCAACAACCCGTTTCACGAATTTAGCCGGGAATTAATATTCATCATCAAACTTTTATCTGGGTCTTCCCCTCCTTGCCAACTTCGCTGCAAATGTTCAGGATTTACCGCTCAGCCAGCCGTGACCAAGCGGCGGTTATAATATCTTCAAATTTATCCATTTCTACTTAATTGGGAGGCAGGTCGGGTGAGACATTATGGAGAATAATACAGATACTTTATTGGAAACCATAACTTTGGGCGGTGGATGTTTCTGGTGTCTCGAAGCTGTATTCGACCAGTTGGATGGAATTGAGGATGTCGTATCTGGATATGCCGGTGGTTCTATGCCAGATCCTAACTATCAGATGGTTTGTTCCGGAAATACCGGGCATGCAGAAGTTGTCCAGCTCAAATACAATCCCACGCAGATCAGCATCGAGGAGATATTCGAGGTATTTTTCTCAATTCACGACCCCACGACATTAAACCGCCAGGGTGCCGATATCGGCACGCAGTACCGCTCTGTAATTTTCTACCATAATGAAGAACAGAAAGCTGCAGCTCGAAAGTTCATTTCTGAAATCAATTCCGGAAAGGTTTGGCATTCTCCCCTGGTAACTCAACTCGAGCCGATCACAATCTTCTATCCGGCGGAAGAATACCATCAAAATTACTTTGAGAAAATCCCTATCAGGGATATTGCCGGGCGGTTATAGCACCGAAATTGGGAAAATTCCGCACTAAATTCTCGTACCGGCTAAAAGTCTAAATCCCGCGCATTGAGACCAGTCGTCTCAGCCGAATTTACAAGCAAGAGAAAGACACACTCCTGGACAGTATCGGGTGCCAATCTCTTTTCCAAACGACTGGTGTTAGGTGCTTTCTGATTTCATTTATCGGAAGATGACTGGTAATGCAATCGTATACTCAACGGCTGCCTGTCCGGAATCTTCATCAATCATAAGCGAAGAGACATCCACTGCCTCGAAAGCAGAGCCAGGAACCTGGTGCAGCTCCCCTACCAACATATCATTATCCCAGCTCGCATCTGGAACTCCGGATATGTACCAGCTGCTGCCGTTATCGGCCAGGATCATGCCATATTTTTTAAAGCGCCCTCAGGATCACCTGCACCTGCGGAGAAAAATTCGAGATATCAAAACTCGCCTTCAATCGAAAGCGCTGTCCCATCGGAGGGTATTGGCTGCCGGTCAGATCCGAGGCGTAATGCCGGGCTGGCCAGTTGTATTTTCTCTGGGTCTGGGGAGCAGTAAACCGCAGTGCATGCTGGATCTCGCCAAATTCGACTTCTGCGTAGCGCACCAGGCCCGGGAGAATTGGCAATCCGGCTGCATCGGCAGAGGTCCAACCCTGCGGTCTGAGCAGGTTTGAATTCAGGTCAAAAATTGCTCCAGAATCTGCCAGCCAGGCGCCATTAGCCAGGCGAGCATTATAAAGCTCGAATAAGATGCAATCGTCACTTGTCAAGCACCAGGATGTGCCGGTCGCCGCTGTTTGGATTTCCCTCGATCAATGGATTTACAGGGATGGGATACAACCCTGGATCGCTTTCATCCTCGTACAAAAACTCAACTTCCAGGCCCTGTTGGTCGCTGGCTACTACATTATATGGAATCCCGATCGGATAACCGTTTTCGGGCGGCCAGGTACCGGAACCGAAGTCTGGATGCACATGGTTGCTCGCACCGATCGTTTGGATATACGCATTGGATTGCGCTTCGACCGGCAGTGATTCCACCTGCGTATTCCAGATATTATCCGCTGGCAGGACCTGGCACCCTTCAAGGTAAGGAGTTCCGAACAACTCAATATTTCCCGCTGAAAATGCAAACCGGTCCTTCCAGGTCTCTGGGAAATTCTTGACCTGCTGGGAGGGCGGATGGATGGCTGTAAGAAATACCGAAATAAGACACGCCAGAGTTATGGAAACCAGTTTTTCAAATCGCATGATATGATTTCATGAATTCCTGAGTTCAAAAGAACTTAAATTACAATCCGATTATATCGGAATGGACGTGTGAAGATGAAATTTGGATTTGTCCTACCTTACGGGGATGCCGCTGACGCTGGTGAGCTGGCAGAACTGGCCGAAAACTGTGGTTGGGATGGCTTCTTTGTCTGGGAGCCGCTGTGGGGGTTTGACGCCTGGATACAGCTGGCCGCAGCGGCGATGCGCACTGATAAGATTCGCTTGGGTACCATGATTTCCCCACTCTCCCGCATGCGTCCCTGGAAACTGGCCAGCGAAACAGTCACGCTTGACCATCTATCTGCCGGCCGCCTGGTTCTATCCGTCGGTTTGGGTGCAGTCGATACGGGTTTTGCTGAATTCGGAGAAGTCACGGATCGCAAATTACGTGCGGAGCTGCTCGACGAAGGTCTCGAGATCCTGACTGGCTTATGGCGCGGGCAGCCTTATACGTTATGAAGGAAAACATTTCAAATCCAGCCGGTTGATTTTTACCCACCTCCCGCACCACTTCAAAAACCTCGTATTCCTATCTGGGTGGTTGGCGCCTGGCCGCGTCAAAAATCTATGCGCAGGGCATTGCGATATGATGGCATCCTGCCAAATAAACTGCTCCCGGACGGGACACATTCACCCATCCGACCGGATGACATCCGCCAGATCAGCGCCTGGATTGAAACGCACCGTGAGAGTGATACACCGTTTGACATCATCGTCGAAGGGGTCACTTCGTCGAAGAGCAATAATCACGCCAAGAAGGAGGTCCTGCCGTGGATCGACGCCGGTGCTACCTGGTGGATCGAAGCGTTGTGGTCTCAATCAGGCGTCGAACAGGATCTCCAGACGATTCGAAATCGGATTAAGGACGGACCGCCAGTTATTTGAAAATCCGCAATAAGGTATACTTCTGGTGAAAATCGTGCTTTGAGGGAATCGAGATGCCGGGATTAAAGAACTTTGAAAAATAAACCTTCCCCTGGATCCCCAGGTTTCACATCAGACCAGTTGAAAGGTCTGCCCATGCCTCCCATCGAGAAAAACTATCCGGATGTGGCAAAGACCATCGATCTGATCCCGCCGCGGGATTTTGAAATCCCTCCACTTTCACTTTTCGACGCCATCCAGAAGCGTCGAACTCGACGCCTGTTTTCTGAGACCCCACTATCCATATCGGAGCTGTCATTCTTGCTGTGGGCAACACAGGGTGTCCAGCAGCAGGTACGCAGCGGGCTGATTACCCTCCGGACGGTGCCCTCATCCGGCGGGATGCACCCGTTCGAGACCTACCTTCTGGTGAACCGGGTGGAAAACCTGGATCCAGGCCTTTACCACTATTGGGCATTGCAGCATAAGCTGAACTACATCGCACACCACCAGGGAATTGCAGACAATCTCATTATTGCCTGCAACAACCAGGATTTTGTTGCCAAAGGTGCGCTGGTTTTTTTCTGGAGTGCCAGGATTTACCGCTCGGAATGGCGCAACGCTGAAAATGCGTTGAAAGATATTCTCATTTCAGTTGGTCATATCTGTCAGAACCTGTACCTGGCCAGCGAAGCAATCCAGGTAGGCGTCAGCCCGTTGATCACTTACCAGCAAGCGCTGGTGGACGAGCTGGTCGGCCTGGATGGAGAAAACGAGATGGTTGTTTACCTGGCTACTGTTGGAAAAGTAGATACCAGTGTGATTTAACTTTAATCAGGATTGCAGCGATGGATTTGGACCTTGAACTATTGCATCAAGAAATTTTGGCGATGTACCGGGCTGAACATGCCGCGTTGACACCCCGGGTGACGCTTGAAATGCTGGAGCATGCGCGAAACCTGGAAGCTTGCCCCTACCCTGGCTTCTGGTGGGGTGCTGGTATTCTCGCATGCCGGTGTCCAGGACTGCGGTCACCAGGTCGCTGCCGTGGTTCACGCCTGCCTGGACAGCGGTGCCGAACAGGTGCTGGTCGTTAGCGTGCTGCACGCCTTCACAGATGAAATGGAGCAGGCACGCTGGGATGTGGCCAATGGGGCTAGATCCAACGCTTTACCCGTGCAGGGGCATCCAGGGACCCGGCCTAGATGACCGGCAGGATTGGCAAACCGATCACGTTTTGATGAGTTTTCGTTACTTTTGGGAAGCTGAGCGGAGGAGGCGAGGCATCCAGGGACCGCGGGTAATCGAAAGGTACCCCTACCTGGCTGGAGGCCAGCCTGAGACTCTGCCTGGGATCGACGAGCTGGTGCAGCTTGCACGTAATTCTGTGATCGTCTCCACGGCAGATGCATTCCACCATGGCATTGGCTACGGCGATCCACCCGAAAAATCCCTGGAATCCAACCAGGGAGGGCTGGACCTGGCGCGTACGGCGATCGAAGAAGGTATAAAAATCCTGGGAAGGGGTGATTATTGGGGATACAACCAGCACTGCGTGCGCGCTAAAAGCGATGCTCGCGACGCAGGCCAGGTCTTTCGCTACCTCAGGGGTGAGATGACAGGTCGCATTATCGACCTTACACACAGCGATGCAGCCGCTCTCTATCACCAACCCTCACCGACCTGGGTTGCGGCAGCATTAGTAGAATGGCAGCCGGTTTAAGAATGCGAGGCTGTTATCGGTGGAAAAATAAGTTCCTGCCAGCTATCCTACTTTTCGTTTTTCTTTCATCTTGCAGCCTAAATCAGCCATTGGGAGAACCCTCTCCCACCGTCACTAGCCTCCCTACAATAACGGTCGCACCTTCCCCGACTGTGGCAGCCCCAACACAAACGCCAGATATCCCGCTGCCCACACCCGTCATCGTACCTGTTGCCCAGCGTCTCATCTGGTTCGCGCCCCTGCCGCCAATGCCACAAAATGAAGGTCGACCGTTCACCGGGTCCGACGATTTTATCGAGCTGTTCTCACCGGACGCAGCCTGGGGGATCGCCTCCAGCAGGATAAATGTATTCAAGCTGTACGGGGAGTGGGTAGCATATCACGCTACAGATGATGATCTGGGTAATGTAGTAGCAGATCTTAGCAGCGTGGGATCGCCCTCGGTGTCGAAGCAGGTCCATTGCTGCCCTCCGACCAGTGCGGTGAAGGCGTCGAAGGCTTCGCAGGATTGGGTGAAGGGCTCCTAATCGCGCGGCGCATCCAGGAAGCAGGTGGGAGAATTGATTTTATCGCTCTGGATGAGCCGTACTTTTATGCCCATATCTATGATGGTCTGAATGCCTGCCATTGGACGGCTGAACAGGTCGCCTTAGCCGTGAATGAATTTGTTAAGGGGATGCGCAGCGTCTTCCCAGCAGCCGTAATCGGGGATATCGAACCCCTGCCGCTCGGTCTCCCTGTGGAGGAGTATATGCAGTGGATGGAAGCATACCGCCAGGTGACAGGCGGCGATCTGGACTTTCTGCACCTCGACCTGGATTACCACGATCCGACCTGGTCGGTAAAAGCCTTCCAACTGGAAGAATTTTGCCGTTCGCGAGGCATCCCTTTTGGCGTCATCTATAACGGTGAAGATACCTCGAATGCTGAATGGATTAATTCTGCCTGGGAAAGAGCGGGAATTTACGAGCAGCGTCAGGGTGGGCACCCGGATCATATCGTCTTCCAGTCCTGGAACGACCATCCCGATTCGGTGCTGCCGGAAAATGCGCCCGAACTCGTTCACGCATTTGATTAACCGTTATTTCCGCTCGCGCAGCCTGATTCAGGCAGAGATCCTCACTACGGAAGGGACCTCGGGATTGATTATCAATGGGAATCTGCTCCAGGAGACAGGCCAGCCGGTGCCAAATGCTCCCATCCTGGGCAGCATCAACCTGGCATATGCCCCCTCCAGCATGCCTCCGCTGCTGCTCGCTGAAGTTCAGGGAACGACCCAGGCCCAGGGGGAGTTCTCAATGTCTATCGCCTCTCTTCCTGATATGGGTACGGAAGTTTTGATTCATTACCCGGGCAGTGAAAGTAACTCACCGCAAGGAGACGCGGGCTATTGGCCGGATTATCACAGCCTGCCTGCTGGTGCAGCGGGTCATAATATCGCTTTCCAGAGACCCGCAGTAGCCTCAGCCACGTTGCAGGGAAGTGATCCTGCGTACGCGGTTGATGGTAATCCCGGTACTTCATGGTCAGCCGGGGATTTTCCTCAACATTTTGTTGAAATCAGCCTGGAAAAGGCCTCATCGGTTGCCGTTGTGCGCTTATGGGTGGACCAGTCTCCTGCGGGCAAGACCATCCACTGGATATGGGGGAAAGATTCGCAGGGTGTATTCCACCTGCTTCAAGAAGTCGGAATCGTCTCGGAAAATTGGGATGTAATCGATGTTTGGCCAGAAACGGCCTGGGATGACCTGGTTGCGATGCGCATTGAAACCGTGCAGGGATCATCCTGGGTGGCTTGGCGCGAAATCGAGATTATCACACCATAGTTGCTGCCTGGTGCAGAACATCTGGCCGCTCACGCACCCAAACGGACTGTGCCAACCGCTCAGCGATCTCGGACAGGGTCTCCCCGGTCTGTTGTAAACGCAGGTCAGGTAATAGCTGCGAAGTGGGTAGTGCAGCATGGGCAGCTTTCCAGATCTCCTGGTCAACCGTATCCTGATTCCAGGTCACAATATCCAGATCGATAGTACGGGGAGCGAACTTATCTTCTTGCCGGACCCTGCCAAGACGGTTTTCCAGTGGGCGCAGAATTAGCTGGTTGAGTGCCTTGGCGTCAAGTGGAGTTTCCACCAGGATGGCTGCATTCAGGTAGTTAGGGCCATCATATCCCACCGACTGGCTCTCCCAGGCTGAAGAGAAACGCAGGTTTCCGAACCCTTCCCCCAGCAGTTTCAGTGCCAGGATCAGGTTTTTCTCGGGTTCGATATTCGATCCCAGTAAGATGCCGGCATGATTCACTGAGCGATTCATTGGATATCCTTTTTCATTCGTTCAATTTCAACTCCCACACCGCCTGAGAAGCGCACCGCGCCTGGCTTTTCCACCCGTACCCGCACGCCCAGTACGCCAGGCTGCTCCAGGCACAATCCGGCCAGGTCCGCAGCCAGGGATTCAACAGTAAATCGTTTAGCGCTTTCAGGCATGTTTAAGGACCATCTTAGCCACCGTCCGGTAGTTGACGCTATCGGAAAGGTCATCCGTCGTCCCTGCTTTGCTCAGGTCGGCATACAGGATGATATTTATTTTAATCTCCTGGGGTTTTTCGCGTTCCGATTCGTTGATCCCGATGATGCCACGCGCAATCAGGTCTGTGATCAAAATTTTATCCATCGTTTTCTCCATCCAATTTCACCATTTTATTCGCTGTATTATCGAGATTCTTTCAAACCACATGACGCCCGCCGTCCAGGTGGATGATCTCACCGGTCATGTAATCCGGACCGCGTAAAAGGAACTCGAATGCCTGTTCGACTTCCTCCAGCCTTGCCCAGCGTCCTGCTGGGACATTTTCAAGGATGTCGTGGCTGTCGGCTCCGTCACTGGGGGGCAGTATCGCGCCTAATGCCAGGCCGTTCACGGTGATATTCGGAGCGAGGGACTGGGCTAATGAGCGTGTAAGCGCTGCCAATCCGGCTTTGCTGATCGTGTACGGCAGGTGGTCGCGTCCCGGCCGCAGTGCACGCCAGTCCAGGATATTGATGATCCGCCCGGATGAGTGGGTCGGAACCGCTCGCGCGAAGGCCTGGCTCAACAGGAAAGGAGATGTCAGGTTAATCATCAGGTGGCGGTTCCAGGATTCGAGATCGCTTGCTTCCCAGTCGATTTGCTCGAAGATCGAGGCGTTGTTTACTAACCCGAAAAGCGGTCCCCAACCCAGTGCCCGTGGTATCACCTCTTCCACCTCCGCGGGTTGCTGAGATCGGCGCACAGCAGTTGTGCTTGCCTTCCCAGGGCTTCGACAGCGACGCACGCAGCTTCGGCGTCTTCGTGGGATTGGTGGTAGTGAATAATCACGTCCGCCCCAGCCCTGGCTGCAGCATGACCAGCGACTTACCTATCCGGCGCGCTCCACCGGTCACCAGCACCGTTTTTCCAGTCAGGTCAAGCATATTAATCGGATTTCTGCCCTCTGGAGACATGCGCCAGTAACTCACCCCTTAAAATTGGATCTTCTTTGAAAGCCCCCAGCATGGTGCTGGTGGTCATATTAGCCTGCGGTTTTTTCACCCCGCGCATCATCGCGCACATATGCTGTCCTTCTATGATAACTGCGACCCCGCGCGGATTCAGAACTTCCTGCAAGAATTGAGCAATTTCTGTCGTCATGCGCTCCTGGACCTGCAGCCGGCGGGCATACATCTCTACGATGCGCGGGATTTTGCTCAGCCCGATCACTTTGCCATCTGGTATATATGCCACATGGGCTTTACCGAAGAATGGGAGCATGTGGTGTTCGCACATGCTGTAGAAATCGATATCTTTAACCAGCACCATTTCGGAATATTCCACATCGAACAGCGCACCGTTCACCAGCTTCACCGGGTCTGTACGGTAACCGGCGGTTAATTCATCGTACATCTTGGCAACCCGCTCCGGTGTCTTCTGCAGTCCCTGCCGGTCGGGATCCTCGCCGATATCGATCAGGATATCACGAACCGCCGCGCTCAGGCCGTAATGAATTTGCGCTTCACCCTCTTCGACGACGATGAAGTCCTGCATGCTTTCAATCAAATCTGTCCTACCTGGATTTATGTTCATTGTATACCTCTTTATTATTAGCTTCTTTCAGAATAGATGCGTTATCCTGTCCTTCTCTTACCTGCCATTACCTGTTTCTACTGGCGAACATTCTGTGGTATTGCCGGTCCACTTTCTCCTACATCCGCCGGTTCTAAATTCCTCTCAATGTCACACTTCCTGACTATCTTAATATTATCAAATTTATCAGATATTTGTCAAGGTATTGTAAAGGATTTGTACATGGAACATTTTCGGCATTTTCTCTTATCCTGTGTATAATGCAGCGATTATGGCAGCTCAAAATCCAGAAGAACTCGCTCCCATCCACCCGGTCGATGCCGTGGTTAAAGAGAATAACCTTATATGTAGCAATCAGTCCCCCTGGAAGATGGCTGGTCAGGCACGTCGTCAGCCGCCTGGATATCTGGTTATCCCACCGCTCACAAGGGCGCCTGAGCTTTACCAGGCTGCTTGGTTTCCCGGTATTGATCCTGACTACGAAAGGCGCCAGGAGTGGCAAATTGAGGGAAACTCCATTGATCTATGTGAAAAATAATGAAAATGTGGTGGTGATCGCCTCTTCGTTGGGAAGTGCTAATCATCCGCAGTGGTATCGCAACCTGCTTGCTAACTCCGAGGCGAGCCTGTCATTCGATGGTCACCGAGGCCTCTACTCATACCGGCAGTTGGAAGGAAAGGAGCGCCAGGAATACTGGCAGCGCATGCTGGATGTTTACCCGGGTTACAATCGTTATGCAGAGCTCGCCGGGGGAAGGCACATCCCTGTTATCTTATTCTCCCCTCTTAAGTGAGAGTTATCTCCTCTCAATCTCTCTTCTGAATAAAAAGCGCCAGCAATACCAGGGCAAAAGGAAGGATCAGCAAAGGTACCCACAGCAGGTTCCTGGCTTCTACCGCCCCAGCCTGCATCTCCGTTTCCGTGACCTCCACGCCTGGCAGCGTTTCTACCGGCGGCACGTCGATCACCTGCACATTCTCCGCAACCGCCAGCGGCTGGGAGGTCATTAGTGCCTCCTGCGTCGCAAAAACCGTGCTCTCCTGACCTGGAACCAGTACGGCTATACGCAAATCCAGCGGGTTACCGGAAAAGCGCTTTCCGCCTTGCGTGATATACCAGAATAGTTTTACCTGGTGTAAACCGTCGTTGGCGAAACCCATCATCCGGATATTGAACTGTGCCTGCTCACCTGTTGGCACGCTTTCAGAAAATGGAACGACACCGGCGACCCTGTTTTCCGCATCCTCGTATTCGAACTGGTGCTCACCCGGTACCCAGGTCTCCGTGCCTTCATTGGTGATCGCGATCTCGACTTCGATCGGCTCACCGGCGCCTGCCACCAGCCATACCGGTTCTTCTGCGGTTCGTCCCGAGAGCGGCTGCTGGCCTGCTTCTACCACGGCTATAGCCTGGGGGATCAGCCGGTCGGAGCTGATGATATCGCTGCCCTGGCATATCAGCTGCGTCGATCCACCGCCGTCCAGCATCATCACCTTGTCAGCGTTGAATTCCTTCAAGGTCTCTGCCGCTTCGGCCTGGACCGCAGTGGACGTGTTCAGGATCATGACCGTTTCATAACGCCGGTCGTGATCGTTATCGGCAATCCCCACGAACGTTCGCCCGACCGCGAACTTGGCGCGCTTGTTGGCATCTTCCTTCAACCCACCGATGATGTCTGGTGCATCGGATCCGTGCAGGTTTTCCCAGGATAATTCGCGGATGTCGGCATGGTCGTCCCACAGCTCGAGCATCACTTTCTGTCCCGGGTAAGTCAGGATGCCAAACCCATCCGTGATTGGCTTCCCATCCACTTTCAGGGGAAAAGCCAGTCGAGTCGGTGTCTCCGGCATGTAGAAAAAGCTGCCGTTCGAGACGCAGAAGGTGCGCTCATTTACCATCAACGCCTCTTCCCAAAACATGTCCAGGGGCTGCAGGGAAAAGCGCGGGTCGTCCCCGCCGTAAACGCCGCGCCCTTCCCGGGGCTGGATGATATTGGCGTACATCAGCATGATCCCCGCCTTCTTACTCAGGTCAGCCACCTGGACGAAATCGGGAGTGCCGTTGGGATAATCTCTCCTGAACAGCCACACCCCCTCCCCGCTGCTGACCAGCTGGAAGCCGGAAGGCGCTTCGGGCGTGGCGGTCTGGGCGAACGCATCGGTGATAGGAAGCAAAAGAAGTAAGAAGAAGCTCAGAACAAAGCACACCATTCCTTTTC
Organism: uncultured Chloroflexia bacterium; assembly: GCA_963698765.1. Classification (GTDB taxonomy): domain Bacteria; phylum Chloroflexota; class Anaerolineae; order Anaerolineales; family UBA4823; genus CAVOSB01. The sequence goes on from CAVOSB010000032.1 coordinate 78,609, forward strand.
TGGCAGGCCGGGTTTCCAGGCCTCTCGAAAGTCTGCTCACGCGGAAATGTCGATCGGTATACATCGGTTCAAAATATTCTCACAGAGATGTATTCTGATTATAACTTTTCCAAATTAGAACGAGATAAATCTATTATTAGAACAAATATTCTGTTTGGGATTTGATTTTGTGAAACTTCGGGGAATCCCATTTGTTCTACTTATTTCCATGTAGGATCTTGTTCTGGTTCAAACCACGTATAATATCAGCCAATAAGTCAAGCCGCGCTTCGAGGGATGCCTATCGTGGTCTCTTGTCAGCACTTCCAGGAGATAATTATGGACATACAGGTAATTCTGCTCGGCGCTTTGGTTGGTGCTCTGGCAACCCTTATCATGGATCTGGACAGCCTGGTAGGGTACCGAATGGGCTACGCGGGCTCTCCTCCTCGCACTGGCTTTCACCTGGTCGGGCGCTGGTTTGGCTACCTGCTGCGCGGCAAGTTCACTCATAAAACAATTCTCGCAACACCTCCCTTACCGCACGAAATCCCACTCGGAGTGTTTGTGCATTATGCAATTGGCATGCTCCTGGGATCACTCTACTTTGCCCTTCTTTCCACCTTTTCAATTACCCCTACTCTCATAACTGCACTGGTCTTCGGCCTCGCGACCACCATCTTTACCTGGTTCATACTTCACCCCAGCTGGGGCTACGGCTGGCTCGGCGCCAACGCCAAGGGCATGCGCCTGACCTACTTCAGCCTCTTCAATCACATTACTTACGGATTCGGTCTCTTCCTCTGGACTTTCTTCCTCTACCCGCGCTGATGAAAGTATTGGATGCTCGAATCTTTGCCATCTGATCTTATACCAGAATTCAGCTTGTGAGCGAAATTGACAATACATGGAAAATTCTGAATTGAATATAGCGAACCCAAAAATCGGTATTTCAAAGAAAGATCAGTGCGGTCAGTGGCAAAGCCTAATACTAATCCCCCATAAACCAGTGACCGCACGGATGCTCTAAATCGGCATCCGTGCGGACAGAGGTTGGCTAAAATGGGCGGGGAGGGACTCGAACCCACGACCTCACGGATGTGAACCGTGCGCTCTAACCAGCTGAGCTACTCGCCCTGGTGCGGCAGATTGTATCACAGCTATTTTCAATCCGCAACTTTCTAATGAACGTTTTTGTCAGGGCTGGGGTAAAATTATTGCAGGTATTCAACTCATTCCAACCATGGGGGAGACCTCGGCTTTTTTGTGATGGAGGTCACCATGTTCCAGCCAATCTATTCGCCCAATCCTGGAAACCGGGCTTTTAACCGGATCCTCCAGGCATTTTTCATCCTGGCGCTGCTCTGTGCACCGTTCGCCACTCCGGCCCGGGTTTCGGCATCTCCGGATCCAGCCAAATGTATGCGCTTTTACGTCGTTTCTAAAGGAGAGAGGCTTTCCCAGCTCAGCTCCAGGTACGGATTGAGCCCTCAGGCCCTGGCAGAGGCCAACGGCCTGTCCACCACGACTCCCCTGCCGCATGGATACGTCCTGTGCATCCCTTACAAGCCCCTCGATTGGTATTTTCCCCAGGCCGCCCTGTATGCTTCTATCTCCTTCAACCGCATCACGGTGTGGGGATCGGGATTTCCGAAGGAGCACCGCTTCAACATCCGCATCAAAGCATATCTGGGATCCAAGACTAAAAAAGTCGGTAATGTGTTAATCAGCGAAGATGGCGAATTCGAGGCTTTTCCGCGCATCCCGAAAGATTTCGAAAAAGCGTGTACCCTGGAAGTGTGCCTGAAGGATAACAACGACAGCTACCGCCTCTGCACCAGGGTCAGCCGCTGATCTGGCTCCCAATCAGATTTCTTCTAATTCGGAGCACAGCAGTTCGTCATAGCAATCCATCAACCGCCGTGTGACCGGTCCCGGTGCCCCATCCCCGACCGGGGTGCCATCGATGTTGACTACCGGCATGATCCCCCTGCTGGAGCTGGTTATGAACGCCTCTTCCAGCGATTCGATCTCACCAATCATTACCGGCTGAAAGCGCACCGTAATCCCGCACTGCTTGGTGCAGTCCAAAACCATATTGCGTGTCACCCCCAGGAGGATTCCTTCCTCCGCAGTCCGGATTTCACCACCCTGCACTGCAAAGAAATTGCTGCTCAGGCCTTCCAGCAGCTCCTCATCAGGTCCGAGCATGATCGCTTCTTCGACCTCCTCCGGCAGTCTCTTACGTATAGACTCGGCTCTTTCGATGAAGCGGGTGCGCTTGGCTTTCGGCTGCTCTCGCTGCAGGCCGCAGGTCACCAAGCTCACTCCATCCCTATAAACCTGCTCTGGAATGGCCTGCAGCTCCTGCACGGCAATGAATATGTCGCCCGGAGATTCCTCAAAAGCTAATGTGATCCGGATTCGAAAATCCATATCCCCGCACTCCGTGACCAACCTTCGCAGGATCTCACGCAGCCGGTATTCATCCACCTCCATGTACAACCCGGACATCTCCGCGCTGCGTTTGAGACGGCAGAAATGCTCCCTCAGGCGAATAACTTTATTTCCCTCGAAAGTCCGGAAGGTCGTATATGCGCCGGCTGGAATCAAACTGGAAAGGGAGTTTAAATTTACAAGTTCACCCCCAATGCCTACACCAAGGAACAATTCATCGACCGAGCGCGCGCTTGCTTTCCAGATCCTGGTCGATTTCACTTTTCGAGGTTTTCCTCCCATTCCGGCAGGTCGATCTTCTCTCCTGTGCTGCCAGCAGCGAGGATCTCATTCACCGGATGGTAATGTACATAAACCTGCCGGATGAGATCGATTGATCCGATGACTTTTTTTTCCACTTCGGTAGCAATTCGATCCCCCTCTTGAACGCTCAAATTTCCATCGACTCCTATGGTCAGATTCACCACCATGTACGGGCCGAAGCGGTGAGCGTGGACCTCTTCCAGCCGCCCCACCTCCGGGATTTCATTCAGCAGGTTGCCGATCTGCCTGGCCAGCGAACGGCTTGGCACTGCATCCATGAGATCGGATGAAGACTGGCGGATGATTTCGATTCCCGTCCGCAGTACCAACAGTGCGACCAGGGCACCCACCGCCGGGTCAATCCATGGATAGCCGGCGCGCCCCAGGTAGATACCGATGGCAGCGCCTGCGGCAGAAAAAATATCATTACGGTGGTCATACGCCAGTGCCAGTACTGCGGGATTTTTAGTTTTGGAAGCAATCCGGCGTGTATATACAGTCAGGAAGATTTTAATGATCACGGTAAACAGGGCAATCCACAATGCAATCAACTCCGCGCCCTGTGAGGTTGTCACCCCGACCCACAGTTCGAAAACATTGTTGATCGCATCCCAGAAGATGGCGACTGCAGTGGTAACGACGAATGCGCCTACCACCAGTGACGCAATGCTCTCGAGCTGGTTGTGACCGTAAGGATGGGTTTCATCAGGCGGCTTGCCGGCCAGGCGCATGAAGATTGCCACAACCAGGTAGTAAGCCACATCCGAAGTCGAATTGATCCCATCTGCCAGCAGGGCCGGGCTGTGACCCAGGATGCCTACGGTTGTTTTTACCACCGCCAGCAAGATATTCGCCACCAATCCCAGGTTGACTGCCAGGTAGGACAACCGCCTGCGCTGGTCATTCGTTTGTGTTGCTCGAATATCGCTTCTGTCCATCGCCCCCTAATTATCTCTCTTCGTTCAGGGAAGTCAAGTAAGCAATTTCATGATATTAATTAGAAAACTGACCGCAGAAGCAGAATTATTTCGCGAAGAATGGCATTCTCATGCTTATGGAACCCAGCGTTACGGTATACTAGCAGCAAGGAAAGCGAGCAGAATGTCACTTCCCATAAAAAACACCCCCCTCCAATCCCAAAATCCCGTAACCTGGCACGTGACGATCCGCAAGCTGCATAAATGGATCTCAGAACCGGGTGAGAAAGCCAGCCGGCCGTTTGTTTTGATGATAACCAATCCCGAACAAAAAAGCGTCATCAAGACGAAGATCATTTCTGAAACCCCCGATCCACAGTCCGTGTTACATTGGATCAACCAGGCTGTCAATTCTCAAGATACCCACCAGTCTCCGCGATCGCTCCCAGAAGTAATCATCTTCGACGATCCGGACCTGGTCGAGCAGCTGCGGCAGCCGCTCATGGACCTGCATATTCGCTGTGAATACCAGGCTCTCCCGGATGAAGCGGATGAAGCCATCGCCTTGTTCGAAGGAATGATCGAAGAATCGGCTCCGAATTTTCCGGGATTATTCTCCGTCGAAGGATTGACACCACAGCAAGCGCTGCAGCTATTCGCGGATGCCGAGAAACTGTTCAATGCTGCTCCATGGAAAACCTTATCCGATCACCAGCCCATCGCACTGCACATTACTCCACCCGGCAGGCAAGTTTACGTTCAATTAATGGGGCAGGCCGGTATTCAAACTGGCATAAATCTCTTCTGGGATTGGGATGCATTGCTTAGAATCCTCGAAGAAGCGATTGATCCAATTGAGCAGATTCCTGCGGAAGGGCTGCACTCATTCTCTTTTGAGACTTCCAACATGCTGCCTGCCAGCGACCTGGATGCCATCGAAAAATACTCCCTACCAGTCGCGGCAGCTGATGCATATCCACTACCGTTAATCTATGCCAAAGATTTCGTCCGGCGTCCAACCCTGGAAGAGCTGGCGCTTTTTCACGCCGTCCTCCAGGCAGTGCCGCAGTTCGTTGGAGCATTGCATAAATACCAGAATGGGGATCTCATCCCGCATGAGGCCAGCCTCCAGCTTGAGACAATCGCCGGGTCCCGCTCGGTTCACCTGCTGTATCCGGCGGGAGAAATCCCTGGTGATTTGGAATCCGAAGAAAACGATCACGAAAAACTGGAGATCGTCGATCCAGGTGGAGAATATGGGGATGACTTATTTGATGATTTTCGGCTTTTGGAGGCCGAAATCGCCAGCCGGAGCCTGGCTGAATTCAGCGCAGATCCATCCCTTCGAGATGCGCAGCAGCTGGTATACAAAGCCTGGACGGTAAACGACAGTGTCCAACGCCAGCTGCTGGCTCACCAGGCCCTGGAGATCTCCACAGACTGCGCAGATGCCTATATTTTGCTTGCTGAAGAGGAATCCGTGACGATCGAAGAAGCGCACCAATATTACCGCCGCGGCCTCGAAGCAGCGGAAAGGAATTTGGGCAGCGATTATGCCAGGGATTTCGCAGGTATGTTTTGGGAGAAATTCAGAACCCGCCCCCTGCTGCGCGCCCTCGAAGGGTTGGCGAACACGCTGGTCGAGCTGGAAAAACAACCGGAGAGCCTGGCATATTTTCAAAAAATGATCGAACTTGATCCCGATGACCATTTGGGAGCCAGGTACGGGTATCTTCATACCCTCATAGAGCTCCAGAAATACCCAGAAGCCCATAGGCTGATCCATTCATTCTCAAATGAATTATCTGCCTATTGGTCATACACGCATGCGCTAATTTCATTCATCCTGAATGGGCAGACTGTTAAAGCTGATAATTCCCTCCGGTGGGCCCTACAGCAGAATCCGTATGTTCCGACCTATCTGTTCGGTGAGAAGCCATTTCCGGAGACATTTCCGAATTCCTATGGCGCCGGCGATGAGAATGAGGCGGTTTATTATGCTTCGGAATATTTCAGCACCTGGTGGCAAACGAAAGGTGCAATTGATTGGATTAAAGCCCTGAATTCCTGATCACTTTTCTGTAAGGAGGAACAATTTGATGGAGGATTTAACCCCGCACATCCTGGAATTAATCCGCCTGACATCTACAGATCTTCCCCCAGACGTCGAAAAATCCCTGCGAGCAGCCATCACTGACGAAGAACCCGGTTCTGCCGCCCGAGGTGCGCTTGAGACGATCATTGAGAACGTCGAGCTTTCGCGGAAGAACTCAACGCCGATCTGCCAGGATACCGGTACGCCTATCTTCTACGTCTACTATCCTGCCGGATGGAGCACGCGGCTCTTACGGAAGCAGATCGAAATGGCAACGATCGAGGCAACCTGCCAGTCTTTCTTGAGGCCAAATTCAGTCGATTCTCTCACCGGGAAAAACAGCGGGAACAACCTGGGAGGTGAGTATTTTCCTTCCATTCACTTCTCAGAAGTCGAAGGCAAAGCCCTGAGAATTGAATTAATCCTGAAAGGCGGCGGGTGCGAGAACGTCGGCGCCCAATACAGCCTGCCTGATTCTGGTCTCGGCGCAGGCCGAGACTTGGAAGGTGTTCGCAGGGTGGCACTGGACGCCGTGCACAGGGCCCAGGGCCAGGGTTGTGCTCCAGGCATCTTGGGCATCGCAATCGGTGGCGACCGCGGGACTTCCTATTACTCCTCCAAGGAGGTCCTGTTCAGGCAAATGGACGAAAGGAGCCCAGATCCGCAACTCGCCGAGTTGGAAAAGCGGATCACTGGCCAGGCAAACCAGCTGGGCATTGGACCGATGGGCTTCGGGGGAAAAACCACAGTACTGGATACAAAAATCACCAGCCTGAACCGCCTGCCAGCCAGCTTCTTTGTCACGATCTCTTATATGTGCTGGGCTTACCGGCGGCGAAGTTTGCTATTTGATGGTGGCAAGGTGGAATTCAGATAGGGAGGGTGTATTCATGATTAAAATCGATCTGCCTCTGGATGATGCAACCATATTGAAATTAAAGGTCGGCGACCTGGTCGGCTTAAATGGGATCATGGTAACCGGTCGGGATGCAGCCCATAAATGGATGGTCGATACTTTTATCAAAAAGGTTCGCCATCCCCTTGACGATGACATCGAAGTGTATGAGAGCTTGAAGGGTTTATTGAAGGGCGGCGTGATCTACCACTGCGGCCCGGTCGTATCCGGGCTGGAAGATAAAAATTACCGCTTTGTGGCCGTGGGACCAACTACCAGCATACGCGAAGAACCGTACCAGGGGCAGGTGATGCACCATTTCAAGCTCCAGGGGGTGATTGGCAAAGGCGGTATGGGACCATTGACCCTGGCTGCCTGCCAGGAGGTGCCTGGCCTGTACCTGCATGCCATAGGGGGTGCCGCTTCATTAATAGCTCAGACAGTCACCAGGGTGTTAGGCGTGCATAAGCTGGAATTTGGTGTACCGGAAGCGATGTGGGTGATCGAAGTTAAAGATTTCCCATCGGTGGTGACCATGGACGCTCACGGAAACAGCCTGCATGCTAAAATCGAGTCCCAATCAAAGTATATTTTAGACCAGCTGCTGGCAAAAACCGCCTGATGCGCTGAGGTTAAATAAAAATCAGGGCTTGAGGGTGCTCATCCAGCATCCGCCAGGCCCTGATTGATTTTCCCGGGTCTATTGCTCAGCGGCCGTATTTATGTGTCGCATAAGCAAACTTTTCGAAGTAATATTCCGGATCGTCGAAGTTCGTGCACTGGGTCTCGTCTGTCCAGACGTCTTTGATACATAGCTCATGGATAGGCGCATTAGGGATTGTTGTGGGAATCCTGAACCATCCTTCGAAGAAACCTTTTTCGTCCGTATGTATTGGATTGCAATGGAGCTCGTCTTTCCTATGCATATCAGTTGGAAATTCAAGCAGCATACAATTCAATCGGTACGAAACATAAGTTGTATTTGGTCGAATGATCACATTGTAGCTCTTATTCTTCGGGAAATGCTCCAGCTTAAAGATAAACATTACCCATACCACCTACAACACTTCCCGTTGGCTCGGTTTTAGCGGTGATGGTTGCATCGCCCGTTTCAGACTCGGTAATTTCTGGTGCAACCCCTCCCGGGATGCACAGCTTGTCACCCGGGGTAAGCACGTAGGGCTCCTTCAGGTTGTTGGCTTTGGCGATCTCGCGCCAATCGATCTGGTACAGCTGGCCGATGTAAGTGATTGTATCGCCAGGTTGAACCTTGTAATAATACTTACATTTTTTTCCTTTTTCAGTGGGGGTGGGTGTTGCAGCCGCGATTGGTGATCGGGGAATGAAGCTGAGACAGAAAGTGAATAACAGCAGCAGCATTCCAACCACAATCACAAGTTTCTTGGGGTTTTGCATCCCTTTATGTTCAAGTTTCATGATCGTAACTCCTTTTCAATTTTCCAATCTGGCCGTTTATGGTTCCATTCACTCAATTCGCCCGATTGGAACTGGGGGCGGTCATTCACTTTGGCCAAGTATAGCACTTTTTGATGGCCAAAAACCTTAGAAAAAAGGTGCCCCTGTTAATATCGCATTTTTCTGATTTTCTGTCAAAAACGAGACCTCCAGCGCATTGGCCTTGGCCTGCTCAATCTGGGCAGGGCTGAGACCGGCTGCCGGAGCGGCGACCTGGATTTCATAAGCCAGGTCGATGGCGCTGATCCCTGGATCATCGGTGTTGATGGTTGCCAACAACCCATTCTCCAGGAACCGCCTGAGCGGATGGCTGGGGTAATCGGGGACGGTGCTGGTCTGAACATTGCTGGTCAGGTTGCACTCAATGCCAATCCGGTTTTCCTTCATCATCTGGATAAGGTCCGGATCAGCCAATGCAGAAACGCCGTGTCCGATCCGGGTGGCGCCTAATTCCTGGATCGCCTGCCAGATGCTTTCCGGTCCGGCGATCTCTCCTGCGTGCACCGTAACCCGCCAGCCGGCTTCTCTGGCGCCTCGGAATTGCTCGATAAACAACTCCGCCGGATAATTGGCCTCGTCACCCGCCAGGTCGAGAGCGGCAAATTGATCCTTTTGGGTTAGCAGGGCTTCCAGCTCCTTCCAGGCAGCTTCCGGGCCGTAAGTCCGGCTGATGATTTCGATCAGGTTCACAGGCTGCTTGAAATCGCGGCGTCCGGCAGCGACTCCGTCACACACGGCTTCCACGATGCCGGCCGGATCCAGCTTGCCCGAGCTGGCCATGAATACCGGGCTGAAGCGTAGCTCAACGTAAGCCAGGCCTTCATCTCTGGCATCTTCCACATTTTCATAGGCGATCCGGCGGCAGGCATCATAATCCTTCAATACCGCGATCATCCATTTGAACTTTTCGATAAAAGCCATCACTCCTGGCTGAGGAACGGTGACCTGGATGTGAGGCCGCAGGCTTTCCAGGTCCCAGGCAGGCAGCGGGATGTCGTGCTTCCTGCCCAAATCCAGGATGGTTTGCAGCCTGACATTCCCATCCAGGTGCCGGTGCAGGTCAATCAACGGCAAGGCTTTCTCGTTCACACTCACCTCTAAGAATTAAATAGCTTCCGAAGCTGGAGGTGCATCCAGCCTCGGAAGCCAATTCTAACTGCAGATATAGCTTACGGGCAATACCGTAACGAGACGTCGTCGATCGTCATCGATGTGACCGCGCCCCACCCGTTGTTGTAGGTGCCCCATTGCAGGCGGATGAGCCAGTCGCCATAGGAAGTCAGGTCGTTATTGTGGTAAACCCATTGGTATTGGCCGCGCGATCCCCAGCGCAGCGTGTCGATCCAGTTGCCCCAATAATCCAGGACGAGCAGGTACTGGATGTCATTCCCAGCGTCGCCGCCGGCTGTGTACTCGTAGAATTCCAGCAGTGCCGTCGCGACCCATGCCGTACGTTGGAGGGATATAGACATATTGGCCGAAGTCAGAGTAGCTGTAGCGGTTCTGGGAGGGGTAGTAGATCCCGGTGCGCATCGCCCGCCCGCCGGAACGTGACACCACGTTGGTATAACCCGCCGAGTAAGCGGTAGCAGGGATGTACCAGTCGGCATTGGTCTGGAAGCCGCCGTTGCCGATCAAGTTCACGCAGGCGGTCGGAGGCGGGGGTGGTGGTGGAGGCGGGCCTCCTGTGCAGGTGTCCAGGAAGACATCGTCGATGTACATAACCGATCGACCGTCACCACCGCCGTCGTTATAGACCCCAAAGTGAATCTCGACAGTTTGACCAGCAAGTGCAGTCAGGTCATACATGTTCTGGTGCCAAACCAGATTGCTGGCGTTGCTTCCTCTTTCGAAAATCAACGTCTTCAAAAGATTAGCCGGTGTCGCAGTATCAGTCACAAAGGCGTATTGCACATCTCCATGGTATTCAGGTGATCTCAATTCTGCCTGTAAGAATTTAACTGCGCATCTTTGATAGAGCCGGGTATATAAACCTCTTCACTTCGCAGCAGGCGATAGAATCTGAGATTGGCATAGTTGATGCCTGCCGGGATAGTCACAACTTGATATACATCCGATAACTCCAGCAACATTTCCCCATGTCTCAAGTGGTATTCCTACTCTCATCGAGAGGAAACCACTGTTCGCAAAGGTTGAATCATAAGTTGAAGAGAATGGATAGAAAGGATCGGAATTATCAATCCAGTTGCCGAAGTATTCGAAGCTGTTGTTGGTCACCTGCTGGCTGCAGACTGGGGAGGAGGCAGAGGGTCGTCGCACATGGTCAGGGTGACATCGTCCACGAACATGTTGGTGGTGAAACCCTGTCCGTCGTTATAAGTACCGACTTCAATGCTGATGCTCTGTCCGGCCCACTTGGTCAGGTCGAACTGGCGCGGCATCCAGGACAGCTCGTTGCGGCGGTTCCACTGTAGGAGTTCCAGGATCTGGTTGGAACCGTTCAGCACCATCACGTACTGCGCGTCGTAGGCCGAGATCGCAGCAGCTTCGTCTGTTGAGTTGATATCAGGGACTGGGGCGCTCAATTTCTGTCCAATCGGCCTGGTCGGCAGCGGCGAGAGCGGTGATTTACCGGTCTGGGCATATACCCACATGCGCAGGATGGCGCTGGTCGTTCCCACCGGGACACTGATCAACGGCGTCCGGACCCAGGAGTAACCCCAGTTGTTGGGTGACCCCGCTGGAATGCCGGTGAGAACCGACCAGGAGCCGGAGTTCCGGTTCAGGTTTTCGTAGGTCGCACCAGCCAGGCTCCACCAGCCGCCAACTTCGAATCCCGGATCGACGATACCCTCGATGCAGGCAGCTGCAACGGCGAAGTTCTGGTTGGGCATGTCTCCAGCGACATTGATCTCCAGCACTCCCGGGGCAAATTCGAAACCTGTTTTATCGGCGGTCAGCGCATTGGTGCCGCCAGGGGATGCAAGTGAGTAATGTCCACTGGCATTTGACACCGCGGTCTTTCCATTCTTATCGGTCACGGTGACACCGGAAAGTGGGCTCCCATTACCATCCGTTACCGTCCCGGAGATGTTATACGTCACCTGTCGGACGACAAACGGCATATAGACCTTGACTGCATCAGGTGCGTCTGGGTCTTCCGGTGCCGCAGACACCCCGATGCTCGTCAGGCTTGAGATCACGAACATCCAAACGAGCATAATGCGAAGCATTTTCTTCATATTGACCTTCCTCTTGATCCGGATCTGTTCGATTTTAAATACGCATGCATGCAATGAATGGCAAAGAGCAATTCACGGCTCTCCAGGACATATTTTAAGACGCATCCGTAAAAAAGAGCATAAAACCAGGATAAATTTACCCGGTCATTTTCCGCCCAGGCTCTTCATCTTACCTGCACCGCTGACATTGGCGACCATTTCAGGCGTGCCGTAATATTCCAGGTTTCCTGCGCCGCTCATCTCAACTTCCAATTTCTCTTTGACCCACATAGTAGCGTTACCAGCGCCACTGATATCGACCTTCGCTTCTCGGCTTTCGACACCGGAGGAGGCAAAGGAACCTGCCCCGCTGATGTGAATCTCCTGGACCGGGACAACACCGCTCTCGATCTCGACATTTCCTGCACCGCTGACTTCAACCTTTAGCCGGTTGGCAGTCAGGTTCCCAATTTTCATCGTTCCCGCACCGCTCGATTTGATCTCGAGCTCACCGGCAGTGACCGTTTGTGCAGTGATATCAGCCGCCCCGGAAACCTCCAGGCCGGTGATCTCTTTCATCGTCAGCCTGTATTTGATATCCTTGGTGGGAATGACATTGCTCAAACCTGTCTCATCCAGGCCGATGAAAAGCGTATCATCCCGCACCACGCTGGTTATCAGCGGCAGGATGTTGTCTTCGGCTTCGATCACCAGAGATTCTTCATCGCCCTGTACGAGTGTCAGCTCCCCGATGCTGCCAAGTGCCAGCCGTGTAAAACCTGAAACATCCCGGCTTACTGTCTTCATCTCACCCGAGCCTCTCGCGCCGGATGTCTGCGGCAGGTTGATTGCCATGCAGGACATTGAAGTGAGCAATACAATGACCAGTACCAGATAGGTAAATCTGCGTTTCTCCATCGCTTTCTCTCCTATCCCGAAAGATTATCTTGGTGTGTAAGTCCTTAGTGTCGTCAAACCATTTTCCTGCCTGTACTTTTGAAAAAAGTTCATCCAGTTAGGTCTAAAATCTATTTCAATCGCTTCGCTTCCAGCATAGCTGTTAGTTGTACTGGCTGTCGGCGCCTTTTAGCTTCCTGGCGTTGATAATCCACGAAGCCGTGAAAATTGTATATAAAAGTATTATGACTGCAATGACCAGCCAATCGAAAACGGTGTTGGAAATTCCAAATATCTTGATTTGAGGATTTCCAGCAAAGAAGATCGCAGTGTTGGCTGCAATCGCCAGTACTCTCACTTCCGTAGGTCCAAGCCCTGCATAGGATATCCTGAATTCCCCCATTACACAGGTCTGGATGTAGACTAAATTTGAAATCATAAAATATCCAATCAGGGCCAGGAGAGCTAAATCGAAACGGACATAAGGGGAAATACCCAATCCTATAAAGAACAGGGCTTCGGTCACGATATCCATGGAGTGATCGATATAAAAGCCGTAGATTGGCCTTTCGATATGCCGGTATCTTGCCAGTGTCCCATCCAGGCTGTCTCCAAACCAGTTGATAATAAATCCAAGGCTGGCTAACCACAGGAACAGGGGATCATAAGAAGATAACCCATAACCAGCCAGGGCGATCAGCGACCCTATGAAACCAACAGCCGTCAGCAGGTCTGGAGTGACCCAACCCGGCACGTTCTCTGCCAGCCAGCGTAAAGCTGGCCTCTCCAATGGTCCTAGCAAAATATCGTTGATCCTTTTATGATCCTGGATGTCTTTAGTCACCTTTTGTTAATCCCTCCATACGATAAAAACGGTTCTTGTCGAGTGAAAGATCTTTTTTTGTTCCCAGGCTTACTAAACCATGTTGATAGCGAGTTCAGGCCAGATTGGATGGAAAATCGTCCATTGTTCAGGAGCAATTAGGATTAAATTCTTCCGCAAGTTCCAAGATCCTTTCCGCATTTTCCATCAGCTCAGCTTTACGGTCTGTTTTATTCTGGAGAGTGATTATGTCCGAAGAGGACAGCTCAAATCTTCCATCCGGTTGGCGGAAGGAAGCCATCAGGAGAACTGGCACTTTAGCAGCCAGAGCCAGCTGGACGTAATGCACTGGCAGATGAGCGGGGAGGTCAAAAAACCGCGGGTGGTACTTGAGATTTTCCATCGGCCGGTCGATACCTGTGACCACGATTTCCCCTGCTTGCAGCCTCTTGATTACATGTTTCAGGTTGGACATCGTAGCGGGGATGATCTCACCTCCCACTTTTCGGCGCAGCTGGTGCTGCCATGCGATCGCCTCGCTTTCTTGTGGCAGCGACAGGCCAATCGTCTTCAATCCCCTCAAGGTTATGGCCTGGTAGACCAGGTCAAATGAACTCATGTGCAGCCCGCAAACGAGCAGCCCTCCCCGGCCAGACTTATCCCAGGAGAAAATCTCCTTATATACTTCGTTGTCTACTATCTTCACGCGCAGTTGTTCAGGCCGGTGCATGTAATAAAACTGCTCATAAAATGCAAGTGTGATATTGCGCAGAACAGCTAGGACGGACCGGTTGAGCTCGTCCTCGGTCAGGCTGCAGCGGTTTAGACCCCATTGGTTAAGACGTATTCCTTGAACCATCGCTAATTGTGAATTCGAGGCCAGCCTGCGGGCGATTTCGTCCGCCAGCAGATATCCCAGCCTGGGGGGCAAGAATTTGCACACATAAAACGCGACTACGCCGGCTTTACGGCTGTTGGTGAGATTGCCGAATCCCATAGCGCAGATTTTACCATCCCAATTCTGGATCGAGTTTATCTGGTTGACATTCGCTTCAGTGTAGTTTACACTTTTTACATTATATCGGGAACATGATTCGGAGCATCCACAAATGTATCTCAACCGCCAGCAGCTGGAAAATATTGAAGACAGTTACCTCGCGCCTTACGCCTGCCGCAGCCAGAATTCGAGGGGCAGGTATTATCCTGAAGACGAGCCAGAATATCGAACTGCCTTTCAAAGGGACCGCGATCGGGTCCTGCACACAACCGCCTTCCGCAGGTTGAAATACAAGACCCAGGTCTTTATCAACTATGAAGGCGATTATTACCGCACCAGGTTGACGCATACCCTGGAGGTCGCACAAATCGGACGCACGATTGCGCGGGCTTTGGGGGCAAACGAGGACCTGGTCGAGTGCATTTGCCTGGCTCACGATCTTGGTCACAGCGCATTTGGTCACTCGGGCGAGGCCACTCTGGGTCGGATGATGATGGATCATGGTGGATTCAACCATAACAAGCAGTCCCTGCGCATCGTGACCTCGCTCGAGAGGCGTTATGTCGAATATCCCGGGTTGAATCTGACCTGGGAAGTGCGAGAAGGCATGGTCAAGCACGAGTCGGAATACGACGTCGCCGACGCTGCAGATTACGAGCCAGAAAAACGCGGACACCTGGAAGCACAAATTGCGAACGTTGCAGATGAGCTGGCATACACAGCCCACGACCTGGATGACGGTTTGCGGTCTGGCATGATCACACCCGACCAGCTTTCCGGGATAACTATCTGGGAGATCCTGCTGGAGAGCTTGAAGATCAATCAGAAACCAATTGATGAGTTGACGCGCCACAGGTTGATCCGGCGTTTAATCGGCCTGGAAGTGAGTGATCTGATACAAAACACACACAATCGATTGCAGGACAGCAAAGTACATTCCGTAGACGAGCTGCAGCGGCTGCCGTACAATGTGATTAGCTTCAGCGAAGATACGCATCGCCGGAACCGTGAATTGAAGGATTTCCTATACGCCAACCTGTACCGGCATCATCGGGTGATCCGGATGTCGGTCAAGGCAGAGCAGATTATCATGAATTTATTCATAGCCTACAGCCGGGAACCGGCGATACTGCCTGGTAATTATCGCGATCAAATCGATACCATTGGCCTGGAGCGCGTGATCTGCGACTACATCGCCGGGATGACCGACCGCTTTGCCATTGAAGAGCATCAGAAGCTCTTCGACCCGGCGACCAAACCATGAAGAAAACCTGGTATATTTTCTCCTGATTATTAACGCAGGTTCACTGAGATTGGAGTGAATAGATGAGTAACGAGATGTTGATCACTGCTGAAGGTGCGGCAAAGCTGCGTGAAGAGCTCATTGTTCTCAAGGGTCGGGATCGCGACGCCATTGCCAGGCGCCTGCGTGCAGCTATCCAGCAGGGGGATTTATCCGAAAATGCGGATTATCATAAAGCGAAAGAAGACCAATCCTTCCTGGAAGGCCGGATTATGGAGCTGGAATACCTGCTGAAGAATGCTACCATCGTCGAAGCGCACGAGGGCAAACACGAGATAGTCGAAGTGGGAGCGAAGGTAACCGTCCAGGAAGAAGATTTCCCACCTGAAACCTACGATATCGTCGGATTAAAAGAAGCCGACCCGCGTAACGGCCGAATCTCGAATAAATCTCCGATCGGAAGTGCGATGATGGGAAAACGAGAAGGCGATCTTGTGACGGTCACCACACCGGGGGGAGAGGTTAAGCTGAAGATCCTCAAGGTAGAATAAAGCACAAGGATTGTGGAGAACATCATTCCACAATCCCTGCCGTAGATTAACTTATATTCTCAATTCGCAGAACGGCTATTTCGGCCAGACAGATAACTCAAGAATGAAGCTGTCGAAATAGCTTTCATCTGGCGCAGCACCCTGGCCGTAGCTGACATCCACCACACGACCGACCAGCTGCAGCGTCTCCGTGTCCAGGATGATCTCAGCATTTGGCTCTGACATAACGGGCTCACCCTTGGCTTCCAATCGCTGTCGTATGGCCACATTATTGAAAGCGTGCGCACTCATAACCACCTTGGTAACAGTCTGAATATCATTCTTATCGAACAACCAGACCTCAAAGGCAGTAACTTTTTTGGGATCACCAACTCCGATGGTATCTGAGATGCCGACACCGCATTCGCCCAGGAATTCACCGGAAGGTAAATCGATGCTGAATGAATCATCGAAAAGATCATCACCAACCTTGTAAGATGCCAGGAATTGAGCAATCGGTAATTCAACACTCGGTGACGAGTAATCTGTCCAGGTCGCCGAGCGAACCGTTTCCGGTGCCTGTGCTACCGGAGCGGTTTCTTCTCCAGAGCTCTTCCGGCTGCGCTGGATTAACAACCAGGCCAGCACACCTGCAATTGCTAGCAACAGTACGCAAAGAACCGGCAGGAGTATAGATAAAAGGCTTTTCTCTTCTGGGGGTTCTTCTTCAACAGTCCCCGAAACAGGGACTTCCCAGGGTCGGTTCGACGCCTGGTGTAACCGGGGGTGTACCTGGAACGGGAGTCTGGGGAGAGACCACCGCCTGGGTGCCGGTCACCGCGCTGCTGTATTCAAGAATCAACGATGGCGGAAGTGTACCTGGATTCTGCACGATTTCCGTCAGAATCTGGTCGCCTTCCTCGAGCGAATCGTAGCGCAGCTTTGCCTGAGCTGCATCTTTCGTGAAACCGTATGCCTCAATCGACATGCGCATATATTCCACTTTTTGCTCGTAGACCAGGTCGCGAGGATAGGCACCGACATATTCAACTGGCCAGATCACCCAGCCGAAGATCAGACCGATAATCAGTCCGATGATTGCACCTGCGATTGCCCCAGCTATCAAAGGATTCTTGTTGATTTGTGCGCGGATGGCTTCCATTTTCCGAACTCCCTGTTGGTTACTCTCTGATTAGGATCATTTTCTATTCAGGAGACCGAAGTGTTGTGCAATCCAAGTTGTCGACCATATGTTCTCAATCCAATTTTAGACGATTGTGATAGAAAATGCAACTCCACTCGAGTCAGAAATCGGATTTGATTGCCTTTGGTAGTAAAAACCTGTGAGTTCAAACTCCAGCTCCTGTCTTACATCCTGTCAAGCTCAACTTCATAGAGAGTTATTGCAAGAATTATGCCGCACTTACAGATGCCGCGACTTCTTCATTCATGACCTCATCCAGGAGGAACCTTTCTTCACAGTTAAGACACTGCGCATTTTGTTTGTCCGCGATCACCAACATTCCTCCACATTCAGGGCAGGGAGTTGGGATGGGGCGCTTCCAGGAAGTGAAATCACACTGTGGGTAATTAGCACATCCGTAAAAATAGCGGCCTTTGCGGGTCTTTCTTTCGACAATTTCCCCCTGGTCCTTGGGGCAGAGTATACCGATCTTCTCCAGCCAGGCCTCCGTGTGCCGGCAGTCAGGGAAATTATTGCAGCTGATGAACTTCCCGTATCTACCCCAGCGGATTACCAGGTCCCCTCCGTCGAGCGGGCACGTTCTGCCTATCTTTTCCAGCTCTTTCATCTCTGGAATATTCTGCTCTGCCAGCTCGACCTGAGTTGCGAAGGGACTGTAAAATTCTCGGATTACCTCCACCCACGGCAAATCACCTGCCGCGACCTTATCCAGGTTTTCCTCCATCGCGGCAGTAAACCCGACATCCAAAATCTCTGGAAAATTCTCGATCAACAGGTCGTTGACCAGGAACCCGGTTTCGGAGGGAATCAGGCGTTTGCCTTCACGGCTGACATAACCCCTCTGCTGCAAGGTTCCCAGGATGGGCGCATAAGTGGAAGGTCTGCCAATGCCGTTCTCTTCCAGAGTCCGCACCAGGGAAGCCTCCGAGAAGCGAGGAGGAGGCTGGGTAAAATGCTGTTCTGGAAGTAAACGCACCAGGTTCTGGACCTGGTTTTCTTCCAACCCGGCCGGGATGCGAGTTCTCCTCTTCTTCTGGGCTTTGATCTTCGTCCTTGGCTTCTTCATAGACAATCAAATAACCCGTAAAGCGCACGGTTGACCCGGAGGCACGCAGCATGTACCGGTGGCTGCTGGTGGTTCCACTCACCTCGACCGAGGTCGTATCGTAAACTGCTGGATTCATCTGCGAAGCAACAAACCGCTGCCATATCAGCTGGTAAAGCCGAAATTGATCCCGGTTTAGGAAAGTTTTAATTGAGTTTGGCTGCCGCAGCACGGATGTGGGGCGTACAGCTTCGTGCGCTTCCTGTGCCCCACGCGATTTGGTTTTATAAATCGGGGGACTGGCGGGCGCAAATCCCTCTCCATATCTCTCGATGATGAACTGCCTGGTCTCCTGCTGTGCAATCTCGGCTACGTTCGTGGAATCCGTGCGCATATAAGTGATCAGGCCAACGGCGCCTCCCTGGCCGATATCGACGCCTTCGTAAAGCTGTTGGGCAAGTGCCATCGTCCGCCTGGCCGTATACCCAATCCTGCGAGATGCTTCCTGCTGCAGGGTGCTGGTTGTAAAAGGCGCGTTTGGATTGCGGCGGCGCTCACCTTTCTTGAGTTTCGATATCAGGTATTCTGCAGTCTGCATATCGCCAACAATTGGGTTCACCCCACTCTCACTGGCCAGCTCCGGTTCGAGATCGTCAATGCGCGCTAGCTTGGCAAGATAAGTCTGCTGGATTCCAGCAGGTCGGAACTCCGCACCCAGTGACCAGTACTCAACCGGTACGAAAGCTTCAATCTCTCTTTCACGCTCAATGATAAGGCGCAAAGCGACCGATTGGACACGTCCGGCAGAAAGACGACCGCGCACCTTGCGCCATAATAATGGGCTGAGGCTGTAGCCTACCAATCGATCCAGGATGCGACGAGCTTGCTGGGCATCGATCAAGTTTTCATCCAGTCCTCGTGCATGAGAAAACGCTTCTGCCACCGCAGGCTCGGTGATCTCATGGAAGACCACCCGGCGTGTCAATTTCGGGTTGATTTCAGCCGATTCCATCACGTGCCAGGCGATTGCTTCTCCTTCTCGATCCGGGTCGGTTGCCAGGAAAACTTCCTCGGCATTGCGCGCCAGCTGTTTAATCTCTTTAACCACCTGCCGTTTCTCATTTGGAACCCGGTACTTTGGGTGAAAATCGTTCTCCACATCTACCGACAATTGAGAACGCAGCAAATCACGCACGTGTCCAACCGATGCTTTCACCTGGTAATCTTTTCCCAGGAATTGGCCTACTGTCCGTGCTTTTGCCGGGGATTCAACAATCACCAGTTTCCCCGAGCGTTTTGGTTTGCGGCTGGCTTCAGACCCTTGAGGCAGTTCATCGTGAGCAGCGATCCGCCCCATACGATACAGTTTCGTTCCGCACACAGGGCAGATCCCCTTGACAGCCGGTGCACCGGAATTTAAATAAACCGCTTGCGGTTCATTGATTTCTCTTTTGGTTTTGCACTTCATGCAGTAGGCTTCCACTTTTATATCCTCCATACCCGATACAAGAAAATCGAGGGGCATTTCCTATAAGTAAATCTGGCCTTCTTGTTTCAATTGATTGACGATCTGGCGGATGCGTTGGGCATGTTCTTTATGGCAGACCAGCAGGACATCTCCAGTATCCACCACGACCAGGTTGTCCACTCCAATCGTGACGATTAACCGGTGTTCTTTCGCCGTGTATACCAGGGATTTATTCGTATCCAGTCCAAGATGCGCTCCACCCATAATGATGTTGCCGTGTTCATCTCCATCCAGTACATCAAAGAGCGAATCCCAACTTCCAACATCACTCCATTTCAGGTCTGGTGCGGGAATTACCACCACATCTCCAGCATGTTCCATGATCCCATAATCTATGGTCTGGGTTTCTAAACCGTCCCATTCCAACTCCAATATCGCATCTCGATTAGGGGAAGACCAGTGTGATTGGATTCTGGCAATACTTCCTGATAAGTCAGGCATCTGGCGCTCGAATTCAGATAGAATCCGGCCAATTTTCCAGACAAACATCCCAGAATTCCACGCATGCTGTTTTTCCAACACCATGCGTTTTGCCTGTTCTAGACCCGGCTTCTCGGTGAAGCGTACAACTTTAAACGCTTCCAGTCCTTTATAAAATCCGACCGATTTACCCAGCTGGATATAACCAAAACCAGTGGCTGGAAAATTCGGCTCAATTCCCAGGGTTACCAGGAATCCATCCATCGCAGCAGCCTGGGCAGCATGCAGCAAATCGCGAAATTGTGGCTCATTACCGATAAAATGATCGGAGCCTAATACTGCCATGATTCCATCCGGATCTTTAAGGCCAATGACTGCCGCTGCCAGCCCCACCACAGATGCAGTCCCGCGTGGCAGAGGTTCCAGGAGGAAATTTTCCTCCGGAATCTCCGGTGCCTGTTGCCGCAGTTCACCAGACTGTTCCCTGACGGTAACTACGTAAATTCTTTCGGGCGGAAACACTCCATCCAACCGCTGGACGGCGGTTTGAAATAGTGAGCGCTCGTCGAACAGGCTAAGCATCTGTTTCGGCCTGGTCTGGCGTGATAAAGGCCACAGCCTTGTACCACTGCCTCCAGCCATAATGACAGCGTAATAATGTTCAAGCGTCATTGGCTCATGATTCATAATCCGCTCGATTTTCGTGGATTGCCATATAGCGCATCGGTCCGATCTTACGGACCATGCCCTTTAATTCCATCAATGTCAGCGTCGAAGTGACCAGTTGAATCGGTAGTGCAGATACACTGTAGATGTCGTCGATGTATAAAGGCTCATTTCCCAGGACATCCATTAATTTCGCTTCGGTGGCATTCGCCGGCAGGACATTTCTGGCAGTCTGCAGCTCCAGTACATTTTCCAAGTTCAAAACTTCCAGAACATCTTGACCGCTCAATAAAATATGCGCTCCCTCCCTGATCAGCTGGTTTGTACCTTTGCTTTGGGGAGAATAAATACTTCCCGGCACAGCGAAAACTTCCCGGCCTTGATCCGCAGCGAAGGCCGCTGTGATCATCGCGCCGCTCTTTTCACCGGCTTCCATGATCAGCACCGCCTGCGAAAGGCCAGATATTATGCGGTTCCTGGGTGGGAAATTTCCTGCTTCAGGAGCAATTCCAGGGGCATAGTCGCTGACCAATGCCCCGTTTGCCATGATGCGCTGCGCCAGCTGGCGGTGTTCAGGCGGATAGATGTAATCCAGCCCGTTCCCTAATACAGCAATTGTCCTGCCGCCCGCCTCGAGTGCTGAAAGATGTGCAACACCATCAATACCCCTGGCTAAACCACTGACAATCGTGATGCCATTTTGCGCCAATAAACTGACGATGTCCCTGGTTGCCTGTTTTCCATATGCGCTTACTTTTCTGGTGCCAACCACCGCGACCGCCCAGTGGTCTTGCCCGCCGATTGACCCCAGGCAGTATAGAACCGGGGGAGATTGATCGATTTCCTTAAGCCTCTCCGGATATTCTGGATCTTCCCAGGTCAGGACTCCGATGCCTAGCTCTCCGATTTTCTTCAAGGATTGTTCCAATATCCCTGATTCTCGCACTTCGATAATTGCTGAAACAAACCTGCTATTCAGGCCCGTTTCTTTCAGCTGGGAGGCTGTGGCATTCCAGGCATGTTGAATATCACCAAACGCGGTGATCAATGCATTCAACCGCATCGGTCCGATGCCTTTTACCAGATTGAAGCCAATCCATGGAATCTTGGAATTGTCCAGCGGAGTAACCATTAAATCAAATTTGGCGGAGTGACCTAATCAGGTATTAAGCCGGGAATTGGATCGATCAGGATCACACCTTTCTCCAGATCGATCATCCGAACAATTTCGTCAATATAGGGGATGAGAATTTCAGCCTTGGAAGGAGTTTGGACGACTAAAACATCATTGGCCCCAGTCTGCAATATCTGGATCAGCTCACCTAGCTCTTGATCATCTAGTGTCATGATTCTCGAACCCAAAAGCTCATGGTGATAATACTCACCTTCCGGCAGTGGCGGGATGTCTTTCGACTGGACAAAAACAAACTGATTGCGCAGCTTGCCAACTGTCTCAGGATCATCGTACCCATCAAAAGCCACGATCAATCCATTCTTATGACTGCGCAAGGAAGAAAAAACATGCGGGTTATATTGATCACCGGTAAAGACAAGTCCACCAGGTTTCAATCGCTCTGGAAAATCCGTGAGGATTTCCAGGAACATCTCTCCGTGTATCCCATGCGGCCTGGTTAATTTGCCTATTGCTACAAAAGCGGGCTTGCCTGTTTCAGGCAAGCCAGTGCTCGCTTCGGATTTGCCTGGTGAATCAATATGACTCATATAGGTTCAATGATGTCCAGGTTGGCACGCTTCCCTTCCTGGACAGCTGCCACTCTCAGGAGTACTCGCATGGCATTCGCCACTTTTCCGCCCTTGCCGATAATACGACCCATGTCGTCTTTATCAACACGCAGGCTGATATTCACCTGGCTTCCACGGCGTATCTGGCGAACTTCAACCTGGTCTGGATTATCCACAAGTGAAGTACAAATATATTCAATTAATTCGTTCATGAATTCATTCTCGGCTGATCGAATTATACGGTACGGTTATTTTTCGGTTTTCTTCTTGGTAGCAGGTTCGCCAGTTTCAGTCTTCGGATTGATATTCCGAAGCGCTTCAGCAGCCTTTGCTTCTGCGGTTAATGTCTCCAGCTCCTCGCCATTTTGATATCTTTCATATCTTTCAAGCAGGCCTGCACTCCGAAAAATCTGCGAGACAGATTCACTGGGTTGTGCACCGTTTTTCAGCCAGTGAAAAACGCGCGGTTCATCCAGCTCAATCCATGCCGGCTGTGTCCGGGGATTGTAGTGCCCAAGAATTTCCAGGAACCGGCCGTCACGCGGAGATTCCTTATCCGCAACCACGACACGATAGCTAGGTTGACCTTTAAGACCTACTCGGCGCAAACGAATACGAACCATTGAATTTTCTCCTTTTTCTATCCAAACATGCGCGGTAGTCCACGCATGCCTGATTTCTTCATCATCTTGAATAATTTTTGAGCATCACGAAACTGCTTCATCAATCTGTTGACATCCTGAACTTCTGTACCAGACCCACGCGCAATCCGCCGGCGACGCGAGGCATTCAAAATGTCTGGTCGCCGTCTTTCGACTGGGGTCATCGAATTTATGATCGCTTCTGTAAACTTAAGCTGCCGTTCTGCATCCTGGGGTGATACCTGCCTCGCCATCTGTCCCATTCCGCCTGGCAGCATCTCCAATATCTGGCCTAAAGGACCCATTTTGCGCAGCTGGCGAAGCTGATCGGCAAAATCCTGCAAACTGAACTCACCTGCAAATATTTTATCAGCCTGCTCGTGTGCGGTCTTTTCGTCATAGGCGCTCTCTGCTTTCTCTATCAATCCCAGGATATCACCCATTCCCAGGATTCTGCCTGCCAACCGGGACGGCTCGTAAACTTCTAGCGCATCAAGCCCTTCACCTGTTCCGAGAAACTTGATCGGGACTCCAGTAACAGACCGGATAGAAATTGCTGCTCCACCGCGGGCATCTCCATCCATTTTTGAGAGTATCAAACCGGTGAGTGGGATATCCTCACGAAAGCCTCTGGCGATATTTACCGATTCCTGCCCAATCATGGCATCGACAACCAGCAGCGTCTCCACAGGCTCAACCCGTTTTTGGATTGCGGTCAATTCACTCATCAGCTCTCGATCGAGCTGCGACCGCCCTGCAGTATCCAGGATTGTTAAAGTAAAGCCCCCTTTGCGGGCTTTCTCCAGGGCATGGCTGGCCAGCTCCGGTGGAGAGACTCCCGGTTCAAATTCTACCGGGACATTGATCTTCTCTCCCAAGGTCTCCAGCTGCTTGACGGCCGCAGGTCTATATGGATCGCAAGCAACCAGCATCACCCTCTCACCTTGCGAGCGAAGCAGCCGTGCTAATTTCCCGGCGGCGGTTGTCTTTCCAGATCCCTGCAATCCAACCAGCATGATCGTTCGTGGGCGTTGTCCGCTTAGATTTAAGCGTTCAGGATCACCCAGAGTAGCAATTAATTCTTCATGTACAATTTTCACAACCTGCTGGCCAGGATTTAATGCCTTGGATACTTCATACCCAACGGCTCGCTCCCGGACCCGGCTGACGAAGTCTTTCACGACTCCATAGTTTACGTCTGCCTCCAACAAAGCCATGCGCACCTCGCGCATAGCCGCATCTACGTCGGACTCCGAAAGCTTACCTCGCCGTCGGAGACCCTGAAATACCTGATCCAGTCGTTGTGAAAGGCTCTCAAACACAGCATTGCATTCTAATGTTAAAGAGAATATCGGTCAAGGTCATTTTTTATACATATATGAAACATGCTCTATCAGGTTTTCAAACGCAACTTTATTTGCTCCTTCGGGTTTATAGAGTAGTAAATTGAGGTCAATACCCCAATTTCTGGTCAAAAAATCTCTTAATTTCCTGGAGGAATCTTTGATGAATAAAATAGCACTGGTCACAGATAGTACCGCTTATTTACCGAAACAACTTCTGGAGAAATACCAGATTAGTGTTGCGCCTCAGGTGTTAATCTGGGGAAAGGAAACCTTCGAAGATGGAGTGGATATTCAACCTGAAGAATTCTACTCCCGGCTAAAGAACGCGAAGGTCATGCCATCCACATCACAGGTTACTCCTAAAACATTTCAAAAAATCTTTAATGATCTTATTGAAAAAGATTATCAAATTTTATGCATTTTGCTTTCAGAAAAACTCTCAGGCACAATTGCTTCAGCAATTTTGGCGAAAGAAATGTTTCCCGGAGCAACCATCGAAATATTCGATTCATATATGACTGCCATGGCAATGGGATTTCAAGTTTTAGCCGTTGCCAGGGCTTTGCAGGATGGTGCTGACCTGAAGGAATGCCTGGACCTGGCAAAAGAGGCCCGTGAAAAAACTGGTGTGGTCTTTGCGGTTGATACATTGGAATTCCTGCACCGCGGCGGTCGAATTGGCGGTGGTACCCGTTTCCTGGGTACCGCATTGAGCATCAAACCTATCCTGGAATTGCAGGAGGGGGCTGTCGAAGGTATCGAGAAAGTGCGAACGAGGGCAAAATCCTTGAGCAGGTTGGTGGAAATCGTCGAAGAGAGAATCGCAGGCAGAAATCCGGTGCGTATTGCTACTCTCCACGCCAATGCCCCACTTGAAGCCAAGGAGCTGCTTAAAATTACCGAGCAACGCATCGGCGCAATTGAGAGCATCTTCACCGAAGTCAGCCCGGTCGTTGGCACCAACACAGGTCCTGGAACTATTGGTCTTGCATATATGGCTGGCATGTAAGCGCGCTGCTAAACAGGAGATCGGTGACAGCATTGTGAGCTGTCGCCCATTGAGCTTAAATTCTAGTTTTTTCATGATAACATTACTGGCTCACATGAATAGATCCTCATTCATGTGAGCCAGTATTTATATCATTCACTCAACTCGTTCCTGCATACTCCTTAAGAAGCATAAAATTCGGAAGGTATCATAAATCGATATGGTGAACTTCCCAAATTTGACCATCGTTCCTGCAGAAAACCTGGTAATCCACGAGAAACACGATCACCAACGCACAGCGCCATTAATCCGGGGAATGAAATCAACAAATATCATTCGAAATCCCCCGATCGTGGCTCCTTTGGACGATGGGACTGGTCGCTATATGGTATTGGATGGTGCAAATCGCACGATGGCGATCAAGAAAATGGGAATCCCACATATTATCGTTCAAGTTATCGATCCAATGGATCAGGGCCTCCAGCTGCATTCGTGGAACCACGTGGTTTGGGAGCACAATCCCATCCGGTTCATGAAAAACCTGGCTGAAATTCCAGGATTACATCTGGCTCTCAACCGTGATCCAATCTCAAAACCAGAAATTTACCAGACACCCCACCTGGCTATTCTGCATAACTGCAGAGGTCGGATGTATCAATTGGAAACAGAAGCAAAGGATCTCCGCACCAGGGTACAATTCCTAAACAATCTGGTAGATTGTTATAGAGAGCGCGGCCGGTTGGATCGGACCTCTTCAGAAGAGGTAGATTTTCTCAGGCAGGCATACCCTTCGTTCTGTGGTCTTGTCATCTTTCCGCATTTTTCGCTGCATGATTTATTTCAGCTTTCCGGTGAGGGATACCTTTTACCCACCGGGATCACGCGCTTCACAATTTCGCCACGCGCCCTGCATATAAATTTTCCCCTTACTGAATTAATGTCGAATAGAACTATCGAAGAAAAAAACGAACACCTGAGAGCCTCGATCCAGGAAAAAATCAATCGCAAAAGTGTCCGGTACTACCCTGAACCCACATATATTTTCGACGAGTCAAACGAGTGATGAATGGATATTTTTCTCTCCGACCCTTCCGAGATCCCGCTGCCGCCATCTGAAATTCGCATCCGTGATCTGCAAGTCAAACCTGGTCCTGCGCGTGACCGAGTGCAGGTCTACCTGGAAGTGGATCCATTTCAGCGCAAACCAAACCTGGATATAACAATCTATGATTTGGAGGGCCTTGAGATTGCTGGAACCAGTATTATTGAAAGCATGGTACGCAAGATGGAATTTACTATGCTTTTTCGCAGAAAAGTGGGTACAGGGGAATACCGCTTGGTTTCGACGCTTTTTTACGTTGAGATTGACCAACCTGATGAAGGGGAGGGGATCATCGAACGCCAGTTGATTGATACCAGGGAGGTGAATTTTAACCTGGAATAATCAGGTTTACAACATTGTAAACTAACTCAGTCTTTATTCGGTGGTTTAATACTTCCATTGAGTTAGTCATGGCTGATATTAGTAAACTCCCGCGCATTACACTAAACTTAAAATCACTCAGGGGCGGGGTTCTGGCGCTTTCGACCTTGATGCTCATCCTGGCGATCCTGGCTACCTGGCCAGCCATTTCAGCTCGACCGAGAACTTCTCTTGATCCGATGAACGCCCAGGCAGCTGAGAATCGATTGTTTTTCGAAACGACATACCCGTCGCTCACTCCCACATCAACTCCTGGACCGCAGGATTTGCACTATCAAAATGCTTTTTCCACTTCGACCTCGATCTCAACATTTCCTTTCGAACCGCTGGGTGATAGTTTTGTGGCATTAGCGATTGACGAGAATAGCTACACGCATCTTTTCGCTTATCAGCCGGGCAGGTTCCCAATATATCGACTCACATCAGGCGAATGGCATGACATTCACCCGGCCATCAGCCCGAACGGCAAAATGCTCGCTTTTTCTTCGAATCGAGATCGCTATTGGGAGCTGTATACCCTGGACCTGGAAAATGGGCAAACCAATCGCATAACATTCTCTCCAGAATTTGACGGGAACCCCAGCTGGTCTCCTGATGGTTTATGGCTGGCTTACGAATCCTACGCGCCAGGTGGTACTGGAAGTGATTTTGAAATCTTCATTGAACCAGTCGACGGCTCACACGAACCGATCCGCCTGACAAACGATCCTGGAGCTGACCATTCCCCGGCCTGGTCTCCACAGGGTCGAAAAATCGCTTTTGTTTCTGATCGAAGCGAATCCGAGGATATCTGGATCGCTGACCTGGATAAAATTGATCACCGCTTCGAAAACATCAGTAGGAATGGGCGCGCATCAGAGACGCATCCAGGCTGGTCTCCAGATGGGAACAGGCTGTTGTGGACGATGTCAACGGATGATGGTTTGCAGAACATCATGACCTGGGATCTTACCAATCCTGGGCTGAGACCGCAATTAATGAATAATGGCTCCTGGGCGGTGTGGAGCCCAGACAGCGCGGCGCTGCTCACTGTGATTTCTACGCCTAACCAGACCTATCTGACCGGTTATAACATGAGCTTTCCCAGCCTGGCACTGCCAATTTTGTCGTTGTGCGGGCCGGTCTCGGGTCTCTCCTGGGGAAGAAAAGGAATTCCGGGTGATTTCCCTCCGGCGATGGTTTCGGTTGCCATGGAGTCACCCACACCGGTCTGGCAGGGAATACTTTCGGATAGTGCCAGTTTGGCAGGAGGCAGGTCTGCTTTGGTCAGGTTGGATGGCATCGAACCTCCAGACCTCAAGCTCCAGGATCAGGTGGATGATTCGTTCCAGGCGCTCAGGGAAAGAGTATCACGCGAGGTTGGATGGGATTTCCTGGGTTCTCTTGATCAGGCTTATGTGCCCTTGACTGCTGTTCTGGGCCCGGGGATGAACGAGGATTGGGCATATACAGGGCGGGCATTCCGGTTTATCCCGGCGCCGATCAATGCGGGTTGGGTTGTCGTAGTGCGTGAAGATTTTGGACCGCAAACCTTTTGGAGGATATTCTTGCGTGCCAGGTTCCAGGACGGCACGCAAGGAATTCCTATGAAATTCTCTCCGTGGAACTTATTCGCCCGGTTGTCTGGCGATCCGATCGCTTATGAACAGGGTGGGAAGAAAGAAGAAATTCCTTTCGGCTATTGGTTAGATTTCACCCAGCTGGCAGCAGCCTACGGATGGGAGAGATTACCTGCTCTTTCAACTTGGAAACTGGCGTTTTCAGCTGCCCGGTTTGACCAGTTCGCCAATACTGCTGGTCTCGATTGGTTGTCTGCCATGCTGCAGATATACCCACGGGAAGCATTGAATACTATCACTCCTATCCCCTCCCCCACCAACCCACCACCCCCAACCCTAACCCCCACCCGCACTGTCACACCCTCCCGCACCCCCTGGCTTTCACGTACCCCAACCCCGACGAACACTCGCTGGCCGACCAGGACGCCGACTCCAACGCAGACTTCCGAAATTAAAAATATCCCCGCTGAGTCAACACAATCTACCCCAACAGCCACTCCGACCACAAATTAAAGATGCGACCCTTTAGACGAACCTGGTGCCTCCACTTCTCCACAAGAAGTGCGGTTCATATCAACACTCTTCTCGTAATTCTGACATGCGTGTGTCATAGTTGCGGAGGTGAAGCACCAGTCATTCCGCCTGCGATCACCACTGCACCCGACCGGATGTCAAACTCGCTTGGAGAGAAATCGAGAGTCAAGGAAATCAGGCTTAACCCAACCAAACTTCCTCATGCAGTCCCCTTACCTACCACACCAGCAACTATCGTTCCTACTCCAATGAGGTTCGCGTTTCCCACCCTGGCAGTGGCTCCGATCACCATTTGGCGCCCTCCACTTTACCCGACGCCCTGGGAGCCAACACCCAATGATCACTTCTATTTCTCTCGGCCGATCGGAGCAAATGAAATTAATTGGCCCACGGCACATTACCGTTATGGAGGTACCTTTATCGAGAGTTTCATTCACACAGGCGTCGATATCCCCGCACCGAAAGGCACACCGGTGATGGCTGCAGGCTCAGGTACAGTTATTTGGGAAGGATATGGGTTGTATTTTCAATCTGAGAAATTTAGCGATCCGTATGGTCTGGCGATTGCTATTAAACATGATTTTGGATACAAAGGGAGTGCTCTTTATACAATATATGGGCACCTGGATGCGATCCATGTCAAGCGTGGGGAAATTATTAATGGTGGAGATATTATCGGACTGGTAGGAGAGACGGGAAAAACTACCGGCCCCCACCTGCATTTCGAAGTCCGAATTGGCAAAAATGATTTCTTTGTTACCAGGAATCCAGAACTCTGGCTCACACCTCCCCAGGGTTGGGGGATAATCGCTGCCCGCATCATGGAAACAAACGGTGAATTGCTGATGAAACAGACGATTAACATTCGCAACCTCTCTTCTAACCAACATTGGTCAGTTATCACATACGCCGGTGGGGGAGTAAACAGCGACCCATACTACAAGGAAAACGTGGTGATTGGTGATTTACCTGCTGGAGAATATTTAATCACGACTGAGTATGATGAGAATTCATACAGCATCTATGCAGAAATCCTTCCTGGTATGGTGACATATTTACGCTTCGTGGGAAACCAGGGCTTCTATTTACGTCCGCCTTCAACTCCAACTTCAAGCTTTATCCCTCCAGATCAATCTCAACTTCCTCCCCTTGACAAATAGAACGTCTGTGCTAAACTAAATCATACTTTGTGAATCCGGATTTCCGAGGAGATAAATTTTATGGCCCGAAAAAGCCCTCCACCCTCACATGAAATGGATGAATCACGCCAGGTTGCCCTGGATAAAGCTGTGACGGATATCGTCAAACGCTATGGCGATGGCTCAATTATGCGGCTGGGTGAAGCCCACCATTTGATGGTTGAAGCGATCCCTACCGGCGCACTTTCACTTGATCTTGCCCTGGGTGTTGGAGGGATTCCACGCGGCCGTATCACCGAGATATTCGGTCCAGAATCCTCGGGAAAGACTACCATTTCACAGCATATTGTTGCCGAAGCACAAAAAAATGGTGGGACGTGTGCCTATATTGACATGGAACACGCGCTGGATCCAGTCTATGCCTCGCGCTGCGGTGTGGAGGTAGAAGTTTCCTCATATCTCAACCAGATACTGGTGAACAGGCTTTAGAAATAACTGAGACACTGGTGCGATCGGGTGCCATCGATGTGATTGTCATCGACTCGGTCGCTGCCCTGGTTCCACGCTCAGAAATCGAAGGTGATATGGGAGATGCCTCCATGGGTTCGCAAGCGCGATTGATGTCTCAGGCGCTGCGGAAGCTTTCCGGAGCCATCAAGCAAACCAATACTGCGGTGGTTTTTACCAACCAGCTCAGGCAAAAAATTGGGGTGGTGTTCGGGAATCCCGAGACCACCACAGGAGGCATGGCATTGAAATTTTATGCCTCCGTCCGGCTTGATGTGCGCAGGATTCAATCCATCAAGCTTGGATCAGAAATCATTGGCAGCCGCACACGCGTCAGGGTGGTGAAGAATAAAGTTGCCCCACCATTCAGAACTGCTGAATTTGATATTATGTATAATGAAGGGATCTCCAAGAGCGGTGATCTATTGGACCTGGCTACCAGCCTGGACATTGTGAATAAGCGTGGGTCATTTTATACCTACGGTGAAATCCGCCTGGGGCAAGGTCGAGAAAACTCCAAGGATTTCCTAAAACAAAATAGTGATCTGTCCGATGAAATTGAACTGGCCGTACGTCAGCAGGCAATGACCGGAGATTTATTTGCTTCAGCTGTTACAGCCGATGAGGATGAAAGTACTGTTCCTGACGAGGGATAGGTTGTTAATGATACAAAACGCACCTCCAGCACTTACTGGAGGTGCGTTATTTATTAACCCTTTGTATAGACCATCGGTGAAAAAATCAAGTTCCTTCTTCCCACGAATTCAAGTATTTCAGCTGTTCTGCCGTGAGGGTATCGATCTTTATTCCCATGGTCTCGAGTTTCAGGCGTGAAATTTGCTTATCAATCTCAGCTGGAACTCCGTAGACCTTATTTTCCAACTTGTCAGAATTACGAGCCATGTATTCAAGACTCAATGCCTGGTTGGCGAATGACATGTCCATCACGCTCGCCGGATGTCCTTCTGCAGCAGCCAGGTTGATCAAACGTCCCTCACCCAGCAGGTTCAGGCGTTTTCCACCGGGCAGTTCGTATTGTTCCACAAAAGGTCGCACAAGTCGTTTCGCAGCAGACATATGCTCCAGTGCTGGAATGTTTATTTCCACGTTAAAATGTCCCGAGTTTGCCAGGATCACCCCGTCTTTCATCAAAGCAAAATGCTCGCGATCGATTACATTCAGGTCGCCGGTGACCGTCACAAAGATATCTCCCAGTGCAGCTGCTTCCTGCATTGGCATTACCCGATACCCGTCCATCACCGCCTCGAGTGCTGGAAGCGGATCGACTTCGGTGACGATGACATTCGCTCCCATGCCGCGCGCCCGCATCGCCAACCCGCGGCCGCACCAACCATAACCAGACACAACAAAGTTCTTTCCTGCCAGTAAGATGTTCGTGGAGCGGATGATGCCGTCTATCGTGGATTGGCCTGTCCCATAACGATTGTCGAAGAGATGCTTGGTCATGGCATCGTTGACTGCAATCACAGGAAAATTCAAAGCCCCATCTCCAGCCATCGCTCGCAAGCGGATCACACCGGTCGTGGTTTCCTCCGTCCCTCCAATAACACCGGAAAGCAATTCACGCCTGTCTTTATGCAGAGTGCTCACCAGGTCAGCACCATCATCCATTGTCATGTGTGGTTTATGATCCAGAGCAGCGTGAATATGCTTGTAGTAAGTGGTATTATCTTCTCCTTTTATCGCATACACCGGGATCTCAAAATGCGTGACCAGTGAAGCCGCGACATCATCCTGGGTTGATAGTGGATTCGAGGCAGTCAGAACAACATCTGCACCACCCAAATGAAGGGTGTTCATGAGATTGGCGGTCTCGGTTGTTACATGCAAACAGGCTGCAACTCTAATCCCGTTCAATGGACGCTCTTTTTGGAATCGCTCGCGAATCGACCTCAACACAGGCATTTCACGATCTGACCATTCAATTCTCCTTCGTCCACCTTCCGCCAAACGAAGGTCTTTTACATCATTTTCCATTACTTATCTCCTCGGCAACAACCTTTCCAGAGACCCATCGTCGAAGAACAGGCTGCGGTATCTGGCAACGAATTCTGATATGGAATAATTTTGTCCTTGCGGTCCTCTCTCCTCCAGGCAGAAAGTGGCTGCTAATGCACCCATTCTCCCGCAAGTATTCAAATCCAGGCCATGACAATAACCGGTGAGAAATCCTCCCCGGAATGCATCTCCTACGCCAGTTGGGTCTTTAATCGCATCGGGCGCTACTACCGGTACCTCAATTCTGTCATCATGCTGGTGAATTACGGCTCCTTTGTCTCCGTTAGTCACAACAATAAAAATGCCAGGGTTGCAATCGATAATCTCTTTTTCGTCCCATCCAGTCATCTTTTGGATCAATGCAAATTCATAATCGTTGACGAATAAAGCTTCCGCTCCCAGTATACCCTTGCGCACATCATCCGCAGTCAAGCGCACGATCTGCTGACTTGGATCATAGAAATATGAGAGTCCCAAATCGCAGCATTCGTCAACATATAAATTCATCGCACCCGGATCGTTTGGGGATATAAAAACCAGGTCAGGGAATGGTCTTTCCAGTTCGTGTAAGCTCAGTGTCTGCGCATACGCCATGGCACCTGGATAGAAGCTGGCAATCTGGGCATTGGCATTATCAGTGTTCACGAAGAACGAGGCCGTAAATACACCAGGGATCACCCTCGCACCCGAGGTATCGACGCCTTTTTTCTCTAGCCAGGTGCGGTACTCTTCGAAATCTTCTCCAACTGCTGCCCATAGACGGGGTCTGCCGCCCAACAATGCCAGGGTGTATGCAATATTGGGTGCGATACCACCTCTCAATCGCACCATCAATTCTACCAGGAACGAAAGGCTGATTAAATCCAGGCGATCCAGCAGGATATGGTCCTTAAAATAGCCCGGGAAATGCATGATGTAATCGAATGCCACAGACCCGGTTAACAGGATGTCCATGCTGGAATTTTCGAATCCTGGTTTTTGGAAATTCCTATTCTCCATATGATTCTCGCTAAAAAACGCTCTCTGCTGAGAGCGTTGCTTTTCGGAACGACCTGAGTTTAACATGCAAATCCGTGCTTGTCAAAGGTATACCAGGTTCACATTGACACCTTTTGCCCGCTGAGTTATAGTCGTTCAAATGAAATCTAGACGAATATTAGGGATCGCAATTCTTTGCATAGCGCTATCAGCTTGTAAACGTTCGGTCAGCGATGCACAATCGACTATTTTACTCCCAACAGCAACCATCCCACAGCCAGTTTTCACTTCTGTTGTCGCTCCAACATTTACTCCCGCACCCACTTCCTCTCCCGCTCCTGCTGCACGTATTTATAGTGCCGATCAGGCATTGATCGAAGGGGATTGGGAAACAGCTATCCAAGAATACCAGGCATCTAAAGACTTTAGTACGGATCCGCAGGTCCGGGCAGCCGCGTTATTAGGCCTCGGGCGAGTGCATCTGGCTGCCCAGGATTTCGAACAGAGTGCTGCTGCCCTGACTGAATTCATTGAAAATTACTCCCAGGATTATCGTTTACCCCATGCGTATTACTTACTCGGGGATACGTATATGGAATTAGAAAATTATCCGGAAGCTATTATCGCTTATACGAATTACCTTGAGTCAAGACCTGGAGTCATCGATGCATACGTACGTCAGGCTCGGGGAGACGCATATTTTGCTAATGCGGAATACTCCCAGGCAGCTGCGGATTTCGGTCTGTCAGCCGAGGCAGGCAGCGCCCTCGATCCAATTCTTCTCAAAATGAAAATGGCGCGATCTCTTTCCCTGGCTGGAGATCAAAATGCAGCTTTGGTTCTATACGACCAGATCTATAACGAGACCCTCAATGAATACACTCGTGCTCTCATCGACCTGCGGAAAGGTCAGATCCTGATCGACCAGGGCCGAATTGAAGAAGCAAACATCGCTTTCATGGATGCTGTGACGAATTACCCACAGGCCTATGAATCCTATTCTGCTCTGGTCGCTCTGCTCGAACAAAGTGTGCAGGTCGATGATCTCACACGTGGCATAGTGGATTATCATGCCGAGGAATATGGTGTGGCGCTCTCTGCTTTCGACCATTACCTGCAAAGTGATCCCGCCGATCCTGCCACGGGTCATTATTACAATGGTTTGACTCGCCGGGCGCTTGGTGGTTATCCTGATGCGATTGCTCAATGGGATGAGATCATCTCCAATTATTCCGACCATCATCTTTGGGATGATGCCTGGGAAGCCAAGGCTTATACGCAGTGGGCATTCCTGGATGACCTTTCGGGAGCCGTCGAGACATTGCGGGGATTCGTGGAGAAATCGCCTTCGCATGGTAAAGCCCCACAGACGCTGTTTGAAGCGGGTAGATTGGCCGAGCGAAATGGAGATTTACTTTTAGCGGCAGAAATCTGGGAAAAGCTGGCCGTTGATTATCCGGATACGGATGATTCTCTGCAAGGTCTCTTTCAAGCTGGGATTGCCAATTATCGGATGGAAAACTTCCCAACTTCTCTGAACCTGTTTCAAAGATATTTCACGCTCGCAGTATCTTTACAGGATCGATCGCGGGCGCTGTTTTGGATCGGAAAAGCCCAAAATGCAGTTGGGAATATCGAATTGGCGCGCGCCTCGTGGGCTCAAGCAGCAGGCGTGGATCCTACCGGGTATTACAGTGAGCGTGCGCGCGACCTGTTGGATGGTCGCACCCCTTTTACGCCTCCTCAGGACTACGACCTCGTGATTGATTGGGATGACAGGCGTCTACAGGCGGAGGATTGGCTGCGAAACACGTTCAGCATGGATTTGCAAGCAGATCTCAGTGGACTCGGTGCATTGGCAGGACAACAGGGATTGCTGCGAGGATTGGAGCTTTGGGAGATTGGAAAATTTACTGAGGCCCGGTCTGAATTCGAGCAGCTGCGGCAGCTCGTAGTTTCAGATCCGGTTCAAAGCTATCAGTTCGCTAATTTCCTGACCAATCTGGGATTGTACCGTTCAGGAATCATGGCCACCCGCCAGGTGCTTAACCTTGCTGGTATGGATGATGCTACCAGCCTGGGTGCTCCAGTCTATTTCAACAATATCCGCTTTGGCACGTATTTTTCAGACCTGGTCATGGAATTGGCTGAAGAATACAACTTTCATCCATTGTTGCTTTTCAGCGTCGTACGTCAGGAAAGCCTTTTCGAAGGTTTCGTCCAATCGTCCGCAGGTGCCAGGGGTTTAATGCAAATAATTCCAGGTACAGGGGATGAGATTGCCTCGAGACTTAAATGGCCAGCAGATTATAAGGAAGAAGACCTTTACCGCCCAATTGTAAATCTGAAATACGGCGTTGACTATTTGGGAAGGCAGCGCGAATTATTCGAGGGTGATTTATTCGCTGCCCTCGCCGCTTACAACGGAGGTCCTGGTAACGCTCTGGAATGGAAAAAGCTGGCTCCAGATGATCCGGATTTATTCTTAGAAGTTGTCCGCTTTGAAGAAACCAGAAATTACATTCGTGGGATTTACGAAATCTTCACCATCTACAGGTTCATCTACAATCGAACTCCGTAATATTTCAATTGTTTTTTGAGTTAATGAAAGTAAATCGCACCTGCAATATTTTTGATTCACCGGACATCAGGATCCGGTTGGCAGATTAAGGTATCTGAGTAGGCATCACTTCGACAGGTGGCGTATCAATATCCACAGGACCGGTGTACAAATACCAATCTACGATTGAGTTGAAACGATCACTGGGATCGTATAATGGACCGATGCTGACACCGCGCACCTGGAAATCGATCCCATACGTATATACCGGATAAAAAAGTAATAACGCAGGTAAATCGCTCCCAAATCGCACCTGGAAGTTCCTGTACAATCTCACACGCTCGTCGAAGTCAAGTGTTACCCGGGCACGTTCGAGGTATTCACTCACCTGCCTGTCATCCCATTTCGAGTAATTCTGCCCCTGGGTGATTTGAGCCTGGTGCCAGAATGGATATGGATCAGGATCAGGAGAACGTGCAAGGTTGATTTCGACCAGGGCAGCCTCATAATCACGTGAATCCAAATTTTCCTCTATCAGCTCATCTATCGGTACTGGCACAGTTGTTACTTCGACGCCGATTTTCTTCCAATCCTGGCTAATCTGATCGGCGATACTGGCGTAAAGCTCCGATTCCGGGTATACCATCTCAAAAGAGAGTGCCACCCCTTCTTTTGAGCGCACCTGTCCACCCTCGGACGGGATAGTATACCCAGCCTTTTTTAGCAGTTCAATTGCTGCCTGTGGGTCATATTCAATTTGAGTTATGCCGTCATAATACGCCCAGCTCTCGGGAAAGATAGGGCTATGCGCAATAATTGCCTGCCCTCCCATGATGCGGTCGGCTACCCAACGCCGGTTCAGGCCTAACAATAATGCCCGACGTATCTCCGGATCGCTCATAAACGGCACACTTGGTAAGTCGAGGTTTAGGAAAACCATTACAATCCTGGGTAAGCGTGAAGAGTATAAATCAAGTTGCGGTTCTTTCAGGGCCTGGGGAAGAATGTCAATCGATATTTCCCCTATGCCCATCACGTCACCATTCTGATACGCCTGCATGGCCGAACCAGAGTCTGGGAAATACTTAAAAATCACTGTTTCCAGGAATGGGATCTTCCCATAATAGTTCGGGAATCCTCCCAGTTTTATACTTTCAATTTCTCCATTGTTTGACGTTATCGCCTCAAACAAAAACGGCCCGCTACCAATCGGTTGTAGATTGAACGGGTGGTCGATAATTTCTTCGGCCGACAATCCCCCCAGAATATGCTCTGGCAAAATCCCGAATGCCAGGTAATCGAGGAACGGTGTAAATGGTTCTGGAAGTATAAATTGCAGTGTCTTCTCGTCTAAATCTTTTACTTCCACGCCATTCCAAAACTCGCGTAAATCTTCCGGAAGTGGGATTTCTTCATCACGCATGAGTTCGACGGTGAAAATTACATCATAACTGGTTACCGGTTCACCATCATGCCAGACCGCATCCGGCCTGATGGAGAAATTATACGTTTCACCATTTTGTGAAATCCCCCAGGTTTCAGCAAGATCTCCTTGGGGTAATCCGCGATGGTCAAATTTAATTAAACTGCTGAAGATCAGGCGATCGACATCCCGATCGACCTGGTTGTAATAATCGAGCACCGGGTTTAAACGCACTCAGCTGACCTATCAGGGCTTCGCTGTATTCACCCCCACTTTGAGGTTCATCGATCGGCAGTGGATTTACAATTTCAAGTTGGCTCTGCTGTCCAAACAGCAAGATTCCAATTGCAACCAATGCAACCAGGACGATCAGCAGTTGCCAGCGTAACTTCTTCATTTGTGAATTAACAGGACATCCGGCATTGCGTAACCAGAATTATCCTATTGATTGAAGCGAAATGTGGGAAATCACAAAACTAGCTTGACCAAAGGAAACGTAGAGATCCCCCGGTTTTATCCTGCGACTGCAGTGGCTAAGATCGCGAGGAGAAAAAAAAGTAAACTCAAACCAATGGTAACCCGAAAAAGGACTTTTTCAATACCGCGCCGGGCTGTAAAAACCCCACCTGTATCACCGCCCATGAAACCTCCTAATCCTGCGCCTTTGCTCTGCAATATAACGCTCACGATTAATGCGATTGACGTTATAATTAACGCGATATCCAGATATACTTCCACACCAGCCTCCTGAGATTTATCTTCAAATCGTAATTGCAGCCGGAATTAAACCTTCTCGGTTCAAAGCAGGGGCGATTATACCTTTCGTCAGGCGAATAGTCAAACCTTCGAGATTATAAATGCATGAAATAACCATAAACCTTCATATGCATACCACTTATTCTGATGGTTTCGGAAGCCATACAGACATCGCGCTGGCAGCAATTAAAGCGGTATTGATGCGGTCATCGTCACAGATCATAACGTGCTGGTTGAAGGAAAAGAAGAAATCATAGAGAAAGATGGCCGTCGGTTGTTATTTCTGGTCGGTGAAGAAGTACATGACCAGGCCAGGGTTCCACAAAAAAACCACTTACTGGTGTTCGGCGCAGATCGAGAGGTAGCGCAGGATGCCTGGAACGCCCAAAGACTGATTAAGAACATAAACAAAGCGGGCGGATTGTCATTTATTGCACATCCCATCGACCCACCTTCACCAGCAATTGGGGAAGTCGATATTTCTTGGGTAGATTGGGACGTCCAGGGTTTTACAGGTATCGAATTATGGAACGGGATGTCTGAATTCAAGTCGCTTCTGAAGACCAAACTGCATGCCATTTATTATGCTTACCAGCCGCACCGGGTGGCACACGGGCCGCTGCCAGCTGTTTTGAATATCTGGGATGATCTCCTGGCGAAAGGTAAACGCATTGTGGCAGTAGGAGGATCAGATGCCCATGCGTTTTCAGTCCATCTTGGACCGTTACACAGGGTGCTGTTCCCGTACGAGTTTCATTTTCGTGCCATCAACACCCATTTATTGGCGGACGAACCTTTGAACGGCGAGCTTGAGCATGACCGTGAGCTTGTCAAGAATACTCTTGCCAGTGGCTGCGCTTTTATTGGTTATGATCTGCCTGTCTCAACGCGAGGCTTCCGATTTTCTGCCCATGGTCTCGAGAAGACAGTTCAAATGGGCGGTGGAATCTCATCAAAAAATGGGGTTACCTTACAGATCAAACTCCCGCATGCCTGTAAGTGCCGCTTGATCAAAAACGGCCGTGTGGTCATGAGCTGGGACAAACGATTGACCTGCACACATATTACTTCAGAGCCCGGTACATACCGTGTTGAGGCTTTTGTAAATTACAAAGGCCGGGAGCGCGGCTGGATCTTTAGCAATCCGATCTATATTCTGTAAGATTGGCTTTCGTCTGCGAGATACTCCGACGAACGACAATCATGCCGACGAACGCAGTCGTCGTTCCACCTTGCGCGGTTCGACCACATCCTGGAGGCCTAAAGCAATCAAGTAGAAAGAAGCCGCGAACAGGGATATCGCCAGTGCTGAAGGGATCAGCACATTCCAGGGAAGGATGCCGTTGATGCCTTCATAGGTGAACGCATCGTAAATCATACTCCCCCAATTCAATTGAGCGCGCGATAAACCCAGAAATGCAATGAAACCGCTGGCGAAAATCGCACCAGTGACGGTAAAAAGCATACTTACCGCTGCCAGGGGCAGAAGATGAGGAAAGACGTGGTTCATCAAGATGTGCAGCGATCCCCCGCCTGCCACCTGTGCGGCCTGGATATAAGACTTGCTGACGACTGCCAATGCATGAGAGCGCAAGACGATTGCTACAACCCCTATCCCCGCCAGAATCCCAAAAATCAAGCCGAATTTAACCGGGTCGATATCCAGCACAAAACCGATTATCACCATAATTAAAGGTGCCGGAGCCAGGAGCGAGATATCGGCCAGGTTGGAGAAAATTCCGTCGATCATCCCGCGGTAGTACGCTGAAAGTGCACCTATCACCGTACCCAGGATGGTTGCCGTTATGGTAGCCGTGAAAGCCATCATCAGTGAGGGACCTGTTGCTGCCATTAACACACTCAATACATCCCTTCCAAGGGTGTCTGTTCCCAGCAAGTGTTTCGCGGAGATGCCGGAGGGATGGGGAAAAATATCCATATCATGTCCGGTTTCTGGATTGTAAATACCCTTTGGCCAGACCGTGCCCATTAAAAAGGGGATGCACAAGCGCCATCATCACATAAATAAGCAGCAGGATCAATCCAACCAGGGCCAGCCGGTTCCTGGAAAATATTCTCCAGCTCTCCTTAAATCGCTTCCAGCTGGACTGCAGCCAGATTTTCATTCTTTCCGAGGAATTGAGTGTTACCAATTTTTTACCATAAACAGGCAGGAGGATCCGGCTGTCATCCACGCCCTCTTTGGCGCAGGCGCTTCAACCGGTAGTTCTCCCCCCTCGGATTCAGCCCGGCCTGGTTCAGGAAGTGATTCTATTTGAACAGTGCTGGAAGGAACCGGGGTGGTTGTGGCAGCATTTTGAGCTACCACACGGTCAACGAATTTCCTGACAATATCATTCGGGACCCCCATTTGTTGGCTGAGCTCTTCCGCAATCTCGGATTCGGAACAGTTCTTCTCCAGGCGCTGAAGGATGAAGGTGATGGCTTCTTGTTTTTCCACGTTATTTTCCTGGCTAGATATAGATATTTTTTTCGCGAATGCGAGGGTTTAGATAGAATTGCAGGACATCTAGTACCAACCGGACGACCATCGATAATACACCGATCACGATCAGCATCCCCAACGCCAGGGTGATATTTTGCATTCCAACTGCGTAGAATAGAGTAGACCCCACACCCGCCCAATTGAAGACACGTTCGATCATTACCAGTCCGGTCAGAAAATAAGGGACGCTGACCAGCATCCGGCTCATCACTGGCAGTAAAGCATTTCTGGCGGCATGGCGGTCGCGAATAGTCAATTCTTTCAATCCTTTGGCACGCGCCGTCCAGATATAATCTTCATGCACAGTCTCAGCCATGGATGTGCGCATGAGCAGCATGACTTCACCAAAAGTAAGCAACGTATAGGTAATTATCGGTAAGATCGCACCTTTAGAAATCTCCAGGGCGTATAACTGGATATCCATCAGATACCAGCTCCCAACCCAACTTACTGCGATCAGGATAAAAACCAACAATCCGGGAATGGTTTTCTTATCAAAGCGTTTCAATAAGAAATTGATGAGAATGACTGCCGCAATGATGAGGCTGAGAGAGAGCAACATTATCCACAAAACCTCATATTGTTTGAAAGCGGGCTCGCGTATCCGAAAAGAGCTTGCAATACCGAATACCGGTAACCCGATCCGGCTGGCGACGAAAGTGATAATCAAAAATGCCAGCCAGGGTGGAAAAGCGGTATAGAACGCGATGCCGCTCACGGTAATAACACCTGGCAGGAGGCCTCCTTTACTCCAGGCGCTCACTTTACCTAAGAAGATCCCGATCGAAAATGCCAGGGCTGTTCCAATGCCGAAAACCAGGATCGAAGCCGGTAACATCTGGATAATATAATCCTTGACCGGCATTCCCACATCCCACGCCGAATAAGAGATTCCCAGGTCGCCGTGCAACAACTTAGAAATCCAAACCAGGTATCTCTGAAAAATCGGTTGGTCCAGTCCAAGAGTTTCTCGCGCTGTTTGCGATTCGGCGTTCGAAAGACCCATAGCGAATTGACTGACATAGTCCCCGGGTAAAGCCAGCTGAATTAGGAAGAAAAGAATGGAAACATAAACGAGCAGCAGGATAATCCCGATCAGTGAACGGCGCAGCATGTATCGAAATCATGATGAAATCCTTCGATGTCTTTGTTAGCTATCCAAATTAATTACTTGCAGCTTCACAGCAGGTTCAAAATCGCCCTCACCAAACAACTCTGAAATGTCGCACGAATGAATTCCACACCCACGCTTAGTATAATATATAGTGCCACCACGAACCAATGGAGAGAAAGAAACCAAAATTCATAAGTAAGGGTCATCATAACTCCCTTCTAGTTTCGATTTGCTTGAAAGCATCTATACATCATGGAAGAAAGACGCAGTGTCCACCGCAAGCCGTTGCTTTACTTCACTCAAGTCTACGATCGCAAATCCCGGCAGTTGATCGGTTACCTTGTAGATATTTCTCAAAAGGGAGGTCAGCTGGTAACCGAAAGAGAAATTCCCCTGGATACAGCTATTCACTTACAGATTGATTTCCCTGCATCATTTGAAAAAAATACGCTCAATATTACTTCTCGGGTAATCTGGTGTGAACCTGACCCTGATTTTGATTTTTATAAGACTGGCGTCGAATGGGTTAACCTGGATCCTGAAGTACAGAATTTATTCAGTAATCTGAGCTTCTAATCACAAAATACGTTTAGTTCTCTGGGGGACAGGCAAAATTGATTTGCATACTTCGCTGCGTCCAATATCCAATTTCTCTGCGGTGTTTACCCAAATTTTTCACGTTGACTGTTTACAAATGTACAGAAAATATTAATAAATCCTGAAGATTTCATGGGAGGGATCATAAAAGCGGATATTGGCACATTTATTGGAACATTCTGTTCTAGACTGAAAGCAGCCAAAACTACAATGTTTACCAGACAGCATCTCTCCCTGGTTTTATTACTGGTCCTGGGTTTTACCTTGATACCAGGCCGTTCTGGTCAGGGAGAAACGCTCAGCCCACAGATAAATAATTCTTTTTCAGCTTTCATCACTGCATTCGACCTGCTATCGGCACAATCAGGATGGATTTTGGGAGGACAATCCTTGTATTGGACGGACGATGCCGGGGATTCCTGGTCTGATATCACCCCACCTGTTCCAGGAACTCCTGAAATCCTATCCGTTACTTTCGTGGACAAGGATCTGGGCTGGGTCATCTACCAGGAGATCGAAAGAGATGGGCGAAATTCCTTTCTCCTGGCGCGCACATTCACCGGCGGGAAACGCTGGAGGATCATGAACCTCCAGCTGTTTTCAAGCGGTGATATTGATGCCTTTCCTCGGGCTGGTTACTTACAATTCATCAACCCTAATGATGGTTGGTTGGTTTTTCGATCGCCCTCTTCGAGCAATTTCAACAACGGTGTCCTGTTTAAAACCAGAAACGGAGGCAACTCCTGGGAACGACAGGAAATCCCATTTGGAGAGCCCGTGTATTTTATCAATCCTGAAGTAGGCTGGACTTCAGGCGGTCCAGCAGGGCAGGAGCTGTACCGTTCGACAGATGGTGGTGATACCTGGCAACCACAGTATTTGATAAACCAGCCTCCCATTGGTGGTTTGTCTTATCGCTACCAGAATCCAGTTTTCTCTTCATCTCGTAAAGGTTTTCTGCCAGTATTGGTAAACGATGGTTTCAACACCGCTTTAAGAGTTTATTTCACTCAGGACGGAGGGGCAAGCTGGGAATTCAATCGGGTATCTGCGAATATCCAGGATATCGACCCGTCCATAGATTTACCTTTCTCCACGCTCAATGAAGACAATGCAGTCCTGGTTCATCCCTACTCGGGAGATGCGTATCTCGTCGAACATTCCCAGGAAATCTCGATTTTCGCTTCAAACATCCCCTCGATACCCTCTCTCCTGCAATTGGATATGGTATCGCCGACCACTGGCTGGGCCAAACAGGTCACCGGAGATTGTGAAACCAGGTTGGATAACCCAGGCATCTCGAACCTTCCAGTAAAGAAATCGTGTTCATTATCTCAGCTGCTTCTGCGAACTCAAGATGCAGGTATTAGCTGGGAAAGCCTATCATTACCCCAGAATGTCATTGATTTTTCAGACCTGACGATCTTGCCGGTAGAACCGTTAACCGTAAATGAAACATTCCCGGCTCAACTGGTTGTGAATCCCGGTAAAAGGACGATTTGTAACCACCGGACAGGGATTTGATAAGTGTGAAATACCCACGCCGGATATGCTCCAGGCCTGGATTAGAAACGGCCCATACGACGCAGTCAACCTGTATATCGGCGGTGCGGCCAGGTCTTGCAGTAATCTGGCTTTGAATGCAGCCTATATCTCCCAGCTCAGCCAGCAGGGCTGGAAATTTATTCCTACCTGGGTAGGGCCTCAGGCTTCCTGCTACAGCCGGCCTATCGCCAGGATGAGCAGCGATCCGGCAGTCTCCAGGCAGCAAGGCATCGCCGAAGCCAATGCAGCTCTCGACAAAGCTTATGATTTGGGACTGACATTAGCGGATAATTCGGGTACCGTGATTTATTATGATCTCGAAAATTACGACATAACGAACACGCCCTGTCACGCAGCCGCCAAAGCCTTCATCGAAGGTTGGTCGAGCCAGGTCCGGGCGTGTGGCAGCATAGCCGGTGTTTACAGCCTGGGTCCGATTCTGAATGCTTATTACAGCTTGTTGGAAAAACCGGATGTAATCTGGCCCGCTCATTGGCATCTCCCTTATGCATATGATCCAGATGCCACGGTTTGGGATGTCTATATGCTCTCGAACAGTTTTTGGAATTACCATGAGAGGATCCGGCAGTATGCTGGCGGACACAGCGAAACCTGGGGAGGTATCAGTATTACAATCGACAGCGATGTGCTGGATGGCCTGGTGG
Organism: uncultured Chloroflexia bacterium; assembly: GCA_963698765.1. Taxonomy (GTDB): domain Bacteria; phylum Chloroflexota; class Anaerolineae; order Anaerolineales; family UBA4823; genus CAVOSB01. The sequence continues at coordinate 123,369 of CAVOSB010000032.1, forward strand.
CCTCAGGCCCTCTACAGGAAGATGCCAATAACGATGGCAATGCAGACATTTATACAGTTCAAAAATCCGGCGCTCAAAGTGGCCATTCCGAGATATATATTCTGGATGGTGCCGCGAGCTTTGGATCGATCTTGAGGCATCATCTCACAGCACTCCCATGGACTAACGACCAGTGGGATTTTGACATGGCCGACTATGATAACGATGGCAGGCCAGATTTATACGCGTTCCATCATTTCGCAACCTCGTCGGGAAGAACTGAAATCCACATTCTCAGCGGAGCCAGCGATTACCAATCATACTTGTTGAGCACGCCCACCAGCTTGCCTCAATCCACACCTGGATCGTGGGTATATCAGTTAGGGAATTTCGACCAGGATGGAATCCCTGATTTATTTGCCGTTGACCGGGCTGGTCACTCCTTCGTACAGGTAAACGTGTTGAGTGGAGCCAGTGGCTACCAGTCATCGATCGGCAGTCTCCAGACGCCCATCAACAATTCCGGCACCAGCGGCGCATGGGCTTACATCATCAGCGATTACGACCTGGACTACGTGTCAGACCTGGTGGTGGTAAACAAGGCTCTGGGTTCAGGTTCCATGACGGATATCACCATTTTGAGCGGTGCTGATAATTTCCAGGTATACGCGTTAACCGATCAACCGGATTGCCAAAAACTGGGACAGATAATTCCTGGGTCTTCTCCATGCGCGACCATAACAGGGATGAAATACCAGATCTTATCGCAGTCAATAAAATCGGTGGTATCCAGGGTAAAACTGCTGTCCATATTCTGGATGGAGCAGCGCAATTTACCACCTATTTGCTCAGCGTCCCTTCCGCCTTACCCCTCACCGGATCCGATTGCAACTGGGATTTCCTTACCGGGCAGTGCTTCACTTCAAACCCCAATCTCCTGTATAAATATTACTTTCCCCTGGCATACCGCTGAAAGAAAAGCTCCCCTTCAATATTTCTTGTGTGGTTGAAGGGGAGCATCTCATTCAATTTCGGAGCTTGATCTTTGACCCCAGCCGGATTTTCTTTGACTTCTCCTCCGGTTTGCGTCGCATGGCCAACACTTTTCCAATGACCAGCGGGATGAATAACATTATGAGGAGACCTGCTAACAGGGCGAGAAAAACCGCCCAGTTTGCTGGTTGAGCGACCTCAGGTATCAATCCTCCTGGATTGTAGGCTACGGGAGACTCCTGTCCAGCCACCACCTGGCCTGGTTCCAGCTCGAGAGATACTTCCAGCCGCCGGTTGACACCGTCTCGCAATTGAGATGGCGAAGTATATGTGATAACATATTCACTTTGCAGTGCCCGGCCGTAGCGCTCATATAAATTACGCAGGGAAACCTCATCGTTTGCATATCCATATCCTCCCCCGGCCTTTTCGGCCAGGGCAACCAGTGCGGCTTCATCAAGGCCCGATATGGCTTTCTTGCTGTGTGTTGGGTCTCCCAATCCGATAGTGGAGATCGACAATCCTCCTGGTCCAATCCTGGCCAGTACTTCCTGCGGTGAGATCTTGCTACGGTTATCCAGCCCGTCCGTGAGGATGATGACAGCCACCCGCCCTTCTTCACGTTGGATGATATCGATCCCCTGAGAAAGGGCGTCATACATCGCCGTATCATCACTGGCTTTTAGCTTCTCGATCGCCTCCAGCAGTGCTGGGTGGTTATCGGTGAGCGGCTGGACATAATCGACCTGGGTGTTAAATGTCATTAAGCCGATCGTGTCAGACGGGCGAGCCTGGTTCACATAAGCCTGTGCGGCAGATTTGGCGGAATCCAGCTTGTGGTTGCTGTTCATACTGCCCGATACATCGATTACCAGCATGGTTGTCAGGGCTCCGATATCTCCAGAAGATTGAATTATCCCGGGGTGATCCTTTGACCGTCCTCATCCAGGACAATCTGGGATGGACGGACTGCTACCGGATCACCGTTGCCGTCTGTCACGGAGACATACACCGTAACAGAAGGGAATTGGGAATTATCCACCTGGGTGATGTGCGCCTGGACACCGTTGGTATTGATCTCTGTTTCTTCCTGTGCACCTGCGCCAATGGGTTGGATAATGGCCAGGGTCAGGATCAGGAGCAAAAAGAAAAACTTCCTGTAAGGAGCCATGTCTCACCTCTTCTCGAAATAAACCAGCTGGGTATTTCCAACCCGGATGGTTTGCTTGTTGCGGAGTGTGCCATGTTCTACCTTCTGGTTGTTGACGAAGGTACCTTCACGGCTCATATCCTTGATGCTGATGTGAGTGCCAGCGCCTTTCAGCATCGCGTGTTGCGGAGCTACATCCGGGTCGGGAAGAACGATATCGGCTTTCAATGCGTCGCTGCCGATGAAAGCGGCTGGGCCTTCTGCCCGCAGGAATTTGTCCAGGATAAATTCAGTCCCTTTCAATTTCCCACTGGCGACCTGCAGCCAGGCTTTGGAGAGCAAGAAGACAATCAGGGCGATAAACACACCTACCGAAGCTCCTAGGAGCAGCAATCCTGCTGCTTTTCCCATAAGCGGGTCAGATAACCAGTTTCGGGCACTTTCCAAAAGCAAACCTCCCAGAACACCGCCCAGAATCCCTCCTACAGCTCCTTTCCAAACCTGGCTGCCGGCAGTTGCACTGCACGCCAGTCCAATCAACATCCCGAAGAATCCCCATCCAATAGACCTGGCCCAGGCCTCTCCGCCTGCCAGCTGGAAAAGAAATTCTGCTAACGGTAAACCAATTGCTCCGCCGATCATTCCCAGTCCCCCGCTGATCAATCCTGCCCTTATCGCCACGACCGGATTGCGTGTTGAAATTCCTTCTGCCAGGCCAATCAATAAACCGATGCAGAAGCCAATCATGGCTCCGACGGCTATCTCACTCAAGTAAACGTTGTTGAAAAATGATAATCCAATCAGGTTGCTTATCTGCCAGGAAATTATTCCCCCAATGGCACCAAGCACCCCATAATAATATAACCTCATTAATCGGGTCATTGTTCCCTCTCAATCTCGGAAAACATTTCTGGGAGCAAATTTCGCCAATGAACCACGCTGCGATTTTTCCGGTTGTGCAGCTCGTGGAAACCGAAATAGGACCGCGGATCAAGCGTCCCATCACCCTGGCGGATGAAAAATCCGCCGTTCATCGAATAAGGCTCTATCACCAATGCTACCTGGTAAGGAAATGGGAAAAAGTTGCTGTGTAACCAGGTGTCATATGCTGACATGAATACGCCCATTTTGGGGTGTGTGTGGTACCACCCAACCAGCTCCTTCTCAGGAAATCGCTTTTCCATGTTCGCCCGTAAAGCGATCTGGGTGTCCTGGGTGAAAGTTAAGAAGGCGCTGCCATGACGGGTGTGTTCAGCAGGAAGGCTGGCATCCACAACAATGAATTGCCTGCCGCTGCGCCTGTCCTTCCTCCATTTACCCAGCAGCCATCCGCCGACTTCATTCCGCAGGTCACTGCCGGCGTGCGCACACACCCGGATGAATGTTCGTGGCGAGACGAAGACCGACAAACTCGCATTGCGCCCATCTCCTTCCCAGGGTGAGCACCAACGGCGGGAGCGGTTGGTTGGGATGGTTGCAGCCCGGGGATCAGCACCGCTTTCTGGGGATAGCTTGATCAATAACGAATCCATGCGTGGTAAAATTAAATACACTCTCAGATAGGGGGTGGGGCCAAGTGGCAGTCTGGCAGGACTTGCCACTTGGCTTTACGATTAACCAGCCGTTATATCTGCTGTGATCATCAAGCGGTCATCGTTCGGGACTCCAGCGACTTGCAGGGTCTCATCTTCGTGGAGTTCACGTCCGAGCGCTTTGCTATCCAGCCGATAGCTGATAGGACGGCCATCCGGACCGGTCGTTGGCAGTTCCAGTGATGTCGTCAGCTCCGGGATTAATTCCTTTACTTCGACATCATCTGGCACATCCGCCGTCCGGGTGCCGCCTGCGGGTAGTACGAGTGTTACGGGTTTTTCAGCCATAGGTATTGCCTCCTTCTTCATAGTTTTACGATTCTCGTTCAATTTCAGCCCGGGCTTTACAGACTTAGGATTATTTCAACCGGATCGCAGGTTTTACTTGCTTCACCTGCTTTCTAATTTTCACCCTCTCAGGCCGCAGCAGTTCGCGCTGGTCGACCGGAAAAGCCTTGACATGTTTTTTACGATAGCCCTGGCACCACCGGGCCGCCTCCGGATCCCATGGAAAGGGAGGCTTGGTTGGGTCATCGTGAAAATTCTTATATTGCACCATTTCCCCAATCATAAGAATCAACCGATCCAGGGAGCGGCTTGCAGTCCACCAGGCAGCGTCAATACACACAGTACCGTTCAGGTGATTAATATTGGGATGCCAGATAGGTGTGAGCCATTTCATCCCCGGCCAACGCTGAGGATATTGGCTGTGTAAGTAGATTTCAACCTGGTGCTTTTCACCATATTTAGGATTACCCTGCCTGTCCACTCCGACAATCCCGCGGCACAGGTAGGTGATAATATATTTTTCCGGGGGGAGTCCTGGTCGTGTGGATTGCGAGTCGAATTTGATCAAATCGCTTCGGGCAGACAGCTCCTTCATTAACCCATGATCTGCCTTGAGCCGCCGCATACGCGGGCTCTGCTCAATCGTTGTCGCTCCGGCGGTAATATCGGCGGTCAGGATCAGCCTGTCATTTGGGGGAACGCCGGCTTTTCCCAGGGTTTCATCCTCAATCAGCTCCCGACCCAATGCCTTGCTGTCCAGGCGGTAGCCCATCGATCTGCCGTCGGGTCCGATTGTTGGCAGCTGAAGAAGTGAGACCAGCTCTGGAAGAAGCTCGCGTATGGCAATATCATCCGGGATTTCTGCTCCACGCGCTCCACCGGTCGGCATTACGATGGTTACTTCTAGATCAGGCATAGATTGCTCCAATGTGGAATCAGGTGAATTTGCATGTTATTCGCTCTGGTGAGGGACCTGGCACACCCCGGTGATGTTCCAGCAATCCAGGTGATGGTGAGTTTGGCAAATTGGACAGACTTTTACCCCGCGCGGATCTTTCTTCTGAACTACCTCCAGGCAATATGGGCAGCGGTGTTCGACTTCGCCGAACAACCTGACGTTATTCGCCTCCATCCTGGACGGTGTCGGTACTTGCGGCTTGCGGGTCTTAATCAAGAGGCTCGATGCGGACTTGCTCGGCGGCTTACTTATCTGGTTTCTATAGGCCCTTGCTCTTTCCCATATTTTGAGGAACCGGTCTTCTATTTCTTTAAACGGTGAGTGTCCTGGTCTTTCAACCTGGGTTTGTCGTCGTATAGAGGGAATTACTAAAACTTCTCTTGGCTGAGATTTTTTTTGATCGGTTTGTTTTACCCGGGATTTAGGTTTTGAACCAGTAGATTTTCCCGGTTTTTTAGAATTGGTTTTCTTTGAATTCGCGGCCGGTTTATTTTTCTGCTTTACTTCTGGCTTAATTTCGGTTTTTGTAGCTTTCGAAGGAACCTGGATTTTCGTAACAGATGTATTCCAGGCCCATATTGTCACGAATGCGACCAGGCTTGCCAGCAGCAGCTCCATTCCCCAGCGAATTGAAGAAAGCAGCCTGTCTGTTGGTTTCCAGTCAAATCCAATCAGGTTTAGCGTCAACCAGCCAAGAATGAAAAAATTCACCAGGACTGCTGAAATCGCTGCAGTGAGCTGGAGACCCGGTGCTGAATTTTGTAAGAGCACCCGAGCAGCCAGGCCAGCAACAAATCCTGAAAACAGGATAATTGACCATTTCAGGATCTCATTTGAGATCGGTAAATTCAATAAGAATAAGAGCGGCAGCAGGCTCGATATGATTCCTGCTGTCAGAATGACCAGGACCATTCGAAATGGAGGTTTATCTAGATACTCATCCATTAAACATACGTCCATAGTAACTGAAGAAGATTGGCCATTCACGTCAGCTTTTCTCATTCATGTAATATAATCCTGCCCCTTGTTGGGCTGGATGCCAGGTCTTCTACGGGGACAGCAGAACCAATTCGTATTCGGTCTCTGATGATTTCCTTGCGGGTGGGAGATGACCAGTCGAAATCCTTGAAATGCAGGCTTTCCTGGAGATCACCGGTCAGCTCGTAAAAGCGGTACTCCTGGGTGTTATACGCGCGGATCACGTGCAGGGCGGGGATTCCAAGGCTTGCCAGAGGTTGGTGTAAAAATGGCTCCTCACCGGTAATCACATGGGTCATTTGTGTTTCGCGCAGGGTTCCGCACATTGGACAGTGAGCCGATTCGAAAGACACTTCAGAAATCGGTTTAATTATCTTTTCCACTTTTTGGCAGGTCGGACAGATGAGTGCCAGGATGATCTCCTGGTCGAGCTCGATGACCGCCTCTTGTCCCAGGTCTGCTCTGGCAAAGCCCAGGAGTTCCTCAAATGTGGTAGTAGACGCTCGCATGGGTAATTCGATAATATTTCCAAAATTCCAATGGCTTTCGCAGTCTGGTCGAGCGACATACGCTGTCGTGTGAACCTGGTTCGTCATTCCGTTGAAATGGATCACGCTGCCAGCTTCGACTGGCAGGCTGTAAATCAGTTTCAGTGCCTCTTGCGATTGCATTGCCCCGATGATCGATGCGATCGTCGGAGTAGTTGGGACTTTACCCAGGATTATATTTTGCCTTGCCAGTAAAGGGCAGGAATAGCGGGTAGCCAGGTCTCTGCGGGCTTGCTCAGTTAGGGTACATTCAAAACAGGCGCCATCACCTGGAACGAACACTCGCACCAGCCCTAAAAGCTCCTGAATAGCTCCATCCACCCATGGTTTATTCATCCAATTCGCATACCGGTTGACCGCTAAACGCGCTTCCCTGTTATCCAGGCAGCCAATAATCACGTCCATTCGCCTCACCACACCCAGTCCCAATTGTGTGGTGATATCACCATGCAAATATTGGACGTGGATATCGGGATTCATCTCTTTGGCACGTGCCGCAGCGACTTCAGCTTTCCGGCGACCATTGTCACTCTCCCGGAAAAGCGGCGAGCGGCTGAGATTGGCAGCTTCAATCGTGTCAAAATCGACGATGTACAGGTACCCGACACCCATCAATGCCAGGTTCTTGACTACTTCGTTCCCCAGCGCGCCTGCGCCAACCACCAGAACTTTCGCAGCCTGGACCTTTTCACGCTCCCACCAGGATATGAAATCGAAAGTTCCCAGCCGGTCTGTTCTCAGGTTAGGGATGTGAATTGGCTTCTCTGGAGAAGTTGGGAGCCTGCGCGGACCTCCTGGAGATTCTACACCGGAGATTGGAGCCTCTCTGCCCGACGTTTCTTTCTCAATACTGGCGATCTCATAGATACCCGGGAAATTCGCTTCATCGATGGCTTTCACAAACCACCCCACCCCGGCACACGATTCAATGATGTCTTTCTCTTCGAGGATTTTCAGCGCTTCGCGTAACGTAGTCCGGCTGACCTCCAGTTTTTGGATAAGGTCACGTTCCGAGGGCAGCTGGCTTCCTTCTGGCAGCAACTCATCTAAAACCGAGGCAGCCAGCTTTGCTGCGATCATATCCGCAAGAGTTTTCTTGGAAACCGGGTGTATTTGCATCAGTTTCAACTGGTATACTGGTCTGACTACTAGACCATCATACTACAAAATATGCAGAAATGCATAGGACAAAAGTACTATTCACCGAAATTCATCCCACTGGGTCGGCTGGTTGTTAGTTGATTTTACTTTTTGCATTTCAATATTCTGTACTATACTTTCCATTTGTATTTGTTGGAGCTCTACATTTACTAAATAGAAACGGAACTCAGCCAAAAATCAGGATTTTTTATGCCGATACCGACCGGACAGGTTTTCAGAAACAGGTACCGAATTGTGAATAAGTTGCGCCAGGGTGGGATGGGAGCAGTTTATCGCGCCTGGGATCTGAACCTGAAGAAACCGGTAGCACTAAAAGAAAACCTTGAGATTGGACTGGACGCCCAGGAGCAGTTTGATCGTGAGGCAAATATCCTGGCAAATCTCTCACACCCCAATTTACCTCGCGTAACGGATCACTTCTTCCTTCAAAAGCAAGGCCAGTATTTAGTCATGGATTTTATCGAGGGGGAAGATCTCGAGAATATGGTCGATCGATTAGGTCCGATACCTGAAGAAACTGCGGTTGGTTGGTTTTTGCAAATCAGCTCTGCCCTGGATTATATGCACAGCCAGCCTGCTCCGATTATTCATCGCGATATCAAACCGGCGAACATCAGGATTACACCCGAGGGCCGTGCAATTTTAGTCGACTTCGGCATTGCCAAGTTCTACGGTCATGATCGCGTGACCATGGACGGTGCGAAAGCTGTTACGCCCGGTTTCAGCCCCCTGGAGCAGTACCACGCCGGTACGGATGTCCGCTCGGACATTTATTCGTTGGGCTCCACGTTGTATACGGTCGTCACCGGGGAGCTCATCCCCGAAAGCACGCGACGTGCAATGGGTGAGGCCAGTTTAATTCCCCCCAGGCAGCTGCAGTCTGAACTCAGTCCAGCTTTGGAAGCGGTGATTCTTAAAGCAGTCGAAGTTCAACCGGAGCGACGCTACCAGAGCGCCGCAGAGTTATTAACCGCATTGAAGGCGACCTTCCTGGGAACAGCTGCTTCGCCCCCGGTAGATTTACTCCCCCAGCCAATCCCCATTGCACAACCTCAACCTGCTGGTTTACCTGGTCAGAATGGTGAGATTAAAAACCCTTACTTCCAGGTTCAAACCGCAGCTGTTTTTCGATTCCGCTGGTAATCCTGGGAATCGTCGGTATTTGTGCAGTTGCAGTTTTTGCGGCTGTTCTATTGAACAATCGGAGTCGCGAGCTTGCCATCAGCCCCACAATTTCATCATCGCAAAAAACTGCTATCCCAACATTCAATGCGTCAATCCAAACATTTTTGCCATTTTTCCCCACGAGCACTGAGCCGCAGTTTCCGCCTCAATCAACCGGCAGTCCAACTTTGATCCCTGTTCCCTTCTCCAGCATACCGACTGAAATCCTTCCAGGCACACCAGTGCCCGCTGTCCTAGACTCTGGATCGAGACTATAACTGTCGGGGTGGGACCAGCAGGGATTATGACATTATCCGCACCCTTGAAAAGGACACACGGCTTGCGATCATCGGAAAGAGCGAGAATGGCTGGTGGTTGGTGAGGTTAGAGGATCCAAATACCCTCCGCAAACAATGCTGGATCTATGGTGGAATAGCAGCCGGGTATCTATCCGCTGTACCTGATTCTAATTGGACGGGCACCGGCGAAACTGCAAAAACCCCCTGGCCTTTCTGATATCCATTCATACTCAAAAAACCACCAAGATTCCAACAAAGCGTGCTGAGATAATCGATTTTCTGGAGAAAGCATGGAGATAACTCAAGGCGAGCTGTTTGTCAATCGTTACCGGATTGTGACCAAGTTTGGTCAGGGTGGGATGGGAGCTGTTTATCGGGCCTGGGACATGAACTTGCGGAAACCAGTCGCTTTGAAAGAAAATCTGGATACCAGCCCGGCCGCTAAAGAGCAATTCGAGCGCGAAGCAAATATCCTGGCGAACCTTTCTCATACTAATCTTCCACGGGTGACAGATCATTTCTTCTTGGAAGAAAGAGGCCAGTACCTGGTGATGGACTTTGTTGAAGGCGAAGATCTTGAGAGTATGGTCAGGCGTCTGGGTCCTTTACCGGTTGATCAGGTTTTAACTTGGACTTCACAAATCTGTTCGGCGTTAGATTATTTGCATCACCAAACATCCCCAATCATTCACCGCGACATCAAACCAGCCAATATAAAAATCACGCCCGATGGGCGTGCAATCCTGGTTGACTTCGGCATCGCCAAATTCTATGACCCCATGCGCATGACCATGGTCGGTGCAAAAGCAGTCACTCCAGGATACAGTCCTCTCGAGCAGTACCAGGCCCATACAGATGTTCGTTCTGACATTTATGCCATAGGTGCCACTCTATATAGAGTTTTAACCGGTGAGATATTACCTGAGAGCCCGTTGATGGCTTCTCATAAGGCCAGCCTCATTCCACCACGCGAACTCCGGTCCGAATTGAACCCCGCCCTGGAGGCAGTAATCTTGCGCGCTATTGAAATCCTTCCTGATCAGCGCTACCAGCAGGTGAGAGAATTAGCAGCTGCACTGGAATCATCATCCATGAGTTCAGTTCAAGCACCAACCCAGAAACAAGATACAACTGTTCCCCAGACTGTCGCTATAAACCCACCTGATAAGGATGCTTCAGAGCTACCAGTCTTTTCCATGGGCGACGCTGCAGCTCCAAAAAACAATCGCGGCCTGGTAATGATCGCCATTGCAGGCTTTGGACTTCTGGCACTGGTCGTTTGTTTTGTTATTACGGGTCTGTTCCTGAACGGTCGCAGAAATGTGAATACCGCACTTCTCTCAATTACCACAGCGCAGGTGAATAGTAACACTGTTAACAACTCACAAACTGAGATGCCTTCACCTGCTTTCGTGATTAACACTCCATCAGTACAGCAAATCCAACCAAACAACCTGTCAACGAACACCCTTGTTCCAACCTCCATTCTTCCTGCGATTATTCAACCCACGAACACCGTTTCAGAACCATTGGGTAGCGCGGTCCTGTTCTTGGACCAGAATTACAACTGCCGGGGTGGGCAAAGCTCTGATTACGATATCATCTGGACTTTTGAGACCGGCTCTGAATTGGAAATTATCGGTAAAAGTCAGGCCCAATGGTGGCTGATCCGGATCGACGATCCACGCACCCGCCGCCAGCAATGTTGGATCAGCGGCGGACAGGCTTCCGGCAATCTCGACGCAGTCCCTTATTCGGATTGGACCGGTACGGTCGATACGGCAAAAACCCCCTGGCCTTTTTAGATTACCAATTTAATTTGGAGCTTCAATCCAGTCGAAAACGTTTCAGCCTGAGGCTGTTGGTAACGACAAATACGCTGCTGAAGGCCATCGCTCCTGCAGCCAGCATCGGGTTCAAGAAACCAGCTGCCGCCGCAGGGATCAAAATAATATTATAGAAAAATGCCCAGAATAGGTTCTGTTTTATCGTCCTGAGCGTGCGGCGGGATAAAGCAATCGCGCGCGGCACGCCGCGTAAATCGCCGCTTATCAGTACCATAGGTGCAGCTGCCATCGCCACATCCGTTCCGGTGCCGATCGCAATTCCGACTTCTGCCTGGGCCAATGCTGGAGCATCGTTGATCCCGTCTCCAACCATCGCCACAATCTCTCCACTCTGCTGCATTTTCTTCACTTGAGCGGCTTTATCTCCAGGCAGCACTTCCGCCAGCACTAAATCAACACCCACCTGAGAAGCGATCACTTCGGCTGTCCGTTGGTTATCACCGCTGATCACAACCACTTTCAGCCCCATCTTGTGGAGGGTTGCAATAGCCTGCTTTGACCCCTCTTTGATCGTGTCCGCTACCCCGAATACTCCTTTGAGGTTCCCATCAACGGCTGCGAGCACAGCGGTCTGAGCCTGGTCCTGGAGCGCAATCACCGCAGAATCCAATCCATTGAGATTGATCCCGCGGTCATTGATCATCCGCAGGTTGCCGAGCAGGACTTGAAGCCCATTCACCTCCGCCTCGACGCCGTGCCCAACGGTTGCCCGGAAACCCGATACCGGGAAAAGTGCCAGGTCTCTTTCTCCTGCCAGCGCGACAATCGCCTCCCCCAACGGGTGCTCGCTCCCCTTCTCTACAGATGCCGCCAACTGGATGAGCTCCTTCTCGCCGACCTGGTCATTCGTTGACGATGATTGGACCATCAGGATATTCGTCACCGCCGGCTGTCCCCTGGTGATGGTTCCGGTCTTATCCAGGATCACCATCGTGATTCCCTCTGCTCTTTCCAGCACTTCGCCGGATTTTAGAAGGATCCCTGCTTCGGCTCCTTTTCCAGTACCCACCATTACTGCTGTGGGAGTCGCAAGACCCATGGCGCACGGGCAGGCAATCACCAGCACCGCCACCATGTGGATCATTGCGCGTGCGAACAGGCTCACATCAGATGTGAGCGAGTAGGGGATCAGGAAATACCAGACCAGGAAGGTTACCAGGGCAATCCCAATGACCACCGGCACAAAAATTGCAGAGACTCGATCCGCCAGCTTTTGAATGGGCGCCTTGCTGCCCTGCGCGTCCTCCACCAGCCGGATGATTTGAGCCAGGGCTGTTTCCTTACCAACCTTGGTGGCTTCAAATTTGAGTAACCCAAGCTTGTTGATCGTCGCTCCGATGATTGAATCGCCGGGATTTTTCTCCACCGGTAGTGATTCACCGGTCAACATGGATTCATCAATCGATGATCTGCCCTCGACCACCACTCCATCCACCGGAATCCGTTCACCCGGCCGCACGATCACGATGTCGCCTACTTTTACTTCTTCAGCGGGGATCTGAAGCTCCTCCCCGCTGCGAATCACCTGGGCAGTCCTGGGCCGCAGGCTTAATAATTTCTTGATTGCCTCACTGGTTTGACCCTTCGCCTTAGCTTCCAGGTATTTCCCGAGCTTGATCAGCGTTATGATCACAGCCGCGGTTTCGTAGTAGACATGCCCTTCGATCAGCCCAAGCGTGATCGGTATGGAATAAAAGTAAGCTGCAGAGGAACCCATAACAATCAGTACGTCCATGTTGGCAGCCTTATTGCGGAGTGATTTATAGGCGCCGACATAGTACTGTCGTCCCACATAGAATTGGACAGGTGTCGCCAGGGCCAACATCAACCAGTTCATCCAGGAGGCATGCGCGATATGCATCGGGAGCAAACCCAGGTCACGGGCCATGGAAAGCAAGAACAAGGGGATCGTGAAGATCAACCCCACAATCAGGAAATGCCTTTGGGTGGCTATCTCAAGCTCACGGGCTTTCCTCTCGGCATCTTCGTCGTCCTCACCGGTCTCAACCGTTTCAAATCCTGCTGCAGCAATTTCGCTTCTCAAATCAGACTGGCTGATGAGCGTCGGAATATACTCGAACTCGTGCCCGTTCAGTAGCAAAATTTACCTGAACTTCGAGTACACCTTCCATGTTTCTCAACGCTTTTTCGATCCTGCGGGCATCATTGTCGTCGCTCATGCGGCAAATCAATAGATCTGCCTGCCCGGTAGCAATGCCGTACCCTGCTCGCTCGACCCTGCCGATCAGGTCATCCAGCGACGCCAGGGAGGCATCGAATTCTACCGTCGCTCTTTCCGAGGAGAGATTCACCATTGCCGATTGGACGCCATCCACCTTTTTGATATTGCGCTCCACCGTCGAAACGCAATTCGCGCAGGTCATGCCGGTAATCGGCAGGGTGATTTGTTTTACTTCAGCCAATCAGAGACTCCCGGGCTACCTGAATTCTTAGCTTGCGACTGGATAGGCGATCTCTGCCAGAAGGGCTTTGATTTTCTCTTCATTCGCAGGGTCTTCAAAGGTAATCACAGCCCGCTTTGCATCTGGTGAGACCTGGACAGATTTAACACCTTCAAGTTCTCGCAGCTCCATGGTGATCGTGTGCGCACAGTGATTGCAGTGAATGCTGGGAATGGAATAATCTACAGTTGTCATGATCTATTCTCCTTTAACAAAATGTAATTTATGATTCGGCTTTTGCCTGGAAGACTTCGGTAATTTCCTTTAACACCTTTTCTCTGTCGTCCGGATTCTCGCTGCGCACCGCAGTAATCAGGCAAGAATGCAGGTGCTCATCGAGGATAATGGCGCTCACTTTATTAAGCGCCGATTGGACGGCATTGATCTGGCGGATGACATCGATGCAGTAGGCTTCCTGGTCGATCATCTTCTGGATGCCGCGAATATGACCCTCAATGGTCTTCAATCTTAGTTGAGCAATATCGTGTTTCATTGTATACCCCCCCCATAGGGGGAGGGGTAGTATTATTGTACCAGATTCGCAAAATCTGTCAACCAAATTCTGGGCTTGTTAATCAGATTCTATACGGGGAATAATTTCATCTAAGAAATTTTCGGGTAGGTATCTCTAGTTACTTCAGGGCGGATTCAATCGCTTCGATCAATTCCTCGATCTTGACATACCCTTCCCACTGTTGGATGATTACACCCTGCGGATCAACCAGGAAGAAATGTGGTTGGGAAACGTAACCCAATTCTTCCATAAAATAATTCGCTGCTGGATCGTCAATATCCAGGTAAACAAAATTGACCCTCTCCTGGTAATCCTCTTCCACGGCATGCACCAGCGGCGCCATCGCCAGGCTGGCTCCATCCCAAAACGCGAAGAAAAAGAACAGCTGGGTTTTTCCGGAGGCTAATTTCACTCCGCTAAGGTCGCTGGCCCGCAGCTGTGAATTGATCCATGCTGGGGGAGGGACTGGAGTTCTCGCCTCTAGGGTAACCAGGGGTACAGCGGTCGGAGTGCCTAATTGCGGCGTGGAAAACAAAATTGTAGCCTGGGGAGTAAAAAAACTGTCTGTCGCCAGTCCCGGATAGGTGAGATTGGATGTCGAAGTGCTGGTTAGAAAGACGGGATTTACAGGAGTCGGATATGGGATACCGCCTGTGATTTCCTGGGTTGGCGTTGGTGTGCTGCTTTGAACTTCGCCAGGACCTGGATATTGGGAAGATGGCGTGCCTTGTGATTCAGTAGCTGCCACAGGCGTGGTTGGCTGTGCATCCACAGGTGGGAAAGGGTATCCATTGATCGAAGGTGATGGAGTGATAGTAACCTCAATCGGGTAAGGCGTCACCTGGACTGCAGAACCAGTAAACTCTGCCGTCAATGTTATCTCTGGTGTTCCTGTTCCGAAAAGAGAGAATACTCTTCCTGGCAGTGCACAGGCTATCACCAGCAATATGAAAGTCAGGTGGATAGCTTGATTCTTTATACGTGCAGGTTGATATCTTCGACCGGTTTTTATCAAAAAATCGTTCACTCCATTCGCGATCATATCAAATAAGGTTACTTTGTCAAGCGGGCTGATAATGATGAACAAATTTGATGGATACCTCGAAAATTTTCATTTTAGAGGAACGGGATGATAAAATGGTCGCCGGTATGCCGAGATCGAGTTGCCCGTATCGATACCAGCAAATCCGAATACAGGCTGCTATCTAATGACCGCTTCGCTTCGAAAAATTCCCCTGCTCCAGGTTGGTATTTTATTGTTCGGTGCAGCATGGATCTGGATCAGCAAAGTACCGCAGGAGAGCATGAACCAGGCTGCGCCAACGGTCCCCTATAAGGGATTTTCAGCCCCGGATTTTGAAGTGACGACCATCCAGGGTGAGACCGTAAAGTTGTCTGATTTTCATGGATCACCGGTGGTCTTAAACTTTTGGGCTTCCTGGTGTCCCCCCTGCCGGGCAGAAATGCCCGCCCTCCAACGCATCTATGAGGAGTATCGTAACACAGGCCTGGTTATCCTGGCAATTAATTCCACCCATCAAGACAACCTTCCGGACGTGAAGAATTTCATCGATGAATTTGGCTTGATAGTCCCAGTCTACCTGGATTTTGATGGCACAGCCTCAAATCTTTACCAGGTCCGGGCACTCCCAACCACTTTCTTCATCGGCGCAGATGGGAAAATCCAGGATGTGGAAATTGGAGGTCCATTGTCTGAGGCGACAATTCGGGTGAAAGTACAGGACCTGCTGGCCAGGGCAGGATTACGGTAATGCTGCCAGTCCTGCAGGTAGGTCCCGCCGCGATTCAGGTGGAAGGCTTGATTCTACTGTTAGGGTTGTGGATCGGACTTACACTCAGTGAGAAATTTTGTAATGGGAGGGGAATTACCTCAACGCAGCTTTATAACCTGGTTTTCTTCATGATGATTGGCGGATTGATCGGTGCCCGCTTATCATTCCTGCTCCGATATCCTGATGCATTTATAAGGAATCCGATTTCGATCATCAGCCTGAATCCAGGACTGCTCGACATTTGGGGAGGAATTCTGGCCGCAGTCCTGGTTGGACTGGTTTATGCCCAACGCAAGCAAATTCCATTACTTTCTGCTTTGGATGCCCTTACTCCATTGCTAGCGGTATTGATGATTGCCGTGCCCTTATCCAACCTGGCTTCGGGAGAGGCGTATGGTAAGCCCACTACAATCCCCTGGAGTATTTACTTGTGGGGGATGCACCGTCATCCCACTCAAATCTACGAGGCATTGGCTGCAATGTTGATCTTGATTCTATTTTGGCCTGCCAGGTGGTCTTCCGAAAATAAGCAGCCCGGAGAATATTTTTTTCTCTTTATGTCCCTTACTGCAGCGACTGCCTTATTCCTCGAATTCTTCAGAGGGGACAGCCAGATATTTCTTGACGGGATTCGATCAAAACAGGTCGTAGCGTGGGGAATCCTGGCATCCTGCCTGTGGATTCTGAAGAGTAATCAAGCATCCACGACATCCTGAGATGCAAGAGGATTCTCTACAAGATAGGGGGTGAGCCCCTGGAGATATTATCCAGGAATTCTTGACGAGTCGGTGCATGACTTCGAAATGCACCCAGCATGGCAGAAGTCGTCATCCTGGCATCATGCTTCTTCACGCCGCGCATTGTGGCGCATAAATGCAAGCCTTCAATGACCACCGCGACACCCATTGGGTCGAGAACTCCATGGATGAATTCTGCGATCTGCCGGGTCATCCGTTCCTGCACCTGCAGCCGTCTGGCGAACATATCTACAACACGTGGAATTTTTGAGAGTCCCAGGACCTTCCCTTTGGGAAGATATGCGACATGCGCCCTTCCCAGGAAAGGTAGCAGGTGGTGTTCACACAAGCTGTAAAACTCAATATCTCGAACAACAACCATCTCATCGTAATCTTCATCGAATACCGCGCCGTTCAAGATTTCAATCGGATCCTGGCGGTACCCGACCATTAACTCGGCGTACATGCGCGCCACCCGATCCGGAGTATTTTTTACTCCAGATCGGGATGGATCTTCACCAATCGCTTGAAGAATTTGTTCAACTGCAGCATGAATCAAATCATAATCGACCGATTCACCAGGCAGCGAATCCGCCAGCGAATAAACCATATCGTAATTCAACTCAATTTTTTCCTTGACCTGAACTTGCTTGTTTTTCATTACAGTATATAGCCGATTTTATTCAGTAGTGAGTGTATTTTGCTCAGCCGACCTCGGTTTCAATCAAGCCATAAGTGCCGTCCCGCCGGCGGTAAAGGACATTGATTGAATTCGTATTCACGTTAAAGAACAGGAAGAAATTTTCGTGTCCGAGCAAGCTCATTTGCTCTAAGGCTTCCATCTCGCTCATCGGCGAAAGCATGAATTTCTTCCTTCGAACGATGACCGGACCCAGCTCTCCGCTTTCCTCTTCTTCAACTGCAGGTGACAGGACTTCGGAAGCAGTTTTTCCATCACCTCTACCGCGGTAATGCTTCCCTTTGTAACGCTCGATTCTCCGCTGCATCTTCTCAATTGCAGTATCCACTGCGGCGAAGATATCGTCAGCTCTCTCTTCAGAACGTAAGATAAACCCTTTACCTCGAATTGTTATCTGAGCCACCTGTCGATCGGAAGCGCTGCGGGCAGATTTGACAAACGCCAGGTCAACACGGGCTTCTTCAATTTCCTGCAAAAACCGGTCCAATTTCGAAACCTTTTTAGTGACATAATCAGACACGTGTTCCGTCACTTCCATATTACGTCCATAAATCTCAACTTCAAATGCCATAGAATTCCTCCTTGCCTGTGTAATGAACAGATATCTTACCAGAAGATTTTTCCTTCTGTCATCCAATAATCAGGGTGTCCTGAACGAGCTAACGAAAGACCGTAGATTTCAGCAGCACCCACCTCCAGCAGTGCGGCAGAGCAGGCTTTCAAAGTAGCACCGCTGGTTACAACATCGTCGACGATCAGGATTCGTTTCCCTATCACACTCTCCGCATTCGCTCTGAATGCCTCCCTTAAATTCTCCTGCCGCTCTGAATGAGTTAAACCCACCTGGGATCGTGTTTCACGGATTTTTACCAGCCAACCAGGGCGGTAAGGAATTCCACAACCCAGGGCAATCGGAAAGCCGAGAAGAGCCGCCTGATTATATCCGCGCTCGGCTTTACGGGCAATCCCGATTGGCACAGGAACAACCGCGTCGATCTCCGAAGAAAGAGAATTGGTAATCTCGATCAACGGTCGGGCGAGGATTTCCCCTAGTGCGATATCTCCTTTGTACTTCAATCTATGGATTGCATTTCTTAATGGACCAGAGAAAATGGCCCACGATCGTAGAGAGGTGTAGCTGGGTGGAGAATTCCGGCACCTGTAGCAGATTCCTGGTATTGAAATTACATCACCACAGCGGATACATACATTCTCTGGGATTTTCTCGGTGTGAGTTTGACAATCCCGGCACCATCTTTCCCCTGCTTTGCCGCAACCTCCACACAACGGAGGATAAATCCAATCCAAACCTGCCCAGGCTGTCTGGTACAGGTGAAAAGCCATACGCCGAATTTTTTCGGGTTCAGGCATGACTTGATCTGGAAAGTGGTCAGGAACAGTATCTACAGCTTTCTTATCTATTTTACTGCGATTTTCTGCTGCTTGTTACCCACCACCAAAGAAAATTGTATTCAATTGAGATCGCATGAGCTGAAGGATAGCCGGTGTCATCAACACAATGCAAATTGAAGGGAAGATCAATACAGCCATTGGCACCAGCATTTTTATCGGCGCTTTGTGTGCTTCTTCCTCCGCTCTCTGCCTTCTGCGGATTCGCATCTGGTCAGCCTGGATCCGTAATACTTTCGCCATGCTGACTCCCAGTTGTTCACTCTGGATCACCGCGGCGACAAAACTCGTAATCTCTGCCAGGCCTATTCGATCGGCCATATCTCTGAGGGCCTCCCGGCGCAGCTTCCCGAGCTGGATCTCTCGCAAGACTCGACCAAAAGATAGAGATAGCGGGTTATCCCACTTCTCATAGACTTTATTTATTGCAGCATCGAATCCTAAACCTGCTTCCACGCAAATCGTTAGCAAATCCAACGCATCAGGCAGTGCCTTGCGGATCGACTTTTGCCTGCGTTGGATCTTCGAATTAATCAACAGCTCCGGGAGCATGAAACCCAGGCCAACGAACACAGCCGTAATTAGGATCTTTCTCCCCCAGGTCCAGTCGATATCGCTGACGCGGAAAAGGACTAAGAATAAAACACCTATCGAAATGGCAATCAAGAACCTCAATCCCCACAGAATCGTCGGATCCATCCCTCGCGGGTTTCCCGCTAACTCGATCTTGTGTGCGGTTGACTGAAATGCATTTTGGGGAGTGAATCGAAGGGCAAATTCACCCATCTTCCTGGCAAGTGGCAAAACAACACGCTGGCTGATTGGCTGTGAAAGCTCAATCTCCTCCAGAGAAACCTTTCCACCGCGGACAGCAAACTCCACCAGGCGATCTTGAAGCGCGTCAAAATCATGCGGTTCTCTCAAACCAATGATGATCAGCGCAACCGAGCCGGCTAAGACTGCGAAGATAATGACTGCGAATATCAATATGCTTGGCATTTTTCCACACTCCCGAACCTGCTAAACCTCGATATCACCAATTTTATTCATCATGTAATATCCGGTGATGATCATTAGGGCGGCAACGATCAGTGCGATCGAACCAGGGGGAATGATACAGCCTGCAACTTTTGATTGTGGATCGAAATATTCCATCATGTAACTGCGGTTAGCGAACCATAAAATCCCGGCTATCATCACCGGCAATAATGCCAGGAAGCGTGCTGAATACATCACCTGTGAAGTGAGAACGCGGATTTCGCCCTTAATTCGAACCCTTTCGCGGATCGTATAGGATATTGTGTCCAGGATTTCTGCCAGGTTACCACCAACTTCGCGTTGAACGTTCATTGCCGTGACGACCAGGTCCAGATCTTCGGATGGAATACGTCGCAATAAATTATCGAGTGCCTGTAAATTGGCAATCCTAAGTGACATCTCCTGAACTACCCTGCGAAATTCATCAGAAAGCGGTGCAGGAAGCTCCTTGCTGACGGATTCCAAAGCTTGCATTGCGAATAACCTGCTCGCAATCCATTGACCATCAGATTCAACATATCGGGCAGTTGTTCGCTAAAGCGGATTAGACGTTTCTTTTGCAGCCGTTTTAAGTAAAACCAGGGAATGAAAAATCCAGCCAACCCACCTATCAAGGTAAACCAATTAATAGGATCGTTTCGATCATTTAGGAATCCGACTGCAAAACCCAGCCCCACCATAGACATCACTATAACTAGCGAAAAACTCACCTGATTTCAATTTCAAATCGGCTCTGGCAAGTTCTCTTGAAATGCCACCACCAACCTTAGAATTTTCTAATTTCGCATCGAGCCAATCACCGACTGGAGTAGCTTTTTCACCCCGATGATTGGCACCTAACTTAATTTCTATACCAGTAATTTGACCTAGACGTTCTTCGACGAACGATCTCTCACTTAATACAGTTACAACAATTCCAATAACAGAAAGAAAAATTACCAGCCCGATGCCCAAAAAAAGAATCAATTCCATTAGGTTCACCTTTCTCATGAAATTCTATATTTAATAGCGGCGTCGTTCTCCGATACCAAAAATTGATGCCGGTAAATGGATCCCTGCCCCCTCAATCTTGTCAATAAATTTGGGACGCAAGCCGGTCGGTCTGATTCTCCCGATAACTTTCCCATTATCAAAACCTGTCTGCTCAAATACAAAGATATCTGTCATCGTGATCACATCACCTTCCATCCCACTGATTTCGCAAATCGTTACTACCTTGCGGGTGCCGTCTTGCATACGCTCTTGATGGACAACTAGTTCGATTGCGGATGATATCTGCTCACGGATGGCCCGCACCGGAAGCTCCATACCCGACATCATTGTCATCGTCTCAAGGCGTGCCAGGGTATCCCGCGGTCCATTCGAATGTGTAGTGGTCATCGAACCATCATGACCTGTGTTCATCGCCTGCAGCATATCCAGGGCTGCCTCATCGCGTACTTCGCCTACGATGATACGGTCTGGTCGCATACGTAATGCATTGATGACCAGCTGCCGGATCGTCACTTCACCTCGCCCTTCAATATTAGGCGGTCTCGATTCCAGTGTGACAACATGCTCCTGGCGCAGCTGCAGCTCTGCTGCATTTTCAATGGTTACGATACGTTCGTCGTTCGGAATGAACTGCGACAAGATATTCAATAATGTCGTTTTGCCCGATCCAGTACCTCCAGAAATCACGATATTTAATTTCAATTCGACGCAGGCTTTCAGGAATTGAAGGGCTTCCGGTGTTATCGAGCCTAATTGAATTAATTGGTCGATCGTGATCGGGTTCTTAAAAAATTTCCGGATAGTAATGACAGGCCCAACCAGCGAAATTGGCGGTATGATTGCGTTCACACGCGAGCCATCTGGCAACCGTGCATCGACATATGGGCTGGATTCATCCACGCGCCGGCCCATGGGTGCCACGATGCGGTCGATAATTCGCATCACGTGGTCGTCACTTTCAAAGGTGACGGGAACACGGATGATTTTGCCATTTCGCTCAATATAAATATTCTTTGCCCCATTGACCATTACTTCAGTTACAGATTCATCTTCCAATAAAGGTTGCAGCGGTCCGAATCCCAGGATTTCAGCTGCGATCTGCTCGAAAAGGCGATGTCGCTCCGGTCGGGAAAGCACGATCCCCTCTTCAGTCAAAACCTGGTCAAACAAATCCTGGATGGTATTTCTAACATCACCTACGCGTGAGATATCCATCGAAGGATCCAGCTCAGCCAGTAACCTGTTCTGCACCCTTATTTTTAGATCAAGATAAGTGTCCCGCTGACTCTGTACTCCGGGGGGAGCGACCCGACGTGCCTGGATATTGAGTGGTCGGGTCTTTCCATCCCCGCCATCATTGCCTGGATTCGGAGACTTTCCTTGAGACTCTTCAATCCTTCTCAGTAATGACATCGCTTATCCTCCTACTTCCGGTTGGCAAGCCTTTGATAGCTCGTATCTAAATCCGATAATTCCGTAATTCGCCTGCGAACCACACTTTCGAGGGAGAGAAAACTTTTAGAAATGGGCTTAGATCGATCGCCAAGCATAAACGGAATTCCCCGATTGACAGACGGGATCACAACTCGCTCATCAAAGGGCAGGACTGCTATGATCTTAAAGCTTAAAACTTTTCGAAATTTTTTCGGGCAGTATACCAATACGGCGGTCGAATCGATTCATAACAAATAGAATTCGATTGATGTCGATATTCAAGACTTCAGCAACATCCAAAAACTGTCTGGCGCTTTTTATGGCTGGAATTTCCTGGGTGGTGATTAAGATGATCAAATCACTGACATCCATAGCTGCCAACACGATATCTGAAAGACCTGAAGAAGTATCGACTACGATATAGTGAAACAGAGTGCGCAGATACTCTAACAATTTCCTAAATTGTTCAGGAGTGACTTTATCGGCATACTCGGGCCGTGGTAGGGGCTGCCAAAATCTGTACGCCGGAAGCCTTATGTGAGATGATAACTTCATCGACTACATCTGAATCGATCTCGTCTACTCTTGGTGCAAGATCCAGAACGCTGTTTCTGACCTGCTCGTTCATAAAAACGGCCACATCTCCAAATTGGAGATTTCCATCCACAATTAAGACTGGCACTTCTTCCCTATGTAAGGTTATCGCAAGGTTTACTGCCAGGGTAGTTGTGCCAGTCCCGCCTTTTGGGCTGTAAATGGTGATGATTTTTCCTAGCGTCGATGGTAATAAGGTGGTTAAGGAGAGCCTACCTGTAACCATTTGCGAGGCGGCGATGGACTTTGTCCGTTCTTCCTTTGCCATTCTGCCTGCCACTCGCAAAGCAGTGATCAATTCATCGACGGCTGGAGGTTTGGTCAAGAAATCGCGCGCGCCTGCCAGCATGGCACGCCGCATATAGTTTGAATCTCCTTGGACGGAGAGCATGACAATTTGTATGTTAGGATTGAGGGTGCGTATTCGCTCAGTGGCTGTTATTCCATCCATATCCGGCATATTGATGTCCATCAAGACAACATCCGGCATTAGTTGCCGCGCAGCTTCAATCCCTGAGCGACCAGAGTTTTCGGTACCCACTACTTCGAGATCTTTTTCGAACTGCAACAACCTGCGGATGTTTTCGCGCGTTTCAGCCACATCATCGACGATGAGCACGCAAATCTTTTCCTCGCCAGTCATGCGCCCTCACTAACCAGAATAATATTATTTGGAAATTTCTTGACTACTCCTGAATCTGAACGGGAGGTGTAGGTTGAATGAGATCATCAACTCTTGGGTGTATCCCGTAAGGAAGTTTAACAGGGATCGGAATCTGGTAATTTTCAAGTAAATATTGCAGAGTCACGGCATCTCGATT
Source organism: uncultured Chloroflexia bacterium (assembly GCA_963698765.1). GTDB lineage: Bacteria > Chloroflexota > Anaerolineae > Anaerolineales > UBA4823 > CAVOSB01. The sequence continues at coordinate 146,822 of CAVOSB010000032.1, forward strand.
GAGGCGCTCATTGTCATTCGGATTTCGTAAAGTTAGGGTCAATTGAGCGCCGCTGTAAATCAAATAATTCAATCCGATTGCATCTTGCGGATTTACAATCAAGGTAATCACGATCGGCTTTTTCGGGGTAATTTTTTCCTCTTCTTGTTGATTTTGATCAGGTGCTTGCTCCTGTGGAACAGGTGTTGCGGTTACATTCAATTCCTCTTCTTGAGGAAAATCACCTATTTGCAATACAATGCTATTCTGCAGCACCATTTGACTGACCATCCGGGGTCTTTGTTTTTCAGAGGGGACGAGATATACTGCCTGTCCCAAGACCGGATCGATGACAACTTTCCCATATATTCCCGGTGACAATGAAAATGGTGGATTGATTTGTCCAGTTTGGGGATCTGGTAATCCCTCTTGAGATAATGAACTGATTGCTACAGTAAGTGGATCATTTTCTTTTGTCTCAGGATCTGGGGGACCAGAGGCAATTACTACTCCGGTTTGATTTGGGAGCATCGATTGAAAATCGGTGTCAAGATCCGTAAACAACAGGGTGCCTATGACATCTACATGATCGCCTGAACGAGGCGCATAAGAAACACTTGATAAACGATCGATCGGAATTGAAACGGCCACGCTGCCCGGTGGTATGTTGAGCGCCCAGGTTGAGCCGCTCATTTCAACTTGCTCGCCTTCGGTGACCAGCATGCTATCAAGCACCGGTGTACCGCTTTCCAACGAATACTTGGTCACGCGATTGATCAGGCCGGGCATTTCTTCCTCAGTAAATAACGCAGGAGTGATCGAGTTCTGATCCCAGGGGATTACTCCGAGGACATCTGCAGTTAATCTATATCCTTTAGGCAAGTTTTGGGTGACGACCACCACCTGCACTGGGGGCGCGGTCGGCATGGGAGTGGGTTGTGACGACCTTGAAAAAGGGAGGAAACCCCTCTGTGTGACTAACAGCACACCAGCCAGGACGATGAGTAGGAAGAACGCTAAAATGAAGAAAACTCGCCCACGTCTCATTGCAGCCTCCGGATGAACCTGATATGGTTCTTCATATCATACGACGAACGGGTGAAAAGTCAATAAATATCGAGATTAATACCATTTACCCTAAACAAATTGATAATTTGTAATTAATTTAAAATAAGAAAAAGCCTTGCGTTTTTGCAAGGCTTTTTTGTTGGGATATGATGGAATTTCGTGATTTTGAATATTGATTGCAGCTGCGAACAGCGCTACACGTTGCTAACAATATTACTGAATACGTTACCGATGGCCGGACCGAGGAGGGCAAGAATAACAATCACGACAACTGCAACCAAAACAAGAATTAACGCATATTCCACCATGCCCTGTCCTTTTTCTTTCGGTGCGAACAACATTGTGTATTACCTCCTTTCTGCAAAATTCCTGGTATTTCTTATGTGCCCACATTATAAGAAAAATTGCAGAAAATGCAATACCTGCAAGGTAAAAAACACCTGACAATATTGCAATTATTGTGTTTTGCTCAAATTAATGTGTAATACCCCATCAATTGATTCCTAGTGTAGCAGCCGGGGTCTTTTCTAAAATCTCTGCCGGTATCTGGAAATTAACACGTACCCCATGGTTGGAAATGCTATCGATGTCCAGTGTACCTCCCAGCGATTCGACGCGTTCCCGAATTACTCGTAAACCCATACCTTTCTGTTCCGACAACTGGCTGATTTCAAATCCCTTCCCATTATCTTCAACCATGGCTTTCGCTGTATTATCCCCCACATCCAGGTTGATCTTTACTTCGCTGGCCTCGCTGTGGTGCGTCACATTATTCAACAGCTCCTGGATCGCACGAAAAATCATTACTTCCTGGTATGGCTCCAACCGCTGTTCACTTCCGGAAAAAGTAAAGCGAATCTCAAGGTGGGATTGTTCTTTGAACCAATCAACATAGCGCTTTAGTGTTGGGATGAGCCCCAAATCGTCCAACATCATCGGCCGCAGCTCGAAAATGAAATCACGGACTTGTTGAAAGGAGGTAGTCGCCGAGTGTTTCAAATGCACCAGCTCCTCCCTGGCCTCGGCAATATCCATATCAAACAATCGCATCGCTATATCTGTCTGGAGAATAAAATTAGATAGTGATTGAGCAGGCCCATCGTGCATTTGTCTTGATAATCGCAAGCGCTCAGCTTCTTGAGCCTGAACGAGCATCTCTACCGTCCTGGCAGTCATCGCCGTGCCTTTCGAGCCACCTGCGATGCTCATCATGTTTTCCGCCAGGTTGAAGACACCTTCCATTGAGTCTACATAACGCTGAAGGTGCGCTTGATCGCTTTGCAGTTTCTCCAGCTGCCCGCGCATAATGAACAACCTTTGCTGTGTTTCTAACGCAGATTCATAAGCCAGCTTGATTTCAGCTTTTGGCAGGCTGTCGAGATGATCCTTGATTTGCTGTAATTGTGCCGTGATGGATGCATTTCGCTGTGCAAGTTTGCGCATCTCCATTTGGCTCTGCTCGAGCATCAGCGTCTTTTCCCTGATTTCTCTTTTGTACCCCTCGATTTCTGCGAGGTACTTACTTCGAAACTCCCCCCATTCCCCATCAGGTTTTTCAGGTCCAGGCTGGCCGGTCATCACGCTTACTCCTCTTGCTTATCTTCCTGTTCATACAATCTCACCCAGCCTCTTTTCATTGCGTACAGGACGGCTTGAGTTCTATCCTCAACTCCCAACTTGTGCAAAATCGAAGTGACATGATTCTTTACAGTTTGCTGGCTGATTCCCAGTTCAACTGCGATTTCTTTATTACTAAATCCTTGCGATAACAATTTGAGTACATCCACTTCACGCGCGGAGAGCGGCTGATAAGAATCGACGATATCCCCGATGAAACGCATTGATCCTGAAGTTTGTTCCTCAATCCATTCTGCGAGTTTCTGCTTGGTAAATTCACTTCCGCCAACAATATAAATCCCCTGGAGTGCTTTTCGAAGCACCTGGACCAGATCTTCAGGCAGGATATCCTTGGTGCAGTATGCCATTGCACCGGTTCTCATCGCGTATATTTTCTGCTCCAGATCATCATATGCAGTCATCAGGACGACACAGGTTGGCAGCCTGTCTAGAATGATTTTCTGCGTAATCTGGTGCCCATTCATAGAAGGTAAGTTGACATCCAGGATCGCTATTTTCGGTCGGTGCAGCCGGATTAATTCCAGGCCTTCCGCACCATCCGTTGCCTGGGCAATCACATCAACGTCGGGCTCCAAATTAAGTGCGTTTACCACTCCCTGTCGGAACAGGGGGTGGTCATCTACGATGATGATTGAAATTTTTTCCATACGGAAATTTGCTCCTGTTGCTGTAAATTAGTATAGCACACGTAAAATCATATGAATACTCGAAAATGATCAATTAGGGCTGGTGCTTTCAATTTTGGCATTTATCACTTTTCTCATTTAAATCTGTCCAGCTGTAGACTGCCATATTTTCACCACCGGCTGATAGGCTAAAATTCCCATTTGTGACAAAAAGCGGCAGCCGACATTCTGTTATTTGAGGGTACCAACCTGGAAAAACAACCAGGTAATCGACTTCATTCTGGCTGAGATAACTACTCAATTTACTCTGATCCCGCATAAACGGAATCACTTCGGGAGATACCAATCCTGCCAGGTCAATCAGGTCCCGATTGCCGAAGTATCCTATAGCCCCGATGTCGTGAGCGGCTATGAGTGAAGCGGTCGGCGTATTCTGCTGGATCCATTTCGCCGTTGCCACCATTTCAGTCTCAATAATCGCCACATCCTGAGAATAGGCGTGCGCACCCATGAACCAGAATATCGCCACGACCAGAGCTGTTGCTGAGACCCAGGATTTTGTTAAGATCCGCTTCCACATGTCATTCGACCGCTGATTTTGGGCCAGTATGCTCATTCCAATCAAGCCAATCACAAAATAGATGACCATGGATGGTACCGCATACCTGCCGTGTTGGTATGTGACAGGCAGGCGCCAGGCGAAGATGAAAAGAAAGCCAAAAATCCGGAGAATCCAGCCCAACCAGGTCCATAGCTTCTTTCTTATGGCGTAATAAATAAAGTAAACGAATCCAGGTAATAGCAGCAGTCCTCCTCCTACCAGGAGCATCTTTACCTGTGCTGCAAAACGCACCCAGATAGGCACCTTTTGAAGCGCCAGATACTCCGCCTGCTTGGCACTAAATGTATTGGGTATTAAGCCTCCGCCCAACCAGCTATTGAAATAAGCATAAGCTGCAACCAGGATAAAAACACCTATGCTTACCAGGAAAATCGCCCTGAGCCTATTCTTCCAGCCAATTTCGGAAAAGTAAACGGCAAAAACGATTGGTCCCAGGAGTGTAATCCCATCCGGCCTGAGCCAGACGCTGCTTCCGACCAATAAACCTGTGGCGAACCAATTCACCGGTTTTCTTAGTGTGCAGCTCAAGGTGAGCAAAACAGACCACGCGAACAGCAATGTTTCCATTCCCGAAACAGCTGCCCAGACCAGGTGCCACTCGAAAATTAAGAATATACCGATCCAAAGTCCTGGTTTGGGAATTGAAATCTCAAATGCCTTGAATATCGCGCTGCCAGTCAGTGCTATCCCCAGCAGGCACAACCATCCCAGCATGAAAGTCCATATAAAGGTATTTAGCTCAACCAGGTAGCCCGCAGAAAGCAGGATGGTGTAGAAGGGGGAAGTCGATCCAGCCGATCGGATGCCTGGTAAAAAGAACCATTCTCCAAATTCAGCCAGGTTGCGAGCATAAGTTTGGTAAATCCAGGCATCATCCAGAGGAAAACCGGTCTTATAGACCGCTTGTGACCAAAATAAATATCCCGCGACAGAAATTACACTCGCCAAAACGAGTATGACTTTCGTCAGCTTCGAATCGCTGGATATTGAGAATGCATGCCAAAACAGAATTGCTCATTGATACTCGAATAAATAAATTCTGCTATCCGCCACTGTACCCAGGTAGCGCAATCCCTGCCGGTCACCGGGCTGCGTATAGAGATCGGGGACGCCCAGGATCTGGTCAATCTCCAGGATTAAGTATCTTGCCTGGTATTTGGCGGCCGCATTCAAAGTTGATTGGATATCACCATAGGGGATTGAAATGGAGGGACGTTGTGTGGCAGCATAATAGCCAGGGGCATTATTCACTAAAACCCTGGTGCTTTTCTCGGCTCCGAGTTGTTCCAGTTTTTCTTCGACGGATTTATATCGAATGTAACCTGAATCCCACCTGTTTGCTGATAAGTCATTTCCTATGATGCGTTCATATGAAACCAGCAATGATACAAGCACAATTAGAAGGAGGATACCCCCCGAAAAAAAACGTTCAGCCTGGAATCGATCCCAGGCTCGCTTTCTTACACCCCAATCCACCAGGGTATTCAATCCGGACGGTGCGATTGCCCACCATAGTGGCTGAAATGCTGCCCCAGAATGAAAAAAACCACCTCTCGCCCCCGCATAAGGGAAGACAATCGTCATCAAGAAAATTGTTAACAGCCATCCTGATAGTCCAATCCATAACAACGGATTAGACCTGTGCGTGATAAAGCCCAATAAAATCAAGGGAAGCAGGAAAATCCCACTTTGAATTGCTAACATGGTCTGGATATTCTGTCCTGCCGACCATGCTCTATCACCCAGGATGTCATCTATGCCCGATGACAACCAGCTGCGAAAGGTTAAGCTGTCAGCTGGGAAAACAAACAGCTGATCATATTCGGTTAGCCACAATATGCGGTTCCCTCCTGGCGAGAATGGAGATCCAAATACAGACAGGTTTCTTGCCAGCCACGGACCTGCCACCAGGAAATATCCGATCAGGCATAAACTCAACGCACCGAGTAAGCTGCTCCTGCTCCATCTGGTGCCATGGGAAAAAGCGGTCCAGGTAATCGTGATCAGCCCTCCTATCAACCAGATTAACCCATCTGCCCGACACAGGAATAAAAAACCAGCCAGAACACCTAGAATTAAACAATACCAGGGTCGGGAATTGCGTTTATTTTCTACCATCAAATGATCGATGGTTATTAAGAATAACGCTCCTAAAACCATGCTAAGTGCAAAAGCATCAGTTGTGACCAGGTACGGCAGGTAGAACCCTGGAAAGACCGCGATCAATCCAGCCAGGATGGCTGAGAATCTTCTGTGCGTGATGCGGAACGCAAGAACCGCTGTAAGTGGAGGAACGAGAGCCGCCAGGGGGATAAAGATGATCCTGGACTTAACAAATTCTGTGCTGGATGTCATCACCATGCCTATCCAGGCCAGGATTGATGGCAGGGGCATCCAGTAAGCGTTGGAGGGATGTGGAAGCCCATCTGGATCATCCAGGTAGTTCCAGATGATCATTTCGTTAAATCCCGAACCTTCTTTCAGTTGTAAGGCGACCGAGTAATAATACTCAGCATCCATATACCCGGGTGAGCTCTGGAAATAGGCGGGGATCGAATAAACGACCAGCCCTAGAAGGTACAGCGAAATTCCTATCCGCCAGTTCATGGTGAAAGTGAATACAGGTAATACGCTGAGCCAAAATTCTGTTCAACACTCAAAGCGTTGACCAGCTGACTCAGGCTGGTCCAATCCTGCGGCTGGTAGCCTTCATTCTCCTGGGACCGCACAAAATCCGCTCCAAATTTATTGTACAAAACATGGGTATAACCCTTAATCTCGCCAGGATTCCAGGATCTCATCACTCGTGATGTCTGGATTCTTTTCATCCGAATGCCTCAGGTGCAGCCATCGGTCCAGGATCTCATCCGGGCTGCAGCGGGGAGAACAATAAAAACTGCGAGGTTCCCACAACATCACCACCTTATTGCCGGTAGGCAGGTTTTTTACTCCCACCACAGCCTGGTTGTACCATCCCAGGTTGGAGTCCAGGTACTCTTCACGACTTTGCAGCCCAAAAACGGTCTGAATCGATCCCTGCATAAGTGTGATTTTTCCTGTTTCAATAACATTAAGCCCCAGCACGAACACTGCGACCATACCGGCAACCCAGCCGAGCTTGATCCCATTGGAAAATTCCCGTTCCAGGTTAAAAAAACCTGCCGCCGCGAGCACCGATAATGCGGGAAAAATCACGAAGTAAAGCCTGGACTGCAGCAAAAAATCCGAAAACCGGCTGGCAATGATCCAGGCAGCCAGGCCAGGTAGAACGACCCACAAGGCAGATGTAATTGTTAGCCGGTGTTTGGCCTCCATTTTTCTCCATCCCAGGCCCACGCCTAGGCTAAATCCCAGGAGCAGCGGGCCAATCGAAGCGCCATACCCTGGCGAAGCCTCTGCCCCCAGAATAGTTGCTCGAACCGGCAGCAGCGTCAGGGCATACCATATGTTCTCAACCGGTGTTCCCTGGTAATGACCCAGGCGGTAAGCATCCATGGCTCCTGATGGAATGAGGAATGGGTAGACGGGATTTCCAGTGGCGATTAAATTCTTGATCATCCAGGGGGAAGCAAACAGGACAGCTGTGAAGATCCAAGCCAGGCTTCGTGAAAGTCTTCTACCGATTTTCTCATCCGCCCAAATCCACAGGATTGTGATCAGGATCCCAGAAATCACCAATATTCCGCTGGTGTATTTCGTCCCAAGGGCATACCCGGCGAATGCTGCTGAAGTCACCAACCAGAATCCATTCCCATGGATGTAGAATTCACTGATTGCCACCAAAAAACAGAACCCATAGAACATCGCCAGCCAATCGACATATCCCCAGGAGAGCCCAGAAGATATGCTGTAGCCTGAAAGCAGCGCGGCGAGTCCAATAAAAGCTGCTCGTCTCCCAAATTTCTCACGCATATAACCAAGCAGCCCGATTACGCACAGAAAACCCCAAATCCAACCTAGCAGCATCGCGCTGATGTCGTCGTGGAGTAGCATTACCCAGGTATACAACATCTCGCCGGTTTGTGGCATCCCCCAGAAAATGTTTTCCTCAAGAAATACCAATCGACCTGATTCTATATATAGTTGGGGGAGCGATAGGTGATATACGAGGGTATCGAATTTTAGCGGTGGCGCCAATGTGGTGAATAATGTGAAACAGAAAATCGCTGCAATTAATACGCCGATTGCCTTGCAGGTGCCATCCAAATCCCGCAGGAAAGCCATCGACCCCGGCCATTCTCGCCACCACTCTAATATTTGATTATGGAAAACAAGCAATCCTATAAAGAAGAAAAGCCATGCAGAAAACTTTGTGAAGCCTCCCAGGCTGCCAATAATTAATCCACCAATCCCGATTAAGCCAAAACCAAAACCAGCCTGGAGACTAAGCCGCACTAGGGGATTCAGGCCGGACAATTTCATCCATTTGCGTCCTAACCCTCCTGCGATGGAGGTGACTGATACTGCAATGGTAATCGACCAGATGGAATCCAGGATGGTCACAAGCGCAGCGCCTGATACCGGTTTATGGTAAATAAAGTACGCCAGAACCAGCAGAAATATGCTGGCGAAGATTAGATAACCGAAATACCTTGAAGGATGTGCTCGAAAAAGATTCATAACTGGCTGATGAACAGCTTTTCATCGTTTTGCAGCCACTTGCGACCGAAAAGTAAGACTATCCCGATTACTATGGGATAAGGGAAGAACATCACTGCTTGTTCCTGGTTGCCCACCACGGTGGCAAAATGCAGCCACCAATATCCTGCAAACGAGGCAACCATAACGCAGGCTACTGCGGCTTTCCCCTTTGGCAAACTCCGGTCCAGGGCCGCAAAAATCCAGATAAAAATTGCCAGCAACATGACATAATTCGTAGTTGCTGATCTAGGAACGATCAAATTCGAGACAACCAGCGTTATTCCAAGCGTCCAGAAAAACCGGTGATTGCCATCTTTTCGAAACACCTTCCACCAGCTTGTGAACAGTCCCAAAAGGATGAGTATGATTAAAGAGGCCTCCCCTCGATCTCCAAGCTCTGGAGTGATCCTGTGAGTCAAAATCCATACAGGGCTTTGACCGACGGTATATGCGCTGTACATAAACATTCGCTGAATCCATTCTTTCATCCAGCCTGGTTCCAGCACATAACTTCCCGCGAGTAAGATGGTCAGGGTGACCAGGAAACCAGCGATAAATCTAAATCTGCGACGGATGAGCGCATAGAACAGCAGGTATGGGATCACGAGAAAAACCAGTGTCGGTTTGACGGTGGATATCACCAGCACAACCCCAGCATAAATATCCTGCTTTCGTTTTAATAAGAACAGGCTTCCCACCAGGGAGATAAAACCGAGAATGGCGAATTGGCCTAAAATGATCCCCCGCGTATGTGGATAAAACAAAATTGTCCAGGCCAGGAGCAGGCCTAAAAGCCAGTTTTCGGGTTTCCAATTGACCAGGTCTAAAGTAATCCAAATTCCTGCAATCAGCGCCGAAGCGAGCACAGTCATATATATGGCTCTGGCCAGTGGATATTCAAAGATCGTTAGCGGGGCGTGAAAAATCAGGGAATAAAAGGGGTAGGTGAGCCTGTTTTGGTCCTCGCCAGGCAAGGCCGGCCTGCCGTAAATCAATTCTTGGGTATATAGTGCGGCCTCATCTGAATAAGGGCTGAAACCGAAGCGAAAATATCCCTGCCAGACAGAGTAGTGTGCCAGGAAATCATTGCCGCCAGGGACTTTTTGTGTAAAGAAAATCCAGGTTGCCCAGGTATATGCGAATGCAACCAGCAGCAAGCTTAAGATCCCTAATCAATTCTTATATTTTTCCTGTTTTGATTTTTGCATTGATTGGTAAATCCCATCAATTGGATTTCAGTCAATCAATCAAGAGATCATCTTTTATTACCAGTGGCTTACGGATCGCCCTCCACTTGATCCAATACAACCCAAAGAGAAGAAATGCAGGAGTAAAGAAAACCAGTAATGGATCTACTTCTGGGGAAATCCTCTTTTGTCCAGCATTAATTGCAGCCAGCCACACTCCAAATACCAGCAGGACGATGCTCAACACTACCAAAATCCGTCCGATTAATCCCCATCTCTCATCCCATACAGCCAGGACCAGGATAATTACAGGCAAAAGCAGTACGTAATATTCGATATAAAAAGGGAGACCAATTAGAAAGGCTGCGTTTATTGCCAGGCAGCCAACCCACAGCAACCTGCGGAAATCCTTTTCCAGCATCGTAGCAATTTCCCAAATCATCATGGCTGCCATTGAAAAAGTCAGAAGCCAGGCTGTTTGTTTTCCTACCCCTGGCAGCCAGTAAGTGATAACCGCTCCTGGAGTCATGCCGAAATCGCCGCTGTTAATTACCTGCCTGAGGAATTGCATGATCCAATCTGGCAGGAACAAAATCGGTGCGATTGAGATAAAAAACAGGCCGATTATTGTGCTCCAAAAGAGGGACCAGCGCCTGTTAGAAGCCGCCCAAATCAAAACCGTAATCAAGAATGGAAATAGGACTTGATAGTAGACCATCGACAAAGCCAACATGATCCCGGCGAAATTATCGTGGTTCGTTCGAATACCAAGAAATACGAATGCGACCGATAGAGCGCAAAGTACGATGATATTTCCGTCGAGAATGGCTCGTACCGAAAAATACCAGAACAGCGGAAAGAGCAGGACGAGGGCGAAAAGCCACCTCGAAGGTTTCCAGCGATTGACGATGATACAAAGGGCAGTCACCCCAATCGCTGACACTTCTAGTACCGTCATCCAGATCGCCCTGGCAATATTCGGATCTCCAATGAGTGCAAATGGCGCGTAAATAAAAACAGAAAAGAATGGAAATAAAAACCTTCCGCCTTCTCTCTCCGCATTCAATTCGCCGTAAACCAGTGTCTGGATGTCGGTCGTTGTTTGTTGGCTGTAAGGGCTCATCCCTTTCATCAGAAACCATCGCGTGGCTGCCCACCTGGGTGTAAATTCGTTCATGCCAGTATCACTCTGGACAAAACGGTAATTTGCCCAGGTCAATCCGATCAAGCTGAAGATGACGAACAGAACCAGGGAGAACTGGATGATCAATTGGCGTTGGTTTCGCTGGCTGACGGTCATATCAAAATTCACCAAACATACTTCTTGCTACGATTACTACTATTTCATAAGAATTTGGATCTATGTCATTGAAGAGGTTCATTTCGCAAGAACACCACTGCCACTGGATCCTGGTATATTTTCGACCAGCGACCTGAATTCATCAAGGATTTAGAAAGTGCAAATTCAGTCTCATTAATTACCAGGGTAACATTGTAGGAATGTCAGGACTCCCTCCCATTCATTCTTGACCTGGACAACTGTCAGCCACTGTTGGATTATCTCATCATTATATAAGTCTGTTCGTCCGTCGATAAACACCGGTAATTCTGGCACAACCCAAAGCAGGTAACCACCCCAGTTATATGAATTGAACAGGCGCCCGTTCGAATCCTGTTGGTTCAGTACCTCTGCAGCCTGTACTGGTAGGAACTTTTGAAATTCTGTAAAATTTACTGAGGTGGGAAAAACAAGAGCTGCCTTTAAGATAACTGCCAGGCAGATAAATCCAAGTAATAACAGATTAATTGCCTTATGACCGGATTGCGCTGTTGCCGGGATTTCGACCTTTTCATATTTTAAAATGGAAATGGATGATAAAACTGGATCTAAATGACGAGATATGACCAGTGGTGCAGCCAGTGAGAACAGGGCAATGTTTCTTCCCGCCATAAATCCCATGTATCCAAAAATCGTGAACAGCGAAAAATCCGCCAGTGTGATCCTCCGGCGTGAAATACCTACCGCTCCAAATCCCAAAAATAGCAGCCACAGGAAGGGTTGGACTGACAAGGAATGAAAATCCGGGGACTGCCATTCCTGGATATAATCTTTCAGTGCCTCAATCCCCAATGTCTGGAATGGATACTTAAACATCTCGATTCCCGCAGGATTGATGCTCACAGCAATGACCATCAATAGACCAACAATAGATAATCCATAATCTGGATCCTTGAAGATGACCTTAGGTTCAGCGAGAATCCTCTTTATCCGCACAGAAGTTGATTTCTCTGAAATCCATGAGACCTGTTCAGAGATCCAGTAAATACCCCACAAAATCAAACCAACCACGAAGCCTCCATGACTGTTTACCCACAAAACCATTATCACTGGAAGCCAATAAAGTAGTTTACGGTTTGGGGCTTCAGAATTGCTGCTTGATTTTTCGAGAATATACAACGTTGCGGAAGCTAACACGAATGTTACCAGGTGAGGTCGGGCTGACCAGAAAACTCCAGAAGCTGCAGCCGCCAGCACCAGTAAAAATGCTTTCAAAAAATATGCACCTCTCAATGTACACCATGTGAAGCTGAATGCGGCTGCTACCATTAAAGCAGTCCAAATATTCAATCCACCAGGTCCGAATATTTTAAAAATCAGGTACATGGGAATCTGTATCAACCAACCTGGATAATTCCACTCTTGTCCGTAACGCGTGTATGAAAACAAATCCTGCTGTAAGATCGCTTTGTGCTGGAACATCCATTCACCAGCACGCAGATGCCACCAGGTGTCGGTATCCATTGAAATCCTGGCAGCCATCGCAAAAATCGATAAAATCGTAATCCAAAATACCAGCCTGTGTGTGCTCATAATCCAAAGTATACTCAGACCGGTTTTCAGGAGTCTTGTGCAAAATCCTGGCGGTTTATCCTTGCTCTATTCATATTGGTTTGAACCGAAATTGAAGAATCAGTATAACATACAGGGAAAATTGATCTGAGAAGAACCATCCATTCTGAAAGTTCGCCTTCCTGCGATCATTGCTCACCCTCCGCGAGCTGCAATTCACCTGGTCTTACCATTTTCGATAAATTGTAGAATATTTGGAAATCCCCAATCTGGTGTTCAGTCCATGTAACTTCCAAATCAAGTAGACCATCCCGAATCTTCCGGTTAAGCAGTTCATTCTTCGTTGTTATGTAAGCAATTCTTTCCGCATTCTCGACTAGCTCAGTATATGGGGAATATCGATCATCTCTCAAGGTGAATCGAAGGTCCGGGTGGTAAGGTAGGCGTGGGATGAAAATCAGCTCTTCCTGGGATCAGGAACACGATCGGGTAGCTGACCCAATAATTGCTGTAACCTCTTTTTTCACCTTTTTCAAGGAGAAAATCGATGAGTTCCTGGTCGTAACGATGATCGATGCGGGCAGGTTCGTAAAATTGGGTTGTGATACCCGGAGGAATTCTAAATGCACTTTGCGTAATGCCCCAGAAGTTAAACACCACCAGCAATGCGGCCAATCCATAAACCTTTACTCCGAATTTCCTCTCAAGTTCAACGATGAAATCAGCAGCAAACAGGGATAATAGAACAGCGAGAGGCAGGAAATAGCGCCCCGATGGGTCCGCTCCGAAAGGCGTGAAAATAAACCCGCACAAAAGCGCAAAAATGACCCCGAGCAATAAACCCACCTTCTTGCGCTTCTCATTCATTGTTACGAGAGATCGGAGGATATACCCGATCACAAATAACCAGAAAATCAGGATAAATGGCAGCAACGGCAGTCCTAACCAGATAATATCCCAGGGTGGGCGCAACCCAAAGACCACCGAACTGCCAAAAATGACCAGGTTGATCAGGTGCTGCAGGCTCTGCAAGAGCCACGGCAGTCCTTCGATACCTCGAATCGCATCTCCCTTCAATTCTAAGATCAATCGGTGCAGCCCATTTTCCAGCGCAAAATTCCAGACGGGTAGCAGGCCGATTATCAATCCCCCACTGAAATTTAGCAGCCAGGTGACGATTAACTTCCACGAATTCTAAATTCGTGTTCGTCACTACCCGAGGAGGTTTCAGGTGTACCCTGAGACCCCTGCCTGGCTTTTCGGATCGAATAAATCACAAAGATGACCGTCGGAATCGAGTAAACCAGGGTCAGGCCAAATGCCCAGAACCCCAGGCCAATTAAGAAACCTAAAACCAGCCAATCGGCGTTTAGAAAGCTTTCCTTCTTTTCAGTTAGCCTATCGGCTATACGCAGACCTTTCAGCAGCACCAAATTCCCGATCAAAAGCGCCTCACCGTATCCGCCCAAGGAAGCCGTGGTGTACAGGATCACATTCACGCTCGGAACAGCCAGTAATGCAACTGCCAATGCAGCAGTTTTCTGAGAACCAAACACTTTTGTTCCCAGCCTGTAAGTCGTTATCATTACCCCCAGGAATATCAGGTTTTGCACCAGCCTGATCACCCACACCTGTTCACCGAATAGATAAAAACCTATGGCAACCAGGAGCGCGTCCAGGCTGCCCATATAAGCCTGGCCGTAGAAGAAAACCGGTCTCTCGCCCTGGAGGATATGCCTCGCCATCAATCCAACAACTGCTTCGTCGGAATTGAACGAAATGTACCCCCCTTGTACCAGGCAGAACCTCAAGGCTGCAGCAATAACCAGGGCAGCAATCACCCATAAATGGTACCGGTTGATATTTTTGTAAGCTCGCATCCTGACTCTTCACAAGATTTCATGCATATAATTTGATCGTGTCCACTGGACAAATCCCAACTGGGAATTTAAACCGCTCTCTACCCTGGCTTTGCCTGGCTATTTGCCTGTGCGCTTTTATTGTGCGCATCCTGCCGGGTCCTCGTACGATCGATGATGCTTATATAACCTTTCGTTATGCCCGCAATCTCCTCTCAGGATCAGGTTTCGTTTTTAACACCAACGAGCAGGTGCTCGGCACTACCACTCCTCTTTACACGCTCATACTGGTGATGGCTGGAGCTGCCTTCAACAATTGGAATGTGTCTTTTCCGCACCTCGCTATGATTATCAATGCACTCGCTGATGGATTGGTTTGTTTTTTTCTTTTCCAGCTCGGCCAAAAATTCGGCAGCCCACGCGTGGCAGTCGGTGTCTCGCTGGTATGGGCAATTGCTCCTTACAGCGTTACATTTGCCATCGGCGGACTTGAGACCAGTATCTATATTCTCACCATTCTGGCTGCGGTGTATTTCCACGTTTTCCGCAAGCATCTGCTTGCGGCTGGATTTTGCGCCCTTGCATTCCTCACCCGTCCAGATGCTCTCATTTTGATCATCCCTTTGATTTGTGATCGCCTGTGGCAGATCTTATCTCCCGAATTTAAAATAAGCCTGTCAGCCAGACGCTTTGTCGCCATCTTATTCAAAGTGGTTAATACGTATAAAACTGAGCTCCTGGTCTTCATATTACCCATAACTGCCTGGTTGTGCTTTTCAACTATCTATTTTGGAAGCCCGGTGCCGCAGTCAATCGCCGCAAAATCCCTGGCGTACCAGGTGGATTCAACTTCAGCCTTCATCCGGCTGCTCCAACATTATATGACACCCTTCCTTGAGCATCTCACATTTGGAACTGGTTGGATCGCCGTTGGTATCGTCCTTTACCCATTTCTTTACCTCGTTGGAGCCTTACATGCATTGCGTGTCGAGAAGAGCATCTGGCCATTCCTTATCTATCCATGGCTGTATTTCGCGATTTATGCCATTGCCAATCCGCTGATTTTTCGCTGGTATTTAACACCCCCGTTACCTGCCTTGTTCCTGTTCATCTTGATCGGAATTGATGTGCTTTTACCTGGTGTAATAAATTACTTGCTCGGCTGGATTGCCAAAAAAAATGGAGCGTTGAAGCTTGAATCCAACAAATCAATACTGGCGAGCTTATTTTGCGTTGCATTCGTGGTAATCATCCCTGTTTCCCTTTCTTTGAGAGACTGGACACTGCATCCAGATCACGGTTTGAAATCAGCCCGCACCCAGGATGTCCTGGTATCAGCTCGAGCTGCTCTATCGAGAAGCTGCCGATTTCCTCCAACCCTACCTGAATTCAACCACCGGATTGCCTTCCGTCATTGCGGCAGGTGACGTGGGAGTGCTCGGCTATTACACTGGTGCCATTATTTTGGATACTGTGGGTTTGAATTCACCCATCTCCTCGAAATATTATCCCCTGGACATGAAATATTATTCAATAAATTACGCCATCCCACCGCAATTAATTATTGATCAGCAGCCGAATTATCTGGTGTTCCTGGAAGTATACGGCAGAGAAGGTTTACTGAAGGACGCACGAATTTCTGACCTATATACACTGGTGCGAACATTACCCACGGATATTTACGGCAGCCAGGGCTTATTGGTGATGAAGCGAAAATGAAGAAAATCCTGGAAAGATTCTTGTCCTTTTTTCGTAAATTCCCTGAGCTGCTGGTGTTCGTCTTATCACTGGGTTTCCTTTTAGCCCTGGAAGCTTCCTGGCGTCAGTATGCGATCGATCGTGTCTATTTCCAGAAATGGACTTCGGAAGATATGATGCAGACGCTTCCCATAATTGATCTGCGGGATCATCCCGTCAAATCGCTGGCAAACCTGCACATCCAACCGCCCGCCTTGGACTTAATACGAGCGCTTTTGGCGCTGCGTTGGCGAGGAGTCGACGATCATTCACTGCTGATTTCTGTTGATCAGGATCTTTACCGTCTATGGGCAGTGTTGTATGCCCTCCTGGGTGTGTTGATTTTTCGCTGGCTTTCGCAGGTCACTTCAATTTCCTGGGCAGCTATCGCAACCTTTATTTTCATGATCCATCCAGCTGCCATCCTGTATGCCACATTCTTGGAAAACACTTTTTTATTCTCACTCGGAATCCTGTGGTCGTATTTCGAGCTCTGGAAATTATACAGTCGCCCACAAACAGGATCCATCCTCCCACTTTCAGCTTCTTTTATTCTGATATTCCTTACTCGCTCGATCATTCAGTGGCCTGCGCTCCTGTTTTACGCGATTTCGCTGGTCCTGGTCAAGGTCCCCATCCGCAAGATTTTAATGTTTGCATTACTGAGCGGTGCTGTTGTAGGTATTTACTCACTTCGACAAAAGATTTTATTCGATTTTCCATATTCGTCATCGCTGGCGGGTGGGAATTGCTTTCATGGTCTTGGCGACTTTTCGACCTATGCAGGATACGGGGTGGACCAGATTCCCATCCAGCCACCCCGCTCAAGCGCCAGTGTTCTTATTCGCGAGTATAAACTGACTGGCGCGATAAATTTCAACCACAACACATACTTGCAGTATCACCGTGCCATGTTGGGGAATTGCTACCAGCGTATGCTTACACAGCCTATCGGAGAAACGCTGCTGGCCTTTTTTGGAAATTTCCTCATCTACCTGCAGCCTTCCAGCCAGTTCACCACTCCGCACATCATCGCCGACAGCTTACCCTGGCGCGGAGCGTATAATGCGATTTTTTCCAGGCTGGTTTTGGTATTTTTATTGCTAAGCTCGATGTTAATCTGGATTAATACCAATCCAAAGGAGAATTATCTACGTGGAATTGGTATGCTGCTGCCGGCAGCATACATATTTCTGATGACAGTGCTTTTCGAGCGAGGGGAGAATATGCGTTATAAATTCTTCCTGGAGCCGGTATTCTTCGTATTCCTCGTGGCTCAAATTCACTCATTATCAAAACTTGTCCTTCTTAAAAGCAGCAGACCATCCTGGTTAAAAACCGTTTCATAACTGCCAGCCGATGAAACAGCCTCGACCTGCGCGGTGAGATCCATCACGCCGTTCTTCCTCAAATCCTCAATTACCCATAAGTCCAGGTAAATGTATTGGGCCTGGTTGGTCTCAGGGAAAATATACAAATCCCTCCTCTGGCTGGCGTGGGGTGCCAGGTTATCCTGCACCGACAAAGAGGCATCTACAGGTATCTCTGAAGCGATGCGATTTGCCAGCTGGTGTCTCTCGGTGATCTGCGGCCACTTGAAATAAGGTGAATACGGCAAATGCGCCAGGCGGAAATGGTAGCCAAATGAGAGCAGCAAAATATAAAAACAAAGGATGGTAATCCATTCCCTGTTAGGTAACTTCGAGTGCTTCGAAAAAAAGCGAGACAAACGCGTACTGCCAATTTCCGCTGTGATCAGGATCATCGGGACCACCAGGACGTTATACTGCGCCTGGGTTGGTGAAATCAATAATGGGTAGCTTCCAATTAGGTTAAGACCTACGTAGGGTAGAACGAGGAAGAGTGACTCCCAGGAAAACAGCAGTAAAAAACCCACCGGCGCAAATAGATTGATGAGATAAAACATCTTTTCCGCAGAAAATACTCGTTGTAAGATTTCGTTGGGGTCAGCGAGAATATTGTTAATCGCATCAAGCGGATTGCTTCCGAGTCCAAACCGTTCCTGGAAATAGAGTGCAGCGTTCATATTGAACTTGCTTTGAAAAAATGAGACGGCGAATAAAACCGATAGCCACAGCAAACTGAGCGACACAAGTCCAAATCCTATCCGCCGTGTGTTCTGCTTACAGGCCAATACCAAACCCATCCCAAGCGTAATAATCACTGCCTCTTCTCTGAAACCGAGAGCCAGAACAGTGGTGAGCCAAAAAGCTGGCCACATCTGGATTCCTGCAAAATACCAGGTCCAGGCTAACAACGGCGCCACGATCGTGACCTCATGGAAATCATATAAATTCGCAGCCTGCAGTGCTGGGTAAAGCAGGTAAACCAGTGCAAAAACTACGCCCCGCCATTGATTTAGCTGGCCTTTACTGGCTACCTTATAAATCGGCCACGCTCCACTGGCTAAAACTATCGATTGGGTAACCAGTAATATCTCTGGACTCTTCCAAATCCCATACACGGGGATGAATAGAAACATGGAAGGTGCAAAGTGGTGTTGCAGGTAGTTCAACCTTCCTGGTTGAATAGTGACTCTGAAGAAGTCTCCGTTCAATGAATTCCACAGCATTTGAACATATACGCTCAGATCGAAGCTTTGAGTCATGAAAGCGCGGTGTCTTGTTACTGTATAAATCGAAAAATATATTGCATATACCAATATCAATAAAATGGTTGCTGCTCCAGGATTCAGAAATCTCCACTTTGTGGCATTTGCCTCGCTGTAAACTAACCATTTACTTTTTATCGGAATCGCCATGGCTGAATAATAATGCTTATGCGGTTTTTGCGAATGCAGTCTCCGTCTACAGAAGTGTTAGGCTTTTATTACAAGATCGTTGGCGTGCAGGACTGACGATCCAGAATTCTCACGCTTATAATTACGGGCGTTACGAATGAAAAAGAGCTTCACAGGTGAATGCTGTGTGATGATCGCGCAAAACAGGATCCTTTATCTTCCATTACTCGGTTTAGCTGCATTTCATCCTTGTGATACTCTTTCAATTTTGGGATGTAAATTCAATCCCCTTCCATCCGGATGAAAGTACACAGCTGTATATGAGCAGCGATTTTCAGAAATTGCTTCATTCTCCTGGTCAGCTGGCCTGGACGCCAGAGAATCCAGATCCCAGAGCGATCTACCGCTTGCTGGATGCACCTCTCAGCAGGTACCTGATCGGTTTCGGGTTATCACTCTCCCACCTCCCTCCCCTGCCGGCAGACTGGGACTGGTCAAAGACATGGGCTGACAACGATAAAGCTGGAGCCGTACCTGTGGAGCAGGTCTTGAAAATTGGAAGGCTGGTCACAACTTCCTTAATCCCGCTTTCAATGCTGTTCTTATTTCTCACAGGTCGTGCTTTGGGAGGAAAGCTCACCGGCTGGCTTGCAGGAATCTTATTAGGTTTGAATATGCTGGTTTTGCTGCATGGGCGTCGAGCGATGGCGGAAAGCGCCTTACTGATGTGCATTTCCCTGGCGTTGTGGGGATTTCTGCATGGAGACAGGTATCCCTGGTTGGCAGGGTTGGGCGCAGCCCTGGCGTTCAATGCCAAGCAATCGGCTTTAGCACTGGCTCCAATCGGATTGCTCTCGGTGATATGGATTGCTGAAGAGTCGGATCGCCTGAACAAAAAGCGATTGGTGAACATCCTTCAATTTTGCGGGGTCTACCTGGCCATTTTCCTGCTTCTAAATCCCTTCGTCTGGAAGCATCCAATCCCAGCTCTGCAAGCTTCCTGGCATAGCCGGCAGGATTTGCTCAACCGCCAGGTGAATGAATCGCTGCCTGGTGAAATCGAGCAGAATCAGCTATCCATCGCCAGGCGAAGCCTAATGACGGTGGCAAATCTTTACATCATTCCCCCCCAGTTCTACGAAGTGGGTAACTATAGATCGCAAATAGAATCTCAGGAGAACGATTACCTGGCTGGTTTTGGTCACCAATTAGGTCGAGGCATTCTAGGCGGTGGGCTGCTATTTCTTCTGACTTTAGCCGGAATTGTTTTCGGCTTTCGTTCACTAAATACCTGGGGGAAATCCTCCCGGCGAAATTTCCTGCTCCTCTTCCTGGCAATGGTTCTCCAGGTCGTTGCACTAATTATCTGGGTGCCTTTACCCTGGCAGCGCTATGTCATCCCAATGGTTCCTTATGCGTGTATCTGGCCAGCATTTGCATTTCAACGAATATCTTCCATGTGGGGTAAACCAGGATGATTGCAGAAGCGTCCTGGCCAAAAAAATATAGGCTGGTGGTTGTCTCTATCGCTGTCGGAGTCTGCGTGCTGTTCGCTGTGATCGGTCCCGGGGAGGATTACTTTCGCTGCTATACCTGGATGGTCACCGAACCTGAGCGCCTCTCCAAAGTGGCTGAATATCCCTGGACTCTCAATCCTCCCTACCTTGCACAATTCATGGCGCCTTTTGTGGCTTTGCCTGGCCGGCCGGGATATATCGTATTCATGGCAGCCAGCCTTGCCATGATTATTTTCAGCACAAAGAAATTGGGGGGTAATCCGATACCGATCTTGTTGTCCGCCCATATGATGTGGATTTTATGGTGGGGACAGATCGAGGCCTGGGGAGTCATAGCCGTATTTATCGCTTGGACATCCTATAAAAAACAAAACTGGATGCTTATGTTTCTGGCCTTGATTCTGGCAAGTTTCAAACCTCAAATCAGCCTCGTCCCGGTATTGGCACTTTGGTGGTGGAGCGGAATGGAAAGGTGGAAATCAATCAGCGCCTTTTTGCTCCTGTTGCTGGCCAGCCTGGCAATCTGGGGCCCCTGGCCGGTCTGGTACTGGCAGGGCATATTCGGTTTTGTCGGGAATGAGCACCATGGCCCGTGGAACGCATCACTTGGCTTGTGGGCATTGCCCCTCTTTATACCAGCGCTCCTTCTTCCCATGAAGCGGGAACAAAGACTGGTGGCTTTGACCGCCACCGCCTATATTTGTTCTCCTTATATGCCGTATTACAGCTCTATCTTGCTCTTCAGCTTTGCTGTACCTGGCTGGACGTACGTGTTCGCATTTTTGGGCTACCTTCCATCAATTATTGGCACACGACTGGCCTGGAATGCCATCGTTTTATTTCCATTATCGATACTGGTTTGGTTGTACTTTCCGATAATCAAATCTCGACTGTCAGGCAGATTAGTAGTTACCGAAACTGCCACCTGAGTAAAGAATCACACCGCTTGAAAAGTTCATTCTCCGCCAAATTGCGTCACATGGATAAACCCAAGCACATTGTCGTTCTGGGAGCAGGGCTGTCTGGCCTTTCAGCCGCCCGTGATCTGCTCAACAATGGATACCGGGTGACGATTATTGAAGCAACACCTCAATTAGGTGGATTGGCCAGTTCATTCCAGTTAAAAGGCTTCCAGGTCGAACGCTTCTACCATTTTCTATGCCGTTCTGATCACGATCTAATCACTTTCGTGAAAGAACTTGGTCTCGAAGAACGATTGCATTGGCGCCAGAATCACACAGCTTTCTTTCACAACGGCAGGCAGTATTCATTTGGCACTCCCTTCGATTTACTGCGTTTCCAGGCTGTCCCCTGGGATCAAAGGTTTCGCTTCGGCCTGCATATTCTGCAGTCCAGGTTGCGATCCCAGTGGCGCTGGCTCGATCAAATCCCTGCCAAGCCCTGGCTGATTGAGAATATCGGTGAACAGGCGTATTATGTGATCTGGCATCCGCTTCTGAAGATTAAATTCGGTCAATTCCACGAAAAAATATCCTCTGCCTGGGTCTGGCACCGCATCTGGCGCGTGGCTCAATCAAGAAAATGGATCTGGCAGCGCGAATCATTTGGCTACCTGGAACACGGTTCATCTACTTTAATTTCCCGTCTTGCGAATTTGATCAATGCCCAATCCACCAGCAGGATAATTACAAATACACCCGCCCAGAGCATTCAGACCGAAGCAGACCGGGTTGTTTCGGTGCTCACTCAGCAAGGAAAGATCGAGTGCGATGCTGTTATATCCACAATCGCTTTACCTGAGTTGAGCAAGATCATGCCAGCAGACCGGATCACATGTATGCCGAACATTTCGCAAGTTCAATATATTGGGGTTGTCTGTGCGATATTAAGCTTGAAGCATCCTTTCAGCCGGAATTTTTGGATGAATATTAATGACCCGAGCATCAGTTTCAATGGGATCATCGAGCAGTCCAATTTAAACCTTTCACTAAAATCGGCTAATATGAATTTGATTTATATACCATTTTATATGCCGACCGACTCCGCCCGTTTTTCAGCCAACGGGGACCAGATCCTGGCTGAATATCTACCAATGTTGAAACGGATAAATCCCTCCTTTGAGGAGGGATGGATTGAAGATTTCGCAGTGTTCAAGACTCCGCACGCCCAGGCGATTTGTTCGACGGGATTTAAGGAAATCATCCCAGAAATTCGTACGCCGGTCTCGGGGCTTTATCTCACTCAACTCGGCACAATTCTATCCGGAAGACCGTACAATCAGCGCGGCTGTCCGCCAGGGTCGCAGAGCTGCCAGTTTGGTGATGGATGAAATGAATGGCTCCCATCGAAACCCATTGTGACCTGTGTGGCAGAATCGAATATTCTGGATTGTACAGGGGGAATCTGGACGGCTCAGCTTCGAATGCAGCCGCATATTATTCTTCGTCTCGTTTTGATGCGGGTTATTATCCCATTGTGCGCTGTGCAGGCTGTAATTTAGTTCGCTCATCTCTGCGGGATGATGACCTTACATTAAGCAACATCTACACTCGACTGGAAGATGGAAATTATGAAGCTGAAGCGCAAAACCGCAAGCGGACTGCTCTTTCGTATCTGAATTTGGTTTCCCGTTTCTGCCATGAGCCGCAGAATCTTCTGGATATTGGCTGCTCAACAGGAATTTTCTTATCGGCCGCGCAGCAAGCTGGCTGGAATGTGACTGGTCTGGAGCCTTCTCGCTGGGCTGCGGATCTCGCCTCCAGTCGCTTATCTGGAACGGAAATCGTTGTCAGCACCCTGGAAAATGCTGATTTTCCTGCTGAGAATTTCCATGTAATTACCCTGTGGGACGTGATTGAACACCTTCCTTATCCTTCAGAAGTATTAGCTCTCGATTCATCGCTGGCTTAAACCTTCTGGATGGTTATTCTTGAACACACCCAATATTGCCAGCATTCCCGCTCGAGCACTTGGAGCAAGCTGGATGCTGCTGCTCAGGGAGCATATCTGGTATTTCTCCCCTCAAACGCTTCAGATGTTGTTGGCAAAATGCAGGTACAGGCTTGCCTCGACCAGTTCGAACCTGGTCTGGTTTTCAATCGGAACAATCCTTTCTCGCATAAACCAGTACCACAATCCTCAGTTGATCCGTATTTCAAGAGCTTTACTGGACCGTCGAGGATTTGCGAATGTCCCTCTTAGATTTCCAATCGGCGAAATAACCGTCGCTGCGCAAAAAGTGTAAAAAAAACAGAGCCTGTTCATGTCGATGGCTCCGTTTTTTTCTCATTACCCTGTATGGATTAACCCAGATATTCTCGCAGTTTCCGGCGAATTGCTGGATGGCGCAGACGGCTGAGTGCCTGAGCTTCAATCTGGCGGACACGCTCGCGCGTCACGCCCATCTTTCTGCCGACCTCTTCGAGTGTATAAGCCTGGCCATCCAACAGTCCGTAACGTAATTGCAGAATCCGCACTTCACGAGGCGGCAATCCGTTTAAGACACTTTCCAGGTGTTCGCGCAGCAAATTATAGGTGGCGGTCTCATCCGGGGCAGCCACTTCTTCATCCTGGATGAAATCACCTAATACCGAATCCTCTTCATCGTCCGTTGGTGTTTCAAGCGATAGAGGTCTCCTGGCTACCTGGATCATATTTTCAACTTTTTGAGGGGTGACATCCAAAGCGACGGCTAATTCTTCCACCGATGGATCCCTGCCCAACCGCTGCGTCAACTGATGCTGAACTCTGAGAAGCTTATTTATCTGGTCACCCATGTGTACCGGCACCCGGATCGTCCTGCCCTGGTCGGCGATCGCACGGGTCACTGCCTGCCGGATCCACCAGGTGGCATAGGTGCTGAATTTATGACCACGCCTGTAATCAAATTTCTTCGCAGCTCGAATCAGGCCGATATTCCCTTCTTGAATCAAGTCCAAAAATGGAACGCCTCGCCCCATGTACTTTTTCGCCACACTGATCACCAGGCGTGAATTGGCAGTAATCAGGTGCTCACGGGCTGCCCAACCATCTTCAATAATTTTCTGAAGCTCCTGGCGCCGGCGTGGGCTGACATTTCCACGTGCCAGCTCTTCTCTGGCAATCCGGCCGCGCTCGATACGCTGAGCAAGCTCCACTTCTTCAATAGCAGTGAGCAGCGGGACTTTCCCAACTTCCTTGAGATACAGGCCGATGGTATCGTCGGTATCGATATTCGCCAGGTAATTTTCTTCCGTTGCCAGGTTCCTGCGCATGTCTTCCTCAACTTCATCTTCCTCGTTGAGCTCTTCATCACTGGGTCCACTGGCCTGGGTTTCGTCAACAAATGGAATACCTGCACTTAATAAAGCTGCAAACGCTTCTTCTAGCTGGTCAACATCATTTTCAGCTTCTGGAAAAAAGCTGAGGATATCATCGATAGTGACGTAAGATTTCTGCCGTCCTAATTCAATCAGCCGGGCTAATGCCGGATGTTCTTCTTGTTCACTGATATCGTTCAATAACTCCTTATTTATCATTCTTTCTCCGTCGAACGGATCTTTCACACATAAAGAGAATACACTCAAATTGTATGAAAATCAATACTCAATTTTCATTACACTGGTTATTTCTTACACACTAATACTGAAATTGCACATTCTTAGTTCAGATATTTTTACTACCCTAAACTCGATCCTCAGCTTCCGACCGTCATGGGGTTGCGGTCACATCTATTGCAGGTGTTATCTCCCCCGGCGCAACCGTTGGTTCAAAAGTTGCCGTCGCTGAAGGTGTGGGAGTGACCAGGATGGGAGGATTTTCCAGGAATTTAATTATGCCATCCAGGCCGAACTTGCTTGCCACGTAAATAATCCGGTCCTGGGTCAGGACATAGTAGCCGCCTTCAGTCGGTGTCAGGTTTCCTACATTTATCAGCACTTGCTCTCCACCTTCTGTTTCGATCAAAATGGTGTAAGCAGCCGGATCCAATCCTACCGTTGCCAGGTCAGGGATCGTTTGCGGTCGTGAGGTTATTCGGACATTCAATAATTGTGAGACCGCGCTTGTAACCGCTGCTTCGTCGGTGGCTTCTGCCTGTGGGTAAATAATCACCCATTTATCATCTTCAGACCGTCTCAGGCTTACCCTTTGATTATTTACATCCTGGATTGAAATTGCTTTCAATGAGGCTTCATCAATTTGAAGCAGCAGATCCTCAGGTGTGGTAGCTGTAGTTTCGGCGCGATCTGAGCTGGGAATTGTCGATTGCCAATACAGAGTACCTGCCAGGAGCAAGATGAATAGTCCAAATACAATTGCAGTATTTCGCCGGATCATATTTCACCCTCTGCGACGCTTCTGTGTCCACACAATCACACCACCAATCAAACCCAATGCAGGCATCAGGACCACCACTACCAGGAAAATCAAGTTCATGACCGTTTTCTGTGGAGGCACAAGCACGCGCTGCGTATTATTCTTCGGAGTTAGGCTGATAATTTCTTCTTTACCTGCTGCCCAATCGACAGAATTGACAAATATGTCGCCGTTAGCATATGCGAAGAAATTCCCATCGGTGACAAAGTCTGCATCTCCGAAAACAACCACCCTCCCCTCTGATTCGAAATTCTCTGCAGCCACCGCGATTGAAATCGGTCCTATTTGATCCTCTCCTTCAGTAAATGCGATTTGCGGGGGATCGGCATTCAAGCCTTCCAGATCGGTTTCAGCCCAGGCTTGAGGTGCGAGTTAATACCAGCTGCACCTGGCTGGTTCCAGGAGTCTGCAATTCCGCCACGATGCTGCGCGTGGATGGATATTGGGAAGTCACGCGCTGGATCTTTTCGGTGATAGGGTGGCTGCCGTATTGTGCAGCATAAGGCGCAAAAACCTGGTTGGAGGTCGGGTCGACAACAATATCCTCTTTAAACCCTATCCCCCAGGTTTGGCTCAGGTAGACTTGCAATGGATTTTCCGCATCTTCCATATCGGTCAACATCACAGGTTCCAGCATCACAACCATGCCGCCTGCCGAATTTACAAATTCGGTGAGTAATTCAATTTCTCCCTGTGACATGGCCTCTCTTGGCCCCCCAATCACAATCACCTCGGCATCCTCCGGGATCGTGCTGGTTGCCAATAAATTCAGCGTTTCGACTATGTAATTCTTACCTTCCAGGGTTCTCTTGACCAGGGCATAAGATTGGTCGCCGGTATCTTCAGGGCTGAATTCCCCGTGTCCGGTGAGAAAATACACTTTACTCTTCTCCGGATTTATCAGGCGCACAAGAGCGCCGGTCAGTTCCTGTTCACTGGTGACGGTGACTTGTTCCTGGTTCTCTCCCATTACAAGCACAATCGTGCCGTCACGCGTGATCTTGGCATTTTCAGCTGCAACGGGATTGCTGTCCGGATCGATAAACTCGTAATCAAAATTCCCCTCGCTGTAAAATTGGTACTGTTCAAGCAGGCTGCGTGCAGATTCGGAATTCATATTTGCCGTAAAAAAGGCCTTCGCCTGCACAGGTACAGGCAGGCTGTTCAGGGTTTCGAGAGTCTCAGGTGCCAGGGTATAATTTTGATCTTCTGTCAGGTCCCATCTCTTTGAATTCTGGGATACCACGTAATTGATTACGATCAGGATCCCAATGCAAGCGATCGTCAACACCAGTGCATTGCTGCCATACTTAGCCTGGCGCCCAGAAAGTGCTGCTCGCACCCGTTGAGGATCAAGCAATGCGAAAATTCCCAGTCCTAACAGGATGAATGCCAGGCTGATTTGCAGATATAAATTCCATTCACGCTGGATGATAAATAATCCAACCGCCACCAGGGCAGCCAACAAAGCTAGATATAGTCCAAAAACGGCAAATCGGCTCCATTCGGGTTTCATTAACTCCACCTCCGGATTTCAATTGACATTGTTCCTAAGAACAAAGCCAGTACAGTAATACTGGTGTAGTAAACCAGGTCGCTCAGGTCGAGCACACCCACCAGGAGGTTCGAAAAAAAGTGTCCCTGGAAATCCAGGTAATTGAGCAGCTCCGAATTTCCGGAGGCCGGTCCAATCACCTGTGCTATAGGACCGATGATCCACCACAGAAAAACAAGTACAAACATCGTAGTGATAAACGCCGCGATCTGGTTGCTGAAAAGCGAGGAAATTGCCACTCCAATCGCCACCATTGCTGCGACGATCAGGAACAATCCCAAATATCCACTCACCAGTGGTCCCTGATCGATTCCTGGTTCAACAAACTGGTTTAGGAGCAGCGGGTATACGATGGTTAAGGAAATAATGGTCAAAAGTAGCATGAAGGCTCCCAGCCACTTACCGATCACCAGCTCCCAATCTTTGATAGGCGCTGTAAGCAGCAGCTCTATCGTGCCTAGCCGCCGTTCCTCTGCCAGGAGACGTGTTGTGATCGCAGGAACCAGAAACAGCAAAAGTGTCGCCAATGGCCCTAAAATCGCATCCACTCCTGGAACATATCCGGTTTGAATCGTAGCGAATTGCAGGTTCAGATAGAATAATATCCCAACCAGCAGGTAGATAGCAGATGCAACCACATAAGCCACAGGGCTGGAAAAATATAACTTATACTCGCGATTAGCAATCGTCCAGATGTTATGCATAAAGACTCCAATAGAATTGGATTTAATTGATTACTTCAGGATCTTCGATGATCGTTTCTTCACTCGCCATCTCAAGCGGTGCCGGTTCATCACGCGTTAGCTGCAGGAAGATATCCTCCAGGCTCAGTCCAACCGGGCGGAATTCCATCAGGGAATAACCGCCCTCAACCACCGCCCGCGCAACTTCCGGACTCGGATCACGGCCGGGTTCGGTCTCAAATTCGATTTTGCCATCCTCAATTTTACTGACCTGGGTCACTCCCGCAACTTTCTGAATTGCGGAGTCGAGTCCATCCGCATCCCCGCTCACTCTCACAACCACTCTCTTCGCCCCGGCTAACCTGGCCTGCAGCAGTTCTGGCGTATCTTCAGCCACGATACGGCCTTTATTGATGATCATGACCCGGTTGCAGACCTGCTGCGCTTCGGATAATATATGGGTCGACAACAATACAGTATGCTCGCGACCGAGCTCTCGGATTAAATTGCGTACTTCGATAATTTGGGCTGGGTCCAGACCGATGGTCGGTTCATCCAGGATCAGGACTTCCGGTGAGTGCACCAGCGCCTGGGCCAATCCAACTCGCTGGCGCATTCCTTTGGAAAGGTTCCCGATATATCCATCCGCCCTATCTTCCAGGCCTAGCTTTTCCAATATTTCATCCACCCGGGTTTCCGCTTCCGGAAGCCGGCGAAGATCAGCCATGAATTTCAGATAATCGAATACAGTCATGTCTGGGTATAAAGGGACTGTCTCCGGCATATAGCCGACTTTTTTACGCACGTCCAGCGATTGCCCGATAACATCATGTCCGGCCACCTCCGCTTTGCCTGATGTGGGTGGCATAAAACCACACAATATACGCATTGTGGTCGTCTTGCCAGCCCCATTCGGCCCAAGAAAACCTAGAATTTCACCTTTGCGTGCATCAAATGTTAAATCATCGATCGCCCTGCGATTTCCAAAATCTTTCGTCAATCCTTCAACACGGATCATAACGATCTCCTCTTGTCTCATTCAATAAGCAACAAAAAGCACAGCAGCCAAGAGGCGGCAGTGCAGTTTGATTATATTATTTTGGCTCAAACCATGATCAACAGCGTTGTCTTGATTGTGTAATTGCTCAGCAGCATACCTGTGTAAGTTTATACATTAAAAAAATATCCAAAGTCAAGTAGGTATGCAAGTTCTAACTAAATGCTAATCTGAATCACTGGCAGGGTTACTTCTTGACACAATCGGTGCACACCTTTACAATCCCTGTGCAATAAGCCTTGTTTCCAGGTTCGTTCTGCCATACCTGCATTTCCACAAAAGGCAGAAGTCTTTTGTAAGTTAAAATCCATCATCATAACCCGTGGGAGGATTTTGGTATGTCCGGGCTAAACTCATTTGAGCAAGCAGCCATTTGGAGTGTTTTTGGAATTGCCATCCTCGGTTTGTTCTACGCGGTGTTCCTTCGTTATCAAATCATGAAGGAAGATAAGGGGTCTCAGAAAATGCAAGAGGTGTGGGGGGCAATACGGGATGGTGCGGATGCTTACCTGATGAAACAATTACGGGCCATTGTTCCCCTGATTCTCGTTCTCACAATTCTGCTTTTTGCATCGGTTTTCATCGTCCCGCCGTCTCCCGAAGCCTCAGAATGGTATTGCACGACCTTTATGGGCGTTCCACTTGAAAACGCAAAAGAATGTGCCGAGAACCTTTCCCCTGCTGACCAGCAGCAGGTACGCATGATCATCGGGATTGGCCGTGCTGTTGCGTTTGTGCTCGGGGCCTCCTTTTCTCTGATGGTTGGACAAATTGGCATGCGGATGGCAGTCCAGGGTAATGTTCGGGTTGCCTCCGCTTCTCGCCGCTCTTTCAGTGACTCTCTTCGGATCGCATATCGAGCCGGGACAATTACAGGTATGCTGACTGATGGACTTGGATTGCTGGGGGGCACGACCATATTTATCATATTTGGTATCGCGGCTCCCGATGCCTTACTCGGATTTGGCTTCGGCGGGACGCTGGTGGCATTGTTCATGCGTGTTGGCGGGGGTATCTTCACCAAGGCTGCCGATGTAGGCGCAGACCTGGTTGGGAAAGTCGAAGCCGGCATCCCGGAGGATGACCCCCGCAATCCTGCTGTAGTCGCTGACCTGGTGGGAGACAATGTCGGGGACTGTGCCGGCATGGCTGCGGATATCTTCGAATCCTACGAAGTGACCATGGTTTCGGGGTTGATCCTGGGCCTGGCGCTATGGAACCTTACCGGTCACCTGGAATGGATCATTTACCCGTTAATAGTCCGAGGGATCGGAGTTCTATCCTCAATTATTGGGACTTACGTGGTAAAAGGTGGTCCGGGAAAGGGTGGAGATGCGTTGAAGGCGATTTTCCGCGGTTTCCTTTCTTCGGCTGCCATTTCCGTAGTTTTCTTCGTGGCCGCGGGCTATTTTTACCTGGATGTTCTGGCAAGATCATCTGGAGAAGAGCTGCTGCCTGGAGGTTGGTGGAGAACCCCTCTTGCTGTTACTGTAGGTGTGTTG
This sequence comes from uncultured Chloroflexia bacterium, assembly GCA_963698765.1. Classification (GTDB taxonomy): domain Bacteria; phylum Chloroflexota; class Anaerolineae; order Anaerolineales; family UBA4823; genus CAVOSB01. Next base: position 177,421 of record CAVOSB010000032.1, read on the forward strand.
CTGGCGATATTAATCGACCGCATCACCGAGTATTTCACCAGCACTCACCAGGCTCCGGTGAAAGAAATCAAACGTGCTGCCAATACCGGGCCAGCAACCTTGATTCTACAGGGGATTGCAGTAGGATATGAATCTTCCGTGTGGGCAGTATTGGTGATCGCAGCCACGATTTATTCCTCAATTCTCATCTTCTCTGGAATTGATGTCCAGTCGATAGCAGCTCAAGCCGGAGTTTCCACTGGCTATGCGAGTACTGCCTTCATCCTGTATGGCGTGGCAATGACTGGCATCGGCATGTTGACCCTGACCGGAAACAACGTCGCCATGGATTCATTCGGCCCAATTTCCGATAACGCCAATGGCATCGGAGAGATGTCGTGGCATGGGATCGACGATCCTGAAACCAATGCTGCCCGTCAGATCATGTCCGACCTGGATGCCGTCGGCAACACCACCAAGGCGATCACCAAGGGGGTCGCCATCGGCTCAGCAGTGATCGCGGCTGTTGCGCTGTTTGGGTCTTTCCTTATAGATGTCAGCCGGGCACAGCAAACACTTCAAGTCCCCCTGGCAGAACAGGTACGCACGATAGGGATTCGCGTCGACATCCCACTCGTTTTTGTGGGTATGCTTATCGGAGGTGCCTTACCCTGGCTGTTTTCGTCTTTTGCCATCCAGGCAGTATCGTGTGCTGCCGCACTGATCGTCGAAGAGGTCAGAAGACAATTCAAGCTGGGAGTCCTGGAAGGCAAAGTTGAGCCAGATTACCGGCAGGCAGTTGAAATCTCCACCACGGCTGCTCAAAAGGAGCTTGCCCCATTGGCTCTCCTGGGAGTTGTGACACCTATCCTGGTCGGGCTGGTGTTCCAGGTGGAGGCCTTGGGCGGCTTCCTGGCAGGAATTATCCTCTCCGGTCAGCTCCTGGCTGTGTTCATGAACAATGCCGGGGGAGCCTGGGACAATGCCAAAAAATTGATCGAAGATGAACCGCGCGATCCCTTCAAGAATCTGGGTAAGGGTTCAGAAAGACATAAAGCTGGCGTGGTGGGCGATACTGTTGGAGATCCGATGAAAGACACCGCCGGCCCGGCTCTCAATCCGATGATCAAGGTGGTAAATCTGGTTTCGGTAATAATTGCACCGATTGTGGTTCAATACAAGCAGCTTGGCATTATTGGCTGGCTTATCGTAATCTTACTCTTGGCCTCACTGGTGTGGGCAATCTGGCAGAGCAAGCGGCCGGTTCCCGGATTGCGCTCGCAAGCTGCATCCGCTGGAGAATAGGCGAATTCACACACCAGCCTTGCATCAAAATAAGGTACTTTCCTTTTCCTGATAATTCCCTCCTATTCAAATAGCTGCCCCGTGATTCTCCCTGGATCCAGGGAGAATCTTCTAATTTCTGTACCGCTCCCATTAAAATCGTTAATAGCCCTGGAACAGGGCTTGCACGTTTGAAAAGAATAAGGCATACTAATGGAAGTGGAGTAGCAGCCATGGCAAAAATCCCTTTGCGAACTTATCTTCAGGAAATAGAACGGCTCGTCGATAGCCAGCGCATTGACGAAGCGGTCACTCATTCGCGTTACATCATCCAGTTTTATCCAAAGTATGTAGATGTATACCGGATATTGGGCAAAGCATACCTGGAAGCAAAAAGGTATGGCGATGCTGCCGATATTTTTCAGCGTGTACTGTCTTCAATACCCGAAGATTATGTGTCCAACGCTGGCATGAGCATCATCCGTGAAGATGAGGGGAACCTGGATGAGGCCATCTGGCACATGGAACGTGCTTTTGAAATTGAGCCTTCCAACAGCACAATCCAGGACGAGCTTCGCCGTCTGATAGGAAAACGAGATGGAATTGAACCGCAAAGGATCCGCCTGACACGCGGTGCACTCTCCCGCATGTATATGAAGGGAGATCTCACCCAGGAAGCCATAACCGAATTGCGAATTGCTCTCACAGAAGATACCAATCGGCTTGACCTAAAAGCTCTGCTGGCCGTAGCTTTATACAGGTTAGGTCAGCGTGTCGAAGCCATTGATGTCGCCAACCAGGTATTACGCAAATTACCAAATAACCTGGATTCAAATCGCATCATGGCTGAGCTGTTAGCGGGTACAGATAGAGATGTAGAGGCTCAGGATTTCCGTAAAATAGTGATTGAGCTTGATCCTTATTTCAATTTTGTCTCACCATCCACTCCCCTCGCCGAACAAGTACCCAATCAGGCTGTCAGTTTAGAAAAGTTGGAATGGAAGGCAACCCCAGCCCAACCGGTGATTTCCGAACAGCCCGCCTGGGTGCCTCTCGATTCACCTTCAACAGAACCTGTTAGTTCTGAGGAAACCGTGCCAGTTTGGTTGTCTACCAGGCAGGATATCTTTGGTCAGGAGGATTTTCCCGATGAAATCGAAGAAATCCCGGTTTCAGCAGAGATTGGTCCTGAAGAATCCGGGGAGCCAATAATTGCAGAAATAGCTGAAACACCTGCTGCTCAACCGCAGGAGGAACTCCCTGATTGGATGATGCAAGCTGGCTGGGTACCATTGAGTGCTGAAGTCGCGTCGGAAATTTCTTCCCAGGAAAAGGATATTGGCGATCAAGAGAATATAGAAGGTGACCTGATCGATCATCAAATACCTGAGTGGCTTTCAGAGAGACCGGCTGAATCTGTGCCAATTCCCGAATCCGAACCGCAGGATGCAAATGCAGAAGAAGCTTTACCTGAATGGGTATTCGAAAAAGAATTCCCTTTAGCTTCGGATAATCAACTGCCTCCCTGGTTGGCTGAAACTCCCACTGAAGAGCAGTTAGTGGACGGAAACAAGGCGGGGAAAGGTGAAGGTTTACCGGATTGGTTATTCGTGGAGGAATTATCCCAGGATGGTGAAGTGGGGCAATCAGCTGAACTCACGGATTGGCTGATGGAAGAACCTGCCACTCAAGAAATCCTTCCCAGAAAATGACATGAAAGATCTCGAATTTTCAACTGGTGGAATTCCCACCTGGTTGTTTGAAGAAGATACATCTGCAGACGAAGAAGCGCTTCTGCCTGAAGCTGAAAAAATCCCAGAAATGAATGATTTTCCTGAGGCAGCAGCTGTCGAGCCCGTGGAAATTTACATCGAGGATGAAGAGGATTCTGCAAAACCTATCGTTTCAGGTGCTGCGATTCTGGCAGCTGCACTTATCGATAAGGAGCCAGAATCAGATCTGCCACCGGAACCACAACCCGAGCAGCCAAAATCAACTATTAGGTTACCTGCCTGGCTTCTCGAAAGCCGAGATGATTATCAATCTACCTCAGCAAGCAAACCGGTAACGATGGATAATGCTGAGCAGATCGAAAGTGCTGTGGAAGAGACTGAAAACGTCGAACTACCTTCTGTTGAAGGGGCTGGAGATTTTCCTGCCTGGCTGGTCGACGATAACATGGTGGCAGCAGAGATCCAATCTGGTGAGCAGATTCCGGAAGAAATCCAGGCTGCAGATGCCGGGGAGATACCTGAATGGCTGGCGAAACTTGATGAACCTTCCCTCTCAGAAGGAGATACTCAACCATCAAAATTCGCAAAAGCTGCTGAAACCAGTTTCCCTGCCGAAGATATCCCGGCAGAAACGATCTCAGGGCTTTCAGATGAGAGCAGCACAGTCCCACCCGCCTGGTTGCTGGCGGCTCTGGCAGAACATGAAGTGCGAGAAAAAGAACCTCAGCCCTTCATTTCCGGCGAGCTGTCTGAATTTGAAAGAGACTTTGAATCCGTCGATGAATCTCCACAGGCTGCCAAAGAGCTTTTCCCGGAATGGCTTTTAGAAGATGAGCTTCAACCAGGCCAAATTTCCGCTGAACCTGCAGAGGGCATTGAGGCTATGCTATTTCCTGAAGAGCCGAGTATTGAAAACCAGGATATAACAGCTGGCGATTTGGAAGTCATTGAAATATCTTCTGTGACTGAGCAGTCAATTCTGGCTGAAATTGAGCCAGAAAGATCATTGCGAGCAGAAATCATGTCCCAGGAGCTGCTTGAAGAAGCAGAAGGATCAGAGGAACCCATCGAATTGTCCGATGAGTTGATCATGGAAAAACCTGCGGAAGAAGTGCCATTGGACATACCTGAATGGCTGGTTGCACCCACCGAAGAAAGGGCTTCTGTATTCGATTGGTCGCCGCCGCCTGTTCCACCAACGGAATCCGTAAATCTGAATACAGCCTCCCTGGTGGAGTTTGAAAGAATCCCCGGGGTTGGCTTTATTAGGGCACAAAATATCATTAGCTACCGTGAGAATAATGGTCTTTTTGTCGACCTGGCAGACCTCTCCAATGTACCAGGAATGACCTTGGATATCGTCGAGAGCATCAAAGATTATGTGTATATTGAAGAGCAGGCACCCGAGCCGCCTCCGGTGGAGGCAGCCTTTATAGAACCAGATTATTATGATGAAGTTCTGCCAGAAGATATCGTAAATGCTCGCACTGCCCTGGCTCAAGAGGACATCGATCTTGCGATCAGCAGCTACTCTAAATTGATAGAGTCTCACCAATATCTGCCTGAAATCATTCAGGATCTGAAGGAAGCGGTCAACAAGAATTCAGAGAATCCCGATTTGTGGTTGTCTCTCGGTGACGCTTACATCCGGTCAAATCAAGTCCAGGAGGCTCTGAACGCATATCGACAGGCGGAAAGACTGTTAATCTGAATTCATTCTGTTGATAATTTTTCCTTTTCAATTCAAAATCCCAAGAACAAGACTCTTCGGAGGTATTTGTGGAACAAACCCTGGTTTTAATTAAACCCGACGCAGTTCAACGTGCTTTGACTGGTGAGATTATCTCACGCCTTGAAAAACGAGGCTTGCGGATGGTAGCGGCTAAATTTATGAATGTCAGCCAGAAACTGGCGCGCACTCATTATGCGATTCATGAAGGAAAAGGTTTCTATGAAGGATTGATTGCCTACATCACATCTTCTCCGGTAATGGCAATGGTCTGGGAAGGACCTGAAGCGGTGGCGGCGGTACGCCAGACCATGGGGAGCACGAAACCACTGGAAGCTGCGCCGGGATCGGTTCGCCATGATTACGGTTTGATGATCGGTAGAAACCTGACACATGCCTCCGATAAAGTCGAGAACGCCGTGACCGAAATTAATCTATGGTTCACACCGGAAGAGATCGTGAACTGGAACCGCTCAACCGACCCTTGGATATTCGAGTGATTTACAATCCAGCCGAGATTCAAAGGACCCTCGAATTAATCCTCCCACAAGTTCAAAAACCAGGACGGTATACCGGAGGTGAATTCAACCAGGTCGTAAAGGATTGGGGGGAAACCGATCTGAAAGTGGCGCTCGTTTTTCCCGACCTTTATGAGCTCGGAATGTCAAATCTGGGACTGGCGATTCTCTACGATGTATTAAACCAGCGCCCCGATGTTTTAGCGGAACGCGCCTACGCACCATGGTCCGATATGGAGTCCCGGATGCGTTCATCGGGCATCCCGCTCTATTCGCTCGAAACCATGCACCCGCTTTCGAGTTTCGATGTGATCGGTTTTTCTCTCCCATACGAAACGTTGTACACCAACACCATTAACCTGCTCGACCTGTCTGGAATCCCGGTTTTCAGCTCAGAGCGCAAACCAGAGCATCCCCTGATCATTGCTGGTGGGCATGCTACCTATAATCCAGAACCCATGGCGCCTTTTATTGACGCCTTTGTGATTGGTGAAGGCGAAGAGATTATCCTTGAAATCATTGATGCGGTAAAAATCTGGAAGGATCAGGGAAAATCACGCCGTGAATTGCTGCTTTCATTGTCCAGCATTTGGGGAATCTACATCCCGGCTCTCTATAAACCAAATTATGGCCAGGATGGTGTGTTTACCGGCATCGACGTATTGGAGGAAAAGGCTCCGCGGCAAATCGTGAAACGGATCACGCCGAAACTGCCGCCGCCCACCACTCGCTTCATTGTGCCCTATATCGATACAGTACACAGCCGGGTGCCTGTTGAAATCATCCGCGGTTGTACCCGCGGATGCCGGTTTTGCCAGGCTGGCATGATTACACGTCCCGTGCGCGAGCGTCCCGTGGGTGAAATTATCTCAGCGATTTCCCAGGCTCTGGACAACACGGGTTTTGAAGAAGTCGGATTACTTTCGCTTTCCTCCTCCGATTACACCGATATCCTGCAGCTGGTTCAGGAAGTGAGCAAGCGTTTCGCAGACCGCCATCTTTCAATTTCTCTTCCCTCTCTGCGTATCGAATCGTTTTCCGTGGAATTAATGGATGCCTTGAAAGACGCTCGCCGTAGCGGTTTCACTCTGGCGCCTGAAGCAGCCACAGAAAGGATGCGTGAGATCATCAATAAACCGGTCAGCGACCAGCAACTCCTGGACACTTGCCGGGAGATATTCAACCGTGGGTGGCACAACATTAAATTGTATTTCATGATCGGTCATCCGGCCGAAACCATGGAAGATGTTAAAGCGATTGCCAGGCTGTCCAGGGATGTGCTGCAGGTCGGTAAGCAGATCATCGGTGGGAGAGCTCAGGTCACGGCTGGTGTCAGCACCTTCGTCCCAAAACCTCACACTCCTTTCCAGTGGGTAGCCTGTGATACCGTCGACCAAATATACGCCAAGCAGAGATATCTTAAAGCCGTTCTCAGGGGCAAAGGACTTAAGCTGAATTGGAATTCACCCGAAGACACCATGCTCGAAGCCTGGCTTTCACGTGGCGACCGGCGCCTGGCGGATGTGATCCATGAAGCCTGGCGCATGGGTGCAAAATTTGACGCCTGGAAAGAGCATTTTAATTTTCAAATCTGGATTCAAGCTTTCGAGAAAGCTGGTTTAGATCCATCTTTTTACACGCATCGAGAACGCCCTATTGATGAAACCTTTCCCTGGGATCACATCAGTACAACGGTGCGTAAGAAATTTCTCACGGAAGATTATTTATGGAGCCTTCAGGGGAAAACCCGGGTTGATTGTCGTGAACGCTGTTTTGCATGTGGAATCCTGCCTACCTTTGCAGACCTGCGCCGTGAAAATCCCGGAGACGTCTGGCAGTGTCCTGAAGTGAAATCCAGGAAGATCGCTGTCAGGGACCTGGAAATCCTGGATATAGAGTCGCTGCCAGTCCTCGCCAATTCCGGCCTCTGACATAGGATCGTATTGACCTGTTTGCTCACGAATTCATATAAATGAGCGAAACCCTTACGCGTATTCGTATATATTTTTCAAAGACAGCCTCCATCCGCTTCACCGGGCACCTGGATCTCCAACGAACCTGGGAACGAACATTCAGGAGAGCCCGGCTTCCGATTGCCTACCGTCAGGGATTCAATCCGCAGGCTCGATTGAACCTCGCTTTAGCTCTCCCTTTAGGATTTACCAGCCAATGTGAAATTCTGGATGTCTGGTTGGAAAACCCGGTTTCCATATCTGAATTGGAAACCCGCCTCCTCCCTGCTCTTCCTCCTGGATTGGAAATCACCGGGTTCCAGGAAGTTGGATTGTCAGAACCAGCGCTGCAAACTCAAATCGCTTCTGCAGAATATCACATTTCAATGGACGACCAGCAGCCAGATCTCCAATCAGAGTGCGAGGTGCTGCTGCAATCCGCCTCAATAATACGCCAGTGGAAAGGTAAGAACTACGATTTACGACCCCTGATCCTCGAACTGCGAGCCCTACCGGAAGGCCCGGGAGATAATCAGAAGATCTTCGTCCGCCTGAGTGCACGCGAAGGAGCGACCGGGCGGCCGGAAGAAGTGGCAGCTGCGCTGGGAATTTCGCCCGACCTCACCAGGGTTCACCGGATAAAATTAGCATTTTTGAGCGACGAATAATGCGTCGTTTTGGTCGATCACACTGGCCCAGATCTTATCGAAATACCTTCTCGTGGTAAAATCATAGCGCTTTCCGAGCAGTATTGGTGCCAGGAAGCTATCCGCCCCCATAGCTCAGTGGATAGAGCGTTGCCCTCCGGAGGCAAAAACCCGCGTTCGAGTTCGCGGTGGGGGCGCTGAAACAGGTATCATCTTCTCAATCCCCTGGTTTGAAAAGCAGGGGCTTTTTATTCCATGCTGAAACAATCTCGGTCAATTATTGGATTTCTCGGAGTGCTGGCAGCCTGGGTATTTCTGACAGGCTGCACCAGCGCCAGGAGCGCCGATTCCCTCCAGGATTGGAAATTTACCCACGTGCGCCTGTACGATGCGGTCGATGCTGCCTTACCATCGAACGATTTCCTTGCTTTCTATTCCCGCCTGGAAGAAGGTGAAGTGCAAATTCGGATTGACTGGTTAGACCATGCTCTCCTGGCAGATTATGATTTGTACTTTTTAATTGACAGCGAACCAGGGGGAAGATCAGACCTGCCAGGCGCACAGCTGGCAGATATCGAATGGGACACTTTGATCCTGGTTCCCACCTCCGGTGAAATCCAATCCCTTGATTCCGAATACCGCCGTCGTGCAGGACTCGCTTTGCGAGTCACCCGCGATCCGGTGTTGGATGCTGTCACCATTTATTTGAATGATTTGCTCCTGTCCGATGGAATGTCAGTTCCCAGGTTCATCAATCGCCCACCAGGAACCGTCAAATTCCAGCTTGTGCTGCTTGACCCGCATTCCTCCGCAGTTCTGGATCGATCGGGGCCGTTCGGATTCTACAAAAACCAGTCGCTCCGGCACAGATATTACTGGCTTTCTCGAACGTTTATCCAGCCTACACCCCTGCCCTGGCTCTCCGGCGTTGGGATGGTGCCCACAGCGGACCTGATGGAGGTCGTCACGGTCTGTACAACCTGCTGAGAGCTGCCTACGGAGACATACTGGATGAAGAATTAATTTCTTACCCAAATTTAGCGCAAAGGACACCGCTCTTCTTACTGGATTTGAAGGCGCCTGCTTCACTTTCAGCCCTGGAGTTCTCAGCCGGCCTGGACTTGATCCGCCATTTAACCTCCGCCAAATTGGTTGTTTTGCCAGAATACCAGCCGGACTATGATCCGCCGGCTGAGCCGGTTATTTCGGAATTCATAAGGCGTCTGGAGGGGTCTCGGCGCCTGGTTTCGGATGGTTTTGACCTGGCTCCCAGCCCAATCATCTATTCCTCTTCCTCGCACAGGTTAATTTCCGAGACCTTCCCGGTGGTTTTCCTAGAGTCCGGACAGATCGGAAGATGAGCAAGCCAGGCTTGAGCCGGTGGCGATCAGCAGCTGGCAGGGAAAAACCATCATCCCAATTACCCCCCGGCTTCCAATCCAGGCAACCGCCGCAGGTCCATCCATCGAGCTGCGTCGAGCATTGATCGACTCTGCACTGGAGTCTCAGGCAGACCACACTCATTCGGATCAAATCCTGGTCTTGGGCGGTGAGCTGCCTTCCAGCACCTGGGGTGACCCGGTCGCTGCCCACGCTACATTTCGTTACCTTGGATCTCGTCCCTGGATTGACGCCCTCGATGCGGACGATATAATTTCAATATCCGCACGTCCTGGGGCTTTGGATCCAGGTGTATCAACCTCTCAACCGCAGCAGAATTCAAATTCACAGGCTGAGATCGAGGAACTGGTCGAGGCACTGCTGCAAGCACCAGAAAATTCTCTGGCCGAATCAGCCTGGCAGATGTTTGAAGTCCCTTTACTCTCCTGTTTATCCGCAGCCAGATAGCCTGCACGAGCTGCGTATGAATTACACTGGGCCTATTTGGGTGCTTTTAGAAGCATCCAGGTGGGTGGAAGCTCCCTATTCGATCACCAGCTGTACTCTGGATTTGGATCACGACGGTGAACCTGAGTGCCTCATGACCACGGACCAGGTATTTAGTTTTTTCGAGATTGATAGCGGCGCCCTGGTTTTTCTTTTTACAATGCATGAGGATGGCGATGGGATCAGAAACGTCCATCAATTGGTCGGTCCCAGTTCGCAGCTGATTACCGGGTTAAGTCATCCGGCTGCCTGGGTAAAGAAGGGCAGACAATCTTCGATCCTTCGGTTATCACCGGTGCCTTTGCTGAAAAAGATCGAAATTTACAGCCCGAGATTTCTGGGGAATTCCTGGAATTCCACTCACCAGGCAGTCCTCAGGAGAGGGTCTACCATCTGTTGCCTGGTGGAATTTCGTTTTCACTTTTAAATTCGACACCTGGCCAGAGTGAAATTTTGATGATCCCAATCATCTTCGATCCGTGGGAACGGTTCCACCTGGGTTGGGCTGAGCAATTCGGCGAGGTTATTGTCAGTGACGGTTGGACGCTCATTCACGATTCAGAAATTAGGTAAATATTCAATCGAGCGCAGCCATAACCAGCAGTTCTTTTCTCAATTCACTGCCGTATATCGGTTCTCCAGAAAATCCGAATATTGATTACCCTGTGGGACATTACCTGCCCTTCCCGCTTTTTCTGTTATCCTTAGCAAGCCAGGATGGAGTATGCAGATCAGAATTCAGTTGGAACAGAATTGAACAACGTGGCCGATCGCTTAACCTGATTCACCCGCCAACATGAACGGACATTCTCTTTCAGAAATAACTAAAGAAATCCAAAATTCATTCCAGCAGGGAGATTACATCGTTGCGCTTAAATTTGCTGAGGAAGGTTTAACACCTTCGCCGATCAAAGACCGCTGTTCTACTTCTGGCAGATTACCCTGAACGCAGCCTTGGCAAAACCTGGATTCGTTGGATTTGCTGAGAATCCGCCCTGGGTGAGGAAATCTGGTTTACAGAAATCCTGCTGCGTCGGAACCCGATGTTTGCTGATTTTCAGGATTTTCCACGGTTTAATCGTGCTATCAACAAGAACAACAAGATAATGGCAGTAGATCCTGAGCGTAAATACCCGCTGCTTCTCCTGCACACTCAAGGGAGCTGCCTGGCTGGAGAAAAGTCCTGCCCGCTCTTGTTTGGATTGCATGCCAATGACAGCACGGCAATAAAATCGATGGGATTTTGGAAACCTGCCGCCGCTTCCGACTGGCTGGTAGCCGTTCCTCAATCCTCTTAGGCCAAATGGAAGGGAGCTTATATCTGGGATGATCGCGAGCTTTCCAAATCAGAAATTGTTGGCCACATTTCTATATTATCAAAACAATACTCAATCGATCCAGACAGAGTGCTCCTGGCTGGGGCCTTCAACGGTGCAGACATCGCTGCCTGGATCTCAATCACTGGATCGCTCAAGAACAGGGGCTTCATCCACAATCCAATCCAACCGGACCAATGATCGAGCAACCTGAGCAATACCTGGACGATCTCGGCCTTAATTCCGGTTCTCGACCCAGGGGAGTTGTCATCATCGAAAGCGAAGAACCCGGAATTTCCAAATCGCAAATTCGATCATTTGTTAATATGGTGAATGATTTTGGATTTCCGTGCCAGGTCGAAGAAATACCTGGCTCTGGGATTAGCCTCTCTTCAATTTACTAAATTCGCCCTGAAAAATGCAATTCAAACAATACTGAGCTAGACTTAAAGCCATGCACTAAATCAACCTGTCGCTCAGGCCAGGTTGCATTCTCCATTATCCGGTGTTTTTTATGACCTGCTCACATCATTTCTCACTCGGTCTTATAAAGGTTCAGCTGCAGGATAAGCTCATACACGGTGCTGATAAGTAATAGCGAAATGCCCCGCCTTCGGCCACCCTTCTTCGAATATGCGAAGAAGATATTTCCACGAACGGCGCATCCAAAAACTCGAGTTTTCGGGAGATTCCTGGAACTGCCTCTTCCAGTCTTTAAAAGATCGATGAATTCCCCCGGGCGGCGCATGAACTCCGATTTTATCTGCAGCAGAAAGAAATCCAATTGGGTCGTTCCAGTTGGGCAGATCTATGAGTAAATCCCCTCCCATAAGATAAACCAGCTCAGCTTCCGGGAATTCAGCATGCAGAATAGTTTAATGTGTCGACTGCATAATGAGGCGCAGGCCGGTCCAGGTCGGTTGTATCAAGCTCAAAATTCGGATTTTGGTCAAGAGCAGCCTGCAGTAAGACCCGCCTTTGGTCAACATCCGTTATCTTTTGTGACGTTTTATGGGGTGGAAAGGGTGTGAGTACCCATAAGATGCGATCAAGGTTTAGCTGGTATCTGGCTTCATCAGCCAGGATCAGGTGGCCGACGTGAGGAGGATCGAAGGTGCCGCCAAAAATTCCCAGTCGCATGCGGTTATAAGCATCCTCGCAGTCACTGTCATTGCTCCCCTTACATGAGTTGCTTCAATCTTGCCACTCCAGCTCGAAATCGTCGATCATCACGGTATCCCCGGCTTGAACCCCTGCTTCACGCAGCGCGCGGTCGATGCCCAACGCTTCCAGGATTCTCTGGAAACGTCGTACCGATTGGTAATGTTCCCAGTAGGTCATTTTGGCTGCTCTTTCAATAGCTTCGCCTCGCACACGCCAGCCTCTGTCTGTATGAGTGATAGCAAATTCTTTCGGGTCACTTTCAAACCGGTAGACAGGAATATCGGCTGTGCTCGCTTCGACCGGTGTTTCCTCCAGCAGCCTGGCGACCCTATAAATGAGAGACCTCACATTCTCGTGTGTGCTGGCAGAAATAGTGAATAATTCTGGAGCAACCAGGATGGCCGGTTGTTTTTTCTTTAGTCGGCTTTTAAGTCCTTTTTGGATCTCAGGCCAGCGTGCCTGTACTTCCGGCAGGTCAAACTTATTTAGTGCAACCACCTGTGGTTTTAGTGCCAGGGCTGGATCAAATAACGATAATTCGCTGTTAATCTGTGCAAAATCCAATACCGGGTCCTCTGCCAGGCCGTCCAGCAGGTGGATCAGGACGCGTGTCCTCTGGATGTGCCTTAGAAAATCATGCCCGATACCGATACCGAGATGCGCACCTTCGATCAATCCTGGGATATCCGCCAGGACCAGCTGGTTTTCTTCATCTATCTCGCAAATTCCAAGGTTCGGCTCGAGTGTCGTAAACGGATACGCCGCAATTTTCGGACGGGCATTGGTCAACGCTGCCAGCAATGTGGACTTGCCAGCATTGGGAACGCCGATAATTCCGATATCGGCAATCAGCTTGAGCTCGAGTCGCAGATTTCTTTCTTCCCCAGGTTCTCCTTTTTCGGCGATTTTCGGGACCTGGCGTACTGAAGATGCGAAACGAGCGTTTCCGCGCCCACCTCTCCCGCCTTTCGCGATAGTCAGGCGCTGTCCGGCTTCCACCAGATCTCCAAGCAGGTGATCGGTTTGATCCTCATAAACTATGGTGCCTGGGGGGACTTTGACGACCAGGTCTTCGGCGGTCTTGCCGGTCATATTGCTTCTACCGCCATTTTTACCTTCATTGGCCTGGAATACCGATTGATGCCGGAATGAATACAACGTGTTCAAGTTGGCATCCACCTCCAAAATTACATCTCCCCCTCTCCCTCCATCGCCACCATCCGGTCCACCTCGCGGGACAAATTTCTCCCTTCGAAAATGGACCATCCCATCCCCGCCTTTGCCGGAGCGCACCCGGATCACTGCCTGGTCTATGAACATGCGGCGATTATACCATCGCGGTTTTTCCGGGTTTCGGCGCCGAATTTACTCGTTCTTCTTTCAGATCAGGCTTTCTTGAAAAACTGTCTCGCCAACCCCTTATTCGGTGAAAAAATGAAAGCAATGAAAAAAAACACAGTTGCCACCAGGACAACCGCAGCCCCCGAGGCAATGTTAAGATAATAGCTGGCGTAAAGACCAATCACGCTCGATAACCCGCCGAAAAAAGCCGCCAGGGCCATCATTGAAGGCAGACGCCGCGTCAGTAAATATGCAGTTGCAGCCGGTGTTACCAGCATCGCCGCAACCAGGCCAACTCCCACCGTCTGAAGTGAACCGACTATGGTCAATGCCAGCAGTACCAACAGCAGGTTCCGTAATAATTCAGTTGGCCACCTTAATGTAGCCGCCAGGATCGGATCGAAGGATATCAGCAAAAGCGGCTTGTAGAAAATGCGCACGCTGGCCAACACGATCATGCTCAATCCACCGATAAACCACAGGTCAGCTGCGCTCACTCCCAAAACATTTCCAAACAAGATATGGGTTAAATCGACTGCATAAGTTTGAATTGTGCTGATTAATGCCACACCCAGTGACAACGCAGCAGCAAATATGATGCCGATAGCGGTATCTTCTCGAAATCACACCCTGCCGAGAAAAGAAACCGATCAGCAGGGCAACAACTATTGCGGCAATAAGAGCACCCAGGAACAGGTTTCCTTGCAGTAAATATGCAATAGCAATGCCCGGTAAAATCGCATGGGCCAGCGCATCACCAAGGAATGCCAGGCCCCGCAAGACGACATAACAGCCTATGACGGAGCATAAACTCCGATCAATATTGAAGCTACCAGGCCGCGCTGCATAAAAGCGTATGCCAGGGGATCAAGTAGCCAGCTCATCCTTAATACCTGGACCTATTCTGGTGGGCAGCATTCATCAATGATCGCTTCGCCGCTCAGGAAATGTACTCTCTGCCCAAAAGCTTTTCGAACCATCTCTGCAGTTAATACTTCTTGCGCAGGACCATAAGCGACCAGGTTCCTATTCAACAGGAGTACCTGGTCAAACCGTTGTGAAGCCATATCCAGGTCGTGAGTTGAAACCAATACCGTGACGCTCTGGTCCATCAGGTCATCCAGCAGCTGCAGAGTTTTCTCCGTGGTTGCCGCATCCACACCGGTGAATGGCTCGTCCATTAATAGGATATGAGGCTCCTGGGCTAAAGCCGCGCCAGGAACACTCGCTGCTGCTGTCCTCCAGATAGATCTCCGATTGGCTTGTGAGCAAGTTCTGAGATATCCATTTGCTGCAGGGCATTTAGTACAGCGTCTATGTCGCTCTTTTTTGCGGATCTCAGCCATCCCTGTTTGCCGTATCGCCCCATCATCACCACGTCCGTGACTGTCAATGGGAAACGCCAATCCACCTCCCCCTTCTGCGGCACGTATGCGACACAATCTTTGTGCTGGCCAATCGGCTCGCCATGTATCAGGATCTTGCCTGATCGCAGTGGCAGCAGGCCGACCAAAACCTTGAACAGGGTCGATTTCCCGGCCCCATTCGGACCGACCACGGCTACCTGTCCTCCGTGCGGAACTTGAAACGAGATCTCATCCAGGACGATCCGCCTACTCATACCCGGCTGATACATTCTCCAGGTCTAACCTGGCAGGAGAAATGCTGGTCATTGCAATGCGTCCACGATCAATCGGACATTATGTCTCATCAATTCTAAATAGGTCGCGGCCTGGCCTGCACTCATTTCCAGAGAATGACTCGCCAGTCCATTGACAACCTGTACACCGGTTTCGGCTGCGATTTGTGCGGCCAATTGTGGATTTGCACCTGTTTCCAGGAAAATAACTTTCGCACCCGACGCCCTGATTTTATCAATTAATTCAGCCAGGTGTTTAGCAGATGGTGACGCTCCTGAGCTGACGCTGGGGATGATCGCGCCGATGATTTTGAAGCCATACCGGTCGGCAAAATATCCAAAGCTTTCGTGGTTGGTAACCAGGATTCGCTCCGCAGGGGGTATCTTCTCGACTTCTCCTCTGACCCACGCATCCAATTCGGTCAGATTTTGGATATACGCATCGGCGTTTCCTTTGTATTCATCCGCTCGAGCAGGATCTGCTGCGGAAAACCCATCCCGGATATTCGTCACATATTGTTTTACTAGATTTGGATCCAGCCAGAAATGCGGATCAATCGTATTTTCGTCACCTCCATGTTCAGCGATCTCTTCCTCACTAATCGTCCTACTGGGTATTCCTTCTGATGCATCGATGAGGGATCTCTGTCCTCGATATTTTCCAGTGATTCCGAAATCCAGCTCTCCAGGCCTCCCCCGTTCATCACCAAAACATCACTTTCCGCGATTTTAGCTAAATCTTTCGGAGTCGGCTGGTATACATGCGGATCAACACCATACGGAACCAGAGTATCGACATCGAATGCATCCCTTGCCACCTGTTGGGCGATATCTGCCAGAAATGAACTCGACCGCTATCACTCTTAATGAGTGAGGGGTCGGCGTTTGTCCGGCTGGTTTGAGGCCAGAAGCACAGCTGCTGAGGAGAACCAATGTGAGGCTTATCGCAACCAGTTTTCTTTTACGGCTGAAGTTCATACGCATCCTTCAATGCCATCACCTGGCTTTCCCATATTGCAAGAAACCGGCCGTCGTCAGGTTCAGGTTTTTCTATCATGCGTTTACAGTATTCCAGCTGTGTATTCGTTGTGCTGGGTTTGCTGAACAGGTTCAGAGCATGCCTGGAGAAATCGCGGACCATGAAATCGAAGACTTGCTCGACCGTATTTACATCTATTGCATAAATCAATGCATTTTCCAATATCAGCTGGCCATAAACTACCAGTGCAAATATCTCACCCAATCCGAGTAGGAAATCAATATCCTTTTGTTGAGTTTCTGAGGGTGTGGCAGCAGTCAGGAATTCTTTAAAAAGGGATATTTGATACTTGAATCTGGTCACATTCGGACTGCTAAATGCATCGTATGCCAGGTTATAGTCATGGAAGCGAATCTGGCTCAACCCCCGAGCTGCACCCTGGTTGAAAAGAAATATATCGTCCTGCCTGCCATCCTGGCGGGGGGTTTCTGGATACTTTTCGGGAAAGAAGAAGTAGTTGAGCATGAATTTTACGATCAAAGCGATATTAACATGTACTGTCCCTTCGAGCTTTGGCAGTGCACGGATATCCCTGGCTGCCATTTCGAAATAAGTGTCTTTTTCAAATCCTTTCGCGGCGATCACATCCCATAGTAAATTGATTACCTCTTCACCTTGCGTGGTGACTTTCATTTTCACCATCGGGTTGTAAAGCAAATATCGACGGTCGGCAGGAGAGGCGTTTCGCATGTAGTCCGAGGCACGCAGTGCAAATAACTTCATCGCCAGCAAACGGGCATATGCATCGGTGAACATCTGCCGCACGTGAGGGAAATCGGTCACAAACATATTATACAAACGGCGGTTTCCAGCGTGAGTTACAGCTTCATACAGCGCATGCGTGCAAATCCCGATCGAAGCCCAGCCCAGATTGAATTTTCCAACGTTCACAGTATTTAATGCGCTGTCCCAGGCTTCCTGACCTCTGGAGAGAATATCCTCTTCACTCACCGGGTAATCGTGCAGTGCATATTCAGCTACGTAATTTTGACTGGCAGTGACATTCTTTACCAGGTCATATTCCCCTTTCCTGTAATCAGCCGTGAAAAATACGTAGTCCTTGGTACCTGCGAACCTCCCAAAGGTGGATACCATCGGGGAAATATTGGCATTGCCGATGTAATACTTTTCACCATTTGCCCTGTAGCTACCATCTGGCTGGATTGTTAAATTCATCTCTGTGGCATAGATGTCAGCGCCGTGTGCCCGCTCCGACAGTCCAAATGCAAAAACATGTCCAGCCAATAACAGGTCGGCAGCCCGTCTTTTCAATGCTTCGTTTTTACTCATCCAGACCGGTCCCAATCCCAGGATGCTCACCTGCCAGGTATACCAGTAAGCCAGCCCATAAAAACCAAGAATTTCGTTGAAATGGCAGTTGCGCCAGGTATCCCAGCGGCAATTGGAGTCAAATCCATATTGGTTGGGAGTCAGCAGGGTGGCAAATAGTCGTTCCTTTTTTTGAAACTCGATGAAATCTGCATAAAAAGTCCGTTGGTGGTCGTCTTCTTTGATTTTTCTTTTGCCTTTCATTTCAAAGAAGTCAATAGCCTGGTTCATAATCTCGAAGGATCGATCATCCAGTGGGTAGGTTGTTCCAAATAAGGTATTTCTTTGATTGGGATTGAGCAGCATCATTTTTACCTCTCCCGGTCCCCTGTTTTTGTTTTGGCTTATAGTATAACCTGAAGCATACTTGCACGAAAAATCAGACGCGAAAAATCAGAAATGAAAAAGCCCTACCACCGGGTGATAGGGCTTATTAGCTCAAGCAAGAGATGCGCTTTATTCGACCGATATGAGATCAATCCAGCCAAGTGATTCTGCCAGCTGGCGTAGTGTTACCAAACCGCCCTCGTCGGTGAAGGGATCCACCACCCCGTCACCATTGGTATCCCGTCCATCGAAGACTGCCTGGACCAGGGTTTGAAAATTTTCCGCATTGGATCGGGCTTCCTCGATCGTATCCGAAGCAATCACTTTGCTGGCTGCTTCAAAACTCGCCAGGATTGTGTCTGCGACCGCCGCTTTAGCCTGCAGCATTGCGTCCACCTTCACAGTCTGCTCGGCTGTTATTGGATTGCCCTTCAAGGTTTCGGCTGCACTCTGGATTTGCTCAAGATATCCGAGCACACCTACTTTATCTCCAGGGTTCTGCAGATTCCCGTCGTCATTGATATCCCCGAAATTCGGTCCGGCTTCACCTTCAAGTATGTTAACAATGTGCTCGGCATGTCGTTTTGCCAGGGGCAGATTATCCGTATTGAAAGCCTCGAATAAGAACTGCATATGCTCGTCTGCGATCCCCGCCTGCTCTTCTGCTTTTGCCAATGGTGCGCTGCTGGGAGGTGAAGTAATCTCCAGGTAGAATTCTTTAGCTGCCTTGGATAGATTTCCTGACATGATCAATCTACCGGGCTTCTCTGGCGGGTTGTTCAATTCTGGCTCCAGGCTCATTGAAATTTGCTTGTACGCATCAAAAAGATCACCCGGTGCTGAGCCTTCCAAAGCTGACGCTCCTGCTGGTATCACACCCAGGCTCTCGAATTTCTCTTCGTCTGGATTGCTGGCCCAAAGCACATAAACCATTCCTTTGGGAGCGGCAGACAAATCATTGATCTGGAATGAAAAGCCATTACGCTCGTCGACTTTGAATGTACCCGAGGCAAGGTTGGAAGACTCCTCCGGCACGGCATCCGCAGCCGGATTCTGGGCAATCAAGCTCATCTCAATAGCCCGGTTGGCATAATTATTGGCCCACCATAATCCGCCAATTCCATCTGTGCCATACATCATCGCACTAAAGGCCTGGTCAGCCTGTTGTACCAGCGGCAGCATTTCTTCCACACTTCCAGCGCCTATTGCCTCGATATTTAGGTCGATGACAGATTGCATGGAAACTAAACCCTGCTCGAATAATTCAATAGATTTCTCTGCCAGTTCTGACTGTGCAACAGTCCGAACGGGAGTGTTCGTCGAATTACGGAGATTTTGGATGGCACCAGCGCTGTACTGCCTCACTCCGACGTCATCTCCAGGATTTTCTACCTTACCATTTCCGTCCTGGTCCCCATACTGCGGTCCATTTTTTCCCTCCAGGATGTTAATCACATGCTCTGCATGGGCTTTCGCTTCCTCCAGATTGCCGCTGTTCAGAGCGTCCAATGCGTAAATTTGATGGTAATAAGCAGCCGAAGCTTGTTCAAAGACCCCAAATAAATACGCTTTCTTGGACGGCTCCCCACTTCCCAGGTTCAGGGATCTGAATACATCAAGCCTTTCCTCTGAAAATTCACCACTGTAAAGCACATCAGAAGAAGGAGTATTGGAGTCCGAACCGCTATCTTCTATTGTGATTAATGCACACTTCAAGGAGCCGATCTGATCTTCATCGATCCCGGTTGCGAGGTGGCCTTTCCTGTTTTCTACCTGCAACTCTCCCATTCTGGCTAGATTATCTCCATCACCAGCCCATAAGACATACGCTTTCCCTTGTGGTGGAGGGGAAACCCCATCCAGTCGAGCACCCACCTGGCTGGTAAAACCATCAGCATTGGAAAGCAGGAATACACTGCCGGCCTTCCCCGCTTCCACTGGTATGACTTGAATCGTCGGAGAAGGTACAACCGAACCACCAGGCTGGGTCTGTATGGGCGCTGCGCCGCCAGAGGGAGCGGTTGCCAGGATTTCGGTATTAATCACCGCCGCCACAGGAGTGCTTGTTTTAGAAATCGAAGAGGAAATCAGGGCAAATCCTACACCACCGACGATGAATAGAGTCAAAATTACAAAGGCTACAACTCCGATCCAAAGAACCGGTATGGTCCGTTTGCTCGATTTTTGATCCGAAACACTTGCCGCAGTACTGGCGCTTTGAGTTACCCACGTTCCGGGAGGGGCAACCAGTTGGGTTTCCTGTGACTTGACATTTGATATTGTCGAGATTTGGCCGCTGGGGTTTCCTATAGCAGCTTCTATTGCCAGCCGCATATCAGCTGCACTGCGAAATCGGTCTGCCGGCGCTTTTGCTAAAGCCTTTTCAACAATCTGGGCATAAGCTTCAGGAACTTGAGCGTGAGTTATCCGCAAGTCAGGAGGTGGCTCCTGCAAATGCTTCATCATAACCGAAAGCGGTGTTTCTCCTACATAAGGCGGCTCGCCAGTCACCATCTCATGCATCATCACACCCAAGCTGTATATATCAGCCCTGCCGTCCAGTGGTAATCCCTGGGCAGCTTCAGGGCTGATATATGTTGGTGTGCCGATCACCGTACTGGTTTGAGCCTGTCCCGTTGGATCCAATATCCTGGCAATACCAAAATCAGTTAACACCACCTGCTGGAAGGTCGCATCCTGGAACATCACATTGGCAGGCTTCAAATCGCAGTGCACAACGCCTTTCACATGAGCGTACTGCAGCGCGCTTGCAATCTGGCTGGAAATACTCAAGAGCTTCAGCAGGCGACAGCGATTTTCGCATTTCAAGGTATTCACCCAGCGATGACCCGCTCACAAAATCCATCACCAGGAAATGTGTGCCTTCCATGATATCAAAATCCAGGATGCTGACGATATTGGGATGCCTTAATTGTCCCAACCTTTGTGCTTCACGTAAGAATTTATTGACGAATTGCTCTAAATCCGTCAGATGTGTCTGCATCACTTTTATCGCGACGAACCGCTCGATGAGCGGCTGCCGTGCTTTATAAACCTGGGCCATCCCTCCTTGCCCAAGCTTTTCGAGTATTTCGTATTTACCTAGTTTCTGACCTGTGAGGTCCATATTCACTTCTCCAATTCACCTTTCCATAATTAGGAGGATGAACTCATTCAAGCTCTAACAATACTATATTACCTTATTAGGTCAAATTTACCACAATTTCAAACAAGATCACCCCTTAGATAACCCTTTTGTGTTAACCCAAAAATATCTGGAATGTCCATAAAAATTAATGATAGAAGCTCGTAACTTGCTGTGAAAATGCGTGTATATTTAGTTAGTACTGGTGATCGGGTTGAGGAATTTGCGTTTTATGCAAATGGAGGAAAAATCATGAAACTTAGTGCACCTAAGCAAATTACCTGGATTATCGCCGTAATTCTGGGCGTACTGGGAGTGATTGGTGGCCTGGTCGAAACACTGCCCATCCTGGGCGAATATGGTGGCTGGCTGGTCTTTGCGGGATTCGCACTGTTAGCCCTTGCGACCCTGCTCGATGGATTGTAAAATCTACTTTATTCTTTAATTATTAATTAACCAATTTCAAGATCTTTTTCGCAGATCTCTCCCCCTTCACCCTCTACTGGCAGCCATCCTTGATTTCAAGGATGGCTGTTTTTTTACTGGTTAATCACCCATAAAATCATCCACCAGTACTCGCTCAACGGTGAGCAGTAAGTGCTGTTATTCTCTGGTTGGCTTCTCGCAGCCCATCATCTAATTCATTTTTCAGTTCTCGGGCAATATTACGATCGGATCTCAGTCGATTCTCCAGCTCCTCAGGGTCATTTTTTAGATCATATAGTTCAAAAAGGCTCAGCTTCTCTCCAAGATATTGGATCAGCTTGTATTGACCATTGATGATCGCAAATGAACCGGTTGAAATCGGACCACGCGCATGATTGCGCTTCATTTCCATCGCGAATATGCTTCGGTTTGATATTCCATCATTTGGGGAGAATCCCGGCAATACTTGACCTTCGAGCCTTTCGAGTGGCGACAGGTTTAGTAAATTCAAGATTGTTGGCACCAGGTCCACATTGCTGGTGGGAATGTTAAAGTCTTGACAACTTTCTGGCCAGGTTGAGAGATGATCAAAGGCACCCGGATGACCGGGTCAAATAAAGTCCTTGTATTATGCCCCCAAATCCCACGTTCGAACATTTCTCCGTGATCTGAAGTAAAGATCAAATACGTGCTGTCCAAAATCTTGTTCTGTAATAGATGATCCAACAACCTTCCAAATTCATCGTCGGCATACGCCAGGTATTCATCATACGCCTGGCGCTGATTGTTCAAGAATTGTTGTGAATGGGTTTTATTCGAAAGGCGGTGCTGAGGTTTCACCACAGGTTCGTAATCGTCGTCGAATCGGTTTATAAACTCTTTTCGCGGCCAGTAAGGATTGTGTGGGGGCAGGAAATGTAAATAAACCAGGTACGGTTGGGGTAGCTCCTTCAGCTGATTGATGCACCAATCGATGCCATCTTCCAGGATGTAATAGACCCCATTGTTATCAGTGATTCCTTGCGGAAAGTCTTCTGTGAACTGGTCCTCCAGCTTCTTTTCCTTTATGACCTGCAGCCCTTTATATAAATGCGATAAGAAAAGTGAGGAGGGCCGCACATCCAATGTTCGTAGGATAGCGGATTCTGCCCATAACGATGAGTTGTAATCATTCGGGAAGAGCGCATCCGAATACTGCAGATCCATCAGTGCCATCTCTCTGGCATACAGGAACTGGTCGAGATCTTGGGGCCATCTGGTATAACAGCGTACTAACCAGGAGATTGTGAGAATATCCTGAAGTAAACGCATTATTTCCGACGAGGTTAAACAAGTTTACATTTTGCAGCTCTTTGATGACCGTCCCATGCAGGTGGAAGGCTCTGTGCAGTCCATGGATATAATCCTGTAAGAATGGAGGCGGTGCCGGGTGTGGTAAATGAGCCTGTGGCGTAATGTGCATTGTATACATTGGCCTGCTGTGCGAATCTCTCGAAATTGGGGGTGGTTCTGCGAGCATACCCGTAAAGCGACATGTTGAGTGAAGTTAACGCATCGTACACCAGGACGATCACGTTATTCTTCAAGGGCGTCGATTGAGCGGATTCCGGGTTCGATCTTAATAGCCGATTGCTCACTGGCAGTAAAGGCAGGATTCCAGCTAATTTAATAAAATCACGCCGGTTCATTCGATGAATTCATGCTTATCCAGGATAAAAATTCCGAAAAAGAATTATTGAAAGTCCAACCAGGTCCATAAATATGTAAATTCCGGAAAGGACATTCACTCTTGAAAGCAAATTGCGAATTGAACTACTGTACTTCATCGATCTTCCGGCCAGGTAACTCAGGATTAAAGCGATACTGAAGATGATGAGTAATAACACCAGAGTATACAGCCTGAAATTGAATATCAACTCCACGGAAAAATGCATCAAACCGGAGAGAATCGCCAGGAAGAAGATGAAGATTGCAGCCTGAGTGACAAAATCCTTACCAAGCACTTTCCTGGGAAGCACCAAACTGAGCAGGATTATTAATAACCAGACCAGGATGCTTTCCAGTAATGCAAAAACTAAGGGATAAGAAGTAACACCCAGGAGCTCGAACAGACCCAACCTCAATGCCCAGGATGGGAGCACCACCAGGATATTCACAATTGACCACACATGGATCAGGAATACACACCAACCAAAGATCAAGAAGGCATCACTTCGTGTGGGGAGCCTGCTTTTGATTGAATCCAAAATTCGTTACACCATTACCTGCCAGATTTCCCCTCACAAATATTTTATTTCTCAATCTAAAGCAAGGATATCTCCTATCTGTTCAATTCCCCGCTTTTCAGAACAGATCGGTTGAATTCATCTGGCACAACAGGCGGAATTATTGTTCGGCTTCGCTGTCTTCCTGTTTTTCGTAATCGGAATTCTCTTCAGGCTCTGCGCGCCTCATCCGGTTTAGCCGCCCAAAAAACATGCGAAATCTTGCTGGAAAAAATCAGGATCATCCCAGAAAAAAGTCCGAACAACACAGCCAGGATCTGGAAAAGCATCCCCCCCGTGTTTGGATCGATATACATAATCACATTTCCTTTCTGAAAAATCTGTCGTTGATTTTACTCGTAATTTAGCTACCAAAACGAAGATTCTTCTTATCTAATAATCGCAATTATCCACCACAATTATTCACCTCAAGTGAATATCCAACCACCACGCTAACTCATTTCCCTGGCACATTCATGCCGATCAAGCGGAAGTGTTCTGTTCGCATGCAGCGGTTCATCACCACTTTCAAGCCCGCCGCCCAGGCCTTCTCCGCGGCTTCCAGGTTCCAGGTGCCAATCTGCATCCAGACGACTTTTGCTCCAATCCTGATTGCCTCGTCCACGATCGGCGGTACATCGGCAGCTGGTCGGAAAATCTGCACTACATCCACTTTTTGAGGTAGTGAACCTAAATCCGGGTAGGAAGTTTCCTCAAATATCTTATCAGCACCTGGATTGACAGGAAAAACCTGGTAACCCACGTATCGCAAATAATACGCCACTCCATAACTGTCCTTCTCCGGATTCGACGAAACACCGACCGATGCAATCGAAGTCGTCGTCTCGAGAATCTCTTTAATCAAGTCATCTTCCATTTCATTTCCCTTTCAATCGTAATGGCAAACTAATTTTAAAAATGGTTTCACCCGGTCTTGATTCTACCTGGATGAGACCATCATGCCGGTGGACAATATTATTGGTGATGTGCAATCCCAATCCAGTCCCGACACCAGGTCCTTTGGTTGTGAAAAACGGTTCGAAAATTCGCAGACGCACCTCTTCTGGAATACCCGGGCCGTTATCCTGTATTTCAACAACTATAAACTCATCTTCTCTATAGGTTCGAATAATGATCTGTCCTTGCCCATCCATGGCATCGATCGCATTATCGATAATATTCGTCCAGACCTGGTTGAGCTCGCTTGCGTAAGCTTCGATCCTGGGGAGGTCCGTCGAAAAATCTCGCATTACGCTCACACCTTGCTTCAATTTGTGATTCAAAATCACCAGGGTGTTTTCGAGCCCCGCGTGCACATCGACTTCATGGACTGGCGCCTGGTCGAGATAGATATAGGATTTTACAGAATTCACGATCTGGGAGATTCTCTCTGAGCTCTGCTGTACACCGTCCAGCAGCGCAGTGACCTGGACATCCGCTCCCAGCCATTGTACGAATAGCGGTAATTCTTCTCCATCGACTTCTTCAGCCAATCTGTTCAGGTCATCGAGCTTCCAGCCGATGTTCACCAGCTCGGGTGCAATCTCCCAGGCAGATTCAACTCCCTGTCTCTCCAACCAATCCTGGAATTCCATCTCCAAATCACTGCGTGTGAGCGGATCAATGCTCAAGGTTGTGGATAATTTCTGTGCATTCTCACTATGCCATCTATTCAAAATTTCGATTTTGTGCTCATCCATGCCCAGGCGGTGTAATTCGAATGTGATGTCCTGCCACTGCTTGAGCTGTGTCTGCAGTAAACGAGTGTTTCGTTGAGCTGCTGCTGCTGGATTGTTCAGTTCATGTGCCAGCCCTGCCGCCAGGGTGCCAAGTGCCGCCATCTTTTCACGCTGGTGCAGCAAGGACTCATTTTCCTGCAGCCTGGTAGTCACTGTGTACAAAATGGCCAGGGCTGAAGAAGGATTTCTTGAGATCAGATCGCGAAATGCTTCCTTAGTTATCCTGAGTAAACGGCTGGGGATCAAGGCGCGCACACTCGCCGTGCGCGGTGTGTCGTATAAAAGTGCCATTTCCCCGAAAACATCCCCGGGCTGCCTGTTCACAACAGAAACATCCTGCTGCCAGGACCGCTTGAGAACCTCGCATTCACCTTCCAGGATTACATAGGCAGTATCGCCCGCACTCCCCTCCTGTATGAATGTCTCACCTTTATTGACAAATACGATTTCGGACTGTTCCACCAGCCAATCGAGGTTTTCATCCGGGATTCCTCCCAGCAAGGGTGAGCGCTTGAGCAGTTGAATTTCTTCTTTCGTTAATTTCATGCTTTCGTCCAGGTATTTCCCGCCAGCTTTGGTTCAAAATGAAGACAGCTTTCGTCTGGTATCAAATTTAGTACAGGCTCAAAATAACCCACAAATTATACCTTATACACCCGATAAATTCAGGTCTCTTGCACTCTCAGGATGATCACCCGAGATCCAAATGGGAGCCTTATGGGTTTCCCCTTCCATTCCCTGTTGTGAAATGGCACCCGGATATTAATGAGGTAAAATTTTCTGATCGAATTCGGTCTCATACGGGAGGTCAGTTCATGAATGTAGAAATGGCACCAAAGGACTCCAGCAGCAGAACTTCAGAAGCAGCCGGGCACTTTTTTCGCTACATGGCTGAATTTGTGGAGTTCACCGAAGATGACTCCAGAGCTATCCGCGCCTCAGCCCTGATCATCGAAAAGCATTTACCGAAGATCATAAGTGAATTCTATATGAATTTACTCAAGCACCCTCAAACGCGAAAATTCTTCCTCAATAAAGATGGAGTGCTGGATGCAGAATATCTCCAACTAAGAATGTACCACCAGGCGAATTTTTGGAGGCGCGCAGCTGGGGCCGAATTCGACGATGAGTTTGCCAGCTTCGTCCATTACGTGGGCCGCGCACACACCTCTCGCGGCGCCGACCAGCATATTTACATCCACGAACAGTACGTGATTGGCATGGTGGGTTTCGTCCAGAATGCCATCCTCGAAGCACTTATCCAGGAGCTGGATGAATTCGATAAAGACCTTGAACACCGGGCGATCAAAGCCTGGAACAAGGTATGCATCATTCTGTTGGAAATGCTCTCCAGGGCCTATCGGGAGGAAGCCGGCCTCGAGCGCCTTCAGGAGCTTCTCCCAATCAATAAAGAAGAGATCCTGGAAATGTCTGTGGGTTCTTATGAAAAGAGCGTCGGGATCCATAGAGAATATGAATTCCAGAACATTTTTGTGGCTCTCGAATCTGAAATACCCGCAGGTGATCGCAAAATTATCGAGGCAAACGGCATTTCCATCGGCATTTTTCACCACCACGAAAACTGGTATGCCATTCGCAACAGCTGCCTGCACCGTGGGGGACCCGTTGCCACAGGTAAGCTGGTCGATGACAGTATCATCTGTCCCTGGCATGGTTACACGTATGATTTGACGGACGGCCGCTTGTTGATGGACCCCAGTGCCAGGCTGGACATGTACGAAGTAGTCCTGGATGAAGGAAAAGTATACGTTCGAGTTCCACAAACCCAGGTTTTCCAGGACAGTCTGTCGGAAGGGCCAATACCGATTCAAAATATGCGGGATTCGGAGATTCCTGAAGAAAAGTTGAATGCCAACGAATTCTATTTACAGGATATTCCCCAAGGTGGCATGCGCCTGGTGCATTTTAACTCGCAGCGAATTGCTGTTTACAACGTCGGTGGTAATTTTTATGCGACTTCTGACGAATGCACACACGCCGGCGGTCCTTTGACAGAAGGGGTCCTCAAAGGGGACGAAGTCATCTGCCCCTGGCATGACTCGTGTTTCAATGTGATCACCGGCGAGGTGACATGCCCCCCCGCCGATGAGCCCTTGAAGACTTACCGCGTCATCATAGACGGAGATTTAGGGAGAATAGAATTAGCCAATTGATTAGGGAAAAATGACCCGCACAGGACTCGAACCTGTAACCAATTGATTAAAAGTCAACTGCTCTGCCAAATTGAGCTAGCGGGCCGTGCGAACGGATTATACACCAATGGTCACTGATGTCAACTCAACAGCCATTCCTTGAATTCCAGAAAGAAGTGAAAAATGGTTTTGAATAATTCGATCACAGATGTTCCTGGTATTCAGGTCGGTCATGCCCATGATCTGGACGCACTGACCGGGTGCACGGTGGTCCTGTGTGAAGGTGGCGCCACTGGTGGGGTCGACCAGCGCGGGGGAGCGCCTGGCACACGTGAGACGGATGCCATGCATCTCATGCACCTTGTACAGCAGGTTCACGCCGTCGTCCTCTCCGGAGGCTCGGCTTTCGGCCTGGATTCGGCGACCGGTGTCGTTAGGTATCTCGAAGAGCGCGGGAGTGGGCTTTGATGTCCGGGTTGCCCGGGTGCCAATAGTACCGGCTGCCATCCTGTTCGACCTGGGAATCGGGCGTGCCGACGTCCGTCCGGACGCCGTCATGGGTTACCAGGCCTGCCTGAATGCCGGCATCAATTCCCTCGATTCTGGGAACGTAGGTGCCGGAGCTGGTGCAACCGTCGGAAAGATCCTGGGCATGGAATGGGCGATGAAATCAGGGATCGGATCCGCCAGTCTGGAGATCATTGAAGGTATTGTCATTGGGGCGATAGTCGCAGTCAATGCCTTCGGAGATGTCATTGACCCTGCCTCGGGGGAAATCCTGGCGGGTGCACGCAGCCAGCCCGGCAGCGATACGATATTCTGCAGCACACTTTCAGTTTTGCGGGAAATGGCAGGAATTAAACCGCTCGGTTACGGCGCAGGAGACCATACGGTAATCGGAGTAGTAGCTACCAATGCAAAGCTTAGCAAGGAACACACCTGCAAAGTCGCTCAGATGGCTCACGACGGCCTAGCCCGGACGGTAAAACCTGCCCATACCATGCTGGACGGTGATACGATTTTTGCACTTTCAACCGGAGATCAACCGGTCGATGTTAATATCATCGGTGCTTTTGCGGCGGAAGTGATTCAAACTGCAATTCTAAACGCAATAAAGTTTGCCGAGCCTGTGGCAGGATTACCTGCTGCTTCTTATCCGGCCTCATTTCCGTAATTCGATCCCAACCTAGACGGTAAAAAAAACCGGATACATACAGAAACCTGGAGCTTTCAGCTATCAGGTGATTCGATCGTGACCGAGCGGCGTAATTTTCCTCATCGAACGGAAGCGTACCGAATTAATTAATGCCACCGAACCAATGATGATGGCTGAAGACAGTAGGATCTGCCAGGTTAATTGCTCATCGGCAATCAGGTAGCCCAGAAATACGGCTACCATCGGATTTACATAGGCATAAGTCGAGACCAGGGCAATAGGTGCGGCTCTCAGCAGCCAGCTGTACGAAGCAAACCCTATCAGCGAGCCGAATACGATCAAGTATCCTAAAGCCAGGGCCGATTCTTTTGAAATATCCCCCACGTCTAATCTTCCCCACTCTCCCACCAGCGTGCCAATAAGAATGAGTTCCCCCTGCTCCAGCCAGCATCTCTACAGCTGTTCCCATCAATGGAGAACCAGGCATCTCGGCCTGGCTGGCATAGATGGAACCGATCGCCCAAAAAAACGAAGCAAAAAGCAGCGCAACAGCTCCCAGGGGATCGATTTGTGTGGCGCTGGTTGAAAGCTGGGAAGGTCTGATTAGAACGGCTATTCCCAGGAAACCGCCGATCACACCGACCAATACTTTCCAATTTGGTCGCGGCCTCCCCGGCCAAAATAACTCCAGCACGACCACAAAAAGCGGTACAGATCCGATTATTAATGCAG
This sequence comes from uncultured Chloroflexia bacterium, assembly GCA_963698765.1. Taxonomy (GTDB): domain Bacteria; phylum Chloroflexota; class Anaerolineae; order Anaerolineales; family UBA4823; genus CAVOSB01. Next base: position 206,920 of record CAVOSB010000032.1, read on the forward strand.
TGACACTCGATACTACCCTTTGCTCTGCCCACACCACCAGTCCGTTACCCCCCAGCAGTAAGAACAAGCCAACAATGGCTGCGGACCGGATTTCTTTACGCGGTGGAAAAACATCGTGTGCCAATCTGCGCCAGGTAAGAATTATTATCCCGGCTACCAGGAAGCGGAAGCCTGCCATCAGGAAGGGCGGAATCGTCTGAACTGCGTAGCGGATCGCGAGATAAGTCGATCCCCAGATCAGGTAAATTGACAGCATCCCTGCCCAGATACGAGAATTTAGTTTGCTATCCATGTCACTATTTGCACAATCGATGATTTACAACCCATCGCAGTAGAAAACATACACTATTGATCTTTAGAATACCCACAGAAATAAGGTAAGTGCCGATTATACCCCCGGAAAGTTTACCAGCAGCCAAATGAGAACTACCGCGGTTTATGAATGAATAGGAATAATAATTGAGACTCTCCCGACGACCTTGCTCTATCCTGAGCAAGGTATTATCAGGTGGGTGTACTGCCTGCCCTGGATCAGGCGGGCTTGAGGAGATTCTGCTGGGAGAAATTCAGCCCGAAATCCTGGCTGTCGAATTACGCTCCGCTGGGCAGCTGTTTCAGGGAGTGCAATAAATCGATCAGTACTTGCTTGCGTTCTTTGAGCAGTAGATCTTAAAGCAGTGGTTCTCGGCATGTACAATCTGAGAATGGATTTCCGAAATTGAACACTCTAAGATATCCACCAGTGCATTTTGTTGCTCAAAGGATAGGTTCATTGTATACATTATGCAATCCTCGATAATTTTATTAGTGTAATATTTCACAAATTCCGACACCATATCATAGCATGAAAATTCCAATTTGGCAAGCTGTAGAAATTAGAAAATCTCAATAATTTGTCAGACAATTGACAACAAATTGAAAATTTGATAAACTAAAAATGTCTGACAATTAAACTTTAACGAAACCCCCTATATATGGGTCAGTGAACTGAAGTACGAAATAATAAAGCACATGGCAACCATCCTCTTTCGTAATGCTTCAATTTTAGTCACGATGGATGACCACCGCCGAGAAATTCCTGAACGGTGGTCTTTTTATTCGTGATGGCTTCATCGAACAGGAATTGGTCCAACCGGATCAGCTCCCGGAGACCGCCGACGAAATTCTACGACCTGAGCGGGCATATCGTCCTGCCCGGATTGATCAATACCCATCATCATTTCTACCAGACTCTGACACGTGCGGTGCCGGCTGCCCAGGATGCCAACCTGTTCAACTGGCTGAAAACGCTCTACCCTATCTGGGCTCGATTGACCGCCGAAGATATCAGGATCTCAACGCAAATTGCTCTGGCTGAGCTGGCACTTTCCGGCTGCACCACCGCCTCAGACCACCTGTACCTCTTTCCGAATGGCTCCCGGCTGGACGATGAAATCCTCGCCGCCCAGGAAGTCGGCTTGCGTTTGCACGCCTCCCGTGGTTCCATGAGCCTGGGAGAAAGCCAGGGTGGGCTGCCCCCGACAGCGTTGTTGAAAACGAAGAATTGGATCTTGCGAGATTCACAGCGGCTCATCGAGACGTACCACGATCCCAATCCAGGATCGATGACCCAGGTTGTCCTGGCTCCTTGCTCGCCTTTCAGCGTTACTGCGGACCTGATGCGCCAGAGCGCGGTCCTGGCGCGTGAATACGGTGTCCAGCTGCACACGCATCTGGCGGAAACCCAGGACGAAGATCTATTTTGCCAGGCAGAAATTCGGTTACTCCCCGGTTGCCTACATGGAAGTTGCTAAATTGGATCGGGCCGGATGTTTGGTTCGCACATTCGCGTACATGTCAACCATCCCGAGATGAGGCTTTATGCCGAGAACCGGCTGTCGGTGTAGCCCATTGTCCCAGTTCAAATATGCGCCTGGCTTCTGGCATTGCTCCCATCCTGGAGATGCTGAATGGGGAGTGAAGGTAGGCATGGGTGTAGATGGTTCCGCCAGCAATGACGGCTCCCATCTGCTGGCAGAAGCCCGCCAGGCCATGCTGGTCTGCGCGGCTGAATGCCGGTCTCAAGGGCGCTTCCCTTTCTGGTGAGGGCTCACCGCCAATCATGACGCCCGGTCAGGCGCTTCGAGCTGGCGACCCGCGGCGGTGCTGCCGTTCTAGGACGAACAGACATCGGTTCCCTGGAAATCGGAAAATGCGCTGATTTCATCGCTATTCGCCTGGATCGGCTGGAATACGCCGGAGCCTTGCACGATCCCCTCGCCGCGCTGCTCTTTTGCTCACCGCCAAAAGTCGATTACACCGTGGTAGGTGGGAAATTTGTTGTCAGGAAGGTCAGCTCGAAAACCCTCGACCTGCCTGTGCTGATCGAAAAGCATAACCTCGCTGCCAGAGACTTTTGTCTTGAAAAACTGGTGTGAAAGGTGTGTACATTAGCCGTAAATTCATCGGGAACATTCACACATGACAAAACCACCACCCTTCAATTCTCGTAATCTGGTCGATGTGGCAATGGGGCGACAAGCCTGCTGACCTGGTGATTCGTGACGGTCCTGGGTCTGTGTACAGTCCGGTGAGATCATCCCGCACACGGATATCGCCGTATCAGGTCAGACGAATCGCCTACATCGGTCCAGATGCTCACACACCATCGGTCCGAACACACAGGTGGTCGAGGCCGGTGGAACGATACCTGGTTCCGGGTCTGTTGGATGGGCATATGCATGTCGAATCCGGGATGCTCACCGTCACCGAATTCGTGCGAGCGGTCATTCCGCACGGCACAACCGCCATGTTCATCGATCCCCACGAGATTGCCAATGTATTCGGCCTGCCGGGCGTGCGCCTGATGGTCGATGAAGCAGCCATTGCAGCCCATTCATGTCTGGGTGCAGGTGCCATCCTGCGTGCCCTCCGCTCCTGGATTTGAAACGCCCGGCGCCACTCTCAACCCGGAGGAAGTTGCTGAAGCCATGTCCTGGCCCGGCATCATCGGCCTGGGAGAAATGATGAATTTCCCTGGCGTATTCTTGAGCGACGAGAAAATGCACGCTGAAATGGCGGCTGCCCGCCAGGCTGGCAAAGTCATCGGTGGTCATTACGCCTCGCCCGACCTGGGCTGCCATTTCATGGCTATGTCGCTGGCGGTCCAGAAGACGACCATGAAGGCACCCGCATGGAAGATGCCGTGGCCCGGGTCGCGCCAGGGGATGAAAGCCATGCTGCGTTTCGGCTCAGCCTGGCATGATGTTGCTGCAGGGTTCGGGCGGTTACCGAAGCTAGGCCTGGATTCACGCCATTTCATTCTATGCACCGATGATTCCCACTCCAGACTCTGGTCAGCGAAGGTCACGTGAACCGGGCAGTGCGCAGGCCATTGCCCACGGGCATCCCACCGATCACCGCCATCCAGATGGCAACCCTCAACACCGCCGAACATTTTGGCGTTGCTCTGACAGTCGGCATGATCGCTCCGGGTCGTTTTGCCGATATTCTTCTGGTTCGAGACCTGGCTGAATTTAGACCCAGATCTGGTGATTGCCAGGGGCAAAATTGGTAGCTGAAAAAGGGCAGTATGGCTTGAACCGCCTGGCTTCTGCCTACCCCGATTGGGCGACCCATTCCATTCACCTGCCGCGCAAAATTGAGCCAGCTGATTTCCGGCTTCAGGTCGCCTCCGGTGAGTCAGATAGTGACTGCCAATGTCATTGGTGTCATCGAAAACCAGGCGCCTACCCGCCACCTACAAGCTGCCAGGTAGTCGCTGAAAATGGCTGAAGTGCAATGCCGATCTAGCTCAAGATCTCGCCAAGATTGCCCTGGTCGAGCGCCACCACGGCACGGGTGGGTTCAGGTACGGTCTGGTGCAGGGTTTTGGCTTCAACGAACCCTGCGCGATTGCTTCAACGGTAGCCCACGATAGCCACCACATGATCGTTGTTGGCACCAGCGATGAAGATATGGCGCATTGCTGCAAATGAGCTGGCACGGGTGGGTGGCGGGCAGGTTGTTGTCCGTCAGGGCAAGTTGTCGGTGCAGTCGCCTTACCGATTGGCGGTTTGATGTCCGAATGCCGCGCTGAACAGGTTGCCGGACAGGCTGCAGCTGTCCTGGAGGGTTTTCGCGCTTTGCGGTTGTCAATCTGAACAATCCTAACATGCAGCTCAGCCTGCTGGCCCTGGTGGTCATCCCTGAGCTGCGCATTTCCGATCTGGGATTGGTGGATGTAACACGATTTCAATTCATTCCGCTGTACTAGAAAGATGAGTAACCAGGAGCATCATGGTACACACTTCACCTCACAACAGACTGCACGATCAACTGATGCAGGATAATCCAGACAACCAATCCGGGTGATCGCTATTGCCCTCCGAACCAGAACTGGCAAGACAGATGGGTGTGTCGCGGGCTACATTGCGTGAGGCCATGCGTACTTTTGAAACCCAGGGATTCATCCGTCGCCGGCAGGGTTCCGGCACATATGTCACCATCCCGTCCATGTCATCGAAAGCGGCATGGAGGTGTTAGAAAGCATCGAAACACTGGCAAGCCGTATCGGCTTGCCGTGTCGATGGGCGACCTGAATGTCGAACATCGCTGCTGGCATCGAAGAGGAATGTGACTGCATTGGGCTTACCTGCCAACGCCAGGTGATCCAGCGTATCGCGCGTGATCCTGGCCGAAGGTCGACCGGTTGCCTACCTGGTCGATATTTTACCGGCTGATATCCTGACCGCAGAAGAACTGAACAATGGATTTCACAGGCTCTGTTCTCGATCTGCTCTTGCATCGCGGAGATCCGCGCTCTGGGCATTCACCGCTGTGAAATCTACGCGGTCACTGCTGCTCCAGAAGTGGCCCGTGCGATGGGCATCCAGCGCGGTGATGTGCTGCTTATGCTTTGATGCCTGATCTGTATATCACGCAGGGCAGGTCGTCGATTATTCTTACAGTTATTTTCTACCTGGTTATTTCCGTTTTCATGTGGTCGCCGGGTAGGTTGAAACAGTAACAAGCTAGATGAGTATTGCCACCTCAAATTCAGACAGCTGATCTGAAGTTACCATCAAATATACAATATTAGGAGGAATGAAATGCGTAGTTTTTCAGGACGAGATATTCTGTCATTCAAAGATTTTGAAAGGAACGAGTTCTTTCACGTTTTTGATGTCGCCAGAAGCTGGAGCCGATCGCTCGCAACCGCCGCAACAGCGACATGCTGGCAGAAAAGACCCTGGTCACCGCCTTTTACCAGCCCAGCACCCGCACTCGCCTGGCGCACGAAGCTGCCATGCACCGCCTGGGTGGTCATGTGACCGGCTTTTCCGATGCCAAAATGACCCGAGCCGGTGATTTTTACCAGGAATTCATCAAAGATACCGTGCAAGATGCTGGAGTATTATGGCGATGTGATCGTCATGCGCCATTTCCAGCAAGGCGCTCCGCACGAAGCCGCCAAATGGGCTTCCATCCCGGTCATCAACGGCGGTGATGGCTGGGGCGAGCACCCCACCCAGATCCTGACCGACCTGTACACCGTCCTGAGTGAAAAAGGCACGCATCGATGGTCTGAAGTGGCTGGCCGTCGGCGATATGCGCATGCGCACCATGCACTCGCTTGGTTATGCCATGACCCAATTCGATTGCCCGCATCACCTTTGTTGCCCCTCCCGAAATGTCGCCTTACGGACGATTTCAAAGCAGAGTTGAACATACAGCCTGAATTTCACAGAGGCCGAGCATGTCGAGCAGGCGATCGATGAAGCCGATGTGATTCTAGTGGAGCCAGTGGTTCAGCCGGATTACACCAAATCCCGCGATGAGCGCACTGGCGATGTGGGCATGACACCAGCCAATTACAAAATCACCCGTGAGCTGCTGGCAAGCAAAGCCAAGCCAGGATCCATCCTGCTGCACTCGCTGCCGCGCATGGACGAAATCCCTCCCGATGTGGATATCACCCGCTGTCGCGCTACTGGCAGGAAGCCTTCAATGGTGTGGTGATGCGCATGGCGCTGCTCGCCCTGGTACTGGGCGCGATGGAATAGACATGATTCGGAAAGACTGGAGGAATTCATCTGATGCAAACAGAATTTACGCGAATCGAGATCTGATCGGCGACCTGGATTTCAGCAAAGAAGAAGTCGAAACCGTACTGGATGTCGCCTTCGACCTGAAGCGCAAGCGCGCCCTGGGTGAATCCCACGCCTACCTGCGCGATAAAGTCCTGGCGATGCTGTTCTTCTTCTCCAGCACTCGCACCCGCGGCTCTTTTGAAGCCGGCATGGCGCAGCTGGGCGGTCACGCTGCTTTCATCGAAAGCAAGACCACCCAGATTGCCCATGGTGATACCCCCAAGGAAATTGGTGAGATCTTCGGGCGCTACTTTGATGGCATCGCCATCCGCCATGTGGATTGGGGTATCGGCAATGGTTACCTGAATGCCGTCGCCAAAGCTTCCCGCGTGCCTGATCCTGAATATGCAGTGTGATATCTACCACCCTTTCCAGTGTCTGGCGGACCTGATGACCATCATCGAGAAAAAAGGTCGTGACCTGCGCCGCAAGAAGATGGTGGTCTCCTGGGCATATGCCGCTTCCTACCAGAAACCGATGTCGGTGCCGCAGTCTCTGGTCCTGCAAATGCCGCGCTTCGGCATGGATGTGGTCCTGGCTCACCCGCCTGAATTCAGCCTGATGCCCGAAATGATGGAGCAGGCTCAAGAGCAGGCGCGCAAATTTGGCGCTGGCTTTGAAGTCATGGATGATATGGAAGCCGCCTTCAAAGATGCCGATATCATCTATGCCAAGTCCTGGGGCGCGATGGTCCATACCCCCGACCCGGAAGAAGGCGCCAAAATCATCAAGAAATACGCCCATTGGATCACCGATGAGCGCAAGATGGCTTTGGCAAAACCAGATGCCATCTACATGCACCCGCTGCCTGCCGACCGCAAGATCGAAGTGACCGATGGCGTGATGGATGGGCCCAATCTGTAGTGTATGATGAGGCCGAAAACCGCATGCACGCCCAAAAGGCGGTCATGGCGCTCACCATGCGCTAAGATGGAGGAAAAGATGATGAGCAAACCGAAAAGTTGCAGTCGTCGCCATCGGCGGCAATTCGCTGATCAAGGACAAGAAGCACCAAACTGTTGAAGACCAGTACCAGGCTGCCAAGGAAACCACCTCCATATTGCCGATATGATCGAGGCCGGCTGGGACGTCGCCATCGGGCATGGCAATGGGCCTCAGGTCGGTTTCATCCTGCGCCGTTCGGAAATCGCCAACCGGG
>CAVOSB010000033.1:0-70705 GCA_963698765.1 uncultured Chloroflexia bacterium
AGGTCGCTGATATCACACAGCTCCAGGCCAAATCTTAGGTCAGGGTTATCTTTACCGAAGCGTTCCATCGCTTCTCGATAAGTGAGGCGCGGCCAGGGTGTGTCAAGCACCTTTTTATGCGGGACCACCTCTTCAACAAGCCGGGTGAACATCCCTTCGATCAACCCCATCACGTCGTCCCGCTCGACAAAAGACATCTCCAGGTCGAGCTGGGTGAATTCCGGCTGCCGGTCTCCACGCTGGTCTTCATCCCTGAAACAGCGGGCAATCTGGAAATACCGTTCCATACCTGCCACCATCAGCAATTGTTTCAGCTGCTGCGGCGATTGGGGCAGGGCATAAAATTCTCCGGGATGCACCCTGGAAGGTACCAGGTAATCCCTTGCTCCTTCAGGTGTGGTTTTGAAAAGAATGGGGGTCTCTATTTCCAGGAAATCGCGCTCATCCAAATAGTCTCGAATGAATTTCACGACTCTGTGTCGAAGTTCTAAATTCCGCCGCATTCGCTCACGGCGCAAATCTAAATACCGGTATTTAAGACGAAAATTTTCTTCGACATCTTCATCTTTATATACCAGCATAGGCGGCGTTTTAGCGGGATTGAGAATAATAACTTTGTCAGCGAGCACTTCAACTTCTCCAGTAGGCATATTGGGATTCTCTGCTCCCGGCAGCCGTTTGCGGACCTCGCCGGTAACCTGTATCACCCATTCCATTCTTACTGGATCAAGTGATCGATCTGCTTCTGCATTGATCGAAGGATCTGTCACTACCTGGACAATCCCAAAACGGTCCCTAAGATCCAGGAACGTGATGCCGCCGTGGGAACGTCGGCGATTTACCCAACCTGCCAGGGTGACCTGCAACCCAATGTGTTCCTGTCTCAATTCTCCGCATGTGTGCGATTTATACATTGTGTATCTCCTTGATGAGATAAAAAAACCGCCCCACGCTGCAGGCGTCGGGCGATGTGTTTGAAAGGTGCAGGATTAGAAATCCAGCCTCAATCCACCTTCCGCCCGGTGTGCGGCGTTGTTGTTAGCATTATTATTATTGTGATCTTTGCGATACATTTTTGTTTGAAATTTTGTATCCATCATAACGCACAGGCTCAAATTCGTGTCTGGATTTCTCGTTGTTGGGTCAGGATTATAGCATGTCCGTAATGGAATTGAGAAGGAGTCTTTGATCGGTGAATAAAAAATGGTTGCGGGTGAGCGCTGGATCTATCCTTCGCTTTTCAAACCCGAAGAAACATGAAATTCTCCCGGGCGCTCACCGTGTTCAAAACCAGCCAGTACTATCACCGCCCGGCTGATTTTCTCACCGACGTTGCGCCACCGGTGGTGCAGTTGTGCAGCAAAAATCAGACTGTCGCCTGGATTCAGTATATACTTGTGATCCTCCACTTCGTACTCGATCTTTCCCTCCAGGCACAGCACAAATTCGCTCCCGGTATGCAGCATGCCGTAACTGCCGCTGCTTCCACCGGATTCAAGGGTGAGCATGAAGGGTTCCAGCCTATCGGTAAACTGTTCACCGCCCAGACCTTCCCATATACCCTTGGGGAATTCAATACAGCTGCGCATTCCAGCTGGTCGAAATACGATATCTTGCCGGGTAGGCTCCAATCGGAAGAAAGCCGTAATCGGCACTTCCAGTGCTTCCGCTATCTTGTGAAGCGTACTGACCGAAGGTGAAGTCCTCCCACGCTCGATCATGCTGAGAGCATTCGTGGACAGCCCACTATCACGAGCCAATGCCCGCATGGATTTGTTCCTCTCACTGCGCAGCTGCCTGAGCCTGGTGCCCACATCGATGATCATTAATTCATTAGAAGGAATTTCCATGCCTGCCTCTCACCCGATTAGAACATACGAGATTGGAATATTGCTGCGGTTCGCTTGTAGATCAGGTTCGCGATTACAGTTCGTGTGCGATTAATATCGACATTATACCCGTAACGCATCACAATTTGGAACGCCTGCGTCTGAAAACACATGCGACTCGACATTCTGGTTGACTATTCAAGATTCAGGCCACAACCCGGCGCTTACGGTGAGTTGTTCAGCAGAAAATGTATTTATCATATCCAGGAAATACCCCACCAATCGAATGATGTTCAGATTAAATCTTAAATTTCTGAACGGAAAACTATATTATGATAACTACGAGGATGATTATTAAACTCTCCCCGGTTTGATTTCAGTGTATGGATACAAAATTTAATTTCGAGGAGCAGGTTGGAGATGCTAGAATCCAAAATACAACTCTATTTGACCTTGTGTGAAGGCGATGCTGCGTTGAAGGAGTTTGCCAGGAAACGACCGATCGTCATTCAATACCGGATACCTGACAAGGAAATCCAGTTCTTTATGGCTTTCAAAGACGGTCAGGTTCGGACGGGGATAGGTGAGGCTGAATCACCAGCTACATTAAGCCTGACAATGTCAGAAAAGACCTTCACGGGTGTTATGGATGGGAATATCGATGGCACCGCGGCGGCATTAAGCTGGGAGATGAAATTCAAGGGAGACCCGCTGAAAGCAATGGCGCTGCAGAAAATTCAAAAGGATCTCAACCGGCTGTGGTTGGAAGCTGGAAAACCCCAGAATTAATCTCCGGCGCAGGCGCGATTATAAGGCTGAATTACATCGCTAATATGGTCAATCACCAGCTCAATTGGACTTAGCTGGAGCGAGCCCGCGCGCACCCGTTTATACTGCACTGGTAAATACTGGCTTAATAAAGTCTCGGGGATCTGGTAAGTATTCAGGTTCTCAAATAATAGGATAAGCGACTGCTGTAGACGCGGTTGCGTCCAATAATAACGTGCACGATCGCTGTAGCTGAACTTGCGAGATACGCGCAGCTCGACGGTATCTCCCTGGTAGTATGGTTCCCATGACTTCGGATCAGCCAGCATCACCTCTTCCAGGATTTCAGGCAAATTGGACAGCTGGACGCCTGCTTTTCCTTTCAAAAACTCAGCTTCTATATTCGAAAGAGCAAAGACCGCTTCTCTATACGCAAAAGTCAGCGCCGGGCCGACTTTAAGGATGGCAAAATGGTCTTCCACCAGCTGCTTTAAAGTCTCATCCGTCTGGTAGTCTGTCGAATGAGCTTCAAAGACCAATTGGTCATATCCCACGATGAAACTGGTCAGGTGGGCAGCCAGGCTGCGTTCGTACGGAAATACCACGCGGTCAGCGAATTCGATCCCGGGCTGGACTACTACCGCTGCCACCTGCTCCCAGGCACCCTCTAAACCGATTCCCGAGAAAGCCTGCCGTGTAGTTTCAATCGTGTATTCGGCGGTTTCTACCTGAGTCACCTGCATCGATTCATGCGCAGCCTGCACGCCTCCAGGAGTTGGCACTTCAGTCCCGATCACATACACCAGGTTTGATACCGCGCCCTTGAGCCTGTTGGCCGCGTTTTCCGCTGCCCGGCAAAGCATGGCGCTGCGCTGCGCAGCTATCTCTCCTGGCAGCGGTAGGCCAGGATGGTCATCTGCACAGGACATGCTGGTGTCAAGATGGATTTTGGTATATCCAGCTTGAACATACGCTTCAACCAGCTGGCATGCCTTTTCCATCGCCTTCTCGACAGGTAAATGCCTCCAGGGATAAGGTCCCAGGTGATCCCCGCCCAAAATCAGGCGATCGGGGGGGAGATGGCAGCGGGCAGCGATCTCCGTCACGTATGACACAAACTGCTCAGGGGTCAAGCCCATGTACCCACCATCCTGGTTGACCTGGTTGCAGGTCGAACTCGATCAACAGTGGGGCACCATTCCTGGCAGCTAGTCGGGCTGCAGCTACCAGCACCTGCGGGTGGGCAGAACAGATGGAAGGGATTCCAACAGGCTGCCCCTGCTTATGCTGGTGTAATTTTTCTAGGATCAGGGATGACAAAGAAGGATCATCCTATACACATGAAATTCGAGCTCGATAATGGCAACAGCTAGACCGGGTAGTTAAGATACCAGTCTTCTTTTACAGAATCAGGCAGGTCAGGATAGTATGACTGCCAGGGAGCCGCATGCAGAGAAGCGATATCGTTCAGCAACTCCAAACGCCGGGCGCCGGCATCTGCTAACCATGCTTCCCGCCGATCATACGGCAAAGAGATCGCTTCCTGCCATACCGCCCGCCCTGCTATGTAACCGGAGGCGCCAGCTTTGCAGGCAGCTTCGACCTGCTGTGTGAAGACCTCGAATTCGACGCCTCCGCTGAGTACCGCCCACGGGCAGGAGGCTGATTCAGTCACTCGCTCACAGGCTCTGTGCCAGTATTCAACGTCGGCATTCACTTCCGGGTTGACCGGGAATTCCAGTTTCAGCACTTCGGGGTGAAGTGCTCCGAGGCGTCGGGCAATCTCGCTGATCAGGTCAGGCAAGCCCCTGGCAAACTCAGGCGATGTCTTGCTTACACCCGGTAAATGGCTGTAGGATACAGCCTCGAGAAACAAGGGGATGTCTGCTCGCCTGCAATCTTCAACGATCTCTCGCACGAAACCTTCCTGGGATTCGGCCAGCTCACCGGTATCGGGATGGTAATAAATGAGCAATTTTACGGCGTCCGCGCCCATCCTTTTTGCTTTAGCGACGTTCCAACCTGTGAGCAGGCTTGACTCCCTGGCGATCTCCGATCCGGTATAACCGGATTCTTCCACCGCAACGATCAATCCCAGGCTTCCCGGGCAGGCACCATTGGAAATCGCCTGGGCGGCCCCGTAAATAGGGTCGAGCAATACAGCGCTCGAATGGCTGCCCAGCAGCCTGACAACCTGAGATTTCACATCAACCACGGTGCTGTAATCGACAGATTCAACATGCCCCGGGTTTATCATTTTCAGGAAAGATTGGCGGTGATCCAGCGCCAGAATTGAAAAAACTCCCATATGGTTGCAAGTCGAGGACAGCCCTCGGATTTTACCTATGCTGAGCGGTGGTTTTTTCATTAAAGATCCAGACTCACAACAGCGTTCAGATGTGTCGGCTGGTCAGGATTTAGACCCCTGGCTACCGAGCGGGAACAGGCTATAAGCTGCAGGACAGGCAAATACAAGACATTGCGTATCTCTTCCGGTAAGCCGCTGTCGAAATTGATCATTGTCTCGCTCTCACCCAGGGAAAGGATTCTGGCTCCAAGCGCATGCATTTCATCCAGGACGGCTTTTTCATGTGTTCGCCGGGTTTCCGAAAGCAAACCTACTACCTGGGAAGAAGGAGTTACCATCGCCATTGGTCCGTGCCGAAATTCCAGAAAATGAAACGGTTCGCTGTGTGAAAGAGTCATTTCTTTCATCTTCAGGCTTGCTTCACAAGCTAGGCCGTACCGGACTCCACTCCCGAGAAAATAAAAGCGGTCAATTTCAAGGTTTTCTCCGATCTCACGCGCGAAGTCGTGGTAACGATTCATAAGCCTTATTCCGAGTGCAGGTAGTCCCGCCATCTCATCAACCAGGTCATCACGATTTACCAATCCAGCCGTAAAAGCAGTTGCGGCCAGGTACATCGATGCAAAGGAGCGAGTCTGGGCGACGCTTTTCTCTCGACCAGCGGGAATCAAGATGGCGTGATCGCCCATTTGGGCAAGTGGGGAATCGGGGTAATTGCTGATAACAACCACGATGCCCGAACCCTGGCGCTGGAAACGCTGGACAGCTGCCACTGTCTCTGAAGTCCCGCCCGAGCGACTGACAGCCACCAGCATCGTTCGCTCTCGATCAGGTAAATTGGCCTGCGGGTACATGTAAAGCTCGCCAGCCGGAACCGCTCGTGAAGGTATCCCTGTCATCTCCTGGAAGAATCTGGCTGCAGATAATGACAGGTAATAAGTAGATCCACAGCCTGTAAAAATTGCGTTTGTGACATGCCCGCTTTTCCACTGGGTGTGGAAGGATGGTGTAGATTGTCTCACGACTTTGATTGCCTCTTCCCAGGCAATTGTTTGAGAGATTATCTCATGATAGGTTTCAGTTAGTTCTAAATCCATGGTCTCTCTCTGAGAAGTAAAATTTCGTACTTGCGAATCATTTGGTGTGTGTTTTACAGATAGAAAAATGTAGATATTTCTTCCTGACAGCTTTTCTGCAAATTCAATCCCGAATTCAGCGACCTCTTCAGCCGGTTGAAATTCTCCACAACACTGGCCTCCTGGTTGAAGATTGCCGAGCCAGCGACCAAAATCGTTGCACCGGCTGCGGCGATTTCTCCAGCGGTTCCAGGATGTATACCACCGTCGACTTCTAATTCTACCTTTGAGAGTCCCTGCCCATCCAGAATCGCTCTCAACCGGGCAATTTTCCTGGTAATGGTTGGGATGTAGACCTGGCCTCCAAATCCGGGATTGACGGACATGACCAGGACGAGGTCGACAAAAGGAAGGATTTCTTCAATTGCTCCCAGCGGAGTTGCCGGATTCAGGGTAACACCTGCCATGATCCCATTCTCTTTTATCTGTTGAATGGTGCGGTGCAAATTCGGACAGGTTTCGACATGCAGAGTCAGATTTCCCGCCCCAGCAATGATGAAATCCGGGATTAACCGCTCGGGTTCCTCGATCATCAAATGTACATCCAGCAGTACACCTGCCGCGCTTGTTATTGGCTGAAGCGCCTCCACCACGCGCGGGCCGATTGTGAGGTTTGGGACAAAATGACCATCCATGACATCTACATGGATGATCTCCGCACCTGCCTGGATCGCCTGGCTGACCTGATCGCCCAGGCGAGAGAAATCAGCAGCCAGGATGGAAGGGGCAATACGAACGCGTCGTGTCATATTCGGCCTGGCCGTGTGATTATTCGTACACCAGTTTTCCCGGCAACGATCACATCCGAAGCTAAATCCATGAACAAGCCGTTCTCGACAATCCCCGGGCGATTGTTCAGCTCCCCTGCCAGTTTATGTGGGTCTGGTATGGCAGGTGAGAACCAGCAGCGCACCAGGTAGTTTCCATTGTCGGTAATCACCGGTTCACCGGACTCTTCGAACCACTGCTCCGCACAGCAGCCGAGGGTGTTGAGCCAGCGGATTTGCACCTGTGGCTCGAAAGTGACGATTTCTACCGGTAAAGGCACCCGGCTGCCGAGTGCATTCACCAGCTTGGATTTCATCCACAATCACAATAAACCTGCGTGCATGAATTTCAATAATTTTTTCTCGCAGTAAAGCCCTGCCCAACCCTTTGATCAAATTTAACGCTGGATCGACTTCATCTGCTCCATCGACAGCCAGATCGAGTTCTTCAGCATTGGTGAGCGAAACCAGGGGAATTCCGAGTTTTACTGCCTGGGCTGCAGTTTTATCGGATGTGGGTACGGCTCGAATATCCCGCAGCCAGCCTGTCTGAAGCGCTTCGCCTAAAAGTTCATTGAACAGGCTGGCGGTGGATCCACTTCCTAATCCAATCAGCATGCCATTTTTCAGGAATCCAAGCGCTTTGCGTGCAGCAACAGTTTTTAACTCCCTGGAATCAAGGTCGTCGCTCATCTCAAATTACATCAGCATTAAATATGCTACCACAAATCAACCAACGTGTCTTATAGGATACGAAACCAGGATACTTTTTTGGATAAAGTTAACAAACCTTTTAGAATTGAGTCGCTACATTCGGAGTAAACTTCAGATTCAAGGATTAATTCGCAAGAAACTGATGGGTTTAAAGGATAACCATGGAAAATTCATTACTGGCAATCTTCGCACATCCAGACGATGAGGCCTTTGGCACTGGAGGGACTCTTTCACGCTATGCAAGTGAGGGCAAGAAAGTGTATCTTGTTTGTGCAACACGCGGTGAGGTCGGTGAAATCTCAGATCCGAGTTTCGCCACACCCGAAACCCTGGGAATGGTGCGTGAGGGTGAACTGCGCTGCGCAGCAGAAACGATGGGCGTTTCCGAACTGGTTTTTCTGGATTACCGCGCACTCGGGCATGGTTGGTACTCCGGAGAACAAGGATCCCCGGGCATTTATTAACGCCCCCCAAGAAGAAGTCGTTGCCCAGCTGGTGGGTATCATCCGCCGGCTCAAGCCGCAGGTTATCGCCACATTCGAACCCTTCGGCGGTTACGGACATCCTGACCATATTGCGATTCTACAACCACACTGTCAAAGCCTTCCACGCCGCAGCTGACGGGAGCCAATACCCCCAGCATGGACCGGCATGGCAGGCACAGCGCTTGTTCTACACCGCCATCCCCAGGTCCTTTTTTCTGGATATGCGGCGCCAGATGACGGAGCTGGGCATCGATACCAGCGACCTGGACCGGTTCGACGATCCAAGCATGGGCTGGCCTGAAGAAAAAATCCATGTCTGGATGGATGTGGCCTCGACTGTCGAATATAAATGGGATGCACTGCACTGCCACCGCACTCAATTTGGTCCAGGTAACCTGTTCAGAAGGCTTCCGGAATCACAGGTAAAGCAGCTGATGGGCATTGAGTGTTTTTCCTGGCGTGGCCAGAACCGGAACCAGGTTTAAGGCTGCCCGGTTTGTTTACTTAGCTGAGCCAGGGACTTTCGGTGTTTACAGCCAGAAAAAGTGGGAATAAAAGATGGAAGACACAAGGTCGAGTCCAACTGTCTTCATTAAGCATGTAGCTTTGCCTCAAGATCACGGCTCATGGGTGTTTTTACTAAGCCCACTCCTGATCGGCTTGTTTGCCGGAGGCAGCTGGACAACCGCGACTCCACTGCTGGTCGTGGGCTGTCTGGCAGCATTCCTGGTTCGCCAGCCAATTTCTACTCTGGTAAAGATTCTCAGCGGCAGGCGGCACCGTCGCGAGCTGTTCGCCGCAGGTTTCTGGACCTTGGTTTATGGGATCATCGGCTTATTTTGCCTGGCGGGATTGATCGGTTTGGGTTTTTACTTCCTGCTCTGGCTCGCCTTGCCTGGCATTCCTGTATTCTTGTGGCACCTCTACCTGGTTAGCCAGAGAGCTGAGCGGCGCCAGATGGGCGTGGAGCTAGTTGCCACAGGAGTGCTTTCCCTGGCAGCTCCAGCGGCTTATTGGGTCGCAGTTGGCTCACCCGATCCAACCGGTTGGTGGCTTTTTCTCCTGACCTGGCTGCAATCCGCGGCTTCAATCGTATATGCTTACTTGCGCCTGGAGCAGCGTAATTGGAAAAAGGTTCCAGAGCTGCCAATCCGGGTGAAAAATGGTTGGAGGGCATGGTCCTATACAACTTTCAACCTGGTATTTTCTGCGGTTATGGGAATGACCGGGTTTATTTCTGGAACCATTTTCGTACCATTCGCTTTGCAGTGGCTGGAAACAGGATGGGGGGTGCTGCGCCCTGCAATCGGTTGGAAACCGACAAAAATCGGTGTTCGGCAGCTCATTATCAGTTCACTGTTCACCTTATTTTTCATCTTGACCTGGTAGATGTCAGTAGTGGATTGGATAGAGGCGAAATTAATCACATCCGTATCAACCAACCTTACACAGGCAACCCATTGAATCAAAACAACAACCTCGTGATCAAATTATCGCGACAGGCGTATCCCAGGCCAACTTTTCGTGTTATAGGATACTCAGAAGGATTTTTTCATCCTCGTACATAAAGGAGACAATTGCATGGAAGAAAATATGGGAACACCCGATATCACGAGTGACGATAAGCTGTGGGCGGCATTAGGATACCCGATACCTTTGATCGCCATCATCATGCTTTTCATGGAGGATAGAAGAACAGGCCGTTCATTAAATACCATGCTGTGCAATCGATCGTATTTAATGTCGTTCTGTTTCTGGTACTTTTCCTGATTAGTTTTATCACATTGGGATTCGGTGCAATCTGCGCCCCATTGCTTTGGCTGTCGGTTTTCTGGCCCGCGATCGAATCTTATCGAGGCAAATACCTCGAATTGCCTGTGATCACGAATTTCATTAAGAACCAGGGCTGGGTCTGATATTTCCGTGTGCTTTTCCGGGTATGTTCAGTTCTACGGTAAAAAGCAGGAAGATTCTTCATCTATCTTGACTTTTACCTCGCGATTATATAAAATGAAGATGGCCATAAGCTGGTGAAGATAAGGTACGCTGATATGTAGGGAGTAGAGGAGAGATCCGGCTTATTAGGCGGACACCGAAGGGGCAAGCCTGGTAAATTGCGAGCCAGGCGAAACTCTCAGGTAAAAGGACTTTCTCCCGGAAAAACTCTGGAAAGTCTGTTGGCGTGAGATATGCTCTCCCCTCAGGCACCGACGGGGCAAACACCGCTGATCCGGTGTGAATCTCTCAGGTTACAAACAGAGGCGCATGCCGATTAAGCATGCGCCTTTCTATTTGATTGAATCAGATAGATGTACTGACAATACTTCAAAAATTGATCTGCTAAAAGGAGCCTAATTATGAATATCCCTTCCGGCCTGAAATACACCCCCAACGATGAATGGATCCTGGTTGAGGGCAACACCGGCAAAGTCGGGATCACCGACTATGCTCAGAATCAGCTCTCCGACATAGTTTATGTCGAAGTTGTCGTATCGGTGGGTGAGACTGTTAAGAAAGGCGATGCATGCGCCACACTCGAATTGGTTAAAGCCGCAGCAGACGTTTATTTGCCTGTCGGCGGAAAAGTCATTGCAGTAAACGAAGCCCTGCCCGATTCTCCAGAGAAAGTCAACAGCGACCCGTATGGTGAAGCCTGGATGGTTAAAGTTGAATTGAGTGATGCTTCACAGCTGGATGAACTACTGGACAGCGCCGGCTATGAAAAACTTTTAACTCGAGAAAGAATAAACACTAAGGAGAAAGCATGTATATCCCCCATACAAATGAAGACCGGGAGGCCATGCTGCAAACAGTCGGCGTGAGACGAATTGAAGACCTGTTTCAAGACGTCCCGGCTGCACACCGCTTCCCTGACTTAAAACTCCCTTCCGCCCTGACTGAAATGGAAGTAATGTCTGAAATGAAAGACATTGCAGCTG
This sequence comes from uncultured Chloroflexia bacterium, assembly GCA_963698765.1. Lineage (GTDB taxonomy): Bacteria > Chloroflexota > Anaerolineae > Anaerolineales > UBA4823 > CAVOSB01. The sequence goes on from CAVOSB010000033.1 coordinate 10,947, forward strand.
CCAATGAATTGGTTCAGGACCTGGTATGCTTCCTGGGAGCCGGCGCATACAATCACTATATCCCACCTGTGGTTGATGCCATCCTGCGCCGGGGAGAATTCTATACCGCGTACACGCCTTACCAGCCGGAGATATCACAGGGTACGCTCCAGGCCATCTTTGATTACCAGAGCCTGGTGACTGCGCTGACCGGTATGGAAGTCTCCAATGCTTCACATTATGATGGTGCCACGGCCGTAGCGGAAGCTGTCAGCCTGGCGTATGCAAATTTCAGGGGTAAAAGGAATAAGGTGGTCCTTTCTTCCGGTTTGCACCCCCATTATCGGGAGACTGTCCGCACTTACAATCAGGGCACTTCCATTGTTATAACGGGAGACCAGGAGAAGGTTGGACCTGATGCAGGAACCGGAACGCTCATATCTTTGATTGACCAGGACACCGCGCTGGTGATCGTCCAATACCCGGATTTCTTCGGGCGCATCATGGATTTTTCCGGCCTGGCGGAGGCCGTCCATGCAGCGGGTGCATTGCTGGCTGTCGCAGTCAATCCGCTATCATTGGGTCTGCTGACGCCGCCTGGAGATTTTGGGGCTGACATTGTCACAGCAGAAGGCCAGCCGCTGGGTATCCCCCTCTCTTATGGTGGCCCGTACCTGGGCATATTTGCGACACGCAAAGAATATGCACGCAAAATGGCTGGCAGGCTGGTGGGAGAAACGGTCGATAACCGGGGTCAGCGTGCTTATGTCCTGACCCTGACCGCACGCGAACAGCATATTCGCCGAGAGAAAGCCACATCAAATATTTGCACCAACCAGGCTTTGATCGCCCTGGCAGCCACAGTCTATACGAGCCTGCTGGGAAAACAAGGGTTGAGGGAAGTGGCTGAGTTGTGCTATCACAAGGCGCATTACGCGGCAAAGAAGATATCTGGCATTCCAGGTTATTCATTGTGGACTAAAGAGCCTTTCTTCAACGAGTTCGTGGTTCGCTGCCCGGATTCCGTGCGTGAAATCAACGAATTTTTGCTCGATGAAGGTATCCTGGGCGGTTATGACCTGGGCCAGGACTACCCGGAGCTCAAAAACCACATGCTTGTGGCTGTAACCGAGATGAATTCCAAAGCGGATATTGATTTTCTGGTTGATTTATTGACGGAACAGGAAACCCTGGAGGTGTCTGATGACTGAACCTTTGCTGTGCGAAATGTCGGTTACCGGCAGGAGAGGCTTGCGTTACCCTGAACCGGACGTGCCAAAAGCCGCGCTGCCAGGTAAATTTACCAGGGATGACCTGCCGCTGCCCGAGATTTATGAAGTGGACATCGTCCGGCATTTCACCCGCCTTTCGCAGCTAAATTATGCCATCGACCTGGGCATGTACCCTTTAGGGTCATGCACCATGAAATATAATCCAAAAGTGAATGAAGAAGTTGCCAGGCTGACAGGTTTCGCTTATACCCATCCCATGCAGCCAATCGAGACTGTCCAGGGTAATTTACTCCTGATGTACGAGCTGCAAGAGTGGTTGAAAGAAATCGGCGGATTCGCTGGACTAACCCTGCAGCCTGCTGCAGGCGCCCAGGGTGAGCTGACAGGCGTATTGATTATGCGCGCGTATCACGCCAGTCGTGGTGATTAAGCGCGATAAGATCCTGATCCCCGATTCTGCACACGGCACCAACCCTGCGACTTCAGCCATGAGCGGGTTAAGGGTAGTGCAGCTCTCCTCCGATGCTCGCGGAAATGTAGATCTGGAAGCGCTCAAGCGCGAGTGTGACGATAGCCTGGCTGGTTTAATGCTGACCAATCCAAACACCTTGGGACTATTCGATGAGAATGTCGAAGAAATCACCCGTTTGGTACATGCCGCCGGGGGATTGGTCTATGGGGATGGCGCCAATATGAATGCCCTGCTGGGGATTGTCCGTCCAGGTGATCTGGGCATTGATATCCTGCATTTCAACCTGCACAAGACCTTCTCCACCCCGCATGGCGGGGGAGGACCTGGTTCTGGCCCTGTCGGAGTTTCCGCTGCCCTGGTCGACTTCCTGCCATCACCCGTGGTGGGCATCATCGAAGAAGCAGAAGAGGAACTACCTCCGCTGTATGGTTTTCACAATCCATCCAAAAGCATCGGACGGGTGAAATCCTTCTGGGGTCAATTTGGGATGATGGTGCGAGCATACACTTATATGCGCATCCATGGAGCGGAGGGTTTACGAAAAGTCTCGGAATACGCAGTATTGAATGCGAACTACCTGATGGCGAAAATGAAAGGCGCATATCATCTGCCGTATGATCGCGTCTGCATGCATGAATTTGTGCTGGAAGGCGGATGGGCTGAAGCACCTGATGTGCATGCCCTGGATATAGCCAAAAGGATGATGGATTACGGATTGCATCCCCCCACAAATTACTTCCCACTGATCGTGCATGAAGCATTGATGATCGAGCCAACCGAGACTGAAAGCAAGCAATCTCTGGATTATTTCGTCGAGACAATGTTAAAAATCGCCGAAGAAGCTCGCACCAATCCTGAGCTGCTGCACTCTGCTCCCCACACAACACCGGTTGGCAGGCTGGATGAAGTAAAGGCGGCTAAAGAGCTGGTGTTATGCTGTGGAGTATCCCCCATCTCCTGATCTTCCTGGGAGAAATCAGTACCTGAAAAACATCAGATAGGTTCTACCTTAGCCTTCTTCCTTAAGGACAAACCGGGTAGGGTTCGGTCGCTTCAAAAACTGAACCCTACTATTTTTTTATGTCGAAGAGTTGCACGAATGAAAGCCCTGGGAACTTTTTCCGGAAATATTTGGTGATACAATTTGTTTCCCCAATCAAAGGGGAATTATGGGTAAAGAGGGATGGTTGTGAATGGTTGAACGAAAAATCCATGAATTCCGTCAGGTAAAACCACGCCGGACGGTTGAGATCCATCTGCCGGATGGCAGGGTTTTTCGCGGTCCGCGTAATTCCCCCGTTGGTGAATTCTTCAAATCCTTATTGGATCCAGGTGCCGTCCCTATCGTTGGCGCCATCGTAAACGGCGAGCTGCGCGAATTAACTTATCCGATTAAGATCGACTCGATGGTCAGTCCAATTTTGATGGGCGAAGAAGATGGAATGCGGATTTATCGCCGGTCTCTCGTTTTTCTGCTGGTGGCAGCGTTTGAAGCCGTTTTTCCGGATGCAGGATTGACCGTGGACCATTCCGTCGCATCTGGTGGGTATTACTGCCAGGTAGCCTGCCAGCACGAATTCACAGCAGTTGAAACAGCACAGGTCGAAGCAAAGATGTTGGAGCTGGTAAGCGCTGACCTGCCGTTCACTCGCCGGGTGATACCTCTTGAATTGGCGAAGAGAACCTTCCAGGAAAAAGGCGAACTCGATAAAGCCCGTTTACTTGCTCACCGCACGAAGAATTATCTCACGATTTACAGGCTTGGCAAATTTTATGATTATCACCATGGATATATGGTACCTTCCACAGGCTATTTGCGCTGGTTCCAGCTGGTTCCGACCGGCGAAGGATTTACTCTTCGCTTTCCCAGGCGGCATGCCCCCACCCAACTTTCGCAATTCACCGAGTACCCCAAGCTGCTCAACACATTTCGCAGGTATGGTGACTGGTTGGATTTGCTGGGCATTTCCAGCGTTGGCGCGTTGAACGATGCTATCGAAAGTCAGAGAATTGATGAAGTGATCCTGGTGTCAGAGGCACTCCAGGAGCTGCACGTAACCGATATTGCAGCCCAAATTTACAACGACCGGGAACAACTGCGCGTAGTTTTGATTTCCGGGCCATCTTGTTCGGGGAAAACAACTTTTTCCAAGCGCTTATCTATTCAATTGCTCGCTCATGGCGTTTCACCTTTTCCGCTCGCCATGGATGACTACTTTGTGAATAGAGAGCTCACCCCACTCGATGAAGATGGACAGCCTGATTTTGAATCCATTCGGGCTTTGAATCTTGACCGCCTATCTGATGATCTGCAAAGCCTGGTAATTGGAAAAAAGGTGAGCCTCCCTCATTTCGATTTCATTGCAGGTAGAAGCATACCGGGAAAAGAGATCCAGCTCAAATCAAACCAGATAATTATTATGGAAGGCATTCATGGACTGAATCCCGAGCTCTTTGCAGAAATTCCTGATATCCATGCCTTTCGCATTTATGTTTCTGCCCTGACCCAGCTGAACCTGGACCGCTACAACCGCATCTCCACGACCGATACACGCCTTCTTCGCAGGGTGGTGCGCGATGCCCGCGAGCGAGGCTATTCTGCATATCAGACAATCCAGCGTTGGGAATCAGTGCGCAGGGGAGAAAAACGCTATATTTTCCCTTACCAGGAAAATGCCGATGTGATGTTCAATTCCGCATTGGCTTACGAACTGTCCGCCCTCAAACCGCTGGCGGAACCTCTGTTGAGACAGCTGCCGTTTGGAACAGCAGAATTCGTGGAAGCCAAACGCCTGCTGGCGTTTTTGGGCTGGTTTTTACCTATCGAAAGTGCCGGCATCCCGGATAATTCATTGCTGAGGGAATTTATCGGTAACTCAATTTTGAAGAATTTTACAGTGTGGTCCAACCACCATTCTTCTTAGTCCATCTGGCGCTGGGCGATCACGAACCAGACCGCCAGGAACAACCAGACGATGAACAGCAAGGCCAATGGCCAATAACGGAACAGGCGCGCAGCCAGGGAAGGGGCATTTCCTTTAACAAGGGCGTCCGTTCCTGGCTGCCGAACGGCATTTAGTACGACTGGGGTGTCTGTCTTGAGGGGGAATTGCAGCGTAAAAGAAGGAAAGGGAATAATTGTTATCGTATTGACAATTGGCGAAGTCGGGAACACCGAGCTCGAAGTTGGCGATGAGCTTGAAGTCGGGGCCCCGGCTGTGACCGAAGTGGTTGGTGCGACTGTTGCTGATATGCTCGGAGTGAATGTCTGAGTTTGAGTTAATATCGCTGTGCCGGATCCAGTCACGGATGGAGTGATACTTGTCTGAGAGGTCAGTGTCGTTGTCGATGATGCAGTCGATGTGGCGGTCTCAGATGGTGTTTCACTCTGCGTCGCGTCCTGCCATATTCCAGGTCCGGCGTAGGCCAAAGCAGGTAAGGATAAGGCAGCACTTATGACGAAGATGCCGCAGGCAGTTGCCAGGACGGTTGTAAGCTTTCGGCTGATCTGCAGCATCATTTCACTGGGTTATAATCCTTTGATTCAGATAGCACCCATTACCTGGAAAACGAATACATCATTCACATTTCTTCAAATTATTATAATACCCGCCATGTTATAATGCGCTGAAACGATTAAAGGGGCTAATCTGACGCCGGGCAGTATTAGCGAAATTTCCGGACAAAACATCACAGCCTGAACCGGTGGACCTTGAATTAAATCAAGGAAATGAAACGCATCTTATCCCTCTTAATCATCCTTTTAGCCCTCTTCTTTATCACTTTATACTTTATTTTCCGCGAGGCAGACCTGACCCTCGGCCCGGTTTCCCCCCAACCCCGTGAGCAGGAAGAAATCGAAAATGCAATTTTGCAGGAGATTGAACAAACCACAGAAGGTATTCCTGTTTTTCAGCTCTACAATACCCAAATAGATGACATTCTCGTCTCTAGAGATGGGAACTGGGCAACTGCATGGTTGACCCCGATAGACCCTGATAACGGTCAGATTGTCCCCACCGAACCAGGTCTGGTAATTCTCCAGCGCATTGAAGATGAATGGAAAGTGTATCTGCCCAGCGACTCTCAGTGGCTGGAAGCCTCCCAATCAATCCCATCGGAGCTCCTGAACGATGAAGAGAAAGACGATTGGCTTCAGAAAGCCTCTTTGAACCTGGAAGCCCTCGCCCTGGGTACATTCACAGGATACCGCTTGCCATGGGCAGGTGGAGAAACCCGCTCGATGACACAGAGTGTCGGACACGACCGCTATACACCCAGCGGTAACGCCCATTTCGCCTTCGATTTCGCTACAGGTGGCTATCCCAGCGGAATGTACAATATCCATGCCTCAAGGGCAGGCGTGTTGACACGCGTCCGGTGGACTCAGGCAAACGGAGATCCGGCCTCTCCCGGCAATTATCTGGTCCTGGAGGACACTTCTACCTCCCCAACGACTTACCAGCTCTATCTCCACTTTGCTAAAGACAGCATACCACCTGAATTGCGTGTGCCTGGAGTGGCTGTAGCTCAAGGGCAGTTTTTAGGTGTTGCAGATGATACCGGTGTGAGCTCAGGCAACCATCTTCATTTCATGGTACACACCAATCCAACCTCTTACTGGGGAACATCGGTGGATATCACTTTTGACGACGTGGGTATCAATGGAGGCAGGCCTCGAATCAGCTCCGATCTAGCATACTGCAAATCTTCTGATATCTGCAACACAACTCAAACATCCTATGTCTCAGGTAACTACCTCTCACCAGACCACACCCCTCCCGGTGGAGTCATCGTCAGCCCGCAACAGAATACGGTCCTTGGAGCTGCGCTAAACCAGATCCGGGGATGGGCTTTCGATACAGAGAGTGGCCTCGCCAGCATCCAACTGATTGCACGATATGATGGTACCTGGCATCCAATCGGGAATCCTTTCAGCAGCTCACCATTCACAGTCACCTGGGACGTATGCACAAATCAAGTCCCTGATGGACCAATCGGTCTCGCCCTTCAGCTGAGAGATTCAGCGAATAACCAGGCCAACAATCTGCCAGGATTGGTTCACATATTCAAGAGTTTCTCATGCCCGGTTTCGCCGTCTGCCTGCCAGCCGAATTCCAGCCAGGTTGGCCTGTTCGCCGATCCCGATTATAAAGGTTCCTGCGTGGTGTTGAATGCCGGTAGCTACACTTCAGCAGCTTTAGGCGCTCTTAGCTCTGATAATACGGCTTCGATTTTGGTGGGTTCAGGTGTGAGGGGCACACTTTTTTCGGACGACAGCTTCGTCGGAAGAAGCGAAACCTTAATTTTGAGTGATAGCAACCTATCTGACAACCGGATCAGCAAAGATACCGCCTCGTCTGTGATCATCCAGGCGGTCACCTCGCTTCCGGCAATCCCTGTCCATGTCTGGCCTACCGCCGGGCTCACTTACCCCTCGGACGCCACAGTCAGCCTCAGCTGGAGAGACACCGCAGGGGCGGCCCAATTCCAGGCGCGGCTGATGTCCGGTACCACGCAGGTGGCTATCTCACCCTGGCAATCGGAAAGCGCCTGGCACATTAGCACCATCCCACCCGGTTCCTACACGTGGCAGGTAAAAGCGAAGAACTCCGCCGGAGAAAGCGGTTGGTCAAATCCTGCTTCACTCATCATCCAGGTCTCTTCTCCAGGATTCCTGACCCGATCAATCCGCCTTTCACCGACAATATGGAATCACAGACTTACCCCTGGGTTCCCAGCAACTATTGGGATGTGTCGAACCTGCGCAATCACACTCCTGGTGGAAGCCTCAGCTGGGGTTATGACACGAATGCATCCCAGGGGTACGATACAGGTGTGCCGAACTCGGGATATCTCACTTCCCCGCGCTTCAACCTGCCGGCTGGATCTCAATACTACCTGCGCTTTTGGTATTTATACGAAACCGAGGGGAAAGAAATCCACTGGGACCAGCGCTGGGTGCAAATATCCGTCGATGACGGTCCATTCGCAAATCTCCTGCAGCTGTCTGAAGACATCCCGAATACCTGGCACCGCAGCCCATCCATTTCATTATCTCCTTATAGCGGTCATACGGTGCGCTTTCGGTTCTATTTCACCACCCTGGACAACCGCTTCAATAATTACCTGGGGTGGTTTATTGACGATTTTGAGATCACAGCCACTGCACCTCCTGCCTGCAGTGATGCAGATAACTCACCTGCGCAGGCCAGGCAGATCCAATATGGCTCACAAATGTCCGGTGATATTTGCCCGGAAGGGGATATCGATTACTATAAATTTACTGGCAATCCGGGCGACCAGGTTGGAGTGAAAATCACTGCGCAAACGCTCGGATCAAACCTGGATTCGTATTTATATCTGCTCGACACGAATGGTTACTCCGTGCTGGCGGAAAATGACGATCAAGTCCTGTATGACCGAATTGATTCGGCGCTTGCGTACCGGATTCTGCGCCCTGGGACTTACTACCTGAAAATCAGGGCATGGGATCATCCCACTTCCGGCGGGACAGGCTATCCTTATACGATCCAGCTGTTCCGGGACAATCAGAAACCAATCGCATCTTTTATCAACCCCGTGGGCTCAGACACGCTGCCCCTCGAGCCCATCATTCTCCAGGTAGCGGCAAGCGATGTTGACAGCGAGATCAGCCGGGTGCAGTTCTTCTGGCACAACTCCGATTGGGTCAATTCTAACTGGATTTATTTGGGTGAGGATTGGGATGGCGATAATGGGTGGAATTCACCGGAATTTGATGTGGGATCGGTAAGCGATGCGCGCTCCATCGGTTTCTTTGCTCGAGTCTTCGATTGGGCTGGCAACTGGACGGATGTAGGTTTTTGGAACCATAAGCCAGCAGTGATCAATCTACCCATCGTGATCAAGCCTCAGTGAGGTGGGATTGAAGCTGATCATTCAAATCCCCTGTTACAACGAAGCACAATACTTGAGAGATACGGTCCAGGCGCTTCCGAAAGCCCTCAGGGGAATAGATGTCATCGAATACCTGGTGATTGACGACGGCAGCGATGACGGGACATCGGAGATTGCACAAGAGGCAGGGGTGCATCATATCATACGCCTCACTCATCATAGTGGCCTGGCTGCCAGCTTCGCAGCAGGGCTGGAAGCAAGTTTGCGAAATGCCGCCGATATTATTGTCAATACTGACGCTGACAACCAATACTTCGCTGAAGATATCCAGAAACTGATTGATCCCATCCTTGACTGCCTGGCTGAGATGACGGTTGGCGACCGGGGGATCGCTACATTGGAGAAATTCTCAGCTGGTAAACGCTTGCTTTCGCGGATCGGCAGCTGGGTGGTCGCTAAGGCAGCTGGTTTTCCCATCCCGGATGCAGCCAGCGGTTTTCGCGCCTTCAGCCGAGAAGCTGCTCTCCGCACCCTGGTCTTGAGCGAGTACTCTTACACCCTGGAGACCCTGATCCAGGCGGGTGCAAACCGACTTTCGGTAATGTATGTTCCAGTACGTACAAATCCCCAGACCCGTCCTTCACGGTTAATTCGCTCAGTTCCAAATTACATATCTCAATCGGGTAATACGATCCTGCGAGCCTATACCATGTATCGACCTTTGCGCGTGTTTACTCTTTTCAGCCTGCTGCTGACTTCAGGTGGGATCCTGCTTGGAATTCGCTTTCTTTATTTCTACATATTAGGAAATGGAAGCGGGCATATTCAATCCTTGATTCTGGCGGCGGTGCTGCTCATCATCGGATTCCAAATTTTTCTCATCGGGCTGGTTGCCGATTTGATCGGTTTTAACCGCAGGATCCTGGAAGAGCTGATTTATCGCGTTAAAAAGGATGGAATTCAAGGAGTGAAGCTACCTGTCTGGCGAGGACCGGACCTGGCTTTACGAAAACGCCATCTCAGGTTAGGGGGATTGTCCTGGTCGTTATGCCTGGCATGCATCTTCATCCTTTCTGCCTGCTCTGGCCTGGAGAAGAATGAGCAGCCACAATTCACCGCTTTGAGATCGCTCACAAGCGGCCAGAAATTAGGCCAGAGTTTCGTTCCCCGCTACAACGGTCTCCAGGCTGTATCGATCTATTTGTCCCCTGGAAATCCCGAAGCTCGCCAGGTTCTTCTTGAGATTAAGACCAACCCGGAGGAAGTGAAGGTATTCCGGACTGCTGCCCTCGATTTGTTTGACAGCAGCGCACCCGGATATTATCGGTTTGATTTTCAACCAATCTCAAACTCAAACCTAAGATACCTGTTCCTTGAATTCCAGATAGATGGGACCAGCGGTCTGCAGGTAGGCACGGCTCCAGCTCAATCGTATATGAACGGGTCGCTGTATGAAAATGGTATTCCCGTTGAAGCCCAGTTGTCCTTTCTCCTTTCTTACCAGTCCAGGTATGCTCTGACCGGCCTGATCAAAGAATTCCTAACCTGGGTCTACAGGTTATTCATTGCGATCATGTTGTTTATGATCCCGGGGTGGGCTGTAGCCAGTTTCCTGGTAAGCAGCTGGAATAAGTTTGAGCCGGCTGGAGAAGGCCGCTATCGGGATCAGTGGCAGCCTGGCGATTTATCCCTTATTCTTGCTTTGGACAGATGTCTTCGGCATGTACCTGGGTGCCTTTTACGCCTGGCTGCCTGTCATTGCCGGGTTAATCATCATTGCCTGGAGAAATCGGGAAAAGCTTCGTTCGTTTTCTGTTCTGCGGAAATACGCGAAATCCCAGCTTTCGATAAAAATATCCTGGGCCGGCATGGTCCTGTTTCTGCTATTTTTCTTGCTGTTTGCCACTCGCTTCTGGGCGATCCGCACGCTGGATGCTCCTATGTGGGTGATTCCTACCAGCATTCTGTCATCACCCAGCTGATCGTCGACCATGGTGGATTATTTACTTCCTGGCAGCCCTATGCTGAGTTGAGATCGTTTACATATCACTTTGGATTTCACAGCCTGTCAGCCGTCTACCACTGGATCACCGGTCTTCCAGTACACCACTCTGTTATGTGGGTGGGGCAGATCTTGAACGCCTTCGCAGTGATATGCCTTTATCCACTTGCGCTTCGGATGAATCGTAATCCGTGGAGCGGCGTAGCAGCTGTTTTTTTCGCCGCCCTGCTGTCTGCAATGCCGATGTTTTATGTAAACTGGGGGCGCTATACCCAGCTTAGCGGCCTGGTCATCCTGCCCGCACTGGTTTGGGCGACCTGGACTGCCAGCGATGAAAGCGGCACAAGCCGTCGAAACATCGCCTTCGTGGCACTCCTGCTGGCCGGGCTGGGTCTGACGCATTACCGGGTATTGATATTCGCCGTGGGATGGTTCCTGGCGTTGATCCTGGTAAATTCATTCACGGGCGGGTTCAAGAAGCTCTTCTTTATCTCGTGGTCACCGGCATCCTGGCTGGGTTGCTCATAACTCCCTGGCTGCTGAGAATACTGCGCAGCGATTTCCTGGACTGGATCATCACCCTTTTCCCCCGATCCATCAATCCCACTGTTATTTCACGTCCTGCAGAGAACCCTTTCGCTTACCTGCCTCGGCTCACCTGGTTTGTCTTGCCGCTGCTGGTCGGGTGGGGACTGTGGAGGCGCAATCCTGCCACTGCACTGGTTGGTATCTGGTGGCTCATTCAATACCTGATCGTAAACCTGAAAATGTTCCGGCTGCCGTTTACCGGTCTGGACATGTTTACTTTCCAAATATCCAATTATTTGTTTTTCGCTCTCTTCCTGGGGGAAAACGCCGGTTGGTTGGTGCACAGGCTGCACGCCAGTTCCAGGATGCAGTGGACGAATTTAAAAATCCCAATTCCAATTCTAAAGCGAGCCCTTTCGATCCTATTTGTCGTAGCGGGACTTCGGGTTGACGCTTTGGGCAGCACGGATGCGCTTGTGGGATGTGAAGCCAGATATTTACGGGCTGGTAGCCAGGCCGGACATAAATGCATACCAATGGATCGAAGAGAATACCACCTCAGACAGCAAATTCCTGGTCAATAGTTTTTTTGCATTCAACAACACTGTAATCGTCGGATCAGATGGAGGCTGGTGGCTGCCGCTGCTGGGTAACCGCATGACCACCACTCCGCCGATTAATTATGATTTTGAGGCTGGACCGAGAGATGAATACCAGGAAACAACCAACCTGCTGGTTCTCGAAGCTCAACAGAAAGGATTGAACGATCCCGGTGTAATAAAAATGCTTCAAGAGAGGGGTATTGAATACATTTACGTTGGGCAAAAACAGGGTTCGGTAAATTCGCCGAAGCCCATGATTGAAATCGAACAATTGATTGGGTCTCCGAACTACCAGCAGCTCTACCACCAGGATCGAGTGTGGATCTTTAAGCTCCAGGTAAATTAATGCCATCGACGGCAGTAAAAATTCAGGACTTTCTTGTGATATCGAAGAAATCCCGGTTAAGTGTATAATCGTGTGGTTGTATTGCGGGAAGTCAAAATAAAGTCGGATATCAATGAAAACCCCTTACCGGCATATATTAATACCCCGGGTTAGCAAGATATCTGACATATCGGAGGAATGATGAAATTATCCCTATTTTTGAAAATCTTATTATTCACTATGTTTTTATCAGCCTGTACATTAGCCGAAACTCCCGGCGATCAGAATACGAGCGTATCCAGGAGCAAATGAAGGTGTGCAGCAAACAGTTGAGGTCGACCTATCCTCCAGCCTTCCCTACCCAGAATATCAAGATGGCGATGCCGTTTCAGCCGGCGTGGTCGTAAACCTTCTCAATAATGGTGCAGTAGTCAAAGCAACGCTCAAATCAAACGACGAAGTAATCATCTTCTTAAATGATGGTCGAAGTCTTACGATTGTTCAACCTTTTGACAATGCCATCAGGCAGTGGATTGAAGAGTGCGGAGATACTTGCAAGGCAATTGAAGTAGTCGAAGAATAATCTACCTGTCATATTTTAATAGCTCAAAAGAAAAACATAATAGGCTAATTTTCCTGAGTGAAATTCATTTGTGATTCAATCAGGAAGCTTCGCATCTTCTGTTCCTTATTCAAAAAAAAGAGAAGTAGCTGAATTGCGGTGGTTTATCAATGCCCGGGTTACAAACGCTGGGCAGTTTCTTATTCTGATAGAATTTCGCAGCCAGGATTAACCTGGTGAATAACGATATAATATTTCTCGTCCAATCCAGAGTTCTGAAAACAGCAAAAAAGGATCTGGGCAGAAAGTTGGGTGACAAAACGATCAGGGTCTGCATCTTCGGCACCTACCGCTCAAATTACACGCGCCACCAGGTATTAATGGCACGAATGAAGCAAGCAGGAATGGAAGTGCTTGAATGCCATGAAGACTTGTGGATGAATGATGAAGAGAGGGTTCAGGCTGCCAGTGGTGGATGGCTGCGGATCGGATTTCTGTGGAGAGTACTGCAAACTTATCTTCGCCTGATCAAGAAATACTTTTCGCAGGTAAGTGAATATGACGTGATGGTCATAGGTTATCCGGGAACTTTCGATGTATTTATTGGCAGGCTGTTAACCTGGTTCAGGCGAAAACCCCTGGTCTGGGACATATATCTTTCGATCTACCTGATTTCCTTGGAGCACCGGCCTTAATCAGAAAAGCAGGTTTACGTTCGCTTGCCTGCATTGGGCAGAAAAAACCAGCTCGCGACTACCCGACAGGCTTTTACTCGAAACAAATGCCTACATTGGCTGGTATTCAAATCATTATCGCCTCCCCGAAGAACGTTTTCGATGGGCTCCACTGGGTGCTGACAACTCGTTTGTCCGGCAAACTGCTCATCTAGTCTCCCAACAGAACGATCACCTGGTATTATTTTACGGCACCTTCCATCCAAATTCCGGGATACTGCACATTGTCGAAGCTGCCAGGCTGCTTCACAATCATCCGAACATTCGATTTGAATTAATTGGCAAAGGACCAGATCTGCCAGAGGTCCACCGCCTGGTGGGTGAATACAGGCTTAAAAACGTCCTCCTGGTCGATTGGATGGAAAAAGCAAATCTGGTTGAAAAAATTTCCCAGGCCGATCTTTGCCTGGGTTCCTTCGGGACCACTCAGCAATCTTTCATCAGCGTGCATAACAAAATCTACGAGTCCATGGCCATGGGAAAAGCGGTGATCACCGGTGATTCGCCTGCAGTGCGTGAAGCAATGCAGCATGAGGTGCATATATACCTGGTTGAACGAGGGAATCCACAGGCTATCGCTGATGCGATATTGAAGCTTATTGATGATGTTTCACTCAGAGAGAAGCTGGCAGCAAATGGTTTCGATCTTTTTACGAGCCGCTTCACAAACCAGATCCTGGGAGCTCAATTAAATGAGTATTTTAACGAGCTCATGATTGGCAGGAACCGGGCAGAAAGTTGAAGATTTTATTTCTTGTAACTCAGGACCTGGATAGTCCCTCCTGCCTCGGGCGGTTCTTCCCGTTAGCCAGGTATTTAGCACAGCTCGGTCATGAAGTCAACCTGGTGGCATTGCATTCCGATTTCTCTTTTTCGGCTGAAAATCAATTTACCAGGCAGGGGGTTGCCGTCAGCTATGTAGGTCAAATGCACGTGCGTAAGCGGGGGGATGGGAAAACTTATTTCTCCACACCTTCACTGATATTCGTGTTCTTAAAATCGACTCTGGCACTCACGCGGGCAGCATTGCGTACGGATGCCGATATCCTGTACGTCTGCAAACCACACCCGATGAACAGCCTGGCAGCTCTGGCAGCCAGGATGCTGCAGCGAAAGACAGTCTTTTTAGATTACGACGATTATGAAGCTGGCATCGGTCGCTTTCAGGGCGCCTGGCAAAAGGCAGTCATAAAGTTTTTCGAAAATGGTATCCCAGAAAGTCGATCACATTTCCACCCACACCTTTTTTAAAGGACCAGGCTGCTCGCGCTGGGGAATTCCAGCTCAGAAAATCACTTATCTGCCGGGTGGTGTCGACGTAGACCGTTTTCAACCTGTAGAGCCTGTGCAGGTCGAACAGCTCAGAAAAGACCTGGGATTGGAAGGCAGGAAAATAGTCGCATTCATCGGCAGTCTGAGCCTGCCCAGCCACCCGGTGGAAATCCTGCTGCAGGCATTCGATATCGTTCATGCTCAAGTCCCGGAGAGTGCCCTCTTGCTGGTCGGCGGTGGAGATCAATATGAAACGCTTCAAATTCAGGCGCAATCCAGTGGAAAAACTGACCATGTCTATTTTGCGGGGAGAGTTTCTCCCTCCGAAATTCCTGCGTATTACCGGCTGGCCGATGTCGTGGTGGACCCTGTGCATGACGATGAGATCGCACGCGGCCGCCTGCCGCTTAAAAGTGCTGGAAAGCTGGATTTCGGAAGTTCCCTTTGTCAGCGCGGATGTCGGCGACCGGAAGAAACTCCTGGGTGAGCCTCCAGCCGGATTGTTAGCCAGGGCGGGTGACGCCAGCGACCTGGCAAGGTGTATCCAAAAAGTTCTCATGGATAATGCCCTGGCAGACGAGCTTCGAAAACGGGGTGTGAAACAGGCCGGGGTTTTCTCCTGGAAGAACGTCACTCAAGAGATCATCTCCGTGATGGAAAGATACATACAGAAGTAAGTCTTATTATTTAACCTCCTTCTATGGAAGTTCCAGATAATTTTCCCGGTCCCGGCAAATCGAAGATTGTTAATGATATTCTCTATTTACTGGCCGGATCAGCCATTTCCCAGGGTCTGACTTCCCTCACTCTTCTATTAACCGCCCGCCTGCTCGGCCCGCAGAGCTATGGGCAGTACACCTCCACGCTGACCCTGGCGACCTTCGCGTCGATCTTATTCAACCTGGGATTAAATACCTGGGGACTGCACGAGGCGAGCCGAAATCCAAAAACTCCCGCTGGATCCTTGGCAGCCTGCTGTCTATAAAGTTCGGTATTGGGTTGCTGTGGTGTGGGGCGATGTTTATTCTCTCCACATACATCGATGCAGAAGCTTTTCCGAAGAACCTGTTGCGTATGAACGTGCTGGTAGTCTGGATCGACAGCCTTTTCTCTTCGCTCCTGCTCCCTTTGAAAGTGAACCTGCGCAACCAGCTGACTTCTATCATCATGGTGATCTCCGATGTTTTGTGGTTCTGTGCAACCCTCGCATTGGTCTACATCGGAATTGTTGAGCCTCTTATTTACATCGAATACCGCTTCTTCATTCTTGTGTTCAGCGTTCTGCTGACCGCACCCTGGATCATCAGGTTGTACCAGCTGAGACCACGTCTCGAGACCATCCGGTCTGCCTTGAGGTCTTCGTTCCCTTACGCCTCGTCGGAAATTTTGCTCGTGTCGATGAAACGAATCGACGTACTGATGGTGGCGGTCATGCTGGACAGCCAGGCAATCGGTATCTATGCTCCAGCAGTTAGCATCCTCAACGCACTGCTGCTGCTGCTCGATTCAGCTTCGAACGTCATGATCCCGGTGCTTAGCAACAGCTTCACCCACAAAATCGCACGCGGCTGGCATGAGGCGAAGCGTTTCGTCTTTTTCCAGGCGCTAGCAGGCCTGGCGTTAATGGGCCTTCTGTGGGCAGGTATGGGGCTAATCGGTGTCATCCTGGGAGAGAGCTATTCGGCTTCCATCGGAATACTCAAGATTTTGAGTCCCATCCTGGTCATACATTCTTTTGTCACCTCGGGTGCCAGCATTTACACTTCCACCAACCAGCAGTCGAAACGCTCTGCGATCCAGGCAGTAGCGGTCGGTTTGAATATCGCATTGAATATCCTGGCAATTTTGGCATTCGGAATCATCGGCGCAGCGGTTGTATACGTGGTCACCGAGCTTTTCCTGGCAGTTACCTTCACCTCAGGTGTGCTACAATTCCACCGGTCGCAGGTCAGGTCCAGCGTCTCTATTTGAAGATTTCATCTACTTCCATCGATGCTGAATTTTTCAATCATTTCCCGGGGTTACCTGGTACGTCCAATGCACGATGGCCTGGTGGCGAATGGCTGCCAGGTGCAGCTCCAGCCGGATATGGAAAAATGGGATTTTCAAAACTGTGATTATCTTTTGCTGCATGGTCCCGCGGATCCGATCGGGACGATGATCAAGCGCTTGGGGATTGCGGCGGATATTCCCCCACTGGTTGTCTGGTATTCGGAACAGGTTCCGAACCCTAAAAGACCTGCCTGGATGGTCAGGCTCTTGAGCCGGCTGAGATATGCCGCCGAACCCTGGTATGGTGAAAAACTGGCTGGCGGTGGTAAATCGAGATCTACAAGTGTGAAGATGCCACCGGGTTTCGTCAGGTGGCGCCGTATTGGTGAGCTGTTAGCCCTGCATTCGATGGGCTGCCTCAGGCTGGTTTGCACCTTCAGCCGGACCCAGAAAGATTTCCTGGAGAAACTGGGTTTGCCGGCAGTCGAGCTGCCGTTTGGCCACCATCCAGACTTTGGAACAGCCCTGAACCTGCCGCGAGACATCGATATCCTCTTCCTTGGCTCCACCAGTGACTACCGCCGGCGCCGATTATTTCCATCAATTTTGAGTAAGTTTGCTGAGAAAGGTATTCCGCTGATGATCGTCGACGGCAGTCCGGAGCGCGGCGCATATTACGGAGATGAACG
The DNA here is from genome assembly GCA_963698765.1 of uncultured Chloroflexia bacterium. GTDB lineage: Bacteria > Chloroflexota > Anaerolineae > Anaerolineales > UBA4823 > CAVOSB01. The sequence continues at coordinate 28,215 of CAVOSB010000033.1, forward strand.
CACACGGCTCCTGAACCGGACAAAGATACTGCTGAACGTGATGAAACAACCCTGGGACGATCCTACCTTTCGGCTGCTGTTGGCGGCTGCCAATGGGACCCTGCTGCTGTCTGAGCCGGTGTGGGAGTCAAGCCTGTGGGGCTACACTCCAAATGTGCATTTTGCAGCCTGTGAGCTGGACCGGCTTGCCGAAACCGCTGCCAGATACCTGCACGATGAACCAGCCAGGCTCGAAATGGCCTCCTGGGCAGCAGTCGATATCACTCAAAATTCAGGAATGGCGCAGATGACTGGCCAGCTTATCGACCTTTTAGACCAGCATAAAGAGCCTGGGCATTAATCATGGCGCATATCACGATCCTTGGAGCTGGTGTCGCCGGGTTGAGCTCCGGCTGGTTATTGAAGCAAGCGGGAATTGGCTTCACCATACTCGAGAAACAGAATGTGGCAGGAGGGCTGGCGCGCAGCTTCGAATGGCACGGCTTCTCCTGCGATTTCGCAGCTCACCGCCTTTTCACCTCTGATGAAAACGTCCTCAAACAGCTCCTCAACCTGGTGCCGATGGGACGCCAGGTCCGGCGCAGCCGGATTTACCTGCGTGGACACTGGATGCGGGATCCGCTGGATGTCGTGGAGTTGGCGCAGAAGCTCGGGATGAATGAGCGCCTATCGATCCTGTGGTCCTATGCCTTTCGCTCTCGCAGACTGGAAGAAGTGAATTTCGAAAACTTCGTATTAAGCAGGTACGGCTCGAAGCTGTACGAATATTTCTTCAAACCTTATACCGAGAAGCTGTTTGGCATCCCGGGCCAGGAAATTTCGATCAGCTGGGCGCGCCAGAAAGTCCGGCTGGCCTCCCCTTTCGACCATATCCGGGAAAACACAAAAACCAAATTCCAGTATTTTTATTACCCGGTCCGGGGCGGATACGGGGCGATCGTCGATCGCCTTTATGATGAGATCAAAGAAAATGTAATCCTGGGATCAGCAGTCATGGGATTCAAGTTGAACGGTGACCGTGTGCAGTCTGTCGAATACCGCATGGGCGACCAGGCTTACGAGCTGGAATCGCAGGCGGTGATCTCAACCCTTCCGCTCCCGATTTCGACCCGTATGCTCGGGCATCCCCTGCAATTCAAGTTTAAGAAGGTGGAGGCGGTGTACCTGCTGGTAAATAAGCCCCAGGTCAGCGATTATCACTGGACCTACTTCATCGACTCGGATATTGCGATTAACCGCCTGGTGGAATTCAAAAACATGAGCCCGGTCGATAAACCGGCTGAGGTCACGGTGCTGTGTGCGGAAGTCACCCAGGACCTGGATGATCCAACCGGCAAGGTGATGGATGACCTGCACCGGGTAGGACTGGTCAATCGGGAGGATGTCCTCGACACGCACCTCATCCGAGAGGAGTTTGCTTATCCCGTCTATACCCGGGATTTCGACGAGCAGCTGAAAGAAGCCGGGAAGGTTTTGAGCAGCGCTACGAACCTGCACGTGCTCGGGCGAGCAGCAGAATTCCAGCACCGGGAAGTGGATGATCTCTTCGACGCAGCCTCAATATTGATCCGTAAGATCTCAGCTGAAATCCAGGTTACCGTCAGACCGGTGCCAGCGGAGGTAAGCATGGCTGAAGAAACCACAGCCGAGAATGTGTATGCTGTGATCCTCACCTATAACCACTATGAAGACACGCGTGAATGCCTCAGCTCCCTGCTTGCCTCCAATTACCACGACTTCCAGGTGCTGGTGGTGGACAATGGTTCCACTGACGGCACGCCAGATAATGTGCGCCAGGAATTCCCTTCTGTCCAGGTGATCGAGAACAATGAAAACCTGGGAGTGCCGGCTGGTTTCAACGTCGGCTTCCGCCATGCCCTTCAGAACGGCGCTGGCTATATCCTGATGCTGAACAACGATACCATCCTGAAGCCGGATATGCTAAATATTTTACTGGATCAAGCCAGGTCCGATCCACAGGCGGGCATCCTCATGCCACGCGTGCTCTATCATGGCAGCGAAACAGAAGTCTGGTCGAGCGGCGGGCGCTACCGGCGTTTCCCTCCCGCCATCCTGATGACTGAAGGGCGCAAGAAACAACTGGAGACCTCGGTTCGCCTGATCGAATATGCCCCCAGCTGCGGGCTGCTGATCCACCAACGCGCATTCGAGCGCGCCGGATTGTTCGACCCGGGATATTTCTTCTTTTATGACGATTGGGATTTCTCGGAGCGGGTGCGGGCGCACGGCCTGAACATCTGGTACATGAACGATGCTGTCCTGTGGCACAAAGTTTCACGCACTACCCAGGGGCCGCGATCGTCTTTATTCTGGTACACCATGGGCGCCAGCATGGCCCGCTACTACCGGCGGCACGGACGTCCGGTGTGGCTCTCCTCGGCAGCGCACATCGGGTACTTTATCTTCAGGGAGTTCGTCTGGAAGCGGAATGTGCAGTTCTGGCCCGATTACCGGCGGGGACTGCTGGAAGGGATGCGCCGGCCGCTGGGGTCGATACCCAGTTATTAGTGATTAAAAATTGCGGGCAGGTACACGGTGTGGGGAAAAATCTTGAACACCATCACAGCGCCGGCATGCGGAAAAGTATTTTGTGGATCACTGTCGGAAGATTTCAATATGCTTACCAATCCCCATGCGTCTGATACACCCTGGTTGCGCTCAAAAACGTAAACGGCACCGAGGTTGTTATTCTGCTCACCTGAAGTCCAATTTTATGGCGCGCTGACGATAATTAATTGCCCACTTGAATCGATTGATTCGTCATCAGGCCCATTAGTCTCAGGCGCCGGGCTGGGGAGTAAATCCAGCTCAAGGGAAAGGCCAGGGGAATTGGCCGAGGCGGTATCTCCTAATAGATTTGCAGCATTAACTAGTAGATGTGAGGGATAAAGAATTGTAAACAAAACGGCGATAAGTATGAAATCACTCCACTTAACTAGCTTTTTCTTCGTATTGGCACCCTGCTTTCTATCCAGCACCCAGAGTCAATTTGATGAATGGTTATCTCCAGCATGAGTGAAATTTAGAATATTATTACATATTAGAGAATATTTATTATTCTCCAGAATGAATTGGAATTCTTTGACGAAAAGTGAGTTCAAACAACCTGAGTCTGAGTATCTTGACTGATTCCAGATTTAATCGTCTTCTGCCAGCGGGGAAGAATTTGAACCCCGCGCACTAGCTGGGAGAGCAGGAAAACCTCGCGCTGAAGGGCGGGGTATTTTTGACGCAGCCGGTAAGAAGCCTGGATGATAAGCGACCTGCGCCGGATGGTTTCCAGGCCTTTCTTCTCTATCACTTCACCGTTGTGGCACTCGTCAATTTCCCCGACAATGCGCAGCTCCTGCACGTCTCCTGATCCTGGCAGCGGGATCACATCCAACATTCGGAGTGTCTTGCGATCCAATATCCAGACCTTACCACTCTTCCAATAACGTTCTTTTCGCTCTTGATAAACAGAACATCCCACAAATATAAAATCTTTTGTTGCTGCCAGACCGCGGGTGAACGCCTTGGGTTCATCCGATTTCCAGATCGTCTCACCGCTGATCACATCGTACAGGCTTCCATGCCTGGAATTACAAATGACCAGTCCCCACTCGCATTCCCAGACATTATGCGCCCAGGCAGCTTTGGTCACAATTTTTTCGAGGTATTTTTAATTCCGGCCAGCTCAGCACCCACACTTCGGAAGGTTTCTCATAATTATGGGCGACTACATACACCCTGTCTCGTACACGATGTACGCTGTTGAAATGGTTGCCAGTTCTCCCCCGGTCTTTATCATCCTGCTTGATCTCATTGAAATAAATCCTTTCAAGAAATTTCCCTTGATTGTTGAAAACAGCAAGGCTGTTATTTCCTGTATCCGCCACCAGGACTTTATCCTCCACCCATTCGATCTGATGTGCTTGTTTCATGAGTGTCTTGGAAAAAAATGGTTTTGTTTTTCTGCTAAAATATTGGAGAAACCTGGCCGTAACGAGTACAAAATTCCCCTGGCTGTGTGATATCCCAAAGTAATATCCATCCCCTGTTCGAATTACGGAAGAAGTCTTTCTTCCCTACATCTTCCAGAATGATTTGTAGCGGAGTAGTGACTAATAGGAACATTAATCCTCGATCGTATACTCGGAATTATTTTCTTTCAAGTGATTGCGTTTCTGACCAGGTGAAATGTGAAAACAATCCGCTAGTATTTATCACCCCGACATCTATGGTACGGTTATGTTCTCGACCTCAACCATTTCATCTCTATCCGATTCCTCCAAAGTGATGATCGCCAGGTTTCCGTTTTCGAAATATTTGGCTGGTGTCTGTATCCCATCTTTTGTCAGAACAACGATTGCATACATTCCAGGCTCTATGTCTGCGAACAGATACTCGAACGTCCGTTCGTCGACGGTGGCTTGAGGTACCTCTCCAACAGTAAAGGGTGGTATTGTTCCAATTTGCTCGTCGGTGGATAGAGGTACCAGAAAAATCGTGTCATCCAGACCGGGTGTCATCATCATAAGACTTTTAATTATCAGGGTGCCATGGATCGTTATGCCACCCGGTTTGGAGCTTGGAAAAACAAAGGGTTCGGGAGTGGGATAACTCGCCGCCATTTCTGGACCGGGAGAAGTTGTGGCCGATTGTGGAGCGGGATATTCACCTGGTTGCTCAGCAGTAAAAGTACTGCTGACTGGACCAGAAGTAGTTGTGGTTGATTGTGTAGCGGGATATTCACCTGGCTGCTCAGCAGTAAAAGTACTGCTGACTTGATCAATTGAGACTCCCTGGTTTTGACAACCGATGAACAGAAAAGCCGAGAGGGTAATTATTGTTAATAAGTTTGATCTCATTTTAAGTCTTGTTCTCCTAGCACCGGGATAATTTCTGTAGAATCCATGTCAGGAACAATTCCGATATCCATTTTTAATAAAAATCAAGTCCAACGTTGAATACTATATCATGATTTTTAAATCGCAGAATTCTTAGCCAGTTTGCAGGATTGGATTAAATTGGAAATCCGTCGCAATCAACTTACTGAGATTGCGACGGATAATCCAAATATGGTTATCTATGTTGCCTGGCAGTGATCTTGGTGATTCCTCCAGAAACTCAATCGCGTATTGGAATCTCGAAAACCTGGACTCTTACGGTTTCGGCAGGCCGATATACTGCTCGGACCAGTCACCAGGAAGCGTTTGTGCATTGACCGTGTTGGCATTGCCCACCTGGCAAGCGATCAGAGCTCCCGCTGCATTCGCAGTAATGATGGCACTGCCTAACCAGCCGTCAGTTAAAGCACCATCGCTGGGAGTGTATATCTGGAAGGATTGACCTTCACTGTACGTACCTGTGTTATACGGCGTTTTGCCTTCGTAGGCGATATTGAATGAGGTAGAAGTTGGACTTACATTCATGCAGTTGATGGATGTAACCCATCCGCCGTAATTCCTCGTAACATACGGCAATGCGACTGCATGGCTGCCGCTGCTAAATCCGTTATACCCGGCTGAATGGCCTGGACCTGGTAAAGTGCGAGAAGAACCTACTGATACCAGCAGGGTCATCCCATTCGACGAGGTGACTACAGCGCTGGTGCGAACGTTCTGCGAGCGTACCGTGTGCGCTACCATCTGGCAGGAGGGAATTGCATCCGTCAGATTGCAGGTATCCGAGGGTTCGCCGTCACCCCAGGCCACAGTTACGGTGGTGTTGCCGGCTCCTTGCTTCAGGATGTTGATTGAGGAGATCCATTGGGTATACATCGAGTTGACCTGCGGCAGGTAGACCTTGCTTGAGCCTGAAATCACGCTCTCAAAAGTTGCTGTCTTACCTAAACTAGGCTGGTTGTTGTTATTCACAACAGCCAGCGGTTGGCCGTTTGAGGATGTAATCGTGCCGCCTCCCTGGCATGTGGTGACACCGTAAGTGAAGCCAACCGGTGTGTTGGCAGCGTTGTTGGTTTTGAGCACCCAGGTGTGGGAAGCTTTAGCAGCCAGATTAGTCTTGGTCAGCGTTCCGGTTACGCCCACAAAACCCGAGTTCGTGCATTTGATGCTGAAGGTTACTGTGGGTATGGTGACATCACCCAGGTTCATCACGGTCACCATGCTGTACCAGGCATTGGCTGTCCAGTTGTAGTTCACGGTTGACAGGTAAACAGTGCTGGCGCCGGTATCGAAACTTGAATAGCCGCCAGTGAACTGGTTGGTTCCAGCGCTGGATACAGTAGCAACTGCCACAACTTGCCCGGTAGACGAGATAATTACCGAGTACTTACCGGCTGGCAGCTGGGCAAGCGGGACAGAGCCGACCACGATTTCCCTCGATGCATTAGTCGCCAGGGTAAATGGATTGGGAAATGTGCACGGACCGCTGCCGTCCAGGCAGGTCGGTTGGATGATGGCGCCAGTGGAATTTACGAACTGGATGGTTACCGTAACCTGAGCGCCTGAGGTATTCTGAACCATGAACGCAGACGAATCATCATCACCCAGGTCCTGGGCGTAGGCGGGTACGACTGCCACCACCAGCATGATCATTACGATGAACAGAGAAAGGAATTTAGCTTTTTTCATGACTTGTCCTCCATATTGAATTGCGTGAGAATTGGAATTCATCAAGGCCAAGGATATCCTGCTGACCCATCGGGGTCAATAACTCCTCCGGGTAATATCAGGCTATATTGGAAGCCAGGCCTTACGTTTTTGAAATTAATTTTTTGGTTCAATAACCCATTTGGGTTAATAATCCCCCAAAAACAATATGAATTACGGCACGAATGGCAGCACGGTGATGTATAACACCTGGAAGGATCTCAAGACGTCTGTCGCTTGCTGTCCAATCTGCCCGCCCAGCGCATAAATTTCTGTATCCAGCAGCACGAGTCTTAATTCTGTGATATTTTCATCAGCTGGAGCAGGTATTTTCAACCACTCTTTCGTCTTGGTCAGGTGTCCCCAGGTTGGGAGAGTGCTCTCTCCTTTTCCCTGCCCCCCGACCAGGTAAATCACATCGATCACCGCAGCCGCCCCCATGCCAGAACGCGGCTCAGGTAAGGGTCCTTCTTGCCTCCACGGATTCGCCTCGCTGCTATTCTGGGAGAGAGTATACACCTGGTACAGGTCGAGTGCGCCGTCCTGATTAAAGCCACCCAGCAGGTGGATCTCATCATCGATTACTGCTGCAGCAGCATCGGCCCGTGGCTCGCTCATATTGGATCCTTCCCTCCACTCGTCGAATAAGGGGTCATAGATCAATACGGTGTCCAGGAACTGCTGGCCGTCCCAGCCGCCGAACAGGTAAAGCCTGTCCTCGAGTACCGCCAGGGTATAGCGGCTGACAGGTGCCGGCAGGTTTGCCCCACGCGTCCATACATTATTCGTCAGGTCAAAAACAGATAAAGTGCTGGAGATATCTTCTGAAACCAGGCGGCCTCCGGGGATATAAATCTTGTTCCCGATGACACCTGCCTGGATATCCGCCGCACCCCAGGGCATTGGGGATTCCCTGCTCCACTTTCCAGTCTCCGGTGTGAAGACTTCAACCACATCGAGAATTCCCCTCTCGTTTTCCCCACCCAGGGCGAAAATCTCGTTTTTGAATGCCACGACTGCCAGGCTGCTCCTGGCAGTCGGCATATCTGGCAATGTCACCCATTTTGCTTTGGTCTGGCTTTCAGACACAACCGGCGCGTCTACAGCTACGAACTGGAAAATCAATATGATCAGCAGCAACAAAATCAGGCTGAAGACCATAATCACAAACCAACGGTGATTAGTCGTGAGCCTACGCAACCTGGCGATCAGACCAGCCCGGTCTTCTGGTGCAGGTGAGAGAATTTCCTGCATCTCAACCGGCTTAACCTCAGGTGTGAAGTCGGTACCAGCCTGGTGAGCGGATACCAACCCTGTATTCACAGCGTACATAGCAGCCTCGGTGCGCGATGTGACACCGATTTTTGTGAATATATTCCGCAGGTGGACTTTTACTGTGTTGGAGCTGATGAAGAGTCTTTGAGCGATCTCCTTATTGCTCGCCCCCGTCGCAACCAATTGCAAGATTTCATTTTCGCGTTCGCTCAGTGCATTGCCGGAGTCCGCCATTGGCTGCCTGTGTACATGCGTTTCAAAAAGGGATTATCCTCTCGAATTATACCCGACCTATCTGAGGGTCTTGCTCTTGAGCAATCGAATTAGAAAGAGAAACAAGATTAGCGTGATTGACGGACTTCTAGACATCAAAGAATGACCGGATACATTTACTGAATCCATACACCATTACCAACTTATGAATTGGCCGTTCACAGTCAGGTTTGCTGCAAAGAAATTTTACGTTACAATGGCTGTGAAGAAGGGAATTCCTTTTGTCAATAACAATTTACTCTTGCACGTTTTAAATAAATGATTTCATTACCCAATTTGCGGAAATGAAGCGGTAAAGGCAGATACATTTACTAGGAATTCGAATGCGGGACTCCAAATCCAAACCATTTGTCAAAGACTATAAGTCCTATGTTGGACCTCCTACTTTATACGATTTTATGGGTGCCTCTCAATTTCGGTTGCTTTGTACTCTAGGTTTACGAGCACACCATTCTCTTCTTGATATCGGCTGTGGATCACTGCGGGCTGGAAAGTTATTTATCAATTACCTGGACGAAGGGAATTATTATGGAATAGAACCAAACCAGTGGTTGATAGATGAGGCAATTACCAGCCAGGTGGGTCAGGATCTCATTGAAATCAAGAAACCTCATTTTGATAACAATTCGACCTTCGACACCAGCGCTTTTTCTGCTGAATTCGATTTCATTCTTGCTCAATCCATATTTTCTCATGCCAGCTCAGACCTGGTCAAAATCGCATTACACAGCTCCAGGGATTCGCTAAAACAGAATGGCTTAATCGCAGCCAATTTTGCAATTGGAAAAGGGGACTCTGATGGATCCAGGTGGGTTTATCCTGACCTGGTGAATTACAACCAGAAAACAATAAAGCGTCTGGCAGAAGATGCAGGATTATTCATGATACAAATCCCATGGTACCACCCAAGATTAACCTGGTATCTTTTTACAAAACAAAGAAAAAGACTGCCCAATCGAGCCATGCGGCGATATCTATCCGGAGCTGTCCTTTACGAGGCGGCTTTCCTTGAAAGCTGGAGTTTCAGGCACAAGATATTCCGGGATACCCGCAATCAGTTGGGTTTATTTTTGCCTGAGCAGATCAAAACCGTGATAAAAAAGGTCCTCAGGTTCAAGAAACCGGAATATTGATTCTGAGATTTTTCGATCCAATATTTTTTTTACAGGAAATCAATCGAATCCATCAATATATATTCAGCTATCAGGAATGGCTATAAAGGGATGGTTAGCAATCTCAAAATGGTTTCGTGATTAGGTGGTATCCCAAAAATCCGGATGCAATATAATTCAACCAGAATCCATGTTTCGCCGTTTTTCCGTTAATTATGCTTTATTCGCCATCGGCACAGATGCCTGCCTGCTGTGCGCAGCGCTTTTGCTGGCTACGGTAATCAGGCCTTCCCTGCAATTCCTGCCTTTTGCTGCTGAATACCCTGCTTATATCGCCACGCCGTTGGGGGTGTATCTGATCTTTGCCATCGAATGGACTGCGATCGGCCTGCTGCTCTCGCTTTATGACGGCAAAAAAAATCTGCGTGAGGTGGATGAATTCATCCACCTGACCCTGACCGCCCTGGTGGCGTTCATCTGCATGGCGGGCACCTTATACCTGACATTCCGGTTGGTCTCGCGCCTTCTGTTCTTCACCTTCGTCCTGCTGGCATTCCTGTCGATGTCCGGTTGGCGAATTGCCGCTCGGTGGGTAAAAGTACGGGACAAAGATAATGCGCAGAACCAGCGGCGGGTTTTGATTGTTGGATTGAATTCAACCGGTAGACAAATGCAAGAGCAGATCGAACAATTCCCCCAGCTGGGAGTCAAGGTAGTTGGGTATGCAGATGATTCCCCGGAACTGCCGGCCGAGGATGGTGAGATGGTGCTGCCTCTCACCGAGGTTCAAGATGCAGTTTCGCGCCATGCTGTCGATGGGATCATCATCGCCCCGACACAGCAATCCTATCCCCAAATACCGGACCTGGTCGGGAAATTGCACACCCTGCCGGTTAAAGTCTGGATCATACCCGACCTGTTCCGCCTGGCAATGCATAAGGCTGCCATCGAAGAATTCGCCGGCATCCCGTTGCTCGACTTGCGCGCCCCGGCCTTGAGCGACACCCAGCGCCTGGTGAAACGCAGCTTTGACCTCTTTGTGACTGTTCTCCTGCTCCCATTTGCCTTACTCCTGATGGCGATCATCGCCCTCGCAATTCGCATCGACTCACCTGGCAAGGTCCTGCTGCGCCAGAAGCGCGCCGGGGAAAATGGGCGGATATTCTGGATGTACAAATTCCGGACAATGGTAGAAAACGCCGAAGAGCTGCGCCAGTCTGTCGAAAAATATGACCAGGATGGGAATATCCTGCATAAGTCGATCGATGACCCACGCGTGACCAGGGTCGGGCGCATATTGAGGCGGGCGAGTGTAGACGAGCTGCCGCAGATCTACAATGTGCTGCGTGGCGAGATGAGCCTGGTTGGCCCGCGACCCGAGCTGCCTTTCCTGGTTGAGCGCTATAAGCTCTGGCAGCGTCAGCGCTTCGCAGTGCCGCAGGGTATCACCGGTTGGTGGCAAATCCACGGGCGCAGCGACCGCCCGATGCATTTGCATACCGAAGATGACCTTTATTACGTCCAAAATTATTCCATCGGGTTGGATATTTATATTTTGCTCAAGACCCTGGGGGCAGTCATCTGGAGAAAAGGCGCTTTCTGAAGAAGAGATGCTGGACAAATCGGTGGCTCTAAAGTAAAATAGCCAACCGTAACTCTCGGATACAGCAGGAATGGAGGAAGGTTTTGGCTAATATCAAGTCTCAAATCAAGCGCAACCGGCAAAATGAGAAACGGCGTGTTCGAAATCGCGTCTTCCACGGTCGCGCCCGCACATATGTAAAAAGAGCTCACCAGACTATCGTCGAAGGTGACGTTCAGACTGCGAATGATGCCACTCGCCTGGCTGCCAGCGAGCTGGATAAAGCCGCCGCGCGGGGCGTAATTCATAAGAATAATGCCGCCCGGCGCAAGAGCAGGCTCATGAAGAGATTGAACGCGCTGGCAAAGAAAAGCGCCTGACTTTCGATTTTGACACCCTCAGCGGGAGCTGTAACATGCTCCCGCTTTTTTACGCAGTTTTTGAAATGTCTCCCCTGGTGAGAGCCTCCTGTGTTACAGCATGAAAAATCGGTCGTAGAATCTCAGATAATCGCCTACTGCCAGGAACACAACCTCCCGGAACCGGGGACGGTGCAGTGGGTCCCGATCCCCTTCTCAGGGGAATGGGGGATATCAACCTCTTTCTTCCAGCTGGCAGCCCTGGAAGCACGCGTGGGACCCCATAAAGGTGGTGGGATATTACCGGTCCCGGCGCGCGCCGAACAGATCGCCGCGCAGATTGCCGCTTCATTGCAGCTGCCTGAGGGTTTTTCCCACATCGAAGCCAATCGCGGTTACCTGAACTTATTTTTTTCATCCAGGATATTCGCTAAACGCGTGGTCGATACCGTTATTAATCAGGGGAGCGATTTTGGACGCGGGGAACCGAAGTCAGAGCGCGTGATGGTCGAATATGCCCAGCCGAATACACTTCACTCGTTCCACATCGGGCACGCCAGGAACGCCATTCTGGGTGAAACACTCGCCCGCCTGCTGGAATTTGCTGGTTTTGAAACCATTCGCGCCTCCTATCCCGGAGACATCGGACTGGGAGTAATTACGATCCTTTGGGCTTATCAGAAGTTCTACCTGGGCAAGGAACCCACCGGTGTTCACGAAAGAGGCCAGTGGCTGCTGAGAATCTATGCAGAAGCGACGGACCTGCTGACACCCAAGGAAAATGAGACACCGGAAGAACGCGCGCTCCGTGAACAATACGATGAAGAACGCAGGGAGATGCTGGGAAAATGGGATGCGGGTGATCCGCAGGTGGTCGAACTCTGGAAGACCACCCGCGAGTGGAGCCTGGAAGAGCTGCGGGCAGTTCTTGAATTGATGGACATCCACATCGATGTCTGGTTTTTTGAAAGCGAAGTCGATCAACCCGCCAAAGATATCGTGAATGAGTTAATCGAACGCGGCATTGCTGATGATGAGCGGGCACAGGGTGGAGCCGTGATCGTCAAGATCGATGAAAAACTGGGATTAAAGAAGGAAAAATACCGCACCAATGTCATCCTGCGACGGGATGGGACAACTCTTTACCTGACAAAAGACCTGGCCCTGGCCAAGATAAAATTCGAAAAGTACCAGGTTGACCGGTCGATCTATGTGATCGACGTCCGCCAGAGTCTGCATATGCAGCAGGTATTTGCGATCCTCAAGCTGTGGGGATTCCCACAGGCGGAAAAATGCTACCACCTGGCGTACGGCTTTGTAAGCTTACCGGAAGGGGCGATGTCTTCACGTATCGGTCGCATCGTATTCTTCAAAGACGTACTGGATGAAGCCGAGCGGCGGGTCCGGGAAGTGATCGCTGAGAAGAACCCGGATCTATTGGACGAACAGCGGCAGGAAGTAGCACACCAGGTTGGCCTGGGGGCGCTGGTTTATGCCATGCTGTCTGTCGACAATAACAAAGACATTGTTTTCGAATGGGATGCCGCACTGAATTTCGACGGGCATACCGCACCGTACATTCAGAACGCGCACGTGCGCGCCAACAGCATCCTCAGGAAAGCGAATGGAATTCCCGAACAAGCTGATTTCAGCTTCGATCTAACCGATCACGAAATCTTACTGGTCGATTTAATATCGCGATTCCCTGAAACCGTGCAGATTGCTGCTCAGGAATATAAGCCGCTAGTCATCGCCAGCTATGCCTACGACCTTGCCAAGGCTTTCCACAGTTTCTACCATGCCGTACAGGTGATCCAGACCGAAGACCAGGCTACCCGGGACGCTCGTTTACGATTGGTAGCTGCCACTCGTCAGACACTTTCGAACGCCTTAAGAATACTGAATATCCAGGCTCCGGAAGTAATGTGAGATGTGCAGGTTTTCGAGAAGGATTTTTACTAATTAAACAAGAGACAGTAATTAATAACAGGAGAATTTCCACGCATGAAACCAATTCGCACGATTATCATGGGGGCGGCCGGGCGAGATTTCCACAATTTCAACGTTTATTTCCGGAACAACCCGGATTATGAAATCGTCGCTTTCACGGCCACCCAAATCCCGGAAATCGAAGGTCGCACCTACCCGGTGCAGCTGGCTGGATCACTTTATCCTTCCGGCATCCCGATCTACGGTGAAAACGAATTAGAAAGACTGATCAAGGAACAGGATGTAGATCAGGTAATTTTTGCCTATAGCGACGTTCCACATGAGTATGTCATGCACCGGGCTTCACAGGTCCTGGCAACCGGTGCAGATTTCCGGTTGATGGGTAAGAAAGCCACCCAATTAAAATCAACAAAACCCGTTGTATCGATCTGCGCGGTGCGCACAGGCTCCGGCAAAAGCCAGACCACGCGCTTCGTCTCAAAAGTCTTAAGAGAGATGGGGTTTACGGTAGCCGCCATACGCCACCCGATGCCCTATGGAGACCTGGTCAAACAGGCTGTGCAGCGCTATGCCGATTACAGCGACCTCGATAAATATGAATGTACTATCGAAGAGCGTGAGGAATATGAACCCCACCTGGATAACGGGGTGATCGTATACGCAGGCGTCGATTATGAAAAAATCCTGCGCCAGGCGGAAGCGGAAGTGGATATCGTCCTATGGGATGGAGGCAATAATGATTTTCCATTTTATGTCCCAGACCTCGAGATCGTGGTAGCCGATCCACTCCGCCCGGGACACGAGGTCAGGTACCATCCCGGAGAGACCAATGCCCGCTCGGCCGATGTGGTGGTTATCAACAAGGTTGATACTGCCGGACCGGAAGATATTTTGCTGGTGCGCGAAAACATCAGGAGAATTAATCCGCAGGCCGTGATTATCGAAGCAGCTTCACCCGTATTCGTGGATGATCCAGCTGCGATTGCCGGGAAGAAAGTGCTCGTGATCGAGGACGGTCCAACTTTGACTCATGGTGAGATGGCTTACGGTGCGGGTTGGATGGCTGCCAGGCGCTATGGAGCTAGAGAGATCATCGATCCACGCCCGTACGCCGTGGGTTCGATCAAAGCCACGTACCAGAAATATCCCACTACCGGGAATGTGCTGCCAGCCATGGGATATGGCGATCTCCAGATCAGCGAATTAGAAGAGACGATCAGGAAATCACCGGCTGAGCTGGTGCTGATTGGCACACCCATCGATCTGAGCCGGGTCTTGAAGATCGATAAACCCTACCAGCGTATCCGCTATGAGCTCCAGGAAATCGGGCAGCCGACACTGACCGAAATATTAAAGGCTCGCTTTGGTTAAAGATTTCTATACCAGGAAGATATATTAATTGCCTGCATAGCTGTGGTCTATAGGAAGCTATGCAGGCAGTGACAAAGCTCCAGGAGGGGATTTCCCAAATTTTTCCTGGCAACGCTGTATTAAGTTAGTGAGTCAATTAGAAAATACAGGCAGGGCTAGATCCAAATCGGGTATTCCTGCCCGTAGCTTCTCGGTCACTCCCCCAGCCATTCGATATCCAAATAATTTCTGAACCTGATTTTCATTATCTCCAGAGCCTGGGGATTGTTTTCGACCAGGATAAACCTTCGATCAAGCTGGAGGCAGCTCATCCCGGTAGTACCGCTGCCGGCGAAAAAATCCAGGACTGTCTCTCCAGGATTCGAAGAAGCCCGCACGATGCGGTTCAGAATTGCGAGCGGTTTTTGTGTGGGGTAGCCGGTTTTTTCCTTGCTGTTTGTCGAAACAATCGTGTGCCACCAGGTGTCAGTCGGGAGCTTGCCACGGCTGGCTTTTTCCGGGCCCACCAGCCCGGGCGCCATATATGGAATGCGGTCAATATCTGTCAAGTTGAAGGTGTATTGCGCTGGATTTTTCACATAGACCAGGATATTGTCGTGCTTCGGCGGCCATTTCTTCTTGGTCCTACCGCCGTAATCATACGCCCAGATGATTTCGTTCAGGAAACAGTCACGCCCAAATATCTTGTCCAATAAGACCTTGCAATAATGCACCTCGCGGTAATCGATGTGAAAGTACAGGGTTCCAGTAGGTGTCAGGATGCGGAAGGCCTGTTCCAACCTGGGCTCCAGGAAACCCAAATAATCATCAAAGACATCTTCGTATTCACTCACACCCACATTAGTGGTCCGGTACCTGCGCCCCTTGAAACCTGTGCGGTCGCCGTCACTGGATTGCTGCGTGAAAATTTGAGTTCGCTTCTGCTTCCTTCCCGTATTGAAGGGCGGATCGATGTAGATTAAGTCGATGCTCTCCTGTGGGAGCCTTTGCAAAACTGGTAGATTATCACTGAAGTAAATCTGGTTTTTCATTAACTGTAGATGCCCAGGAATTTCTGCTTGATAATCCGGAATAAGAACAGGGGATTATCGCGTAAATAGCGTTTGTAATAGCGCCTCGGCGAGATGATCATCCTTGCCAGCCACTCCAGATAATGTTCTGTCATCCAGCGCGGACCGCGTTTTAAATCGCCAGAAAGATATTCAAACAGCGCCCCGCAGGTGATGCCAATTTTCACATTCAGCGATTCCCAGTTTTCAGACAGCCATTTTTCCTGCAGCGGCATGCCAAAACCGACCAGTAAGATGTCCGGTTGAGCTCGATTGATGGATTCGACCACATGCGAATTCTCTGCATCTCCAGGGGTTTTATTGAAGTATCCATGCTGAGTTCCGGAGACTAATAAATTGGGAAATTTCTCGTTCAGGTGCAGCAAGGCTTTTTCTGCAGCACCGGGGGGATTGCCCAAAAAGAAAAGACTGTATTCATTGGCCTCAGCTGTTTCTGCCAGCAGATACATCCAATCTGCAAGGGTGAAGCGCTGCGGGATGTCATATCCCAGCAGCCTGCCTCCCAGGATCACACCCATCCCATCGCAAAATACGATGTCCGAAGAATTCAATATAGCGCGGTACCATGGTTGTTCGTAAGCAATTTTCAAACCTGAGACGTTCGTGTGAGTGATAAAAAGGCGCCGGTTGCTCTCTATGGCTGTCTGGATCTCAGCCAGTACATCATCCAACTTTATGAGGGCAATCTCAACTCCCAACACATTGGCAGTTTCGACCATTACTTGTTTCCCCTGTTGGATAACTGCGTCTGGAAAAACCTGGTGAGCCACACACCGAATCCCCCTGCCTTTTTGGTTTCTGACTTACAATTTTTCAATACTACCCAAATTCAAACATCCAGACGGTAGCCAACACCTCGAATAGTTTTGAGCAGCTTGGGATGGCGAGGATTCGTTTCGATTGCCTGGCGCAGCCAGCTGATATGAACATCGAGTGTGCGCGTATCGCCGGCATAATCGGTTACCCAGACCTCGCGAAATAACTCATTACGAACCAGTGCTTCGCCTGGGTGTTCCATAAAATACTTAGCAGCTGGATCAACCGTGGAGTCAGCGTGATCAATTTTCCCATGCAGCGCACCTGTTTTCGCTCCATGTCAAGGCGGATTGGGCCGACATGCAGGAGATGGTGGCTCTCACCAGGAAGCAGTGGATTTATGCGGTTTAATAATTTGCGAGTTCGTAAACGGAAGCGATAAAACGATATTTGCATCGAGGGTTGAAGATGTGTCGAGATCTGGATCGGTGATGACGAGGAGTGGAATCCCGTTAGCTTCCATGCGCAGCAACCGGCAAATCCTTCTTCCACTCGTGCGCATCGAGGCCGCATTCAGGACCACCAGGTCTGGGTCAACAGCAGGCAAACGCTCCAGGGCGTCTTTTCCTGAAGTTACTATTTCGACCTGGTAACCTGCTTTTCTGACACCAGATACAAATTGCGGGCTTTCAGCCCGCTTGCCTTCAATCCACAAAATTCTAGCCATAATCGCAAGCAACTCTCTTGATTGCTCTAGACCTGAATTGTAAATATCCCCTTCGACCGAAGGTTGGAGAATTATAATCCCAATCTTAAAATTTCGCAACGAAATATTTTTAGGATTTGTTTAACATTTCAGTTTCGCCTCATTACCTGGTGGGACTCTCTGTGCTTCATGGCATCTGGTTGCATAGCTGTCTCGCCCATGTTAGAATAGTTGCCACACTATGGACTGGTTTTAATTAAGTTCGGAGGTCTTTTATGTCCGATATGATCGAAGTCGTGATCGACAGCATCCGGGTCAGCTTGATGTCTCAACAACGCATCGTGATTTTACGTGAGCGCGATGCGGAACGCTACCTGCCTATCTGGATTGGGGTTTATGAAGCTGAATCGATTACGATAGCGCTGCAGTCCGTCGAAGTTGCGCGACCCTTAACCCATGATCTATTGAAAAATATATTCTCGCAGCTGGAAGCACGAATCCTGAGGGTAGAAGTGGTTGGATTGCGCGAAGATACATTCTATGGCAATATCGTAGCTGAAACTGACGGCCGGATTATTAATATCGACGCCAGGCCTTCTGATGCACTGGCGATTGCAGTCCGTACACACGTACCGATCCTGGTCGCTCGCACAGTGATGGAATCCGCAGGCATCATCCCGGAAGAAGACCTCCAGGAAGAACAAGCCCAGGGTCAGCTGCCAGCAGGCGAGGCTGAAGCTGTCGAGGAATCAGATGAGAGGTTATCAGTTTTCCAGGATTTCCTGGAAGGTCTCGAGCTGGATAATAAAGATGACGACGAAAACCAGGAGAAAGACGAATAGGACATCGGGGTATAACACCTGCCTGAGGGCCTGTTTCTCGAGCCAGCCGACCTGGCTTTTCATCATCAACAAGTCCTGATTTTTCAAACGAAGTAAATTTCCGTACCGTTCAGGTTGCTGCCAGAAAATTACATAAGAAGTGCGATGAGCGATTTTTCTTTTCCCGAAACCACAACCTCACCAATGCCACAGATGGTTCCGCACAGCCGCGAAGCAGAAGAAGCGGTAGTGGGGTCAGTGCTCGTCAATCCTGAAACTTACTACGATGTGGCGCAGTTTCTGCTGCCTGACGACTTTTACATTCACCGTCATCGCTGGATCTGGGAGACCTTCACGCGCCTGCATGAGCGGCGCCAGCCGATCGACCTGCTGACTGTTTCCCAGGAGCTGGACCAACAGGGACAATTGAGCGAAGTTGGCGGACTGGCTTATCTCAGCTCATTGATCCAGAATGTGCCTTCTTCTCTGCATGCGGAAGCTTATGGGCGGCTCGTTGAGGAATCAGCCATCCGGCGCAGGATGCTGAGCGCAGCGAATGAAATTGCCAAGCTCGCATACCAGCAGGGAGACAGCGTAGAATCGGCGATGGATGGTGCCGAGAAGGCGGTCTTCGGCGTAAGCGAGCGCAGGATTACCAGAGACCTGCAATCCATCAAGCAGGTACTGAGCGAATACTACGACCGGATTGACGAGATCGCAAATCGCGACCCCGACACATACGGAGTACCGACCGGCTTCATTGACCTGGACCGGCTCCTGGGTGGATTACAGCCTTCCGACTCTTTAATAATCGCCGGGCGACCTGGCTCTGGGAAATCAGCCTTCATACTATCCGCAGCCAAAAATGCAGCTCAAAAATTCAAGAAACATGTCGCCATCTTCTCCCTGGAAATGTCAAACGACCAGCTGGTCCAGCGCATGATCGCCCAGGAAACGGGTATCGATTCGCAGCGCCTCCGGATGGGTAAGCTGGATGAAGAAGAGTGGCCGCTTCTGGCCCATGCGATCGAAGTCCTGAGCGGCACGGTGATTTTTCTCGACGATACTCCTGCACTGACTCCCCTGCAGTTGAGGACGAAATGCCGGCGGCTGCATTTGGAATTCCAGCTGGATCTGATTCTGGTTGATTATCTCCAACTGATGTCCGGAGGGATACGTTCCGAGAACCGGGTTCAGGAGGTATCTTATATCTCCCGCAATCTGAAGGTTCTGGCGCGTGAGCTGAATGTCCCTGTCCTGGCCGCTGCACAGCTCTCACGCGCCATCGAACAGCGGGCCGATAAAGAACCTCAGCTTTCGGATCTTCGTGAGAGCGGGAGCCTGGAGCAAGACGCCGATATCGTGTTATTTATCCACCGTCCCGAACTCTATGAGAAAGACACACTTAAGCAGAACATCGCCCAGATCAAGGTTTCCAAACACCGCAACGGCCCTACCGGGACGATTGAGCTGGTTTTTAGAAACAGCATCGCTAAATTTGAGAATGCTGCCACACGAGTGGTAGACCTGGCGAAGGTCAGGTGAACATCCATGCAAAAATTTGACGGTTTCCCCGAAGGGAAATCTCACTACACACCAATACCGGACCTCTTTTTCCAGCAGCTTTTACCGCGCATCGAGCATCCTGGCGAGCTGAAGTTGACGCTTTACATTTTCTACTTTTTCGGGCAATCAGAAGGCGCCTTTCGCTTTATACGCTGCACAGACATCAAAAATGATGCCAGCTTTCTGAAGGGGCTGGCTGAGGATAACGATAAAGCAGAAGCGATCGTGGACGAAGCCCTGGACCTGGCTCTCAAACGTGGTACTCTGCTGTCTGCCGAGCTGGAAATTGGTGGAAGTAAAGAGATTTGCTATTTCTTGAATTCTCCCAGGGGTCGGGCAGCCGTGCGAGCCATCCAGAGTGGGCAGTGGAAAATCACCGACCCGCTCCCAACCAAAGAGGAAATTTCCCAACCCAATATTTTTCAGCTTTACGAGCAGAATATCGGCCCGCTTTCTCCAATCATTGCAGATGAATTAGGTGAAGCCCAGGATGCCTTCCCGGATGAATGGATCACGGAAGCATTTCGAATCGCGGTAGATAAGGACAAACGCTCCTGGCGTTATGTGCTGGCGATCCTGGAACGCTGGCAGCGAGAAGGATATCATGGCAGGAAAGAAAAATCAGAAGATCGACGAAGCTCTCCGGAAGCTCGCAGAAGATACATTGAAGGTGAGTTCTCCGAGCACATCGAGCACTGAATTCATTACGCCAGTTCACAAGGACCTGGTCGGTGATCCCGACTGCCCGTATTGCCACGGATTAGGTTATTTACGGCTGGAGGTCCCGCTTGAGCACCCTGATTTTGGGAAAGTGCACATCTGTTCGTGCCGCCAGGACCAGGTGAGCCAACGAGTGAAAGATCGGCTTTTCGCCCTCAGCAATCTCGACGAATTAAGCCACCTTACCTTTGATAACTTCTTCTCACGCGGCCGGATCGGATTGTGGCCGCAGCAGGCAAATTCCCTCGAGCTGGCCTTCAACCAGGCGAAACACTTCTCCCAATCGTTGAGCGGATGGCTGCTGTTGATCGGGGGATATGGGTGCGGTAAAACCCACCTGGCTGCTGCAATCGCCAATTTTGCGGTTTCCATGGGCGTTCCAACCCTGTTTATCACCGTACCGGATCTCCTGGACACGCTGCGCTTTGCCTACCAGGATCCAACCGAAACCTTTGAAAAACGCTTCGATGACATCCGCCAGGCACCGTTACTGGTGATGGACGATTTCGGAACCCAGAATGCTACTCCCTGGGCGCAGGAGAAGTTGTTCCAAATCATCAACTACCGCTACATCAACCGCCTGCCCATGGTGCTGACAACCAATTTGCCGTTCGGTGAAATTGAAGGCCGGATCCAATCGCGCCTCGAAGATCCGGAGTTAGTCACCACTGTCCGCATCCAGGCTCCTGATTACCGTAATCCAACCGGAGATATGGGACACGACCAGCTCTCTTCACTGGAACTGCTTCACAGGTGCACATTCGCCAACTTCGATCTTCGAACCAATGAAAACATCCCCGACCCGGATTTGGAAGCCTGGATAAGGCATACCAGGCGGCACGTGAATTCGCTGAACGTCCACGCGGCTGGTTGGTGATTATTGGTGATTATGGTCGGGGTAAGACCCACCTGGCGGCCTCCATTGGTCACTTTTATGCTGAAACCGTGACCTCGCCAATTTTTGTGGTCGTGCCAGACCTGCTCGACCATTTACGGGCCACCTTCAACCCTTCCAGCAGCACGACTGCCGATAAGCTGTTCGAAAATGCCCGTACAGCGCCCCTCCTCATCCTGGACGATCTTGGCACACAATCCACTACACCCTGGGCGAAGGAAAAGCTCTACCAGCTGTTCAATTATCGTTATAATGCTGAGCTGCCAACCGTCATAACCACTTCAATGAACTGGAAGAAATGGATCCGCGCATCCGCAGCCGGATGTTGGACAAACGCCTGTGTACGATTTACGCGATCCCGTGCCAACTTTCACCGGAGCACCTGCCAAGAAGGCTGTGGTGAGAAGCAGAGGGCGAAAATAAGGTTCTCACAATCGCGAAAACAAGGAAAAGCTATGAAAGATGAATTGGAAAGATGCCTGGCGTGCGACCGGAGCTCCGAAGAAGTACCACTGGTACTGATCAGGCATCAAGGTGAAACTCATTGGATCTGCCCGCAGCATTTTCCGATTTTGATCCACAAACCCGGACAACTAGTGGATAAACTGCCTGGTGCCAGGAACCTGGACGCCTCTGAGGGGCATTAGCTGGTCGAGGAATTAGTTTCCTGGGAACACACAAAAATCGGAGCTTTAATCCGTGCCGGTCAATCCTTTTCCACCCTTACCCATCCCGCCGCATTATGAACCCGAAAAAGTCGGCGAAGTCTGGAGAGTCCCATACCAGGAGCGTGCAGTCGAAGCCAAATCCTGGGCAGCCGAGCACGGGATTACTCCTTCATCGACAAATTCAACCAGGTTATGCCTGATCGCCATCGATGTGCAGAACACGTTTTGCATCCCTGGCTTCGAATTATTCGTTGCAGGTCGCAGCGGAAATGGCGCTGTGGAAGACAACCGGCGGTTGTGCCAATTTATTTACCGAAACCTGCCAGCTATCACCCAGGTAACTGCCACGCTGGATTCACACCATGCCATGCAGATTTTTCACTCGATCTTCCTGGTGGATGATCAAGGCGAACATCCTCAACCGATGACATTGATTTCGGAACAGGATATCCTTTCAGGTCGCTGGAAATTCAATGCGTGCGGTAGCCGACAGCCTGGAGATTAGCGCTGAGTACGGGCAGGAATACCTGGTCCATTACACTCACCAGCTGCGTGAACGCAAGAAATATGAATTGACTGTGTGGCCTTACCATGTGATGTTAGGCAGCATCGGACATGCGCTGGTCTCAGCCGTGGAAGAGGCTATTTTCTTCCATGGCATTGCGCGTTCCAGCTGGACTGATTTTGAAGTGAAAGGCGACAATCCTCTGACAGAGCACTACTCAGCAGTTGGGCCGGAAGTCCTGGTAGGGCCGGACGGCAAGCCGGTCGGGCATAGAAACAAGCGCTTCCTGCAGAAACTGCTGGAATTTGACCGTGTTGTGATTGCAGGACAGGCGAAAAGTCATTGTGTGGCCTGGACGATCGATGACTTGTTGAACGATATTCTTCTTCATGATCCGCAGCTGGTGAAGAAAGTGTATCTCCTGAATGATTGTTCTTCAGCCGTCGTCGTCCCGGGTGTGGTGGACTATACCGACGAAGCAGAGGCAGCCTTCAGGAAGTTCGCTCAGGCGGGCATGCATATCATCAATGCGATGGATGACATCGACTCATGGCCTGGATGATAGCCGCCAGAAAATTCATCTATGTCGGATTGACATTTAGAATAAACTATGTAATACTGTTTTGACAATCAAGGTCGAAATTCGACCGAACCTCTCTTCGCCATCCCATAGAAGAGGAGGTGTTGCTGAAATGTCCGAATGTGACAGTACCAAACAAGGCGCTGCGGCAACCCTCCTCGTAAGTCTTTAGGGTGCCGCAGCGCAACAGGAAGCCGCCTCAATTGACGGCTTCCTGTCCTTTTTGGTATAAGTGCGTCATTCCTGGTCAAACATCTCAAGGATCTCTGCAGGACTGAGTATAAGGAAATGTCCATCCCAATAATCTCCATAGTTGGTAAGTCAGGCTCCGGGAAGACCACGCTCATCGAGAAAATCATCCCCGAGTTGAGAAAACACGGCTACCGGATTGCCGCCATTAAGCACCATTCGCACCCGGGTTTTGAGATCGATCAGCCTGGCAAGGATACCTGGCGCTTCGCCAGGGCGGGCAGCGACTGCGTGATCATCGCCGCCCCGGACAAGATTGCGAAAATCCAAAATATCAGCCATGAGCTGAGTCTCGACGAAATCACATCAAGCATAACGGGTGTAGATATTATCCTGACTGAAGGTTTTAACGCGAGGAAAATCCGCCATTGAGATTGTACGGCAAGCGACCGGATCGGATTTATTGTGCTCTCCACCTCAATTAATTGCAGTGGTCTCGGATATCCCAGTGACTGCAAATGTCCCCCATTTCGACCTGGATGATGTAGCCGGGATAGTCAATTTCATCAAATCAACAATCAAGATGGAATGAACTGCAATAAATCCTTCTCCACCCAGGCAATTTTCAGCACTTAAGCTGCCAGGTGACTTGGTTCTGACAGGATCCGGCAGCTGCCTCCAACCTACAATTATCCACTTCACCCGCATCCGCAAATTCCCAAACAACAGCGAGCGCAGTGCTTGAACGACCTGTTGAACCTGGTAAATGAGGATCAATTTGAATATCCAAAAATGTTGAATGGTTCTGCAACCGTAGAACCTTTACACAGCTGGCTTGGTAATTATTGATGTAACACGAATTGCCACGGGCGAATTCTTCCATAAAACAGGCAATCCAGAAGAAATTTGGATTCGGAATAATAGGTTCGGATACTCAATCCCTGGAGATAAAAATGGACAAAGAAGGTTTCAGGCAGTTTCTGAAAGTAAACCATCATCCTGATGAAAGAATCAATCAACATATTCAAATCATCGCGCAGTTTGAGGACTTCCTGGCTTCCGATCCCTCGCTTTCAAATCAACATCCAGGAACCGAGAATACGCTGGAATACATATCTTTTCTTACAGCGGTTCGTAAAGATACCTACGATAATATTGCCGCACTCGCCCGCTACGGGCTGTTCACGAACAATCGGCCGCTGTACCTTACGGCACTTCAATTCGTGGACGGCGGAGAAGTGATGGAAAACCTCTACTCGAAAGTCGCTGACCGTGTAGGTACCAGCAAGCGCGACCAGATATTCCAGGACGTCCATCTCCCGACTATCGGGACACCAGTCGAGCAGAGACCGGCGATTATGAAGACTGTGATCGATAGGATGCTGGACCTGCTTGACGAGCAAACCTTCGAATCCATCCTTTCGGGCAGCCTGCGCACGTTGAAAGACGAGTGGTACCAGGATGGAAGGCAAAAATACCTGGAAAGTACAAGCCTGGATGAATACCTGGACCGTAGATCAATAGAATATATTGCCGAGCTGGAGCAAATAAAGAACGAAGGAAGACTATATTTCAACCAGGAGATAACTGACGAAGTAATCGAATTCGTTCGCAGCCAACCGGAGATGGCACGCGGGGTGCGGGAAGGGAATATCCTCTATGCTGTTAAAATTCCATATATGGCGAAGGAGTATATCCTCGAACAAGACAAGCGCATGAAGCGTTATTACGGCTGCCATTGCCCCTGGGTGCGAGAATCGATAAAAAACGGAAATGAAACAGTATCACCCAGGTTCTGCCTGTGCAGCGCGGGTTTCGAAAAAAAACCATGGGAGGTCATTTTTGACCAGCCTTTACAGGCAGAGGTGGTCAAATCAGTCCTGAACGGCGACCTGCGCTGCAAGTTTGCCATCCATTTACCTGAAAACGTCTGAATACATCAAATCGAATTCAGATAGGCCTGAATCGCGGCAATTGCCACCCCACCATCCCCTGTGGCTGAACCAACACGGTGATTGGTGCCCAGGCGGATATCACCGGCTGCAAAGATGCCCGGAACCGAAGTCTCCAGGATAAAAGGGTGCCGGTCCAGCGGCCAGTTCGCAGGCAGCTTTCCATTTCGGACCAGGTCCGGTCCGGTGATAATGAAACCCTTCTCATCGGTGACAACCAGGTCGCGGACGAATTCACTGTTTGGCCTGGCGCCGATGAAGATAAACATCGCTGCGCCTTCCAGGTTGTAAACCTCGTCTGTCAGGTTGTTTCTTACCACGATGTGGCTCAGGCGACCTGGCTGCCCGGAAATTTCGATGACTTCCGTATTGAAAAGGCGCTCAATTTTCGGATTGGCAGCCTCTGCATCCACCAGGTATTTTGATGACCATTGAGAGTCACGGCGAACCAGCATTGTCACTTTG
This sequence comes from uncultured Chloroflexia bacterium, assembly GCA_963698765.1. Lineage (GTDB taxonomy): Bacteria > Chloroflexota > Anaerolineae > Anaerolineales > UBA4823 > CAVOSB01. Next base: position 53,644 of record CAVOSB010000033.1, read on the forward strand.
CTGGCGTATTTGCTGAGATACATGGCACCCTGACCGGCGGAATTTGCCCCCCCAATCACGAATACCGGTTGATCTTTGTAATACATGGCTTCTGTATAAGCCGCACCGTAATACACACCTGATCCGGTCAATTCTTTGACCCCTGGCACATCCAGCTGCCGAAATGTTGCGCCGCTGGCCAGCAGCAAAGCCTTACAGGAAATCTCCGTGCCATCTGCCAGGACGACAATGCGGTAAGGATCTTAAATCCGGACATCCACCACTTCATTGGCCGACAGGATCTCAGCCCCAAAGCGCTTGGCTTGCGTGATTGCACGTCGAGCCAGGTCCATCCCTGAGAGTCCGGTTGGAAATCCGAGGTAATTTTCGATTTTCGGGCTGTTGCCTGCCTGTCCACCCGGGGCATGTCTTTCAATCAGCAGCACATTGTGACCTTCCGACCCACCGTATACTGCTGCAGCCAGGCCAGCAGGTCCAGCTCCGATGATGATGATTTCATAGTGGCGAGATGCTGCCTGGGTCTGCATTCCCACCTTTTCTGCCATTTCACGCAAGGAAGGCTCAACCAGGGCGCTCCCATCCGGGAATAAAACCACCGGCAGCCGGACAACATCTTGTTTATACTGTTCAGCGATTGCCTGGGCATTGCTATCCACATCGACATTCAGCCATTGATACGCAATTTGATGCCTGGCAAGAAAATCCTTCACCTCGTGAGATGAAGGCGACCATAACGCGCCAATCACCCGGATGCCTTCATATGGCAGCCTGGCGCCAGACACCCAATCGAGCAGCAGGTCGTCGAGGACCGGATATAAATTATCCTGCGGTGGATCCCAGGGTTTCATCAAGTAGTAATCCAGTCCGACCCGGTTGATCAAATCGATGGCGGCTTCGGTATCCGCATAAGCTGTCAGCAATACACGTTCAGCCTCAGGAAATAATTTCGAAGCCTGTTCCAGAAATTGCAGTCCCGCTCATAACCGGCATACGCTGGTCGGTGAGAAAGAGCGCTACGGGTTCGCCCCGTCCCTGCAGCTCTTTCAGAACATCGAGAGCTACTGCTCCCAATTCAGCTTTCAAAATGCGGTAGTCCCGGCCGTATTTTTGACGGATATCACGATCGACCGCATTCAGCACCGCTGGTTCGTCATCCAACGCCAAAATCACAGGTTTTCCCATTATTATCCTCAGTCCCTCTCCATTTATCCAGCCAATTCAGACCTTGAAAAGCTAAATCCGGCATATTATACAACACTAAAGATAAGAAAAAAAAGACCTGTCCAATTGAAGCATGGACAGGTCAGATTGCAAACCTTGATGGCAGATCTAGGTGTGATCCACCGTCAGCTTGCCCTTCTCCTTGCGTGTTTGAACTAGAATTTTCGTGTAGGGCTTATTGTAAGTGCAGCAGCCGATCGGTGCCTGCTGGATCAACAGCTCAAGGCAATTATCACAGGTAGTGCAGAAGTTAATCTCCTTTCACGCCCTTCACGGAACTTCAATGGCAGCAGCGGATCAGCCAGAGACTGCCTCCCTAGTGCAATCATATCGACATAACCCTTCCTGATATTCTGAGCACCGTAAGCCAGCAAGCTGCTGTCTGCCCGGCTGACCGCGTGCAGCTTATTCCTGCCTTTTCCGAACACGGAGTAGTTCGACCCAACCACCACGGTCTGGGGTTGCAGGTTCTCCCTGAGCACTTTGGCGAAGTACTGGTGCAGGTAGGCGAAATAAGGGCGCTCTTTATCGGTCTGGGTCAGGCTGATAGTGATTGAAGGACTGCCAGCTGATTGGACGAAGAATTGAGCACCGCGTTCTTCCAGGCCTTTTACCAGGTCAATCGGCTCGGTCAGGTCGATAACCGGAGAATCAGGAGCAGCAGTGCCGAAGCCGCCAGGAAATCCCTCCCAGACCGAGATTTTAGATCCAATCAGGAATTTCTCATCCGGGACTGCCTTGCGGATGCGCTCGTACAAATCGAAGGCAAATTGACGGCGGTTTTCCCAGGGGCCTCCGTATTTCCACTTACGGGTGTTGTATGGACGCAGGATTTGAGAGCCCAGGTAGCCGTGGCAGAATTTCATGTCGATGCCGTCCGCACCGACGTCATAAGTCATCTTGGCTGCCAGGACAAAATCTGCCATGATCTTTTCGAATTCATCCTCGGTAAAGACATCTGCCTGAAAACCCGGCAAAGGTTTTACGGAAAGGCGTTTCGAAAATTCAGGGTTGCTCAATTCTCCCGAATGGGTAAGCTGAAAGACAAACAGCGTTTTCAGGATTCACCTCCCGCATGCGCCGGACAAAATTCGCCAGAGGGACCTGGTTCTTGGGCATGATAAACAACTGGTTCATCCGCCCAGCGATTTTTATCGGTAATGGTTATCGCTTCCAGGCTGACCATGCCTGCCTCACCCTTGAAAAGGTTCTCATACCGCTGGTAGGTCAGGTCGGTCGGATTGCCGTCTTCGTCAGCATCATTGCATTCCATCGCCTGGCTGAAAAAGCGGTTCTGGCAGGTGTGTACACCAATTTAAATCGGCGTAAGTAGTATCTCTCGATTGTCCATTTGTTTTCTCCTGTAAGACCAATTATTCCCTGGCTAGCTTTTCACTTTTCTTAATTTTCCGTCAACTGAGTTTTTCACAGAACTCAATCGTCACACCATTCGGATCCAGGAAAAGTAAGACACGTGCGCCAAGGTCTGGTAGATCGCAGGTGGGGAGAGTGATCTCGACGCCCTGACTCCTGAGCTGTTCCTCATGCGCAGCTACATCCTCCACCTGGAAGGCTATATGGCGCAATCCGCTGTCGCTTTCCAGGTTATCCATCTTCCGGTTCTTTCCGCGGTAATCGAACAGCTCCAGCCGCGCTCCGTGTGGAAGCTCTAGGTAGAGGATATCGAAATCTCCGCAATCCACTTTTTCCTGCAGCTTTAGTCCAAGAATTCCTTCGTAGAATTCCAGTGATTTTTTGATGTCGAAACAATTGACAGCGATGTGGTCGATGCGATCAATTCTCAATACACTGGCTCCGATTTTTGACACGGCTAAATCCTGGCTGGATAATGATCCGGGTTCTATAGAGTACTCACGTTTGGATATCTCAGGCGAGACAAAAATTTTGAACAGGTTGGGGTCTTTCCTCAGCTCGTGCAGAGCCCATTCCAGGTCTTCCAGCGGGACTTTCATGGAAAACAGCGGTTTCGGATCGATTCTCCCGGCGGCCAGCAGCGTGATGGCATCCGGCCAATCGTCACCAATGCCTGCGCAGGATCCGGTGACCTTCTTCTCACCCAGGACGAATTCGAATGGGCGGATTTGCATCGTATCCATCTCTCCAGTGATACCGAAAGCGGATAGCACTCCACCCTTGCGCAGCATGGCAAAGGCTTGCTCATAGGTTTTAGTGGTCCCCACCGCTTCGATAGCGTAATCCACACCACGACCGCCCGTCAGTTTCTTCACCTCTTCCACCGGATCGCTCACTTCGCGGATATCGATGGTGTAATCGGCTCCCATTGCTTTGGCTATGTTCAGGCGTTTCGTATTGTCTCCCACGATGATCACCGGTGCACAGGCGCGCAGCACAGCCATGCGTGCATGCAGGACGCCCAATCCGCAGCCCACAATGGCAACGCTACCGCCCAGGCGAGCGTTCATCGCTTTTGCGGCATGGATACAGCATGAAAGAGGCTCAATAAAAGCACCTTCTTCAAAGCTCAAATTATCGGGGAGCACATGGACAAGAGAGGCTTTAGCTCGGACATATTCGGCAAAAGTGCCGTCCGTATGAATCCCCAGCTGGGTAAAATCGTTACACAGCAGCTGATCGCCGCGCATGCAATAATAGCAATGACCGCAAGACATGTTGATATCCGCAGTCACACGATCACCTTCTTTCACTCTATTTACATTTTTTCCAACTTTAGCGATCACCCCCGAAAACTCGTGGCCAGGGATCATCGGCAGCTTCTCTGCTGAATACCATCCGTTGTAGATGCTCCAGTCGGTGCCGCAGATACCCGTATTTTTAACTTCGACCAATACCTCATCATCACCTATTTCGGGGATCGGTACATCTTTGACTTTGATTACCTTGATAGCTTCAAAAACAGCCGCCTTCATCGTATTCACCATTGGTGCATCTCCTTATTATAACTCAACCCTTTTTTGACTGTCATCCCGAGGATACGTTGCCTGCCATTCTCGACTAGTTGAATAACACGTCGTGGCGCCCCTCATAGGGTTTGTCGATCAGGAGGGGTTTCAGATAGGCAATCGTCTTGGTAATGCCATCCTGCCGGCTCATAGTCACATCTTCGTGCTCGTAGCTCATCACGTAGTCATATCCAATCATCGAAAGCTCGGTGATGACCTTCTTCCACGGCACCGATCCCCAGCCAGGGATGCGGAAGCGGAAACCTCGACCGAGCCTTTGCCAATCGCCCTGAGGTATAAGTCCAGAACGGCGCACGTTGTGAGCAACGATCTCCCCATCCTTCGCATGCACGTGAAAGATCCTGCCTGCCAGGGTGTCGATGAAGTTCTCGACGTCAATTCCCAGGTAGATGAGATTGGCTGGATCGAAATTGAAGCCAAATTCCTTGCGCCCGTCCATCAATTCAACGGCACGCTGAGCAGTTTCCACATTGTAAACTAGCTCGTTGGGGTGCGGTTCATGGGCGAATTTAACCCCGTACTCAGCGAAATTATCCAGGATTTTCCCCCAGCGTTCGACAAATTCCCCTTCCATATCCGACCAGCCTTTTGAGTAGGGCCAGGGGAAGAACCTTCCGAAATTCTCACAGCCGATGAAACCGGTCACCACTGGCACTTCGAGCGCGTTGGCTGCCTGGGCTGTCTTGATCATGCGCTGCGTGCCAAATTTAATTTTCTCTTCTTTTTGTCCCCGGGTAAATCGCGTCGGTGTCCTTACCAAAGGGACCAAGCACGATCTGCCCTTCAGGGTGGTTTGCCAGTGCAGAGATGATCAATCCATATTTGGACAGCATTTTTTTCAGACCATCTGCATTGCTGCCTTTAACAATCTCTTCGATATCCAGGTGCGGATTGTTCGCAAAAGCAGGCATTTCCACTGCCTGGTACCCAAGATCGGCTGCCATTTTGAATACTTCTTCCAAATTCATATCGAGGAAAGTGGCTGTGAACAAACCGATTTTCATATTATTTTCCTTTTCGTATGAAATATTTTGTGTAAGAACGTACCAGGTGCATCTACCTGATCTCGCTCACGGTGGGAGGAAAATCGTGCTGCTTATCTGGTTTAAACAACTCTATCCGAATATGTTGTAATCCTGTTATTACAATTTATTATAAACATTCGGATTTGTTTGTCAATAACAGGACAGGCATAAATCTCCGGATATTTATCATAAGATATAGTTGACAAAAATCATGACTCCATTAATTCAGCGGGTTGTTGTTCGTGCCAGCCAACCTGCAGATAGCAGGTTTTTATCAGAATTCAATTCCTGCCCCCTGAATTTGATAACACTCCACGATCTCAACAGCGCTCTTTAATTAATCCCAAAGCGCCGGGCGCCAACACGATACATATCCAACAATCCAGTCAGATCGCGGATTCCGCCAGAGGCCTTGATTTTGATGCGCTCACCAACGATGGTTTTTATTCGTTGGATATCTTCCAATGTTGTACTGCGGTCTGCCCAACCGGAGCCTGTCTTCACGAATGCTGCCCCGGCCAAAATGCAGATTTTGCAGGCCTGTTCCAGTTCGGTTTGGTTCAGGTACATGATCTCGATGATCACCTTGACCGGTAAATTCCCTGCCACCTGGATGACTGCCCTCACATCATCCTCGACTTCTTCCAGCTGTCCCGAACGGAGTCTGCCGATATTCATGACCATATCGATCTCATCACAGCCGGCAGACACCATCTCCTTCGCCTGAAAGACTTTTACCGCTGTGCTGTCCGACCCGGAAGGAAAGCTGACATTGCCAATAATCTTGATTTCTGGCGCATCGATCAACAGCTGCCTGGTGTAGGGGATGAAACACTGGAGTACCGAAACATGCCCGAAGCTGTATTTTCGGGCAGCCTCGACCATTTCATCAATATCGTCCTTACTGGATGTGGTGCGCACGCATGAAACATCGATCATGCCTGCAAGTTCCTTAACATCGAGATTCATATTCTATAACCTTTCGCGTAAAACTGAAGCTGCCAGCTTGATTACATGATCTCATCGAGCAGCTCCACCGCATCGACGACGCATTTATGGCAGGTAGTCTTGAATAACCCTAATCGAACTACTTTGGCTCTTTCTTCCGGATCGCTCAAATCGTGACCGATCAGATCACGGCAATAGATAGATCCATTCTTTTCGGCGAAACTTCGCGCCAGCTGAGCAACAAGCTTGTACGTGGTCTCGGTATCGGTTCCGTACCTGCTTCCGTCGGTGATTACTTTCCCATACTTCAGCCCGATCACCATAAAAGCTCCCGTCAGAGCTCCGCATACTTCGCACATCCTGCCCATGCCCGAGCCGAATCCGGTCGAAATCCTCAAAGCAAGCTCTGCTTCCAATCCAAAATCCTGCGCAAATGAAGCCAGTACTGACTGCGCGCAGCCATAACCCAGCTCCTGGTATTGAACGGCGGTCTGCGTTTTGTTCATCGTGGCGTCCTCTCGGCGATCCCCAACCCTGCCATTTACTTTCTTACTGATTCTGCTGCTTTATTGAATTTTTCGAAAAGCTCCGGCGTCAGATCAAAGTGCAGAACCTGGGCGACGACCTGCGTCCATCCATGCACAAAATAAAGCCAGCCATCCTCAACTTTTACACCCCGGTTTTCTACCTGGGCCCGGGCCTGGTGCATGAAATCCAGCTCTCCACGGTAATTAAATTCCCAGGCTATGCTATCTTGCGGGAACAACCCATTCCAGGTTATCGGGGAGCCAGGAGTATCTTTACCCATCCCGGTCGCATTGATGATGATGCTGTGGGGAGGAAATTTAGCCATGATCCGGTCGTTAACCGCAGGATCGGCATTCTGGATATATTCGATTTCGATATCCGTTTGCAGGTTGCTTACCATTTCTTTCGCATGGTCAAGCCGTCCCTGTGAGCGGTTGACAAAAGTGAAACGCCTGGGCCGGTCCCCTTTTTCTTTTTTATTGATCAGGTGCAGTAAAGTCGCGATTGCCGAGCCACCAGCGCCAAAGCTGAGCACATCGCCGCCAGTTTTCTTGAAATAACCCGGCTCGATGATCGCATCCAGGCTCAACCCGGCTGTAATCGGATCCTTGGCATGCCCTTCAAGCCGGCCATCCAGCTTGGAAATGCTGGAGACTTCATCGGTTGCCAGTGCATACGGATCGAGATATTCGAACATGTCACGCGCCGCGGTCAGCAAATCGATTTTATGCGTGGTGACCAGGGCGCCTAACGACTGTGGATCGTATTTGATCTGTGCCACAGCCTGTCGATAGGCTTCCGGCTCATCATGGATTTTGCAATCCATACCCTCCATGACCACCTCTTCCCTGCCCAGAATTTTCATCCACAGCGGGAAGACTTTCATGATGGATGATTTGGATGTTGTCACACCGACAAAGTAGAATGTCGGTACTTTTTTGATTGCGATCTGATACTCCATTTTGGTTTCAGGTATCATTTTTATCTCCATGTTTTTTATTAATTTTTATGGCTCAATTACGATTTTCAAAGAATTCCGGTCTTCAGCGGCTGAAAATGCGGAAACGGCATCCCGCAATGGAAACCGCTGGCTCACCAGGTCGGTCAAATCGATCAGTCCAGAATTGATGATGCGCGTCGCCTGCCAGCAGTCATTCGTGCTGCATGCGGTCGTACCGGTGATGACCAACTCTTTATAATGCACCAGGTTAGAATCAAAATTAATGATCGGCTTGTCTTTGGGTAACCCGCCGAAGAAATTTATCCGGCCGCTTATCGCCGCCATCGTCAGTGCTGTCTCCTGTGCAGCATGTACCGGTGCAGCTACCAGGATCACATCCGCACCCCGACCACCACTTTCTTCTTTGATCGCTGACAGCAAGTCTTCCTGGAGTGGATTCACCACCCGGTCCGCACCCATGCGTTTTACCTGCCCAGCACGATTCGCGATCGGCTCGCTTACAATCACAAATCCCGCACCCGCGCTTTGGCCAGCTTGGTATGCATCACACCGATCGGACCTGCACCGATCACCAGGACCACTTCCCCCGCCTGAATATTCAAAGCGTTCTGACCTCGCAGGACACAGGCAAAAGGTTCGATCAACGCCGCGACTGCCGGATCCACATCTTCGCTGACCTGGATTATGTTCCCTTGCTGGACCGAGTTGGAAGGGACGCGCAGGTATTCGGCAAAACCGCCATCAATCGTGACTCCAATGGCATCATAGGTGGCGCACAGGTTGTTGTTTCCACTGATGCATTGGGCGCATTTACCACAACCCATATTCGGGGCAATGAACACGCGGTCACCGATTGAAAATCCCTCCAACCCTGTACCTGTTTCCGTGATCACGCCGACCACCTCGTGCCCGGGTATGCGCACGGTGCCTGGTGGGAACATCCTGTGGCTGCCGTGAAAGATGCGTAAATCTGTGCCGCAGATGCTGGCACTCGAAACCTTTATTAACAGCTCTCCAGCACCAATCGCCGGGACTGGCACCTCTTCAACGCGTAAGTCATTCGCTCCATGATATACAGCTGCTAACATCGCCTCTCCAGTCTGTATCCTACTTTCCAAGGATTTCTTCGAGATACACCACACGACCTTCCAGGAAGGATTTGGTGCCCGCTAAAACACCTGCCACAGCCCATCGTCCTTCATCCCCACCCACTCGCGGTGTGGTTTCTGATTGTACGCAGCGGACGAAATGTTCAAGTTCATAGATATAAGCCCAGGCGAACCGTTCAGGCCAGGTTCGGACAATTGGAACGATGAGACCCTGGTCGCGGTTGGTGCACACCACCACCGACTGCCCTTTCAGTTCACCAATTTGCATGATACCTTTATCGCCAATAATCTCGACCCTGGCATCGTAGCCATATCCGCACGGGCACACACCGGAGATCAATCCCAGCCCGCCGCTCTCCATCTTTATGTTCACCAGCGCGTTGTCATAGAAATTTGGAATATCGATTTGATTGGCTGGGCCTTTAAAATTCGCCACTTCGGTATAAACACGCTGGTAGTTGGAACCCATTAACCAACGTACGGTGTCCCAGTCATGGCTGTTGACCTCAGCCAGCATTCCATTGGAGGTGCGCAAATCACGTGCCCAGGGCGGCGGCAGTCCAGGACCGTGCGTGTTCGTTTTAATCATCATGGGAGTACCAATTTCACCAGCCGCGATGCGCTCGGCGGCGACCACAAATTCTGGATCAAAACGGCGCATAAAGCCAAGCTGCAGAATCACATTATTCTTCTTAACGACCGACAAGATCCGGTCACATTCCTCGAGATTGAGCGCCATGGGCTTTTCAAGGAAGATATGCTTGCCGTGCTCCGCTGCCAGGGCGGTCAGGGGCAGGTGCGTGGGCGTGGGTGTGGTGATAACCACTGCATCGAACTCGGTTTCCTCTAACGCCCTGTCCAGGCTTTCGTATTGGCTCTCAATTTGAAAATCGACAGCCGTCTCATTTCGAACCTTCTCGACCGGGTCTACCAGGGCTACGATCTTTCCTTGCGGAACATGCCGTGTGATTGCCTGTGAATGATTTCTTCCTACACGCCCTGCTCCGATCATGCATAATCGAACTTGATTTTTCACCTGATGCTCCCCAGAACTATTGCGCCGGTGTGCTCATTTTCAGCTGGATTAAGGTCGGAAATTCCGGCATTGTCAATCAATTCACCATATTTGATATTTCCGTAAATGTGTGAATTCGAATATAATATGGCGGCGTCAAGTCCTGTAATCCTGTTATTACAACTCATTATAGAGAACATATTGACAACTGTCAATACATCACGCCAGTCTTAATAAAAAGAAATTGCTGGACCAGTTATTTCTTCCTCAGTCACAAGTTTGAATAAAAAAGTCATCTTTTCGTTTTTTTTAATCTAATTACACTTGATATTTTGGGAGCAGTGGTTATAATAATGTTATCCTGTAATAACAAGTGCTCATGACTGTTTTGAGTATGGCGCCCGAGCATACCCCCCATCGATGCATATTAAACAACCAGGCAGGTTGTATATAAAGAGCTATCCAGGTTTCTTGGAAACCTACCTAACCAACAATTCTTTTTCAGGAGGAATGACATGAAAGTAGGGATCGACAGCTATTGCTACCACAGGTTTTTCGGTGAAGTCTACCCCGACCAAAAACCACCAGAAAAAACCATGACCATGGAGGATTTTCTCAAGCGGGCCAAAGAACTGAATGTTGACGGTGTATCGTTGGAGTCCTGCTTCTTTCCGTCATTTGATCCCAGCTGGTTCAAGGACCTAAAAGCCCAACTGGATGAATATGGTTTCGACCGCGTCTATGCCTGGGGACACCCCGATGGATTGGAACGCGGGCAGAACTGGACGGCCTATGAAGAAATGGTTTCTCTGATTCCACATGCCAAAGCAATTGGTGCAGATGTGATGCGCGTTGTCGGCAGCAGCCTGATGTTCCGCCACGAACCGCATGGACCCCAGATCGAAGCCCTGGTGGGGATGTTTAAAAAAGCCGTGAAAGTCGCTGAAGATTACCAGGTAAAGCTGGCGGTGGAGAATCACATCGACTACACCGCAGATGAAATCCTCCAGATGCTCACGGAAGTAGGATTCTGAATATTTCGGTCTGAATTTTGATACCGGGAATTTCCTGCGCCTGCTCGACGATCCAATCGCCGGCATGGAAAAATTGGCTCCGTATGTCCTGGCCACGCATGTAAAGGATTTACTGCCAGACAAGAACGCCCGCCCACCGACTGGCACTTCTTCGCCGGAGTCCCTGTCGGACAGGGTCTGATCGACAACGGAACCCTGGCTCGCCTGCTGCACAAAGCCGATTTCAAGGGCTTCCTGGCAGTCGAGATTGACCACCCGCATACCGACTGGACCGGGAGGGAAGACGAAGCGGTGGCATTGAGCATCAAAGAACTGAAGAGAATTGCTTCCTCACTGAATTAACCCGGATTTCAACTTTTGAAGCTCTTTCGAGACTGATCAAAATCTGGAGATGTACACATGAAAACAGTGAATGTGGCAATCATTGGCACGAAATTCATGGGCAAAGCCCACAGCAATGCCTGGTCTCAAGCACCAAAGTTCTTTAAAGTCGGGTTGATGCCGGTTCTAAAAGTAGCCTGCGGACAAGATCCTACTGGCACGAGTGAGTTCGCACAGAATTGGGGCTGGGAACAGACCGAAATCGACTGGAAAAAAGTCGTCGAGCGGCCTGACATTGACATCATCGATATCTGTACCCCGACATATTTACACAAAGACATCGTCGTGGCAGCTGCAAAAAACGGTAAACAGATTTTCTGCGAAAAACCAATCGCGTTGAATTATGCTGAAGCCAGGGAGATGTACGAAGCGGCCGAAAAGGCGGGTGTCCTGCACTATCTAAACCACAACTACCGCCGCACCCCGGCGGTCGCCTTCGCCAGGCAGCTGATTGAGCAGGGCAAAATCGGCAGGATTTTCCACTGGTGCGGTGCCTATTTACAGGATTGGATCACCGACCCGAATTTTAACCTGACCTGGCATCTTCAAAAACAGTTCGCCGGAGCCGGCCCACATTATGACCTGAATTCGCACAGTGTTGACCTGGCGCGTTATCTGATCGGCGAAGTGGATTCAGTCTCGGCAATGATGAAGACTTTCATCGAAGAGCGCCCGCTTGCCAGCAAGGATGCAGGCACCTTCAAAGCTGGAAGCGTTTCGAAAGAAAGGGGAAAGTGACCGTCGACGATGCTTCCTTCATGGTGGTGGAATTTTCAAACGGCGCCCTGGGTTCGTTTCAATCAAGCCGCTTCGCAAGCGGCCGCAAGAATTACAACTACTTCGAAATTTACGGCAGCAAAGGCAGCCTGGCTTTTGATTTAGAACGGATGAACGAGCTGATGTACCTGGATCTGGATAATCCAGCCGACGAACAGGGATTCCGTACGATCCTGGTGACGAATTCCACGCATCCATACCTGAATGCCTGGTGGCCGCCCGGTCATATCATCGGTTATGAACACGAATTCACCCATGCTGTCGTCGATTTCCTGAATGCCCTGGAAAAGGGAACTAAGATCACCCCCAACCTTGAAGATGGCCTGAAGAACATGCAGGTACTGGAAGCAGCCATCATTTCGTCCAGAGATGGTCGCAAGGTGAAGGTAGCTGAGGTCAAGTAACCAGGAAACTGCCTGGACCTCAAATAAGCCGTTTGGCTGCAGGGGGATGAGAAATATTTTCCGATTTCTCATCCCCATTCGTTCGAATATGAGCAACTAAAGCTGGCTGGTATGCACCTGGAGAAAAAATGAAAGCAAAATTGGTGCCGGTCTATTTTAAGAGCGCGGAAGAACCTGATTTTGCCAGGCAGTTGGTTGAGTTGAAAGCCCTGCTGGCAGATGAAGCTGAATTCCTTGACCCGGTCGCGCTCGGAAATAAAATTCCCACCTCGGACGGCGTGATTTTTCCAGAAATGCTGGGAGCAGCCTACCGCCGGTTGGATAGAAATCCAGGCACTGCCTCAGCCGATCATGGTTGTCACCTCCGAGTTCGGGACGGTATCCATGTGGGATTGGGAGATCAACAGCTACCTGAGTGCCAAAGGTGTCAGGTATTGGCCCCCAATACGCTCGAAAAAACCAGGCAGGCCTGCCGGGCACTCGCACTGAAAACAGAGTTGAAGAAATCAAAATTCCTGGTGTATCAAGATAATCCTGCCAGCGGCACCGGTCTTCAAGATGAGATATTCAAACGGTTTTACTGGTGGGAACCGGAGTGCATTGCTGCCCTGGAGCAAAGATTCGGTTTGAAGATTGAGAAGAAGAGTTTCAAAGAACTGGCAGAACAGGCTCGGGAAATCTCTGATGCTGCAGCGCTGGAAGTCTGGAATGAAAGAAAAAAGGACATTCCGGTCAGTCAGATCACCAGCAGGCAGGTTCTGAGCGCCGTCAAACAATATATGCAGGTGAAAGGAGACCTGGATGCTGATCCATCATTGAGGCTGCAGGCATGAACTGCCTGAACGAATCGATGTTCTCCGAGACTACCCCCTGCCTGGCCTGGAACATGCTGTACGCAGACCGGAAATTGGTGTGGGGCTGTGAAGCCGACCTGGTCTCCATGCTAACCAAGGTGCTGATCGTGGAAACGATCCAGGTCCCGTTTATGATGACCAATCTGTACCCATTCCTGATGGGACAGGCAGCCTTGAAACACGAGCATATACCTGAATTCCCAGATGTGCCAGGTGAACCCAGGGATTACATCCTGGCAGCCCACTGCGGTTACCTGGGCGTGGTTCCGCAGGCTTTCTCGACCGAATGGGTGCTGCGCGATAAAGTGCTGGCAATTGTTGACGACAACGCCACGGCGATAGATGCGCGGCTGCCTGAAGGGCCGGTGACCCTGGTGAAGCTGGTACCGCCCTTCGACCGCTGGACCCTGATTGAAGGCGAGCTTCCCAAGTATGTGCAATACCCGGGCTCGCATTGCCTGAACGGTGCGGTGTTAAAGGTACCCAACGGCCCAAGAATGGTGGACAGAATGGTTTCGCACCACCATATCGTAACAACCGGGCACAATCAGAACGCCCTGGAGATGGTGGCTTTGGTGTTCGATTTGGAGAGTGTGGCGGTTTAGTATTTCTAACAGAGCCTATCTGGGTTTGGAAATATTGTTCATCCCACGAAAATGAAAATGGCATTCAGTCGAGAACCCAGCACGAGAAAAATCCGGTCATTCCTTTACCCTGAGCTTCCGCTCTGGCTGGTTCAGGCTGACGACCTGCCAAACCGCCTGTTCATTTCTCCGGCAGAAAAAGAGCTGATCGACCTGATCCAGAAATTTGGCGAGCTTTCGAAAGGCGACCTTGTCTCCTATACCGACCACTCCCGTACTAAAATAACCAGCAGCATCAATTCTTTGATCTGCAAGAAAATCATCATCGAAAATCAAGGCTCAGAATATTCCGGCGGGCGTCGTTCGAAAACTTTCAGTCTGAACGGCGGTCTCGGCTGCGTCGCAGGTGTGGATATCGGCGCGACGGGTATCGACCTGGCAGTTGCAGATTTATCTCAAAGAATCTTCGCCCGAACAAGCGAAGATGTTCCGGTGCGCGAGGGCCCGGTGAAGATCCTCGGGAGGGTTTGTGATCTTTTGGAGCCCTCCTGGATGATTCCGCTTATGATGCAGGGAATATACGTGGAATAGGTATCGGAATTCCCGGACCGGTTGATTTTATCAACGGCACTGTTGTCTCACCTCCCATCATGCCCGGCTGGGACCGCTACCCGATAATCCAGACCGTCCAAAAGCGCTTTCCCGCCGCCAATGTGGTGATCGATAATGATGTCAACGTGATGGCTCTGGGAGAAATTAACCAGGGCGTCGGAAAAGGCTTCAATAATCTGATTTATGTAAAAATCGGTATAGGGATTGGGGCGGGCATCATATGTCACGGTAAGATATATCGTGGGGCAAACGGTTGCGCGGGGGACATCGGGCATATCAACATCAACAGTGACGGTCCGCTGTGCCATTGCGGCAATAATGGCTGCCTCGAAGCCCTGGCAGGTGGACCCGCAATCGCCGAACGCTCTCTGACGGCAGCAAAATCCGGTAAAAGCGCCATTTTGCAGAAATACTTCGAGAAGAACGGTGGAAAGCTGTCGGCTGAAGATGTCGGATACGCAGCGCGCGAAGGCGATCCCGCATCTATCGAAATTATCCGGGAAAGCGGGCAGATGATCGGTGATGTGCTTGCCAGCCTGGTGAATTTTTACAATCCAGATATGATCGTCATCGGCGGCGGGGTTAGCAATCTCGGGAATTTATTACTTTCCTCGATCCGGCAGGCAGTATTGAGCAGGTCTTTACCCCTGGCAACTCGCAACCTGGATATCGTGTTTTCGGGGATCGGAGAAGATGCCGGGGTAATTGGTGCTGCGCAGCTGGCCATGGATTATGTATTCACCGTCGAACACAGCATCAGCTCAGGAGAAAGATACGAGGTTGAGGAGCGATAAATGAAGTTCGGTGTCAATACTTTCGTGTGGGTCTCACCATGCACAACCTCAGCAGTAAAAGACCTGGCTCCCAAGGTGAAAGAGCTTGGTTTTGACATTCTTGAGATTTCCTGTGAAAATCCTGAACTGATCGATGTTGGTGAAGTTAAATCCGAGTTTCAACGCAGCTCGCTGCAGCCAATCGTTTGCGGCGCGTTTGGACCCGACCGTAATATTTGCAGCAGTGACCCGAAGAATATTGAGAATGCGAAGTCCTATATTCGCTGGCTGGTGGATGCAGCTTCCGAGCTCGGTTCAGCGGTCGTCTGCGGCCCGATGTATTCAGCGGTTGGTAAAGACCACCTGGAAAATGAGGGGAACGGAAAGCGGAATGGGACAGGGCTGTCAGTGGTATCCGTGAAATGGCACAGTATGCCGAGACGAAACAGGTGAAGTTGGCGCTTGAGCCTTTGAACCGCTTCGAAACAGACATGATTAATGTCGTCGCACAAGGGCTTGAATTCATCCAGCAAACCGGGATGGAAAACGTAGGTTTTCACCTGGATACTTTCCACATGCACCTGGAAGAGAAAAACAGCGGTGATGCTATCCGCCTGGCAAATCGAAAAATATTCCATTTCCATGCCTGTGAAAACGACCGGGGAGTTCCAGGTACCGGGCAGGTGCATTGGGATGAGGTCGCTCAAGGATTGAAGGACGTAGAATACGATGGACCCATTGTGATCGAATCCTTTACTTCTCAGGTAAAAGAAATTGCACGCGCAGTCTGTATCTGGCGCGAAATTGCACCCAGCCAGGATGCAATCGCAGACCAGGGTTTGAAATTCCTGAAGAAACTTCTGGCGTGATGATTACCTGGAGCAGATGAGGTCAGCATGATCGAAGCAGACGAAAAAAACACCGCAGATAATATCTTAGTCACTGAGCCTTTGATGGAAGTCCGCAATATTTCCAAGCGCTTCCCAGGTGTAGTGGCGCTGGATGATGTCTCCCTCCAGTTTTTACCAGGAGAAGTACATGCAATCGTGGGTGAAAACGGCGCTGGTGAAATCTACCTTAATGAAGATCGTCGTCGGGCGCTTATACCCCTGATGCTGGAGAGGTTTACCTGTCTGGAAATAAGGTCTTCTTCGCTCACCCGGTAGAGGCTCAACAAAAGGGAATCAGCATCATTTACCAGGAGTTCAACCTGCTTCCCGAGCGGACTGTCGCTGCACAACATATTCCTTGGCCGGGAAACCTCGAGAATGGGAACCCTTGATATGCGGAAGATGAACAATGAAGCAGTGGAGGTCTTGAAAGACCTGGGTGTGGAGGAAATGATCTCACCGACCTCCCTGGTGAGCAGCCTTTCTGTAGCGGAACAACAGCTTCTTGAGATAGCGAAAGCCATCTCCTTCAAGGCGAAAGTGCTGATGATGGATGAACCCACTGCTGCACTTACCTATACTGAGGTCGATCTGCTGGTAAATTTGATCGAAAGATTGAAGCAAAAAGGGATGGCAATAATTTTCATTTCCCATCGCCTGAAAGAAGTCTTCGACATTGCTGAAAAGATTTCGGTATTGAAAGACGGAAAGCTCATCAAAACCGTGATTAAAAAGGATGTTACACCCGCCGACGTAGTGTTCTTAATGGTCGGTCGTGCCCTGGACCATTACTTTCCCCCGTTGGGCTCCGTTGAAGAATTCGGGGATGTGGTCTTCCGTGCCGAAAATGCGTCAAATCAAATAATAAAGGACATCAGCTTTGAGCTTCGAAAAGGAGAAGTCCTGGGCGTAGCCGGGCTGCAGGGATCTGGTCGCACCGAGCTGGCCTCAATCGTTGTTTGCACCTGCGCGGACTGCGTCGG
>CAVOSB010000034.1:0-80096 GCA_963698765.1 uncultured Chloroflexia bacterium
TGGAGAACCGATATTAGGGGGGATGGATCCCAAAGAACGTTCCGCTGGTATCGCTTCTTTTGGGAATGGGCCGCCCCGCGGTTCTCCTCGGACCGTCAATCGCGAGCCTGGCACAAACTGGGCGAAGCGCATTTTACCGCCGGCGTTTGCAGTACGTCGCGCGCGTCTGGCGGCAGATCACTGCGCCAGTCCGCATCAGAGCCTAACCACAGCGGGCGGTGGCAGCCACGACCGTCACTTACCCACCGGGGAGCCTGCACTCCCCAACGGGGAAGGTATGCCTCCCCAGGTATCACAACCAACGGAGACACCGATGTCCGACACGGCAATTGACACCAGCTTCCTGTTCTCGGCGTTTCCCACGGCGCTGCAAAACCCCATGCAGCGCATTCTGGCGGCCGCGGAGTATCGCGGCTACCGCGGCCCGCACCTCAAGCTGCGCGTGCGGCCTCGTGTGCCTGGATCTCGGCGACGGCGAACCCGCTGTCGCCGAAATCATCGGCAAGGGCCCCGGCGAGGACCTCCTGGTCCGCATCCGCACCCTCGGGACCACCGGCTGGCTCACCCGCACGCGCGGCGAGGCCTGGCTCTCCGAGGACGGGAGCCTGACCTGGATCGGGTCGCGTTCGGGAGGCATCACCCATGTGTGGGCAGAAGCGAGCGGGGGCGGGCCCCCGCTGTGTCGGGAGCGAGACAGCCGGCAAGGGGATCGCCGATTGGCAGTCGCGCCGTCGGTCCCCCATCCGTGTGGGACCCGGATCTTGGCCGGCTCATGCGTACCGGCCTGTGCATCTACTGCGATGCGGCGGTGTACCGGAGGCCACGATGGCCAACTGTGGCACGCAGCGGCAGACCGTTACTTCCGTCTGCCGGCATAAACCATACGGAGAACCGATATGGGCAACGCGAAATGCGCTTGCGAGCGCTGACATCACCTTCAAGGGCGATGTCAAGTACGGGGGGGACCGATGGGCATCTTCGACACTGTGGAAGAGGCTGTGATCAGAAATGGAGAGCTCCGCATTACTGGTGGGAATACGCCATTTATGCCGTGGAACCTACGGAAGTCCATGGTCTGACTTATCCGTATGGAATACTGGCCGGCAAGAGTTGCACTGGTTACAAGGTGATTAGAAGGAGTCCAACGCCTATGATCACAGGGCATGGTCACGAAGGACCTAACCCAATGGCGTCTTGGCGAACAGCGCGCCGAACGAGCAAGACCGGCCGACAGCGACTGGATTGACATCGCAGCTTGCCGAAGCCAGATCATTAACCCCAATGGGGCGTTCGTCTCCCCAAAGGGACGATGTGTCTTCTCGTCTTGATCAACAGGCCATGGAAACCGGTTCTCCGCGCGGGGGATACCTGTCTCCCGGGGGTCTATGCAACAGGAGACGCCAATGACTGACATTGCGTATTGCGCCCACTGCTCAACGACCAACAGAGACTGGAACAGAGCAAGCTTTCTGCTCCAATGAATGCCGGGGTCATGTTCCACCTGGGCAAGACCCGAAACGCGGAGTTGCTCATCGCGATCCGCCTGTTGGCGGAATACAAAGGCAGGCTGGGAACCGCCGACGCCGCAAAGGCAATGGCGATTCCGGCGTGGGTTGCCCGAAAGCAGTTGTTCTATCCCGAGGGGAGCGGCGAAAGCCGTGCATGTGGCAACTGTCGGCACGCCGACTGCTGGAGCGAACGCGGTCAGAGCAACATGGACTGTGGCCTTCACGGGATGGCCAAGACAGACCAAGAGAAGGCCGTCTTTGCCTGGCGCGACAGGTTCATCGACTGGGGGCTGTGCGACGACGGCGACGCTCTCTGCAACCTGTTCGCTGCGATCGCGGGAAGGGTCCAATGATCCAAGTCGTGCCACAACCGCGCGCAACCGTCTCCTTCGGGAGACGGTGAGCCCGATGGGCGCGATGGCAGAATCCGATGTCCAGCCGGACTTCTTCGAGGCAAGGACGCCAACGCCGGGCAAGGTGTGCCGGGGTGGCGGAAGTGCGGCGGTCATTCGCAAAGATGGCTGCGCCTGGGGACCAACCGCCGCCGCCACCAATGTACGGTAAAGCCCACCCTGGCGGAGCAAAGCAGCGTGATCCCCGCTCTGGACCACCTGGCCGGAATCCAGGACGATGATCCTGTCAGCATTGACGATGGTATTCAAGCGGTGAGCGATGATCAGGGCTGACCGGTCTCGAAGGAGGGCAGCGAGCAAATCCTGGAGCAGTGCTTCATGTTCAGCGTCGAGACTGGCGGTTGCCTCGTCCAAGATGAGCATGGGAGCATTTCTCAAAAAAGCACGCGCCAGGGCCAGGCGCTGCACCTGCCCGGCACTCAGGGGCGACCCACCTTCGGCGAGCAGTGTATCGTAGCCGTCCGGCAGCGCCTGGATAAACTCGTGGGCGTGTGCTGACCTGGCAGACTGAATGACCTGCTCGAGACTGGCAGAAGGGCGGGACAGCCGCAGATTGGCGAGAACTGTGCCCGGAAAGAGATAGGGTTTTTGGGGCACCCACGCCAGCTGCGAACGCCAGGATTGGAGCGAGAATCCCTGCAGCGGCCTGCCATCCACCGCGATTTCTCCCTGGTCAGGAGTAATAAAGCGGAGCAACAAGCCTGCAATGGTGCTCTTCCCGGCTCCACTGGGACCGACCAGGGCGATTTTTTCTCCCCGCTGCAGGCTTAAAGAAACGCCGTGCAAGGCCGGACGTCCTTCTGCATACTCGAAATGCACATTTTCCAAGCGGATCTCTTGAAATGGCTCTCCATCTCCGCGTGGAGATGAAAGGGCATGCGAAACCGGCTGCTCGTCCTGGTTCCCGGGGAGAGGATCAACCGGGATTTTGAGGGGCTTCTCGAGCAGGGCGAAAATGCGCTGCGCGGCAGCAGCTCCCGCCATCCCGCTGTGGAAGCGCGAGCCGAGCACACGCAGCGGCTGGTAAAACTCGGGGGCGAGCAAAAGGATGAAAAAGGCCTGGGAAAACGAAAGCCCACCGTACAGCAGGCGCAGGCCGACCTGAACGGCGATGACCGCGGTGCTCAAGGTGGCGACTAAGCTCGAGTGCCAGGGCGGAAGTAAATGCGACCCGCAGGACTCCCATGGTGAGGCGGCGATACCTGTCACCTGCACGCTGTATCTGCTGCACCTGGGATTGGCTGCGTCCCAGGGCTTTCAAGGTCGTGAGACCCTGCAGGACATCCAGGAAATAAGCCTTCAGGCGGCTGAGAGTCTGCCACTGCCGGCGGGTGAGGGATTGAGCAGTGCTTCCGATCAACAGCATAAACAGCGGGATGAGCGGAGCCGTAATGAAGAAAATTACTGCCGTCAGCAGGTCGGAAGGCAAGACAAAACACCAGATAGTCAGCGGCACCAGGAGGGCGGCAACCAGACCCGGCAAATACTGGCTGAAATACGCGTCTAATGATTCGATGCCCTCAACCAGGACACCGGTGAGCTCCCCGGTTTGCTCGCCAGCCGTGAAGGCAGGGCCGGATTGGACCAGGTGTTGGAATAGCTTTTCCCGCAAGGAAGCCCTTCGACTCTCCTGGAGAGAGCGCCGGCTGAAATTTCGCCTGCCCAGCTTACCACCCCGCGCAAGAGCATGACCCCCAGCAGCGCAGCCAGGATGCGGCTTAGATCATCCAGTGCGGCGCCGTCAAGAAAGGCCCCCTGGACTGCGCGGGTTAAAAGGCTGGCCTGCCACACAATCAGCAGGCCAGCTGCCAGGCTCAAACCCACCGCCAACAGCACCAATCCACGCTGACTGATTGCCTGTTGGAGCAGGCGACGGTCTAAATTCATCTAAATAGATTTAATAAACAAGCTCCGACTTAGCAGTAAGGCGCCGGCGAAAGACCCAATAACTCCAGGCCTGATAAGCCAGGACGACCGGCAGGAAGATCAGTCCCACGATGGTCATCACCTGCAAGGTGTATGGACTGGAGGAAGCCGTGTAGATGGTCAGGCTGTAGGCTGGATCGAGAGTGGAGATCATGACGCGAGGAAACATGATCAAGAAGACAGTGAAGACCGCCACGGCGATCGAAATGGCTGTCATCGTAAAAGCCAGACCATCCTTTTGGGTGTGCAAGAAATACCCGACCAGTAGGATCGTGACGATGCCGGTGATCGGCACCACGCCGGGATTGACACCGACAGTCTCCAGGATGTCGGTGGCGAAATAGGTGGCAACCAGCAAGACCGACAGCAATACCACCACCGGTATCCACAGGCGCTGTGCTGCCTTGCGGGCGGAGACCTGCATCTCATCGCCAGTCTTCAAGGTCAAAAAGATGGCCCCATGCAGGGTGAAGGTGAATAGTGTAGCGAGACCGGCCAGCAAAGCATAAGGGTTCAACAATGTGAAAAAGGTACCGGCGTAATTCATATTTTCATCGATTGGCACTCCGGCGACCAGGTTGCCGAAGGCCACGCCCAGCAGCAAGGCTGGAACGGCGCTGCCTACGAAAATCGACCAATCCCAAAATTTGCGCCAGCGAGAGCCGGGGTCTTTACTGCGGAATTCGAGGGCAACGCCACGGAAAATGAGTGCCAGCAAAAGGAGGAACAAGGCCAGATAGAAACCACTGAAGAGGGTGGCGTACCAGTGCGGAAAAGCCGCAAAGGTCGCCCCACCGGCGGTGATCAGCCAGACTTCGTTACCATCCCAATGCGGACCAATGGTATTGATCATCAAGCGACGCTTGAAGTTTACACGCTCACTGTCTTTATCACGGCTCAGGAAGGGCAGGAGATCCCCACACCAAAATCAAAACCTTCCAGGACAAAGTAACCGACATATAACACTGCGATCAAGATAAACCAGAGTGTGTTGAGGTCCATTGTTTGCCTCCTACCTAATCAGGCCACATCGCCCAGTAGAGATGGATCTTGCTCACCAGCAGCATCGACCTGCGAGCTGCTTTCGGCGGGGCCGGCCTTGGCGAATTTAAGCAGAAGATATACTTCGGCTACCATCAATGCCCCATAAATGAGCGTGTAAAAGATCAGGGTAGCCAGCACACTTCCGGCAGGCACTATCGTGGATATTCCCTCTTCGATCTTCATCACGCCATAGACCACCCAGGGAAAGCGACCTATTTCAGTCAACAACCAGCCGGCCGTATTTGCGAGATAGGGCAGAGCGATCGCCCAGACGTAAACTGGCAATATGCGCGGCCACTTTTCCAACATCCCGCGTTTATAGATCATCAATCCAAGAAAAAGCAAGGCGGCCATGGCAAAGCCCGCACCGACCATGATCCGGAAGCTCCAATAAATCACGGCTACAGGGGGAATATAATTACCCGGCCCAAAGGTCTGCTCGTACTGCGCCTGCAGGTCATTGACACCCTGGACCTGGCAATCAAGCCGGTTATAAGCCAGGAGGCATAACATGCGCGGCAGCCGGATGGAAAAGACATCGCGCGTCTGCTGCCAATCACCGATCGTCAAGAGCGAGAAGGAAGCTGGAGATTCGGTGTACCAGAGAGCTTCGGCAGCGGCGAATTTCATCGGCTGGATTTTAATCAGGTGCTGTGTCTGGCTGTGACCGTTGAAAATGACCAGAAGTATGGCAATGGTGCCGAACACAGAGGCGATCTTGAAAGAACGCTTGAAATGATCCATGTGGTTTTTCCTGGCCAGATGATAGGCGCTGATGCCCATCACGAAGATCGAGCCGGTGGCAAAACCGGCCGCAACCGTGTGCGGGAACTGCACCCAGACATTGGGATTGAAGACCAGAGCGAAGAAATCGGTCATCTCGGCCCGGCCGTTGCGCAAGACATAGCCCACGGGTTCCTGCATGAAGGAGTTAGCGACCAGGATCCATAAGGCCGACAGGTTCGAGGCGATGGCCACCAGCCAGATGGTAAGGGCATGCATGCCCCGGGAGAGCTTGTCCCAGCCAAAAATCCACACTCCGAGGAAAATCGACTCCAGGAAGAAAGCCGACAGCGCTTCGATGGCTAAGGGTGCACCAAAGATATCACCGACGAAGCGCGAATATTCCGACCAGTTCATGCCGAATTGGAATTCCTGCACGATCCCGGTCACCACTCCCATGGCGAAGTTGATGATAAAGAGCTTTCCCCAGAACTTCGTCATCTGCTTGTAGATATCCTGCCCGGTACGAACATAGAGAGTCTCCATGATCGCAACGAGGACAGACAAGCCCAGAGTCAGGGGGACGAAGAAGAAGTGGTAAACCGTGGTCACGCCAAACTGGAGGCGTGCAAGCGTAATCGCATCCATAGATTTCCCTCCCAAAGTCAGCCAGAAAACTTGTCCAGCAAGGGTATGCTATACCCCCCTCCCACCCCGGTCAACTAAACAAACTCATTTAATTCTGGTGATAAATGTCACAATTTACGAGCGGTTGAAGAAACCTTTTTGAAGCGGACGAACAGCCTCAGCAGTAATAAAGGCATCGGGATCTACCCCGGCAATCAGGCGTGTGACATGCCGGGTTTCCCGGCGGTTAACAAAGCAATACATCAAGGAGACAGCCTCATCCCTCCCAAAGGCGGGTATCTCTGTGACGGCATACCCCTGAGAACGCAGGAATTCAATCAGTGCCGCACCCCAATGCGGACTGATTATCCGAAGGTGGGTGTACCCGATCGCCAGGCGTTCTTCTACTACCATCCCGACAATCATCCCGGTAGCAAAACCAGCTGAATATGCCAGGATTTTTGTCCAATTATGCAGGTCGGTAAATACCGCCCGCATTACCGTGACGAAAACGATCGACTGGAAGAAAGCAAAAAAGAAGGCATAAAGCTTGCGGCCACGCACCACCATCATCAGACGCAGCGTGTAGAGAGTGATATCTAGAATGCGCAGGACAAATATCAGCAGTGCGGAAGCGAGAAGTTGCCACATTCCAAGCCGACCGAGGTCAATTTATGGATATCTTGGTAATCATCGATGCAATACCGATGTAAAGAAATAAGTGAGTGGGTAGAAATTCACGCACGCCACAATCCGCGCCGTACCGGGCGAACATCTTCAGAGGTAATGAAGGCGGAAGGATCGATCTCCCTGATGAGACTGTGGACCCTGGCGACATTTTTACGCAAAACGCTGCAATTCAGAAGGCTGACCATCCCATCACGACCGCGGGCCGGGATTTCCGTGACCGCATAACCGGATTGGCGCAGGCTTTCGGCGATGGCGACGCCGAGGGTGGAGGAAACGATGCTGAGCTGTACATGGCCAATTGCCAGCCTTTCTTCGATCCACATACCAACCACATTGCCGGTGGCAAAGCCGGCTGCATATCCAAAGACATTGAGCAAATTGTCCAGGTCATTCAGGACAGAGGTAATGGCCAGGACGAAGATGGCGGCCTGAAAGAAGCCCAGGATCCAGGCAACGGCTTTTCGCCCACGCATCACCACCAGCACCCGCAGGGTATCGAGGCTCATGTCGGCGACGCGCAAGAAGAAGATTACGACAGCCATGAGCCAGGGCTGCATAGACAAGATTGAATCTAGCATTTCATTCTTCTATTCTATTTGATCAATTCCGAATCAGGCGCAGGCAGGCTGCGCATGGCAGGCAGGTACAGGCGCTGAATATATTCCTTGACCATGCGGCGCGTGCCAAACTGCGGCGCCAGGGTGCGTATGGAGGCTTTGACGCGGGAAATCCATTCGACAGGCAAACCATCGGAGCTGCGAAAACGATAGTAGAGAGGGATGATTTCTTTTTCGAGGGTTTCGAAAATGCTGTTGGCATCTTCCTTATCCTGCAGATCAGGGTCACTGTATTCAATATCACTGCCGATGGCCCAACCGTTGCGACCATCGTAGCCCTCACGCCACCAGCCGTCCAGGACCGAGAAATTTAAGGCGCCGTTCAAGGCAGCTTTCTGACCAGAAGTACCGGAGGCCTCGTTCGGACGGCGAGGTGTATTCAACCATACATCCACACCCTGGATCAAATAGCGAGCCAGATTCATGTCATAGTCTTCCAGGAAGACCAGCCGACCTGCGCCTTCGGAGCGTTTCACGGTGCGGTAAACCTCCTGGATGAGCAGCTTGCCCGCCTCATGATCGGGATGAGCCTTGCCAGCGAATATGATCTGGACGGGTTTCTCGGGGTTATTGACCAGTTTCAACAAACGAGGTATATCCTGAAGGATCAGATTGGCCCTTTTATAGGGGGCAAAACGGCGGGCAAAGCCAATCGTCAAAGCGTAAGGATCCAGCAGTACGCCCCCGGCCACAACCTGAACAGGATGCCAGCCGCCCTGAACCCAACGGGTGCGCGCTCGTTCACGCATGTAGGCAGCCAGCTTGCGCTTGAGATGGCGGCGAACCATCCACAACTGCTCATCGGGGATATTGTTAACCAGCTCCCAGACGTCGGGATCATCGACATGCTCCAGCCAATCCGTGCCCAAGAAACGATCAAAAAGCATTTTGAGCCGCCGGGCAAGCCAGGTGCCGGTGTGCACCCCGTTGGTGATATGCGTGATTGGCACATCATCTTCCTGAAGCTGCGGCCAGAGAAAATGCCACATTTTGCGAGAAACACGCCCGTGCAGCTCAGAGACCGCATTGCGCGAGGCTGAGAAGCGCAGCGCCAGGGCGGGCATACTGAACGCGTCACCCCATTCCACGGTATGGCGGGCCAGATTTATAAACTGATCGCGGTCCAGCCCCAGCTCCACCCATAACTGAGAGAAGTACTTGTCGACGATCCAGGCAGGAAATTCATCGTTGCCGGCAGGCACTGGTGTGTGGGTGGTGAAGATGTTATCCCGGCGCACCAGTTCTTCGGCCTCTGCGAATGTGCAGCCGGTCTGGAGACGTTCATAAATGCGCTCCAGCACCATGAAGGCGGCATGACCTTCATTCATGTGCCAGACGGATGGGTTGTAGCCAAGATTGCGCAGAGCCCGCACACCGCCGATTCCAATCAGGATCTCCTGCGAAACGCGCAAGTCGGGATCACTGCCATATAAACGGGCAGACAGCAGTCGGTCTTTGGGTGAATTCTGCTCTACATTGGTGTCCAGTAGATAGAGAGGCACCCGCCCTACATGAACCTCCCAAAGGCGAATGTACACCTCGCGCCCCGCCAGGTAGACAGAAATGGTCAAAGGAGAGCCATCTTGCTGCAGAACCGGGATGACAGGGAGATCCTCGAAGGGATGGGAAATATAGACGGGTTCCTGCCAACCATCATCGGTGATGCGCTGCGTGAAATAACCTTCCGTGTAGAAAAAACCGATGGCTACGAAAGGCAAACCCAGATCACTGGCTTCCTTGGTGTGGTCGCCCGATAAGATACCCAGGCCTCCGGCATAAATCGGTAAGGTCTCATGCAGCCCGAATTCCATTGAGAAGTAGGCTACCGGACGATGGCGCAGCTCGGGATAGGTTCGGCTGAACCAGGTTTCCGGTGCGGTCATATATCCGTCAAAAGTGCGGAAAATGCGGGCGTAGAATTCCATGTAATCATGGTTGCCCATGGCTGCGTTCAGGCGCGCGCGCTCTACTTTGCGCAGAAACATGACAGGATTGTGGTTAACACGCTCCCAAAGCACTTTATCGATGAATGAAAAAAGGCGTTGGGATTCCGGGTTCCAGGTCCACCACAAGTTGTATGCCAGCTCAGAAAGGCGATCCAGTTTCTCAGGCAGCTTGAAGTGATTGGGAATCTCGGCGCGAAAAGCATCCATTTGTTCTTCCTCTTTCATTAGTGAAAGTCAAGCCATTATCTTACCACCGCATTCAGGCAATTGCCGGCGGACTTTGAAGAGTACAGAAAAAGGCTTCCATCCTGACTGACTGAGCTCCAAATGGACGATTTTGAAGGCGACCTCGGAGTTTATAGCAATGCTTTTTGTGGTGACCGGTCAGTATCCCCACCTGGACGACGGCCACATCTTCGCCTTTATCATCAAAGACCACGTCTCCCACATGGCCAGTGCCTGCGTTGTCCTAACCTGGATGAAAATATGAGCACCCTCAAGTCAGGGGCTGTCTAGAATGAACGGCTAGACAGCCCCAATACGAGCCCAATGGGGCAATTATAGCGAAAGACAAAAAAACTGGCGGTCGTCAAGCCGCCAGTTTTTGCATATTATGGGCGATACACACCAAACCCCACTCGGTTTTGGCCTTCTCCAACCCCCTCAAGCTAAATCTACGGAAGCGCATGTTGTGTTTGATCTGACCGAAGACGGACTCGACTTCGACATTGCGTTGCACACGGAGAGCCTTGCCCTGCTCAGAAAGCAGGTTGTTCTTGGCTTGCTCCCGATAGCGGCGCAGGCAGAAGCTCATTCGCATATGGCATTCACTTTGGCTCGGGTGCATTCGGGCTTGAGAGGACAGGCATTGCAGCCAGAAGCTTCATAATGGCGCAGCTCGGTCCAATAACCATTCTCTGTTTTTTTGGCGAGTACCCCGATAGGTCAGACGTTGGTTAGCCGGGCAAATGAACTCGTCTTTTGCAGCATCGTAGGGCAGGTTCTCAGAACGGAAGATGGTTTTGCGGACCAGTTCCGGTTTGCGATGCTTTTGTAGTTCGCGATGAAAGGTGTTGTATTTGACATAGTTGCCCAGGCGATGCTTTCGAAATAGGCGTAGTTCTCTTCGCTGCCATAGCCAGCGTCTGCCGAGATATTCTGGGGCAGGCAGCGGGGCTGATGGTCTTGCTGTGGTAGTATCTCTGGCTTGCGCCTGGCGATGACGCTCAGATTGGCCCTGACCCCCTCCAGGTGAGGGATCAGACAAGTGGTATCTCCGGCTCGCTGGTGTAAACTGAACCCGACCACAAACTGCCCTCTGTCCCGGTCTGGACATTGTAGGCTGGCTTGGGCAGCGGTTTCTCAGCTCCCCGATCTTCCTTCATCGGGAAGAATGTGGCATCTTCATCGGTCTTTGAGTAGCTGCTCCGCCCAGCCAGCTTGCTTCCTGCTCCTCATAACGCCTCTGCCGGGGCAGGTAGTCTTTATACATCACCTTAACCGCTTGGCAGCTTCTTGTCTTCTGGCTTCTCTTTCAGCCTCTGGTTCAGTTCCGCAATCTTCTTCTCCAGTTTCTCAGCGTCGATCCCACCGCTACCACCCATCTCTTCCAGATCCTGGTCTCCATACACTTCGTTCTCGGCTTCATTCACTGCGTCAATCTCTTTCAGCAATTCCTTCACCTTCTTTCGCAGCCGTTCCTGGTACTTCGCCCGGCTCTTCGCCCACACCACCTTGTGCCGATTGGCGTTAGCTTCCAACTTACTCCCATCCACAAAGTAGTTCTCCAGCCTCACATACCCTTCTTCCACCAGCAGTTCCAGCACCGAGGTGAACACTTCTTCGATCACCCCTTTCATCTTCTCCCCTCGAAATCCATTGATCGTCCGAAAGTCCGGCCAATTCCCCCCACTCAGCCAAATGAAGTTCACATTCTCCCGCAGTGCCTTGGCGATCTGCCGCGATGAGTATAGCCGTTGGGTATAGGCATACACCAGCACCTTCAGCATCATCCGCGGATGGTAGCTGCTGGTCCCGCCTCCCTTGTACTTCCTCAATAATGGTTCAAGGTCTATTTTCTCCACTGCCCGGTTCACCACTCGCACCTGGTGTCGGCAAATGGGATCAGGCTCGGCTGCGCCATCGTATATGGTTTGAATGTCGGTTCGGCTGGTTTTCGTCTCATGCCCCTATTAAATGACAGTTCACTAAAGAAAGTGACTGTACACCTAAAGTGTTCAGCATCTACTTCCCACTGCGCACGACCGTAGACGTCGACATGCGAACACTTGCAGGCTCACACGCGGCAAGATAAAATAGCACAGTGAGAGAAACCGTCCAGCTGTTCATCACCTGCATCATCGATACGCTCTACCCCCAGATTGGGAAAGACATCGTCGATGTATTGGGACGGTGCGGCGTGCGAGTCGAGATGCCCGCCGGCCAGACCTGCTGCGGCCAGCCAGCCTACAATGCAGGGATGATGGACGAGACCCTGCCAATCGCCAGGCATACATTGAAGGTATTCGAAAAGACAGCCGGAGCGGTGGTGGTGCCTTCCGGTTCATGCGCGGCGATGCTGCGCCACGGATACCTGGAGCTGTTCGCCGACGATCCCGAATGGCGAGGAAGGGCAGAAGCATTGGCGGGGCGTGTCTTCGAATTCAGCGAATATCTGGTGGACCAGCTGGGAGTCGTCGACCTGGGAGCACGCTTCCCTGGAAAAATCACGTACCACTCTTCCTGCCACCTGCTGCGGGACCTGGGGATCGACCGCCAACCGCGCCTGCTGCTTTCGGCCGTGCGGGAAGCGGAACTGGTTGAGCTGCCGCATGCCGATGAGTGCTGCGGATTTGGAGGGGTGTTCTCAGTCGAACACCCGGAGATTTCATCAGCCATGCTGCAGCGCAAGATCGAGAACCTGGAGAGCAGCGAGGCGCCAGTGGTCGTGGCCTGCGATGCCGGCTGCATTACAAATATCAACGGCGGACTGCACCGCCAGCGGAAGACTCAACGGGCGGTTTACATCGCTGAAATCCTGGCCCGCCAATAACCCGCAGCCAATCCATCTTCCAGAGAACAAGCATGCCCAGCCAGTTTCGCAAGCGGATTCAGAAGTCCCTGGATAACCCGGCCCTGCAATCCGCATTGGACCATAACGCCGAGCGCCGAGGTAATGCCCGGGAAACGGCTTATGCATCGCTGCCGGAGGAACTGAATACCCTGCGCCAACGAGCCCACGCGCTGCGCGCCAAAGTGATCTCAAATCTCGACCAGTATCTCAAGCAATTCACAACCCAGGCCGAGGCGAACGGGATGCATATTCATTATGCCAGGACGGCAGCAGAAGCCGTGGAAACCGTCCTGCAGATCGCCCGCAGCAGCCAGGCCAAGCTGGTGGCGAAATCCAAAACGATGGTGGGTGAAGAGATCCAAATCAACCCGGCATTGGAAGCCGAAGGACTTAAAGTGGTGGAAACCGACCTGGGGGAATACATCGTCCAGCTGCGCGGCGAGCCACCCGCCCATATCATCACTCCAGCCGTGCATCTCAGCCGAGCCGAAGTGGGCCAGACATTCCAGGAAAAGCTGGGTGTCGCATTCACGGAAGATATTCCAACATTAACCGCTATTGCCAGGAAAGTGCTGAGGCAGGCCTTCCTGGAGGCGGATATCGGCATTTCGGGGGTCAATTTCGGCATCGCAGAAAGCGGAGGGCTGTGCCTGCTGACGAACGAGGGAAATGGGCGGATGGTCACGACCCTGCCCAAGGTGCACATTGCCCTGATGGGGATTGAGCGCCTGGTACCGACTTACGCTGACCTGGCACTAATGCTTGAACTCCTGCCACGCTCTGCAACCGGGCAAAAACTGACCGTATACACCAGCCTGATACGCGGGCCGCGCCAGCCTGATGAGGAGGAAGGCCCTCGCCAGCGCCACCTGGTGCTGGTGGATAACGGCCGTTCGGCACTGCGTGAGAGCAATTTAGCCGAGATCCTGTACTGCATCCGGTGCGGGGCGTGCCTGAATGCCTGCCCGGTATTTCGAGAGATCGGCGGGCACGCTTACCAGGGCACTTCGGGCGCACACACGCCATACTCCGGTCCAATCGGGTCGGTGCTTTCTCCTGGCCTGTTTGGCATCAGTGAATTCGGCAACCTGGCACGAGCATCGAGTTTGTGCGGTGCATGCAAAGAAGCCTGCCCGGTGGATATCGATCTACCGAAATTGCTGCTGCGCCTGAGAGCGGAGGGAGCCCATCCCGGCAGCAGGGAAAAGATCACCCAGGATACCCGAACATCCGATCCACTCGTTCCCCCAGCCCTGCGGTGGGCGCTGCGAGCCTTTTCCTGGACTGCCAGCTCACCCCGGCTATTTTCCGCCGCACAAAGACTGGCTGGAATCCTGAGCCGGCTGGTCTCGCCATTTTCAAAGGATATGAAGCTGCCCGCCTTTAGCGGGTGGGGAAGCGCGCGCGACCTGGCTCGCCCGGCAGTGACCCCCTTCCACGCGCAATTCGGCTCGATCGAGCAGAAGATCAGCGAACGACCTCCACTGTTAAAAGAATCAGAGGCAGGAACAGCACATTTTGCTACCAATCATCGAGGAGTGCACGGTAACCTGGACCTTGTGGAACGGTTTGAAGCAGAGCTGACCACCCTCGGCGGAGAGTTTGTGCGCTGCAAATCCGAACGGGCAGCGGGATTGATCGCAGAACTGCTACAAAGCCTGGAAATTGATGTGGTTCAGAGCTGGGAGAAAGAAAGCCTGCCCGCAGGAATTTCAGAGAGGCTGTCTCAGGCCGGTATCCAGGTGCGGAGCGATCCTGACCCCGGCATACGGGCCGGGCTGACCGGCGCGCTGGCTGGAATCGCTGAGACAGGATCGCTGGTGCTGGCAGGCGGCAGGGGACGCCCCATGAGCGCCTCCTTGCTGCCCGAACTGCATATCGCAGTCCTGCGTGCCAAAGATATCTGCGAGAACCTGGCGCAGGCCCTAAGCCTGAGCCAGGTGCAGGCAGCCAACTAGCGCGGTATTGATCACCGGCCCCTCACGCACGGCAGATATCGAGATGACCCTGACCATCGGGGTGCACGGTCCTGGCCGGCTGGTCGTGTTCTGCCTGGACGAATAAGATCATGAATAATCACCATCTGAAGGTTGCCTGCGCCGCATGCGCTTGGTTTCCGAGCGGCGCTTTTTGGATTCCAGACGCCTTTGGCGGGAGGCAGAGGTCGGCCTGGTTTTCTGGCGAGCTCGCGGCTCATACAAGGCCAGCCGCAGCAGCCTGACCAGCCGTTCGACGGCATCCTGGCGGTTCTGCTCCTGGGTCCTGAAGCGCTGCGCTTCGATAATAAGCTCTCCCTGCTCGTTGATACGCTTTCCGGCGATTTTATACAGCCGGTCCTTCATTTCATCTGAAATGGCGGGAGAATTGATATTGAAACGTAGCTGAGCTTTACTGGCAGTTTTATTCACATTCTGCCCGCCGGGTCCAGAGGAACGGATAAAGACAATATGAATATCGCTTTCTTCGATGCTGAGATGATCGTCAATCACAAGCGTCATACCAGCCATTTTACAATGCCGATCAAGAATTTGGCGGAAATCCCGGGGAGACTGGGGGGAAATTAAGTGATTTCTAAAAATGCTACCAGTGTATCGATGGCAGCCTGCGGGATACTCCCTGGCCCAGACGTGCAGGCAGGCTGTTGTGAATTCTTCCCCGCCTGGGCAAACGCCAGCCGAAGAGGGGAAACTGCTGGCGAGGGTCAATAATGTGTTAAGCGAAGATATGCCGATGGATATGTTCGTGACCTGCCTGCTGGTTATCGTCGACCGGCGCAGCGGCGTTATCCGATACGCCAATGCCGGGCACAACCCACCTTACCTTTGCAGCGCACAGAAAGTCGTTGAGCTGAGGGCAACGGGACTGCCATTAGGCATTTTCCCGAACATGATCTACGAAGAAAAAGAAGCCTGGTTGGAACCGGGTGACAGCTTACTGCTTTACAGCGATGGCCTAACAGAGGCGCACGATAGAGAAGGGGATATGTTCGGCTTCCCGCGCCTGAATGAATTTCTTTCCACCTCCAGCCGGGCCAGCTGGAGGGAGAAAAATTGATCCAGTTCCTGATGGCCCGGCTGGCTGATTTTACCGGACCGGGCTGGGAACAGGAAGATGATATAACAATGGTGGCTGCGAAACGATTGGAGACTGACCAGGGATAACGCAGGACTAGTTTTCAGTTATCCCCAGTGCTTCCGCCAGCTCGGATTGTTTAAAATTAGCGATAATCTTGCCTTTTACATCGAAAGTGGGAGTAGTTTCGTTGCCGTTATTCCAGCGACGGATCTGCGCCGCGGCTTCCCGGTTGCGAGCGATATCAATTTCGACGAATTTGACGCCGTGCTGCTGAAGAAAAGCCCTGGCCCTGCGGCAGGCCGGACACCACTGGTTGCAGTACATGACCAGGTCAGCGTCATCAGCGCCCGGCGGCTGGGGTAGAGGTCCAGACGGCTGGGGCTGGGGAGCGGGCCTGGCAGATTTTATCCCTTCAATCTGCTCCAGGACAGCAAAGAGCACCTCGTTGTCCGGCTGCTCATCGATGTCATGCACATCGACATAGCGGATCACGCAATTCTTGTCGATGACGAAAATCGCCCTTTCACTTTTTCCTTCCGGACGCAACACACCATAAAGCTGCGCGACTCGACCGTGAGGGAAGAAATCACTGAGCAATGGATAGGTGATACCGCCCAGGCTTTCTGCCCAGGCCTGCAAACCGGGTACACTATCGACACTGACGCCCAGGACCTGAGCGTTTACCCCATCGAAGCGGTCTTTAGCAACCTCATACGATGGGATCTGACCCGTTCATATCGGAGTCCATGCCAGTGGAAAGAAAGCCAGGACGATATTCTTCCTGCCCAAATAATCGCTGAGGTGAATCGTGCGATCGAGATGACTTTCCAGAGCAAAGTCTGGTGCAGTTTGGCCGACACGTAAAGCCATTTTTGTCTCCTTGTTATTTTTATTCCCACGAGCGAACAGGGGTCGAAAAATATTTTTCGGTAAATTGAAGAATCGCTCAATCATTTTTCTCTATCCGGCAATGCGAGAAAGAACCTGCGGTTTAATTTAATACTCTGGAACTATCCAACCAACTACAACGGTAAAGAGATTTCCCAAGATTATACCCCCAGTTTTACCAGTCATTCAACCCGGGAGCCGATCGACCAGGCGCTCGAATATGGCATCTGCCACACCTTCTTTGCTGAGCAGCGGCAGGTTTTCCAGCATGCCATCCGGGTATATCAGGCTGACCTGATTGGTGTCTGATTCGAATCCAGAACCGGCAGCGGAAATGTCATTGGCTACGATCAGGTCCAGCTTTTTCCTGTCCAGCTTCAGGCGGGCATTAGCGAGTAAATCCTGCGATTCGGCTGCGAAGCCAACAACCAGCCTGGGCCAGCCGCTGACTGCCCTGGTTTGAGCCACAGACTGGAGGATGTCGGGAGTGGCCTCCAGGTCGATTTTTGGCACTCCACTGCCCTTCTTCAGCTTGTGGGTGGAGGGAGCCGCCGGTCTGAAATCGGCGACAGCAGCAGCCATAACCAGGATATCAGTATCTGAAATTGAATTCAATACAGCTGCTTGCATATCACCGGCAGTTTTCACCTCAACCAGACGGACCCCAAAGGGGGCCGAAAGGTGAGTTGGAGCGGTGATTAAAATGACTTCGGCACCGAGGTCGAGAGCCGACTGCGCCAGTGCATAACCCTGCTTGCCCGAAGAACGGTTGGTCAGCACGCGCACAGGATCCAGAGGCTCCTGCGTTCCACCGGCAGTCACCACTACCTTCATTCCAGCCAAGCGACCGTTCCTTGACAGAGCGAAGCGCATGTGACCCAACAATTCATGGGGCTCGAGCATCCTGCCAGTCCCGCTCATGCCGGAAGCGAGGTGGCCTTCAGCCGGTCCGAGCAGGAGCACCCCGCGCTGGGTCAGTATTTCCAGGTTTTCCTGGGTAGCCGGATGAGTGTACATGCCGCCATCCATGGCAGGAGCTGCCAGCAGCGGGCAGGATAGCGCCAGGGCGGTCACGGTCAGGAGATTGTCGGCCAGCCCATGCGCCAGCTTCGCCAGGGTATTGGCGGTGGCTGGCGCGATGATCATCTGGTCGGCGCCTTTTGCCAGCCCGATGTGCTGAACATGACCTTCGCTGCCCCATAAATCGGCATCCACATAGGCACGACGGCTGGTGACGGATTGGAAGGTGAGCGGGGCGATGAACTGCAGCGCGGATTGAGTAAGGATCACATCAACAAATGCACCCATCTGGGTGAGCCTGGAAGCTAATTCGGCAGATTTGTAGGCTGCGATCGAGCCTGATACCCCCAACAGGATGCGCCTGTTCAAAAATGGATTGCTCATGCCAAATCCCTTTTTATTGGAACCTTTTTTTCGGAAATTCTCTCAAACTCTACGAGCCGGTGTTTTTCTTATGCCGGTCGAACCACAAATCCAATAATAACACCATTATCGAAGGTTCCTGAGCAACGCCTGAAGCAGAGCACTGTAGAGTGAGAAACGCACCAGGATTTCAAGGAGATTGAACCGTCACAAGGCGGTCCCGACCTGCCAGGTCTGGGAGCACCTGCACCCCGGCTTGAGGGAAGGCGCTCTGAGCTAATCCGGCGACCAACGATCCCTGGGAGGCTTCGATTTCCAGCAGTATGCAGCCGCCTGAAGCCAGGGCAAATGGAGCGCGTTCCAGGAACCCTCTGATACAGAACACCCCCTCTTCTCCCCCATCCAATGCCAGACGTGGTTCATGGGCTGCGACGGAGAGCCGGGAATGTCTGCAGCAGGGATATATGGAAGGTTGGCACAGAGCAGGTCGAAAGGAAGTGAAGTTGGGGGTAGAAGATCACACTGCAGCAGCTGAACCCGATCGCTGACCCCATGGCGCAGTACATTCTGCCTGGCAACCAGCAGGGCTTCCAGCGAGATATCAGAAGCCAGGATACGCGCATCCGGGCAATTCAGCGCCAGCGAAACAGCGATGCAACCCGAACCAGTGCCCACATCCAGAATAGAGCGCCGGGCCGGATGCTCAACGAGCCAGTGCAGGGCATGCTCGACCAGCATTTCCGTCTCGGGGCGCGGGATCAGCACCGCGGGACTGAGGGTGAAATCCAGGCCGTAAAACTCCCAATGGCCGATTATATATGGAAGGGGTTCGCCAGATTCCAGACGCCTGGTGAGGGTTTCGTACCGCTCCAGCTGGTATTCATCCAGCAGGGCAGCGGGATGGGCCAGGATCCAACTCGCGCGGCTTAGCCAGGACATGCGCCAGCAGGACCTGGGCATCGAGGTCTGCGGATTCGCTCACCGCAGCCAGGCGCTGCCTGGTTTCAGCCAAGACTTCGAGATAATTCGATCAAGGTGCGTAGATTTGAATTCCCGGAACAATAAACCAGGAGCTAAGTGCCAGATTCCCCCACAGCGGACAGGCGGTCTGCTTCTTCCCGCAGCGAGAGCTCATCGATGAAGATATCGATACCGCCTTCCAGTACTCCAGCCAGGTTATAGCTGGAAACGTTAATGCGGTGGTCTGTCACGCGGGACTGGGGGTAATTATAGGTGCGGATTTTCTCAGACCGCTCCCCCGTGCCTACCTGGGAGCGGCGGGTTTCTTCGACTTCCAGGCGCTGCTTTTCCTGCTCAATTTCATACAGGCGGGCGCGCAAGATGCTCATGGCACGGGTACGGTTCTGCAGCTGGGAGCGCTCGTCCTGGCACTGCACCACCATGCCGGTCGGAAGGTGGATGAGGCGTACCGCAGTGGCGTTTTTCTGGACATTCTGGCCGCCGGCACCCGCCGATTTAAAGACCTCCAGGCGGATGTCGCTCTCCGGAATCTGCACTTCAACTTCGTCGACTTCGGCGAGCACCGCCACGGTGGCGGTGGAGGTATGGATGCGCCCGGATGATTCGGTCACCGGCACGCGCTGAACGCGATGGACGCCGGATTCATACTTGAGCCGCGAGTAAGCCCCTTGCCCTTTCACCAGGAAGATGATTTCTTTAATCCGCCGATGCCGATCTCGTTGGAGGAGAGCACTTCCACTTCCCAGCCCTGGCGCTCAGCGTAGCGGCTGTACATGCGGAATAGATCGGCGGCGAACAACGAGGCTTCGTCACCACCCGTTCCGGCACGAATTTCGAAGATGACATTGCGCTGGTCGCGCGGGTCCCTGGGAAGCAGCATCTCCTTGATTTCCTGCTCCAGGCGCTCAACCTGCGGCTGAATTTCAGCCAGCTCGGCTTCGGCCAGCATGCGTAATTCGTCATCGTCGCCGTCGATCAGCAGGCGGGCTTCATCCTGCCGGGTGAGCGCCAGGCGGTAGTGGCGCGCCAGGTCCACGACCGGCTCGAGCTCGGAGCGCTCGATGCCCAATTCGGCTGCGCGCTGGTAATCGCTGCCGACCTCCAGGAGCATCTGCTCCAGCTGGGCGTAGCGTTCTTCGATGGCGGATAATTTTTCTAGCATATTTTCACTCACAGCAAAGGACACAAAGATCACAAACTCAAGATGTGTCTTTGTGCCCGGAGGGGGAATTATACCAAAAAAAGGCCCTGCCTTACGGCAGGGCCTGTGTTGCTCAAACGTACGGTGTTGATTTAGTAGCGATAGCGGAAGCGGTTGGATGCACCAGGGCCGCTGAAGACTGAGAAGTCGCCGCTGAAGTGATTGAAGTTGATGCGGACGAAGCAGTTGTTGGGGGAGCAATAGTCCTGGAGCTGGAAGTCTACACCCCAGCTTACATCGGTTATGCCCAGTGAAATCGCCCATGGTGGTCAGGAACCACAGGTTGCGGTTGCACAGCTCGGTGGGAGGTGTTAGGGGATTATCACAACCAGCATCACCAGTGCGAGGATCCAGGAAGTGCGGACCAATCGGGACCTTCACCCAGACCTTGTTGCTGATCACGCTGAAGAAGACGACCTTCTCCATGGTGGGCTCGCCGAAGTTGGGGGCCTTGGTGATTTCCCATGGCGGAGACCACCAGGGCGATTACGAGGATCCAATCCCAGTCATACCACACACGGCGCAGAGGCAGCGTGTTGCAGGCGGTGAAGTTCATGCGGAAGTTCTTGACGATGCGCAGCTGGCCAGCCGTCTCAACACCACCGCAAGCCCAGGTCGTTCGCCGATAGTAATCGGTCATGATCGTATAGACCTTGGGATTGTACCAGTTGGCACGGGTGGTCGGAGGAACGGTCAGATAATAGAACTGACCCGTGGTGATACCTTCCAGGCGCATGTAGACATTCTCACCGGTCCAGTTGTAGACTTCCAGTCGGATCAACTTGGCCGGGATCACCTGGGCCATCAAGGCAGTTACCAGAATTGCGATTACTATGAGGAAGGTTAACTTTTTCATTGTTCATTCTCCTTTTCAAAAATAGGTAGGGGTTATTTTTCCTACGCGGGGAATTATATCGCATTTTTAACAGGAAGTCTAAGGGTTTTCCTAATCAAAAAACTGTAAAACACATAACATTTTCTTAATATTTTACTGCAATCAGTTTTTTTATCCCAAAGCAGCTGTAAATTGACGAACCGGTGAGCCAGCTCACCAGACAAATCAAATATCCATCTCAGGGATCAAAGAAATCAGTAAAAAGCATACTCCACAGCACGAATGCTGTGGAGTTCACCAAGAAAGATCCATTGAGAAAATGGAAAGAAGGTTTAGGAATTACCCGAGGTCAATTAGGAGTTGGGGGCGTGTTCCAGATTCTGCAAGATTTCGTTGGCCTTTTGCCTCAAATCGGAATCAGGGGTATTTTTCGATAAACAATGTCAGATCCTTCCTGGCATTTTCTTTATCTCCCAGGGCGTTGAAAACCAGGCCGCGTAAGAAATAGGCACCGTAATACTCTGGATCCAAGGTGATCATCTGGTTAAAATCGGCCAGAGCGTTATCAAACTCTTCCCTGTTCATGTAGATCATGCCGCGGTTGGCATAAGCTTCCATATATCTCTCTTCCAACTCGATCACTTTAGTGAAATCTTCCAGAGCTTTATCGATCTCATCTATCTGAGTGTAAAGCACGCCGCGGTGGAAATAGCCGACGGGTTGTTCGGGAGTCAACTCGATAACCGTATTAAAGTCAGTCAATGCGGCTTCATTATTTTTTAGCCCATAATAGACCTGGCCGCGCTCGAAATAAATCTCCACATCGTCGGGTTGAATGGAGCTGGCAATATTGAAATCATCCAATGCCAGGTCGAGCTCTTGCCTGGCCACATGAGTGATGGCGCGGTTGACGAAGGCATCGCCGTATTGAGGATCCAGCTCGATAGCCTTGGTCAGGTCGATGACCGCCTGGTTGAAGCTCTGCTGGTTGGCGTAAGCCACTGCGCGGGTATTGTACTGGTCGTGGATCGTTCGGATTGTAATTAATCGCGAAATTTGAGTCGGTGACCGCTTCGGCAAACATTTGTTTGGCCAGGTAAACGCGCGAGCGTTGATAATAGGCTTCAGGCAGAGTTGGATCCATTTGAATTGCTTGATTGAATTGTTCGAGTGCTTCATCTATGTTATCGTTTTCAAACGCTACCAGCCCGTTAAAGATGAGCGTGTGGTAAGGGTCAAAGGTCGGGGTTGGCGTGGGGCTGGGGCCGGGTAATTCGGTCGGCGTGGGTGTAAGCGTGGGAACTGGTGTGAGGGTAGGCGCCAGGGTAGCTGGGGTCTCCACTACTGTAGTAGCTCCCGGATTGATATCAACCTCTTCGACATTTTCCGTCGGAGTTTCATTGGAGCCGCAGGCGGAGATGAGCAGGCTTGCCATCACCAAAACAGCGACTAGTGTCCATAATTTCCGAAATTTCATTGCTGATTTGCTCCTGATTTCTTATTAATTTGTTTGTTTGCTGGACAAGCGTCTCATTATGCCACTTTTCAGAGGGAATCGCAAGGTGGGAAGGCTCAAAGATGAGACATCACACATCCATCGGCGCGGGTCGCTGCCGCCCCACAGGACGCCGGTGTGCGGGTCGCGCAGGATGACCTGGCCACGACCAAACACCACCCGCTCGTGACCGCGTACCAGCGAGGTCGGGTGACCCATGCCAGACAGCTTCGACCTGACAACGCTGGAAAGGCCTTCTTCCAGCAGGACGACCCCCTGCGGAGAACCATCTTCCAGGCAGAAACGCGGCCGGTCGAGGGCAGCCTGGGGATCCAGCCCGTCCTGGACCAGGTTAAGAAAAACCTGCAGGTGGCCCTGCGGCTGCATGAAGCCGCCCATGACCCCAAAACAGGCAAATAACTGCTGAGCAGAAACGGCTGATACGCCTTGCTGGTCCGGTGAGCGAGTGGCTAAAGCGGGGATGATGGTGTGATAGGGACGTTTTCCAGGCGCCAGGCAATTCGGATGCCCGGGCAGCAGGTTGAAACCGTATCCCCGGTTCTGCAGGCTGAAACCCCAGCCAGAAGGGACGATGCCGGTCCCGAAGCCCATGTAATTGCTATTGATGAATGAACAGGCGTTGCCCCACCTGTCGACGACGCTGAAATAAACCGTGTCTGAAGCGCCAGAGGGGAGAGCGGCAGAAGACCCGGGATTTCCGTGGACCTGGTTGAGCACGGCTTTCTGCAAGTCGACCAGCCTGCTGCGCCCGGCAGCGTATTCTTTGTGAGAGAGCTCTTCTACCGGTAAAGCTTGAAAGGCCGGGTCGGCGACATAACGATGGGCGTCGGCAAACGCCAGGCGCAGTGCTTCGATCTGCAGGTGCAGGCGCATGGCCGAGAGGGCAGGGAAGGATTCGAGATCAAAACGCTCGAGCAAGTTAAGCGCCAGCAAAGCCACCAATCCCTGACCGTTGGGCGGGCACTCCCACAGGCGTATGCCATGGTAATCTACCCACAGCGGCTGGTCCCAGGTGCTGGTATGGGAAGCCAGGTCATCGATGGCCAGGCAGCCGCCGGCTTGCTGAACGGTATGGGCGATGGCTTCGGCAATCTCACCCTGGTAAAAGGCAGCCTTGCCACCCTCCGCCACCCGGCGCAATGTGCGGGCCAGTCCTGGATTGCGGAACACCTGTCCGGGCTGCGGGCCGCGACCATCGATTGTCAGCTCACTTCCTCCCAGGGCAACCGACAGGACTTCTTCAGCCCCGACCTGCCAGAAATGGGAGGTGATGGGTGCGACCGGGAAGCCGGCCTCGGCCAGCTGGATTGCAGGGGTAAGAATTTCGGAGAGCGGACGGCTGCCGTGACGCTCGAGCAGGTCGCACCAACCCGGCACAGGCGCCCGGGACCGTGATGGTGTAAGGGTGGCGGGCGGGAAGACCCATGCCAAAGCCCTCGCGCTGTACGCGCTCCAGATCCAGAGCAGCGGGCAACCGACCGGAGCCGTTCAAGGCAGTGATGCCCCCAGTTTCCGCTGAAAAGTATAGGGCGAAGCAATCACCCCCCAGACCGGTGGAGGTGGGCTCGGTCACGTTGAGAGCGGCTGCGACTGCTACCGCAGCGTCGGCAGCGTTCCCGCCCCGCTCCAGCAGCTGCAGCCCTGCAGAAACAGCCAGCGGCTGGGAGGCAGCCACCATGCCACTGGTGGAAATGACCGGGGAACGATGGGATAGGAATTTCATCTACCGATAAAGGTCACGAATGAAGGCACGTTTCGGATTGTCGTGATCCACCACGACCAGCACCCGATCCCCTTTGCGAAGTGTCCGGATATGAGCACTGAGGCGCAGGGCGGCGCCAG
Organism: uncultured Chloroflexia bacterium; assembly: GCA_963698765.1. Lineage (GTDB taxonomy): Bacteria > Chloroflexota > Anaerolineae > Anaerolineales > UBA4823 > CAVOSB01. The sequence goes on from CAVOSB010000034.1 coordinate 24,289, forward strand.
AATTGATGCGCTTCTGCCCAAAACTGTAGCTGTAACCTACCCGTCCCCCCACCCGCTTGAATTCAACTGCAATAACTTTCCCCTGAACCTCTGAGCCGCGTTTAAACACACGCCGGATGATCCAGGCCCGGTAGAGTATATAGAATATCACCAGAAAAGTGATAGCGATCAGGGAGTATGCGATGGCGTCCAGCGCCTGAGGCAGCAGCGGACGGGTAAGGCTGTTCTGCACGACGAGGAAGACCAAGTAAAGGAAAAATAGGAAAATCGGGATCAGGGAGGCCAGGAAAGCGGGATAATCCGTGGCGATAATTTTCGAAAAAGACGGGACGCGGGACTTTTTTTTCACACAGCCCTCCTCAGGATAAAACTCGAGAATTTCTTAAGCTACAACATCGATGCCTTCGCCGGCGACTACTTCTCCTATCTGCCAGAACGGTTGGGCGAGGAGCCTGGCGCTTTCCAACAACGCTTCCAGCTTATCCGGCGGAACGCACAACAGCAATCCCCCGCTGGTCTGGGCATCGAACAGCAGCATACGTTCAATTTCTTCGACTTCGGGTGAGAAGCGCACCCGGGATTCGAAATACTGGCGGTTATCGAAGGATCCGCCAGGGAAAATCCACTCAGCAGCATATTTCCTGGCGCCTGACACGAATGGTACCCGGGGTAAATCGATCCTTAATGCCACTTTTGAAGCATTGGCAATCTCCATGCCGTGCCCCAACAGGCTGAAACCGGTGACATCCGTTCCCGCGCGCACTCCGGCCGCCAGCGCCAGCTCGGAAGCATCCTTGTTCAGGCGCTTCATCCAGCTGACCGTCTCCGACAGGTGCAGGGGATCGACCTGATCGCGTTTCAAGGCGGTTGTAACCACACCAAAACCAAGCGGCTTGCTCAATACCAACATATCCCCTGGCCCTGGCCTGACCCTTGGTGATGCACCTGCTGTGGGTGGACAAATCCGAGCACCACCAGCCCATACTTGGGTTCCTTGTCCTGGACCGTATGCCCGCCGGCCAGCACCACACCGGCTTCCTTGACCTTATCGGCCCCGCCGCGCAAGATGTCGGCGCTGATCTCGATTGGCAGGCGGCGGCAGGGCGGCGATGTTGAGCGCCAGGAAAGGTGTTCCGCCCATGGCATAGACATCGGAGAGGGCGTTGGCAGCGGCGATGGCACCGTAGTCATAAGGATCATCCACCACCGGGGTAAAAAAATCGGTGGTGACTACCAGGGCGCGCTGCTCATCCAGCTGCCAGACGGCGGCATCATCTGGATCGCCCAGACCGACCAACAGATCCGGATAATCGCGCGGGATCAAACAATCCCTGAATTGGGCGCAGAACCTGCGCCAGCGTCTTCCGCGTTGAGCTTGGACGCTCAGCCCGCGCAGCTGGAGAGGCTGGTCAGGCGGATTGCTTGCCGTTTTGCAGCGGAGTGGGCTGGTCCAAAGGATCACCTCGCTCTACGGGGTGGCTGTCGGCGTTGGCAGCGGGGTAGGAGTGGCCGGAAAAGATCCAGGTCGAAGCTTCAGCCGGGGCTGGCGGTCCGACGGTGGGCAGCGGGAAAAGGTAAAGGGCGCATTGTTGGGCAGCAGCATCACCTGGATGGCCGGAGTTGATTTTCAGGATATACAGTGTATTGCAGCAGGTCGGGGTTATCGGCTACGGAAGCTGGAGATAACCTGCAAGCGCCTGGGCTTCCGCATCTGCCTGGATGATGCGGGCTTCGGCCTGACCTTGCGATTGGATCACGGCGGCATCCGCCTGACCCTGGGCGACCTGGCGGGCCTGCTCGGCTTCCTGCTTGCGCTGCTCGACCACGAATTTGGCCTGCTGCGCCAGCTGCTCGGCGATCTGCTTCTGCTCCACCGAGGCGGCGTATTCCGGCGAGAAGGTGATATTGCGCAGCACGAAATCCGACCAGGATCAGGCCATTCTCGGCCAGCTTTTCACTCATCGCCTCACGGATCTGATCGGTCATCTCGGCGCGCTTGCTGCTGTAGACTTCCTCCACCCGATATTGGGCGATAGCATCGCGGATGACACCGCGCGCCACCGGGCGCACCAGCTCGCTGGTGAACCGCTCCTGCCATTCGATATGAATTTGCACAACTTTTTCAGGGTCGACCGAGAAAATCACGGAAGCATCGATGGAGACCTCCTGCCCGTCGGAGGTACGGGCCAGGATCGAAGTCATCCCCTGATACCTGCGCCTTCGGATGCGGCAATCGACATGGTATAAGTCTGGCGCGAGATGTGGTAGCGGACGACATTTTCCAGGAAGGGGATGATCCAGTTCAGGCCGGGCTGCAGTGCCTGCTCGCGGTAGCCCTCGGGGGCCACGGCCGAGATCACCACGCCGCGTTCCTCCGGCTGGATGAACACCAGTCCGGCGCTCAGGGTGGTTAAAACCAGGCCTGTAATCCCAACCACCAGGATGGAGGTGGAAATAGCACCGATTTTCTGGCCACGGGCGGAGCGCACCACAGCCAGGACAATCAAACCCACAAAAATCAACCACACGATGGTGGCCAGGGCAGAAAAGGCGGTTGCAACATTCATAATATACTCCTATTAGGTTGAATAAAGACGAGAGAGATTATACCCGTAAACCCATTCGACACCAGTCAGGCGCCGACGGTGATATTTTTCTTAGAAGCTAAACTTCTTGAAGAAGTTTAGCTTCTAAGAAACGCCAACAAGGCGAGGCAGCGGAAGTTTCAGCTCAGCGTTCCAGCCAGATGGTGACTGGCCCGTCATTGGCAATCTCGACGAGCATGTGCGCCCCGAATTCACCCGCCTGGGAGGGGACTCCCTGCTCTCGCAGCAGGCTGGCGAAACGCTCGACCAGCGGGCGGGCGATTTCCGGAGCGGCAGCGGCGGTGAAGGAGGGCCGGCGACCCTTGCGCGTGTCGGCGTAGAGGGTGAACTGCGAGACGACGATGGCCTGGCCATTAATATCGAGCAAGGAACGGTTCATCTTCCCCTGTTCGTCCTCAAAGATGCGCAAGTGAGCGATCTTTTCAACCAGGAAACGAGCCTGTTCTTCTCCATCCTGTGGACCGATTCCTAACAGGATCACCACACCGCGCTCAATGTGAGCGACAAGACTGCCAGTGACAGTCACCCTTCCGCTAGAAACGCGCTGGACGACCGCTCGCATCCCGTCAAATCCTCAGGGCAGGCCAATAGCCTGGCGGACTTTCGCCATGGTCTGGCGGGCAAGCGCGCGGGCGCGCTGTTGACCATCCTGCAATACATCCCAGACCAGGTTTGTGTCTTTAGCCAGCTCTGCACGCCTGTGCCTGAAGGGCGCCAGATGGGTATTTAGATTGCGAGCATAAAGCTGCTTGCATTCCACGCAGCCGATTCCCGCCCGGCGGCATTCGAGGTCCACCATGGAAATCTCTTCGGGTGAGGAAAAGACTTTATGCATCGAGAAGACGTTGCAGACTTCGGGGCGTCCGGGGTCTGAACGCCGCATACGCTGCGGGTCGGTGACCATCTGCATCACACGCTGGACGGTTTCAGCCTCTGTTGAAGCCAGCTCGATGTGATTGTCCAGGCTCTTGCTCATCTTCTGCTGACCGTCGATGCCAAGAACCTTGGGGTACTCGGTGGCGATCATGGCTGGCTCGATCAGAACGCTGGTGTTGAAACGGAAGTTGAAGGAGCGCACGGTTTCGCGAGCAAACTCGAGGTGCGGCGCCTGGTCGATCCCAACCGGTACCAGACCCGCCTTGTACAGCACAATATCGGCGGTCATCAAGACCGGGTAGCCTACCAAGCCGTAATTCACGTTATGCGGCTGCATGCGGGCTTTTTCTTTGAAGGTGGGCAGATCGGTCAGCTTACCCAGGGGTGTAACCATGGAAAGATAGGTGTGCAGCTCGGTTACTTCCGGAACCTGCGACTGCACAAAGATGACCGTCTCTTCCGGGCGCATTCCCGCTGCCAGCCAATCCAAAGCCATTTCGTAGGTATTCGACTTCAGACTCTCGGTGGAATCGACGGTTGTCAAGGCATGGATATCGACGATGCAGTAGACGCATTCGTAATCTTTCTGCAGGGCGATGTAGTTTTGAATAGCGCCCAGGTAATTGCCCAGGTGCTGCCTGCCCGTCGGACGTGCGCCGGAAAATACCCGGCCTTTCTTTGCAGTGCTCATGAAGCCTCCTTGAGATATGAATGCAGCAGCCCAGATAATTCACCCGGCTCGACATGGCGACTGGTTTTCAGCTTGGAATACAACAACTTACCATTCACCGTAAACTCGAAACGCCCCCCGTCAGAGGGAATTAAAGTGAATGAGGTGATCTCGGGTTCAAACTCCTTGAGCAATTCGGCCATCGAACCGACAGCCCGGTCGGTGTAATGTCAGGCTGCACAGTAGACTAATTCGATTGTCAGCATTTTTTCTCCTTTTGTTTATTAAATATCGCCTTGAACAGCGTGAGAAGCGAGATCCTTCACTCCCTGGTCCTGGCTGTCGCCAGGATAAACTCCGAGCCAGGACAGGCCGTTCAGGATGACATTATGTTCTATCGTTCAGGATGACAGCATGTCCAATTTTTCCGGCAAGGCACATAACACGAATAACTGTGTTAATGAACAACCCCGCCTGTGATGCGACGGGGTATGAGCCAGCTTCACTCGAAATCTGTCAGGCAGCGGGTGGGCTGCGAAACGATTTGCCTGGATAACGGAGGCAATTCCGGCACAGGCTACTCACCAACCATGGCTTTCACCCTGCGGCTCCAAGGTCCATTCAGCGCCGGCATACGGGCGGGACTCGCACCTCTCGTTTCACTCGCTACGCTCGCCCGCTCTCTGCGCCGCGGTTTCGACGCCTACTCGTCCTTCTCACTGCCATTCGGATTTATCGCAAATAAGTATATCATAAGTCTTCTACGAAACCACGCAGCCAGCCATAAAGCACGCGTGGTATCATAAGTCGATGGCGCCTGAAAGAATATCCAACCAACAGCTTATCGAAACCTTCCGGTTGATAGCCGACCTGCTCGAAATCAAGGGGGAAGTGATCTATAAAATCCTGGCCTACCGGAAGGCGGCCGACAGCCTGGAAAGCCTGGGACGCGATGCTTATGATATATGGCAAGAAGGGAAATTAACCGAAATTCCAGGTGTGGGAAAAGCTATCGCGGAAAAGATCGATGAGATTTTCTCGACCGGCAAGCTTGAATTTCTAGAGAAATTGAAGAGCGAGGTGCCACCGGGGCTGGTGGAGGTGCTGCAGGTGCCTGATTTAGGACCTAAGAAAACAGCCATGTTCTGGAAAGAGCTGGGCATCACCAATCTCAGCGAGCTGGAGGCTGCGGCGCAAGCCGGAAAGCTGCGCGGGCTGCCGGGGATGGGCGAAAAATCAGAGAGCCGCATCATCGCCGGGATTGAAGCCGTGGGCCGCCGTACTGACCGCATCCCACTCGGAAAAGCCTGGCCTTTCGCCCAGGAGATGTTAGCCTGGCTGAGGACAGTACCCGGTGTTGCGGCAGCGGAAGCAGCCGGCAGCCTGCGGCGCATGCGCAGCACGCTGGGCGACCTGGACCTGCTGGTGGGCGCAAGCGACTGGCGACCGGTGATGCAGGCGTTCACAAACCACCCGCAGGTGATGCATGTCCTCAGCCAGGGTGAGACCAAAGCCAGCGTCGAATTCAGGCACAACCTGCGCGCACAACTGTGGGTGCACCCGCCGGAACGTTTCGGCACGGCGCTGCAATATGCCACCGGATCAAAAGACCACAACGTACGGCTGCGCGAGCTGGCATTAAAGAAAGAGATTAGCCTCTCTGACCAGGCATTCCTGAGAGAAGACGGCACTGAAATCCTGTGCTCCACAGAGATTGAGGTCGATGAACAGCTGGGACTGCCTTATATACCCCCAGAATTAAGGGAAGACCGGGGAGAAGTGCAGGCTGCCCTGGCGGGCAATTTACCCGGATTGGTGGAGGTCCAACAGCTGCAGGCTGAGCTGCACGCGCATTCGAACTGGTCGGATGGAAAATTGACCATTGAAGAAATGGCCCTGGCGGCGCACGAGCGAGGAAAGAAAACCCTGGCGATCACGGACCACTCCGGCAGCCTGGGAGTGGCGGGAGGGTTGAAAGCAGAAGACCTGCCCAGGCAACGCCAGGAGATCGACCAGGTTCAAAGCAGGCTGGGCGATTCGATCCGCCTCCTGCAGGGGTGCGAGGTCGAAATTCGGGCTGACGGCTCGCTCGATTACCCGGATGAAGTGCTGGCGAAACTCGATATTGTGATCGCCTCGCTGCACGTCAGCCTGCGACAGCCGAGAGCCCAGGTCACCGAACGATTGTTGAACGCAATTCGCAATCCGCATGTGGACATCATCGGTCACCCTACCGGGCGCATGATTCCCAACCGTGAGGGCGCCGACCTGGATATGGACGCAGTACTGGCCGGGGCAGCAAAATCCCAGGTGGCCCTGGAGATCAATGCTTACCCGGTGCGGCTGGACCTGGATGACGTGATGGCAAGACGTGCTATCCAGATGGGAATTAAATTAAACATTAACACCGACGCACACAGCGCCGAGGACCTGGATTTGCTGCATTTCGGTGTGGCAACCGGCCGGAGAGGCTGGGTGCGCACGGAGGATGTAATCAATACCCTGGAACCAGAAAGGCTACTCAGGTGGTTGGAGGAAAGGGACTAGTCCCATTTCCAAAATGCAGAAACCTGGCATTCAATTACCAGGTCAAGTGATGAAAATCAAATCCTGGTTGCTTCATCTCTCTTCTATCGGCCTGGTGCTGATCCTTTCCTGCTCGAATGCCATCCCGGCCCTGGCAAACCAGCAGCAAGCTGCACAGTTCAGCGCGTACGACGTGATCAATGCGGTGAACCAGATCCGTGAATCCAACGGCCTGCCAGCATACCAGATCAATGGCTCGCTGATGGCTGCAGCTCAAGCTCACAGCGATTACCAGGCGTCGATCGGCCAGGTGACCCATACGGGCCAGGGCGGCTCGAACGCGAAAAGCAGGGCCATAGCTGCGGGATACGGAGGAGGCGCGGCCGTGTTCGTGTCCGAAAATATCTACGGCGGTGGGAACGCCTCGGCTCAATCGGCGGTGAACTGGTGGATGGGCGACGCGCTGCACCAAAACACCATGCTCTCACCGAACTACACGGATGCAGGCGCGGGGGTGTCTTCGAACGGCGGGGCCATGTACTTCACCCTGGACGTGGGGTATGTGTCCGGCAGCCCGGGCAGTGGAGGTACAGGTTCTTCATCTTCAACCACGGTCCCGGGAACCACCCTGGCGTTTATCCCAGTACAAATTTCAACTCCCGACCAGGATGGTTCGATCGTTCACGTCGTACAATCCGGGCAGACATTGTGGACGATTGCAGCTGCTTATAAAGTGACTTTACCTGAAATACTGCAGTTGAATAACATGACAGACACCACCACGATCTACCCGGGTAATAAGGTGCTGGTAAAAGAAGCCCTGGCGAATCCCACAGCCACTCCGACGGAGACAGAGATAGAGACGAACAGTACAGCCAGGCCTACCATGACCCGGCGCCCTGGACGGACGCGCACCCCTGTTCCCGGTGAGGTGGAAGCCCAGGAAACCCTGACACCGCCTGCGGCTGCAGACCTGGCTATATCTGCGGGGCCCACAAGCCAGACGAAACCGGTCGACCCGCTGTTAATCATCATCGTCGCACTGGTTGGGGGTGGCGCGCTGTTAACCGCGGCTGGAATATTGATACAAAGACGAAGCTGAGCTGAAGAATCAATAGATAAGCCATGCGGTTTTGTCGATAATTCCAAAGAACTGGGCTTCGAGAAGACTGGATTGCGGCCTTAAGGGATCGGGACAAGTTCGTCGCCTGGTCAAGCCAGGAGAAATATCACCTTCCGTACATAGAATGTACGGAACCAGATCCCTCGCAATGACAAATTCGTTGAGGAAATGCAGTGCCTTTTGAGCGAAATCGCCTGCGCGCGATTTGTTTCGACGTCGACGGGACTCTGCGCGACACGGATGACCAATTCGTCATGCGACTGGCGAGACTCATAAGCCCACTGGCTCCATTCACACGCACACGCCAGCCAAAAGACCTGGCGCGCAAGATTGTCATGGCAATCGAGAATCCGGGAAATTCGCTGCTCAGCCTGGGCGACCGCCTGGGAATCGATGCGCTGATGAACCGCATCGGAGATTGGACTTATCACCCAGATCCGGCTGGACCGCCAAGGTCAGCACCCATGATTGAAGGCACTTATGAGATGCTGAAACGCCTGCAGCCAGAATATTCCCTGGCGATTGTTAGCTCGCGCGGGCAGAAGGTCACAATGGATTTCTTGAACCAACACGGGCTTTTACCCTTCTTTAAGTTCGTAGCCACAAGCCAGACCTGCCAGCATACGAAACCCTGGCCTGACCCAATTTATCGTGCGGCTCAGGAATTGGACGTTCCCGTTCATGCCTGCCTGATGGTGGGAGATACAATTGTCGATATCCAGGCCGGCAAAGCCTGCGGAGCACAAACTGCAGGCGTTTTATGCGGATTTGGAGAGGAGCGAGAGCTGCCGCGGCCGGTGCGGACCTGATTTTGGCGAGCACAACGGATTTGTTAGCGGTTTTGAATTCCTAATTATCCTGCCCTCCCTATTGTGTTTTTATTAATATTTGCTATAATTAAATTACTGCTTAAGGAAAAACCAATTTCACCAGCATCCTGGCGAAATTTCAGAAGATCTTACAGACTGACAGACGATACATGGGTACCAGCAGAGCACAAGACCAATAGATCATGAAAACTAAAGCTTTTGCGTTTTCATTGGTTATTATCCTGGTACTGTCGGGGGGATACAACTGGCTCACATCCGCTGCAGAGCCGGAGGAAACAGAAAGATATTTTCCTGCCACAGGACACTGGGTGAAGGGTGAATTTCTTAAAACGTACAACCAGGTAAGCGACCCGATCAAACTATACGGCTACCCAATCACGGAGGCTTTCTCGAGCGACCTCTCGTCGAATACGCTTGTACAGTTCTTTAATAAGTCGATGTTTATCCTGAGAGTGAACAGCTCAAACGGGACGGCGGTGGAGGTGATGCCGATAGGCAGGTACTTATACACAGCAGATAATCCCAGGGCGTTGATCGAAAAATTCAGCGGCTGCCGCGTTTATCCAGAGGCAGACTTCCCAATATGCTATGCTTTTCTTGAATTTTATGAAATATACGGTGGTGTAGCACAGTTTGGAAAACCGATCTCTGGTATCGAACTGCAGAAAGACTATAAAGTGCAGTATTTCGAACGCGCACGTCTGGAATTCCATCCAGAGCTGCCATTGGGGAAGAAGGTAATGGTGGCGGACCTGGGTTCCGAATATTTCTACTTGATGAAACTGGACCCACTGCTCTTAAGGCCGATCGCCACTGCCGCGATCAACGGCATCCTGAGCTTAAAGGTGCGCGCATTTCCACAGAATTCTGTAACCGGGACAAGCGGCAGGCAAATCATCTATGTGATCGTCCAGGATCAGAAGAAAGTGAATGTACCCGGCGCCCAGGTGCTGGTTAAGGTCACATTACCCGATGGACAGCTCCTTTCCTACGCGGTGACAAAACCAACAAACGAGTTCGGGATGGTAGACTTTGATTTTATTTTCAATTCCAGGCGGATTGGGCCGGCAATCGTCGAGATCAAGGTGATCTACGAAGGGAATCGAAGCACACACGATGACCTCATTCAGAATCTGGCAGTAAGTAAACCGGTCAGAATAAACGGGACATACTCACATTATCCCCTCAAGCTTTGCCAATATCTTAATTGAGACAATAACAGCTCGTATTCGGATTTGTTCGGCGGATCCAGGGCGATGATCTTTTTTATACACGCGATGGCACCTGAACGATCGCCACTGCCGAGCAACTTCTCGCCGATCCAGTCCAATTGGGCGACAGCTTTAGCGGTATGCCCCTGCTCATGATAGGCTTCAGCCAGCAGCTGCCTGATGTGGATGCTGGCGGGGAAATCCCTGGTTAATTCCTCCAGCACGGGAAGTACCTTCCGCTGACGCCCACTATCCTTAAGAATATCCAGATAGCCCGCTAATTCTCTAGAACCTGTATTCTCCTGTCCCAAACGAAAATAGAGGCTGACAAGCTGGCGACGGGCTTCTTCATTATGCGGCTGCAATGTGCGAATCTGCTCAAAGGAGCGTACAGCCTGCCTCCAATCCAGGGACTGGAGGTCAATATCAGCAATGCGATGTAGAATCTGAATGCGGATATTCAAGCTAATCTGAGATGAACGCTCCATGTTAAGGGCATATGTGTATGTGTTGCGCGCCATGGTCAAATCCGCCAGGCTCATATAGATTTCAGCGAGTTTCATTAATTCCAGGGCGGCTTCATCAACCTGGCCGCTGGCGAGGTATTCAGAGATGAGCTGGTTTCGGACCTGGATATCGGCAGGCGCCAGCTTGATCACTTCGCGCTGCAGAGCAATCGCTTGAGACGATTCTCCTCGCATACTGTAAACACGGGCGACAATTCTATATTTTTCGATTGCCCGCTGAATTTCACCCTGATCTACCAACAGATCTGCCATGAGGGTATGGAGCGGGAGATATAAAGGCGCAATTTCCAGGGCAAAAAAGACCTCTTCCATGGCAGACCGCAGCCGCCGGGCATTTTTCAATTCGCGCACCCTGGTGAGCGTCGAAAACAGCTGATTGCCGCCACCTGCAGCCAGCATCTCGGCCAGGGTGCGAGGCAGGCCTGAATCAGCCAGCTGGGTGCGAGCATGCTGGACCTGAACTCGCCAATCCGGTCGCATCAGCAGCTGGCGGATGTCTTCACTCAGACGGGCCTGAACCTCGAGCGCTGGCAGGAGGCGATATGCCTCGACGAGTGAATCGTACTGCTGGCGCAGGTTATCCCTGGATTGAGGAGAGATATTGAGCATGTCAGCTAATTTCAAGGCCTCCAAATATTCCATGGAGGCATCGAATTCCTGATCCATCTGGCGGTAGATGCTCCCCAAGAGCAGGTGAGCGCCAAGAGCGAAATCATCCTGATCGCGCACGAGCAACAGCTGGCGCAGGGCTTCTTCCTGGCGCCCCACCCGGGAATATAAAAATCCAAGGTCATATTGAGCTGCTGGATGTACGAGACCAATGTCCACTGCTCTTTGAAGCTCTTCAGCGGCTTTTTCGAATTCTGACCGAGTCTGAAAATCGACTACTTGAGAAAGGTACAGAAGCAGGCGGGTGTGATCAGAAGAATTTCGCAGGGCTGACCCGCCTTTGACAAGCTCTTTAAACGGAAGGCGTTCCGAACGGAGCGGTGGATCCATTTCAGCGGATTCGAAGAGCAGGCCAGCCAGGACCGCTAAAGCAGCCTGGCAGGTTTCTTCAACGGGGTTCAACTCAACCTGGGCCTGGACAAGGTCCGGCGGCTCCAGAAGCTGATATCTACCTGCACTGCGCAAGGGAGCGGAGCGCGGATGGTTCCGATCAATTCCAGGCAGAGGTTTTGATTCCTGCAACAAGGACTTACAGCGCAGTGCTTGGGGAGAACCAGGCACAATCACGAGTGCTCGCTCTATCGAAACGGCGGCCCGCTCTACATTGCCTGCAGCCTGCTGCAAACTTGCCAAGGCGAGATACTCCCGCACGGCAAGGTCTTTCTCCCCAATTCGTTCGTAAACCGCTGCGAGGCGAGCGGATGCTTTCTGGTCATCCGGTTTCAATCGGAGGGCGCGTTCCCAGACTTCTACAGCTTTCTTCGGGTCGCGATTTTTCAGGTACAGCTCCGCTGAATGCAAAGCCGCTTGAGAAGCACGATCCTGATTTCCCAACCGTTCGTAGAGCTGGGAAATTTTTTCTATCGGCATAGGATCTTCGGGCGTGAGCCGGGCGGCATTCAGATAGCATTTCAGGGCCTGCTCATCCGAGCCAAGCTCGAACAAGGCCAGACCCAGGCTGACAAGCGCCTGCGGATGATCGGGGAATTCTTCCAGTGCCTGGCGGTAGAAGGTCACCGCCAGGTCCCAGGATCCATCCCAGGCAGCAGAATGACCCTGGTCCATGGCATCTTGAAAGACCTGCGTATTACCTGGCATGCGTTTTTCCTATCGCGGAATTGTTTCCATTTCTCCCCAATTCTTACCAAAGCGAGCATCGGTGAGCAGCGGCACATCCAGCTGGAACGCGCTCTCCATTTCGCTGCGCACCAGCGAGGCAGTCTTCTGCAAGCTCGCCCTGAGGACATTCGAGCACCAGCTCATCATGCACCTGCAGAATCATGCGCCCCGCAAGCCCGGTCTGCCTGAGTGCTGCATGGACCTTAAGCATAGCCAGCTTCATAATATCGGCAGCAGTACCCTGGATAGGAGCATTGATCGCCTCGCGCTCTTCACGGTTACGTGTATTGAAATCGGAGCGGGTTCTTAAGCCAGGAAAATACCGGCGGCGGCCGAGAAGCGTCTCCACATAGCCCTGGTCTGCAGCCAGCCGACGCATGCCATCCAGATAGCGCTTGACGCCAGGGAATTGACCGAAATAGGCTTTCATGAAATTTTCGGCTTCAGCCAGGGTGAGGTCAGTCTGGCGCGTCAGGCCAAAGGCACTCATGCCATAGATGAGGCCGAAATTTATACCTTTCGCCCTGCGGCGCATGTCCGTATCAACTTTATCCAACGGCAAACCGTAGACTGCGGCAGCTGTAGCGGCGTGGATATCCTGGCCGGCGTTGAAAGCCGCTTTCATCGCCTGGTCATCGGCCATATGAGCGACGATGCGCAGCTCGATCTGCGAATAGTCGACTCCCAGGAGGTAGCTGCCGGGGGCGGCGACGAATGCGTGGCGCACTTTACGGCCCAGCTCGGTGCGGATGGGTATGTTCTGAAGATTAGGATCGGAAGAGGCAATGCGCCCGGTTACCGAACCAGTCTGATTATAGGAAGTGTGCACACGCCCGGTACGCGGGTTCACCTGCTGGGGCAATGCTTCCAGGTATGTTGAGCGCAGCTTGGCAAGCTCGCGGTGCTCCAGAACCAGATCCACAACAGGATGGGCACCGCTGAATGTCTCGAGGACATCGGCGGAGGTGGAATAGAAACCGGTCTTGGTGCGCGAGGTACGGTCGGGGGGAGGAATTTTCAGGCGCATCGAACAAGGCCTCCGAAAGCTGGGGCGGAGAATTCAGGTTGAACTGCCAGCCCACCGCGCCCTGCACCTGCTGTTCGAGCTGGCCGAGGCGCTGGCTCAATTCCTGGGACATGCGCTGGAGGAAGGATGTGTCGAGGGCGACGCCCTCCATTTCCATGCTCGCCAGCACGGGTACGAGCGGCATTTCAAGATTGTGAAAAAGCTCTAGCGCATGGTGCTCAGAAAGATCGGATTCGAGCTCCTGCATGAGACGCAAGACCACCTCGGCATCTGCGCCGGCGTAGGCAGCAGCCTGATCGATCGGCACATCTGCCATGGTGATCTGTTTCTTGCCCTTGCCTATCAATTCATCGATCTCGGTCATGCGGATGTCCTGCCTGACCCAGGCCAGGTTTTTCAGACCCAGGTTGCGGGAGGCCGGGTTTATCAACCATTCGGCAATCATGGTATCAAAACCGGCAGGCTCGACTTGCAGCCCATCACGAGCCAGGAGGACGTAATCGTATTTGAGGTTATGGCCAATCTTCGGTATCCCAGGATTGGTGAGCGGAGACCTGAGAGCCTGGAGGACGGTGTCAAGCGGCAGCTGTGTGCCCTGGCGGTGACCCACGGGGATGTAGTATCCCGACCCCGGCTCGACGGCGAGTGAGATCCCAACCAAATCAGCACGCATCTGGTCGGTGGAGGTGGTTTCAGTATCAAAAGAAATGACAGCGGCCGAATCCAGGAGCCTGACCAGCAATTCCAATTTTGGCAAGGTATCGACCACGGTCACCTGGCGCGGCTCAATTTCTGGACGGGAAACTTCTCCGACCGGGGCGGTGATTTTCGGCGGTTCCTGAGGAGCGCCGAACATATCCAGCTGGGTGGTGCGCTGCCCGACCTTACCATATGACTGCATCAATGCTTCCAGGCGCGCCATTAAGGAGCGAAATTCGAGCTCTCGGAACAGGCTTTCGACACGCTGCGGGTCAAACTGCGAAGGACGGGCGCGCTCCAGGTCGAGAGGTACATCCAGATCGACAACGATGCGCGAAAGTTCCTGGCTCAGGTAGGCAGTTTCGCGCCCGGATTCCAGCTTGCTGCGCAAGGATTCCTTGATTTCTGGCAGGTGAGCATAAACACTATCCAGGCTGTCATACTGCTGCAAGAGCGCAGAGGCGGTCTTTTCACCGATACCTGCCACACCGGGGATGTTATCCGATTTATCACCGACCAGGGCTTTAAAATCAACCACCTGGTCTGGGCGGACACCAAAATACTCCACCACGTCTTCAGGCAGGTAATCTTTCGAATCAGCCAGGCTTTTGCCTGGCAGGCTGACGATGATGCGCTCGGAAACCAGCTGGAGCAAATCACGGTCGCCGGTGATGATCTTGACACCCAGACCGTTGGCGGCGGCGTGTTGAGCAACGCTGCCCAGGACATCGTCGGCTTCGTATCCATCGACTTCCAGGCGCGGGATATTGAAGCTGTCAACCAGCTGCCGAACACGTTCGATCTGGGTGCGCAGCTCATCGGGCATCTTATCGCGCGTGCCCTTGTAATCGGGGAAGAGATCATCACGAAAAGTACGCCCAACATCGAAGGCAACCGCCAGGTAATCGGGTTTTTCACGCTCCAGAAGGCGCAGGAGCACACTGGTGAAACCAAACACGCCAGCGGTTGGCTCACCGCTGCGAGTGGTGAAACCGGCGCCGCCGCCGCGCGTCAAGGCGAAAAATGTGCGGTAAGCCAGGGCGTGCCCATCGATCAGGTAGAGGATAGGTGGCATAGTTTAATGAGTTTATCATGGGGTGGTGGGCGTAGCAAGTAGACAGGTAACCAGCGATTAGGAATCTGTAAGGCCAGGATTTTGTTCTTTTTGACCGCTTATGTCATTCTGGATAGGTCCATTGGGCTATAATCGCACAAAAAGATGAGATCAGGAGCAAATAATGGCTGAAATCTGGACGATGGGTGAGATGCTGGTGGAGATCATGCGACCGAAGGCTGGTATGCGGCTGAAGGAGGCCGGGGAGTTTCTTGGCCCATTTCCGAGCGGCGCACCGGCTATATTCATCGACACGGTCAGCCGCCTGGGACATCCAGCGGGGATCATCAGCGGGGTAGCAGAAGACGATTTCGGACTGTGCCTGCTCGAGCGGTTGGGCAGGGATGGCGTTGACCTTCGCCTGGTGGAAAGGGTGCCCGGTGCGGCGACAGCGGTGGCGTTCGTCACTTATTTTGAGGATGGAAGCCGGAAGTTTATTTATCACATCGACGGCACACCAGCAGTGATAGCTCGCTTTCCTGAAAAGGAAGAGTGGGGGAAGGTCGGATTTTTTCATGTTATGGGCTGCTCCCTGATGGCTAACGACGTTTTCAGGGAAGAGATTTTTAAGGCGGTCGAATATTTCCATCGAACGGGAACCCGTATCAGCTTTGACCCAAATATCCGGTCCGAACTACTGGGAGAAAGGGATTTGCAGGAAGTGATCGGACCGGTGATGGAAAAAACAGCTGTGCTCCTGCCGGGTGAGGAAGAATTAAAACTCCTGGGCGGGGACCAGCAGGCTGCCAGGTGTGTTGAAAAGTTGTTCGAAAATTCTCAACTGGAGCTGATCGTACTCAAGCGCGGTAAAAAAGGCGCGACAGTTTATGCGCGGTCGGGGTTAACTCACACCCCTACATATCCGGTAAAAGAAATCGATCCGACGGGGGCTGGCGACTGCTTCGATGCCGGATTCCTGTGTGGGTTGTTGGAGGGGAGGACCCTGGAGGAATGCGGAAAGATGGCGGCGGCAGCCGGCGCCCTGAACGCAGCTGCCTTCGGGCCAATGGAAGGGGATATCAGACAGGAGTCGATCTGGAAATTGATTAATGGGTGAATCGATAACAGCACCTGTTATCCGCGAGCATCTCCCCCAGATGGAATCGTATTAAGCACCATCCATGAAGGTGTCTGAAAATGCCCTGGCCTGGCGTTGGATAACCTCCTCATGAGTCTTTCCAGTTGTGGGGCATAGCGAACAGGGTAACCGTGTGGGGTGTTGTTCACATCAACAATGTAAAGATTGCCGCTATTCCTGTCACGCAACACATCCAATTCGCCGTAATCCAGTCCTATCAACCTGCAAAAAGCTAATACTCTCTCCTGCTCATTTGGCGAGATGGCTGCGCTTGTTTCCACTATCTGCAGGCGAACTAAATCAGCGTGGAACCGTCCATCAGCAGGACGGTATTTATTGAGAATGAAAGGGATACAGTTCATAAAAATCGGGATGCGAATGTCCAACACCAGGCCGTCTTCTACTTCATTATCAATCAGGACCTGATAAACAAAGCCTTCCTGAACCTGGTCAATCGGACAATCGATGATTTCACCGTCGTGAAGTGCATTAATGTTCGATTTTTTTACACATTTGCCCTGGTATGTCAGAGGATCAATTTCATAATCGTAACCGAATGTTTTACGGAAAATTTCGGCGACATAGGATTTACTGATATCGGAACAATCGTAATTAATGATGCGCGCCTTCTCTCGCAATTCATCCAGAATACGATCAGAAGGAGAGAAAGTGACAGGATTCCACTTCAGTATTAAGTCTACATTTTTGGATATGCTATTCGTGATCAGATACCTGCCTTGGATACAGATATGGAAGATCATGGAGCTTTCCCATGGGATAACTGGATAGAAAAAATCTTTTTGTTAGGGCGAGTGATTGAAGAAATGAATTTAGAAAGATCCCAATTCTCTTCTCGCAAAAGAACGTCGTAATATAGCAAGAACAAATAGTTCAGGATTTTTATTCTATTAAGAACAGCGAGGGGGATTACCTTTTTTACAGCACTTCCTTTGACTTTCGCAATAAAGGAAGAGAGGAGGCTCAATAATTTTCTCATCGCTTACACCAGGGGGGAGATCTCTCAATGATAATCACAGCTGTCAAGATCAGCCTTATTAAAGACTTGTGAGATGGTTTGCAAGCCTCTCGACATAGGTATCGATATTGAATTCTTGTTCGACAACCTGACGAGCATTAGCCGCCATCCGACATGCTTCTTTTGGGTTATTCAGTAAATGCATCACAGCTGCGGAGATTGATGATGCCTGTCCTTGCTCGACGACAATCCCCGTCTGTCCATCAACGATATAATCCATAATCCCATTTGAGCGGGTAATAATTACCGCGGTCTCCATGCTCATGGCCTCGAGTAAAGATGTGACTCCCGCCGAATACGGCAGGTCATAGACTGGAAGAACGACAAGACGAGCCTGGCTGTAAAGCTTTCGTAATTCTCTGCGCGGCAATTTTCTAAATACTTGCACATTTTCCGGAATTGGCTGCGGGAGATCGGTTGACTTTTCGCGGGCTGACCATAATCCCGAGGCGGCCAAAATTAATTTCACAGGTAATCCTTTTACGGCCTCAAATAAAGCGGCATAATCACGCGTACGAGTCTCGCCAACTGCCAGTATCATGTCTTCTGCAGGTAAGTCCTCATTGGCTGCGGAGAAGAATTTATGGTCAATTCCAAACGGGATCACTTTTATTCGTTCCGATTGAGCTCCTAATTTGATAAAGTGTTCTTTCAAGGATGAACATTTAACAATAATATTATCCATGGTTGAGAACAATCGCAGTTTAGTGATTACACGTTCCTGCCGCATGGACCAGCTTGTGAACATCGATACAAACTGTTTCCGGGCAGGCAATGATTTGTGCATCCCGGAATACGGAATACCTGCCCTTTCAGACATGGTAAAGACGATATCAAAAGAGCGGCGCAACAATAAGCCCACCAGAGCCAGGTATACATCTGATCGCAACTGGGTTTCAATATATGACAACAGACGCCCGATGCCGGCCCCCGGATACACTGAATAATCAATCACCTCCGTGTTCATAAATCGCTGCAATTCAAGGTAATCTACCCGAGGGTAATGCTGGTTATTTACATCAAGGAGGCGATCGGGTTTCAGCCCGGCAGTTGCTAAAGTGAGTATTCTCTTCGTTTGGAGGGGAAATTTTTTCAATGTCCCACCAACTTTATCTCCGAGATGACAGTTGTTTTATTGCCCAAAAGAAAATTTTGTGTGGACCAACCACAAAATACCTGCTCTGATCAATTTCAAAGTGCCAGGGTTCGTCGGGCACAGGTCGAATTAAACGAAATTGAGCAACTGTCTCCCTGGCATGTTGGCTCCATGCGCCTCCAAACTGGCTCCAATCGACCAGTACATCAATTGCCAGTCCGTACACATGTTTTGAGATCGGAATATCCCCCAGGTTGGGCAAACGGGCAGGATCTTTCGAGCCATAGCCTTCAAGAGCGTATTCAGTATTTGGAGCTCCCAGGGTGATTGCATTCTGGCGGATTTCCTCAATGGAATTCGCACTGGTCGAATTATCACTGCCATCGTCCCATTCCGGTTTGTACCACTGAAACCCATCCCTGTCTCTACCGTCTTCCAATTTCCGCAGCGCTCCAACGCTTACCTTACCAAATACGATGTGGTGGGCAGTGCTCCAGCGGTGCGCCGTTCTTTTCTTACGCAGGAATTTTGTAATCTTGCAGTTTATCCCCAGAGACTGCAAGTAGAGACACATACCAACGACTCGATATGGCAACAGGATGTTCTGAACGAGTGAAAACATAATCAGTGAGAGATTTTACATTAAAATGTTAGCGATTGACCAGAATTCTGGATGGCTGAGTCTGAGATCAGGACAGATTCCCCATAATCATTTCTTCACACTTTCTTAACTGTAAGGTCATAATTGACAAGCGGCCATAAACATGATATTTTAGTCTCAGGATGGCATTGAAGCGAATCGTCGCGGCAGCCGTCGTATTAGCGTTCTTCCTGAGCAACCTGGAAGGGCTCAGTCGACGCGTTTCAGCCCGGGAGAGCAGGCAGGAGACTGTCGAAGTAAGAGCGCAGGAACCTGCTTCAGGACTGGTGCAGGACTCCACTCAAGCACTCACAGGGGAAAGCACACGATTTCAAACTATCGTAGTTTCATACATCGAATATGAATGGTGGTTGATCAGCTGGGATCACAATATGATCGTGTGCCGGGTGTTTATCGACCACGATGAACTGCCGACAGTCTACGACGTAGCGGGTGAATGCGGGGAGGAAATTGCCACAGCCTGGTGGTTCACTCCACCATGCGATGATGGGGTCAATTGTAAAGGACTGTACCTGCATAAGATTGGGTCACAGGCCAAGGAAAAGGAAGTCATCTTAGAGCTGCCTCCAGCGGTGGTATGGGTAAGCCTGGAAGGCTGCCAGCCGAACTCCTCCAGATAACTTCTGTTCAGAGATCCCCTCAATAATTTTCAGCGGAGAAGAACCGCTGCCTGAACACCGGATCCTATCCATCCAGGGAAATATCGATGGAATGTCTTTCGTGTGCGAGGGTCAGAGCTGCAGCTTCCCCCTTTGGCCAACTGAGATATTTGGGAGCCGGATTGAATTTTGGGCAGAGTCGTCGTATGGCGACACAAGCGAACACTTCTTCGCCCAGGTGCGCGTGATCGACACAGGGATGACACCCCAGGGTGCAGGCTGGTATGTGGATGTGTTCAGCGAGCAGTGGGACGGCCCACCGCTGGCTTCCTGCACTCGCATCTGGGAAGCGCTGCCCCCAATCGGCGGACCACCGCCATGGCTGAGCTCTCCAGAAGGGCACCTGCAGCTGGCTTCGGAGGAACCGTATTTTTACCTGGCCGGCAGGTTGATCGCCAATGGACTTGTGGATGTATCCACCTGTCCAACTGGAGGGAGGCTCCCGAACGGTTATGCAGACGCCTGCGGCCTGGAAATAGCCCGCCCACTGGTGGATTACTGGCAGAACCAGTTCGACGAACGCATCCTGAATGTCGCGCACAACACGGGTATCCCGGCCCAGTTAATGAAGAACTTGTTTGCCCAGGAAAGCCAATTCTGGCCGGGGATCTTCCGGGTGCCGTGGGAGTTCGGCCTGGGTCAAATCACAGACAACGGTGCCGAAACGCTGCTGCTTTGGGACCCACCATTCTTCGAGCAATTTTGCCCACTGGTTTTATCGGAAGAGGCCTGCGAGGGGGGGTATTTGAACCTGGGTGAAAAAGAACGGGCGATCCTGCGTGGGGCACTGGCGCTGCAGGCGAAGGCAGATTGTCCTGACTGCCCAACAGGAGTCGACCTGACCAATGTCAACTTCAGCGTGCTGCTGTTCGCCAACATGCTGCAATCAAACTGCGCACAGGTCGCGCGGACAATTTATACCGCCACGGAGAGCATGGCGGGGCTGGTCAGCACGTATGAAGATTTGTGGCGCTTCACCATTGCTAATTACCACGCCGGACCCGGCTGCCTGTCATTCGCCATCCACCAGGCCTGGACTTTCTCGACGGACCGGCGGATCACCTGGGAGAGCGTAAAAACACAATTCACAGAACCGTGCCTGGGCGTGGTTCCGTACGTCGAGCAAATTGCGCGCTAAGAATATTTAGATAGCGGGTCAAACACCTGAGGGGGCGCTCACTTCTTGAACAGCATCTCCACCAGCTTGAGAAACTCGTCCCACTCTTCTTTAAAGAAATGCAAGGTGACATTGTTGAGTTCGAGATGGAAGGTCGTTTCTCCATCAGGCTCTTCCGCCTGCCAGGCGATGTAATTATCGGTCTCGGCGATTACTTCGGTTTCTGGTTCAGTGGGATTTTTTGGCATTGGTTTCCTCCATTTCGCAACTGTATACTATTATTACTCAGGTCTCAATTTTACGTAACTGATTCAATCCCGGCAGACATAATATACCCGATTCAGGGAGCAGGCAGTACATACCAGGGGCTGATGAAGCCTCCCAGATAGCGCACTTCGAAGTGCAGGTGGGTGCCGGTGGAATTCCCTGTGCTGCCGGCGTAACCGATGACTGTACCCTGGCTCACGCTGCGCCCACACCCGGCTGCAGCGCTGCTCAAGTGCCCATAGAGGGTCTGGTAACCATTCCCATGATCGACCACGACCGTATTGCCGTATCCGCCAGTTGACCAGCCGGAGAAAACCACTACCCCGCCATCCGATGCGTATACCGAGGCACCCTGCCCGGCAGCGATATCGATAGCCAGGTGCCCAGACCAGTAATCATTCCCGGACAATGTATGCGTGTCCACAGGCCAGATGAAAGTCCCGGTGCCGTAAGCGCCTTCATAACTGCCTTCGCAGGCGCCTTCACCATACACGGCCTTGGACACACCAGCAGCTCCACGCGGGATAGTTGGAATCAGCCACTGACGGAATTCACGGTGCCCACCCGGGATCATTAACAAAGCGCCAGGTTCGAGACTCGGATTTACCAGGTCGAGCTGGTTTCCAGGCCAATCGAGGATGTCTGAAATCGAGGCATCGAATTTGGCAGCAACTGCTTCCAGGGTATCACCTGCCTGAACATCATACAAAACACCGTCAAGCGGGGGTATGAGCAGCTCCATTCCAACGGAGATGAGGTCCGGGTTGTCATTGAGCTGGTCGTAATTCGCCCAGAGCACTGCTTCAGGGGTCAGGTTGAATCGGGAGGCAATCTCGAAGATCGAATCACCGAGGGCGACCTGGTAATCGAGCACCTCGCGCCGCTGCCCGATTCGGTATGATGGTATGCAGGTTAGAAAGACGGGGTATAAACTGCGGTCCAGCGGAAATTACTGGTGCGGGCAATTCCATTTCTGGAAGATCCCCTGCACTCTCCCATCGCCCCTGAACAGGGAGCAATTCGGATCCTTGAGATGATGACCCGCGACGGGTGCCAGCCGTTCCTGAAAAGAAGTAACGCCATCCCAGGATGCCTGCCAGGATAGTAAACACCAGCGCTGCGCCCCATGCTGCGAACGAAAGCAGTCGCCCGGGGTTTTTCATATGCTGTCAAAGGATGGAAAGCTGCTCAGTGCAGGTAAAGGAATCCCAGATCAATCTTCAATGAGTTTTTCCAGGAATTCCTGGTTGTCAGCGGTCTGTTCCAGGCGTTTCAGTATCGACTCGGTGGCATTGGTCGAATCCAAACCGCCCATGTTAATCATTTGATCGTACATGCGCCGCATCAGCCAGACGCGCGGGGTAATATCCGGGCCCAGGAGCAGCTCTTCACGCCGGGTGGAAGAACGCTCGATATCGATAGCCGGGAATACGCGCCGCTCCTGAAGCCGGCGGGAAAGGTGTAATTCCATGTTACCGGTGCCTTTGAACTCTTCGTATACCACATCGTCCATGCGTGAACCGGTATCGATGATGCAGGTCGCGATGATCGTCAGCGAGCCGCCTTCTTCGATATTGCGGGCAGCACCAAAGAAGCGTTTAGGCGGGTATAAAGCGGAGGGATCGATACCGCCGGAGAGGGTGCGTCCGGAGGGGGTAACCACGAGGTTATAGGCACGCGCCAGGCGAGTAATCGAGTCCATCAGGACAACCACGTGCCTGCCGATCTCCACCAAACGCTTGGCCCTTTCCAGGACCATCTCGGCGGCACGCACGTGCGAAGTCACTGGTTCGTCGAAGGTAGAGGCAACCACCTCTGCGTCGACGGAACGATCCATGTCGGTGACTTCTTCCGGGCGCTCGCCGATCAGGGCAACCATCAGGTGCACTTCGGGGTATTTGGTGGATATGGAGTTGGCAATCTGCTTGAGGATGGTGGTTTTGCCAGCTTTGGGGGGAGAAACTATCAAACCGCGCTGGCCGCGACCGATAGGAGTCACCAGGTTGATCAGACGAGTAGAAAGGGTGTGGCGATCGGTTTCCAAGTCAAAGCGCACTTCAGGGAAGATCGGAGTGAGGGTTTCAAAGCTTGAACGATAGCGATTTTCCTCCGGGTCGACCCCGTTGACGCTTTCAACTTTCAGCAGGCCGTAATGACGCTCAGATTCGCGCGGCGGGCGCACCTGACCAAAAACCAGGTCACCATTACGCAGGTTGTAGCGCCTGATTTGCGATTGGGAGACATAGACATCGTACGGGCCGGGCTGGTAGTGACCCGAACGCAAAAAGCCAATGCCTTCATTCATGATTTCCAGGATGCCGCCGCGCACCTCGAGGCCTTGCTTTTCTGCTTCGGCCTGCTGAATGCGTACGATGAGATCTTCTTTCTTCATACGCGTGGCGTTTGGGACATCCAGGTCACGCGCCATTTTGTCTTAAGTTAGACAAGGACACACTTTCGAGTTCAAGGACCTTCATAAGCACCTGATTTTTATAGTGAGGATTTACCTGCCAGTATACAGGCAGGACCGATCGCCTTAATCCCTATTAAAGGGCAGAAACAGCAATCAAAATTGGGACAACTTCAATAGCTTAGCACCAGATAACGGGAATAAACGAATATGCAGTGTACGAACCAGTTAGACTAAGTTCGGGATAATTTTAATGCAATTATGAATCACCCAGGAAGAGCTTCCCCTACGCAAATGATTATACCATAACACTGAATTTGTCAATCCGTACGAGTAAGCCAACGCTCCAAACCCTCTGGCGCCCGATAGGCCTGCATGGCATCGAGCAATAAATCGGGTTCCTGGGCGGTGTGGAGAAGCAGACGGTGTTCATTGTAAATGAAACCCTGCTCTAGAGCATACTCCAGCATCTGGAGCAGCCGATCATAGTAACCGAAAGCATTCAATACACCGATGGGCTTGGAATGCAAGCCGATTTGAGCCCAGGTCAGGATTTCGAATAACTCTTCGAAGGTCCCGTATCCACCCGGCAAGGCGACGAAGGCATCGGCATTTCTCTGCCAGGCGCTGTTTACGTTCGTGCATCCCACCGACTACTTCCAGGCGTGTAAGACCGTAGTGAGCCAGGGTAGGGTTATTAAACATGGCGGGGATCACACCGATCACCTCGCCGCCGGCAGCCAGCACCGCTTCAGCCAGGGCTCCCATCAAACCGGTAGAACCTGCCCCATACCAGAGCTGAATGCCGCGATTGGCGATGGTAGATCCCATCCGGCGGGCAACTTCAAAGTATTCAGGTTTGATCTTATCTGACGAACCACAGTACACGCAAATTGATTTCATATTTTGGTCATTTCACTGCTGGAATGTTCCTGATTATATCGGCTTTTTTCGCCTGAAGCCAGGCGATGGGCGTGGCGGGTGGTCTCAGGCAACCTAAATACTGTTGTACAGCGCAATACGAAATCGATGGCGGATTCCAGGCTCAGGCGGTGACCAATGGAGATATAAACCGGCCTGGCACCCAGGCGGGTGCGAAGTGCTGCTCCAATTATCTCGCCATGGTCGATCAGCGGCTGCCAGTCGCCGCGCTGCGGGCCGACTGCGGCATGCTCGCCAACCAGAAGCGACTTGGCCGCACCAATCGAAGGAAGGTCGCAGATCAAGCCCAAATGGGAAGCCAGGCCGAAACGGCGCGGGTGAGCGAGACCGTGACCATCGCATATCAGCAGATCGGGGAGCGCCTTTAAGTGAGAAAGCGCCTGGAGGACTACCGGGATCTCCCTGAAGGAAAGCAGACCGGGTACATAGGGAAATCCCGCTGTTCGCTCAGCCTGAGAGATTTCCTGTAGATCAAGCCCTGGGAAAGCGAGAACTGCAACCGCTGCGCGGGCAACCTGATTTCCGGATATGAAGCCGACATCCACACCTGCAACAGCACGTATCGCAGTAAACAGATCCTGACGAATGACCTGGCTGCGCAACAGTTCCTGTATGGCGATGGCTTGCTGAGGATTGACTTCCCAATCATGAAGCTGCCTGAATTGCACCCTCCGAGTATATCAGAGTGGATTATGATTGGTTCGAAATTGAAATATCTGCACTTTCAGAGCTGAACAACATAGAACCATTGAAATAAATCCACCCGAAAATCGTATTAATAATTGAAAGGAAAGACAAAATGGACCACATAAAAATTGTGAAAAGGGCATTTGAGATCACCCAATTTTACAGGATGCTGTGGATCTTCGGCATCCTGCTGGCACTAACCAGCGCGGGCGGAGGCGGCCCGGCGAATTACCAGGTTCCGAGCGGGGGAGGCAGCAGCTGGATGCAACCGCTGCCTGAGCCAGGGGATTTTGACTTTCCAGGCGACCTGGATGGGATTTTCCCAGATATATCCAGCCAGCTGATCAGCACGATGATCGCCCTGGGTATCGGGTTGGCGTGTTTAATCTTACTCCTGGCAGTGGTGAGCACTATCGTGCGGTATGTATCAGAAACTGCCCTGATCCGTCTGGTGGACAGCCACGAGAGCAGTGGGGAAAAAGTGGGTTTCCGCCAGGGATGGCGAATGGGCTGGTCACGCGCTGCCCTGAAAATATTCCTGATCGACCTGCTGATAGGCATCATTACTGCGGTGGTATTCCTGCTACTTTTTGGATTTGCACTGGCGCCGCTACTGGTGTGGCTGATCGATAACACAGCTCTGCGAGTGGTTGGCACTGCGGCCTCGATCGGGATGGGAATGCTGGTTTTCTTCCTAGCGGTCCTGGTGGGGATCGTCGTCGCACTGCTGATCCACGTTATCCGAAGGGCATGCATCCTGGAGGAGCTAGGCGTGTTTGAGGCGATACGGCGGGGAATTGACCTGGTCCGCAGACGCATCGTGGATGTGTTCCTGATGGGCGTCATCCTGTTCACGGTGGGCCTGGGGTTCGTCATCGTGATGATCCCGGTGGTTTTTATGCTGGCATTGGCTGGAGTTATCATTGCCGGACTGCCGGCCATGCTGGTAGGTGCGTTGATCGGGATTTTCATGGAGGGAGCCACGCCCTGGATCCTGGCGGCAATTATTGGCCTGCCGATATTGATGTTGATCATTGCCGTTCCCACGACTTTCCTGAGAGGCCTGCTTCAATCCTTCAACTCCAGCACCTGGACGCTGACATACCGCGAGCTGGTGGCTCTGGAGGCTGAAACTGCGGGTGGCGAGTGAGTAAGAAATCCGATCCCAAGGGAAACATCCTGGTTGTGGGGAGCCTGAACATGGACCTGGTAGTACAGGCTCCCCGCCATCCAGCTGTGGGGGAAACGATCCTGGGAGGTGAATTCCACACCTTCCCGGGAGGAAAAGGGGCTAACCAGGCGGTTGCTGCCAGCCGGTTGGGTGCTCGAGTTCAGGATGATTGGTCGAGTAGGTGCGGACAATTTTGGAGAGGCACTGCTGCTCACCCTCAAGAATGATGGGGTGGATACTCAGTATATCTCACGCGATCCAGCCACTGCAACCGGTGTGGCATTGATCACGGTCAGCGCTGCCGGACAAAATACGATCGTTGTGGCCCCAGGGGCGAACGCCCTCCTGAGCATCCAGGACCTGGAGGCAGCTGAAGCGGCTTTTGAGAATGCACAAATACTGGTCACTCAACTGGAATCCCCGGTGCCGGTGATCAAAAGGGCGGTCGAACTCGCGCAGCAATACGGAGTAAAAACTATCCTGAACCCGGCTCCGGCTCAACCTTTAGAAGCCAGGCTGCTGGAACAAATCGATTACCTGATCCCCAACGAGCATGAGCTGGCACTGCTGAGCGGAAGTACTGATCTCAAAATTGGGATTGGTGATTTACAGAAGCTTGGGGTGAAGAACCTGATCGTAACGCTGGGAGAAAATGGCGTGACCGTAGTCCAGGGTAAAGAATCGCATCACATACCGGCTTTCAAAGTGGAGGCGGTTGATACGACTGCCGCGGGGGATGCTTTTATCGGAGCATTCGCGGTGGCATTGTCCCAGAGGTTGGATGTTTTCCAGGCTTCCAGATGGGGAAACGCAGCCGGGGCGCTTGCGACTACCCTCCCTGGAGCACAACCTTCCCTGCCAACTCGAAACGCTCTAGAAGAACTTGTGGCAAGGAGGTCGTGACAAAAGGTGCTCAGGCGCCCTGGCGGAGAAAACGGAGTGCGGTTTCAGCGAAAATGGCCGCTCCAACTGGCAGGCAGCGTTCGTCCAGGTCGAAGTGCGGATTGTGCAGGAAGCGCTGTTTGTCAATCCGGCGGCAGCCCAGGCTGAACATCGCTCCCGGGGCGATTTCCGAAAAACAGCCGAAGTCCTCGGCTCCCAGCCCGTCCAGGCGGGGAAGAATGGAAGTGCTGCCCAACAGGCTGTGTGAGACCTGCTCGATCAGGCCGACGACAGCGGGATCGTTGATCATCGGAGGGGTGCCGGTTTCGATCTCAAGTTTGTAATCGCCACCCAGGGTGCGCGCGAATCTGGAGGGCGCGCTCGACTTCCGTATGAATTTGGATTCGGACAGCAGGATCCATATAGCGAATGGTGCCGGTCAGGTCCACCTGGTCGGGGATGACATTTTCTGCCTGCCCACCATGCAGGCTGCCGACACTGACCACAGCGGGGGCTACCGGATCCAGGCGGCGGGAGACGATGCCGTGCAGAGCCAGCAGGACGTGCCCGGTGATATAGATCGGATCCACACCCTCATGCGGCCGGGCACCATGACCGCCGGTGCCGTGGATGGTGGCGAAAAAAGAATCGACGCCTCCTGAGAAAGGCCCGGCATTGATGCGAATCTGGCCCACCTGTGTGATTGGGTCGACATGCAGCGCAATCACCCAATCCACGCCCTGCATGGCGCCGTCCGCAATCATGCGCGGCGCACCGCTCAGCCCTTCCCGATCGGCGACTTCTTCCGAGGGCTGGATCAAAAAGCGGACTGTCCCAGGGAACTTTTCCTGCGAAAGCAGGGCTGCCGTGCCCAGGGCGATAGAAAGGTGCGCGTCGTGCCCACAGGCATGCATCACACCAGGGATTTCCGAGGCATACTCCAAATCATTGGCTTCCAGGATCGGAAGGGCATCCATATCAGCGCGAATGGCGATTACCGGTTTTCCGGAGCCCAACTCGGCTACCAGACCGGTTTTACCAACACCGGTACGAACCTGGCAGCCCAAACTCTCCAAAATTGTGGCCATCTGGCCGGCGGTGCGGAGCTCCTGGAATCCCAGCTCCGGGTGGCGGTGGAAGTCGCGGCGCCAGGCGGAAAGCTGTTCTGAAAGTGAGTTCGCCTTTTCTAGCATGTCTGGACCTCTCCTCGTTAATCCGTCAAGTATTGCGGGAAATTTGATGATTGAAATTTATCCACACGGAAATGACAGCGTTTTATCTTTTCCTTTGAGTATACCTTGAGTTTTCAATTGTCCCTGATTTTGAGGTGGAAATATGCGGGTGTCGTCTGAAGAAATGAGGCGACAGTTAAGGAATGACCGAGGCTCCTCTATGAGCAAACAGGTAAGAAAGCAGGATTTAAGGACGTCCAATTATCTGGATTTCGATACTAACGGAGCGTAAAAAAAATGACCGACACCCATGTAATCCGGAGTGAAAAGGATGAATTTTTCGCCCACCACCCACAGAGTCCGTTGACAGGTGCACAAAAGAAGGCATTTACAGGACTGAGCTATTACGAAGAGAATCCCGACCTGCGACTGGAAATCGAAACCCTCCCTTTCGACCGGCAGGAACAGATCGAGATGCAAACATCAACCGGTGATATTCAAGAATACCTGCGTTTTGGGAGAATCCGGTTCATCGTCGACGGGCAGCCGGCTGAGCTCACAATATTCGCCGGAGAGCACGGCTATTTCCTGCCATTTGTGGATGCAATGGCGGGGGTTGAGACCTACCCGGCAGGGAGATACCTGGAACCAGAACCTCTCCCAGGAGGTAAATTCCTGGTAGATTTCAATATGGCATATAACCCCTACTGCGCCTACAACGAAAGATGGTCTTGCCCATTGACACCCTTCGAAAACCGTTTGAAAGTCGCCGTGCGGGCCGGTGAAAAACTGCCGGAGGGCGTTTGGACCGACGCTATGCATGCATGAAGATAAATACGTAATTCACTGTTTTGATTCACTTTCTTGTAGGTAACCCAGACCTAACAGGTTTTCTGAAAACCTGTGAGGTCTATTATTTACTTATCATACCTTCAGGCAACCCAAATCATTTCAAAACCCTATCTTTACAAATTCTTTAAACGCTCCTGCTATCCTTACACCAGATCCGGAGGCGAGTTTTATCCCGGACAGAATTTCAAAACAGATAAATAAGGAGTGAATTGATGTTCAAGAATAAGAAGTTCCTGATGTTGGTGGTAGGCGCGGCATGCGCCCTGGCAATCGTCGCAGGGATAACAATATTCGCGTCTACAAGAATTGCTCACGCTCAGTCGAATGATTTTCGGATCGGAACGGGGGCGGAGTTATTCGATAGCCCTGTGGGGACGGACGGGTTGGAAGAGCCCAATCGACCTGGACCGGGTTTTCCTGGCGGAGATAGAAGGCCTGGAAAAGGAGCGGAAAACACTTACCTGGCAGAAGCTCTAGGGATTACCGTTGAAGAACTGCAGGCAGCAACTGAGGTCGCCTGGCAAAACGGCATCGACCAGGCTCTCGAGCAGGGGTTGTTGACCGAAGCACAGGCTGAATGGCTGAAAGAACGCAGTTTTGGTGTGCGCGGAAGAGGTTCTTTGCTGGGAGACTGGCTGGGTGAAAACAATGCCATGGATATGGAGGCCCTGCTGGCTGATGAGCTCGGAATATCGGTAGAAGAACTGCAGGCGGCACGAAGTGAAGCTGCCGAAGCTTCCCTGCAGGCTGCCATTGACAGCGGAGACATCACCCAGGAGCAAGCTGATTTGATGCGCGCCCGCCAGGCATTGATGGGCACCATCGACCGCGGCGCACTGGAAGCACAGGCCCTGGGGATGACCGTTGAAGAGCTCCAGGCGGCACGTGAAGAGGGTAAATTCATACCGGAACTGATTGAGGAGCAGGGGCTGACCCAGGAGGAATTCCAGGAAGCCGTGCAAGCTGCTTACGAGCAGATGGTCGACCAGGCAGTTGCAGACGGAGTTATCACCCAGGCACAGGCAGACCTGCTGCTGAGTGCAGGGGCCCAGCCCGGACATGGCATGCCACCCTTTGGACCGGGCAGCCATCCTGGTGGGCGGCACCCCTAGGAGCTGATATGCGGACATTCGATCCGATCAATATTCCTCGAAAATAAATGAGAAGTCAGGAGCGTCCATCTCCATGAACGCTCCCGACATTTTTATATGAGCTTTTTAGATATGATATTCTGATTTGACTAATTCCCCCAATAAGGGTATCCACTATTATGACTTTTCAACTGAGGGCTCTTTATCCTTCATCTCCAGCATCCAGACAATATGATTTCACATTCACGGCAACAAAATCAACTTCATGGGAAAATTCTCCATAAGTAATCCTGGCGTCCGTGACCGCGATGAAACCAGAAGCATAGTTGATTTCATCCAACACACGCCGGTTTGGGAAAACATAAATTGTGCCTTCGATGCGCTCCCGGACAGTCTGGATCATTGCCTTGATCTTCATCTTGGTGACAGTTTTTGTGAAATCTTTTCCACTGGAATTGATGAGTGTACTCATATTTTCCTCACGATTGGGGTAGTTTAGCGTGATTATTGAAGGGTAGAAAAAATGAACTTGTAAGGTTTATGTGCATTTCTATTAGGCGCGGTAACTTACAGGTGCCTGTTTATCCCTCAGGTGCATATCCATTTGCACGATACCAAGCGACTGCTTTCTGCAAGGCAGAACGAACCGGGGTAATGGGTAAACCCAGCTCGTTCTGGGCTTTCGTGGAGTTAAAAAACTCGTAGTTATAGGCAAGCCGCACTTTATCCGGCGTCGCGGCGGGAAGGCGCCCAGAAATCATGCGGGAAAGAGCGACATCCAGATAGGACCACGCCAGGGCAACCCCATGAGGGATACGCAGGCGCACCTCGGGCAGTCCAGATACATCAGCCAACAGGTCCAGCATGGCTTTGAGTGAAAGATTCTCGCTGCCCAGTATGTAGCGCTCTCCAATGCGGCCTTTTCCGGCAGCCAGCAGGTGTCCAGCCGCGACATCATCCACATCGACCAGATTGAGACCGGTTTCCACATAACCGAACATGCGCCCGTTGAGATAATCGACGATGATCTGCCCGGTGGGTGTGGGTTTATGGTCGCCAATTCCAATCGGGGTGCTGGGGTTAACGATCACGACCGGCAAACCGCCGCTGGCGTATTCACGAGCAATTTCTTCCGCCAGGAATTTCGAACGTTTATAGGGCGTAATCATATCCTGCAGGGAGCTGGGCGTTTGCTCATTGGCGGGTGAGTGATCCCTGTTCAACCCCAAAGCAGCAATGGAACTGGTGTAAACCAGCCGGTCGATCCCAACCCGAGAAGCAGCTTCTAGCACATTGCGCGTCCCATCGACATTGGCGCGCCTGAAATCCTCCCAATTGTGCCCCCAGTAGCTATATAAGGCAGCCACGTGAAAAATCCATTGGCAGCCCGCCATCCCCCTGGCAAGAATATCTACCTGCGAGAGATCACCCATTACGCGGTCTACCGGCAGGTCCTCGAGCATGCGGGTGTCCGCTCCCGGGCGCACCAAAGCACGAACTTCATGACCTGCTGCGAGCAGCTTGCGGACAACAGCACTGCCGACAAAACCCGTACCACCGGTGACAAATGCACGCATGGTCCTCTCCGCTTGAAATGGATGACACCCTCCCGCAGGTAAAGAAACCTGCGGGAGGGTTCCGAGACATTACTGTGAAAGAGCCTGCTTGATCAGCTTGCTGCTCTGCCCCCAAACCCTGCCGCGCAGCCTGGCAGCATCGCTCATTACCTCATCAAAGGCACGGATGATCACTTCAACTTCTTCATCGCCGATGATCAAGGGAGGCAGCAGCTTGATAATATTCACACCCGGACCGCCCACCTGCGTCAGAATGCGGTGGTCGGCGAGCAGAGACATCACTACCAGCTGGGCAAAAAGGCCCTTCTGCGCAGCATCGGCAGCAGACCAGGCCAGGCGGATTCCAGCCGCTGAGGGGGGTGCGAATTCGATGCCGATCATCAGACCTCTGCCGCGCACCTCGGAGATCATCGGGTGCCGTCCTTTGAGATTCTCCAATCCAGTTAAAAGTTTACCTCCCATGACAGAAGCGTTCTCAACCAGGCGCTCTTCGTCCAGGACTTGTAATGCAGCCAGTCCGGCTGCCATCGCCATATCGTTCTGACCGAAGGTGGTGGAATGCACCTGGCAGCGATCGAGGCGGCTGAAGGTCTTATCATGGATGCTGCGGCGGGTGATAGTGGCGCCTACGGGTACATAACCCCCACTCAGAGACTTGGAAAGCGTGACGATATCCGGATCCAGATCCCAGTGCTCGCTGGCCAAAAAGCGCCCGGTACGACCCATGCCCACCTGCACCTCATCGCAGATGAACAGTGCTCCGAATTTCTGGCACAGGCGCTGAGCCTGCGGCAGGTAATGCGGTGAGGGGATATATACTCCCTTACCCTGAATTGGCTCGACGATAAAGGCCGCGACATCACCTTTGCTCAGCTGTGCTTCCAGGGCTGCCAGATCGTCCATGGGAAGCGATTGAAATCCCGGCAGAAGTGGGCCAAATCCTTCCCGGAAGGCCTCGCCGCCATTGATGGAGAGGGTCCCCAGAGTCAGCCCGTGGAAGGCATGCTCAAGGAAAAGCACGCGCGGCCGCCGGGTGGCAGCACGAGCGAACTTGAGGGCTGTATCGACGGCGTCGGCGCCTGAATTGCCGAAGAACACTGCTTCAAGCCGCTCTGAACTTCCAGAGGCCACAGGCATGTGGCGGACCAGCTCTTCAGCCAGCACACCAGCCAGCAGCGGGCAGTCCATCTTCACCAGGTTCGGACGGTCCAGGTCGATCAGCTCGTGCAGGGCGGCTTTGATGGCGGGGTGGCTGCGACCCAGGTTGAAGACGCTGTAGCCAGAGAGCAAATCCAGGTAGCGATCGCCTTTTGTGTCCCACAAGTAAGCCCCTTCACCACGCACCCACTGCTTATCGAAGCCGATAATAGACTGCACCTTCGCCAGGGGCGGGTTGAGGTAGCGCCTGTGGAGGGGATACTGGTCGTTTTGACGATGGGAGATGAGATCAGCGAGGGAAGACATGGCTTGAATCCTTCCAATATGATCCAGGTCGAGATATTAATTGATTTTACACCCCTTGATCAACAAATATTGCTTTTACATAAAACTCTGGTGAGATTTGACTTAGTCTATGACTTAGTCTATAATTGCGGTGCGAGGTAAAAATGACAATCACGGTTAATATCCACGAAGCAAAAACGCATCTTTCCAGGCTTTTAGAACGCGTTAAGAGAGGAGAGCAAGTGATTATTGCCAAAGCCGGAAAACCGATCGCAATCCTTTCCTCTTTCCAGCAAGCCCCTTCCCAACGTGTTCCGGGTATTGACGCCGGCAAAGTCAAGATTTCTCCCGATTTTGATGAGCCTCTCCCGGAATTCGAGCTATGAAAGCACTGCTCGACACACACACTTTCTTATGGTGGAACCTGGATTTCCCTGAACTTTCGACTGCAGCTCGTGAATTTATTGCAGATGGTGAAAATGTACTTTTTCTAAGCGCAACCAGTGCCTGGGAGATCGCCATCAAATTCTCGAAAGGCAGGCTGAAATTACCTGAGGACCCAGACCAATATGTTGGAAACCGGATGGCCCATTATGAAATTCAAGCTCTACCGGTTCAAGTCAGCCATGCGCTGTATGTATGCAACCTACCCCCAATTCACCAGGATCCTTTTGACCGGCTGCTGATTGCGCAGAGTGTGTTGGAAGACTTACCGATCCTGACCTCGGATCTGGAAATCAAAAAATATGAGGTGGAGGTGATCTGGTAAATTAATAATCCGTTGACAGCAAGCCCCCTCTCTGGTACAGCCTCACCACCCTGGGCAGCAGGGCGGTGGTGACCTCGTAATTCAGGGTGCCTTCCAGCTCCCCCACTTCTTCGGCGGAGATCCGCTCGTTCCCCTGGGACCCCACCAACACCACTTCATCCTCCAGCTCGACATCCGTGATATGGCTGACGTCCACCACGATTTGATCCATGCTGACGCGACCCAAGATCGGGGCACGCTGCCCGCCGACCAGCACCACCCCTTTATTCGAAAGGCTGCGGTGGTAGCCATCGCCGTAGCCGACCGGCACTAATGCTGCATAAGTTGGGCGTTGTGTGATGAAGGTCCTGCCGTAGCCGATCCCTGAGCCAGCTGGAAGCTCACGCAGGCGGGTGACCAGGCTCTTGAGCGTCAAAGCTGGAGATATTTCGAAGGGTGGATTCCATTCCAGAGAGGGCCGCAATCCATACATGGCGATCCCAATGCGCACTGCCTGGAAATGAGCCTGGGGGTACTGCATGGCAGCCGCACTGTTGGCGGCGTGTACTATGGGTGGTCTCAGACCGTTCTGGTCAAGCTCAGATATGACCTGGTTGAACAGCTCGAGCTGAGCCAGTGTATGGGTGGGATTGGAGGCGTCGGCTGTGGAAAAGTGAGTAAACAGCCCTTCGACATGAATTCCAGGCAACTCCTGCAGGCTGCGAATAAATTCCAGCACTTCAGCCGGAAGCAGACCATAGCGCCCCATACCGGTGTCCACTTTGACGTGCACGGGGAGGCGGATTTCCCAAAGCCTGGGCATGATGCGAGAGGGCCTGGGCGAATTCCAGGGTGATCAGGCTGGGAGTCAGACCCCAGCGGGCAGCCATTTCGGCCCCACTTGGTGGGGTATAGCCCATCACAAGGATGGGTGCATCGAGGCCTGCCTGGCGCAGCTCGACGGCTTCAATCACGCGGTGCACAGCCAGACGAGAAGCACCAGCCTCCAGAGCTGCGCGGGCGACAGGAACCGCCCCGTGCCCATAGGCGTTGGCCTTAACCACTGCGATCACTTCAACGCCTTGACCGATGTGGCGTTTGAAGGCCTGGACATTACGCTGAATGGAGTCCAGGTCGATTTCTGCCCAGGTGACAATGCCTGCTAGCATCAACCTCCGAGGTATGCTTCTTTTACCCCCGGATTTCCCATCAACTCCTGGCCTGTGCCGGAGAGGGTGATATTACCGGTCTCCAGAACGTAGGCGCGATCGGCTATCCTCAAAGCCATATTGGCGTTCTGTTCAACGAGCAGGATGGTGGTGCCCGATTTATTGATCTCACGAAGAACCTTGAAAATATCCCTGACCAGAACTGGCGAGAGGCCCATGGAAGGTTCGTCGAGCAGCATCAGCTTCCCACGACTGATTAACGCTCGGCCAACTGCCAGCATTTGCTGCTCACCACCAGAGAGGGTGCCGCCCAGCTGGTTGATACGCTCTTTCAAGCGCGGGAACACCGAGAACACGCTCTCGTAATCCCGGCTGATTTCCTCTTTATCCTTTCTCTGCCAGGTTGCCAGCTTGAGATTTTCGTGTACCGTAAGGTTACCGAATATTCCCCGGCCTTCTGGAACCTGGGCGATACCCTGGGCGACAATTTTATCCGCAGGAATCTTTGTGTAAATCCTGGCCCTGGAAAAGAATACTTCCTTTATACGGGATTATTCCTGAAATCGCGCGGAGAGTCGATGATTTGCCCGCACCATTGGCTCCGATCAGGGTGACGATTTCTCCTTCTTTCACATCGAATGAAATACCTTTTACGGCATGGATATTTCCATAGAAGATAGCCAGGTCCCGGACCTCTAAAATCACGTGATTCGATCCGCCATTTGCGTTCATACCTCAACTCCCTCGCCGAGATAGGCTTCCAGAACCTGGGGATTGTTTTGGATTTCAACAGGCAAGCCTTCAGCGATGGTGGCTCCAAAGTCCAATACTTTCAACCGCTCACAAATGCCCATCACAAGGCGCATCTGGTGTTCGATCAATATTATGGTGAGGTCAAATTGTTTGCGGATCCATTGGATGAACTCCATAAGCAGCCCGATTTCATTGGGATTTATACCCGCAGCAGGCTCATCCAACAGCAGCAACTTGGGATGAGTGGCCATGGCACGGGCGATCTCCAGGCGCCGCTGCAGCCCATAAGGCAGGTTCTTGGATGTTTCATCGGCAAAATCTTCCAGCTTGAAGACTGCCAGCAAATCCATGGCTTCCTGGATGGTACGGTCTTCTTCGCGGGCGAAATTTCCGGAATGGAAGAAAGATGAGAAAGTGCCATATTTTATTTGAGTATAGTTGGCGATGCGCACATTATCCAGAACACTCAGCTCCTGCCACAGGCGGATGTTCTGGAAGGTACGTGCGATGCCCAGGCTGGTGATGCGGTTAGGGCGCATCCCTACCAGCGGGGTTCCATCAAACAGAATCTCGCCTTCGGTTGCCTTGTATACCCCGGTAATCAGATTGAAGACAGTGGTTTTTCCCGCACCGTTGGGACCGATGACGCCTACTAACTCACCCTTCTCCAGGTCGAGGTTGAAGTCCGAGACGGCACACAACCCGCCAAAATAGTGGGTGATATTCTTAGCTTGCAGGAGTGGCATCGGATACCTCCTTTTTCTCACGGTTTGCGTGCCAGTTCTTGCGAGCAAACAGATCCCTGGAAGGAATAAACCAGCGGAACTCGCGCAAGCCCATGATGCCGCGCGGCCGATATATCATCAGCAGCACCAATACCAACGGCATCAGGACAAACCTCCATACCTGCAGCGGTCGTAAAACTTCCAGCAGCACGGTATAAACTGTAGCACCCACGATTGAACCGGCGATCGATCCAATCCCACCCAGATAAACCATGATCAGCATATCGGTGGATTTTACGATATCAAAGACACGCGGGCTGATGAACTGGAGAACGTGTGCAAAAAGAGCTCCGGCCACACCGGCAAAGAAAGAAGAAAGCACAAAAGCCTGCAACTTCACGGTGCGGGTATTAACACTCATCAAGTCACTGGCAATTTCATCTTCCCGGATGGAGAGCACACCTCGCCCAAAGTTGGAGTAAATAAAATTACGGATCACCCATACCGCGACCAACGTCCAGAAAAAGGTCCAGGGCAAGTTGGTCAGGCGGTAAATACCGGGGATGCCGCGCTGGCCCGCCGATGGCTTCGATGTTCTCGATCACCGATTTGACAATCATCAAGAATGCCAGTGTGACGATCGCCAGGTAGTCGCCGCGAGTTTTGAATGAAGGGATAGCCACCACGAGGCCTACCAGAGCTGTACCCAATCCAGCGATTAGAACCGTGAATGGGAACAACCACCCGATCCATTCGACCGGGAACACCTTGGTGGACAGCAAAGCCGCGATATAGGCACCAACCGACATGAAACCGGCGTGCCCGACCGAGAATTCACCCATATAGCCATTTACAAGGTTCAGGCTGGTAGTCAGGATGATATTGATACCGACATACATCATGATTAATTGGATGTAGGGATTTACCAGGTTAAACTGGGGAATGGCAAAGGATAAGACAAAGCCCACCCCCAGCAAGACCGGGAGCAGCCAGCGTTTTTGCATCAGGCTTTCCCATAAATTCCTTAAACCCTGCAACCGTTTTGGTTTTTGCGATGAGGCTGCCATGGCTTACACCTTTTGAGGCCTGGGTTTACCCAGGATGCCGTACGGCCTGAAGATCAGCAGGACCAGCAGCAAGGTGAAAGCCACGAAGTCCCGGTAGGTGGAAGGCAGAAAGGCTACAACCATGATCTCCACAATCCCCAGGATGAAGCCGCCGATCATTGCACCGCGGATGTTGCCGATACCGCCCACCACAGCTGAGATGAAAGCCTTCCACCCGATCAACACTCCCATATAAGGATCGATGACCGGGAAAGCCTGGCTGTACATTACTCCTGCCGCAGCGCCCAGACTTGTTCCAATAAAAAATGTGAATGAGATCACAAAATTCAGCGGAACACCCATCAGCGGGACGATGCTCTTATCCCAGGAAATCGCCCGCATCGCCATCCCGACCATGGTACGGCGGACGATGAAATCGAGCAGCAGCAGCAGGGCAATTGTCAGCAGGATGATGATGATCTTAATCGATGAGATCACCACTCCCCCGATTTCCCAGGTGACATTGGGCAGCAGCACCGGTACGCTCTGGGGATAGGGATAGATGACCAGGACAATACTTTCAAGAAAGATACCCACACCCAGAGCGGTGATGATGGCAGAGACACGCGGCGCCTGGCGCAGGGGCTTATAAGCCGCCCGCTCGATGACCACTCCCAGCATTCCCACCCCGATCATCGAAAAAAGCAAGGTGGGTATAAATGGCAGCTTCAAAGTGGTGGCAGCGATGAAACAGAAGAACGCTCCCACCATAAAGAGATCGCCGTGGGCAAAGTTGATCATGGTGAGTATTCCATAAACCATGGTGTAACCCAGGGCGATCAGTGCGTAGATGCTGCCCAGCTGTAATGCATTCAATGATTGCTGTAGCAGATATGTCATGTGCCTACCTTCTTTTCGAGATATCCAGCCATAACTTTACTCCCATCCAATGGACAGAGACCTCAACCGAAATAAAAACTCCCGCAGGTTTTCTACCTGCGAACGCTGAATTTGAGCTTTACAGTGAAGTCATCAATGGTCAAAGCGTTTCCAGGTATCCGAACCTGCGGGAGATGTGAATCGGTTATTAATTATGGGGCGGCGTTGGCGAAGAATACAAAGGCGCCATTTTTAACTTGCAAAATTACCGCACTCTTGATGGGATCGCCGGATCCTTCCTGGAAGGTCATGGTACCGGTAACACCTTCATAGTTGGGGATCTTGGCCAGGGCATCACGCACAGCCTGGCGGTCGATTTTTCCTGCGGTCTGCAAGGCCTGCCACAACAGCCCAAAGGCATCGTAAGTCAGCGCAGCCACGTCATCCGGTGTGTTGCCGTACTTGGCCTTGTAGGCATCGATCATTTCCTTGGCAACCGGGGTGGCGTTATCGGCAGCATAATGGGTGCTGAAGTAGTAGCCCTCGCAATCCGTGCCACACAGGCTGAGCAGCTCGGAGCTGCCCCAGGAATCGCTGCCCAGGAAGGGGACATCGATACCCAAAGCGTGCGCCTGCTGGATTTGCAGCGGGACTTCGCTGTAATAGTTGGGCAGGAAAATCACCTCGGGGGCTGTCTCTTTAATCTTGGTCAGCTGGGCGTTGAAGTCTTTGTCACCGGTGGTGTAGGTTTCGAAAGCGACGACGGTTCCGCCGTTTTCTTCATAAGTCTGCTTGAAGAATTCGGCGATGCCCTTGTTGTATTCGGAAGCCACGTCATACAGTACAGCCGCCTTGGTGGCTTTAAGCTGGTCGAGGGCGAACTTCGCCACCACACGTCCCTGGAAGGGGTCGATGAAGCAGGCACGGAATACATACTGCTTCGGCGCATTGGTGTTGGCATCCAGGGTGGTCTTGGGGTTAGTTGACCAGGGGCTGATCAGGGCGACCTTGTTGCTCTCGGCAATCTCGGAAGCCGGGATGGCATAGCGGCTGGCATTCGGACCGATGATCGCCACGACGTTGTCCTGGGTAATCAGCTTCTGGGCAGCGGAAGCCGACTGGTCGGCTTTGCCGGCATTGTCTTCGATGATCAGCTCGATCTGGTATTTCTTGCCGCCTACATCCAGCCCTCCGGCATCGTTGATCTTGGCGACAGCCATTTCTGCGGCGTTTTTGAATGAAGCGCCGACTGCCGGAATATCACCGGTCAGCTCGGCAATTCCACCGACCTTAATGGTATCGCCGCCTGCCGGGCCACAAGCTGGCAGGAGGAAGCTGGCGATGACCAGCAAGGTTAACAGATGCACTGCTTTCTTCATAATTTTCCTCTCTCCTTACTAAAAAGAATTGAAATGAATGGTCAAGGATCTTATTCTATTATCTTTAGTATGTGTGAGATGATCGGTTGCGAGTCGCTTCTCCTTTCTCAGGTGGGACTAGCGCATTATTTTATGCGCTTCCACCAGGCAAAATGAGAAAAAACCAATCTACAATCAGTATTGTGTCACAAAGAAGGGACGGTTGTCAAGTGATATTCATCATATCATACCGCCGTATTGCTTGAAATAACATGGCTGGCGCAAATGATCGATATTCAGGAAAGATAGGCTGCCTCTTGCACAGGGCGAAGTATATGGATAGAATTTATCTTATTAAAGTTATGTTTTCCTGCAGGGAATGATCAGACGTACCAATAAACCATTGTTACCACTGACGTCAAATCCGACTGGATGCCAAAGGAGACCGGCTGTGGGAAAATTCTTTTAGCGCCGCCGAGATCAAGGTCTTGAAGGGAGCCATCGAGGAGCATATCCGCGAGCGATTCAAGTCCTCTGTGACTCTCAAGCGCCCCGGAACGCTCAACCAGGATGACTTCGTGGGTATGGACTACCGGTTTATCACGCCGGATCCAGCGACCGCCCAAAGTGAGAACCTGACCATGCGCTTCGCCGCTCGCAGCTTGGATCACCAGGTGACGGGTGTAATGCAATACACTCCCTGAACCAGCTGGACCTATTCACGATAGGTTTCCGAAGATAGACGATATCTGATTTCAGTCCAACGAAGCCTGGCTTAGTAATCTGCGCAGGTATGGAAGCTGCTCGCGCGCAGAGCGGGCGCCTTCAGCGATGACCGTGGGAAACTGCTCGGCAGAAAATGCGCTAATGGCCGGATCCAGCTCAGGAAGCAGGAGCACGACCTCGGCGTGGTGTGCCAGGTTGTGAAAGGCGAAGGTCGATTTGAGGATATTGTTCATGTACAGGCTGTTCAGGTGGGTGGTCACCGCAGTGTACGAACGCATGCGTTTACGAACAGGCAGCTCGAAACCCATCGCCAGGATAATCTGAGCACCTTCTTTAATAGCTACATCCAACGGCAGGGGATCGGAAACGGCACCATCGACCAGCAGCCTGTCTCCCACCTGCCAGGGAGGGATGATCATCGGGATGGCGATGCTGGCCCTTAATGCATCCAATACAGGACCATTGTTATGCACCACGCTTTCACCGGAATAAAAATCCGTGGACACGATGAACAGTGGAATGTGCGCGTCACTGAACGAGGTCGTTCCGAAAGCCTGCTTGAGCCGCTCCGTTAAAGGCCCGTCATCGATCAAGCCCGAGCTCTCGGTGAAGCGTACTTCACCGGTCATGGCACGGCGCAGATTGGTCGCATAACCTTCCATCAGGTCCCTGGTCCACAGGCTGAGGGTCAGCTGTTCGGCAGTATGCAAATCGAATCCCAGGGATATGGCAGCAGCGTAGATACTCCCGCCACTGGAGCCGACTGCCATGGAAACCTGGATACCTTCTTCCTGCAGCACCTGCCACAATCCAAGGGCAGCGGCACATTTTGCACCACCGGAACCGATCACCAGGGCTACTCTCTTCCGACCAGCTCCAGCTTCGGGGAGGTTCATATCCATGGTTTAGCTCGAATGGTTCTCGCCAAGCAGGCGCTGCAGGTAAGGCAGCTGCTGCTCCATAGCTTGTTCACCCTGCTGGATCACATACGGAATATGCTGTGTGTCGAAAAGGGAGACCTGCTGAGCGAAATCGGGCATGACGGTGATAATCTCGGCATGATGGGCCAGGTTATGGAAGGCGAAGTTAGCCCGGTAAAGGTTGTTGGTCATTACGCTGTTGAGGTGAAAGACAAAACGGCTGATTGATTTAATACGGCGAGGTGCAGGGGTTTCGAAACCTACCGCCAGGATTAATTCAACCCCTTCCCGGATGGCGACGTCAACGGGCAGGGGATTAGAAACCGCCCCATCGATCAAGAAACGCTCACCGATGCGCCAGGGCCGCCAGATGAAAGGCACCGAAATGCTGGCGCGCAAGGCATCCACCAGGGTACCCCGATCGAGGACGACCGGTTCACCGGTGTGAAAATCAGTCGCCAGCAGATAAAGAGGGACAACTGTATCGGTAAATGTGCGCTCACCAAAGACTGCGCGCAGATTTTTCAACATGTCATGATCGTCGATCATGCCAAAGCGCTCGTCGAATTTGAAGACCTGCGGAAGAAGAGCCTTGAGAAAGGAGCGAGTATCGCGTTTTCGCGTTATGCTGCGGTTCCACAGGCGCTGGGTGAGCTCGATGCATTCGTCGACTGAATAGCCTAAAGCCATGGTGGTGGCAAACAGGCTGCCGCCACTGCAGCCCACCAGTAGATCTACTTTTATCCCAGCCCGGTTGAGCACTTTCCAAACACCCAGCGCAGCTGCGCATTTGACCGCGCCAGAACCTATTACCAGTGCCAGGCGGTTATTTTTTGGCTGGTTCAACTCAATCCTTAAAACTGGCTGCCGCTTCGGCGAGCGAGGAATAGGATTTCATGATCGAAGGGAAACCAGCCATCCGAAGAACCTTGTCGACTCCCGGTTGAGGCTCGGCCAGGCGCAGATCACCGCCTGCCTGCCGGCTGGATTTGAGGCCGTCCATGATGGCTCGCAATCCGGCACTGCTCATATACTCGACCTGGCTG
Organism: uncultured Chloroflexia bacterium; assembly: GCA_963698765.1. GTDB lineage: Bacteria > Chloroflexota > Anaerolineae > Anaerolineales > UBA4823 > CAVOSB01. The sequence continues at coordinate 66,797 of CAVOSB010000034.1, forward strand.
AGATCCAGGACCATATGGTGGTATCCCTGGCTGATTTGACCAGCCAGGTGCACAGACACTTCACCAGAGGTGAGGGCATCAATACTGCCTTCCACGGCGACAACAGCAACCTGATCTTGATAACTTGTCGTGATTTCCAACTTGTTCGCTCCTATTACTTTGCTGAATAATAAGACATAAGCCTGCATGATGGTTATCCCGAGTACGTCTGGGCAAGCTAAAGCTTACCCTACAAAATCAACGGGTGAAGCCTGGCAAGCTAACAGCTTGCCCTACAGGTACTTGGTGAAAGTCAAGCAGTTTCCATCTTCCGTGGTTTCGTAAGCCACCTGGTCCATGGTCTGGTAGATAAAATATAACCCAAAACCGCCTTCACGCTGCCCATCGAGATTAGCCTGCAGGTCGGGCAGAGGGGACTGGCTGGGCTCAAAAGCGTGTCCAAAATCGGTGATCCTGACCAGGATAGTTCCTGGCAGGAACTCCAATGCCAGGATGATCGAACCCGGATTCATTCCAGAATAGCCATGCGTAATGATATTGGTGCAGGCTTCATCCACCGCTAATTTCAGGTCATAGACAACTTCTGGATCCCGTACGCCCTGCTGCTGGCAGGCATTATTTATGAAATCGCGAAAGATGGATAGCGATTCAAGCTCGGCGGCACGGGTGGTCTGGTAGATCATCGCTGTTCAAGTCCCTTCCGGCAAAAAGATGCCTGCTCGAAGAAGATCGTCCGCCTCAGTACTGGGCCTGGGGGAAAGTCTCCACGCGGGCATGGCGGCCGATCTGTTTGACCATGCGCAGCCCGTCCCAGCGCGTCTCAAGGGCATCCAACACGCCATCCTGGATGGCCCAGGCCCGCCCGCGCACCGATTTCCACTGGTCTGGCTGGCGAAAAGGAGAACCGCCGTCCAACATGCGGTGCAGCATACCCCCGGGCAGGAATTCCCTGTGGATATCATCCATCAGTTTATGCCCGCGCACGTAGGCAAAACCACGCCGCTCGAATACCCAGGCCGAGGCGTAAGTGAGCGGCTCAAGGAAATAAGCGCGATGACCGAGGGCAGCCAGGAAGGATTCCAGCTGTTGGAAGACCGCCGCCGAAGCGCCCAACCCGCGTCGAGTCTGACCAGGTGCCAATCCGGCCTGCATGGCACGCTGCTCTTCTGCCAGGTTGCGGCGCGCCGTCCCGAAATGGGTGGGCTGATCATGTTCGTCGAAATCGGTGCGAAAATATTCTTCAGCAGGATTACTCAGGACGAGCATGTGCAGGTCGATGCCATTGATAGCATTGTCTGACAGCTCAATCCGCAAGAACTCCCCATCCACGGTCATTGAAACGGAGCCAACCAGGGCGGTGTGATGGGTGCCCTGATCAGCCTGGAGCCAGACATGCTGCTCACCACTTGAGGCATTCCAGGCGATCGGATCGATCTTGAAACGAGTAACTATATCCAAAGGCATTAAGGCCCGATAAATCCGGAGCTTGGCATTTTGGGGAAGCGCGTTAACCTGGTGCAGGGTGATGGGGACAGCGGGATCGTTTCCAAGCTGTTCGGCGGAGATGGAAGGCGCATCTGGAACAATTTTGTCCGGTTTTTGCTTAACTTGAAGATTTAGGAAAGACCGCATCCTGAATAATTACCCTCACCATGGTTCCCAAGGATGGAATGCTGACAATACAGGTTAATTAATTAACCCGGTGTTCAGGGGCGAAATTATAACATAGCCTATCTTCTTTAGCCGATAACCCGGATTTGAAATTCGAGAACAGTCCATATTTGTAAGATCAATCCAAAAAACCTAAGATCTAAGCATTGTTCTATCTATTCAGGAGGGCGAAGCGAGACATAATTGTACATTATCTATACATATATTGACCAATATCTTGACTATTTGTCGTTTTCGGGTTATAATCCTTCAAGCTAATGGATCATAGTTGAGGTCACACATGTCTTTATACCTGTCTTTCAAAGAAATCTGGCGCTACAAAGGCCGCTTTTTCCTCTTCAGCCTGGTAATCGCCCTAATCACGATACTGGTGCTTTTTATTTCGGGCCTGGCTGAAGGCCTGGCGAACGCCAACCGTGAATATCTTTCCAAGCTGGACGGCGAGCTGCTGGTCTTTCAATCGAATGTCAAGCTCTCGACCCTTTCCAGCCGGCTAGATTCTTCGACGCTTCAGAAAGTGAAGCGCATACCGGGCATCGCGGATGTCGGTCCGGTGGGATTAAGCAGCGCCACCCTGGTGTTCGAAGATAACCGGGAGGATGTAGACATCTCATTGGTCGGCGTGGAGCCTGAAAAACCGGGCGGCGCGCCTGCACGTGAGGGAAGCAACCTGAGGTTGAAGAGCGCCAACGAAACCGTGATTGACGGCAACCTGGCTCGCAGCTCCGATATCGAGGTGGGAGATACGATCACCGTTAAATCCATCCAGGGAACCGAAGAAGAGTATTACGACCTGGAAGTCATAGGGATTACAGACGGCAGGCAATATTTCTTCCAGCCATCGATCTTCGTTTCGATGGAGGTGTGGGAGAAAATTCGGTCGCAGGCAGCAGCAGGGGGTGAAAACAACCCGATCGCCTATAACATCCTGGTGAGCAGGCTGCAGCCGGGAGCAAATCCAGAGGCAGTGGCTTCTGCTATCGAATCACAGGTAGAAGATATCGAGGTAAGCGATATCGAAACCGCCTATAAAGCCACACCCGGTTACGCGGCCCAGCAGAGCACACTCAACACCCAGCGTGGTTTCACCCTGCTGATCGGCATCCTGGTTATCGGCGGCTTCTTCCAGATCCAGACACTGCAAAAGATCCCCAATATCGGCATGCTCAAGGCGATTGGGACTGGGAACCTGACGGTGGGAATGGCTGTCGTGATGCAAATCTTGATGGTAACCGTTTTCGGCGTCGTTCTGGGTACGCTAGCGACTTTGGGGCTGGCAGCGTTAATGCCGGCAGGAATTCCCATATTGTTCACTCCCCTGACCACCCTGGCGGCAATGCTGTCATTGGCAATCATTGGCCCGCTGGGTGGGTTAGTCTCAGTTTACCTGGCTGTTAAAGTCGAACCACTGATGGCGTTGGGTCTATCCCAATGACAATAAGAGCAGACTCTGTCGCCCAATGTAAAACAGAGATTGCTTCGTCATAAAAAAGTTCCTCGCAATGACACAATGAAATTAGGAATACGATGAATACGATTGTTGAAACGAAATCGGTAACGAAAATATACGAAACAAGCGAGATGAAGGTGCAGGCAGTTGACCAAGCAAGCATCCAGGTCGAAGCTGGTGAATTCGCAGCGCTGGTCGGCCCGAGCGGATCCGGAAAAACCACCATGTTGGCGATGCTGGCTGCATTATTGGCTCCCAGTGCAGGCGAAGTAATCATCGACGGTCACGACCTGGGAAAGATGAGCGATAACCAGCGCGTGCAATTCCGCAGAGAACGAATCGGTTTTACGTTCCAGGCGAACAACCTGGTTCCGTACCTGTCCGTATCAGAGAATGTGGATTTAATGCTGCGGTTGAACGGGATATTCACACCGGCCAACCGCCAGCGCTCCAGGGAACTGCTGGAGAGATTGGGCCTGGGAGAGCGCCTGAATAACATGCCCAACCAGCTTTCCGGCGGCCAGAAGCAGCGTGTGGCGATTGCACGCTCTCTGATCCACAACCCGAGCCTGGTGTTGGCTGACGAACCCACCGCTAACCTGGACACTGAACGCGCCTTCCAGGCGGTGGAGTTGTTTTCTAACCTGATACACGAGGAGAACAAAGCCGGCATCATGGTGACCCATGACCTGCGCATGGTGAGATATGTCGACAAGGTGATCCAGATGATGGACGGCAAGGTGGTGCGCATCATCGACGACCCTGAGGAGATCTGCACAATGGCGGGTGTACCTGTAACACCCACTTTGCCAGCCTATAAAGCTGCTTACAGCCCTGCACTTAATTAGACTCTGAATCCTACAAACAAGGCAGGAATTTCAGAAGCCCTGGACGGTGCTCTCCAAGAGCTGGCGATAAAAGCGATAATTCTCGAAAGGCATGTCGGAGCGGACACGCCCATCGACGAGGGGAATATAGCCCCCCTGAGCCAGGAGAGGCCTGACCTTCACGTCGATTTCCTGGCGAACAGCCTGTTCACCTTGACGCAGGACATCCACATCGATCCCCCCGATCAGGCGCACCCAGTTTCCGAACTGCGCGCGAATGGAGCGGTAGTCCATGGCATCCGTTTCAGTCTCCACGGCCCATAAACAGTTGAACCCGCACTGGAAGAGGGCCGGCAGCAGCGCCCTGGCATTGGCGTAGGTACGCAAGATGATCGTGTCGATACCATGACCGGAAAGCACATCCAGGAGCGGCTGGTAGGCCGGCAGGACCAGGTCGGAATATGCCCGAGGGGAGATCAACGGACCGTGGTTGCCGGCGATCGGCTCGCTGAATACCGCTGCATCCACCTGTACTTCTCTTAATAAGCGCTCCAGCAACCGGGCGGCGAATTCGCCGTGGATGAGCATGGCAGCGCGCACGAATTCGGGTTGATCGGCGATCATGTAAAGCGCCCGGGTGAAGCTGCTGCTGTCGCCAATTCCCAGGGTCTCAAAAATACCAGGATGCACCTGTACCATCAGCACGTGCTGGCGCTCGCGCCAGCGGCCGAGGTCTTTCTTCCAGCCAGATGGCAGGCGGTGTCCAACGTCCGGGTCCAGGCTGCGCTTCCAACGATCCAGCCCTGAAGGTTTTCCAGCCAGGTCGACCGGATCCAGACGAGAATACAAGTCCAGGGAAAACTCTTCGCGCTGGTCATAATCAAACAGCTGGTCCAGCTGTGTCGCCGCGGGCATCCCCTGGCCCTGCCATTTTTCAAGGACGTCGTCCCGCAAGCCCTCCTGGAATAAGGGAGGGCGGTCCGGGCTGCCAAAATGCATGCTCTCAAGGAAGCGCTGGCGGCTGTTCATGGCAAATGAGAACTCCGTTTTTTGAAAGATAGCTTCAAGCCGACAGATCAAGCAGCTGGCTGATCTCGAGCGGTATCCCTTTGGAGGCCTCACGCTGCAGCGCCAGTGCACCCTGCGCACATTTATCCACGCATACGCCGCAGCCCATGCAAGCCTCCAGGTCCACGGTGGTGGTGAAATCCGACAGCGATAGGGCGCCAAACTGGCAGAATTCAGCGCATTCCCCGCAGCCGATGCAGAGCGACTCATCCGCCCGGCAGACGTAGCCGGAAGCTGCCAGCATGGGCGTTCCATTTCGATGGGACTGCATGGCGCCGCAGCAGCAGGAGCAGCAGTTGCAGATAGCGTAAAAGCGCCCGAACATGGCATCTTTGAAAAAGGCGTGGTGCACATGGCCGCGGGCATCTTCCTGGCGGATGATTTCAACGGCCTGCTCTTGTGTGATCCAGCGAGCGCGCTGCGGGTGGTGCTCGATCACGAAACTGGAGAAGGGTTCGCCGACAACCAGGCAGACATCCAGCGGCAAGCAGGGATCCTGGCGCGCTGTCCGGCAGGGGCACTGCAATGCAACGATATGGTCGGGGTTCTGGAGGATCAAAGCGCGGGCACGCTGGTAGGGGATGACCTGCTCCAGGTCGGGCAGGCGGATCTCTTCCTGCACCGTCACCAGGCGGGTGATCGATTCCAGCGGCATGACCTTGCCATGATAGCCTTCGGCGAAGGTTGGTTTTTCGCTGCGGGTATCCGTGTCTTGAGATGGCAAATGACCATTATTTGAACGTCCGGAGAGCTTGCCGACCGTAGACAGCAGGGATTTGTATTTCTTCGCCAGTGGGTGCTGGCCGGTGCCGAGGCCGATGTACAGGTAAAGCCAGCGGCCGTATACGTACCCGTGAAGCCGGTCAAAGAGCGAGGAGTCCGGGGAGTTCCTGGCTGCGCGAAACCAGCGGCGAGTGGAGGGTAAGATTAAGGCTTTGAGCTGATTTGCGTTCATGGGCGAGCGGCCTTTCACCTGTAGATCACATTTACTACCTTTCAAGGGGTTAATGACGGTAAGTTAAACCGTGCCTGTTTCTCAGAGAGAGTATCCAGGAAGGACAAAGAGTATTGGGCAGATTATAACGCGCCGTCGTGGAAAATTGATACTGCCTCCACCAGATAAAATTTCTGGTTACTCCCTGCCGCTGGCATGATCTGGTCTGTAGGACAACTGCAGCAGGGCTACACCCAGCAACACCAGCAGCATGCCCAGCCACTGCTTCCCCGACAAGCTTTCCCCGAGAAAGACCCAGACCAGCAGAGCAATTTGCACCAGCATGGTATTGTTGACCAGGCTGGTCTCGACCGCCGGGAGGGTGCGCTGAGTATGGTTCCACAGGGTGAAGGCGAAGGCAGTGTTGACCAGGGCCAACCAGGCGATGATAGCCCACAATTTCCAGGTCAGGTGTGGAATACCGTCGAGGCTCAGGCCGACTGCCAGGAGCACAAAACCTCCAACACCCATGCTGATCGCAGTCACTACTACCGGCGGGAGGTTCTCACGGTGATTGATGTGGCGGCCCAGTATTACTGCGACTGCATTCGCCAGGACCCCGACAGAGACTGCCAGCAGGCTGGCTGCCTGGGAAGGCGGAAATGAGAACGGGTAAAAATAAACGACTGCACCAGCCGTGGAAAGCGCGATGCCGCACCAACCCAGCCAGCGAAGCTTTTCTTTCAGGAAAATCAGGCCCATCATAGCCACCAACAGCGAGGTGAAATTCAACAACAGGCCGACAGTAGCGGCGGGTAAGCCAGCCAGGCCGAGGAAGAGCGCACCCTGCGCCAGTGAGTACAACACCAGACCGTAAACAACAAGCAGAAGCCAGTGGCGGATTTTTAGCTTTAGGTAAAGCGGGCGCAGTGCAGGCTGGAATGCCAGGGGAAGCAGCATGAGAAAAGCCAGGGCGTAGCGCAGGCCGGAGAAGAGCAAGGCGGGGAGGTCCTGCAGGCCAATCTTGATCAGCACCCAGGAAGTGGACCACAGGAAGGTGACCAGGAAGGCTTGAAGCAGGGCGAGGGTGTGGGGGGAGGGTGTGGGGGAGGGTTTGGAGGGTGTGGGGGGAGGGTGTGGGGGAGGGTTTGGAGGGTGTGGGGGGAGGGTTTGGAGGGCATGGATAACAGAGATTTCCTTATGCCAGAACCCAGATCGGGGTAGACTTCCGTGGCTGCAATTAAGAAATTATAATTGTTACCAGATCATCCCAACTATTATACGTCTGATGTGAAATTGCCTAGGTAACACCGTTACTCGTAAAGTTCTGCACATTAACATCAAAGTCGGTGCGCAGTATATGCCGCAATACATGGCTGGCTAGCTTGGCAACCACTCGAGTACAGAGTCCCCAAACGGTTTTTGCCAATAAGCGTTCAATATTTCGGCCCACATTTTGAATTTCATGAAACACACCTTCGATACGTTCTCGCTTACTACTCAACCAACGATCTAGACTTGCAGAATTTTGTTGATACTGATTGGAGCGTCGTGGTGTCCAGATCAGATTCTGGGTCTGGTCAAAGATGCGGGTCTGCCATTCCAATCCGATAAAGCCTTTGTCAGCCAACAGATCACAGGCAGAGAGATAATCAATTACTGCTTCAGCTGCCAGGCGTTCGTCCAGATTGGCTGGAACCAAGTCATAGATGATGGGAATACCGCCCAAAGTAGTTATGGTGATCAACTTGTATCCAAAATATCTGAGATTTCGACTTACGCAATGATCGTAATTGGCGCTTCCCAGAAAATCACTATGGCTTTTGCTGCGCTTATAGGACATAACTGGAACTGGTTTGGTGTCCATCAGATAGCATGTCTGCTCAAGACAACCTCTGCGGGAGATCCAATACCGTCGAAGTTCTTCCACCAAAAGATAGAGCGCTCGCGCCCGACGATTGTATTGGCTCTGGTCAACTAACTTAGGAAACAAATCCAGGAAATTAGCACGAGTGGCTCCCCTGAAAAAAGGGTCGCGTGATTGGGTAAAGTTTAATATAATCGGTAAAATTCTGCCGATGGACTGAAACATGTACAAGCCGAACAAAAAGCACCTACAACCGCTCCTAATCAGCAACGTGAACGATCTGTCTGATGAACAACGTCAGCGACTTGAAGCCAGTTGGGCAGGCGTTTTCTACCGGGAGTTCTTCAGCCGCATCCAGGAAGACCGTTTTGCGATGATATATGCTGATGTGCCTTCGCGGCCGAACACAGCGGTGAACGTGCTGCTGGGATTAGAAACGCTGAAGGCAGGCTATGGCTGGAGCGATGAAGAGTTATACGATCATTTCACCTTTGACTTGCAGGTGCGTTATGCCCTTGGTTATCATGATTTGCACGAAGGGGGGTTCGAATTGCGCACTCTGTACAACTTTCGGCGTCGACTGAGCCAATACAACCAGGAACATGGAGTGAACCTGGTAGCGCAAGCCTTCGAAGAGATCACCGACCAGCAGATCGTGGCCCTGAAAGTGCAGACGGGCATCCAGCGCATGGACAGCACGCAGATCGCCAGCAATATCATGGACATGAGCCGCTTGCAGTTGTTGGTGGAAGGCCTGCAGCGGATGCATCGGCTCTTGAGCGAAGCCGAACAGTCCAGCTATCAGGAGTGGCTCGGGCCATATGTCGAGGGCAGCTCTGGTCAGTCCGTCTACCGGGTGAAAGGCAAGGAAGCCACCGCAGCTCATACACAGCAAGTGGGGCAAGTAATTCACCGGCTGTTGATCGAGTTGAAAGGACGCTATGGGACATCGCCTGCTTACCAGACGCTGGAACGGCTACTCCGGGAGAACTTTGAACTGCAAGGAGAAACTGTGCAGGTCAAGCCTAACGATCAGATTGGCGCCGGTTGTTTACAGTCGGTAGACGATCAAGAAGCCAGTTTTCGTCGCAAGGGTCCCGCTGAGTTCAAGGGCTATGTCGCCAACCTGACCCAGACCTGCGATCCGCACAACGCTGTACAACTGATCACCAAGGTCCAGGTGGCGCCCAACAACGTGGACGATGCCGACCTGTTAGCCCAAGCCCTGCCAGACTTGAAGGAACGCACCGGGATTGAAAGCCTGTACGCTGATGGCGCCTATGGCAGCCCAGCGGCAGATGAGCAGTTGAACGAGCAGCAAGTCGAGTTGATCCAAACCGGCATCCGGGGCAAGGCGCCTGCCACTGACAAATTGAGCCTGTCTCAGTTTCACTTCACCACCACCCAGAAAGGCAAACCAATCACCATCTCTTGCCCGAATGGACAAGAAGTGGTGGTGGAACCCGGCCGCACTACCGGCTACATTGCTCGCTTTGACCGATCCATCTGCCAGACCTGCCCATTCGCTTTGCAGGACCGTTGCCGGGCGAAAGCAGGCAAGAAGGATCCCGATTTCAAGCTCAGCTTCACCCAGCAGGAAGTCAACTGGGCCAGGCGTCGGCAACGCTTTATGAGCTCTCGCCAACCTGGCAAGAACCCCAGAGCGGCGATTGAAGCCATCATCCGGGCTGTCAAGCATCCCTTCCCGGCCGGAAAGCTCCCCGTCCGGGGACTGTTCCGAGCTAGTTGCCTGGTGATTGCCTCCGCAGCGATGACCAATCTGCGCAGCATCTGGCGCTTCCAGCAAGAAAACAACGCAGAGATTTCAGGTTCGCTTGATTTTTTGGCCGCCTTCCGACAAGCTGTGCAAGGCTTTTCGGTTAAATTGTCATGTTTCAGTTGTTAAAGTACAGTTTTTTCAGTCGAGTTCATCCGTGTACAATTAATCTTTAAACCATTCCAGGGGAGAGAGCCATGCCGCTCAACACCGGACAAATCCTGAGAGAACGCTACCGCATTGAGCAGCTGCTGGGGAAGGGCGGCTACGGGGCGGTCTACCTGGCCTGGGATTCCACCTTCGAGCTGCCCTGCGCGGTCAAGGAGAACAGCGAGACGACGCCCGAGGCGCAGCGCCAGTTCCTGCGCGAGGCGCGCCTGCTGCACACCCTACGCCACCCCAACCTGCCGCTGGTGAAGGATTATTTCGTGGTCGAAGGCCAGGGGCAGTACCTGGTGATGGATTACGTGGAAGGCGAAGACCTGCAAGAAAAGCTGGAGCTGAGGGGCGGTCCGCTGCCGGAAGCGCAGGTGCTGGCCTGGGCGGAGCAGGTTTGCCAGGCGCTGGAATACCTGCACGCCCAGAACCCGGCGGTGATCCACCGCGACATCAAGCCGGCTAACATCAAGATCACGCCGGAGGGCAAGGCGGTGCTGGTGGACTTCGGCATCGCCAAGCAGTCCGACCCCACGCGCCCGACCACCAAGGGCGCACAGGCGGCCACGCCCGGCTACGCGCCTTTCGAGCAGTACGGGCAGGCGCCCACCGACGCCCGCAGCGACCTGTATTCGCTGGGAGCGACGCTCTACCACCTGCTGACTGGCAAGATCCCGGTGGAGAGCATCTCCCGCATGCGCGGCGTAACGCTGGAGAACCCGCGCACGCTGAACCCGCAGGTCAGCCCGCGCACGGAGGCGGCGCTGCTGCATGCCATGAGTTTACAGCCGGAGGGCCGCTGCCAGAACGCCGACGAGTTTTGCAAATCCCTCACCCCTACCCCTCTCCCTTCCAGGGAGAGGGATGGGGTGAGGGTCTCACCCACCGTGCAGGTCAACCAGGCGGAAGAAGCCTGGGCCAGGAGGCGCACCCAGCCCTATACGCCGCCTGAGGTCGTGGAGCCGGGGCGAACGGCCATGCCGTGGAGGTTGTTGACGGGGGCGGCGGCGCTGCTGGTGCTGGGGATGCTCACCATCGCACTGGGGTTCTGGGCTGCCAGCAGCCTGGCAGGACGCTCGGCTACCGGTGATGCGCTGTCGGATACCCGCCAGGCGCAGACCGCCCTGGCTGCCGAAAGCGAGAGCATAACGGAGACGCTGATCCCCACCCAGGACACTTCCCTCATTCCTACACAGAACCCTACTCTCCTCCCCAGCCAGGGACATGATCTTACCCGGACCGCCGAATTGGAGCTGACTCAGGCAACCCTGGCGCAGGTAAGCCAGACGGCCCAATCCTATCAGCTGACAACCGCTGCTACTGCCCAGGCGCCACAGGGCATGGTGCTGATCTCGGCAGGCGAGTTCCAGATGGGCAGTGAGAATGGCGACAGCGACGAGCGCCCGGTACACGCCGTTTATTTGGATGCCTACTATATGGATATCTATGAGGTGACGAACTCCCGCTACGCCGAGTGCGTGCAAGCCGGCGCCTGCCAGAAACCAGGCTGTAACTATTATGGAAATTCTGCATTCGACAATGATCCGGTGGTGTGCGTCGACTGGAGCCAGGCACAAGCGTTTTGCCAGTGGAGTGGTGGCGACCTGCCGAGCGAGGCGCAGTGGGAGAAGGCTGCGCGCGGCGGGCTGGAGGGAAAGTCTTTTCCCTGGGGGGATGAGGCGCCGGTTTGTAAAAAAGACGTCCGAAATGGAGCGAAATTCTTAGATTTTGCCGCCTGCGATGAAACCGGTTCGGAAGCAGTTGGCAGTTTCAGCCCCAACGGCTTCGGACTGTTCGACATGGCCGGCAACGTCTGGGAATGGGTGCGAGACTGGTACCTGGAGGCCTTTTACGGCAGCTTGCCGTATGAGAATCCCAGCGGGCCGTCTTCCGGCATATACCGAGCGCTGCGGGGCGGGGGGTGGGGTGAGAGTGATATATGGCAGCGGGTGGCTAATCGTTGGGTTTTAACTCCCGGTGGCAGGTCTCCCGATGTCGGCTTTCGCTGCTCCCGCTTGCCTTGATACTGGACCTATCCCCCCACCCCCTTCCCTTAAGGGAAGGGGGCAGGGGGTTGGGTCATTCTTGGATCACTCCTTTACAACAGCATTTTCTTATTACTTTTCCCGCTCACAGGCCCTCCGGATGTCGGATAATACTTTATCCACATCGTCCTGGATTTCCTCGTTCTTAATTCGCAAAGTATATAATCCATGATTCGCCAGGATTATTTCGCGTTGCCGGTCGTATTCTGCTTGTTTCTCGTGAACTGGTCCGTCCACCTCGACGACAAGACCTGCTTTATGGCAGTAGAAATCCACGATGAAACCGGAGATGATCTGCTGCCGGCGAAAAATGCCAGCCACCTAACCTGTTGGCGCGCAAATGCCCCCATAGGGTTTTCTCCCCTGGCGTCATAGATTGGCGCAACTCTTTAGCGCGTGTGGCGATCTTCGGATCAATTCGTTGACCGGTGATGATGTGTGAAGCGGGAGTATTTCCCGGCTTTTTCATTGATTCGATTGAGATGTATCCCCCTTCCCTTCAGGGAAGGGGAGAGGGGTCAGGTTAAATATGGATCGCCTGGCCGTGGGCGGCGTGGGCAGCTTCCATCAGCGCCTCGCTCAGGGTGGGGTGGGCGTGCACGTTGCGGGCGATCTCGGCCGGGGTGAGCTCCATCATCTGCGCCAGGGTCAGCTCGGGCAGCAGTTCGGTGACCTCCGGGCCGATCAGGTGCGCCCCCAGGATTTCGCCGTATTTGGCGTCGGTGACCAGCTTGACCCAACCGGCGTACTCACCCAGCCCGAGCGCCTTGCCATTGGCCTGGAAGGGGAAGCGCCCGATCTTGACTTCGTAGCCGCGCTCCTTGGCCTGTGCTTCGGTAAGCCCGAAGGAGGCCACCTGCGGGCTGGCAGTAGGTGGCGCGCGGCATCATTTCATAATCCAGTGTGATGGTCTCCGCTCCGGCGATGTTTTCGGCGCAGATAATGCCCTGGGCCGAGCCGACATGCGCCAGCATCAGCTTGGCGGTCACGTCGCCGATGGCCCAGATGCCGGGCACGTTGGTTGCATGCGCTCGTCGATCTCGACCGCGCCGCGCTCGCTGAGCTTCACGCCGAGCTCCTCCAGCCCCAGGCCTTTGCCGTTGGGCCTGAAGCCGATGGCAACCAGGGCCTGCTCGGCTTCCAGCAGCTCTTCTCGCCTTTTTCGCCGGCGACCTTGACCTTGACGCCCTTCTCGGTCGGCCTCGAGCGATTCGACCTTGTGCCCGGTCAGCGACATTGATCTTGCGCTTGCTTGAAGGCCTTCGCCAGCTCGGTCGCTGACTTCCTCGTCCTCCAGCGGCACCAGGCGCGGCAGCATCTCGACGATGGTGACTTCGACGCCGTAGGAATTCCAGACGGTGGCGAACTCCACGCCGATCGCGCCGGCGCCGATGATGATCACCGATTTGGGTAGTTTCTCCTGCAGGATGGCTTCCAGGTAGGTGACAACTTTCTCGCCATCGACATTCCAGCCGGGCGGGACGGCCACGCTGGCGCCGGTGGCG
>CAVOSB010000035.1:0-178087 GCA_963698765.1 uncultured Chloroflexia bacterium
GCGAGACCGCGGCCGACGCCCGCACCGCGCACGTCACGCTCTACCACGATGCCGAACACCCCAGCTTCCTGCAAATACCGATCGTTGATTGATAAATTGTCTATGCGAGGAACGCTCTTGGTGACGAAGCAATCCCGGTTTTCCCTCAATTTCATAAAGCGAGCAGCGCTTTGGACTTGAATTCGACCCCTCCCGCCTGGCTGCCGCCTTCCTGGGCCTGTTATGCGGCGCCGGGTTGTACCTGGCGCTGGTCAACCGGGTGCTCAGCCACCTGCGTGATGGGGTGTTGAAATCCAGCTTCCTGCCCCTGGCCATGCTGGTTTGCGTGGGCGGGCTGGCCGTTTTTGGATACCTGGCAGGCTTCAGCACCTGGAGCCTGGTACTGGCAGTTTTCCTGGGATGGATGGCGGCAGGTGAGCTGCGCTACCGCCGGCTGCACCGGGAGCTGCGTTCCGATCCACCCGTAAGCAGAAAGGGAAAGGCCTTCTCTCTCCTGCGCCCGGTCACCACTCAAAATTTACAGGTTCTCCAGTACTCGACAGTTCTCCCCGCCTGGAGCGGAGCCCGGCTGCGAGTTGCTCACCTGAGCGATTTTCACCTTCATGCTGGCAGCCAGCTCGATTACTTTAACAATGTCGTGCAGCAGGTGAACGCGGGGAGCCCTGACCTGGTCTTCATCACCGGCGATTTTGCCGCCGACCTGCACGGCATCGAGATGCTGCCGCAGGTCCTGCAGCCATTGTCCAGCCGCCTGGGAAAATTCGCCATCCTGGGCAACCACGACTACTGGACCGACCCCGGCCGGGTGAGCGAAGTCGTGAGCCAGGCAGGATTCGTCATGCTCGGCAGCAGCCGGCCTCATATCGTGCAGGATGGGGTGAGACAGCTGGCACTTTCAGGCTGCGCAGCTCCCTGGAGCAGTGAAAAATGCCAGCAGCTGGAAGTACCTTCCATGCCGCACCTGGTGCTCTCGCACACCGCCGACCACATCTACTGGCTAAGCCAGTCTGGGGCGTCCGCCGTCTTCTCCGGGCATTACCACGCCGGGCAGATGCAGCTGCCGTTCTTCGGCCCGCTGATCGTCCCTTCGGTTTACGGCAGGCTTTTTCATCATGGTCATTTCAAGGTTGGCCGGACGCACCTGTTCGTCAGCGCCGGCGTGGGCGCCTCCCACCCACCGCTCAGGATCTACTGTCCCCCGGATATCCTGATCGTCGACCTGCTGGGAAGCCAGGAGTTCCCGTTAATCGAATAAGCGTGTCAATAAATCTTCCAGCGCCTGCCCCTCCTGCCCAGGGTCAGCCACGCCAGGAACTCGACGTTTCCCTTCGGGCCGCGCAGAGGTGAGCGCATCAGCCCGCTGAGCGCAAAACCAGCCGCCTGGCTAAACTCCAGCACCTCATGCAGGATCTGCCGGTGATCCTGTGCTCGCGAATCACGCCTGCCCCGCGGCTCACCAGTACCCGTCCCGCTTCGAACTGCGGCTTGACCAGGGCGATGACTTGCCCGGCAGCCTTCTCCGCTTCACCTCCCGCAGCCAGCCACCCTTTTACGACCGGCAGCAGCAGTCGCAAGGAAATAAACGAGGCGTCGATGGTCACCAGGTCTGATTGTCTCGGGCAGCCGGGCCAGGAAGCGGGCATTGGTATCTTCCATGACCACCACGCGCGCGTCCTGGCGCAGCTTCCAGTGCAGCTGTCCTTTGCCGACATCGATGGCGTACACCCGCCTGGCGCCGTTCTGCAGCAGGCAGTCGCTGAAGCCGCCAGTGGAAGCACCCACGTCTGCACACACTTTATCATTAACATCGACCTGGAATGCCTCTAGCGCTGCCGCCAGCTTTTCGCCGCCGCGCGAGACGTAGCGCGGGCCGCGCTCGACCTCGACCAGCGCTTCCTCGCCACCTCCTGGCTGGGTTTGAGGGCTACCTGCCCCTGCACCCTCACCTGCCCGGCCATCACCAGCCTCTGTGCCAGGCTGCGACTGTCTGTCAGGCCTCTCTCCACCATCAGCACATCCAACCGTTTCTTGTGCATGCACCCATTTTACGACCTTTTGTTTGATCCCTCAAAGACCTCACAGGCTGGCCCTGGTGTACTAGACCAGGGTTTTCTGAGACCTGTACCGACGATTTCTTGGTCGGGACCTGTGAGGTCGAGGATACCAGTATTTTCAGATTTGAAAATCCCCCACCCGTCTGGGACACCCGGTTTGTGCTATGATTGGGTGCACGCTGGCACGGCCCTTCCAGAGTTGGCCTAAAGACACCACCATCGGGAAATCCAGGCAGGTGGAGGAGTTGATCAGAACAATCCTTCTCATCCTCAAGACCATGCGTCCGCAGCAGTGGACCAAGAACCTGGTCATCTTCGCAGCGGTGATCTTCGACCGCCAGCTGGCCTTCCACAATCTCACCCCCCTGCTGCGCACCATCGCCGGCTTCATAGTCTTCTGCGTGCTGTCGGGCGTGGTCTACCTGGTCAACGACATCGCCGACCTGGAAGCCGACCGCCAGCATCCCAGGAAGCGCCTGCGCCCGATCGCCTCCGGCCAGCTTTCGCCCAGGACAGCCGGCGCCGCCGCCCTACTGCTTTCTTTGATCGCACTGCCGGCCGCCTACCTGCTGGCTCCCGCCTTCGCACTGGTCTCCCTGGCTTACCTTTTACTCAACCTGGCCTATTCCAGGTGGCTCAAACATGTCTTCCTGATCGACGTGCTCTCAATCGCGCTGGGCTTCGTGCTGCGGGTCGGCGCGGGTGTGACTTTGATCCACGTCGCGCGCTTTTCGCCCTGGCTGTACGTGGTCACCACCCTGGCCTCCCTGTACCTGGGCTTTGGCAAGCGCCGTGCCGAGCTGGCACTGCTGTCAGGTGATGCCAATACGCACCGCAAGGTGCTGGACGGATACTCCATCCCCTTGCTCGACCAGTACATCGGCATCGCGGCCGCCATGACCATCATCGGCTACAGCCTGTACACCTTCTCAGCGCCCAACCTGCCTGCCAACCACGCTATGATGCTCACCATCCCCTTCGCCCTGTACGGCATCATGCGCCTGCTGGCCATTATCCAGCAGGGGGAGGATGCCGGCGCCCCGGAGGAGATACTGCTGAAAGACCGGCCTCTGCAGATCACCATCCTGCTGTGGGGGCTGTCCGTCCTGCTGATCTTTTACATTTATTAGCCTCATCGACCGGGAATCACCCTCAAATCCTGCATGCCTGCTTATACTGCCTCCGCCCCTGGTAAGATCATCCTGTTCGGCGAACACGCCGTGGTGTACGGCCAGCCGGCCATCGCCGTCCCGCTCAGCCAGGTGCGGGCGCTGGCTGTGGTCACCGCCAATATTCCCACAGGCCAAACCGGCGGGGAGCGGCTAGCCTCCCCGCCGACCGGACTTTCTGCTGTGATCGTCGACGCTCCCGATATCTCCCTGCGCACTACGCTGGCCGACCTGCCCGCGCAGCATCCCCTGTCCAGGGCTGTCCTGCTGGTCTTCGAGGCGCTGCATGTCGTCAAGCCGCCCTCCTGCACCGTGCGTATTCACTCCACCATCCCGCTGGCTTCCGGCCTGGGTTCCGGTGCGGCGGTCTCAGTCGCCGTCATCCGGGCGCTGTCAGCCTTCCTGGGGCGTCCCCTACCGCTGGAGCAGGTCTCGGCGCTGGCCTTCGAAGTCGAGGTAATCCACCACGGCACGCCCTCCGGCAATCGACAACAGCGTGGTGACCTTCAACAAGCCAGTGTTTTACCAGCGGGCCGGCCGATAGAAATATTGAAACTGCCCGCTGCCTTTCACATCCTGGTCGCCGACAGCGGCCAATCCAGCCCGACTGCCGTTGTGGTGGGCGACGTGCGCCGCGGATGGCAGGCCGATCCATCCGGTTACGAAGCGCAATTCACAACCATCGGCGACCTGTCCCGCCAGGCCCGCCAGCTGATCGAGAGCGGCTCTCCGGACAGCCTGGGACCGCTCATGTTCCGGAACCATGCCCTGCTATCACAGCTAGATGTCTCCTCCCCGCAGCTGGACTTACTGGTGGAAGCGGCCCGCGGTCTCCGGCGCCCTGGGCGCCAAGCTGTCCGGCGGCGGCCGCGGCGGCGCCATGATCGCGTTGGTGCAGGAGCAGGACGCCGCTCGGGTGGCCGCTGCCCTGCAGGAGGCCGGCGCAGCCCACGTCATCCAGACGACCGTCGGGAGAGCTGGGAAACGGTGAATAGTAAAATACATCCAGAGATTGTGGGTAGACAGGAACAGATAGACAGGTAAACAGGTAGTCAGGTAGACAGGTAGAGAGGCTCAGGTAGATTTTAATGGAATCCGAAATCATCAATCCGAAATCCTAAATCATAAATCATGACTGGTTTGCAGTTCTTGAAGCTGGGCGGGTCGCTGATCACCGAGAAGGACAAGCCGCACAGCGCGCGCCTGCAGGTCATCCGGCGGCTGTCGGGGGAAATCGCACAAGCCAGGAGAGACCTGCCCTCCCTACAGCTGGTGTTGGGGCACGGCTCGGGCTCCTTCGGGCACGTCCGGCTCAAAAGTACGGCACTCGCAGCGGCGTGCGCACGCCAGAGGAGTGGCAGGGGTTCGTCCAGGTGTGGCGCGAGGCCTCCGCCCTCAACCGCCTGGTGGTCGAGGCGCTGGCTGAAGCCGGCCTGCCCGCGCTGTCCTTCCCTGCCTCCGCCAGTCTGGCAGCCGTCGCCGGCCAGGTCTCCAGCTGGGACAGCGCACCGCTGAAGGCTGCGCTGCAGGCCGGGTTGCTTGCCGGTGCTCTACGGCGACGTGGTCTTCGACAGCCTGCTGGGAGGTACCATATTATCAACCGAAGACCTGTTCGCCGCGTTGGCGGACCGCCTGCCTCCCGCCCGCTTGCTGCTGGCCGGGCTGGAGCCCGGCGTGTGGGGTGATTATCCCGCCTGCACCCGCCTGCTGGATCGAATCACGCCGCAGGAAATGCAGCATCTCACCCAGTCACTGCAGGGCTCCGGTGCGGTGGACGTCACCGGAGGCATGGCCAGCAAGGTCGCCCTCAGCCTGGAGCTGGCTGCCAGGGTACCGGGCCTGGAAGTGCGCATCTTTTCCGGGGAGCAGCCTGGAGCCGTCTACCAGGCCCTGCTCGGCGAGCCTCTGGGCACCCTGATCGGTGTCGGTGCCTGATACCGATTCCAACAAAGCTCATATCTTTCTCCAACGCCTTTCATACAGACCGGGGGTAACATCTATTATGAAAGTCCAAAATTTGGACGAAACAAACGCAATACTTTATTCGTAAGGAGGTTTTCTATGTCAAACGTTAACCCGTTGGGATCCGTTTCGCGAGGTGATGTCGTTCCGCAGCGCTATCGACCGCATGTTCGACGAGACCTTTTTCAACCGCCAGGCGGACTTCGAGGGCCAGCTTGGCTGGTCGCCCCTCCTGGACGTGGCTGAGACAGTCGACGAGTTCCTGGTGAAAGCCTCGCTGCCGGGTATCGAACCGGATGACCTGGAGATCACCTACAATAACAATGTCCTCACCATCAAGGGTGAGACGCAGGCCGAGCGCGAAGTTGAAGAGCAGCGCTACCACCTGCGCGAGCGCCGCAGCGGCTCCTTCAGCCGCAGCATCTCCCTGCCCAACACCGTCGACGCCGACCACATCCAGGCTTCCTACACCGCCGGCGTTCTGACACTGCACCTGCCCAAGCTGGAAGAAGCCAAACCCAGGCGCATTCAGGTGCGCAGCGGTGAGAGCCCCAAGATGATCGAAGGTCACTCCCGCGATCAAGAATAAAAACTAAGAGTTTGCTTTTTCATTGAGTCAGACAGGGCTGCCCACATGGGCGGCCCTGTCGAATTTAATTCCGGGAAACTTCTCATAAAGAATTCTGGTAAGTCAACAATATTACCGTACTCAAGGCTCTATTTGAGCCCATCCACTTCACTCACTTCCAGCAGTTATGGTTGTGAGGTCAAAGATAACCGCTTTTGTTATTTTCTCCTCCGGGTTGCCACATCGAATATGACCGCACCGGCAAGCACAAGGGCTCTGACCATATACTGGATGGAGATGTCCCAGCCCAGCAGGTTCATCCCGTTCGTCAGGGACGCCATGACCAACGCACCGAGGATCGAGCCGGTCACCTTGCCGACGCCACCGGCCACAGCTGCACCGCCGACAAAAGCCGCCGCGATGGCATCCAATTCCATGCCCGTTGCCGGCGATCGTTGTGGCGGACCGCAACCAGGATGCATACAAGATACCCGCCACAGCGGTCAGCAGGCCCATCGAGCCAAAAACCAGGAAGGTGATCTTCTTCACACTGATGCCGTTCAGCTGAGCCGCCTCTGGGTTTCCGCCGACGGCGTAGATATGCCTGCCGACGACCGTCTTGGAGGTGATGTAGGAATAAAGGAGAACCACGAGGAACAGGAGACTGCCGCCCAGGAGAGGCCCTGGTATCCGGCCAGCACCCAGGTAATGCCGGCGATTACAGCCGACACGAAAACCAACTTGAGGATGAACATGTTCATCGGCAGCACTTCAAAGTTGTAGGCCTGCGTCTTTTTGCGGTTGCTGATTTCGCCGGCGATGAATAGAATGATGGCCAATAGTCCGAGCAGGAGCGTTACTTTGTGTACTCCGGCAGAAGCGAATGCCGCGAATGTCGGGAATAAACCCGTTGCCCAGAGCGTTGAAAACATCGTTCTCGATGATGATCGTGCCCGTGCCTCTGGTTACAAGCTGCAGGAGCTCCCTGGTAAAACAGCCATCCGGCAAGCGTTGCCACAAAGGCCGGGATTTTCATCTGCGCCACCAGGAAAGCGGTCACCAGCCCCGCCAGGACCCCGAGCGCCAGCACCAGCGGAATGGTCGCACATACAGGCAGGTCCCAGTATTTCAGAGCGATGGCCGCGACCGCGCCGAGGGTGCCGGCCAGATAGCCGACCGACAGGTCGATATGCCGGATGACAATGACCAGGGTCATGCCCACCGCCAGTACGGCGATATAGCTGGTCGCATTCACCAGGTTGCCGATGTTTCTCGACGAAACAAACAGGCCTTTGGTCGCGATGGTAAAGAACACAACGATCACGACAAAGGCGATATACATGCCGTAATCACGGATATTGTGCCGCTGAGCCTTGATCATGCATCTTTGAAATGACGTCGTTGAGCCTCCCCGCACGAGATCATCGCTACTGCCTCGGCAAAGTCATCACGGGCGCCAATCATGTAGGCCACCACCCGCTCGCGGAACTCGTCGATGTCGCCGGTCGACGCGGGCTGTCGCGGACCTTGCGCCCCTGGCGCATCACCACCAACCGGTCGCTCACGCTGTAGATATCTTCCAGGCGGTGGCTGATGATGATGATCGAAGCGCCCTGCGCCTTGAGCTCTCGCACCAGGTCAAGTACCTGGCTGATGGCCGCCACGCTCAGGGCCGCCGTCGGCTCGTCCATGATGATGACCTTGGAGTTGAAAGCCGTCGCGCGGGCAATGGCTACCGCCTGGCGCTGGCCACCCGACAGCCTCTCCACCATCAAGCGCACGGAGGGGATGGCAATCTTGAGACGATCGAGCAGGCGTTGCGCCTCCTGCTCCATGTGGCGGCTGTCCATGACGCCGAACGGGCCGAGCTGTGTGCTCACCGCTTCGCGTCCCAGGAAAACGTTGGCGGTCACGTCCAGGTTGTTGGCAAGCGCCAGGTCCTGATACACCATCTCGATTCCCAGGCGGCGCGCATCCAGGGGATCGGTCATATGGACGTTCTTGCCCTCGATGAGGATCTCTCCTTCATCAGGGATATAGGCCCCGCTGAGGACCTTCATCAGGGTAGATTTGCCGGCGGCGTTGTCGCCTACCAACCCCAACACTTCATTATGGTGCAAGTACCAGGTCTACCCCGCGCAGCGCCTGGACGGCAGCAAAGCTCTTCTTGATGTTCCGCATTTCCACGACGGGTGTGGCTTCTGCCATAGGTTGCATCGTTTTCTCCTTAGTTTGATGAACGATCATAAAGGAATTACTCATAGACAGTGTATCCTGCGGTAATGTCTAATAAAGATGGTCAAGCCAGGAATTGGATTGACCGTCATTTACCGTTTGTCAAAGTGCAACATGTACAGGAATAGTGATGGATCAGCCATCACTATTCCTGCATTGAAGAACCTGTGGAACCTTATGGTAGGCCGGTGAACTCGCTGGCCGCGTAGTAGCCGGAGTCGATCAGAGCTGCCTTGACATTGGCCTTGTCAACCGTGACCACCACGGACGGCTTGGCCGGAACGTCGATCACGCCGTTGTTGTAGGTAGCCGTCTGCTCGGGCGTCCCGCCCTTCAAGGTACGCCACCGCAGCGGCAATCGCATCCGCTCACCAGCGTGCGCACATCCTTCAGCACCGTCATCGACTGCTTGCCGTCGATGATGTACTGTACCGACGGGATCTCCGCGTCCTGACCGGTCACCACGATAGCTGGTCACATCTGTGTCCGCCGCAAACACGTCGGCAATGGCTCGCGCGGTGCCGTCGTTCGGCGCCAGGATGAACACATCGCCCTTGTCGGCAGCAGCCGCCGCCGTCAGGTGCGGCTTCGGCCAGCTTCTTGGCCACATCAAACTGCCAGTCTGTCGTGACCTGCCCGATGATCTTGCCCATCTCGTCCCGGGTCAGCGTCGCCTTGTCCTGCAGCGCTACCGCTTCGCTCGAGTTCTTGATCACAAACGTGCCGTCGGCGATCTTCGGCTGCAGCACGTTCCATGCCCCCTCAAAGAACAGGAAGGCGTTGTTGTCGGTCGCTGCTCCCGCATACAGGTACAGCGGGTTGCCCGTGCCGGTGGCCTTGTCCACCAGGTACTGCGCCCTGCGCTTCGCCCACCGAGATGCTGTCAAACGTCACATAGTAGTCGACCGCATCCGTGTCCCGGATCAGCCGGTCGTACGACATCACCTTCACGCCCGCAGCCCTCGCTTCCGCTGCAGCGGCCGCGGCGGCGGTCGCGTCCTGCGGGCAGATGATGATCACTTTCACGCCCTGGCTGATCAGCGACTTCGACGTTGGCCTTTTCCTTGGCCGAATCGCCGTCGCTGAACAGGATCTGAACATCGTACCCGGCCGCCTTGAACGCATCGTTGAACCGGGTCTCGTCCTGGATCCACCTCGGCTCGTTCTTGGTCGGCAGCACGACGCCCACAGACAACTCGGCGGGCATCGCAGTGCCGCCTCCAGGCCGGTGAATTCGCTGGCCTCATAGTAGCCGGAGTCGATCAGGGCCGCTCTGCACAGTTGGCTCTTGTCCACCGTGACCACCACGGACGGCTTGGCCGGTACGTCGATCACGCCGTTGTTGTACGTCGCCGTCTGCTCGGGCGTCCCGCCCTCCAGGTACGCCACCGCAGCCGCAATCGCATCCGCTACCAGCGTGCGCACATCCTTCAGCACCGTCATCGACTGCTTGCCGTCGATGATGTACTGTACCGAGGGGATCTCCGCGTCCTGACCGGTGACCACGATAGCTGCGTCACATCCTTGTCAGCCGCAAACACGTCGGCAATCGCGCGCGCTGTGCCGTCGTTCGGCGCCAGGATGAACACGTCGCCCTTGTCGGCCGCAGCCGCCGCCGTCAGGTGCGGCTTCGGCCAGCTTCTTGGCTACATCAAACTGCCATTCAGTCGTGACCTGCCCGATGATCTT
This sequence comes from uncultured Chloroflexia bacterium, assembly GCA_963698765.1. Lineage (GTDB taxonomy): Bacteria > Chloroflexota > Anaerolineae > Anaerolineales > UBA4823 > CAVOSB01. Next base: position 9,678 of record CAVOSB010000035.1, read on the forward strand.
GCCCATCTCGTCGCGGGTCAGCGTCGCCTTGTCCTGCAGCGCTACCGCTTCGCTCGAGTTCTTGATCACGAACGTGCCGTCGGCGATCTTCGGCTGCAGCACGTTCCAGGCCCCCTCAAAGAACAGGAAGGCGTTGTTGTCGGTCGCTGCTCCCGCATACAGGTACAGCGGGTTGCCAGTGCCGGTGGCCTTGTCGACCAGGTACTGCGCCTGCGCCTCGCCTACCGAGATGCTGTCAAACGTCACATAGTAATCGACCGCATCCGTGTCCCGGATCAGGCGGTCATACGAGATCACCTTCACGCCCGCATCCCTCGCTTCGGCTGCAGCGGCCGCTGCGGCGGTCGCGTCGTGCGGGCAGATGATGATCACTTTCACGCCCTGGTTGATCAGGGATTCGACGTTGGCCTTCTCCTTGGCGGAATCGCCATCGCTGAACAGGATCTGGACATCGTACCCGGCCGCTTTAAAAGCATCCTTGAAACGGGTCTCGTCCTGGATCCATCTCGGCTCGTTCTTGGTCGGGAGCACTACACCCACCGAAAGCGCTGCGGCAGGAGGCTTGGTTGCCTCGGGAGCGGTGGTGGCGGGTGCGGTGGTTGCTGTGGCTGCCGGAGCGCAGGCCGATAGAATCGTTGCGCCGATGATCAAAACAGCCAGTATTGCATAAAGCGAATTTCTCTTAAACACTTTTCTTCTCCTTGTAGAGGGTTAATGATTAATGGAAAAAACTTGGGTATGTCAGATCGTCAATCCTGTTTAGAATATACCTCCTTTGTCTGGGATTTTCATTTCCAGGCGTATCACGACTGCCCCTAATCCAGTCAGGCTACTTTGGTTGCAAGTGGATGGAATCTGTTGTGCTCGTTTCGCTTGATTGGGGCAATTTCCAGCAATTGATTATATCTCGATTATAGAGACCAAACAAGACAGCAATCTGACTGCACCAGGTCGATTCAGATTATCAGGTAGAATTGTACCCGTGGATACTTCCCAGGTAACTGAAGCGCTCAAAGGACTGCAACTCGGAGCGCTGCGCGTGTATAAAACAACCGGATCGACCAATACCGATGCCGCTTCCTGGGTGCAAGAGGGTGCCCCGGACCTGGCATTGGTGATTGCCGACGAGCAGACAGCCGGGCGCGGGCGCATGGGCAGGACCTGGCACACACCGCCCGGCGCCGCCCTGGCCTTCAGCCTCGTGCTGCGGCCATCCAGTCCCGAAACCAGCCCTTCCGGCACTTCCTCCTGGAACGCTGCCCGTTACTCCGCCCTGGGTGCGCTGGCGGTCTGCCAGGCGCTAAGGAAGCAATACGGTCTTGATGCCAAGATCAAATGGCCAAATGACGTGCTTTTAGCAGGTCTGAAGACGGCCGGTGTGCTGGCAGAAGCCCAGTGGGAAGGCAGCTACCTGTCGGCGGTCATCCTGGGAATCGGCCTCAACGTGACACCCACCTCCGTGCCGCCTGCTGAGCGAATCAATTATCCCGCCACCTGCGTCGAGTCGGTCCTTGGCCGCACAGTCCCCCGGCTCGAGCTGCTGCACAGCATCCTGGTGGAGCTGCTTTCCTGGCGGGAGCGCATGTGGGAAGTGGATTTCATCCAGTCCTGGGAGCAGCATCTGGCGCTGCGCGGCGAGTGGGTGGAAGTACGTTCCGAAAAACCTTCGGGCGAGGTTCAGACACGAGTCGGGTGTGTGCTTGGTCTGGATGAGGCTGGTCGCTTGAGATTGCAGGATCAGGGCGGGGAGGTCCTTACTGTCTCGTTTGGAGAGCTTCACTCTCAGGCCCGCTACAGTATAATCCCTGTGCAGGATGGTTGATTTATCGATCGTGGAGGACGCTTAATGCTGGACGACTTGCGCAAGGATGCCGAAGAAGTAGATTACGACGAGCTGGGATCGCAAGAATCGCTGGACATCAGCGATGAACCGGATGATCACCGTTTCCTGGGATTATCTCCCGTTCAACGCCTGGTTATCGCCCTGATGGTGCTGGTCATCATCGTCCTGCTTGGTATTCTCTGGCTGCTGGTAAATGGAAAAATCGTGCCGCCCTTTATGTAGAGGGTGCTGGTTTTTCCAGCGCTCCTTCGGCCAGTTTCAGATCCAGGTCCGCCACGCGCGCCATGGTGGAGACATAATCTCCAGGTCCCAGGTTGATCAGCATCACCCCACGCGTCGCCCGGCCGCTCTGGGATATATCCTTCACATTGGTGCGCAAAACCACCCCATTCGCAGACATGATGGTCAGGTCGTCAGCCTCCTGCACCACCCGGGCTGAAGCGATCGTCCCGATTTTTTCCAGCGCGTTCGTGTCAATCGTCTTGATGCCCCCGGTTGCTCGCCCCTTGGGCGGGTATTCGCTCAACGGGGTGCGCTTTCCGTATCCCAGCCGGGTCAGGACCAGCAGGCTGGCCTCATTCTCGACCACTTCCATGCTGGTGACAAAATCTCCCCGATCCAGGCGAATGGCGGTCACCCCGGCCGCGTTGCGCCCCATCGGCCGGAGTTCAGCTTCCGAATAGCGCAGGGCCTGCCCACGTTCGGTGACCAGGATAATTTCATCCTCCCCATCGGTCAGGCGCGCCCAACCCAGGATATCTTTTTCTTCTAGGTTGATCGCCAGCAATCCGGAAGGGCGCACGGAGGCAAATTCGTTCAGCGGGATGCGCTTGATGCGCCCGTTGCGCGTGGCCATCACGCAGAAATGCTGCGCATCGAACAGCGGCACCGCCACCGCCGCGGTAATCGTCTCCCCGGATCCCAGCGAAAGCACATTGACCATCGGGATGCCGCGGCCGGCGCGCTCCAGTCGGGGATCTGGTAAGCCTTCTCGGAATACACCTTGCCGCAGTCCGAAAAGAACAGCACCGTGTCCAGGGTGCGCGCCGGAAAGGCGATCACCACCTCGTCTTCTTCCTTCATTGAGTGGCCGACCACTCCCCGGCCGCCGCGGTTCTGCAGGCGGAAGGTCTTGGCAGCCGTGCGCTTCACGTAGCCGCGCTCGGTTATGCTCACCAGCACGTATTCATCCTTCACCAGGTCTTCCTCGTGCAGCTCCTCTTTGGCTTCGCGTGCGATGCGCGTGCGCCGGTCGTCTCCGTAATCGCTCGCCACCTGCTCGATGTCCTCTTTGATGGTAGCCAGGATCTTCTTCGGGTCCGCCAGCAGGTCCTCCAGGAAGGCGATGCGCTCCAGCACTTGCTGGTTCTCTTCTTCGATCTTCTTCCTTTCGAGTGCCGCCAGCCGCCGCAGCTGCATATCCAGTATGGCCTGCGCCTGCCTTTCGCTCAGATTGAAACGAGTCATCAGGCTTACTTTAGCGGCCTCGGCGTCCGGCAGACTGGCGGATGGTCTGGATGATCTCGTCCAGGTTCTGCAGCGCGATCAACAAGCCCGCCAGGATATGCGCCCGCTCCTTCGCCTTCTCGAGCTCAAAGCGCGAGCGCTTCTCGATCACATCGCGGCGGTGCTCGATATAGATCTGCAGCGCCCGCTTCAATGAGAGCATGCGCGGCTCACCGTCCACCAGCGCCAGCATCTGCACACCGAAGGTGGACTGCAGCGGCGTGTATTTGTACAGCTGGTTGAGCACCTTCTTGGGCTGGGTGCCGCGCCGCAGCTCGATGACGATATTCATCCCGCGCCGGTCCGATTCGTCCCGCAGGTCGCTGATGTCGTCCAGCCTGCCGCCGCGCGCCAGCTCGGCAATGCGCTCGAGCAGGCTGGTCTTGTTAAGCTGGAAGGGGATTTCTGTGATCACGATGCGGTTGCGGTTCGGTCCCATTTCCTCGATATGCGCCATGCCGCGCAGCACCACCCGCCCGCGCCCGGTGCTGTAGGCCTGCAGGATGCCCTCGTCGCCGACGATTATCCCGCCAGTCGGGAAATCCGGCCCGGGAACGTGCTTCATCAGCTCTTCCACAGAGATATCATCGATCTGGTCGTAGTGGTCTATCAAAAACACCAACCCAGATGCCAGCTCGCGCAGGTTGTGCGGCGGGATATTGGTCGCCATGCCCACCGCGATCCCGGAGGCGCCGTTCAGCAGCAGGTTTGGCAGCCGGGCCGGCATCACCAGCGGCTCGGTCAGCGAGCCGTCGAAATTATCGCCGAAGCTCACCGTCTGTTTTTCGATATCCGCCAGGATCTCTTCCGCCATGCTGGTCAGCCGCGCTTCGGTGTAGCGCATGGCAGCCGGCGCGTCGCCGTCGATCGAGCCGAAATTGCCCTGCCCGTCCACCAGCAGGTAGCGCAAGGAAAAATCCTGCGCCATGCGAGCCATCGAGTTCGTACACCGCCGCGTCCCCATGCGGGTGGTATTTTCCCAGCACCTCGCCCACGATGCGCGCCGACTTGCGGTAGGGTGCGTTCGAGCGCATCCCCATGTCGTGCATGGCGTACAGTATCCGGCGGTGCACCGGCTTGAGCCCATCGCGTGCGTCCGGCAGGGCGCGCGCCACGATCACGCTCATGGCGTAATCCAGGTAGGCCGAGCGCATTTGCTGGTCGATATCTACAGATTGAACAGAACCGACATCCATTGGCTATCCTTTAGTTGAAATCCGGGCAGTGCGGCTGATATTATACCCCAGGCGTATCCTCCCTTTATCAAACCTCTCCCTTATCCGATCTTAACCAATTTCTTGCAATCCTCTGATATCTGCCAGTTGTGGATTAAGGTACAATCAAATTTCAATTCGTTCTCAAGGATATTAATTCAAAAGCATGAAAAAAGCTCTTCGCATTTTAATACTGCTGGCGGTGCTGGCAGCCGCCGGGTACGGCCTCTACCTGTGGCAGTTCAAGCCGCAGGAATTGCTCAGCGATCTCTACCAGACCGTCAGCGCCGAACGCGGCGACCTGACTGCCACCATCGGCGCCACCGGCGTGGTGCGCTCCAACCAGTCGGCGGTTCTCCCCTGGCAGACCACCGGCACCGTCGATAATGTCTACGTCGCAGAAGGCGAGCAGGTGGAAGCCAACTCCCTGCTGGCGGATCTCCGGCAGACCTCTCTGCCGCAGGCGATCATCCTGGCGGAAGTCGAGCTGAATACAGCCCGCAAAGCCCTGGAAGACATGCAGACCAGCGCCGAAACCGCCCGCATCGCCGCCAAGCAGTCCATCGCCACCTACGCCCAGGCTGTCAAAGCTGCCCAATACCAGCTGGATAATTTCATCGTGCCGACCGAGTACGCCGGTTTGGATGCCATGGAAGCCCTGCAGCTGACCGAAGGGCGGTTGGACCAGGCCCGGGCTGCCTTCGAGCCGGTCAAGTTCAATTCCTCCAACGATCCCACGCGCGAGCGGCTTAAAGATGATCTGGACCGCGCCCAGGCAGATTACAATACCGCCGTCAGGCGTCTGGACCTGGAATACAGGCTGGATGTCGCCAGGGCCAACCTGGAGAAAGCGGAGCAGGACTATGCCAAATGGGAAAAAGGACCTGACCCGGCGGACGTGGCCAATGCCAACGCCCGCATCGCCGCCGCCCAGGCCACGATGAACCTGGCGGGTATCACCGCGCCCTTCACCGGAAGCATCACGCGTGTGCTGGCCAAAGTCGGCGACCAGGCCTCGCTCGGAAAGATGGCCTTCCAGATCGACGATCTCACACGCCTGCTGGTCGATGTTAGCGTATCCGAAGTAGATATCAACCGGGTGCGCGTTGGTCAGGAAGTTTCGTTGTCATTCGATGCCATCCTCGACAAATTGTACGAAGGGGAGGTCGTGGAAGTCTCCCGGGTGGGAAGCTCGACGCAGGGCATCGTGGATTTCATCGTGACGGTGGAGCTGAGCGATCCCGACGAGCAGGTCAAACCGGGGATGACTGCCGCAGTCAACATGGTGGTCAACCAGCTGCAGGATGTCCTGCAGGTGCCGAACCGGGCCGTGCGCCTGGTCGACGGCAACCGGGTGGTATATATCTTGAAAGACGACCAGCTCATTCCCGTTGAGATTGAGCTGGGCGCCTCTTCAGACCTGATGAGCGAGGTGTTATCGGGCGAGCTGCAGCTCGGCGACCTGATCGTGCTTAACCCGCCGGTCGTTTTCGAATTGAACGGCCCACCTCCTTTCGTCCAACAGAGGTAAATATGGCAGATTGGGTGATCGAAGCCAGGGACCTGACCAAGGTCTACATGATGGGAGAGGTCGAAGTGCACGCCCTGTGCGGCCTGACTCTCACAATCGCCCCCGGCGAAATCGTATCGATCATGGGGCCTTCCGGATCGGGAAAATCCACGCTGATGAACATCATCGGCTGCCTGGACCGCCCGACCTCGGGAGACTATTTCCTGGACGGCGAGCGTGTCTCTGGCATGAAAGACGACCAGCTGGCCTCCATTCGCAACCGCAAGGTAGGCTTCGTATTCCAGAGCTTCAACCTGCTGCCCGCGCGCCAGCGCCCTGGCCAATGTCGAGCTGCCGCTGCGCTATTCGGGCCTCACCAAAGGCCGCAAGCAGCGCGCGCTGGAAGCCCTGGAGGCGGTTGGACTGGCCGAACGCGTCCACCACCGCCCAAACGAGCTGTCTGGCGGGCAGCAGCAGCGCGTGGCCATCGCCCGGGCCCTGGTCAACACGCCGTCGCTCATCCTGGCGGACGAGCCGACCGGCAACCTGGACACCAAGTCGGGAGAAGATATCCTCAACCTGCTGCTGTCGCTCAACCGTGAGCGCGGCACCACGCTGGTGATCGTGACCCATGATCCGGATATCGCCGCCCACAGCCAGCGTATCATCCACATCCGCGACGGCGAAGTAATGGTTGCATAAGCCATGAGGTTCTGGCAGTCCATCCTGGAGGCACTCGAGAGCCTCTCTTCGAACAAGATGCGCTCGGGATTGACGATCATCGGGATCGTGATCGGGGTGGCAGCCGTGATCGCCATCGTCTCCATCGGGCGCGGTGCGCAAAATTCGATCACCGGCTCCATCCAGGGCATCGGCACCAACCTGCTGTTCGTTTTCCGCGGCGGATCGGAAGAGGTGCGCAATCCTCAGCCCATCACCCTGGGAGACGCCCAGGCCATCTCCGATCCATTCCAGGCGCCCTCGGTGATCGGGGTCGCTCCCATATTAAGGGCAACGGAAAGGTCACCGTCGGTGGAGCCAGCACCACGACCGAAATCGAAGGCGTCACACCTGAATACAGCCCGGTGCGCAATATCCAGGTGAGCGAGGGCGAATTTATCAGCGAGGAACACATCCTGGGGCAGGCCTCGGTGGTCTTACTCGGCACCGAAGTGGGCGACAACCTGTTCGGGCGCACGCAGGGTCTGGTGGGTGAAACGGTGCGCATCGAAGGCCAGCCGTTCCGCGTGATCGGTGTCCTGGAATCCAAGGGTGGGTCGGGTTTCGGCAACCAGGATGACCGGGTGCTGGTTCCGTTTACCACGGCCCAGGCGCGCCTGATCCGCAGGTCAAACCGCGACCAGGTCGACCTGCTGACCGTCCAGGCCATCAATGCTCGCTCGGTAGCCCTGGCGCAGCGAAGAGATCGCCCAGATCCTGCGCACCCGCCACCGCACGGCCATCGGCGAAGACGACTTCACCATCCTCACCCAGCAGGACTTCCTGAACACCGCCGAAACCATCACCGGTGTCTTGACCATTTTCCTGGGAGGCATCGCCGCCATCTCGCTGCTGGTCGGCGGCATCGGCATCATGAATATCATGCTGGTCTCGGTCACCGAGCGCACGCGTGAGATCGGCCTGCGCAAAGCACTGGGGGCGCGCCGCATCGACATCATGGTACAGTTCCTGACCGAGTTCTTCCCTGCTCAGCATGCTCGGCGGGGTGATAGGCATCGGGTTGGGTGCCGCTATATCCTTTGCTGTCGCTCGCATCGCCGAGGCACAGGGTACCCCGCTCCAGCCGGCCATCGGCCTCGATACGGTGCTGCTGGCCACCCTCTTCTCGACCGCCGTCGGCCTGTTCTTCGGCATTTACCCGGCCAACCGCGCCGCCAGCCTGCAGCCGGTCGAGGCCCTGCGCTACGAATAACAACCCGGATTTTTTGCTCGTTCATCGTCGGCTACGAAATACAATAGTCATATTTGGCCTGCTCAAAGCCGATTGGCAGGCACCGGCGAACCAGCAGCCCGGGTAAATTCAGGGCTCTCCAGCAGTGGATTCAGCAATCCAATCCAGGTAGGCAGGATTGCCCGCCAGCACCGGTAGGGCCAGGACTTCGGGCACCTGGTATGGGTGCAGCTCTATAATCGCTGGCAGCAGCCTGTCCTGGAAAATGCTGAGGCGGCTCTTGATAATGAGCAGGACCTCCTGCTCGTCACTAAGCTTCCCCTCCCAGGTAAAGAGTGAATTCACCGGCGAGAGGATATTCGCACAGGCTGCCAGCTTCTTTTCGACCAGGATCCTGCCAATCTCACGGCCGGTTTCAAGGTCGGGCGCCGTCACCAAAACCACAATCGCTTGATCTTCCATACCTTCCACCTTTGGTGCTCTGTCATTTATTACAAAGATAGTCATTCTGAGCGAAGCGAAGAATCCATCCTGCGACCATTTTACCTTGCCGTCGAAAATTGCCCTCATTAGAATTCACGCCTGATCGTTCTCCAGGTGTTTCATCCCGGTTCCTGCCGGCCCCTGAATTTCCCTGCCAGGCCCCTCCTTTCAAATACGAAATACCCATCGAGATGAAAACCCGCCGCATCCGGAAAGGGGGCATGTGAGGTAAAATCGGGAAGCCTGGCATCCGTCGCCAGATTTTTCTACGCCAGGAGAGACTGCTTCATTACCATATATGTCAGAGTGGAAAGTATTAATCGCCGATAACCTGGAAGAAGCCGGCCTGGCAATCTTACGCCAGTCTGCGCAGGTGTCTGTCCGTAATGGGATTTCTGCCGAAGAGCTGCCTGGCATCATCTCAGGCTTCCATGCGCTGGTTGTGCGCAGCCGCACCAGGGTCACTGCTGCGCTGCTTGAAAAAGCCAGCCTTTTGAAAGTCGTCGGTCGCGCCGGGGTCGGCGTGGACAATATCGACCTGCCAGCTGCCCGCACGCATGGGATCGTGGTGGTCAACACCCCCACAGCCACCACGCAGGCGGTAGCGGAATTGACCATCGGCCTGCTCTTCGCCCTGGCACGCCAAATTCCATTTCTGGATGCGTCGCTCAAGCAGGGCCAGTGGTTGAAAAATGAGACCTCCAGGCTGGAGTTGAATGGGAAAACCCTGGGCCTCATCGGCATGGGCAACATCGGGATGGCAGTCGCTCGCTACGCCAATTCATTGGGAATGCAGGTTCTGGGGTATGATCCATATTTATCCTCATCGGAGGTCAGCCTGCAGGTGCCCAGCCGGCCACGCTCCCAGAGCTGTATGCTCGCTCCGATTTCGTCAGCCTGCACGTCCCACTGACTCCCGATACAGCAGGCATGATCGACCGGCAGGCGCTCTCTTCGATGAAACCCGGTGTGCATTTGATCTGCACCTCGCGCGGCGGAATAATCAATGAAGCAAATCTGCTGGCAGCGCTGGATTCTGGACAAGTGGCAGGCGCAGCCCTGGACGTGTTTTCGGAAGAGCCCCCCGGCCTGACAGACCTGGTACGCCACCCGCACCTGGTTGCCACACCGCATATCGGGGCGCAGACACACGAAGCCCAGAGGCGTGCCGCTGAGCTGGTGGCGCGCGAAGTCCTGGCAGCACTTTAACGGCGAGGCCTTACAATGGCGTCTCGCCTGAAAATAATTCTTTACTAGGAGATGACCGAAACAATTATGGAAGAAAAATTCAATCAACTCAAGCAGCACCTGGCCGAAGTCGCCGACCTGCAGTACACCGGCGCCCTGCTGGGCTGGGACCTCAGGTTAACATGCCGCCCGGAGGCTCGGTCGGCCGCAGTTACCAGATAAGCACCATCGATAGCCTGGCGCACAAGATGTTCACTTCACCCGAAATCGGCCAGCTGTTGGATGCCCTGCAGCCGCAGGTCGAAGAACTCGATCCAGATTCCGATGAAGCCCGGTTGGTTAAGGTCACCCGGCGGGAATATGAAAAGCGCCTGAAAGTGCCTGCGGAGTGGGTCGCGGAATTCGCCCAGATCACTGCCCAGGCGCATATGGTCTGGCAGGAGGCCGCGCCAGGACAACGATTACGGAAAATTCAGGCCCATGCTGGAGAAGATCTTCGACCTGCGCCGCCGTTATGCCGAGCTGTTCGCTCCCTACCAGCATATCTACGACCCGCTGCTGGACGATTTCGAGCCCGGGCTGAAGACCGCCGATGTGAAGGCTATCTTCAACGAACTGCGCCCGCAGCAGGTGGCGCTGGTCAAGGCCATCGCCGACCGGCCGCAGGTGGACGATTCCTTCCTGCACCTGTCCTATGATGAACAAAAGCAGTGGGACTTCGGCGTGGATGTGATCACCCGCTTCGGTTACGATTGGAAGCGCGGCCGCCAGGATCACTCCGCCCACCCATTCACGACCCGCTTTGGCATCGATGATGTGCGCATCACCACCCGCATCTTCCCCGAACTACATGTCATCCGGCCTGTTCGGCACCATGCATGAGGCCGGGCATGCCCTGTACGAGCATGGGTGTGGACCCATCTCTCGGACGTTCACACGCTGGACGACGGCGCTTCCCTGGCTGTCCACGAGTCCCAATCCCGCATGTGGGAGAACCTGGTCGGCCGTTCGCTGCCTTTCTGGGAGCTATTTCTACCCACGCCTGCAGGAGGTCTTCCCCGAGCAGCTGAAAAACGTCACGATGGCGCTCGTTTTACAAGGGCATCAACCGGTCGAGCCCTCATCTGATCCGGGTCGAAGCCGACGAAGCCACCTACAACCTGCATATCATGCTGCGCCTGGAGCTGGAAATTGCCCTGCTGGAAGGCCAGCTGTCTGTCAAAGACCTGCCGGAAGCCTGGAACTCGCCGCGTGCAGGAATTCCTGGGTCTGCTGCCCCCCAATGACGCCCAGGGGGTGCTTCAAGACGTGCACTGGTCGAGCGGGTATATCGGCTATTTTTCCACCTATGCGCTGGGGAACCTGATCTCTGCCCAGCTGTGGGATTGCATCCAGGTCGACCTGCCGGATCTGAATGAGCAGATCCGCCAGGGCGAATTCGACGGCCTGCTGCGGCTGGCTGCGTGGACAAGATACACCGGCATGGAGCGAAATTCGAGCCCCAGGAGATGATGCGCAGCATCACCGGCTCGCAGATCGACCCGGCTGCCTACATGCGCTATCTGACAGCCAAGTACACCGATATCTATTCGCTGTAGCCGGGAACGCTTTTCCGACACAGCGCTGGTTCCGGATGTCTCGAACGCTTAACTTCTCCGCGGGCCTGCTGGCGCTCAGCATGCTGGCTGGCTGCACCAGCCCTTCTTCTCTCGCAGAAGGGCTGGCGACTCCCCTGCCAACCGGCTTCATGCCGACCGTGGTGGCACTCACCCTGCAGGCTGGCAGCCCGCTGGCGACTTTGCCGGTCAAGGATACTGGCCTCACCTCCTCTCCGGGTAGCGGTTCCCCCATCCCTTCAACTCCACCTGAGTCTGCAGTAGTGCCGGGTGCCTCTGCTTCGGCCCTACAGCCGGCTGCAACCCTCACCACCACCCTTCAGCCTTCTATACCAACGGTGATTACCACGCCTTCCGTCTCATCCACGCCCACCTTCCTGCCCGAGATCCCTTCCGCACACATCCAGATCTTCCAGCTCGGCGAGCTCTCACGGGTGTCATCCCCGATCAAGGTTTCCGCCCGCCTGTTCTCAAAGGTCGGCAAGGTGGTGCGAGTTGAACTGCACGGCGAAGATGGCCGCCTGTTGGGACGCGAGCTGAGCAGTTTACCGGCTATTCCCTGGTCGACCGCCACAGTCAATACGGAGGTGGATTTCGAAATCCGCCTGGCTGCCGAATACGGGCGCCTGGTGATCAGCGTCGAAGATGCTTACGGCCGCCTGATCGATGTTAACTCGGTCAACCTGGTCCTGCTCCAATTTGGTGACAGCGAGCTGAACCCGGCCACCGCCCTGTGGCAGGTGATCCAGATCAACGAGCCAAAGCCGCAGACATTGATCCAGGGCGGCTCCGTGTTCGTCTCGGGGCTGGCACGTCCGAACACCGATAAACCGCTCTTCATCCAGCTGGTTGGCCAGGATGGTCAGAACCTCGGGCACCGCCTGGCTGCCGTCGAGGTCAGCATCCCCGGCGGTTATGGCACCTTCGCTGCCGACGTGCCCTATACCGTCACCGAGGTCACGCCGGCTTTGCTCGTGGTATACGAAAGCGGCGGGACACTCTCAGAGATCGCTCATCTGGCAAGCGTCGAGCTGCTGCTTAGCCCATAGTAAAATAGTGCCGCTACTTATTATTAGGAGAGAACTGATGCCAATTTCCCCATTCGAATCGAAACGTGCTCCCTTCTATGCCGATATACCTGACGAGAAGTGGAACAACTGGCGCTGGCAGCTCAGCAACCGCATCAACACGGTCGAAGAATTTAATAAAATCATACCGCTCACCGAAAGCGAAATCACCGCCCTCTCGGCTTCCAACCTGTTCCGGGTGGAGATCACCCCTTATTTCATCTCGCTGATCGATCCGGATGACCCCGACGATCCGGTGCGCAAGCAGGTCGTGCCGACCTCCGCCGAGCTGGTGCCCTTCACCTCCATGATGGAAGACTCGCTTTCTGAAGACCTGCATTCACCCGTACCGGGCTTGGTGCACCGCTACCCCGACCGGGTGCTGATGCTGGTCACCACCCAGTGTGCCACCTACTGCCGCTACTGCACCCGCTCGCGCATCGTCGGCAACCCGGCCGAAACCTTCTCGCGCGCCGAGTTCGAGATGCAGATCGAATACCTCAAGCGCACACCGCAGGTGCGCGATGTGCTGCTGTCGGGCGGCGACCCGCTGGTGCTGGCGCCCAAGATCCTGGAGGAAATCCTCCGCCGCCTGCGCGAGATCCCGCACATCGAGATCCTGCGCATCGGCTCACGTGTGCCAGTCTTCCTGCCCATGCGCGTTAACCACGAGCTGACCGACATGCTGCAGAAATACCATCCTTTCTGGCTGAATATCCACGTCAACCACCCCAACGAGATCACCGCCGAGCTGGCCCAGGCCTGCGACCGCCTGACGCGCGCCGGCATCCCGCTCGGCAACCAGTCCGTGCTGATGCGCGGCATCAACGACAATGTGCATATCCAGCGCGAGCTGGTGCACAAGCTGGTACGAATCCGCGTGCGCCCCTACTACCTGTACCAGTGCGACCTGGTGCAGGGCGCCGGGCATTTCCGCACTTCGGTCGGCAAGGGCATCGAGATCATCGAGGGATTGCGCGGCCACACTTCCAGCTTCGCCGTGCCGCATTACGCCATCGACGGCCCTGGCGGCGGCGGCAAAATTCCACTGGCTCCCAACTACCTGCTGAGCTATTCGGATCACAAAGTCATCTTGCGCAATTACGAAGGCTACATCACCAGCTACGAGGAACCTGCCGACTACCTGCCCAGCGACGCCGCCCGGTATACGGGTGAAAAACGCCCCGAACCCGGTCAGACCGGCATTCACGGCTTGCTGGAAGGCGACCAGATGGCTGTCAAGCCAGAGGGCTTCGACGAAGTGCACCACCGCAGCGGCCTCGACCACCGTCTCAAGGATCCCAAGAAATGGGTTCCGCTCGGCATCGGCCCGGGCCAGGCAGAGACGACGCCTAAGGAATAGGTGAAGAGATATCACAGGTTTAAGAAAACCCTGGCCAAGTACGCCAGGACTGGCCTGTGATGTCTGTCTTTATTTACAGACCCATAATCACTTCAACAATAATAAGTCGAAGCTAAACTTCTTCGAAGAGTTTAGCTTTTTTATTTCAAGGAGCCAAGAGTGTGGAAGATTAAAATAAAGAAGCAAAAGCTTCATATATATGACAAATATCACAAAAAGGCAGTAAGATTAATAATTGTTACTTAACTCTCTCTCTGTTGTTTATTCTTCAATATAAGGTCCGTGATGCATAAGGTAGGAAATCGATCTATAGTTTTCTTTTTTGTGGCTTTTATTTTCAACGGCTGTAGCGCCGATAACTTTCCAACGGTTGAGGTCACGAGAATCATCCCACAAACGGTAATCGCCACCCAAATAGTTAAAGAGACAATCGTTTACACACAAGGATCAAACTCTTCGTTTGAAATTGATCCAGCCTATTATGATGGCATTCTCACTGTAGCACAATTTTATACATATTTAGGTCATGGTCATTATGCTGAGGCATATCAACTATTTAGCGAAAAAAAAGAAATTGATCCAGCCTATTATGATGGCATTCTCACTGTAGCACAATTTTATACATATTTAGGTCATGGTCATTATGCTGAGGCATATCAACTATTTAGCGAAGAGGCTAAACGGCCTCACACCTTGGAAGAATATATGCAAGGTGCAAGCCAGGCTTTAAGAAAGTTGAAATTCAAGCTATTCACCCCTATGCTTATGAATTGCTTCTTCAAGATGCAACGCCCTGGCCGAGCCCAGCCAATGAGCTGCGGCTTGTAGTCCATATTACCGCCTGGGGGCAAGGAGCAATGTCTGGTTCTGTGCCAAGTGGGCAACCGCAAACACTATTCATATCCTTAGTAAAAGAAAATGGAGAATGGAAAATCGATAAATTTAGAACAGCGCCATGGCGGCGATGATAATTTTTATTCCAGCAATTCGCTCTTGACAAATATCAGTCTGAGTGTACAATTATTATCAAGATTGTCATAGAAATTCTACCAGGAGACTATTTTAATGTTTTCTTGCATGTGTCTGGGGCGGGGTTCGTAGCCACCGCCTCGTCACAAGAAGATTAATCGATCTTCACGAACTCTGACAGCCAGCAGGCTGTGACGAAGGGTGGTTGCGACCCCGCTTGCGAAACTTGTTTCGCTGGCGTGTGAGCTTTTGATACGTCGCACCGCCTTTTTGTTTACCTGTTGGCTGTTTTTAATGGAAGTAATTGGAGATTATCGATGGAACTCGTCACATTAACCGGTATCGAGACCGTTACAACTGCCCAGATCACCCTGGAATCACTGGTCGGCAACACCCCGCTGATACCACTTCGAAAAATCGCCTCCCACCTGCCTGAAACGGTGCAGGTCTTCGCCAAGGCCGAGTGGTTCAACCCCGGCGGCTCGGTGAAAGACCGCCCGGCCCTCAACATCATCCGCTGCGCACTGGCGAGTGGCGAGCTTTCCCCCGGCCGGCGCCTGCTCGACTCCACCTCCGGCAACATGGGCATCTCTTACGCCACCTTCGGCGCGGCAATGGGCATCCCGGTCACCCTGGCCATGCCCGCCAACGCCAGCCCCGAGCGCATCGCCATCCTGAACGCCCTGGGCGCCGAGCTGATCCTGACCGACCCGCTGGAAGGCTCGGACGGCGCCATCCGCCTGGCGCGCCAGATGGCTGCAGAACAGCCTGAGCTTTATTTCTACGCCAACCAGTACGACAATCCGGCTAACTGGCAGGCGCATTACCTGACCACCGGCCCGGAAATCGTCCAGCAGACCGGCGGGCAGATCACCCATTTCGTCGCCGGGCTGGGCACCACCGGCACGCTCACCGGCGTCGGGCGCTTCTTGCGCGAATACAATCCCAAGATCAGGCTGGTTGCCGTTCAGCCCGACCAGCCCTTCCATGGGTTAGAGGGCCTGAAGCACCTGCCCACTTCCATCCAGCCCGCCATTTACGACCAGGCGCTGCCCGACCAGACGGTCGGCCTGAGCACCGAGGCCGCCCATGCCATGCTGCGCCGGCTGGCGCGCCAGGAAGGGTTGTTCGTCGGCATCTCCTCCGGCGCCGCTGCCGCTGCTGCGCTGCAGGTCGCCGAAACAATTGAGCAGGGCGTGGTGGTGACCGTCTTCCCCGATGCCGGCTACAAGTACCTGAGTGACAAAGCCATCTGGGATGGCGAAGACTACTGAAACGAGGAATATTTTATGACTCTCTTCATCTCTCCAGCCACCATGAGCCAGCTGCAGCAGCACGGCGAAGCAGCCTACCCGGAAGAAGGCGCCGGCCTGATCCTGGGCCTGGATACCGGCGGTAAGAAACTGGTCACCAAGCTGATCATGCTGGACAACACTCGCGAAGACGCCGCCCGCCACAACCGCTACCTGCTGAAGCCCGAGGATTACCTGCATGCCGAAACGGAAGCCGCCAAATTAGGGGTGGATGTGCTGGGCGTGTTCCATTCCCACCCCGACCACCCCAACCGGCCCTCCGAGTTCGACCGGGAATGGGCCCTGCCAGCCTTCACCTACATCATCACCAGTGTGCAACGCTGGCAAAGCCGCCGGCAGCCGCTCCTGGCTGCCTGAACGAGGACCGCATGGGTTTTGAAGAGAATTGATCGAAATCCTTGGCTAAGCAAGACCTGGCAGGTTAACCGAAACCTGTGAGGTCTGAAAAACCATAGGTACAATAATGTCCGAAAACTTACAAAAAATCGACCACTCCGCGCTGCGCGTCAACCAGGCCGTGATCATCCTGCTCTCCATTCTGGCCTTCATCTTCAACCAGCCCTGGCTGGCGCTGCTGGTCGGCCTGGTGATGGGCATCGGCACGCTGCTGAAAATCCCCGGCTTCGGCTTGATTTACCGGCAGCTGCTCAAACCCTCAGGGTGGGTAAAGCCGGATGTCCTGTGGGACAATCCCGAGCCGCACCGCTTCGCACAGGGCCTGGGAAGCGTCTTCCTGTTCGGCAGCCAGCCTGGCGTTGTGGCTGCAGGCTTCCATCCTGGGCTGGGGGCTGGTCTGGCTGGTGGTGGCGCTGGCTGCCCTGAACTTCTTCGCCGGCTTCTGCGCCGGCTGCATGGTGTATTACTGGCTCAGCCGGCTGAATGTGCCCGGATTTCGCAAATCCCCTCCGCAGGGCACTTTCCCCGGCATGCGCCCGAAGGCGCAAAGCCTATGATCCTGAGATCACGCAGTTCGATTTCCTGGGCCGGCTGCTGTGGGCGCTGGCCATCATCGGCGGCGGGATCGGCCTGTATGGGCTGGTGAACCGCTGGAGCCTGCTGCGCGCGACGCCGGCAAATCTGCCAGGGCTGGAGTCGGCGCCTCCCGGCGTGCCGGTGCTGTTATACTTCACCACGCCCACCTGCGCACCCTGCAAGACCGTCCAGCGCCCGGCCATCCAGCGCCTGAGCGAGCAGCTCGGCGACCGGCTGCAGGTGATCGAGGTCGATGCCTCAGCCCGGCCCGACCTGGCCAGCCACTGGGGCGTGATGAGCGTGCCGACCACTTTTATGATCGATGCCAGCCGCCGTCCGCGTCATGTCAACCACGGCGTGGCGACGGCGGAAAAATTGCTAAAACAATTCAATGATTTGAAGTGAATGAATTTATGCCTACTTTACGTATCCCCACCCCTCTGCGCCCTATACCGACGGTCAGAGCGAGGTCGAGCGTCCAGGGAGACACCGTTGCCGAGGCTCTGGACGACCTGACTTCCCAATACCCTGCCCTGCGCCAGCACCTGTTCAACGGCGACGGGCACGTCCGCCCATTCGTCAACCTGTTCCTGCACGAAGAGAACATCAAACAGCTGCAGGGCATGGATACACCGGTCGCAGCTGAAGACCGCATCCTGCTGATCCCCAGCATCGCCGGAGGCCGGTAAGCCTATGCTTCCCGAATTGACGCACGCGGAAATCCTGCGCTATTCACGCCACCTGCTGATCCCGGAAGTGGGGCTGGAGGGCCAGCGCAAGCTGAAGGCCGCCTCGGTGCTGGTGATCGGCACCGGCGGGCTGGGTTCGCCGGTGGCGCTTTACCTGGCCGCAGCCGGCATCGGGCGCATCGGCCTGGTGGATTACGATGTGGTCGATTCCTCCAACCTGCAGCGCCAGGTGATCCACGGCACAGCCGGCATCGGCACGCTGAAGGTCGAGTCGGCCCGCCGCCGCATGCTGGATCTGAACCCGGACATCCAGGTCGAGATCTACAACGAGCCCTTCACCTCCGACAACGCCATGCGCATCGCCGAGAGCTACGACCTGATCATCGACGGCACCGATAACTTCCCCACCCGCTACCTGACCAACGACCTGTGCGTGCTGACCGGCAAGCCCAACGTCTACGGCTCGATCTTCCGCTTCGACGGGCAGGTGAGCGTTTTCGACGCCAGCCGCGGCCCGTGCTACCGCTGCCTGTTCCCCGAGCCGCCGCCGCCCGGGCTGGTGCCCTCCTGCGCCGAGGGCGGCGTGCTGGGCGTGCTGCCCGGCACCATCGGCACCCTGCAGGCCACCGAAGCGCTCAAGCTGATCCTGGGCATCGGCGATCCGCTGATCGGCAAGCTGCTGCTGTACAACGCCCTGGATATGACCTTCGAGTTCGTCAAGCTGCGCAAGAACCCCAACTGCAAGGTGTGTGGCCCCAACCCGGAAGTGACCGGGCTGATCGATTACGAGGCTTTCTGCGGCGTGCCCGGTCACGACCACGACGACAGCGGCCGTGGGGAGCGGCTGGGATATCACCGCTCGGGAGCTGGCAGAGCGCTGAAGCCGGGCAACCACCTGCGCTGCTGGACGTGCGCGAGCCGCACGAGCTGCAGATCTCGCACCTGGAAGGCGCCACCCTGATCCCCCTGGGCCAGCTGGCCGCGCGCCTTTCCGAGCTGGACAGCGCCGAGGAGATGGTGGTGTTCTGCAAGGCCGGCACGCGCTCGGCGCGCGCCCTGGAGCTGCTGCTCAGCGCCGGCTTCCGCAAGGTCAAGAACCTGACAGGGCGGGATCAACGCCTGGGCCAGGGATGTAGATCCCAAATTGCCAATCTATTAGAAAAACCTCCCGCAGGTTTCGAAACCTGCGGGAGGTTTTTCTGGTAATCCGACTCCAAAGTCTTCGCAGCTGTCAACAGTATTTGTTGGCAAGTCTTTTCCCTTTCATAACATCTCCCCACTCTCCAAACACTGTTCTCAACTTCTCTACTTTCAATTCTCTCTTCTCTATCTTTACTCCACCACTTCGACCAGGCACGCCTGGGGAGGCATGTTCGCTGGCAGCAGCAGGTATGCGATCACACGGCTGCCTGGTGCAGCCTGGCCCTGCCAGATAGTCTCGGGAGTCAGGCTCACCTGCACTCCGTCGATCACCAGGTTCTCCTCGCTCAGCGACTGGATCTTTCCCCGCATCTGGATCTCACGCATCTTCAGGCGCTCGGCCTGCACCGTCCCCTCCTGTGTGACCTCCCCCTGTACCGTGACAGCATAATCCGGGCTGGATGCTTCCCAGGATTTCCGTCTCCGGCGACACGGAAACCGGCACCCCTCCCACCTGCCAGCGCTCACCCTGGTTCTGCTCCAGCACTCCGCTGAAAACCACCGCTCCTGCCCAACCCTGGTCCAGCATTTCTTTGACCTCATCCAGGCGCCGCTGGTCGTAGGACAACTCGACCTCCATGCGGGCGGAGGGATACCTGGTCAGCGCCAGGCGCAGCTCTTCGAAACCCCGTTGGACGCCGTACAGCGCATTTCCCGGTACAGAATTGGCAAAAAGCGCTGCCATCGCCAATCCACAGGCTGCCATTAGCAGGAGCACAGCCATGCTGATGACCAGCCATCTTACTGTCCTGCCTGGCTGTCGGTGCGTGATGCTGACCTGCCGCGGCCTGCAGGAATTCAGCTTTGCTGCTATCCTGTGCTTCTTGCAGGTTTTCCATCCCCGCCTGAGGTTGGATTTTCTGCCGCGGGTCGATCCCCTCCGGGATACTGCGAAAAATGGGCCGCCTCCAGCAGGGCGTGCAGCTCCTGGCTCCACTTCGGATAGGAAGCTGAAATTTCATCCAGCCGGCTTCCGCCTCCCAGGTTCTGCAGGCAGACCTGCAGGGCGCGTTCCATGGGCTCCTCAGCCTGGATGATCGGTTTCCCGCCCAGTGCACCCAGCAGCGCATTCAAAGACTGGAACTGCACGGAGCGCAGCTCGAGTTCCTGTTTGCCCAGCCAGCCGGCAATCTCGGCCAGCGAAGCCTCTTGCGAGAAGCGCAGCGCCAGGAAATGCTGCTGCTCGGGTGCTAGCTTGTGCAGCGAGCGCCTGAAAAGAGGCCCGTATTTTCCCAGTTCACCCTGTTCAACAGCCATCTCAGAGGAGCGACCTGGGAATGAGTCCTGGATGCGGGCCTGCACCTGCTCGGCGGCGGCCGCAAACAACCATCCTGGCAGGTTGCGCAGCTTCACGCCCTGCCGGAGCTGGCCCACCAGCTTCAGGAAGACTTCCGAGGCCATCTCCTGGCTGGCGGCTCGTTCTCCCAGGCTGTACAGCGCGTAGCGGTACAGCTTTGGAAAAAATGCCGAATGCAGGGCCTCAAGGGCTGAAGGTTCCAGCCTCTGGACGCTGCGCTGGAAATTTCCGGAGCTGAAATCTGTGGCTGGGTTCACATCCATACTGCCTCTTACCCATTCAGAAATTGTATCTCATGCCAGGTCAAACTGCCAGATTAGGACAGAGACCCGAGCATTTTCTGGAGTGGCGAAAGTTTTTAAATGTTTCCGGGAGCAAGGTCTTGCCAGACACACGGTGAAATAAAGATACAATTCCGGAAATGTGATAAAAGTAACAGATGACAAATACCGGAGTGCAGTAAGATTCTCTCCGGCCTGGTCATCCCTTCGGATCAGCGTGCAACAGGTCTTTGAGGAGCATTATGAAACTTGCAATCCTGGTAGCAGTCATTGTTCTGGCAGCCGTCATCGGAGTCGGCTTTTATGTCACCGATTTCACCGCCTACCTGGGCAACAATCCCACCACCTGCAACAACTGCCATGTCATGGACGCTGTCTATGAAGGCTGGTATCACGGCGGGCACAAGGAGTGGGCCACCTGCAACGATTGCCATACCCCGCACGCGCTCATCCCCAAGTATCTGGTCAAAGCCCAATCCGGCTACCACCACGTCACTGCCTTCGTCTTCGGGACATATCCCCGATGCCATCCGCGCCAAGCAGGCTTCCAGGGAAGTGGTCCAGGAGAACTGCATCCGCTGCCACCAGGATACCGTCTCGAACATCGATTGGGATGGGCTACATCGAGCGATGGACACGCAGCGCTACTGCTTCGAATGCCACCGCAGCGCGGCGCATGGCGAACGCGGCATCTCAATCTTACCTTACCAACACTCGGAGGAATACAATACCGATGAAGAAATCATCCAAGATCTTCCCTCATCTGACTCTGACCGGCATCATCGTCATCCTGGCGGTTGGCCTTGATCGGCGTCCTGCTGTTTGTTAAAAACCAGCCGCAGCCGACGCGCGGCGTTCGCCGCCGATCGAAGATCGCCGAGATGGAGCCGAATTCGGCGAATGGGGGCTCAACTTCCCCAACCAGTATTCCACCCTGCTGAAGACCGAAACCAACAACACCCGCACCACCTACGGCGGCTCCGAGCCTTATCTCCAAGCTGGAAGCAAGATCCGCGCCTGGTGAGCTGTTCGCTGGCTATGGCTTCAGCAAAGATTACAACGAAGAGCGCGGCCACATGAACAGCCCTGACCGATGTGCGAAGCCACGCAGCGCGTCAACGAGACCACCCCCGGCACCTGCTATTCGTGCAAATCCTCCAACAATCCCGGAGCTGTGGGACAGAGATGGGCATGGCAGATTATGATAAGACGCCCTTCGCCGAGCTGGGCAAACAGATCACCCAGCCGATCGGCTGCGCCAACTGCCACGAAGCCAACACGATGAAGCTGATCGTCACCAACCCGGCTCTGGAAGAGGCCCTGAAAGCCCAGGGCAAAGACTGGCGCACCTTCACCCGCCAGGAAATGCGCACGGTGGTATGCGCCAACTGCCACGTGGAATATTATTTCAAAGGCGACGGCAAGTACCTGACCTTCCCCTGGGCCAACGGCACAAAGATCGAAAACATCGCCGACTATTACGCCGAGCTGGGATTCAAGGATTGGGAGCATCCCCAGATCCAAGACGCCCATGATCAAGATGCAGCATCCCGAGTACGAGTTTTACACTGCCGACAGCACCCACTTCAAGGCCGGCGTTGCCTGCGCCGACTGCCACATGCCCTACACGCGCGATGGCGCCGCCAAGTTCTCCAACCACGATGTGCACAGCCCGCTGCTTGAATGCAGAAGCGGCCTGCGGGCAGTGCCATACCGACGTGGCTTACGTCATCGGGCGGGTCGGCACCATCCAGGACCAGGTGCGCCGAGACCATGGACGCCACCGAAGATGCGCTGGTCGCCGCCATCGAAGCGATCGAAGCGCCGCTGGCCCCCCGGCGTGGATCCAGACTGCTGACCGAGGCGCGAACCTGCATCGCGCAAGCGCAGATGACGTGGGATTTCATCGCCGCCGAAAACAGCATGGGTTTCCATAACCCCGAAGAGGCGCTGCGCATCCTGGCCAAAGCCACCGACCTGGCCCGCCAGGCGCAGTTGAAGGCGGTCCAGGCGGCTGGCACGGTCGGAGATTCTGCAGGCGCAGCCAGTAAGAACTCTATAGGCTGAAACCGGCGGTATCGCCCGGTTTTTAATTAGCGGCTCCTGCGCCCAATCGCCAGCATGTGCTCTGTTCAGCACCTGGATCTGCCGCCGTTCGACGCGATCGCCCCGCTGCGCTCCAGCTCGCGCAGCGAGCGCGCCACCACCTCGCGCACCGTTCCCAGCCGGGCGGCCAGTTGATCCTGGGTGATGCGCTGCTTGATTTTCCCGTCAACTGTTCGGCCGGCAGCCGGCTGATCAGGCGTGCCAGCCGGTTGGTGACCTGGTAAAAGGAAAGCTCTTCCACCGCCGCCACCAGCATGCGCAAATTTGCCGACAAGTTCTAGATCACCGCCTGGGCCATCTCGGGGTATTCATCCATCGCCCGCTGGATGACCTGGCGTCAACCGTCCATATCTCGCTGTCTTCCAGTGCAGCGACGTTCACCGGGTTGCTTCCCCGATCGAAGACCGGCACTTCATTGAAGGTGGCACCTTCTTCGAATACCCGGATGATCAGTTCGCTCCCTTTTGCTGAGAGCTTGAACAGCTTGACGCTGCCCTGCTGGATGATGAACAGGCCGGAGCATGCCTCACCCTGCCAGCAGACGATCTCGCCGCGCTGGTACAGGCGCAGATAGGTGCCCTGGCTCAAGCTCTCCAGGACCTGTCGCTCCAGGCCGCGGAAATAACTGTTCTCCTTCAGAAACCGGAGTTTTTCATCCTTTATTGCGATCAGAGTTTGCATGCTTCATATTATAACCGTTCTGGACTGTAAATCCGGATAAATCGCTTGGTACGACCGCTAGATTTGACGTACAATTGCAGAAAGGAGTTATCTATTTTATCCCAATCTGACTGCACATGAAAGGAGCCCTTGCATGCTCGAGAAAATCGATCTAAATCAGAAGCTCGATAAAAAGACTTTCAAACGCATCATGCCTGTGCTTCGCAACCGCCTGTATGTCGTGCAAAAAACGTCCTGGGATGCCGGCATCCCGGTGATCATCCTGTATGAGGGCTGGGATGCCGCTGGCAAAGGCACCTCGATCCAGAAACTGACACGTCCGATCGACCCGCGGCTACAAGCTGTATCCGATCCGCGCTGCTCGCACCTACGAGAAGAAACATCCCTGGCTGTGGCGCTTCTGGTCAAAACTGCCTGCCCGCGGCGAATGGGCGATTTTTGATCGCTCCTGGTACGGGCGGGTGATGGTTGAGCGTGTCGAGAACCTGATCCCTGAAACCGAATGGCGGCGAGCCTTCCGCGATATCGTCGACTTCGAGCGCACATTGGCGGATGATGGGTGCCAGATCATCAAGTTCTTCCTGCACATCAGCAAACCGGAACAAAAGCGCCGCTTCGATAAGCTTTCCAAAGATCCCATGACCTCCTGGCATGTGACCGCTGAAGATTGGGAACACCACCGCCGTTATGAGGATTGGCTGCTGGCTTATGAAGAAGCCTTTGAGCGCACCGAGACTGAATGGGGTCCCTGGACGATCGTGGAGGCAACCGACCGGCGTTTTACCTGGGTGAAAATCTACCAGACCCTCATCAACCGCCTTTCGGACCAGCTGGATATCAAATTCCCACCGTTGACTTCCGCCGAGCTTCCTGAGTCTCAGCCAGAAACCCTCGATCCCAGCCAGGAACAGAAAGCCATGAAAAAGCCGTGGCAAATATAGAGCTTGATGAAATCATCAGCGAGACGGATCGGCGGATGAGGCAGATAGCGATATCCCCGAAGACGATTGGAATTTGCCGCTTCCGCAGGAAACCCAAAGCCAGGAGGAGTAAAGAATGTTAGGCACTGTCGACACCTCCCTTACGTTAGAACCAGAAGCCTACGAGAATCCCTGGTAAAGTACCAGGTAGCTCTCTATCAATTGGCTTACCAGGTATACGTTCAGCAGCGCCCGGTGATCATGATTTTCGAAGGTTGGGATGCAGCCGGGAAAGGCGGCGCGATCCGCAGGGTGACCGAGAAAATCGACCCGCGCGGGTTTGTGGTTTACCCCATCGCCGCTCCCAAAGGGGATGATGCCACCCACCACTACCTGTGGCGTTTCTGGAGGCGGCTGCCGGAAACCGGGCAGATTGCCATGTTTGACCGCTCCTGGTATGGAAGAGTCATGGTCGAGCGCATCGAAGGATTTTGCACCGAGATGGATTGGAAACGCGCCTACCGTGAGATCAATTACTTCGAACGCCAGCTGGTGGATTTTGGTACAATACTGTTCAAATTCTGGCTGCACATCGATAAAGAAGAACAGCTCAGGCGTTTTGAATCGCGGTCGGATGACCGCATCCGCTCCTGGAAGCTCACCGACGAAGACTGGAGCAACCGGGAGAAATGGGAGCTTTATGAAGAGGCGGTCAATGAGATGCTGTTGAAGACTTCAACCATTTCCGCACCCTGGACGGTGGTTGAAGGCAATTCGAAAATGTATGCGCGGGTCAAAATCTTGAAAACAATCGTCGACAAGCTGAGCCTGGAGCTGGACTTTGATCCTTACGGGCCTTTTGAGCCTAATGCTGCCAGGAAAAAGGACAAGAAGAAGAAAGACGGCAAATAATCGATGCATGATGAGATGATCGTTGAATCAGCTGCAGATTCGCCGGTTGACCTGAAAGAACCTCAGTTTTACATCAACCGTGAATTGAGCTTATTGGAATTCCAACGACGGGTGCTGGAAGAAGCTCAGGACGAGCACAATCCTCTGCTGGAACGCGCAAAATTCCTGGCCATCCTGGGATCTAACCTGGACGAATTCTTCATGGTACGGGTGTCAGGATTGAAGAAACAGATTGATGCCGGTGTGGTCGATCTGCCGCCCGATGGGATGACACCTGCGCAGCAGCTGGCTGATATCCGCAAGTTAGCCCACGTCCTGATGTCTCAAGCCCGTGAGTGTCTGCATAACGATCTTCAGCCGCGCTTAAAACAGGCTGGCATTCATATCCTGAGCTACAAGGAATTGAATGAGCGGCAGAAGGCGATTGTAAATAATTACTTTGAAGACGTCGTTTTTCCAGTATTAACTCCTCTTGCTTTCGATCCTGGACACCCTTTCCCGCACATTTCGAACCTCAGCCTGAACCTGGCGGTCGTGATTCGGGACCAGGATGGGCGCGAGCTGTTCGCCAGGGTTAAAAGTGCCCGATTCTCTGCCTCGCCTGGTCCCGTTGAAGAAATCCTCCGGGAGCACACGCAAAGACGGCACAATTCCAACCAACCATTACTTCGTCTGGCTCGAGCAGGTGATCGGTGAGAATCTGGATAAGCTCTTCCCGGGTATGGAAATCATCGAAGCCCACCCCTTCCGTGTGACTCGCGATGCAGACATGATGATCCAGGAAATGGAAGCCTCCGACTTGCTCGAGACCATGGAGCTCAGTGTGCGCCAGCGCAGGTTCGGCAACGTCGTTCGCGTGACTGTTGAAGAGGGCATGCCGACTCGCATCCGGGAAATCCTGATCGAAAACCTGGAAATGGATCGACGCGATATCTACACGGTGGAGGCCCCCTGGGATTGGGCGATCTGATGGACTTGCATGGCCTCGATCGACACGATCTCAAAGACCCTCCCTTCAAACCTGCTTTGCCCCAGGCTCTGCGCAGCGAATCGCAAGATGGTAACCTGCTGGCGGTCATCCGCCGGGAAGATATTTTGCTCCACCACCCTTACAATTCCTTCAAGCCAGTGGTGGAATTCCTGCGTATCGCGGCCCGTGATCCAGACGTCCTGGCGATCAAGCAGACCCTCTATCGGGTTGGGCGCAATTCTCCCGTGGTCCAGGCTCTGCTGGAAGCGCGCGAAAACGGCAAACAGGTTGCAGTGTTAGTCGAATTAAAGGCGCGTTTCGACGAAGAGAGCAACATCGGCTGGGCCAGAACGCTTGAAAAAGAAGGCGTGCATGTAATTTACGGCCTGTTGGGGCTGAAAACACACTCCAAAGTAGCCCTGGTGGTGCGCAAAGAAGGCGAAAACATCCGGCGTTATGTTCACCTGGCTACTGGCAATTACAATGCCATCACCGCCCAGATCTACGAAGATATCGGTATGTTCACCTGCGATGAGGATATCGGTGCTGATTCTACGGACCTGTTTAACTACCTGACAGGATATTCAGCCATAAAGGATTACCGTAAGCTGTTGGTGGCTCCCATTAACCTGCGCCAGGGCATGGTGGCATTGATCGACCGCGAAATCGAACACCAGCGCCGCAGTGGAAACGGTTATCTCATTTTTAAGATGAATTCCCTGGTCGACCCTCCCATGATTTGCAAGCTGTATCACGCCTCCCAGGCAGGTGTGAAGATCGACCTTCTCGTGCGCGGTATGTGCTGTTTGCGAGCCGGCATTCCCAAAGTCAGCGATAATATTCGCGTCCTCAGCGTCGTCGGCCGCTTCCTGGAGCACAGCCGGATGTTTTACTTCCACAATGATGGGCAGGAACAAATCTACCTGGGCAGCGCCGACCTGATGCCGCGCAACATTAACCACCGGGTGGAGGTCCTATTCCCTGTCCAGGATATTCGCCTCGTCCACCATCTACGCAACGAAGTTTTCGAGACCTACTTTAAGGCGAATGTGAAAGTCCGTGAAATGACCGGGGATGGCCAGTACCGCTTCATCACACCAAAACCAGACGAAAAATTGATCAACCCGCAGGAATGGTTGATCAACCTGTATCAAAAAACTTAATTCAACAGCACTCGTGTGTAAGAGCATGATTAAGCAACAGGAGAGAACATGGAAAATAAACCACTGCCCTCGGATAGTTCTGAGCAGGCAGGTAAGGAAGAGCTACCTGCAGATTCATCTGAGCAGCTCTTAGAACCGCAATCTGAAGGGCATCTCCTTGCCGAATGGTCTCCGGAATTCAAGCAAACCGCTGAGTCCGATCAGGCTGCCGTACTTCCGGAATCAGAATCCATCCCCACCCTCAGCCCGGCTGAACATGCCCGCCAGCAAGCCCTGGCTATCTTCGATTTCACGCGGCCGCTGCACGAATTAAGCGCAGTCAGCCGTCGCGTTCTCGAAACTGCGGCCTTGCTCCACAATACACCCCTGCCGCCCACCAAGAAGAAGCCCCTGCGTGCCGCACGCGAGCTGGTGCGCTCCAAATTCGCAGGTGAGTTCAACCCCGAAGAGAGCAAGGTGTTGGCCGCAGTGCTGGCTTATCACCGCGGAAAAATCCGCCGCAAGCATTTTGACCAGCTGGATCTTTCGCCGGTCCAGCAGCGCGAAGCTCTTACCATCGCCGCTCTCTTGCGCATCGCCACCGGGCTGAATGCCTCAAACACTGGATCCACATCTGTAACTCAGGTGGACATCGGCCGGGACGAATTGTGGATCGTTGTGGATGGCCCGCAATCTGATGTCGACGCCAAGGCAGCCCAGCACGTCGCCAGCTTGTGGGTTAAGATCGGTTATCCAGATGTCAAGGTGATGAGAGAAGAAGAAGCGGCAGCCATCCGCGTGCCCTTCCCCGAACCATCAGAAAATATCGGCCTCCAGCCGGATGATGCCATGTCTGAAGCCGGGCGGAAAGTAATGCTCTTCAACTTCGCCAGGATGCTCAGCTGCGAGGAAGAAACCCGAAAGGGCGAGGACATAGAAGCTCTACATGACATGCGCGTGGCCACCCGGCGCATGCGGGCTTCCTTCGAAGTCTTTGGGGAGGCTTTCGAGCGCCGGGCCTTGAAAAGTCACCTGGCAGGACTGCGCCAGACCGGCCGGCTGCTTGGAGCTGTGCGCGACCTGGACGTTTTCATGGAAAAAGCACAAACCTACCTCGACACCCTGCCGCCGGAGCGCAGAAATGACCTTGAAATTCTCTTGCATGCCTGGCATGAGCAGCGAGAAAGCGCCCGCGAAAAGATGCTGGCCTTTCTGATCAGCCCGGAATACCACACCTTCAAACGTGAATTCAACATTTTCTTGCATACGCCTGGCGCCGGCAGGCGTTCACTGCCGAAAGACCAGCCCGCGCCCGACCTGGTGTGTGAAGTTGCCCCCATGATGATTTACACTCGCCTGGCAGCGGTGCGCGCCTACGGTTCCTGGCTGGAGAATGCCCCCATCGAGCGCCTGCACGCTCTGCGCATCGAGTTCAAAAAGCTGCGCTACACCGTGGAGTATTTCCGCGAAGTGCTCGGCCCACAGGCCGGAGAGGTCATCGAAGAATTGAAAACGATCCAGGACCACCTGGGTGATATGACAGATGCCCAGGTTGCAGCGGAGATTGTCGAAAAATTTATCGCAGAGACCGAAGCCCAACAGTTGGAGCTGCCGGTCGAGGAACATCTTGATTTGCAGCCGGTAGTCGCCTACCTGGACTACCGCCGCAACGAGCGCAACCACCTGATGGCGACATTCAACGATGCCTGGCGTCACTTCATCCGCAAGGAATTCCGCAAGAAGGTGTCGCAGGCCGTGTCTGTCTTGTGAGAAATAATAAACCCTGAAGGTTTCGGAAAACCTTCAGGGTTTTTTTTCTACCAAATCGTTTGTTCATAGAAGTCCGCCACCAGTTTGTCCGATGAAATCAAAGGACAACTCAACCGGCTGGCAGTAGCTACAATTGTCCGGTCGGCGGGGTCACGATGCTCCCAATCCAGTTCCAGGTTATCCAGCCAGGTTTGAACATCAACGGGCAGGATTTCGAGGTTCTCGATCAGTTGCAGCCGCTTGGCATATTCGGCAATTGGTATTGGGATATCAAGTTTTCCGCGTTTCACTTTCAAGTCAATTTCCCAGACTGAAATCGAACTGATCACAATGTGATCAGCACTTTCAATGGCTTCTACTCCAACAGCAGAAAGCTGCCCGGGATCGAGCGTCCAATACAGGAGGGCGGCAGTGTCAAGGACGATCAATCAGACATCCTCCCACTCCAATAGAGTCGGAGTATTAATCTCCTCATGGTAAACGACCTTACCCTGGATTCCGCTGAATAAGTCATCAACCGTTGTCTTACTTTTAATCGGAATGATTTTCAGCACCGGTCTATCCCGATCCGTGACAATTAATTCGCTTCCGCTGGTCTCCAATTCCCTGAAAATCTCGAGCATTCGAGCTTTGAGCTTGCTTTTGGAAATCGTGTTATTCAAAACTCCTCCTGAAACAATATGACCATAGTCACGACCATGGTCATATTATATCATGAATGCAAAAATATTCGGGTGTTCTGATTAAGAATGCTTACCCTTCCCTTCGCAGCACCCGGTCACCGTCGCGGTGTACTTCCCAGGGGTAAATAATATGGGCATCGGTTGTAGCTGCATAATAATCCGGGCGTGTCGTGCCGAACAGGTTGCGGTATGGATTGAAATGCAGCACGCAGGTAAAGGCAAATCCCCCCGCCGCGGCTATTCGGATCTTGACCGAAGTGATCGTGCGGCCCGACCCCCACACATCATCGACTACCAGGGCTTTCCGGCCGCGTAGTGCCTTATCTTCTGGAAACTGGATATACTGGGGCCAGGCCATCAGCTTGGCCTGCTCCATTTCCATCTGCGCCGGGAAATCTACCGCTGCGGTCAGCATATGGGTGATACCCATGGCTTCCGCCAGCAGTCCTCCAGGGATAATCCCCCCGCGCGTGACCATCACCATGGCGTCGAATTCCTGGTCAAATTGTGGCAGCAGGTGGTCGATTAATTCATCCACATCTTCCCAGGTCAACATCTCGTTGCGTATCGGTTGCATCCCTGCTCCTTTTTGATCTGTCATTCTGAACGGAGTGAAGAATCCAGGTCCTTCACTGCGTTCAGGATGACAAATCAATTTTCTTGGCCTACAAAGTGCGAGCTGCTCATTTACACAATTATAGCAAGCTCGGCGGGTTAATTTCAATTCTCCAATCACCCAGGTTCCGTCCCCGCAGCACCGCCGCCGGGTCGGCACCTTTCAGGACAATCTGCCAGCGGTACTGGCCCCCCATCCGGGAGAAAAAGCAAGGGGTAGGACCGATGATGGTTGTTTTCCTGCGCCCTTCTTCATCCAACCAGTCTTGCAGCCGGACGGCAAACTGGCGGGCTGTATTCTCGGCCTTCACCCGGTCGTGATGGCGGTACTCCAACCGGGCTACCCGGGTAAAGGGTGGATAATCAAGGCGCTTACAAAATTCCAGTTCCTGGCGGTAAAAACCCAAATAATCGTGCCTGGCAGCAGCCTGGATCACATAATGCTCGGGTTGGAAGGTTTGTAGGATCACCTGGCCTCCCAGCGGGCTGCGCCCGGCACGTCCTGCCACCTGGGTGAGCACCTGGAACAGGCGTTCGCTCGTCCGGTAATCCGGCAGGCTCAAGCCGACATCTGCCAGCACTACCCCTACCAGCGTTACCAGGGGCAGATCCAGGCCTTTCGCCAGCATCTGTGTCCCGATCAGCACATCTGCCCGATGGGCAATAAAATGGTTCAGAATGGCTTCGTGCGCCCCTTTCTTGCGTGTGGTTTCATAATCCCAGCGCAAGGTGCGAGCCTCCGGGAATAATGACTGGACTTCGCTCTCTACCTTCTGTGTGCCGGTGCCGTAGTGCCGGATTTGCTCGCTGCCGCACTGCGGGCAGCTGGATGGGTTTTTTCGTTCGTAGCCGCAGTAGTGGCAGCGTAAAACTTGCTCCGCCTCGTGAAAAGTCAGTGGCAGCTCGCATCTCGGGCATCTCAATGTGTGCCCGCAGTCGCGGCAGAACACAAAGGTCGCCGATCCGCGCCGGTTGAGGAAAAGGATGGCCTGCTGGTCCTGATCCAGAACACCTTTCAGGGCCTCCTGCAGGGGACGGCTGAAAATCGACCGATTTCCCGACTTCAGCTCCAGGCGCATGTCCACAATCGAGACCGGGGGCAGCTCGCAGAATTCAGCCTCGGCCTCCAGGGGGCGAAAACGCGTTTCCTTTTTCGTATCATCTGCTCCCCGCCTGGTTATGCGCTGCATCTGTTCCGCAACAGCCTGGCGGTGGGCCAGGATGCGCTCGGGAAGGTGCAGGTAGTGGTATTTCCCCCGCTCCCCAAGGTACATGCTGGGAATATCTGGGGTCGCCGTACCCATCAGGCACACCGCTCCAACCAGCTGAGCATAAGCGATCGCAGCCTGCCGGGAATGGTAGTGGGGTTGGATTTCCCATTGATAATAGGTATCGTCATGGCTTTCATCGACCACGATCAAGCCCAGGTGTTCGAAAGGCGTGAACAGGGCACTGCGCGGCCCAACCACTAACCCCAGCTCTCCCTGGCGCGCTCGTCTCCACGTGTCATAGCGTTCTCCAGGCGAGAGACCGGAATGCACCAGTCCCACCTGGTCCGGGAAGCGGCCCGCAAATCGGCGCACAGTCTGGGGTGTCAGGGCGATTTCAGGCACCAGGACGATTGCCTGGCGCCCGAGCTCAAGCGTATATCGCACCGCCTGCAGGTATATTTCAGTCTTTCCCGATCCGGTAACTCCGTGCAGCAGAACCGGAGATACCGGTTGACCGTGGGAGGCAGCATCCAATAACTCCCGCACCTTTTCCCATGCCAGGTTTTGATCACGAGTCAGGATCGGCGGGTCAAACGGCTGGAAATCCACCTGTCCAAGTGGATCGCGCCAGGTCTGGCTTTCTCCCAGCACGATCAGCCCGCGCTGGCTCAGGTAAAGCAAGTCCTGCGAGCTCCCTCCGCTTTCGGCGTAAATCCAGGGAGCTTCTACAGGCCCAGATTGCTGCATCAGAAAACTTATGATCTTCTGGCGCCTGATCAACGCCTGTGAACCGGCCTTGCCCAAATCCGGCAGTGCTGCCTGCGCAGCTTCGGGTGAACTGGCCAGTCTTACCGTCCGCACAGTCTTCGGGTGGACCTTCGGCGCAGGCAGCACTGGCTGCGTGGAGACCAGCCCGCGCTGCTGCAGGGAAGCCAAGGATGCGCGCCAGTTGATGCGCGGCATTGCGTGATCAATTTGCTGCCCACGCAAAGGGCCGCGCTGTTTAGGATTCTTAATATGCGCGACTGGGTTGGCGTCAGGTCGTCTGGCATACGGCCTGCCGGCGAATACAGCAGGTCAGCTTTTTGTTCCAGCCCGGGTGGCAGCATCAAACTAAGACAGGCAGCCAGCGGTGCCAGGCATTCCTCGGATAACTTCTCTGCCAGGCGGATTTGAGCACTCGTCAGCACCGCCTGCGCATCGACCAGCTCGATCACCGGTCGGGTCTCTGGTACCGGTGAATGATCGCTGATTTTAAATACGATTCCCTGTACAGTCTGCTTACCGAAAGGCACCAGCACCAGGTGCCCGCTTCTGAGCACAGTTTCGAGTTCCGGGGGAATCTGGTATGTAAATAATCCTGTGATCTGGGGGATATTTACCGCTATTTCAGCAAAGAGGGCATGGTACCACGGGCTATGCGGCTGTATTAGTGGATGGGGAATCGTTCTCCAAATTCGGCGCCGACTCCTTGCGCGAGAATGCCAGGCGGGCAATCCGCATCCCATCCAGCTCCTCCACCCGGATATTTACTCCCTCTGCTTCAATCGAGTTGTGCAAACTCGGCATTCGCCCCAGCTTTCCCAGCACGTAACCGGCTATAGTATCGTAATCGGTATCCTGTAAGTTTAGATTCAGCTGTTCGTTGACTTCTTCAATTAAAGTAAGTCCGTCTATCAGGATCGAGCCATCGGCCAGGAGCTGGAATTCGGGGGCTTTAACATCGAATGGATCGCTTACCTCACCGACAATTTCTTCCAGTAAATCTTCCAGGGTCACCAGGCCGGAGGTGCCGCCGTACTCATCCATGACAATGGCGATATGTTGGCGGTGGTCCCGAAATTGACGAAGTAAGGCGCTGACCGTTATGGTCTCGGGAACAAAGAGCGGATCGTGAGCAAATCGCGTGCCACGCAGTCCACGCAATCTTCCCCACGCATCGCCTGCAGCAAGTCCTTGACATGGACAATCCCCAGCACCTGGTCCAGGCTGTCTTCATACACAGGAAACTTGGTATAGGTGGTTTCTGAAACCAGGTCGATGATTTCTGCCAGTGGAGTATCTGCCTCGACCGCGATCATCTCGGTGCGCGGGATCATCACCTGCCGCACCATCAGGTCCGCCATGTCGAAGATGGCGTGCAGCATTTCACCCTCATCTTCCTTGACCACACCGCCCTGGGCGCTGGCGGTTACCAGCATTTTAAGCTCTTCGACCGAGTGCAGTAACTGGTGCCCGGAGGCTGGCTGAACTCCCACCAGCTTCAACAGGGCATTACCGGTGCCGTTCAAAGCCCAGATGAAAGGCTTGAAAATAATCTCGGTCCACAAAGTGGGTCGGGCAACCACCATCGAGGTGCGTTCGGGATTTTGCAGTGCAATCGATTTTGGAGCCAGCTCTCCCACCACCACATGTAGAAAGGTGATCACCAGGAAGGCAAACACAGCCGAAATGGTATGCGAGATCTCCGAGCTCAGGCCAAAGGGAAGAATGGCGACCAGCGGGCTGATCAGGTGCGCAATGGCCGGCTCTCCTACCCAGCCCAATCCCAGGCTGGCAATGGTAATCCCCAGCTGGGTGGCGGCGATCACGCGATCCTGGATTTTGCAGCGCTTCCTGGACCGCTTCCGCCGAAGGCACCCCATCGCTCACCAGCTCTGCGATACGCGTACGCCGGACGCTCACCAGTGAAAATTCTGCTGCAACGAAAAATCCGTTTGCCAGGACCAGTAAGACAACCAGGACAACGCCAAGAAGATCGAAAGGAAGAGTTTCCTGCATTAGTTGCTTATCACAGTCTGCATAGTACAGGGTGGCTGGGAGTATTCTTGAACAAAAGAAGATGAGCTATCGAGTGAAGACCGCTGCCCCATATCCAACAACCCTATCATAATCGCCGGTCACGTCGCCGGAAGTGGCATGCCGTAGCACCTGTGCCTTTCGGGCTCCCAGCTCCTTGGCTGCCCACATCACTGCAGCCAGCGCTCCTCGACCGCAGGCAAACCCCTTTCCCAGCTCTTCGGTTTGGATGACTTCCGCTGGATCAAAGGCTTCCACCTGTCGCAGCAATTCAGCATCCAATGCCATCGCAGTCTTTTGCGCATAAAAGTGCGACAGATCTGTGCTGGCGACCAGCAGATAGCTGGACTTTTCCATGCCAGAAAGCGCTTTCGCGAGTGCATTTCCGAGCGCCCTGGCCATGCGTTCGCTCTGGTCGCGGCAGCATGATTGGAACCAGTCGCAGCGAACCAGTCAGCGCCCGCTGCAGGAAGGGCAGCTCAATTTCCAACGAATGTTCAGAATCATTCGAGATGCGCCCTATCCGAACGCCGATCTCGCTTTGCAGTTGGTAGTCTATTTGATCCAGGACCTCTTCGGCAATTGGCAGGGTTCCCAACGGCGTGGCGTAGGCAGAATGAGCACTGGTTAAAATTGGCTCGAAATATGGGTGGTGCATGGGGGAGACGACTGCAACCAGTTCTGGCGACAGGCCGCGCACGGCGGCAAATGCATAGCCTGCTACTGCACCGGAATAAATGTGCCCGGCGTGTGGGGCCATGATTTCGACTATTTCGCCGGCGATTTCAGGGAGTTCGGCTTCATCCATAAACCGGTCGATCTGTGCTGCCAGCCGTGTTGCATTTGCCTGGTACCACTGCCCTGCAATTGGGGATGGGCGGATATCCATTTTACTCTGCATTGCTTTTACTTCCGGGTTTTCTGGCTGAATTATCCGAACCGCAGACTATTTTTTGATTAATTGATTTAACACAATCTTCGTCCAGCAAGTTCATCATGGACAAATTTTACTGACATTCTCTGGTCATAACGAATGCAATCGAGTAGAATTACCACATACCTCCGTAAGGAAAATCGATCGAGCGCTTATGAGCCAGCTTATCTGCCCAAATTGTGGTGTAGCAAATCGCACCAACGCCAGGTTTTGCTCCGAATGTGGCACCACGCTGCCAATGCCAGCCCCATCCCAACCCACAGTCCGTTCTCTTAAACCCGGTCAGATGCTTCAAGGACGCTACCGCATCGAGATCGAGCTCGGCCGTGGCGGTTTTGGCGCCGTTTACCGGGCCTGGGATAACAACCTGAATCGCTGGTGTGCAGTAAAAGAAAACCTGCAGATTTCTACCGAAGCCGAGCGCCAGTTCGCTCGTGAAGCCACCGTCCTGGCCAATATCTCCCATCCGAATCTGCCGCGCGTCATCGATCACTTCTTCATCACCGACCAGGGACAATACCTGGTGATGGATTTCGTGGAAGGCCAGGACCTGGCCAGCCTGGTTGAACGTCAGAATACTGTTTCGCTGGACCAGGGCTTGAAATGGATCTCCCAGGTTGCCGACGCGCTGGTCTACCTGCACTCTCTTGACACACCCATCTTCCACCGCGATATCAAACCCGCCAACATTCGCATCACACCAAAAGGTCAGGCGATGCTGGTGGATTTCGGACTGGTAAAAATCTCCGAGCCCCATGCCCAGACCACTGTTGGTGCGCGTGCAATCACTCCAGGATACGCACCGCCCGAGCAGTACGGGCGCGGCAGTACTGACGCCCGCACCGATGTCTACGCCCTGGCCGCGACGTTATACCGGGTGCTCTCCGGCAAAGAACCGCCCGAGAGCGTTCAGCGCCTGTCAGGCGCGGCCATCCCACCGCTGTCTCAAGTAAACCCGAGCATCCCTGCGTATATCGGTAAAGTCATCGAACATGCCATGGCTCTGGATCCCGGGCAGCGCTACCAGAGCGCAGCCGAATTCAAGAATGCTCTCACCGAAGGCCAGACGGTGATGGTACAGGGTCCTGCCGCCAGGGTTGGACGCCCGGCCGTGGCTGGAGTTCCCAGGACCATCGCAGTTCAGGAAAGCGGGATGCCGCAGGCGCAGTCCAGGGCTTATACCGGTGCCGCCCAGGCCGAGCGACCTGCTGCAGGATCCGGCACCCGGCTGCTCATGCTGGGTGGTGGAGCAATCGTGGTTATTCTGCTGGTGGTTGTGGCAGTTGGACTTGGTGGCTGGCTGATCGTCTCAAACCAGATGTCCGCCAATTCCACCGAAAAAGCACGCAATACTTCCACTGCGTTAGCAATGGCCCAGGCCACCTCCACAGGCAGCGCCCTGAATACCGTCTCCGCTCAGTTAGCCTTGACCCAAACAGCCGCACCGGTGGTCGCCGCCACTGCCAGGGCAGAAGCCACTCTCACCGCCCAGGTTTTCGCCACCCAGACCGCGCTTGCATTTCCCACTGCGAATCCGACAGATAACTATATCAACAGCCTGCTTGCCGGGCGCAGCCTGATTTACGGGCCGACCAGCGGCAGCCTGGTTCACGATACCGGCGATGATTTGATCGAGCTTCTGGAGGCCGTCCTCTCAGTGACAAATTTCGTGGTCGAAGCGCGTTTCGATAATCCTTACCCCACTTCGAAAGGCGCGTGGGCCAGCGGGCTGGTCCTTAACGGCACCGATGACAACCAGATTTGCTTTGTGTTCGGATCGGATACCTTCTGGGAAGTGGATCTTTTCCCACCCAACGATGCACCCCAGCAGAGCATTTCTGACGGATATTTTGATGGCATCCTGACCGGGGAGAATGAATCCAACCTGGTACGCTTAATTCGACAGGCGGACCAGGGATGGCTCTATATTAACGACCGGTACGTATCAGAAGTCAGCATGGCGGATATACCAGACCTTGAAACGATCTGGATCGCCACCGGTATGTACGGTGACCCGGCGACTGAATTTGCGGGGGATTCCACCGGCTACACCGATTTCACGATCTGGTCTCTACCTTAGAAAACCAGTGCCACCCAATCTCCCATCTGGCGCTGCTCGCGGAGGGTCAACCCTCTAAGCTGCGCGGCTTCGATCACATCTGAAGCCTGTTCTTCCAGGATTCCTGCCAACACCAGTCGCCCATCTTCAGCCAGCAGCTCTTCCAGCCCTTCGTTGAACAGCCGCACGATCACCGGCGCCAGGATATTCACCAGCACGACCTGCGCACGTCGGATAGCATACCCTCCCGCCGCGATCTCTGCCAGCGATCCCAGGCCCAGCTGCAGCCTGTCGGCTACCCCATTGACTTCCGCGTTCTGGCGTGCAGCCGCGACCGCTTGCGGATCGGTGTCCACAGCCAGGGCCTGAGAAGCGCCCAGTTTCAATGCGGCAATAGCCAGGATGGCCGTGCCGCAGCCCAAATCGATCGCTTCCCAATCCTGGTGTCCGCGTTTCTCGGGTAGTTGGGATAAATCCTCCAGGATTTCCAGGCACAGCTGCGTGCTGGGGTGAGTACCGGTGCCGAAAGCCATCCCGGGATCGATGCGGATGGGGATGCGCTCCGGATCTGCAGCTTCCAGCCAGGCCGGGACGATCAGCAGCCTGGAACCGATTGGGATAGGTTTATAGTGCTGCTTCCATGATTTGGCCCAGTTCTGATCCTCAATGATCCGTGTCTGTTGAGTCGGGAGCGGGCGGATGCGGCCAAGGTACCATAACGCTTCCTCCAGGCGCTGCCTGGTTTCGCTCAGCTTATCATCCACAGGCAGGAAGCCGTAAACCCGCAGCGGGCCGCTGGCCTTTCCTTCGACATCATCGACGCTCGAGATAATGGACGTGCTTTCAATCACCACGCCGCCGGGCATGAAGCGCCTCAATACCTCGGCGACTGGCTCAACCAGCTCGCCTTCGACCTCCAGTGAAACTTCCAGCCATTGTCCCATCGGTTTTAGATAAGAAAAATTTTTATTCGTAAAATCCGTGCAATCCGTGTACAACGTTCTTAACAGAAAATTCGGCGGGAAGTTCCGCCGAATTCAGGTAATCAGCCGCCCAAAGCTTCCCGCAGCCAGTCCAGGAAACCTCGCTCCTGGGGCCGGACTTCACTGCCCAGGCTCTTTGCCAGCTGTTCGAATAACTGGCGCTGCTCGGCGGAAAGGCGCGCCGGGATTTCAACGTTTACCACCACCACCTGGTCGCCGCGCCCCGAGCCGCGCAGCTTGGGGACGCCCTTGCCGCGCAGGTACAGCACCTTCCCGGGCTGCGTTCCAGCCGGGATGCGCAGTTTCTCAGCTCCATCCACGGTCGGTACTTCCACATCGGCGCCCAGGGCGGCCTGGGCGATGTTAACATTCAGGTCCAGCAGGATGTCGTTTTCCCTGCGGTGGAAGTACTTGTGCGCTTTGACCTGGATGGCGACATACAGGTTACCATTAGGTCCGCCGTTCATCCCGGGTTGGCCCTCTCCTGCCAGCCGAATTTGAGTACCCGTGTCCACACCCCCCGGGATGCTGACCACTTTACGGCGTGTGGCGCGCTGCAGCCCGCGACCCTGGCAGCTGCTGCAGGGCGAACCGATCGTCTCACCCCTGCCGCCGCACTGCGGGCAGGTCGATACCTGCACCATCGAGCCCAATATGGTCTGCCGCACCTGGCGCACTTCCCCCGCACCGTTGCAGGTCGCACAGCGCACAGGCTTGCTGCCGGGTTCAGCGCCGCTGCCGTTGCAGCGGTTGCAGTGCTCGTCGCGGGTGATTTCGATTTCTTTTTCGATCCCAAATACTGCTTCTTCGAAAGATAAATCCAGCCGGTATTGCAGGTCGCCGCCCCGGCGCGGAGCGTTGCGGGAACGCGCCGAGGAGCGGCCAAATCCACCGAAACCGAACAGGTCGCCGAAGATATCGGCAAAGTCCGAGAAATCTACTGTGAAGTCTGGAGTGCCGCTTGGACCGCGGACGCCGGCATGCCCGAAACGATCGTACGCCGCCCTGCGGTCCGCATCGGAAAGCACGGCGTAGGCTTCGTTTATTTCCTTGAAGCGCTCTTCAGCATCCGGCTCCTGGCTGACGTCGGGATGGTACTGGCGCGCCAGCCGTCGGAATGCGGCCTTCAGATCGTCCGGGCTGGCGCTGCGCGGCACTTCCAGGACTTCGTAATAATCGCGTTGGGTCATAACCGCTTATGTGTTGCGGAACTCACCGTCCACCACGTCTTCATCACCGCCAGGACTTGCGGGACCTTCTTCTCGGTCCGCTGCCGCCCTCGGGTTCCGCTGCCGGGGGCGGTGTCTCCTGGTAAGCCGCTGTGCCCACCTGCTGCAGCACCTGTGTCAGCTCCTCCGTCGCCCGGCGGATCTGGTCTGCATCTTCGCTGTCCAAAACCTTGCGCACATTTGCCACGCCTTCCTCTACCTTGCTCTTCAGCTCTGCTGGCACCTTATCTCCCAGGTCTTTCAGCACCTTCTCGGCCGAGTAAGCGGTGTTATCGGCATTGTTACGGGCTTCGATCAGCTCTTTGCGCTTGCGGTCTTCGTCCGTGTGCAGCTCGGCGTCTTTGCGCATGCGCTCCACTTCATTCTCGCTCAGGCCGGATGATGCCGTGATGGTGATGTGCTGGCTGCGGCTGGTAGCCTTGTCCAGTGCGGTGACCTTGATGATGCCGTTGGCATCGATGTCGAAAGTGACCTCGATCTGGGGGATGCCGCGCGGCGCCACCGGGATTCCGTCCAGGATGAACTTCCCCAGCGTCTTGTTGTCGCTTGCCATCGGGCGCTCGCCCTGCAGGACGTGGATCTCGACCTGCGACTGGTTATCCGAAGCCGTCGAGAAGATCTGGCTCTTGCGGGTGGGAACGGTGGTGTTGCGTTCGATCAGCGGGGTAGCCACACCACCCAGGGTTTCAACTGAGAGCGTCAGCGGGGTGACATCCAGCAGCAGGATGTCCTTGACATCGCCGCCCAGCACGCCGGCCTGGATCGCCGCGCCCACCGCCACCACCTCGTCCGGGTTAACTCCCTTGTGAGGCTCCTTGTTGAACAGCTTGCGCACGGCTTCCTGGACGGCGGGCATGCGCGTCATCCCTCCTACCAGGACAATTTCGTCAATCGACGAGGCCTGTGCGTCGGCGTCTTTTAACGCCTGGCGTACCGGTCCCATCGAGCGTTCCACCAGGTCGCCCGTCAGCTGCTCCATCTTGGAGCGCGTCAGGGTCATCACCAGGTGCTTTGGCCCGCTGGCGTCGGCGGTGATATAAGGCAGGTTGATCTCCGTCTGCATCATGCTCGACAGCTCGATCTTCGCCTTCTCAGACGCTTCCTTCAATCGCTGCAGGGATTGGCGGTCGTTGCGCAGGTCGATTCCGTTTTCGCGCTTGAACTCGTCGGCCACATAGTCGATGATGCGCATGTCGAAATCATCCCCTCCCAGGAAGGTATCACCGCTGGTAGACCGGACCTGGAACACCCCTTCACCCACGTCCAGGATGGAGATATCGAAGGTGCCGCCGCCCAGGTCATAGACACCAATGGCCTCATCTTTTTTCTTGTCCAGGCCATAGGCCAGGGAAGAAGCGGTGGGCTCGTTGATGATGCGCAGCACTTCCAGCCCGGCGATCTTGCCGGCGTCTTTGGTGGCGTTGCGCTGTGCGTCGTTGAAATAAGCCGGTACGGTGATCACCGCCTGGGTGACCGCCTCCCCCAGGTAAGCCTCGGCGTCCGACTTGAGCTTGCCCAGGATCATGGCCGAAATCTCCGGCGGCGAGTATTCCTTGCCGTCCAGGATCACCCGGATATCCCCGTTCGGTGCCTTCGCCACCTTGTAGGGGACGCGCGATAGCGCTTTCTGCACTTCGGGATCGTCAAATTTGCGTCCCATGAAGCGCTTGATCGAAAAGACCGTGTTTTCCGGGTTGACGACGGCCTGGTTGCGAGCCACGCGCCCGATCAGCCGCTCGTGGTTCTTGTTCACGGCCACCACCGAGGGCACCAGCCGCTCACCCTCCGCCGAGGGGATTACGACCGGCTCGCCCGCTTCCATGACCGCCACGACCGAGTTGGTCGTTCCCAGATCGATTCCAATAATTTTTGCCATTGATTATGCCTCCAGATCCAAATTTGAATTGCGTTGAAAAGACCAGCTTCTAACGTGCCACGCGCACCATGGCGGGCCTCAAGACCCGCTCGCCCAGCAGGTATCCCTGCTGCAGGACTTCGATGATCTGCCCGCTGGAATGCTGGTCGCTGTCTTCAGATGTAACCGCTTCGTGATAGTTAGGGTCGAAGCTCTGCCCCTCTGCTTGAAATTGTTTAACGCCTTCGTTTTCGAGGAAAGCGAGCAGCTTGTTATAAATTAATTCGATGCCGCTGGCCCAGGCCTGCCCCTCGCCCTCCTTCGGGCGGTTCTTAAGCGCCCGCTCCAGGTCGTCGATCACTTCCAGGTAGCGCTTCAGGATGCTGCCCGCCGCCATCTGGTATGCCTGCGACTGCTCGCGCTCCACCCGCTTCTTATAGTTGGCGAATTCAGCCCGCGCCCTCTGCCAGCCGTCCAGGTATTCCTCGGCCTTCGCCTGCTGATCAGCCAGCTGTTGGCGCAGCGCTTCGACCTCCTTTTGCAGGGCTTCGGCTTCCTGGGCAGCTCGATCCGAATCGATAGAATTCAATTCTGCCGCACTGCTCTCTACCGGCTGGTCAGAAGCCTGGCTGGGTCCCGTCGTCTCCGCTTTTTGGGTCTTTCCCGCATCTTTTTTTGCCATCAGGTCTCGTTAATCTCCTTGCAAACAAGAAAGTACAATAATTTCAGATTGCTTTTCTATTCCAGCAGTTTTTCT
This sequence comes from uncultured Chloroflexia bacterium, assembly GCA_963698765.1. Classification (GTDB taxonomy): domain Bacteria; phylum Chloroflexota; class Anaerolineae; order Anaerolineales; family UBA4823; genus CAVOSB01. The sequence continues at coordinate 51,727 of CAVOSB010000035.1, forward strand.
TCGACCAGGTCGCTGAGCAAACCGGCCACAAAGCGCACCGTCGAGATCGTGCGCCCGTATGCCATCCGCATGGGGCCTAAAACTCCCAGGGTGCCGGTCGCCAGCCCGGGAGCCCCATAGCGCGCCAGCACGACCGAGCAGTCGCGCAGCTCTTCCCAGTTGCCTTCGCCGCCGATCAGCACCTGCACACCTCCCAGGTCGGAGGTCAGCACCGTGCGGTTGAGCAGGTCCTCCAGCAGCGGGCGCTCTTCCAGGATGCGCAAAGCCCGGCGAGCCAGGTCGACTTCACCGAACTCCGGCTCCGCCAGGACATGGGTGATTCCATCGTGGTACAGTTCGCCGGTCAGGTTCTGGCTGGTGCGGCGCATCTCATCGACGATCAGCTTCAGAAAGTCCTGCTCCAGGGCGTCGGCCGGGGTTGGCAGGTTGTTGATCGACTCTGCACTCAACATGTGGCAGATACTGTTCAGAAAACGCGCGGCTTCGCTCAGCTGTTCCTGCGTCACCGGTTCCGCCAGGGTCAGCATCTGCTGGCTGACTTCACCGCCAGACAGCACCAGTACCATCAACACCTGCCGCCCGTGCGTGCTGATCAGCTCCAGGTGCTTGAAGTGTGTCAGTTCGGTATGCGGCGCGGTGACGATCGATGCCGCCTGGGCCTGCTGCGCCAGCACCGAAGCCGCCAGGCGCATCCAGCGGTCGACATCCGGCCCCGCCTGGTAAAACTGGTGGATGATGGTGCGCTTGGTATTGATCGATAAATCGGAATGGCCCATCAGCTGGCGGACGAAGTAGCGGTAGCCTTCTTCGGTGGGGACGCGGCCGGCCGAAGTGTGCGGCTGGCGCAAATAACCCATCTCGGTCAGCGCCACCAGCTCGTTGCGCACGGTTGCCGTGCTGACATCCAGGCTGTAGGTCGCCACCAGGCGCTCTGAGCTGACCGCTTTTGCCGATTCGATATAATCGCGGATCACCAGGGCCAGGATCAAGTTTTTGCCGTTCGCTGAGTTCTTGGGTCATCATCTGTACCATATTAGCACTCGCGCATGGCGAGTGCTAATTTTCAGCTTACGATAATACCATGCCGCGTAAGAGAACGTCAAGAAACAGCCCCCTGGGTATACTGGTTTCTAACGCGAATCTAACGGGTTTACTTCTTGCGCTTCGCCTCTCCTCACACCCGCCATCAGCACGAAAGCCACCACCATGAACAGCGGCGCCGCCAGCATGATATTGCCGTAGTTCGAGCCCGTCAGCTGGACGATCCAAGCCGTTGATGTTCGGGCCGGCGATGGCAGCCAGGGTCGAGGCCAGGTAGTACAGCCCGGTGTAGGTGCCCACGCGCGCGGCGTCGGTCATGTCCACCACCATCGGCAGCGAGTTGATGTTGATCAGCGCCCAGGCGATGCCCGCCAGCATCAGGATCAGGCCGACCACCGGCACTACCCCCAGCACCGGCAGCTTGGTGACAACCGTGACCAGCGTTTCGACCGGCAGGAAAAACATCAGCAGCATGGCGGCGGTCATCAGGACGATACCGGTCATGATGGTGATCTTCCTGCCGAACCTCCCGCCGATGTAGCCGGAAGGCAGGGCGAACAGCACGAACAGCAGCGACAGCTGCCCGAGCAGGCGCGCCCCGGCGGCCTCTTCCATTCCCAGGTGCTTCTGGGCGTACAGCGTGAAGAAGGCCTCCACGGCGTTGTAGCTGACGAACCAGAAGAAGATCGCCAGCAGCAGTCGCAGCGCGCTGCGCTCGCGGTCTCGCAGCACCTCACCCAGGCTCTTGATCATCCCCGGCTTCTCTTCGCCTGTCTCGTACACCTTCGGCTCGCGGATGAACAGCAGCACCAGCAGGCTGGAGACCAGCACCAGCACCGAGCCCAGCCAGAATGGATAGGCGGTGTTGATCTCGTACAGGCTGGCGCCCACCAGGAAGGACACGATCGCCCCCACCCCGCCCATGAAATTGATAATGCCGTTAGCCTGCGAGCGAAACCTGGAAGGGGTGATGTCCGGCATCAGCGCGATCACCGGCGTCCTCCACAGGGCCATGCTCAGCAGCAGCGTGCTGGTGCAGGCCACGAACAGCGGCAGGACGCTCGCCAGCGGGATCAACCCGAAAGCCAGCGCCCCAATCGGAGCTCCGATCAAAATGAAAGGCATGCGCCTGCCGATCGGCGTGCGCAGGCGGTCCGACCAGGCCCCCACCGGCGGCTGGATCAGCAGCGCCGCGATGTTGTCCAGCGTCATGAAGAAGCCGATCAGCGCCGGCGCCAGTCCGAACTTGTTGGCCAGGAACAGCGGCACGAAGGCGTTGTACACCCCCCAGATCACGCTCACTCCGAAGAACCCGAAGCCCAGCAGGAAGGTCTTGCCGTAATTTAGTTTGATTTTGGGAGAGATATCAGTTTGCATGCATGGCTCCTATGTTTGAGAGTGGAGAATGGAGAGTTGAGAGTGGTTTGACGATTGCTGAAAACAATACTATCGTCCTGAAATTACATTGGCATCATCCTGAACGACTTAATATTGTCATCCAATTCGCCTTTGTATTGTCATCCTGAACGACTTTATATTGTCATCCTGAACGCAGTGAAGGATCTCCATCCAGTCTTTTAGAAAATCCAAATCGGAGTACAACTGTCAACCTTAACGGTCTTTCCTGCCCGAATTTTCCAGGGAGTAAAGCATTCCTGCTGATGAAGCATAACTCCTCGCAGACCTATCCGGGTCGGCAGGTCCTGGGAGGTCGAGTTTTGAGCCTATTTCATTACAATCCGCTTCAGCGGGTTTCGCTCTCTCAGGCGTTGAATTCATTCAACGACATCCGCGCCAGGCCTCGGATTCAACTTCCTACCATCTCCGCCAGGCATTGAAATACCCGTCTGAATTCCTCAAGCCTGCTCAAGCAGACTGCCTCTGGACAACCCGCTTCAGCGGGTTTCGCCTCTCGGGCGTTGAATTCATTCAACGACATCAATGCCAGAACACAGACCCAATTTCCTGCCATCCCCGCCAGGCATTGAAATGCCTGTCTGAACTCTTCAAGCCTGCTCAAGCAGGCTACCATCGGCAACCCGCTTGAGCGGGTTTCGTTTGCCAGACGCCGAATTCATTCGGCGGGCCCATCCCAGCCTTCCAGCCTGCGCAGAAACTCCATCTCTTCCTCCGTCAATTCCGCCTTCTCCAGCAAATCCCTGCGCCTCTCCCACGTTCGCAGCAGCGCCTGCTCCCTCCTCCACTTCCTCACCATGGCATGGTCGCCCGACACCAACACATCCGGCACCCTCCAGCCGCGGAACTCCGCCGGGCGGGTGTAGTGCGGGTATTCCAGCAGTCCCGAGGCGTGCGAGTTATCCAATGCCCCATCCGGGTCGCCCAGCACGCCCGGTACCAGTCGCGCAGACCGCGTCGATCACCACCAACGCCGCCAGCTCCCCGCCCGTGATCACGTAATCGCCGATCGAAATCTCGTCCGTCGCCAGGTGCTGCCGCACGCGCTCGTCCACTCCTTCGTAGCGCCCGCAGATCAATGCCAGCCGGGATGTGCCCTCCTGGCTCTGCTCGCTCCACCCCGCCAGCTCCTGTGCCACCTGCTGGGTGAAAGGCCTGCCCTGCGGCGTGAGCAGGATCACCGGGCAGCAAGGCGGTGCGCCAAGCACGCCCTCCACCGCCGTGAAGATCGGCTCGGGTTTCATCACCATCCCCCCGCCCCCGCCGAACGGTTCGTCGTCCGTCACGTGGTGTTTGTCGCTCGTCCAGTCGCGGATGTTATGCAAATTGACGCTTCACCAGCCCGTTCTTCTGCGCGCGCTGCAGGATGCTGGCGCCCAGGTACGGCTAAACACTTCCGGGAAGAGGGTGAAGACTTCGAACTGCAGCGTGGTAGGCATACAGCCGATTCTAGCCGCGAGAGCCGGTGGTTCGCAAGGTGGTCTGCTCGAATATTGGTTCTGGTTTGGTACACGGATTCCACGAATGGGAGGGGATAAAATTAGGACATGCTTTAGCTTGTCAGGCTTTTCCTCTCAGCGATACTCCTTCCTCCCTGATCCTTGAAGCTGCGTTTCCGGGTTCTATGAGAAACGCACCTTCTGTTGGATTCTTTTCACACGATTTCCCTGGGGCTATTGCTCGCATAGAACATCCGCGCTATAGCGTAAGATGCGAGATGATCTTTCACCATCAGATTCGTTCCTCTTCGTTGATATTTAGAAACCAATCAAGGAGCAATCGTAGCCTGCAAAAGCACATATAATAAATGAATATTATGCACTCCTAAATTGTTTCAATGGTTTCGTATTGTTGCATTTACTCTACAAAAGTACAATATCCTACCGAGATCCCTAATCAAAAATCCTAGCAGCCTAAGTCACGGATCCTATATCCAAAATTCTGTCACTAACCTCTAAGGTTAGCTTGTTTTCATATCTCCACCTCTTCTTGACTTCACTTTCTTAAAAATGGTATGATGAAAGCATGTACTTGCGTGGCAATCGTTGGAATATGACACGCCGCACACAGCGGCCGCCACTATGGCGCGTCTTCTTGCTCCTGGCGCTCATCGGGGGTGCCCTGTACGTCAACCAGGTGGTCGTCCCCGCCACCCCGCCGCTCTTCATCCCCACCCCCACCCTCACCCGCAGCCCGGAATCCTTCGTCAACCTGGCGGAGGAGAACATGCGGGCTGGCAAGATGCCCCAGGCCATCGACGCCTACAAGCAGGCCATCTACTCCGACCCCACCAACCCATCCAATTACATCAACCTGGCCCGCCTCCAGGTCTTCCTGGGCGAATACGACGAGGCAGTCACCAACGCCCAGAACGCCCTGCTGAAGAACCCCGACAACCCCCTGGCGCACGCCGTGCTCGGCTGGGCGCAGGGCTTGAAGGGTAACACCTCCGACGCCGAGCTCGAGATCCAGAAAGCGCTGACGCTGGACCCCAACAACGCCCTGGCGCACGCCTACTGGCCGAGATCCTGATCAACCAGGGCAACTATGAGCCTGTACGAGAAAGCCGCCGACGAATCGAAGAAAGCTTTAGCCCTGGACCCGACCCTGCTGGAAGCGCACCGGGCGCGCGGCATCGTGCTGCTCAACACCCAGAACCTGGAAGAAGCCGTCCAGGAATTCCAGGCCGCGCTGGCGATCAACAAGAACATCGCCGACCTGAACCTGTACCTGGGCGTGACCTACAAGGCCCTGGGCCAGTACGACCTGGCGCAGGAAGCGCTGCTGGCGTCCTATGCCCTCAACCCCACCGACACCATCGCCCTGACCGAGCTGTCGCGCGCCTACTTCGCCGACGGCCGCTACGCCCAGGCCGGCCAGTACGCCGAGGAAGCGCTCGCGTCGATCCCAGCGACCCGCGCCTGCACGGCAACCTGGGCATGGTGTATTACAAGAACGAAGAATACGATAATGCCATCCCCACCTGAACCTGGCGGTGCGCGGCGGCATGTCCGACGACGGCACAGCCGGTGGAAGGCCTGCCGCTGGATTACGGGCGTGTGGAAGAGTACTACTGGTATTACGGCTTCGCCCTGGCACGCAGCGACCGCTGCGACGAAGCGGTGCCGATCTTCCAGTCCCTGCTCACCGGCGTCCCGGACGACGAAATCGCCGTCTACAACGCCACCGAAGGCATGGCCTTCTGCCAGCAGAGCCTGGGTGAGACCACCGCCGAGCCAGGGACAGAATCGACGGTCACCGAAGAGCCGAGCCGTCACCGAGACGCCGGAGCCGTGAAATAAACCATGGAACGTCAAATTTGCCGGCAAACGACCCACCTTCCACCCGGCGCGCGGCGGCAAAATTTCTACCGCGTGATCCTGCTGATCAGCCTGATCCTGGCCGGCGTGTGGGTGCTGATGGGCTCGCAGCGCGGCCAGATCATCTCGCCCCTTCTGCCCACACCCACCCCCACCCGCATGGCCGAGTCCTATTTCCTGGAGGCGCAGGCCTATTTCGAGGCCGGCAAGCTGGACGATCCCAGCAACGACACACCGCCTGAAGCCGCCGGCCGATCAACGACGCCATCGAAGCCTACCAGGCCGCCCTGCAGGCGAGCCGGATAACGCCCAGCCTGGGCCGAGCTGGCGCGCATCCAGACCTACTCCTCCAGCATGCTGCGCAACGACCGGAGCGCCTGGCGCGCCTGGAAGAAGCCATGGAATCTGCCGACCGGGCCATCGAGCTGGCGCCGGACGACAGCACGGTGCGCGCCATCCGCGCCTTCGTGCTGGACTGGTACGCCTATACACCGCTGGTGGGCGGAGAGCGCCGGGAAGAGCTGCTGGTCGAAGCCGAGCGTGAAGCCTCGCGCGCCTTCCAGCTCGACCCCGAGAATGCCCTGGCGCTGGCTTATTACGCCGAAATCCTGGCCGACCAGCAAAAATGGACCCAGGCCGAAAAATACGCCGCCCAGGCGGTCGCCCTGGATCCCGAATTCGATGGACACCCACCGTGTGTACGGCTACGTGCTGGAGACCCTGGGCAAGTACAACAGCGCCATCCAGCAGTACCAGGAAGCGGCGCGCATCAATCCCAACATGACCTTCCTGTACATCCGCATCGGCCAGAACTACCGGGAGGGCATCTGCAGAGCACGCCGGAGGCTCGACCGGGCGCTGGATTACTTCGACCGCGCCGCCAAGATCAACGAGCAGCTGGGCATCCAGAACCCGCTGCCCTATCATCGAGATCGCCCGCACCTACACCCAGATCGGCCAGTTCTTCGCCGCCTCGATCAACGCCGAAAAAGCCCTGGAATACGACCCGACCAATGCCCACACTTACGGGCAGCTGGGGATCATCTTCCGCCGGGCGCGCAACTACGAAGGCGCTATGTCGCTGCTGAAGTGCGCCGTGCGCGGCTGCACTGCCGAAGAAAACGAGATGGGCAAGATCGACGTGCAGGGGCTGCCGCTCACCAGCATCACCGTGGCCTATTACTACGTCGAATACGGCACAAACCTGGCCTTCCTGAGCCGCCCCAACGAGAACTACTGCCCGGAAGCCATGCAGGTGCTCGAGGAGACGCCGCCTTGCTTACGGCAGCGACCCCACCCTGATCGGCATCATCGAAGACAGCGAAGGCATCTGCCGCCGGCTGCAGGGCGGACAGGTGGTCGGTGCCCACGATCACCCCCATGCCCACCGAGACCGCCTGCCTCGGGCATGCCCTGATATTGGCGTCTGCCTGAGTATAAGATTCTTGTAAGAATCCCGCCTTCCCTCTTGACTTTCCGATTAAATTGGGTATTATTCTGCAGCGGTTAGCACTCTTCGTGAACGAGTGCTAACCTCGCAACTATGTAAGCAGTTGATCATCAAATCATCTGGAGGTCAGATATGTCAATGAATCTCAAACCCTTGGAAACCGCGTGGTGGTCGAACCCATCGAGCAGGAAGAAATCACCGCTGGCGGCATCGTGCTTCCCGAAACAGCCAAAGAGAAGCCGCAGAAAGGCAAGGTGCTGTCGGTCGGCCCTGGCGAGCGGGATGAAGACGGCGAGTACATCCCCATGGATGTCAAAGAAGGCGAAACGGTTCTGTTTGCCAAGTACGCCGGCACCGAGATCAAGATGGAAGGCAAGAAACTGCTGATCCTGCGCGAAAGCGACCTGCTCGCAATCGTCGAATTGAATAATTCTTATCGAATTAACAAAGGAGTATAGACCTATGGCCAAGCAATTAATTTTCTCTGAAGATGCACGTCGCCGCCTGTCGCAGGGTATGGAAATCCTGGCGAATGCCGTCGCCACCACCCTGGGCCCCAAAGGCCGCAACGTGGCCCTGGACAAGAAATTCGGCTCCCCCACCATCACCCACGACGGCGTGACCGTGGCGAAAGAAATCGAGCTGGAAGACCCGTTTGAGAATATGGGCGCCCAGCTGCTCAAGGAAGCCGCCACCAAGACCAACGACATCGCCGGCGACGGCACCACCACCTCCACCGTCCTGGCGCACGCCATCGTCGTGGAAGGCATGAAGAACCTGGCTGCCGGCGCCAACCCGATGCTGCTCAAGCGCGGCATCGAAGCCGCCACCAAGGCTGTGGCTGACAAAATCAACGAGCAGGCCATCGAGCTGACCACCAAGGAAGAAATCGCCAACGTGGCTTCGATTTCCGCCCAGGACCGCATCATCGGCGAGCTGATCGCCGAGGTGATGGACAAGGTCGGCAAAGACGGCGTCATCACCGTCGAAGAGTCCAAGGGCCTGGAGTTCGAAACCGAGTACGTCGAAGGTATGCAGTTCGACCGCGGTTACATCTCGCCCTATTTCATCACCGACCCCGAGCACATGGAAGCCGTCATCGCGAGCCCTACATGCTGATCCACGACAAGAAGATCTCCGCCGCCACGGACATCGTCCCCGTGCTGGAGAAGCTGGTGCAGGTCGGCAAGCGTGAGCTGGTGATCATCGCCGAGGATATCGACGGCGAAGCGCTGGCGACCCTGGTGCTGAACAAGCTGCGCGGCATGCTGAACGTCGTCGCCGTCAAGGCCCCCGGCTTCGGCGATCGCCGCAAGGCCATGCTGCAGGACATCGCCGTCCTGACCGGCGCCAATGTGATCTCCGAAGAGACCGGCCGCAAGCTGGAAAGCACCACCATCAGCCGACCTGGGCCGCTGCGAGAAGGTCGTCGTCACCAAGGACGACACCACCGTCATCGGCGGCAAGGGCGACACAGCCATGATCAAGGGCCGCATCGAGCAGATCCGCGTCGAGATCGACAAGAGCACCAGCGATTACGACAAGGAAAAGCTGCAGGAGCGCCTGGCCAAGCTGTCCGGCGGCGTGGCGATCATCCGCGTCGGCGCAGCCACCGAGACCGAGCTGAAGGAAAAGAAGCACCGCGTCGAAGACGCCCTGTCGGCCACGCGTGCCGCGGTTGAAGAAGGCATCGTCCCCGGCGGCGGCGTGGCGCTGATCAACGCCATCCCCGCCCTGGTCGAGCCTGAAGATGGATGGCGAGGACGCCCAGATCGGCGTGAACATCGTCCGCAAGGCGCTGGAAATGCCGCTGCGCAAGATCGCCGAGAACGCTGGCAAAGAAGGCTCCGTCATCCTCGAAGGCGTGCGCCAGGCCCAGAAGAGCAAGAAGAACCTGCGCTTTGGGTACGACGTGATCAAGGAAGAATATCGTGGATATGGTTGACGGCGGCGTGATCGACCCCGCCAAGGTGACCCGCGGCGCGCTCGGAAAATGCAGCTTCGATCGCTGCCATGATCCTGACCACCGAAGCGCTGATCACCGACCTCCCCGAGAAGGAAAAACCGGCTCCGCCTCCGATGCCGGAGTACTAGAAGTAGCGTAATCCGTAATAAGTGACCAGTTGATCAAGTAATTGGGTATCGATTGGTCCGTAGAAAAACAGGTAAATCCCGGTCTCTGATTAGAGGCCGGGATTGCTGTTATAATAGATCGGATTTGTGGGATTTATTTTCGATCGGAGAACTCGTTTTAATTGGACCAGGTCAATAGTGAATATCTCGTAGGAAAACTGGCGCTCGGGCCGGCGGTCGGCATCCGGGCCATGGACTCGCTGTGCGGGATGCCGGCAGTGATGAAGATGGCAGGAGGGAACAGGTGACAAACGTGGCTGAGCTTGGCTGATCAAACCTGCATGAATTGCGGTGCGACGAACACCGCCCAGGCTAAATTCTGCCTCAGGTGTGGTGAGTCGTTATCGGAGCTGCAGGAAGTTCGCCAGCCTGCCAGTAAAATTTTATGCTGGAACTGCGGCGTCTTCGAACCGCCTGGATGCAAAATTCTGCCTGAGCTGCGGCCAGTCGCTGGTTCACCTGCAAAGTCGCACCTACCCAATCAGCATCGTTTCCTCCGAGAAACCCCCGGTCCGCCAGGCGAGTAAAGGCGAATACAAATTGGTAGTGCGCTGGATGGGCGGCGCCGAGCAGGAATACCCGCTCGACAAAAGCAGCCTGCGCGTGGGGCGCAATGCCGGCAACGACATCATCGTCGACCACCAAACCGTGTCAGGTACACATCTGGTACTGGAAACCTCAAACGGCGCCTTCACGGTCACCGACCTGGACAGCAAAAACGGCACGCTGATCAACGGCCAGCGCATCAATCCTGGAACGCCGCACAAGCTGCTGCTGGGCGATGTGATCCGCATCGGCGACCTGCAGGGCAACTGGGTCACCCTGAACCTGGAGCTGGAAGGCTGGGAGGCGCACGGGCGCCTATCCCTGGGCCAGATCAATTTATCCAATATAGCTAGTGGGGTCATCGGGCGCGCTCCCGACAATTTCCTGCCTCTCAACCACCCGACAGTTTCCTACCGCCATGCCGTGCTCTGAAAAAGAGGCTGGTGGGATAACGATTCGTGACCTGGGCAGCACCAATGGGACCTTCGTCAACGGGCGGAGGATCAAGAAAATACCGGTGCCTTTGCAAAACTTCGACAGCATCCAGATCGGGACATTCCGGCTGACTTTCGATGCCCGCAGCCAGAGTCTCTCTCAATCGCTGAACCTGGGCTACCGCATCGACATGCTCGGGCTGGGGCGAGTTGTGCCGAAGAATAAGATCATCCTGCAGGATATCGACCTGACCATCAATCCAGGGGAGTTCGTGGCCCTGGTGGGGGGCAGCGGGGCTGGAAAGAGCACCCTGCTGAAAGCGCTCAACGGCTATGAGCCTGCCACCCAGGGGCAGATATTGATCGACGGCGAGCCGTTGTACCCCAGGCTGGACCTGTACCGTACACAGATGGGCTACGTCCCCCAGGACGATATCATCCACCTGGTTCTACCCGTGCATTTGGCCCTGTGGTACGCAGCCAGGTTGCGACTGCCAGACGCCCGCCCGCCGGAGATCAAAGCTCGCATCCAGGCTGCCCTGAAATCGGTGGACATGCTGGAGCATGCCGGCAAACCGGTGCGGGTGTTAAGCGGCGGGCAGCGCAAGCGCGTCAGCATCGCCGTCGAGCTGCTGGCACACCCGGCGCTCTTCTTCCTGGACGAGCCAACTTCCGGATTAGATCCCGGTCTCGAAAAGAAGATGATGTACGACCTGGCACGCCTGGCGGACGAAGGTCGGGCGGTGGTGCTGGTGACGCACGCCACGGCGAACATCGACCAGTGCGACCAGGTGGCCTTCCTGGCGGATGGTCGGCTAGTTTTCTACGGCTCGCCGGACGACGCCCTGCAGTTCTACAACGTGCGCGACTTTGCAGATATCTACCTGAAACTGAGCCAGGAAATCGACCCCTCCCAGGGCAAATTCGCATCCCTGGAAATCAAGCCGCTTTATGCACAGGCCTCCCACCAGGGTAAAAAGCCCTCCTCCGGCGCCCTGTGGGCCGAGCATTTCCGCCAGTCGCCGTATTTCCAGAATTACATCGCCGACCGCCAGCAGAGACTGGATGCGGACGCGTCAGCCCCAGGCGCTGGAAAGAAATACCCGCCGCGCTCGCGCAACTCCTTCTTACGGCAGACACTGGTGTTGGCTCGCCGGCAGATCGACCTGATCCGTTTCGATATGCGCACCCTGCTTACCCTGCTGTTGATCGTACCCGTCATTGGCATCCTGTTCGGGGGAGTCAGCAAACCCTATGCCTTCAAAGGGGAGGTCACCTATGACTCCCCGCAGGTAGACACGTTCGAGGAGATCGTCGATTTCCACGAGGAGCAGCTTAAAGGTAAAACCCCCGGTGAAGCGGGAGCTGAAATCCTGTACATTCCCATCGCCGGCGCCCGCCAGCTGGTCAACATGGTGGCGCTGGCCATCGTGCAGGCGGGGACGTTCATTGCCGCCTTCGAGATCGTCAAAGAAAAGGCGATCTTCCAGCGGGAGCGGGCAGTCAATATGAAGGTGCTCTCATACCTGCTCTCCAAATTACTTGTCCTGGGCGGCGTGGCGGTGTTTCACGTGCTCAGCATGCTGCTGATTCTGAGGCTGTTCGGGGTAGACCTGGATGTTCCGGGTGCGGTCTTTGGGAATAGTACCCAGTTGGAGCTGTTCATCACCTTCTACCTGGGCATGCTGGCGGGTATCACCCTGGGCCTGCTGATATCGACCATTATGCCTTCCACGGAGCTGGTGCTGTTCGTGGTATTGATCCAGCTGTTTGCGCAGATCATCCTGAATGGGACGCTCTTCCAGATCGATAACCCGATGATTCCGCAGATGTCGCCCACCTATTGGACCACCGTGGGTATAGGCTCGACCGTCGACCTGCCGGAGCTGAACAGCCGGGGCATGGTCTGCAAGGTGGTCGAATTCCAGGACCCTGCTAGCGGAGCACAATCCAGCGAGGTGCAGTGCTCTGCTTCCCAGGCCAAGCTGCTCCCGGGGGGAACCGCTGAAAACAAAGATGGCGATTACAGGCATTCAGCCGGCCGGGTCATCACCACCTGGGTAGTTCTGATCATACAGGGGGTGACGTATTTCATGCTGGCGCTGCTGCTTCTGTGGCGACGGAGGTAGCGCAAGAAATCGAGCAGCGCGAATCGGGTTGTTGGCTGCGGCGTGCAGCCTATCGGCGGATTGGGGATTGGTTGGAATTCCGAAGTAACTTGACGTCGGCCTGGAAGGGGAGGATATCCTATCGATAGCTAATCTTTTACCGCTCAAAGCCGTGAAAGAGACTTCCGAAATCTTGCAGATTTCGGAAGTCTTTTCAGGGGTTGAAATAAGTATGTTGGTAGAAAAGAATGGCGAGTAAACAGTTCAATCTCCAGCATTAAACTGCAAAACCACAACTTTACAACTCAAAATCGGCCTCGATTTTTGACTTTCCAACTCCTTTTACAGCAAAATCGATAATCCTGCCTGGGTTAAGCAGCGGCTAAGCTCTGCGTTTTGAAACCAACCCCGGTCATAAACTTAACAATCCGCTTGAGGTTGAGCATGATCGCAGTTAAGAAGGCCTGCACCGCAAATCCAGCTTTGCCTAAATAGCGACAACGCCCCAAACCATGCCCCTGCTTGGCTTCACCGAACTTGCGTTCAATCTTGTAACGCTCCTTCAATCCCTGCTGATATTGCGGCGTTTGCTTCAGGTCTAGCCAAACCTGCTTGTTGTCATCTTTCTTATCCGTGCGGGTCTTCTTCAGCCGAATGGCAGAATGCAAGCTGGTGTAGTTCCAGATAGTAGTGATTGCTGCCATCATCATAGCCTTTATCCGCGGTATAGGTCTCTAACGGCAACTCCTGTTCCAGGTCATGATCCACCAGCGAACAGAAGTGATGACCATCATAAGCTTCGCCAGAGCTGGTTTCCAGACTGGTGATCAAACCGTTTTCAGCATTCAGGCTGACATGGGCTTTGTAGCCAAAGAAATATTGGGTTTGCTTTCTTCTTTACCTTCTTCGTTCTTGACTTTGCGCTTGTGTTTGACACCCCACTGGGCATCCGGGTCGCGCGGTCCTTTCCCTTTCTTCTTTCGCCTGTGGTCTTTATCGGTGTTGACATTGGCTACGCTGTGCACACTATCCACGATCTGGATTGAGCCAAACTTGATCCCACTTTCAAGCGCAATCTGTACGATTTCCTCCAACAGCTCTTGAAACACTTTCAGCTTGCCGCGCTTCAGCAGCCGCTCTCGAAAAACGGTCAGCGTCGAATGGTCCGGTGCTTTCTGATCTACCGCCAATCCTACAAAGTATTTGGCCGGCAGGTTCTCATTGATATACACTTCCACCTGCCGTTCAGATAGGTTGTACAGATAGGCGATCAATTCCACCTTCAGAACCAATGCCGGGTCGAATGGCGGTCTGCCTACCAGGCCTTCCCCTTTGTACAGCCTGATCAGCCTGCGGGTAAAGCGCTCCCAATCGATCTCTTGCTTCAGCTTGCGCAGAAAATGATCTTGAGGGACCACCTGGTCATATAAATAATCACCAAAGAAGGAATCTTCACCCGTTTCTACAAATCGCTGTCTGCTCCATTGGATGCTCCTTGAGGAAGTATGCTGCGATTGTATTAAACTTTTGCTGAAAGGTCAATTCGAACTTGTTTTTCAACAACTCTCCTTTTCTCTCTTTGACATTTCCCCCCATCCATGCTACAATCCTCCCCAGTTAGCACACAAGCGTACGCTGGCTGGGGTAAATCCCAGCCTGTAAGGCCGCAAAAGGTTAGCGGGCAATCGAATTCGTTGAGCATGTTCCAAAAACTGCACTAGCGTAAGTTCAAGCCCTGGCCGGCTAACTCATGGCAGGGCGTTTTTTGTTAAATAGCGCCTGCATCCAACCGTCGCGAGATTTAGCGGTTAAAGAGATTCTTCAGCCTGGAAGATCACCGGGCTTCAGAATGACAAAATTATCAAATACTGAGCTGGGGACGAGTTTTAATAAACCGGAACGCCTGGCTTCAGAATAACTAGTAAAACAAGGATATTATTGAGGTAAGCAACAATGAGTGACAAGAAATTACGCATCATCCCCCTGGGGGGATTAGGGGAAGTCGGCAAGAACATGATGGCCTACGAGTACGGCGAAAATATCTTAATCGTCGACACCGGCCTGATGTTCCCCGAGAACGACATGTTAGGGATCGATTACATCATCCCCGATTTTCATTACTTAGACGACAAGGCCAGCTGGGTGCGCGGCGTGGTGATCACCCACGGGCACGAAGACCACACCGGCGCCATCTACCACCTGCTGGAGAAGATCAATGCCCCGGTCTATGCCACGCGCCTGACGCGCGGGCTGGTGGAGCTCAAGCTGTCGCGCGGCGGACTGCTGGACAAGATCAAGCTGCACACCGTGCAGGCGGGCGAGATGGCAAACATCGGCCCCTTCCAGGTGGAGTTCTTCCACGTCTGCCACTCCATCCCCGATGGGGTGGGACTGGGTATCACCACCCCCGCCGGTCTGGTGATCCACTCCGGCGACTACAAGTTCGACCACACCCCGGTAGACGGTTGGCCGACCGACTATGCCAAGCTGGCCGAGCTGGCCAAGCGCGGCGTGCTGGCCCTGCTGGCCGAATTCGACCAACGCCGACCGCCCCGGTTGGACTCCATCCGAGCGGGTGATCGACCCGGCCTTCGACGAGGTCTTCCGCAGCGCCAAGGGGCGCATCATCATCGCCTCCTTCGCCTCCCTGATCTCGCGCATGCAGCAGGTGGGCAATGTGGCGGCTCGCTACAACCGCAAGATGGCTTTCGTCGGCACCAGCATGCAGGACAACGCCAAGATGGCGCGCAAGCTGGGCTATCTCGACCTGCCAGACGACCTGGTGATCCCGGTGGAGCAGGCTCTCAACTTGAAAGACCGGGAAGTTGTTTTGATGTCCACCGGCACGCAGGGTGAGCCCACTTCGATCATGGGCAGGTTGTCTACCGGCACTAACCGCCAGTTCGACATCGCACAGGGAGACACGGTGGTTTTATCATCGCACCCCATCCCCGGCAACGAAGAGAGCGTCTACCGCACCATCAACCGTTTGTTCCGGCGCGGTGCTAGCGTGATCTACGAAAACATCGCCCCGGTGCACGTCTCAGGGCATGCCAGCCAGGAGGAGATGAAGCTGCTGCTGCACCTGGTGCGCCCCAAGTATTTCATCCCCATTCACGGCGAGCTGCGCCACCTTAAACAACACGCCAACATCGCCCGCCAGGTGGGTATTCTCGACGAAAATATCGCCGTGATCGAAAACGGCCAGGTAGTGGAATTTAAGGACGGCGAGATGAGCCTGGGGGAGCGCCTGCCCGGCGGCTACATCTTCGTCGACGGAGCGGGCGTGGGTGACGTTGGACCCACCGTGATGCGCGAGGGGAAGCCCTGGCGCGCGACGGCTTCGTCCTGGTCAACCTGACCATCGACAGCAAGACAAAGCGCCTGCGTGAAGACCCGGAGATCATCACACGCGGCTTCACCTACACCGGAAACGGAGACGACTTGATGGACGCCACCCGCAAGATGGTAAAGGATGTCATTAAACGCGGCGATGTGGATTTGGAGGCAGACCTGGAGCCCACTATTAAAAGCTTTCTTTATAACAAAACCAGGCGCCGACCGATGATCTTCGTGACGACCAGCCAGCACTAGCATAAGTTACACGCAGACCTCACATTGAGTGTAGGGAGGTAAAAAGAAAGGAAGATGGTAAAGAGGAAAAGAAAAGGTTAGAGATGATAAAGTAGAGAGAGATGAAAGGTGTAGTATAAGAGATAGATGAAAAGGAGATGAGGTAAGAAATAGGAATAGTTATATAAGATGAATAGAAGAGTCTGCAGAGATATTCTGGGGAGGCAGCGGGGCTGATGGTCTTCTGTGAAGACCTGACTGCCTGCGACGATTTTCAGGTCGGGACCCCTGGTGAGGCAGAAAGTGGTATCTACGGCTCGCTGGTGTAAACTGAACAGGTCAACAAACTGTCCCTCTTCAGGTCGGGACATTGTAGGCTGGCTAGGGCAGCGGTTTCTCAGCTCTGCGATCTACATCAAACGGAAGAATGTGGCAACTACAACGGTCTATGAGTAGCTGCTCCGCCAGCGAGCTAGCGTTACTGCTACTCAAAACGCCTCTGCTGGGGCAGGTAGTCTATATACAACAGCTTAACTGCTTGGCTAGCTTCTTGTCTACTGGCTTCTCTCTCAGTCTGGTCAGTACGCAATCTACTACTACAGTTCTCAGCGTCGATCCACCGCTACACACATCTCTACGAGATCTGGTCTACATACACTACGTTCTCGGCTACAATCACTGCGTCAATCTCTATCAGCAATTCCTTCACCTTCTATCGCAGCCGTCCTGGTACTACACAGCATCGACCACACCACCTTGTGCCGATTGGCGTTAGCTCAACTTATCACATCCACAAAGAAAATCATAGCCACAAACACTTCTACACTAGCAGTTCTAGCACCGAGGTGAACACTACTTCGATCACCACTTCATCTACTACATCGAAATCCATAGATCGACGAAAGACCGGCAACCCCACCAGCAAATGAAGCCTCCGCAGAGACTTGGAGATCTGCGAAGATGAGTGTAGCCGTGGGGTATCTTTCTTTTAAAATTCAGTCCTTCCAGCCCTGTTCACCCACCAGCGGGACGAAAGCCACCGGGATCACCAGCTCCTGGTTAAGCTCTGCCCCTTTTCGGCGCCAGCGTTCCAGGTACTGGCTTCCGCGCCCCCCACCGGGATCACCAGGCGCCCGCCCTCCTTGAGCTGCTCGCAGAGCGCCGTTGGAACATGCGGTGCGGCTGCGGTCACCATCACCGCCTCAAAAGGAGCGAACTGCGGCAAGCCAAGTGAGCCGTCACCTGTGTGCACCTGCACGTTAGCCAGGCCAAGCTCAGATAGCAGTTTTTCGGCGGAGCGCGCCAGGGAGGCATGCCTCTCAATCGTGTGCACCTGGGCTGCCAGATGCGCCAGGATCGCTGCCTGGTAACCGGATCCGGTGCCCACTTCCAGCACAATCTCCCCACCTTTCAGCTCCATCAGCTCCGTCATCAGAGCCACGATATAAGGCTGCGAGATGGTCTGTCCACTGCCGATCGGCAGCGGGCCGTCGCTGTAGGCCAGGTAGCGGTACTCGGGCTGGATAAAGGCATGCCGCGGTACCTGCCGCAGCGCCTCCAGGACTAAAGGATCGTGCACCCCCCGGGCAACGATCTGGGATTCGACCATGTGGTTGCGATCGCTGATAAACTCGTTTTCTTCTTTCATCAGACCGCGTCCCCCGGGCGTCTTACTTCAGCTTCTCATCCCGGCCAAAAACCGCTCCCAAAAAGCGTCCGCGCTCGCCCGGCACCAAAGGCAGGTACAGTCCCAGGCGGTCAGCCAGGTCAAGGTAGCGCTCTGTCAGCTTCTCCGGCAGGGAAGCCGGGTCTGTGACCACTGCAAAAGCCGCCAGCATCTCGGGCTGGATCAGGCCGGGCATCTCACCCCACAGGCCGCGCACTGCCATTCCAGACAGCTGCTCGGCGGTCTCTTCCCAGCCGTGAAATGCCATCACCGCCCGGTAAGATGGCGTGGAGGCGTAGAACGCGATCTGCATGCGCACGAAAGCCTCTTCTTCCGGGGAAGTGACTGCGAAGGCAGTGGTGGAAACCTGGATATCTTCACGCTTTCTTCCCGCTTTTACCGCTCCTGCCTGGATGGCCGGAAGCAGCACCTGCCGCAGGTACTGCGGCGAGTGGAAGGGGTGCACCAGGAAGCCGTCAGCCAGCTCGCCCGCCAGATGCGCCAGCCCGGTGTTCACCCCGGCGATGTAAATCGGGATTCGGGGGTGCTCGATCCGGCCCGGGTTGAAAAACGGTGTCATCAGGTTCAGCTTGTAGGTTTCACCCCTGAAATTTAATGCCTCTCCGCTCTGCCAGGACTGCCACAAGGCACGCACCCCCAATACTATTTCCCGCAGCCGCCCGACCACCGAATCAGGCCAGGGCATGCCGAAACGCCTGACGATGTGGGCTTTGACCTGTGTCCCCAGCCCTAAAATGAAGCGCCCGTTGGACTGCTGAGCAAGGTCCCAGGCGGTGTACGCCAGGTTACCGGGGCTGCGGGCGAAGGCGATCGCCACCGCTGTGCCGTAGGCCATGCGGTTGGTGTGCTCGACTGTCAGCAGCGCCAGCCAGGAAGGGATCGTGCATGGTCTCGCTCCCCCACAGCGCATCAAAGCCCAGGGTTTCGGCGTGGCGGGCGATTTCGGGCACAGATTTTAATGGAACAGGAGGGAGGGAGGCGTCGATATACATTTATATTTCCTCTTTTATCTCTTCAAACTCCCCAATCACCCTCCTCCACCTTTCCGGAATGGGGATGGTCGTCCGGCTACGGTAATCGTAAGCCACCAAAACCGATTCACCGGAGGCGAATTTTTCACCGCTTTCTGCCTCCGACAGCAGGTATTCCATCGTCAGGCTCTTATTCCCCATCCGGATGACACGCACATTCACCTGTGGCTTTTGACCGAAATGAATCGGTAAATCAAAGGTCAGGCGAGCTTCAGCCAGGATGAATCCGATGTCGAAGAAAGATTTTCCTTCCCACAAACCCAGGTGGATTACATAGGAGATACGAGCCTGTTCGACATAAGTAAAGAATTTGGCGTTGTTGACGTGCCCCTGCGGATCCAGGTCCCCATAGCGCACTTCGATGGCATGCTGATACCGGAATTCCTTCATGCCAGGATTATACCTCCCAGAGGATTAGCGAAGCGAGTCGAGCACATGACCCTGGCGGTTAAAGACCTCCCCAATCGATAGGGTATAATGTGCGCCATGCAAATTCCAAACGACGATGAAATTCAACCGGAAAACGGGGAACCGGAAGAAGATGAAATCCGCGGCCTGGAAGACACCCAGGCTGCCTTGATTCAAAATGCACCTGAAGGACCAGTTGCCGGTTCACAGTCGTTGACCGATCAAATCAATGATGGAGAGTTGATCCCGCCTGATGAGGAACCATCTCCCGGTGATACCACCCGCAGCACTCCCCTCAGCGCTGAACCCAACGAGTTTCCTGTCGACGCGGGAGAAATCGACCACTCCGCCCAGACCATGCGCGTGGCAGCCCGCCCGCCTGCCGGGGATATACCGCCCTTCGACACAGCCACCAGCCAGGAACCGGAGCAGGCGCCTGCTACGGCCCCCCTGGAGAGCGCCGGTAAGCGCCGGCCGCGCTGGATTATCTTTTCTGTGCTGGGCTTATTGGCGCTTGGAACCATAGCGTTGCTCGCCGGTCTGGGAGGATATCTTTCCGGGATTTCTATGCGTGAGAACGCAGCCGTTACCCAGGTCGCACAGGCAGCCAAAGAGCAGTACGATCTGGGTGTGGACGATTATGTCCAGGGGAATTATTTCCGCGCCCGCCAGCGATTTGAATACGTGATCCAGATCAATCCTTCCTACCCCGGCGCGGTCGATATGCTGGCAGATGTGCTGCTCGAGCTGAGCACCACCGCCACTCCAACCCTCCTTCCGACACAAACCGTTATTCCGACTGCAGACCTGCGCGGCGTGGAAGAGCTCTACAACCAGGGCGAAGGGTACCTGGTCAGTGGTGAGTGGTCGCAGGCTATCGACGCATTTCTGCAGCTGCGCAAGACCAACCCGGAGTACCGTACAGTAGAAATCGACGGCAAGCTTTTCCTGGCCTTGCGCCACCGCGGACGGGACAAAATTCTGCTCGAATCCGACCTGGAAGGTGGGATCTACGACCTGACGCTGGCGCAGCGCTTCGGCATTATGGATGTCGAAGGCCAGTCTCTGTTGAACTGGTCGACCTACTACCTGACCGGTGCCAGTTTCTGGGATCTCGATTGGTCTCAGGCAGCCTTCTATTTTGGCCAGGTGGCGCCGCACGCACCCAACCTGGTGGACAAATCCGGGATTACGGCTCGTGAGCGCTATCGTGTGGCACTCGTGCGCTATGCCAGCCAGCTGCTTAACCAGAAGCAGTTTTGCACGGCACAAGAACAGCTCGCAATTGCCCTGACCATTTTGCAGGATCCCGAGATCCAGACTGCTCACGACCAGGCTGCCCAATTGTGCTCCGGTGTCCCTGCTCCTGGGGAAGAACCTACCCAGGCTCCCTGATAAACTCCAGCTAACCGATGTCCGTCCCGGCCTCCGCGCTCACCCTGGCATATTGGCTGCACATGCTCGCCACCGTGTTATGGATCGGTGGTATCTCCACGCTGGCGATCCTGGTACTGCCCGCTGCCAGCAAAACTCTGGATGCGGAGGCTTACGCAGCTCTGCTGGAGAGTATCCAGAAACGCCTGGATCCCCTGGGTTGGGTTTGCCTGGCTGTTCTGGCAGCCACCGGGCTGGTGCAGATGAGCGCCAATCCCAACTACCAGGGATTTATCGCCATTCACAACCGCTGGGCAGCAGCGATCCTGGTGAAGCACCTGCTATTCCTGGTGATGACCGGGTTATCTGTTTATTTGAGCTGGGGGTTGTTGCCGAAATTGAGGCGGCTGGCACTCAAACGCCAACGGCTGCCTGCCGAAGCGCTTTCCGACCAATCGGCTTCGTTGGGCAGGCAGGAAGTCTTCCTGCTCAGGCTGAATCTGATCCTGGGAGTGCTGATACTGGCTCTCACAGCCATTGCACGATCCGCCTGAACCTGCAAAACTTTTATCACAGTTGATCCGCTCAGTCCTACTTACACCTCCCGGACGCGCGATTATTACACGTTCCTGCGGAGTTGCCTGTAACATCAATTTGCTGCAGATCGGGGCTTGAGACCGGAGTCTTCCGGAATCAGAACCTGCACGCCACCCAGGATGCGAGTGCAGCAGGCCAATCGGTGGTTTGCGACCAGGTTGCCATCAGCTAGACACGTTTCTTCCAGGTCGGTGGGTATGGTAACCGTCCCTGTTATGATTTCCACTTTACACTCACAGCAGTCTCCCTGGCCGTGACAGGTCGAAGGCAGGCCAATTCCGGCGAGTTGGGCTGCATCCAGCAGTGTGGTGCCGGGGGATACGGCCACGCTCCTGCCAAGCGGCTCAAATCGCACCAGGTAACGGCGAGCGTATGAGGAACCAGTCATGGTTATCTACACTTTATATTCATTTCCCCAATAAATGTCAAGCGTATTGTAAAACGCGGCCCATAGGCTCACGGCTTCGACTGTGAATTTCCATGCTAGAATAACCAGTGCATACGAATGGAGCGCTTTAGAGGTGTCTGGTGAAGCCCCGTATTTTGATCCTTGGCCTGCTCTTAACAATCCTGGCCTGCCAGGTGATTCCCACTCCCCCGGCGCTGCTTAATTCAACCCGGGTCGGTGCTACGCCGCAGGCTGATCCAGTAACTGGCTCTCTTGAGACACCTACCCCCCTGCCCGCTATCACCTCCACGCCAGACGACGTTCAGAAAATCATAACACCGGGAGAATTACCCCCCTTTCCCGTTTCTCTGTATGGTACTCAACCTGCCAGTCTCCCGGACCTGAGGATTCCTGCCTCTATCCAGGATCCAGCCTTCAATTTACCTGTCTCACTCGAGAACATCTCAAACCTGGAAGTAGCCGACGGTTTGACAAACAGCCAGCGTGCCACGCTGGGGCAGAATGGTTTCCTGGTGATCCGCACTGCTGATGCCCAATTCAGTGACATCCGGAACCGGGTTTCGCTTTACAGGGGACAGCCGTACTTCCTTACCAGCGATGCGGCGGTATACGCCTTCCACCTCTCATTCAGTGAGCTGTGGGAAGCGCTTGAGAAGGAATACCTTCACCCCAGGCTTACAGAGGCCACCCGCCTTGTTCTCAACGAAGTGCTGTCTTACCTGCCAGTCATCCGTGATGAAAGCCTGCTCAAGGATGCACGCCTGGCTGCCGCATACCTCGCGGTTGGCTTGCGCCTGCTCGATCCGCAGTCGCAGCCTGTCCTCGATCCTGAAATCTCCAGACAGGTACAGCTGCAGATCGACCAGGTCATGTTTGCTCAGGATATCCAGCTGCCGGTATTGATGCCGTATTTCGCAGAAGACTTCTCCGCGTTCCATCCAGTCGGTCATTATTTCAATGACCCCGCATTGGAGGACTACTACCGCGGGCTGACCTGGTTCCGCCGAATTGGCTTCAAATTATCAGACCGTGATCCGCGCTTTTTGCCATCCAAAGCGCCGTTAATTATCACCATGGCCCTTAGGCGAGCCAGTTCCGGCGATGGACCGGCGGTGCAGGATTGGGCTGTGGTAAATGACACGCTGGCTTTTCTGTTCGGATCGGGCGACGATTTCGGGCCGCGCGCAGTATGCCATGATGATGGATCAGGTGTATGGCTCCAGGCTGTCAATTCTGGGTATCTCGGATGAGCTCACCTGGCTTAACTTCCAGGGTCTCAACCAGGCGCTTCCTTATTCCCCCGCAGAACTCCCTTTCAGCCCCTTATTATTGGACCTGAAAAGAAATCGCGCCTGGAAGTTCATCGGCAGTCGTTTCACGGTAGATGAAATCATTTTGCAGTCGCTTATTTTAGACCGGGTTGGATCACCAGCCAGCCCGCCTCAGTTTCCCAGCGGACTTGATTTAATGGCTGCATTTGGTTCACCCGCGGCCGTCGAAGCGCTCGAAAATTCGGGAGCCATGGATGCGGAGGGTTTCCAGCCCCAGTTGGCAAGAATCCAAACAGCTGTACAGAACCAATCCGAGACGCACTGGAATTCAAGTGTATTTGATGCCTGGCTGCACACCTTATCGGCTCAGTTGGCAGCCAAAAGCGGTGGATTTCCGCATTTCATGCAAAACCTGGCCTGGGATTACAAGGAGCTGAACACAGCCTTGGGGAGTTGGCTCGCGCAGCTGCATGGCGCTGCCGTCATCTCCAGGGAGCCGGAGATCGCCAGCCGCCAGGAACTCCCGGTTTCTCCGCCTGCACCGGCATTTGTCGAACCTAATCCTGCATTCTTCTACCAGCTGGCAAACCGCAGCGAGTGGATCGTAGAGACTCTACAATCAGCCGGCATGGTAGGAGCAGGCCCCGATATACCATTTGGCCTATCCAGCAGCTACGCCAGCCTGCTGGACCTGGGGGAACAATTTCGCAAACTGGGGGGAATTGCTCGAAAAGGAGTTGCAGGGAACACCTTTGGATGCGGAAGATTACCGCATTATCCAGTCACCTCTCGGCCCGGTCGAGGGACGCGCCTTATCCGGGCTGGTTCCCGGCCAGCAGGTCGTCTCCCAACCGCAGGAGCTGCCAGCCATTCCGATGGTCTCCTACATCCAGGCCGATCAAGAAAACAGCCTGCAGGTTGGGATGGGTTTCCTGAACCGCATCTATGTGCTCGTCCCGTTGGAAGGCAGCCTGCAGATCGCACAGGGTGGTGTATTTTCCTATTATGAATTCCCACTGCCGGACGAGGAGCTTATGACGGATGGGCGCTGGCGCCGAGTTCTACTCAGCACGTCCAATTTCAAGCATCCCCCCTGGATGAATGGACTGCTTTCACCGGAAGAAGGCTTCCCGGTGGAGGTGACCGCATTTCGTTCCGGTGATATTTACCGTATCACGCTGGAGGGCGGCGACCTTAACGTCCGGGACCAGCCTTCCATCGGATCGACTGTGCTCAGTCAGCTGGCGATAGGGACTTACGTGGAAATCATCGACGGCCCGGTCCAGTCACAGGGCTTTACCTGGTGGATGCTAAGAACCGACCTGTCAGGAGAAGACCACACCGAAGGCTGGGCGGTCCAGAATCCCGCCTGGTACGAGCGCGCTTGGGGTGACTAGTTTTGGGAAAATATTGATGGAGGCATTATGATTCGTGCGATCTATTTTTCAAAAGAGGAAACACTGCGCACTGACCTGGATGTGATGGAAATCGCTTTTCTGCTTCAGGACATGGAAGGCTTGCTGTGGGTGGATTTTCAGGGCAATCCCCCCGAAAAAGACAAAGAGATCCTCAGTGGAACCTTTGGCTTCCACCCCCTGGCGATCGACGATGCATTGGAAGAAGCCCACGTGCCGAAAATTGATGATTGGGGAAAATATCTTTACATTGTCCTTCATTCAGCACTGGCAGGTGAAAACCATGAGGTTAACACGCTAGAATTAGATGTATTCCTTGGCGAAAACTACCTGGTCACGCACCATGACGAAGAAATTGAAGCAGTTACCCGGGTCTGGGATAATATCCAACGCGATTCACGCCATTTACGAAACGGCCCCGATCACCTGCTCTACCGTGTCGTAGACGAACTGGTTGCCAGCTATATGCCGGTCGTTGAAACCCTGGACCAATGGATCGACCAAATCGAAGATCAGCTTTTTAATTACCCCAAACCAGAAATTGTCGAACAAATCTTCGCAGTTAAAAGAGCCGTATTGCACCTGCGACGGATGATTGGTCCACAACGGGAAGTACTTAATAAGATGGCACGCGACGATTACCCGACTATCGACCAGCAGGCCCAGGTCTATTTCCGCGATGTGTACGATCACCTGGTGCGCCTTTACTCGATCGCAGAAAATATTCGAGACCTGGTTAGCGACACCATGGACACTTATCTCTCTGTACTTAATAACCGCATGAACGAAATCATGAAAACACTGACCATTATTACCACTCTTTTCATGCCCATTACCTTCATCACCGGTTTTTTTGGAATGAACTTCTTTTTTCCACATGAGATTTTTGGATACTGGACGAGATTGCCTGTATTTCTTTTCACCATGGCACTGCTGCTAGGTATTACCCATCTCGATATTTCTTGTGGATTCGCCGCAGAGGGTGGATGTAATTGAACAAAAGGATTTTGGGAGGTGAAAAGTGGAGCTGAGTCCAAGCGCAAAAAAAGTCCAGGAAGCTCTTCTTGCTTCAGGATTATCCATGCAGGTGGTGGAATTACCTGGTTCGACGCGCACCGCACTGGAAGCGGCCCAGGCAGTCGGCTGCCAGGTCGGGCAGATTGTGAAATCCCTGGTCTTTAAATCCAAACGCAGCCTGCAGCCGGTGCTGGTGCTGGCCAGCGGAGCCAATCGCGTGGACGAACGCAAGATCGAAGCCCTGATCGGCGAGCCATTAGGGAAAGCGGATGCCGATTTCGTCCGGCAGCAGACCGGTTTCGTGATCGGGGGCGTCCCTCCGGTCGGCCACCTGCAGCAGCTGCAGTCTTTCATCGACCGGGACCTGCTGGAACACGCCGAGCTGTGGGCTGCGGCCGGCACCCCGCACGCCGTTTTTCGCCTGCGCCCCCGAGACCTGGTGAGCATCACCGGCGGGCAGGTCGCAGATATCCGGCTGGAAGAGACATGAGCCTGCTCATCGGTCTGGAAAATAACCTGGAAGGGCGCTGCCTGGCTTGGGCCTTGGAACACCCGGGCTGTTTTGCTTATGGAGCCAAGCCTTCCTCCGCACTGACCGCCATGCGGGCTGCTTTTCAGGCCTATGATCGCTGGATCGCGGCTCATAATACCGGTGGCAGCTGGCTGGTAGAGTCTCAGAACGAGCTGCAGGTTGTTGGTACCTGGGAGGTGTATACCATCGATGATAATCTCGACCTGAATGCAGACGGAGATTACGAAGTCAATGCCTGGTTCATGCACGACTGGAAACCGCTGGCTGCCGCAGAACTGCAACATGCTCATAAGCTGCTGGACTGGAGCCGCCAGGAACTGCTGGACTCGGTCGCCGCGCTGGATGAGCAGGCTTTGGAGGCCAGCCATCCGGGCGAACGCTGGAGTATCTCCGGTATTCTTTTACACATTGCCGGGGCCGAGTGGTGGTATCTGGATCGATTGGACCTGGCTTTTCCGAGAGAACAGGTAGCGGATAAACCTTTCAGCCGCCTTTCTCAAGTGCGGGCACACCTCCTGGAGATCCTACCATCCCTGGAAGGCTCAGGACAGGTAGTCGGAAGACACGGAGAGCTGTGGAGCCCGCGCAAACTCGTCCGCCGTCTGCTGTGGCATGAACGCGATCACACCGAACATATTCTTAAGCTCAGGTGATAACCTCACAGTAAAGGTTTACAGAAATCGATATTTTAAGGTTTAATTGATTAAAATAAAACGCTTTACTGGTAATGTACTTATTGGTGGTTCCCCATGGCACTGGATCGCTTCGGACGCTCAATTCACTATCTCCGTATCAGCCTGACTGATCACTGCAACCTGCGCTGCGTGTACTGCATGCCGGAAGACATGGTCTTCAGGCCGAATGCCGAGCTGCTGCAGGATGATGAAATCCTCCTGCTGGTCCGTCTCTTCGCACAGCTGGGTTTCGACAAGCTGCGCCTGACCGGCGGCGAGCCTACCGTGCGCGCTCACATCGTCGAGCTGGTGCGGGAGATTGCCCGTACTCCAGGGGTGCGCTCGCTGTCCATGACCACCAACGGCGTGCTTCTTTCGCGCCTGGCAGAGCCATTGAAAATGGCCGGCTTGCAGCGCGTCAACGTCAGCCTGGACACACTGGATGCGGAGAAGTTCCGCCGCCTGACACGTTGGGGAACCATGGATGACGTCTGGCAGGGCATCGAAGCGGCCGACCGGGCCGGACTGACCCCGATCAAGATAAATGCCGTCGTGGTGCGCGGTTACAACGAAACGGATGTGATCGACCTGGCGCGCCTGACCCTCGATCACCCCTGGCAGGTGCGCTTCATCGAGATGATGCCGTTTGCAGGTGCCACCGAGCTGCAGCAGCAGCAGATGGTGACCGCCGGCGAGATGCAGGACCGCATCCAGGCAGCCCTGGGAACCATGCAAATCGCCAACGATGGCCAGTTGGACGGAGAGGCGCGCCTCTTCCGCTTACCCGGCGCCGCTGGTGATCTTGGCTTCATCTCATCGGTCACCCAACCGTTTTGCGCCGCCTGCACCCGCGCCCGGCTGACCGCCGACGGGCGGCTGCGCCTGTGCCTGCTGCGCGAAGGCGAAGTCGACCTGCTCAAACCCCTGCGCAGTGGCGCGACACTCGAACAGCTGCGCCAGCTGATCCTGGATGGAATCTGGGTCAAACCCTGGGGGCACGGCCTCGAAGAAGGTTTGATACCTCTCAACCGGGTTATGAGCGAGATTGGCGGATAGTTTTTTTAGCTCACCAGAACAGACCGACCGCTGCCAGCGCTCCAATCAACGAAGCAAAAAAGTTGACCATATCGTTATTCAACCAGCGCCATCCACGCCGGTGAATTGTGCCGGTCCCACAGGTGTGCAGTGGGTGGCGCTCGGTCTCTTTGTTACAGGTGGGACAGAAATAAATCGCCTGAACGCTGGCTCCCAACAGTGAGTCAAACAGTGCACCGCACACACCCGCCAACGTGACCTTTGCCAGGATCGGCAAGGCAGCCTGGAATGTATCCATACCACCTGGAGTGAAGACCAGGGCAAGACAGGCGACCAGGGCTGCCCCTCCCACCGCTGCCAGGCTTCCCAATGGGCTGACCCCTCCCGAGGCTCCCCGCTCCACTATTCTGAAGGTCGTAATCAGGCGCGGCGGCTTAGGGTTCAGCACTCCCAGCTCGGTAGCCCAGGTATCGGCGTTTACCGCCGCCATCGCACCTGCAAATGCTGCCCAGGCCCATGTAGGCTGGTCCCCAAGCGACCAGGCCAGCGCCAGCAGCGCACCCAGCCCGCCGTTTGCCGTCACCTGCGCCCAATCACGCCGGCTGCCCTTCGAGAATTTCTCGGTCAGGGCTGCTTTTCTGCCCGAGAATAATCGCGAGAGCAGGCTGGAAGAGATGAAAAACGCCAGCAGCAAAGCCGCCCACGCCAGCCCGCCCAGCCCGAATATCAGCCCTCCGGTGATGACAGCTGCAGCTGCTCCGCTGCGGCTCAGCGCACCCGCCTTCCAGGCCGCCGCTCCCACCGCTGCTGCTGTGAGCAATCCCCAGAATAATTGCATACGCCAGTCAACTTCCAGCAGACAGGAGAAAGAACACTCCCCCCAGGAAAAGGATCGAAGTAAGGATGTTCATGCCCCATAACAGGTAAGCGGTAGGCCGGCTCTCCTCTTGCCGGAAGAGAAATAATCCAACGAACCGTGTTGGCGACCAGGAAGAAAGAATTGACCATCGGTAGCAGGAACAGCCGCGGCGCAGGCACCTGGTCGCCGGGAGAGGCGTCCGGGCGGAAGCCCAGGTACACCTGCTCCCTGTTGGGGATCAGCAGGCTGACCCACACCAGCAGCACGATCCCCATCCACAACCCGCCGAACAGCAGCGCCCTCCCAACCCGATCTTCCCAAATCTGGCGCGCCAGGATGACCGGGTAAATCGAAACCGCCGGGAGCGGTGAAAGCGATCCCATCTCGATAAATCGTTCGAAGGAGTGAATGAACGCCTCTGGTTGCACCGGTGAGATGGCGTAGCTGCGGCCTGTAGCGGCAATCAAAACCAGGTTGCTTGAACTCGGAACACATGAATTCCATCTCAACATGGTCAGCCTGCCGGCGTGTGCCCAATACGGCGCCGGGCCAGCGGACCTGCGGCAGGTGGACCGGTTTCTTTAGATCGGATGCCAGGTGCGCCCACAAGATTTCATCCATCGGGATCTGCACCCGGCGCAGTCCCCAGCGCAGGCGCAGGCCTTCTCTTTCGATCACATAGGAGGCGTTTCGCAGGGCATACAGACGGTAGATCACCAGCGGCAACAATCCCAAAAGGAGCAGGGTCAGCAGCAAGTACAGCACGAAGCCATACCCGGTTTCCGCGATCGCCACCTGGTAAAAACCCATACCAGTGCCCACCACCAATGCCAGGATGATCAGCAAATGGACGAGGATTCCCTTGCGCTGATGGGGTGCGAAAACCGCCTCATTCTCCATACCCCGTATTTATACCATTTAAAACTCAAGACCGGCGTCAAACCATCGCCGGTCTTGCTCTCTCAATTCGATCTCAGGTTTTGAAATCAGCGAATTTCATACACGATACTCACCTCGACCGTCAGGATCAGCTGCCCGGGTGAGATCGGCACGCTGGCTGCTTCTTCCATCTTCACACCGCTGCTCAGGTCATACACCGGTCTGGGCGAGCTCCCGCCGTAGATGCTCATCGTCTGCACTTCGCCCAGGCTGACTCCCGCAGCAGCCGCCATCTCCTCGGCGATCGATTGGGCATCGGCTACGGCCGCCTTGCGGGCAGCCGACATGGCGGCGGTCTTGTCATCCACGTCGAACTGGATCCCACCGATCGAGTTGGCGCCTGCTTCGACCACTGCATCCAGCAGGTCGCCGATCTGGTCCAGGTCGCGCACCGTCACGTAGACCGTGTTATCCACCATGTACAGGATCTCGCCGGTGGGTTTGCCTTCATTATCGTATTGTTGCTGCGGGTAGATGCTGAAATTGGTGGTCTGGATATCCTTGGCCTCGATGCCGAACTCCTTCAGAGTGTCGGCAACCGCCTGCGTCTGGGCACTGTTGGCGCTCACCGCCGCAGCCGCGCTCTTGTTCTCGGTGTGCACGCCGATGTTAATAGAAGCAATATCCGGTGTCAGGATCGCTTTCCCGCTGCCAGATACAGAAATAGTGCGGGTGACAGGATTTTCGCTTTCGGTGCTGGTCTGTGCGGATGCCACACCAGCGCACCCGCTGATCAGGCTGGATAAAAGCATGATTGAAATTACAACGAACATTGTTTTACGCATTGCTTGCTCCTCTTTCATTATCGTCCCAGATATTTTTATCACAAAATGACAGAACACTGCCAGTCTGCATCCTTACCATCTCATTTCAGGGGATAAGACGAAGCCGCCTGCCAAAAAGTTCCATATGACCTTTGCACAATTCATATACATTTCTAACGCCGCGCTGGTAGGGCGTTAATAACCTGGGTGTTATAATTTCACCCGACTAGATGCAACACACCAGCCATCCCCGCAGGATTGGCCTGCCTTATTTCTCAAGATGATCTCGTCAAGGATGGGATCATCCATTTTTCTTTATTTTCAGGCTGGTGGCGCTATCTACGTTATGAGGATAGTCCCATGATGCGATTTGACCGATTTACTGAGCGCGCCCAGGAAGCCGCTCAGCGGGCTGCCGAGATCATCCAGCGCTACGGGCACAACCAGATCGATACCGAGCACATCCTGCTGGCGCTGATCGAACAGCCCCAGGGTGTGATCCCCCAAATTCTCGAAATCCTTAAAGGTCGATACCAACGCGCTGACCGAGCGCCTGGATTACATCCTGCGCACCAGCCCCAAGGCCAATATCTTCGGCGGCGGCGCCGGGCAGATTTTCATCACCCCGCGCGTGAAGCGCATTATCGACCTGGCCAACGAAGAAGCCAACCGCCTGAAAGACGAATATATCTCCACCGAGCACATCTTCCTGGCCATCCTGACCGAGCGCAGCACGCCCGCCGCCCGCCTGCTGGAAGGCGCCGGCGTGACCCGCGAGCGCGTCTACGATGCCATCCAGCAAATCCGCGGCGGCCAGCGCGTCACCGACCCGCAGGCCGAGACGCGCTACCGCACCCTGGACCGCTACTCGCCGCGACCTGACCCAACTGGCCCGCGAAGGCAAGCTCGACCCGGTCATCGGCCGTGACACCGAGATCCTGCGCGTGATCCAGATCCTGTGCCGGCGCACCAAGAACAACCCGGTGCTGATCGGGGAAGCCGGGGTGGGCAAGACCGCCATCGTCGAAGGGCTGGCGCAGAAGATCGCCACCAACGACGTGCCCGAGATCCTGTCCGGCAAGCGCGTCCTGGCGCTGGACCTGGGCGGCATGATCGCCGGATCGCGCTTCCGCGGCGAGTTCGAAGAGCGGCTGAAGGCTGCCCTGGAGGAGATCCAGCGCGCCCAGGGCGAGGTGATCCTGTTCATCGACGAGCTGCACACCGTGGTGGGGGCAGGAGCGGCGCAGGGCGCCATGGACGCTTCCAACATGCTCAAGCCAGCCCTGTCGCGCGGCGAGCTGCAGTGCGTGGGCGCCACCACGCTGGACGAGTACCACAAGCACATCGAGAAAGACGCCGCCCTGGAGCGCCGCTTTGCCCCGGTGTTCGTGGAAGAGCCCAGCGTCGACGAGACCATCCAGATGCTGCACGGCCTGCGCGACCGCTACGAGGCGCATCACAAGGTGCGCTTCGCCGACCAGGCCCTGGTCGACGCCGCCCGGCTGTCCTCGCGCTACGTCACCGAGCGCCACCTGCCCGACAAGGCCATCGACCTGATCGACGAGGCCGCCGCCAAGCTGCGCGTGGCCCTGTATTCGCTTGCCTCCCGAGCTGAAAGCGCGCAAGACCGAAATCGACCGCCTGACTGCCGAAGAAGAGCAGGCCGGCACCGAGCGCGATTACGAGCGCGCCGCCCAGAAGAAAGCCGAGCGCCTGCGCCTGGAAGCCGAATTCAACCAGCTGCGCGACCAGTGGGAGGCCGAGCACCAGCTCGACGAAGTGGTCGACTCCGAGGATATCGCCGAGGTCGTGGCGCAGTGGACCGGCATCCCGGTCAGCCAGATGATGGAGACCGAATCCGAAAAGCTGCTGCAAATGGAAGCAGCGCCTGCATGAGCGCATCATCGGCCAGGAAGAGGCCATCCACGCCATCTCCGACGCCATCCGCCGGGCGCGCTCCGGTCTGAAAGACCCGCGCCGCCCGATCGGCTCGTTCATCTTCATCGGCCCCTCCGGCGTCGGCAAGACCGAGCTGGCCAAAGCGCTGGCCTGGTTCATGTTCGACGACGAAGACGCCCTGGTGCGCATCGACATGAGCGAGTACCGCGAGCAGCACACCGTCTCACGCCTGTTCGGCGCTCCGCCCGGTTATGTCGGCTACGAGGAAGGCGGCCAGCTCACCGAAGCCGTGCGCCGCCGCCCCTACCGCGTGATCCTGTTCGATGAGATCGAAAAAGCGCACCCCGAAGTCTGGAACGCCCTGCTGCAGATCCTGGACGACGGCCGCCTGACCGATGGCCAGGGCCGCGCGGTCGACTTCCGCAACACGCGTGCTGATCATGACCAGCAACCTGGGCACCGAATACGTGCGCCGCTCGGGCAGCCTGGGCTTCCTGCAGAACCGCGGCGACGACGACGAGCGCCAGGAGCACGAGAAGATCGAGAAGGCGCTTAAGAGGCACCTTCCGCCCCGAGTTCCTCAACCGCATCGATGAGATCATCACCTTCTCGCCGCTCTGCCTGGAGCAGATGGGCCAGATCGTCGATCTGCAGATGAAAGAGGTGCAGCGAGCGCCTGAGTGAGCGCGGCCTGAAGGTCGAGCTGACCCCGGCCGCCCGCGACTGGCTGGCAAACGAAGGCTTCGACCCTGCCTTTGGCGCCCGCCCGCTCAAGCGCGCCCTGCAAAAGCACGTCGAAAGCCCGCTCTCCATCGCCTGCTGGCTGGCGAGTTCAGCGAGGGCGACACCATCCTGGTGGACGTGGACGAAGCCGCCAACAAGCTGGTTTTCAAGCAGGAGAAGAACTCCCCCGTCCAGGCTGAAAAGCTGAAGAATGTGGAAGCTGCCCAGTAGTTTTTAATCACCAATCAAAAAAGCGCCGACGGCGCTTTTTTGATTTCTATGTCTATAAATACCCCTTTTTAATTTGGATTCCAATTGGAAGCAACAATTCACTCAATCTTCAAACCATCTTCACTTACTATTCAAACCGGGTTGTTATATTTATCGCATCCGATAAGGATAAAAACAAAATTCAGGTATTCGAAGGAGATTTAGAAATGAAAACAAATAGGTTAACAGTTTTTGCGATTTTCCTGGCGCTTGTATTTGCCGTGACTGCCAGTACGCCTGCATCCGCTGCATCCGCCGGGGTTCCAGCCAATCCAAACAATCCAGGAACTACAATGCCAGGCACGGGAGGGTACGGCAATGGCCGTGGTGATAAATCCCGGCCAGGGTACTGGCAGAGGCGGTTTGGCTCTCGGCCCGTTATCCGAAGCGGAGATCGATGGGCTGTTGAGAGCACTCCAGGAGGAATACCGCGCCGGGGCTCTTTACCATAGCGTTTTGGACACCTTCGGCGATGTCTACCCGTTCAATTACATTGTCTTGTCGGAAGCACAGCATGCTTCCCAGCTCGTCCGGCTCGCCCAGAAATATGGCGTCACTGTGCCAGACTCCAGCTATGCGGGCGAACTTCCGGAATTCTCGACACTGGCGGCAGCCTGCCAGGCGGGTGTGGATGCCGAGATCGCCGATGCTGCCCTCTACGATGAGATCATGCCCGCCACCACGCATGCCGACCTGCTGAGAGTATATGCCAACTTGAAGGCTGCCTCCCTGAACAACCACCTGCCGGCATTCCAGGCATGTGAATAAAGGATTAGAGTAGCTCAGATTGATGTTGAAGATCTAAAGCACCAATCAACAATGCAACGATAAACCATCCCGGATAAATTTCGCCGGGATGGTTTTTATATACATACCTGAAGTGATGATAAGAGTATAATTATCCATTATGACCACTTCCGCCTCTCCCCACTCCCCACCCAAAAAATCTCGCAAACCGTTGAAAGTGATCGGCTGGGTCTTGCTCTTTATCCCGATCATTATCATCCTCTCGATCCCGGTTGGAGCAGCCTACCAGGCGATCGCCACCACCATTGAAGACCGCCTGTTCCCACCCCCCGGCACCCTGGTGGAGGTCGATGGTGAACAGATGCATCTCTTCTGCCAGGGCGAAGGCAGCCCGACCGTGGTGTTCGAATCCGGTATGGGAAATTCCGGCTACAGCTTCCTCAACATCCACAAGCAGCTTGCCGGCAGGACGCGGGTTTGCCTGTACGACCGCCCTTCACTGGGATGGAGCGCGGTCAACGAGCAGTGGTACATGAAGGATCAGGTCAGCCAGCACCTGCATAACTTACTGGAGCAGGCCGGTGAAAAGCCCCCCTATCTCATGGTCGGGCATTCCATGGGTGGCGTCTACATCCGCGCTTTTTATCATCTGTATCCCGGACGAAGTGGTCGGTATGGTATTCGTTGATTCCGCACACGAGAACGAGATGGCTTTTTACCCGGAGCCTGAAGGCTCGACACCAGATTATTTCTCGACCATGATGGACTTTTGTGAATTCATCGCCGGCGTGGGTGTGCTGCGTGCCACCGGCGTGATGGGTGAAATCATCGAAGGCAGCCCCGGGACGGCGCTCGAACAGCGCCAGATCCTTTCCCGCCTGAACCGTGTTTCTTACTGCAAAGGGATTCGTGTCGAGAAAGAAGTGTCTGATATCGAGCTCAGCCAGACCACGCCTCCCGCCTCGCTGGGTGACTTACCCCTGATCGTCCTGGTCGGCGCCAAACAGCTGAACCCGATCCGTAACCAGTTCTACATCGGTCCTTTGCCGCCCGCCCAGCGCCAGAACACCCAGACCTGGCAGGAAATCCAGAGCCAGCTGGCTGCTCTCTCCACCAACAGCGAGATGGTGCAGGCCCTGCAGAGCGGCCACTACGTGCACTGGGACGAGCCCCAGCTGGTCATCGACGCGATCAACAGGCTTCTCGACGCATACTCCCAGTCTCAGTCGAATTGACTTAAATCTAACAATAAAACAAATGTGCTATAATCTAAGGTCTGGTAGCCACTGCCTGCCTTACTTTTCTGTTTCCTTCTTCGCTTGCCTGGTTGCCTGATGGACTGAGTACCCGGTTGACCAATCGACCAATCAACAATTCGACTAATTACAAAGAATCATGTCCCAAAATATCATTCGCGTCGTCGGGGCGCGTGAACACAACCTTAAAAATATCTCCGTCGACATCCCGCGCGACCAGCTGGTGGTGATCACCGGGTTGTCTGGCTCGGGAAAATCCTCCCTGGCTTTCGACACCATCTTCGCCGAGGGCCAGCGTCGCTACGTCGAATTGCTTTCCGCCTACGCCCGCCAGTTCCTGGGCCAGATGGACAAGCCCGACGTCGATTACATCGAAGGGCTCTCCCCTGCCGTATCCATCGACCAGAAGGGGACCTCGCACAATCCACGCTCCACCGTCGGCACGGTAACCGAGATTTATGATTACCTGCGCCTGCTCTTCGCCCGGGCTGGCATCCCGCACTGCCCCGAATGCGGTCGCCAGGTCGCCCGGCAGTCCGCGCAGGAAATTGTGGATGCAGTCGAAGAGTTGCCGGATGGGGCGCGCATCCTGATCCTGTCACCGCTGGTGCGCGGGCGCAAGGGCACCCACCAGGCCGTGCTGGAGGAAATCCGCAAAGCCGGCTTCGTGCGCGCACGCGTGGACGGCGCCTTGCACGAGCTGGATGAAGACATCCAGATGGACCGCTATAAAATCCATACCATCGAAGCGGTGGTTGACCGTCTTATCGTGCAGCGCCAGGATGATTTTTCCGATTCCCAGTCCTCTCGCTCCCGCCTGACCGATTCGATCGAGACGGCGCTGAAATTCGGCGACGGCTACCTGACCGTCCACTGGCTCAATTCCCCCCCTCCCCCGACCCCTCTCCCTTGAGGGAGACCTGTCCCGAGGAACGGGGGAGGGTGAGGGTGAGGGTAAAGACCTGCACTTCTCCGAGCACCTGGCCTGCCCGGAGCATGGCTCGGTGCTGCCGGAAATCGAGCCGCGCACCTTCTCCTTCAACACGCCTCACGGCGCCTGCCCGGAGTGCCAGGGACTGGGAGGCAGGCTGGAGATCGATCCCGACCTGCTGATACCCAACCGCGACCAGTCGCTGCGCGAGGGTGCCATCATCGCCTCCGAATGGCACGGTCCGCGTGAAGAAGGCGGCTACTACTGGCAGGCTCTCGAAGCGGTGGCCAAACACTATAAGATCGACCTGGACGCACCGGTGCGGAGCATACCACAGGAAAAGCTGGATTTGATCCTGTACGGCACGGGCAGCGAGAGAGTCACCATCCATTACCGCAACAAGGACGGCCGCACCGCTTCCTGGCAGCTGTCATTCGAAGGGGTGGTGGGCAACCTGCAGCGCCGCTTCAACGAAACCAGCTCGGAGGCTATACGCGAGCGCATCTCCGAATTCATGAGCGAGCAGCAGTGCACCACCTGCCACGGCGCCCGTCTGCGCAAGGAAGCTCTGGCGGTCACCGTGGATGATGCCAATATCGTCCAGGTTACACAGTGGCCGGTGGCCAGGACTCTGGAATGGGCCAGGCGCCTCTCCTCCAGCGAAACCCCACTCACCTCGCGCCAGCAGGCCATCGCCGAAAGGGTGCTCAAGGAAATTCTTTCCCGCCTGGGCTTCCTGGTGGACGTCGGGTTGGATTACCTGACCTTGCAGCGTTCCGCAGCCTCGCTTTCCGGCGGTGAAGCCCAACGCATCCGGCTGGCGACGCAGATCGGCTCGCGGCTGATGGGCGTGCTCTACGTGCTGGACGAGCCTTCTATCGGCCTGCACCCGCGCGACAACAACCGTCTGTTGAACACCCTCAAAGGTCTGCGCGACCTGGGCAATTCCGTCCTGGTGGTCGAGCACGACAGCGAAACCATCCGCACCGCCGACTGGGTCATCGACCTGGGACCGCTGGCTGGTGAGCACGGCGGGAGGATCGTAGCCCAGGGCACGGTAGAAGACATCCTGGCTTCGCCCGAATCCCTGACCGGCGGCTATCTCTCCGGCCGGCTGAAAGTAGACATTCCGCGTGACCGGCGCAATGGAAATGGCAAGCACCTGTCCATCTTCGGCGCACGCCAGAATAATTTGAAGAACATCGACGTGCGCATCCCGCTGGGAAAATTCGTGTGCATCACGGGCGTCTCCGGTTCGGGCAAGTCCACCCTGATGGTCGAAATCCTGTATAAAGCGCTGGCGCGCGATCTGAACGGTGCCCACACCCAGCCCGGCGATTACGACCGCATCGCAGGACTGGAATACCTGGATAAGATCATCAATATCGACCAGTCGCCCATCGGGCGCACGCCGCGTTCCAACCCGGGCACCTACACCGGCCTTTTCGACCACATCCGGGCGCTGTTCGCCGAGCTGCCCGAGAGCAAGGTGCGAGGCTACAAGCCGGGGCGCTTCTCATTCAACGTGCACGGCGGGCGCTGCGAAGCCTGCCAGGGGCAGGGCCAGCTGCGCATCGAGATGCAGTTCATGCCGGATGTGTACGTGCCCTGCGATGTTTGCCACGGCGCCCGCTTCAACCGCGAAACACTGCAGGTGAGGTTCAAGGACCTCAATGTCGCAGAAATCCTGGAGCTGACCGTAGACGAAGCCCTGGTGCTGTTTGCCGCTTTTTCACCCATGCTCAGCCGCCTGCAAACCCTGCAGGACGTCGGCCTGGGTTATATCCGCCTGGGGCAGCCTGCTCCTACTCTATCGGGCGGCGAAGCCCAGCGCGTCAAGCTGGCGCGCGAGCTGGCCCGCCGCGCCACCGGGCGTACGCTGTATGTGCTGGATGAGCCTTCGGTTGGGCTGCATGCCGCCGATGTCCACAAGCTGATCGAAGTGCTGCAGCGCCTGGTGGAAGCCGGAAACAGCGTGCTGATCATCGAGCACAACCTGGATATCATCAAGGTCGCCGATTACCTGATCGACCTGGGACCCGAAGGCGGAGACGGCGGCGGCGAAATCGTGGCCCAGGGCACTCCGGAGGAAGTCTGTGCCTGCGATCCTTCCTACACCGGGCAGTACCTGCGCCCATTCGTCTGTGACATGTAAGTTAGATGTAGGGCAATCTGTTAGATTGCTCGCTGCCAGGTCAACCGACTGTAGGGCAATCTGTTAGATTGCCACTGCCAGGACAACAGACTGTAGGGCAATCTGAAAATTGTCCTACAAATCGTGCGACTTTTTTCTCAACCCTTCGTCTTTAATATTGATTTACCTCACTAAATAAGGAGCTTTATTCATGGACGCCCAAAAAATCAAACAAGAAGTACAAAGCCACTACGCCGCCATCGCCCGCCAGGAACAGGCCCGTCCCGAGGAACGAGGGAACGGCTGCGGTTGTGGCAGTGGTTGCTGTTCCACTGAGTCATCGAACGTGGTCGAGCTGGTGGATTACGGAATCCTGCAAGGAGACATGGTCAAGGAAGCCGACCTGGGATTGGGCTGCGGATTACCCACGCAGCACGCGGGTTTACAGCCTGGCGAAACCGTTTTAGACCTGGGTTCCGGAGCTGGCATCGACGTCTTCATCGCGGCCAAAGCTGTCGGCCCATCCGGTCGCGTGATCGGTGTTGACATGACCCCCGAGATGCTGGAACGTGCCCGCCTCAACGCCGCCAGGAGCAGCTTCAGGAATGTCGAATTCCGCCAGGGTGAGATCGAAGCCCTGCCGGTTGAAGACGGCAGCGTCGATGTGGTGCTATCAAACTGCGTGATCAACCTGGTGCCCGACAAGCGCCGGGCATTCGCCGAGATCCACCGCGTGCTCAAACCCGGCGGCCGGTTTTCGATCTCCGACATGGTCACCTACGGAGATGTCCCCGCTGAAATGCGCCAGGACATGGAGCTGTGGGCTGGCTGCATCGCCGGCGCAGTGGACCGCCAGGAATATCTGGATTTGATCGCAGCAGCTGGCTTTGGCGAAATTACGATCCACAGCTCCACCGAATACGAAACCCAAAAGGGAGCCGCATACGGCCTCCTCAGCCTGACATTAGGAGCGCGCAAGGCATGACTTCTTCGACGGGTGAGCTGTGGGAGGCATTTAACCGCCAACTCTACAGCTTCATCCGCAAACGAGTGAACGATACGCAGGACGCGGAAGACCTCCTGCAGGAGGTCTTCCTACGCGTCCACACCCGCCTGGAGCGCCTGCGCGACCAGGAGCGCGTCGCCCCCTGGCTGTACCAGGTGACGCGCAACGCAATTATCGATTATTACCGCGGTAAACGCGACCTGGAACCCCTGCTGGAGCAGCTCCCCGCCATGGACGAGCTAAAAGAGGCAGATCCCGCAGCGGAGATCGCCTCCAGCCTGGAGGAGATGGTGAGGAGCCTGCCTGACACCTACCGTGAAACCGTGCTGCTGAGCGAATTCCAGGGCAAGAACCACCAGGAGATAGCCGAGCAGCTCGGCATCACCCTGAGCGGTGTGAAATCGCGCGTTCAGCGTGGGCGGGAGCTGCTGCGCCGTGACTTATGGGAGTGCTGTCACTTCGAGTTCGACCGGCGCGGCCACCTGATCCATTACGAGCCGCAGCCGGAGTGCTGCCCGGTCTGTAGCTGCTGACCTGGGAATTACAGACCAGGTACAGTGACTCCCGGCAGGTTGGATAACCCGGACGAAAATCACAACCATTTCTGCTTGCCGTCGGATATCATAGAGATATGAGCCGGTTGCGTGCTGCAATTACCTCCCTGGTGCGCCGCCCTGGCGCCGAAGACCACCTGCTGCTCATCCTGCTGGCCTTCGCCCTGAGCGTCACCCTGACGCGCCTGCTGCTGTGGCTGACGGGTTATCCCACTTTCGGCGGTGAAATCTTTCACATCTCACACGTTCTGTGGGGAGGCCTTTTCCTGTTCGCCGCCGCCCTTTTACCCCTGATCTTCGCCAACCAGCGCATCTACCGCCTGACTGCCATCCTGGCCGGCCTGGGCGTGGGCCTGTTCATCGACGAAGTAGGGAAATTCATCACCCACAGCTACGATTATTTTTACCCTTTCGCCGCACCGATCATCTACGCCTTCTTTCTGGCCGGCGTGCTGGTCTACCTGCAGGTCAGCAAGCCTCGCATCCGGAACGCTCGTATCGAGCTGTACGCCGCCGTGGAATACCTGGAGCAGGTGCTGGAGAGAGACCTCGACCCGCACGAGCGCCGCCTGCTGTCCATGCACCTGGAATCAGCTGCCAGTCAGAATGAGGAACCGGAGCTGGCCCACCTGGCAAACCTGTTGCTGGGTTTCGTGAACGGCGATGCGATCCTCGAAGTCCCGCCTTCACAAGGCTGGCTGGATAACCTGCAATCCAGGTTCCAATCCTGGCAGTCCCGGCTGTACGCAAGACCCGCCGCCCTGCCGGGTATGGTTGCCGGGCTTGGGATGCTTGGGCTTTCCAGCTTATCGGCCTCAATCTGGCTGGTGGTCAGCAATATCCAGATAACAGAGTTCGAGGTGGGCTTTTTCACCCGTCTGAATACCAGCACCGAATACTCCTGGTGGATATTTACCCTGGCTTTCATCCTGGGGATTACCGGGCTTGGCCTGCTGCTTGGTGCAGGCTGGATATGGCTTGGACGGAAGCGGATGAAGCCTGGTTCTGCACTCCCACCTCTAAATTATTCTCGTTATTCGAAGGGGCTGCGCTGGAGCTTCACTTCCCTGGTGCTCCAGCTGACCGTGCTGGATTTGCTGCTCTTCTACTATCTACAATTCGGCTCCGCCGTGCTGGTCTTGATCCAGTTTACATTGCTGCTGGCGGTCATCCATTACCAGCGGGCTGCTTAGCCAGTTTTTCACGCCTCCGCGGGTGCATTATTTATCATCGCTTCCAGCGCAGCCAGGTTTCCGGCACACTGCGTTTCAAGCAGCGGTGCACATTCAGCAATTCGTTTTAGTGAGGCGGCAAGCTTCAGAGCAAAAGAAAAACAGGTCGGCTCCCCGCACTGCCTGCAGTTAGTATTGGGAAGCAGTTTATAGATCGCCATCGGTGCTGGGCGTTGGCGTGTTGTGGAATCTGGATTGATTTCGGTTCGCCGTTCCCAGGTCCGATTCACCAGTTCAACTAATCCCTCCAGCTCCTCTTCCGCCTCCTGTCGATCTTCTAGGTTGCTGGTAGCGATTTCAAGAGCATGGAAAGCGATGTGATGCCCTCCCTGCTTCCAGGTCAGGGCATGGGCTCCGGGGATGTAGATCGCCCCTTGCAGCGTGGCATTGAGGTAAGGCAGCACTTCGGAAATATCGCTTCTCAGATGCGCACGTGCAGCATAGCGCTCCGCACCCGGGTCGCAGGGCGGGGTAAAAACTTCAATGCCGTAATCTTCAATTAACACATGAGCTCCTTGTTATGGCAGATTTCATGCTTTCATTTCAGATGCGAAGGTAGTCCTTTTGAGATCATTTACGCTTCTCCAGGCAAATCGCGTTTATGGCCGGTCTCAAACTGAAGAGCAGCAGCAGTGTGACGATAATTGCTGAAGCCAGGCACCACAGACACACCGCCTGGATCACGAACGGTTCCAGGTAAGTCAGGTACAGGGAGAACAGCGTGCCGAACAGCGCCATGCCGGTCACCGCCAGGGCCGCAAAGCCAGAATTGCGGCCGCCCTTCAATCGTCCCCACATCCAGGCTGCCAGTATCCCCAGGTAACCAGCCACCCCCAGCAATCCGATCGGAATGAGGCCAAACAGGCGCGCATACGGACTGGACTGCACCGCGTTGCAGTCGCCCACCGGCCCGCAGACAGCATGCACCAGCTGTGTCTCCACGTAGGACAGGTAACCTGCCACACCCAGGCCGACCAGCGCTAATATTGGGATCGCCCAGGCCTGCCAGGTCGGAACTGGGTGGAAATTCCCGCCCCGCACCACTGCCAGAATCAGCCGGATGATTGAATAAACTAGCGCTACCCCCATGGCTGCCAGCACTGTAATCGCCAGCACGAAGCCGTCAGGCTTTTGCTCTTTAGCCGGCGTGAACTGCACTTCTACCGCTGTAGGAACAGGTTCAGGCGTGGCTGTGGCCTGTCCCGGCGGCTCCGGCACTGCCGGGTAATCGATCCCGCCGGCTGCCAGGTAACCTTCAACCAACCCTGGCAGTTCCGCCTCGATCCGGTCGCCCATCAGCACGTGTTCGCCGATCATGATCATTGGCAGATCCGTCTGCTCGCGCTCGAATCCATGGCTGGCTGCCAGCTCGTAAATGTACTCCACCTGCTCGGAGGTGCGGATGTCGATTGAACGGTACTCAAACCGGTCTCCATACTTCTCAATCAAAGGTCTTAATATGACTGCCAGCTCACCCCGGCAGGTATGGCAGTCCAGTGTCGTGAACACGACCGCCCGCGCCACCCCGCCTGTAAATACCTGCTCGCTGGTTCCCACTGCAGTCGCCGGTGTCTCCATGGTCTGGTCCAGCCAGGACGGCCAATCCAGACCTCCTCGGGCCAGGTATTCTTCGATCAAACCGGGCAGCTCGGATTGGATCTGGTCTGACCCGATCAGGGCATACTCGTCCAGAATTAAAAATGGCACAAAAACCTGGTCCTTCGGCACACCCAGGTTGGCAGCCACACTGACCAGATGTTCATAATCATCCAGGCCGACCACCTCAATCAATCGAACCTGGAATTGATCCCCATATTTCTCTTGTAAGGGCGGCAGCACATTCTCCAGGACATTATGGCAGCTGGGACAGCCGTTGATCCAGAACATCACGGCCCGCACGACCGGTCCAGTGGGTTCAGGGGTCGTTTCATCTGTAGAAGAGTAATTAATTGTGTGATCACATCCGATGCAAACACTTATAGGAGCTTCTTCAAGTGATCCTGGATCAGTCGCTGTACTGTCGATTGAAATCGTCGTCTGAATTGCCAAAGGCTGGGCATCAATTTCAGATAACTGGGGCGCTGTCCGGGTGCAAAATATGGCAGCCAGGCTGAGAGCAGCCATCCAAAGACTGGTGGTCAATTTGATTAATCTATACCCATATCAACTTAAAGTCACACAATGGCCATGATCCTCAGGAAACCGGCCTGAGGTGAGCGCGAAAATCCTGGCTCTCTATACCTGTTCACGCTCTCGACTTCTGCCGGGAAAAGAAGGCATCATACGCTCGGCGCAAGGCAGATGCATAATCGACCTCGGTTTCCTCTCGCCTGGGAATGTAATTGGATTGCCGAGCCATGCCTATCAGCTCCGTGTCTGTGGCATCATCGGGGCAGCGACCCATCGCTACCAATTGCTGGAAAACTTGGTCAAGTCCTCTCATCCCAACTGTACGACCCTGCACTCCGATCTGGAGGTAGGTAATGCCATCGACATTGGGAAGACAACAGGCACCGGAATTTGACGGTATTTTGGTCATTGCGCTATCCTCCTTTGGTATGAGGGGGAGGATGGATGGTTACTTCTTCATCAGGCTTTCTAAAGGTGGGTACCCAGCATGCCTCACTGCCAGCTGGTTTGGATACCATATCTTTGATCTCCTGGCTAAAACTTATTCCAACTCCAAAAAAAATCATACTGGTAAGAATACACTTCTCGAGCCTAAGCTTTTTTCGGGTAAGTATTAATCAATGGCATCCAGGGCATGGACTGCATAGATGGAACCTGGGCCACCGCCCATCAGCAGTCCGACGCCAACGGTCTCCAGCAGTTCCTGGCGGGTGGCGCCAGCAACAACAGCATCGTGAACGTGGTACACAATGCAGCCCTCGCAGCCAACTACGATGCTGATCGCCAGTGCCATCATTTCTTTAATCTTGCGGCTCAGCGCCCCGTCTTCTACGCCTTTTTTATGCAGCCGGGCGAAACCGCTCATCGGTCCAGGGATCTGGCTTCCGA
Organism: uncultured Chloroflexia bacterium; assembly: GCA_963698765.1. Lineage (GTDB taxonomy): Bacteria > Chloroflexota > Anaerolineae > Anaerolineales > UBA4823 > CAVOSB01. The sequence goes on from CAVOSB010000035.1 coordinate 95,530, forward strand.
GCTGCGCCAGCCGGTCCTCAAAATACTTGTAAGAATCGTCGAAATCAGTTTTCATAAGAATTCAATGTCGTAAAAGTAAGGCATTCAAGAAACGAATATCACCTCGCCATAAAAATCCTCTGCCCGACAAGTGAAGATCAAACAAGAGATTCAGGCCGTTATTTCAATCTGCGGCTCGATGATCACCTCGGATTTCACGGAATTAGCCACCAGGCTGTATTTCTGCGCCGACTGGATCGCCCGCCGGGCGCGGGCTTCGACGACATTGGGATCTTCGATGGCCGGCGGCGATGCGGATGACAGGCCACAGGCGCAGGTGGGTAAAAATCTCGGTACGATCCAGCTCAATCAGCTTGGTGCCCTCCGCCCGGCATTCGTATGAGAGCAGGTTGAGCTTGAAGCGTTCGGTGGCCCAGATGAACATCATCATGATGCAGGTGTTGGCGGCGGCTACAAAGGCATCTTCGGGTGTGAAAACGCCCGGGTGTCCCTGGGCGTCCGGCGGGGCGGAAAAATCCATCTCCGGACCGTTGCCCATAGCGATGTGACCCCAGTGTTCACCTTTCCAGGTGACGGTGGTGTTGTAAGCTGCGGTGCGGCTCATACAGGGCTCTCCTGCTGATGCAGAAGGCTTCATATTCACGCAGCAAAGCGGCGGAAAAGACTTCTTCCGCGCCGTTCGGGATGGGGTTATAAATTTTTACCATTTCAAGCAATTCTCTGCCCGGTGCTCATCGGAAGGCATTTTGCCATCCTCTCGCAATTTTTCGAAATATCAGCGGCAGGGCCATCAACCTGACATTTTCGCCGTCGATCTGAATTTCCTGAATTGGGATACCGGATCCGCAGGAACAGGTGGCTTGTATGGCATCCGGATGTTCAGCAACCGGCTCAATCGTGATGAATTCGCCGCTGTTCCGGCTCCACCGCTTGTCCAGAAGTTCATCCACCAGGTCTGCCATCCGCATTGGCAACGAGGTCGACCGCCAACAGCCCTGCCTGGTCCAACCGGCGGCGACCCTGGGGTTTCTCCATCCCATTCTCTTGCACCAGGTCGGTCACGACCAGGCTGGCGGCAGGTTTACCGGAGTACATTTCGGTGGCACGGGCTGCACAGCGCTCATCGCAACCGTCCACAGCGATGGTGGGATAAAATCGGGCAAAGGCGCGATCTCCTTCACCGCCGGCCAGGAAGAGCGGCAGGCAGATGGTCACAGTGTCGTTGGGACGCAGCTGCTCCAGCACTTTCAAGGCAGCCAGGCGAGTTACCGTGCCTTCCGCGAGCTCTTCTCCGGAACAGGCCACAATTCCACTTTTTTCTTCGGCAGATCAACCATTCTGGCCTTCCTTGCGGAGCTCATCCACGACTTTGGCCGCCTCTTCCGCCAGGGCACGCGCCAGTTGTTCTCCGCCCTCATTGAGCTCGGCGATCCCCTGAGGCTTGAACTGTCGATAGCGACGATAAACATCCAGCACCGCAAAATCTTGGGCCACAACTCCGCCGCTTTCTTGCACCATTTTCGTGGCGCAAGCCAGCTTACAGCCATCAATGGTAATCGCCGGACTGGCTGCCACTGCCTGGCGAGCGGATCTCATCCCCAAGCACAAGCAGGGATAAGGGTACCAGTTGTGTGGTGTCAGGGCGAAGGTCTTCGGTCAGGTCATAAGCTGCTTCTCGGCTGACCGTGCCATAGGTCTTGCCGATGCCGCTGCACGGCACGATCACAACTCTCCTGTGTGGTTATTTCGAGAGTTTTCGCTCATAACTTTTTCGCCTCTTCTTCGGCCTGCGCTTTCATGCGCACAAAATAAGCCTGAGCGTCGAGCAAGCGAGAGCGGTCGGCAGCCCAATCGGCAGGCTCGATCACCGCCAGCCAGCCCTCGCCATAGGGATCCTGGTTGATAGCTTCGGGAGCTTCTTCCATTGCCGGGTTAACCTCAACGATGTTTCCCATCACTGGCGAAGTGAAAGCAATATTAACTTTGATGGTTTCAATCACTGCCACCTCATCCCCAACAGCGAGTGCCGTTCCGGCCGGTTTGATCTCGGCAAAAGCCACATCACCGCTGCGCTGCTGCACGAAGTCCGAAAGGCCGATGCGTAGGCGCCCATTTTCCTCTTTAACCCATAAACCCTCGTCGCTGTAATAACGGTCAGTGGCAACCCGGAAGATGAATTTATCAACGGTGGTTTCTAAATAATCTGTCACGAAATGCTCCTATTTGAATGGTTTTCCAGAATCCGAGCTGGATCCGGCGGCAACGGCTATTGTAGGTGTGACGATCAACGCATCTTTGAAATAGCGTTTTTGCAGCCTGAAAGCTACATTGACCAGCCCGATCATCACCGGCACTTCCACCAGGGGTCCAATCACAGCCGCAAAAGCCTCCCCCGAGGAGATGCCGAACACCGCCACCGCGACCGCAATCGCCAGCTCGAAGTTATTGCTGGCGGCGGTGAATGCCAGGGTGGCTGTTTTGCTGTAGTCTGCCCCAATAGCCCGGCCCATGAAGAAGCTGACCAGGAACATAATCACGAAGTAGAACAGCAGTGGGATGGCGATGCGCACTACATCAAATGGGATGGTAAGGATCAGCTCGCCTTTCAGGCTGAACATGACCACGATGGTGAACAGCAAGGCAATCAAAGTCAGTGGGCTGATTTTGGGGATGAAGGTTTTGTAATACCAATCCCGGCCTTTCGCACGGATCAGGATGAAGTGCGTCAGGAAGCCGGCAATGAAGGGAATGCCCAGGTAGATGAAGACGCTTTCGGCAATCTGCCGCATGGTGATATCCACCTCGCTGCCCTGCATTCCCAGTCGCGCCGGCAACACGGTGATGAATATATAGGCGTAAACGCTGTAAAACAGCACCTGGAAGATGCTGTTAAATGCCACCAGTCCGGCCGCGTATTCGCTGTCGCCTTTTGCCAGCTCGTTCCACACGATCACCATGGCAATGCAGCGCGCCAGCCCGATGAGAATTAATCCGTTCATATATGCCGGATAATCGCTCAAGAAAACCACTGCCAGGATGAACATCAGGATCGGGCCGATCACCCAGTTCTGAATCAGCGAGAGACCCAACACCTTCCAGTTGCGGAAGACGTCACCCAGCTCCTCGTAATGCACCTTTGCCAGCGGCGGGTACATCATCAGGATCAATCCAATGGCGATGGGGATGTTGGTGGTACCAACGGATACCGCCTGGTTGAAGTTTTCCACAGCAGTGGGGAATAGATACCCGATACCCACCCCGATGGCCATGGCCAGGAAAATCCAAAGCGTGAGGTAGCGGTCCAGGGTGGAAAGCTGGCGGGAGACGCCTTGGGCTGGTTGTGGGATAGTCTCTGCTTTCGTGCTGGCCATAATTACACCGCTTCCATAGAAGAGTCTGCCAGCCAGGTAGTCACTTCGGCTGGGGTGGGAATGCGACCCGCGCACACCAGCTTTTCATTGATTACCAGCCCTGGAGTGGACAGAATCGGGTACTGCATAATTTCGCTGTAATCGGTGACCTTTATGAAGTCGGCCTCAATGCCCAGGATCGTCACTGCCTGCCGGGCGACAGTTTCCACCTTTTTGCAGTTGTCACATCCAGGTCCAAGAACTTTGATAGTAAGCATGTAAACCTCCGATATTGTAAGATTTGAATTCTTAATTCGGCATTTATGCCACCAACCTCAATCCGCTGAAGTTGGTATGTGTCTGGTATTTATTTGGAGATTGAGTTTGTTAAACAGATTAAGCGTACCCGCCAGCATGGCCAGGAAAACAGCCATATTCCCCAGGCCGCCCTGGATCAGCTCCATCGCAATTCCCATGCTACCCAATGTCCTCCAACCGAATTCACAACGAGGAAAATCATCCTGTTTGATATCACCGCAGCGATTACCGGCAGGCAATTCGGGCAGGAGCATTCGTTCAGGATCAATTGAGGGGTATTGGCAGCCAGCCCTTCATCGGATACTCTCGTGATGCGGGCCGCCTGTCGAATCAAGTCCAGCACAGCTGGGTCTGAAAGGCGGTAGAAAATGAAGCGCCCTTCCCGGCGGTCTGTGACTACTCCAGCATTGCGCAGGGCGATCAGCTGCTGCGAGATGTACACCTGGCGCTGTACGAGAGCAGCCTCCAGGTGGCAGACGCAGGCTTCGCCCTCTCCGATTGCCAGCAGGATTTTCAGCCGCTCGGGCTGGCTGATGGCTTTTAAAAGGCGCGATATTTTGATCGGTGAATTTTCAATCATGGTTGATATATTCATTAAGTGAAATATTCAGTATTTTGAATATATTATCCTCACTTCTCTTCCTGGTCTAGTGACAAATGTCACATAGTTGATCCTGACAGAATTCAGCGCTTGACAAATCCTCAATACCGCGTTATTATATCAATATATATTGATACAATATAGCTTGATATGTTTCAAGGTTCCAGATGATGACTTTAGCCAATTCTCCTCGCTTCTTACAGCTCCTGGCGCATGACCTGCGCTGGCAGATGCTCCAGGCGCTTTCCCACAGCGACCTGCGCGTCCAGGAGCTGGCCTCCATTACCCGGCAGCCCCAGAACCTGGTTTCCTACCACCTCGCCAGGCTGCTGCAGGCCGGACTCCTCCGCGAGCACCGCAGCATCGCCGATGGCCGGGAAGTGTACTACTCCCTGGATATCACCCACTTAGAGCATTTATTTCTGGCCAGCGGCAGGGCACTGCATCCCTCCTTGGGAGCAACCCGGGGCGTGTCAGACGTGCCTCCCCCAACCGGACCTCTGCGGGTGCTTTTCCTGTGCACCCACAACAGCGCCCGCTCGCAGATGGCGGAAGGCCTGATGAACCGCCGCGGCCAGGGTTGGGTTAAGGCCAGCAGCGCCGGCTTCGAGCCCACCCAGGTTCACCCGCTTACTATCCAGGTGATGGATGAGTTGGGCCTCGACACAGCTGAGCATTACGCCAAGCCGCTGGCACTCTACCAGGGTCAGGAATTCGACGCCCTGGTGACGGTCTGTGACCGCTCCCGGCCGGCCGCCTCTGCTTTCCTCTCTGCCCGCGACCGGCTGCATTGGAGCCTGGCCGATCCGGTCGAGGCACAGGGCGGGCACGACCAGCAGCTGGCGCTGTTCAGGTCTGTCGCCGCCGAGCTGGATTCCCGGATCGATCACCTGCTGGCACGCTTGCGTTTCGAGCACGCCGGTAACCCCCCTCATCAAAATTACAACCCTCAGGAGAAATTGTGAGCAAAACCAAAGTCTTATTTCTGTGCACCGGCAACTCCTTCCGCAGCCAGATGGCCGAGGCACTGCTGAGAAAACACGCCGGAGAGCGTTTCGAGGTCTTCAGTGCCGGGACGCATCCCAAGGGTATTCACCCTTACACCCGGCAGGTTATGTCTGAGATCGGCGAAGATCTGGAAGGACACTACTCCAAGGATGTCAAAGAATTCCTGGGCAACCACCACTTTGGCTACGTGATCACCTTATGCTCGGACGCCGAGCAGAACTGCCCCACGACTTTCCTGGGAGTCAGCCGCCGCCTGCACTGGGGTTTCGACGACCCGGCCGCGATTCAGGGTGGTGAGGCCGAAAAACTGGAGAAAGGCCGCCAGGTGCGCGACCAGATCGACGCCCGCATCAGGGAATGGATCAGCGATCCTGTGCTCTCAGCCGATGGTTCCGGAGCATCTTAAGGTTGTTGCATGCGCAGTCGTTTGAATACCAGTACTGCTATACCGAAATAGATCAGCGATAGAATCAACGTAATTGCCAGGCGAAAAGCTATATCCCTCCACCCCGCTCCGTATGCAAGCACCTGCTGCAGCGCCAGGAATCCGGAAGTGGCTGGGAAGATATCAAAAAGGTCTATGGGGTGACCCGCCAGCGTGAAGAGTGTCAGGGCGGGCATGGCGAACCAGGCACCCGACACGAATACCAACAGCATGCTGATCGAGCCACCCAGGTTAGCTGCCTGGCTGTCGTTTTCCACGCAGGCTGCCACGACCAGTCCCAGTGCGATGGAGCCCAGGCAGAGCACTAATCCAGTCAAAACCGCCAGCCATAATGAGCCGTGTCCGTGGAAACCCAACGCCGTAGCCAGCCATGTGATTGTCACCACCTGGAAAGTAGCTACCACCAGCTGCGCCAGGCTTATGCCCGCCAGAAGCTCAACCGTACTGACCGGCGCCAACTGCAGCCGTTCCAGGGTGTGCCTGCGCACCTCCCTGGAAACCAGCATGGCGGTCTGCGGGATGACCATCAGCAGCGCGAAGACGATCATGCCCGGTGCATATAGGTCAAATTGTGTCTGCGGTCCCTGAGATTGCCCGCTGCCTGGAGCAATCGACTCAACCGCCAGCCGGGCGACTTGCGGGCGGTCGATTTCCCGGTCAGCCTGCTGTCGGAGAGCTGACTCCAACAGGACGCTTGCGCGGTAAAAGGCCGGGGAGAGCGCGTCTCCCCGCAGGCTTACCTGGCCGCATTCCGGGTTGGCCTTCAGCAAAACAACGGCAGCCCCCTCTTTCAGCGTTTCTTCCGCGATATGTAAATTCTCCTCCGCAGTCAATTCAAAGACCGGTTCACCAGTCGGATAGCGCTGCACGCGCAGCTCCTCGATCATACGCTCGGCCCGCTCTCCCGGGTCGTACACCCACACCTGGTACGTGGCTAGCAGAGGCGTGTTATACATCAACAGGGTCAATATCAGGAAGGCCAGGGGCAATCCAAGCTCCAGCCCGATCAGTTGAGGCTCACGTACGATCTCCAGCAGGCTCTTGCGAGCCACCAGGAGCATCTTCATTCTCTCATGCTCCGCCCGGTGAGGTGAATAAACACGTCTTCCAGGCTGTTCTGACGCAGGCGCACTTCGCCCACGCTCATCCCATTATCCAGTAAAATCCGCTGGATCGGAGCCAGCGCAGAAATAGCATTCAGGCCGCGCACGCTTACCAGGTGGCGCTGCAGGTCAATCCCGACCTGCATCTCGCCTCTCCCCACCTGTTCCTCTAAGGGAGCCATAAGTCGACCTTCACCCAGTGCATCCCCGCTGAACTCCACCTCCAGCACATCTCCTTCGCCCAGCCGAGCTTTCAAAGCTTGCGGCGTGTCCAACACCAGCAGTTTGCCATGGTCGATGATCCCCACCCGGTCAGCCAACCGTTCGGCTTCATCCATGTTATGGGTGGTCAGGATCACGGTCTTGACCCGCGCCAGGGAATGGATGTATTCCCGTACCTTCACCCGGCTCTGTGGATCGAGGCCGGCATCGGGTTCATCCAGTACTACTACCTGCGGGTCGTGCACCAGTGCCATTGCCAGGTTGAGACGGCGCTGCATACCACCTGAAAGCTTCCGGGCCTGCACTTTAGCTTTGTCTGCCAATTCCAGCACTTCCAACAGGTGTCTGGCACTCGCGCCCGCCCGCCTGGCACTCAGGCCGTACATCTGTCCCATGAAGATCAATTGCTCCAGGCAGGTCAACCTCTCCCACAGCACAATCTCCTGCGGGCACACACCCACAGTCCTGCGCAGTTCCTGGTCGCCGCCCTGCAGCAGCTGCCCTAGCAGCCAGACGCTACCTGCGTCCGGTTTTAGCAGTCCGCAGATCATGTTGATAGATGTGGTCTTACCTGCTCCATTGGGACCCAGGAAACCGAAAACCTCCCCCTCATAGACTTCCAGGCTCAGACCCGAGACTGCAACCAGGTCGCCGAAGCGCTTGGTCAAATCTTGAGTGCGTAGTACAACATTAGGCATATCAGCTCAGCCTTTCAACTTCCAATACATCCCTGTACCGGCCAGGAAGAAAACCAGTGATAGAACAGCCAGTGCGCCGATCTCGAAGGCAATCTCACCTGCGCTTTCACCCAGCATCAGCACTTTACGCAAAGCTTCAGCCGCTTGGGCAGTCGGCAGCAGGTCGTAGACCTGGATGGTACGACCGAACAGTGTGGCAATTGGCACTTCCGGGACGGGGTACATGGCATCGGACAGTAAAACCAGCATAACTCCCAGGCTGGCGCTCAGATTGGCAGCTGCGCTCTCGCTGCGGGTGAAGCAAGCCGTCAATAACCCTATCCCTACCGCCGACAGGCTGACCAGCAAGCCGATGCCGACAGCCGTCAACCAGGAACCGCGGCTTTGAAAACCCAGGGCGATGGCTGCCGCGTAAGTCGCCGGTACAATGGCCAGCGCCAGGACCATTTGCGATACCAGCACACCCGCCAGCAGCTCGCCGGATTTGATTGGAGCCAGGCGCAGGCGTTTTAACGTCCCGCTTGTCTCTTCCCGCACCAGGATCAAAGCAGTGCTGGCCGACAGCAGCATTAAACCGAAAACGATCAATCCAGGTACGCCGTAGTCGAAATCGGAGGTCGTGCCAGTACCGGGTATGAATTCATAGCTGATGGTAAGTGTTGGCTGCCAGCCCACCTCAGCCCGGATGAATTCCTGCAGGAGTCCCTCCAGATATCCCTGTACGAAGACGAAATTATCCGTTCCGGGATCCCCCAACAGCCGGATATCAAATGGAGGGCTGGCAGTGGGGAACTGCTCTCTCGCCGGAACTGCTTTACCGCCTGGGTGAAACCGGCAGGGATGAACAGGAGCGCAGCGGCCTTGCGCTCACGCAGCAAAATCTCAGCCTGCCTTCGATCTCCCACCGGCCAGATTTCAAACAGCGGCTGCCCCTCAAGATCAGACTCGGCCAGACTGTCTATCAGCTTTGCTCCCAGTGATCCCTCGTATCCTGGCAAGGATTGGTCTTCATTGATCACCAGGACCTTAAAATAGTGGCCCATCCCCCCCTCGGTTTGCCCGAAAGCCAGGTCGTACATCCAGATAAAACCGATGGGAAACACGAATAGCAGCACCCACAGCATCGGCTCCCGCCACAACTCCAGCAGCAATTTCCGGGCAATCACCAGGATTTTCATTTTCTAAAATTTGACGCTAATTCCATACCCCTCAGGCATATTATATATCGATTTCCCTTTCGACAATCCCTCTATTTTCAGTATAAACCTACCGTCGATTAGGAAAACTTGACAGATTCAACAAGATCTGTATAATTAATTCGATATATATCGATTTAGTTACAGGGTTGTTGAAATGAACCTTCCGACCGAAAACGAAACCCGGATTGAGAATTCCGCGGTCGAGAGCCTGCTGGAGTTTTTCAAGGCCCTGGCCGATCCCAACCGCTTGAAGATCGCCGGGCTGCTGGCCGGCCAGCCGTTGACCGTGGAGCAGTTAGCGGAGATGCTCAACCTGCGCCCTTCCACCGTCTCGCACCACCTGTCTTACCTCAGCCATGCCGGCCTGGTGAGCGCGTGTGCCGACAGCTATTACAACGTCTACTCGCTGGAGACCGGCAACCTGGAGAAAATGGCCAGGCAGCTGCTGAAGGCGCGAGACCTTCCCCGCACTGGCTGCCGACATTGACCTGGAAGCGTACGACCGTAAGGTGATCCGCGATTTCTCCCTTCCGGACGGCCGCCTGAAGGCCCTGCCTGCGCAGTATAAAAAGCTGGAAGCCGTGCTGCGCTACGTGGTGCGGGCCTTCGAACCCGGTGTGCATTACACCGAGAAGCAGGTCAACGAGATATTGGGTCGCTTCCATGAAGACACCGCCCAGCTGCGACCGCGAGCTGGTCGAAAGCGGTCTGCTCAAGCGCCAGGGAGGCGGAGGCGAGTATTGGAAGCCGGTTTCCCCGGAAGTATTCCACCTTCAGCTGCTGAAGAGTGGAACAAGAAGAGTAAAAGCAAGAAAAGTAAGCACAAATAAGTCAAAGGTAAACAGCTATGGATACAAACAACCTGACCCGATGAAGTCATGACCTTTTTCAAGACCCTGGCCAACCTGGAGCGCCTGAAAATCGCCGGATTGATCGCCGTTGAGGAGCTGTCCGCCGCCCAGATTGCCGAGCGTACAGGAATGAAGCCGGAGGTGGTTTATAAAGGCCTGGAGCAGCTGGTGTATGCCGGACTGGCGCTCGAAAAATCGACCGGCGATTTGCCCCGCAGCTTCAGCCAGTCGGCTACCTATGCACTGGACACGAAATTTCTCAACGAGATGACGCGCCGTGTTCTATCTGGCACCCGGCCCAAAGTCCAATTGGAGGAGTTCGAAGGAGAGGACTACGACCGAAAAGTACTGGGCGATTTCATGAGAGCAGACGGCACGTTGAAATCCATTCCCACCCAGCACAAGAAACTGCTGGCGGTGCTGCGCTTCCTGGCACATGAATTCGAGCCGGGGCAGAAATACCCTGAAAAAGAGGTCAATATCATGCTTGCCACGCGCTACCCCGATGCCGCCACGCTGCGCCGCTATCTGGTGGATAATGGATTGCTGGCACGCGCAAGCGGCGTTTATTGGCGTGTTGAGCAGGAGTAGCGGCCTGCCTGCTCCAATATTTTGATAACCGACCACAAACATCACAGGTCTGGCAGACCTGTGATGTTTTCTTCTCCACCATCAGCGGCGCGGCTGCAAGTCCAGCACCCCATCCTCTGCCAGCAGCCCGTGAACGGGTTGCGCATCGATCCCCAATACGCGGCTGTTGGCGAAATATGCGAAATCGAAGCCGGTCGCATCGCCAGCATTCTTGCCGGGGACCGGCATCAGGCGTGCGGTCAGCGGCTTGGCCAGGCGCTGCGACAGGAAAGCCACATCCAGCAGCAAGGCATACAGCTGGTCTGTGCTCACGTCCCCCGGCAGGGGTACGGTATCCAGCCCGGTTCCGCACACCGTTGAATACAGCAGCAGGTCTTTCACTCCCAGGTAACCACCGGCCGCCCTTCTGGCCAGGGTAAAATCCTCCAGCACCGGCAGCATCAGGCCGTTGAAACCCGCCCGTCGAAACTCGGCCCGATCGAGGGCTTCCGCCAGGAAAGCCGCCGCCGCCAGCGAGCCGTGCAAACCCACCGCGGGAACACCCAGACGTTCCATGGCGGTGCCGAAGGAGGCCAGCTCTTCGGGGAACGGCGCCAGGGTGAAATCGAGGCCGCCGAACTGCACCTGGCCATCCGCTTGCAGTCCAACCGCCACCTTGCTCAATTCCCTGGCATGCTCTTCGACCTGCTCCACCAGCCGTCTTCTGGCGTCCTGTAGGTCGACCGCTTTCCCCAAGTGCTTCGACCGCCAGGTCAGCAGCCTCGGTCGCCAGCGAAAAAACCGGGGCGCCGCCTGAGTGGTAAGCCGCCGGGAAGAACGGCGTTCCCGCCGGCACGTTTGCCAGCGCCGCGAAGCGCAGGTTGGTGAAACCGTCCGGCGTGATGGTCGCAGCCTGCTGGATGATCTGTGCACAGCGCCTCACCGCCGTCAGCGAGACGCCGTCCCTGTTCGCCACCGTCCCCGCCAGGAAGGTATCCTTGGTGGCAGCCAGGACAGGCAGCACCAGGTCGAAGGATTCCGGATGCTCGGGCAGGGCCGGCCCCAGGGACAGGTACTCGAAACCCAGCTCCAGCGCCTGGCTTTCCAATTTTCTTGCCAGCTGGACGGCTTCTTCGATATCCGGCTTTGACAGCAGGTGAACCAGGGGGACTGTCGCCAGGCGCGTCGTCTGCACCTGGTATCCAGCTGCCTCGAAGGCCTGTCTTGCGTTCGAGATGAAGCGGCCCATTCTCTGCAGCTGCTGTATTTCGAACGGCGGCTCGGGCTGGATAAAACAGGTGATCGAGCGGATCTTCATTTCACTTGCCGCCCGTTCACCCCGCGCTGCCGCACCACGTCATACATCAACACCGCCCCGGCCGCGGCCGCATTCAGCGATTCGCCCCCGCCGGGCATCGGGATGCACACGCATTTTTCCGCCAGTCTCTGAGCCTGCGGCCCGGCGCCCTCGGCTTCTCCCCCGATGATCAGCGCCAGGGGCGGGCAAAAATCCGATTCCCAGTATGGGTCGCCACCACCAGCCGCCGCCAGGTACACCGTCAGCGGTTCCAGGGCAGCCTCGATCTGCTTCCACGACAGGCTCAGCACCGGTAATCGAAAGTGCGCGCCCATCCCGGCGCGCAGCACCTTGGGTGAAAAGGCGTCCACCGAGCCTGGCGGCAGCAAAACCGCCTGCACGCCGGCCGCGCTGGCGGTGCGCAGCATGGTGCCCAGGTTGCCGGGATCGCGCACCGCGTCGGGGATGAAGACGAAATCCAGCGCTTCTGGCAGGGGCAGCGAATGCTGGGCCAGCACCGCCAGCAGTCCCTGCGGGGTATCGGTGTCGCTGGACTGGCGCATCACCTGGGGTGTCACCTCTTCCAGCGGCACGCCGCCTGCCGCGAAACCCTCCAGCACCTGCTTGCCGCGCGGGCTCAGGTCGGCGGCATACAGCACCAGGCGCGCTTCCCAGCCGCCGGCCAGGGCTTCTTCCACCAGCCGCACACCCTCGATCACGAACACCCCCTCAGACTTGCGCAGCCGGCTGTTGGCCTGGATGGACCGCACCCACTTGATCTTGGTATTCTGGACGGAGGTGATCATCCCCATTTTCCGCCCGTCGTTGGCGTTGAATTATCCATTTCCCTCCGCGTTCGAATCAATGATATTTTCCAGCGCCTCCAGGAAGGCGGACTGTGCCTGCGAGTCGATCAAAACCAGGCGCACAATCTCCAGGCTGGAAGTGGGATCTTCTTCAAAATGTGACCTGACCGCCTGCAGCATCACCCGTGCCGCGCGCTCAACGGGGAACCCGAAGATACCGGTAGAGATAGCCGGCATGGCGATCGAGATCAATCCCAGCTGCCCGGCTACCTGCAGCGAGCCCTGCACCGCCGCCGCCAGCTTGGCGTCCTCGTCCCCCGAACCCCACACCGGGCCGACGGCGTGGATCACATAGCGGCAGGGCAGCTTCCCGGCATGCGTGTGGGCCGGCCTGGCATGCGGCACCGGGCCAAAGCGCCGCACCCAGGTGTTGCTCTCGTCCTGGATTTGCGGGCCTCCCCGCCGGGAGATTGCTCCCGCCACACCGCCGCCGTGCTGCAATTGGGCGTTGGCCGCGTTGACGATGGCATCTACCTGCTCTTCGGTCAGGTCGCCGCGCACGATTTGCAATCTACGCTCGCCTGGCAGGTTTCCCTCACGCACGATTTCGTTCATCGCTTCAGCCCATCGGGAAGCGCATGCGCTGCCCGCCGATCACGTGCAGGTGCAGGTGGAAAACCACCTGCCCGGCGTGCGGACCGTTGTTTATGATCAGGCGGTAGCCCGACTGGTCGACGCCCTCCTGGATGGCTATCTGGCGTGCCAGGCTGACCATTTTACCGATCAAGGGCTCGTCTACGGGTTCCAGGTCGTTGATCGAGGCGATGTGCTTGTTGGGCACGATCAAGACGTGGGTGGGCGCCACCGGGTGGATGTCGCGGAAGGCGGTCAGCTCCTGGTCCTGGTATAGGATTTTTCCAGGGCTTTCGTGGGTGATGATCCTGCAGAAGATGCAATTGTCGCTAGGTTGTGGCATAGAATTTAGGCTTCGTTCAATCATTTTCTCCACCAAAGTATATCATTCCAAGAAAAGACGTTTCTTACTCCCAATATTTCCTCGGATAATAATAGGTGTCTATATGTCTATCAATCATACAGTCAAAATAGTACATCATAACAATTGGTTGAGAGCGTTTATCAAATCCAGTACATATGCCTGCTACGTTTTATCGTCGTACTTCATCTTTGTAAAAAACCCGATTGACAACTCTTAAATTTCTGATATTGTTAAATTCAAAATCACTTATCATCAAAAAAGGGTGAGAATTTGTTAAAAGAAAAGAAATTTAGTGTGGGGGATAAGGGTGTTTACTAAGACAGTCACAAATTGAGAATAATATAGCCAATAATGAAATATCTTCATTCTCTATTGATTGATTAATACCCATTTTTGAGAATAGTGGTCTTTGCAATGGGAATTGGGGCAATAATTTATTTGTCTCTTGGCAAACATTTTTAATGAGCAAATTCAGAATTACAACCTAATCTCACCCCTGGCTTTGGAAATCAGATCAATAGAACGTCGGGGAATATACCATACCCGACACCTGAGGGTGAGTCCATCATTACCCCTTTACCCAATAACTGGGCTACTTTTACTGGCCCAGATTGCCTCATTGATGATTTGCGAAATATTTCAATTAAACTTCCATCAGGATGGTATGGAGAAATTGGACCAGTATCAATAAATTTATACAACTATGATAATTCACTAATCACCTATGATCATGGTGATCCTCAGAATTTGCCAGAAAATCATATTAAAAGTTGAGATTTATGAAATCAAACTCAAACAGGGCCAGACTATTGATGAATGGGTGAAAGAAGAAAAGGAACAATCAATAGTTGTAGAAACGTAGGGCTTAACCACCACAATCAGTGAAAATTATGGAATTATATTAGGCAAGTATGAGGGGTTGACTTATGATCTCTATTGATACTGCTGGATGGAATTCAAAAACAATTGTTATAAACTTAAGTGGTGAGATTGGATTATTCATCAAATTATTCCCAGCTGATTCTGAAGCACTTCTGGAAGCAATAGAGGTATTAACATCCATTAATACGTAAATAATTCGGAAGGTCCTTTTACTCGCAACGATGCTCAGCGTTGTTGCGATCTTCTATGGCGCTCTGCGCCCCTATCGACTTGCACTTTCGCTCAGCGCCAGCTCCCTGCAGCAATTCCCCATCACCGGCAGTGTTTTCTTCAATTTCATTGAATTCAGTTATAATTAGATAGGTATTCCCTTATTTATCTTATATTCGGTTGTTGGTTGGCATGGGAGCAGGTAAAGATGAAAATTATTCTCAAGCGCCGGTTGAATAATTATGATCAATGGAAGAAGGTCGTTTTAGATTACGACGGATTGCGTAAGCAGTACGGTTCGAAAGGCGGAGATGTCTACCGCAGCGCCAAAGATCCCAATGAAGTCTACCTGGTGTTTGAGTGGGACGACTCAAAGCCCTATCAGGGTTACCTAAACCTCCTCGAAGTAAAAAAAGCCCTGGCGGATAGTGGGACTACAGAAGTCATCGAAGTGAGCGAATCCTTCCACCTGGAAGAATAATTTTCTCTGTTACTCGCGACGTCGCCCAGCGTGGCCTAACTCGCAACGATGCTCAGTGTCATCTTACTCGCAACGATGCTGAGCATCGTTGCGTCTTTCTTTGGCGCTCTGCACCCCTCTCCTCCTTCCACGTCACAGAGTCAAATTCCAAACCACACCCGCTACCAGACGTAAACGCTCTCCGGCTGCAGGCGGATCAGCGTGTTCTCGGCGTCGTGGATCCAGCTCTGCGGCTCGGGATCCTTCACCCCCTCTTCTCCCAGGTAGCGGGTATAGATAAGCAGGGACTGCGCGACCACGAATTCCACCGGTGAGTCGATCAGCTCCGCCTGCCCCTCCAGCAGCACGCCCCAGGTGGGAGGCGCACCTTCCGGAGGCGGGCCTCCTCCGTCCACCACCACCGCACAGCGCGGGTTGAGCCGCAGCTCGCGGAACTTCGCGCGTGCTGCGGAAGCCGCTCATCCACAGGCACTCCCCGTCCCAGTAAAACCACAGCGGCACCACGTGCGGCTGCAGGGTCCCAGGCGAGGCCGTCGCCAGGCGCGCCAGGGCCGGACGGCTCAGGATTTCATCGATTCGGCGTTTGGCCTCAGCATCCAATCTGGACGGGTGGGTCATGAGACCTCGGTGTTTAATGTATGCATTATTCTAAATTTAGCGTTCCCAGTACAGTGTCTTTATGCAATCCGGTAAGCATCACCGGTGTGATCTGGTTCCACAATCCCACCAGCGAGCTGGCATGCACCCTCAGGTAATTGTCCGTCAGCCCGCTCATCTTCCACCCCTTCGGCCCCAGCGAAACCGCACTCTCCCACAGCACCGGCAGCACCTTTCCCACGAACCCTGCCCGGTAATCCTCAGCCGACTCCGCCAGCGCTTCCCGCATCAGCCGGCTGCGCTCTTTTCGCACTGCCGCCGGCACCTGCCCATCCATGCGGCTGGCAGCCGTGCCCGGGCGCGGCGAGTAGCTGAATACATGCCCGCCGGAGAATTTGATCTCCTTAACAAACTCCAGGCTCTCCTCGAATTCTTCTTCACTCTCGCCCGGGAAACCCACGATCACGTCAGTGGTGATCGCCACGCCGGGAATCAGCTTCCGGGCTGTTTCCACCAGTTTCGCAAATGCCTCCGGCGTCGTCTTGCGCTGCATGCGCTGCAGGGTAGCTTCACATCCGCTCTGCAGTGGCAGGTGCAGGTGGCGGCACAGGCGCGCGTTCTCCCACAACCCGAAGAAATCCTCGTCCAGGTCCCACGGCTCCAGCGAGGACAGCCGCAGGCGCGGCAGCTCCGTTTCATCCAGAACCATGCGCAGCAGCTCTCCCAGCTTCCTTCCGGGCTGCAAGTCCTGCCCCCACGAGCCCAGGTGCACCCCGGTCAGCACGGCTTCCTGCACTGCTGTAGTAACCTCCTGCCCACCATGGCAGCTCACCGCCCGGATTTCCGCCAGGACCTCCGCAGCCTCTCGGCTGCTGCCCTTGCCGCGCGCCAGCGCCGTGACGCAGAAGGCGCAGCGGTTGTCGCAGCCGTCCTGCACCTTGATGAAAGCGCGCGTCCTGGATCTCGCTCCGGGGACCGGCACCCGCTCCAGCGGCTCGAGCTCGAATTCATCCAGCGGCAGCCCGAGCACCTCCGCCACCAGGCGGTCTTTAGCGGCGTTCGGCACCACCCGGCTCACGCCCGGAAGTGAGGCCGCCTCGCGCGGCCGCAGCGTCGACCAGCAGCCGGTGATGACCGTGCTGCCGCCTTCACCATGCTCGCCGCCCGCATGATGACCATTTCTCCTGGCTCGCTGCGCGTTGCGTACCTTCTGGCGTGAATCGGAAGCCGCCGCGGCGGTCACGGCGCAGGTGTTGATCACCGCCAGGTCTGCCAGCTCGGGCGCCTCCACCAGCGTCATGCCCGGCCTGGTCGAAACTGTCGTGCATAGGCTTCGATCTCGGCCTGGTTCAGCCGGCAGCCCACGCTGTCAAGGTAGATCTTCATATCAAGGCCCGCGCAGCGTGAAATCGTCGAAGCGGATATCCACCCCCGGACTGCCGTACGATCCGGCGATAAAGCCCACGTCGCCGGTGGCAAATTCGCCGTCCTGCACCTCGGCCAGCTTTTGGTCGTTCACATAGAAGGTCAGCGTATCTCCCCAGCAGTCCGCGCGCAGGGTGTTTTCCTCCGAACCCTGCCGGATATGCTCCGACGGCTGGAGCGAGTCCATCCCCACCAGCTGGTAGTCAGCGCCCCTGACCTTGCCGATGCCCCAGAAGCCGTCGCTGCTGATGATAAAGGTGTAGAAATTCCCCTGGTCGTCGGCGCGGCAGACCAGGCCGAAGCGGTTGTCGCGCTCGCCGCCCACCTTGAGCGCTGTCGCCTCTACGCTCACGTCCTGCAGGTCCAGCCCGGATAGCGCCCAGATGTCGGTGTTGGGCTGGTTGACCAGGATGCGGTACATCCCGTCGGCGTAATCTGTCTCCGCATCGTCGGTCACGGCCCGGCTCCAGCCGCTGCTCGGGTCGCTGAAATCGTCCTGGAAGATGATGCTGCCTGGCGCCTGCTCGCTTCCTGAAGGTGTGAGCAGGCTGCAGGCCAGCGGCAGACAGGCCAGCAGGATGATTCCGAATAACCGGCCTGCTTTTCGAAGATTAAAGCCAGGGGACAGGTGGTAATTATGCAATTCAGCGCTTCTCAGGAAGTTATTTTAGCATACCTTCCATCAGGCGCTGTGCCTGCTCGGCTGTTGAGCTCCCCGGAGCCAGGGATTCCGCCAGCTGGAAGTGTTCCAGTGCAGCCGCAGCCTCGCCCTGCAGCATCAGCAGGTAGCCTAAATGCAGGTGAGCGGCGGCGTTTTGAGCGTCCGCTTTCAAAGCCCTTTCCAGGGTTTCCATTGCCGCCTCCAGCTGTCCGAGGCGGATTTGCACCTGCGCCATGGCATCCAGGTTGTCTGCATCTCCCGGCGACAGGCTCAACGCCCTGCGGGCGGCAGGCAGCGCCAGTGCCTCCAGCTGGTAATTGTAGGTGAGCGAAAATTCGACCACCTGGCGCTGGTACCAGGCATTTTCCGGTTCGAGGGCTGCCGCCTGCAGATAAGCCTCGGC
Organism: uncultured Chloroflexia bacterium; assembly: GCA_963698765.1. Classification (GTDB taxonomy): domain Bacteria; phylum Chloroflexota; class Anaerolineae; order Anaerolineales; family UBA4823; genus CAVOSB01. The sequence goes on from CAVOSB010000035.1 coordinate 113,654, forward strand.
TGCGCCGGCCAGGTCGCCAGACAAAGCCAGCACGCTCCCCATCTCGGCGTGCAGTGCTGCTTCCTGGGGATAAATCTGCAGCGCCTCGCTGATCGCCTGCTCTGCCAGGTCGTAGCGTCCCTGGCGGCTCCAGTAAATCGACAGAAACAGATGTGCAGCAAGCGAGTTGGGATCGAGCTGGAGTGCTCTCTCGATTTCGGCCAGCCCTTCCTGTGTGGAGGCTCTGTTTTTCGTCCTGGGGGAGATGCTGGCTGCGCCTCACCCAGGTAAGCCCAGGCTTCCGCGTAACCCGGATTCGCCTGTGCGGCCTGTGAAAAAGCCTCGGCAGCCAGCTCCCATTCATTCATTGCCGCCAGCACCCTGCCGGCGCTCAGCAGTGTATAAGCCCGGTCGCCTTCCAGGCTGGCAGCCAGGATTTCCGCGCGCAGCTTACCGGCCTGCTTCTCCAGTTCGGGAGAAGAGGCGTCCGGCATCTTCCAGGTGCTCTACGGCAGCCCCTGGTTCGACCGCCGCCAGCAGCAAACCCAGCCGGTAGTGCAGCCCGGCATCTGCAGGTCTCAACACCAGGAGCGATTTTAAAGCTGCCCTGGCGCCAGGGTAATCTCTCAATCGAAAGTATGCGTGGGAAAGTGGATCGAGCGCATCCACCGAGGGACCAAACCTGTCGACGGCTGCCTGCCAGGTTTGAGACGCGGCGTAAAGGTCGCCGATTTGCGCGTAGGCCTGTCCCAAATCCAACATCCCTTCCAGCGGCAGATCCTGGCGGACCCGCTCCAGGAATTCGATCGCCTTCCCGGCATCGCCGCCTGCCAGGGCCAGCCTCCCGGCCTGCTCCCACAGCAGCGGTTGGGAGGGCTGCAGCGCGGCCGCCCTGGCCAGGTGTTCGGAGGCGACGGACAATTCGCCTGCCGCCTGTGCCTCAGCCGCTCGCTTTTGCTCCTGTTTTGAAAGTAAAGGTGTAGGAGAAAAAGCTATGGCGACCAGTGCCGCAGTCGCCATAGCCATGAACCACAGCCAAAGGGCTTTTCCTTCAGAAGACATCCATGCGATTATAGCTTGCGCCTTGCTCTACAGGTGCAGCTGTCAACTTAATTGTAAGCCGCCTCTGGTTTCCAGACCTTGCCCACCAGGTCGGGTCCCGGTTTCAGGGTTGGCTTGCCCGGCTGCCAGCCGGAAGGCTTTGACTCTCCGGTGGCTTTTACATGCTGGAAAGCCTTAATCTGGCAAAGGATTTCACTCACATTGCGGCACATGTTAATGAAGTAAATCCACTCGATCGGCGAGCCTGCCCTGGACATAAGCCATCACCGCCTCGTGGATATCCTCGATCTCGGTGACTACCGGCTTGATGCCGCGGCTGATCATGCTCTGGTAGGCGCCCATCCCCATCCCACCGCACAGCAAAGCCTCGCAGTCGGAGATCACTTCAGACATCTGCAGGTGCTTGTTGTGGGAGGCGCTATCCATCCCGTGCGATTCGCCGTGCGCCTCCTCTTCATGCGGCTGGTTGGAAAAATGTGAGTGCCCGAGCTTGTCGCGCATCTCGCTGGAAATGATCGCCCCGTTTTCGACGGTTGATACCAGGTAGTAAGCCGACCTTCCAAAGTGCTTGCTGATTATCTTTCCGTCATCTGTTATAGCTGCTACTTTCATTTTTTACACACTCCCTTCTATGAAATGTCGTTCCAGGGGATGGTCGCGTTCGTCACTTGGAACCATCACCAAAATCGAACGTGCTTCAACGTTTCCCGGGTTCTGCCAGCAGTGCGGCAGGTGCGCTTCGAACAGCAGGCTGTCTCCCGGCTCCAACAGGTATTTCTCTTTACCGATGGTGTATTGAATTTGGCCTTCCAGGCAGTAAATGAATTCGTAACCGGTATGCACAATCTCCAGCCTGCCGCTGTCTGCCTGGGGATCGAGGGTGACGACATAAGGCTCGACCGCCTGGATCACCGATCCTGCGCCCAGGTCTTCCAGGCTGCCGTGCTCGAAAATCGCTCGCGGCCGCTGTCGCCACTTGATATGAGCAATGTTTTTTCGAGGACCGGTTGTCTCGAAAAAAGCCGAAATCGGGATATCCAGCGCTCCCGCCAGCTGCTGCAGCGTGCTGACGCTGGGAGAGCTCTTACCGTTTTCTATCAGGCTGAGGGTATTGATCGCCAGGCCGCTTCTTTCTGCCAGCGCTCTCAAGCTTAGATTGCTCGCCTCCGGTTCCGGCGCAGGTTTTCACCTACATTTACTTCATCGGGATCAGCACTGCTTTCTTCCACCGGGTTTTCCAAAGAACTCTCCAGATTTCCACTGCAATCCTGGACGCCTGCCTATCGGTGAACCTCTTTTCGCCATCTTCGATCCTTTGATCCGAAATCCCGAACGTACAATTATTATAGTTGATATTCTCAATAAATCAAGGTATTAATACCATTTTATTGGTACATATTCCAGCGTATATCAAGAACCTGATTGGCAGCGTCTTTGCAGAGCCTGTGTTTGAGTGGGAGTTCCTCAAAAGGTTACTAACAATGAAAGACTTGCCAGACTGCGAAATGAGACAATATAATTCACCCCCGTAATAGTATAATTATTCACACAATCAGACCTGTCACATAAATATCAGGGGAGGAAGATGGTGCTGGGTTGTCAAATCCCAAATGAAAAATCGGAAATTCTGCATATCGGCGCGTGGAGCATGTGTCAGCTTCCTGTCCGCACGGAAATAAGCATCCCGCCCACCGGGTATACATTCGGCTCACCGCACAGCTTTGTTCTTTTTTCCTGTCCGGACCCTGCTCCAGGCATCTTTTCGATCCTACTCCGCGCGAAACCATCCATAAACTTGATACAACCGAAACAAGCAGAACAAGGAAGCCCGAGATGAAAATCAGACACTATGACACCTCAAATCGAAATTTCGTTTTGTCCAGAAGATCCATAATTCCCTTAATAGGGTTGGGAACCCTGTTCGGCCTCCTGCTCTTCACCGCCGGCGCCGTGCTGGCGGGGAACCTGGAACCCCCGGTTGGTCCTGATGAAGCCGGAGCACAAATGTACACGCTGGATCAGATCTATAAACGCCTGTACAGCGGCCAGGTCTCCGCCAAAATGACGACATTCACAGAACCTATCGGCGGCCCCACCACCGGCACCATGCACACCTTGGACGAGATTTATGACCTGATCGGGCAGCGCGCCCCGGTTCCCAAGACCGGGCAGACCAACTCCTGGGCTGCCAACGACGATGGTGCCCTGGAAAAAGGCGTGAGTTGGCCCAACCCACGCTTCACCATCAACGCCGACGGCACCGTGACCGACAACCTGACCGGGGTGATCTGGCTGAGGAATGCCAACTGCACGCAGTTCTTCGACGGCGACACCAAGGGTCAGAACAACCGCAATTGGTACGAGGCGCTGGTGGCTGCTTCCTCACTGTCGAGTGGCTACTGCGGTCTCGCCGACGGATCGGTGGCGGGCGACTGGCGGCTTCCCAATGTGCGTGAGCAGTTCAGCCTGCTCGATCACCAATACAACGCCCCGGCCCTGTCGAACACCGCCGGTACCGGCTGGCACACAGATGGGAACCCCTTTTACTTTGTCCAAAATAATTACTACTGGACCAGCACCACACGCGTCAGCTTCAATTCCTGGAAATTTTGGGTGAACCTGTACGATGGCAGGGTGTACGACGTCGATGGGGCCACATCCGAATATTGGGTCTGGCCGGTGCGGGGTGGACAATAGAGGCACAGGTAAAGGAGTTAATCCATGAAAAACATACTTCGCACACGCCCCTGGTCTCTCGTCTTTCTCCTATCAACCGCCCTGGTGTTATTTGGATTCACGGCAGCCCTGGCAGGCAACATCGACCCGCTTGAACAGGTACGCCTGGAGCGCCAGCGCCGGCTGGATCAATTTCAACTCCCCGATGAGCGAGGCGACTGTCTACAAAGACCACCTGGAAGGTATCGTCTGGGGCGAGAATATCGGCTGGGTTCGCCTGGGCTCGCACGTGGATGGCGGCGCTTTCACCTACCTGAATACTGCCGCCGATAACTACGGCGTCAACCGCACACCCGACGGCAAACTTTCTGGCTACGCCTGGGGCACCAATGTCGGCTGGATCAATTTCGATCCCCCCTACGGCGGCGTGACCATCGATCCACTCGGCGTCTTCGCTGGCTACGCCTGGGCTGAGAACGTGGGTTGGATCAAATTCAAGGGCAGCGGGTACGGTGTCGTCACCAAATTTCGAGACACCGTCATTTTCCTCCCTGTAGTGATCCACGATTAAGCCACTCATAGACCTGATCTGAAAATAAATCATGCGAGAGGCCGTACTGACAACTGTTGAAGCGAGACCAGATAAGCCGAGCTCTCCAACCTCCGAACGATACGTCTGGCAGTTGCTTCTGGACGACGTTTATCGAAATAGTCACCGCCCAATTCGCGGTAAGGTTCTTTCCGCTTGATCAGATAGTATGCAATGACCAAAATCGTATGAGCCACAGCAACAGTCGCCCGCTTTTTACCACGCCTTCCTGCCAGACGATGATATTGAGCCGAGAAGGTAGGTGTTCTTGGTATGAGAAGCTGCATGCGCCGCCTGGACCAAAGCCACACCCAGGGATTTATTTCCTTTCCTGGTTTGCCCGAACGCATGCTTTCCAGCGCTTTCATTGTTGCCTGGAGCCACTCCAGCCCAAGAAGCAATGTGATTGGCAGTTGGGAATCGACTCATATCGGTGCCAATCTCCGATACGATGATCTCGGCAGTCTCGCGGGCAATGCCGGGGATGGTGTCCAGCAAGACCACCGCTTCTTCAAAAGGGCGACAGTACTCTTCGATTTCCTGGTTAAAACGGGCGATGGTATTATCCAGGCTGTCGATCTGTCGCAACAGTTCGGTCAAGACAAAACGATGGTGGGGCTTGATCCGACCTTCCAACGCTGGGCTGAGTCCGTCCGTTTGCTGCGCATGCTTCCTCTCGAGAGCTCGGCCATTTGTTCCGGCGTAGCTGTGCCAGCTATCAAGGCTTCCACACAGGTCTTCTGAGACTTGTCCCGGTAGAATTCTTACCGGGACCTGTGAGGTCTTACCCAGGAACAATTCCGGGATCCAATTAAATCTTCATCGCTGGTCTTCTTGATCAGTTCTGCGTTGATTTCCATAACTTGAATTTCCTTGTTTTCGTGTTAAATTGTGCCTGGATATTGTACCCAAACGATATATCATTCATTGTATATCTCACAAACCGCTTGACGAAATCGCATTAGTTTGTTAAATTGCTCACAGATGCATTCGTACACGGATCACACGGATTTTCACGGATTCTTCTTCATGGCTATTGCTATATGGTCTTCACTTCCTGATTTTTTATGAAAGCTATTGCAAGTCAAATGTGGACCTTGTTCACTCACAGATTCCTTTGAATTCAAATCCGTGTTTATCCGCTAAATCCGTGTACAAAAAACCAGAAAAAGGATTTCACACTGATGGACTTCACCCTCACCGAAGAGCAGCGCATGGCACAGAACATGGTGCGCGATTTCGCCGAAAAAGAAGTCGCTCCCATCATCAAGGAATACGACCGCAAGCAGGAGATGGCGCCCTTCATCCTGCCGCGCATGGGCGAGCTGGGCATCCTGGGCATCTGCATCCCGCTGCGCTACGGCGGGCAGGGTTTCGACTATATCAGCCTGGGGCTGGTTTGCGAAGAGCTGGAAGCGGTCGACAGCACCCTGAGGGTGATTATGTCGGTGCACATGGGCCTGAACAGCATGGGGCTGCTGCAGTGGGGCACGGAAGAACAGAAGCAGCGCTTCCTGGCGCCCCAGGCGCGCGGCGAGAAATTTGCCTGTTTCGGCCTGACCGAACCCGCAGCGGGTTCGGATGTGGCTGGCATCCGCAGCACCGCCAGGCGGCAGGGCGATGAATACGTGATCAACGGCGAAAAGATGTGGATCTCGCTGGCCACCAAAGCCCACCACTGCCTGTGGGTGGCGCGCACCAATCCGGAAGCGGCCGATCCACACGAAGGATTGAGCGCCTTCATCGTCGAGCTCGACCGACCTGGCGTCAGCCGCGGCGATATCCACGGCAAGCTGGGAGTCCGCGCCGGCTCTACCGGCTGGATCGCCTGCCAGGATGTGCATGTCCCGCTCGAGAACCGCCTGGGTGAAGAAGGCGAGGGCTTCAAGATCGCCATGGCCTGCCTGGACAACGGGCGCTACACCGTCGCTGCCGGCGCTACCGGTCTGATCCGCGCCTGCCTGGATGCCAGCCTGAAATACGCCAAAGAGCGCAAAGCTTTCGACCGTGAGATCGGCAAATTCCAGCTCGTCCAGCAGAAAATTGCCTATATGGTACAATCTTATGACGCGGCGCGTCTATTCTATCTGCGGGCGGGGTGGATGAAGAACCAGGGTCTGCGCAACACGCGCGAAACCTCTCTGGCCAAGTGGTTTGCTACCGATGCCTCTTTCTCGGCTGCCTCCGAAGCTATCCAAATTCATGGGGCCTACGGTTACAGCGATGAATACGATGTCGAGCGCTACCTGCGCAATTCAAAGGGTGCTGTGATCTATGAAGGCACCAGTGAAATCCACCAGCTGATGCAGGCCGGCTATGCCCTGGGATACCGCCAGGATGTCGCACTGCGCTGCGAGCTCCCCGCTTATGATCCGGTCTCCTGGCAATCCTGATCACTATATGGGTCATCCATGGCATCCAGGCAGCGCTTCTCTCCATCTCCCATGATCAGAAATATTCTCCGACGACTCTCCATTCTTGACACTCTATTCTCTACTCTCCATTCTCTTTTACACATCACAATACAAGGAGGTCCAATTGAACATCGTCGTATGCGTTAAGCAAGTGCCCGACAGCGCCGCCCGGCTGGCGGTGGAAGGCGGGCGAGTGACCTGGGGAGATGCTCCCCTGGTCCTGAATCCGTGGGACGAATATGCTGTGGAAGCTGCCCTTGTGCAGAAAGAAGCGTTCGGCGGCCAGGTGACTGTCATCAGCCTGGGCGGGGAAAACGCCAGGGAAGCCCTGAAAACCGCCCTGGCCATGGGCTGCGACCAGGCGTTCCTCATATCGGACCCTGCCATGAGCGGCGCTGACAGCCAGGCAGTGGCCAGGGTGCTGAAAGCCGCCGTCCTGAAGGTGGGTGGGGTGGACCTGCTGTTCTTCGGCCGGCAGGCGATCGACGGCGACATGGGGGTCACGGCTCCGCAGACTGCACGCCTGTTGGGCTGGCCGATGCTCGGGCTGGTTTCGGTGATCCAGAAAGTCGACCCGGCTGGCCACACGCTGAGTGTGGAACGCACCCTGGAAGAAGGCCGCCAGGTAGTTGAAAGCAAAATTCCTGCCGTCCTCAGCGTCTCCAAGGATATCGGCGAGCCCCGCTATCCATCCTTTATGGGCATTCGCAAAGCCTCGCGAGCCGAGATCCCAATCTGGACTCTGGCGGACCTGGGTACGGCTGCACCGGCTTCTTATGTCAGCTGGCCCGAAACCATGAACCCGCCTGCCCGCGAAGTTACCACCGAGATCATCTCGGGCGGCAGCCCGGGGGAGATCGCCCAGAATCTGGTCGAGAAAATCTTCGAAGAGAAGGTGCTGTGATGAGTGCAAAAAAGATTTTGGTATATATCGATCAATTCAAAGGCACTGCCCTGCCGGCATCCTGGGAGGGCTTTGGGGCGGCTCGGGCGCTGGGTGGCAATGTACTGGCTCTGGCGATCGGCCCGGATGCTAAAAAGGTCGCCGAACAGTCATTTCAGCTCGGAGCCGAAGCAGCCTTTTACTGCGAAGACGCCAGCCTGGCAGATTACCGGCCCGAGCCTTATGCCAGCCTGGTCTCGAAGGTCGCCAGGGAGCAGGATGTTGACGTCTTGCTGCTCCCCACAACAACCCGCGGCCGTGAGCTGGCTGCCATGGCTTCCATCGACCTGAACACCGGCGTCATTCCCGATGCAACAATGCTAGAAGAAAAAGACGACAAAATCCTAGCAACTCGCCCGGTCTATGCCGGAAAACTACTGAGTAAAGCAGTGTGCGCTGCCCGGCCCCAGATAATCACGACCCGTGTGCGCACCTTCAAAAAACCCGAGCCGGATCCCACACTCAGCGGAACTGCCAGCGCGGTCGAGCCAGCCATGCTCGAGGCGGACATCGCCACACGGGTGACCGGATACACCGAAGCTGGCGGCGGCGTCAGCCTGACGGATGCCAATGTGATTGTTTCCGGTGGTCGAGGGGTCTCCAATAACCCAAAGCTGGCGCCACCTGCAGGCATGGATGAGAAGCAGGCCGAGGTGTGGCGCGCGCAGCAGGGATTCAAGCTGGTCGGTGAGCTCGCTTCGACGCTGGGAGCAGCCATGGGAGCCAGCCGCGCCGCGGTTGACGCCGGATATATCCCCTACGCACACCAGGTGGGTCAGACCGGAAAAGTCGTATCCCCCGACTTATATATCGCCTGTGGCATATCTGGCGCCATCCAGCACCTGGCAGGTATGCGCACCAGCAAGGTGATCGTGGCGATCAATAAAGATGCCGACGCACCGATCTTTAAATTGGCCCGCTTCGGTGTGGTCGGCGACCTCTATGAAATCCTGCCAGCGCTGACCGAAGCCTTCCGCCTCAAATTAGGTAAGTGAGATCGTTGTAATTCGGTTTCTTTAAATAAAAGCATCTCCCCATCCCATAACGAGATGAGGAGCAAGGCAATAGAATTGAGAAACATGCTGCCACGGAGTGATATACCGTGGCAGCATGCGTTTTGAATTCAGGCTGGCCAGCCTTATTCCCCACGTGACCTTTGTGTCAGCACATTAGTGACATTTGCCACTTTGTGACCATCTTAAACTGCGGTAAATTTTATGTACAGAAGGTGTTTTACCTTTACGATGTATAAATCACTGTTCGACCGTTTTCCGCTGTTCCAGGAGCTCACTCCCGAACAAAGCAGCCTGGTTCGCCCGCTTTTTTCAGCCTGTTATGAAACCGCGGGCAGCGTGCTTTTCGAGCAGGGTGAGCTGGCTGATCGTCTATACCTGGTGGTCGAAGGTGAAGTCATCATCCGCTTCAAGCCCGAGGATGGGCCAGCAATCCTGATTGCCAGGGTGCGCGCAGGTGGCGTGGTGGGATGGTCGACTGTATTGGGGAATCCCACTTACACTTCTTCGGCTGTCTGTACAACAGATTGCGAGACGCTGTATATCCGCGGTCAGGATTTTCGGATTTTCTGCGAAAAGTATCCGGATACAGGATCGCTCCTGTTAGATCGGCTGGCGAGAATTGTGGCGGAGAGACTGCGGGCTTCTCACGAAAATGTCATCGCATTATTGGAGCAGGGGATACAGGTCAACGAGCAAAAAACCTTGACAACTGATAAGTTTGTAGAGTATTAAATAGGGGAGATTATAAGGAGGAATGCGATGATAGCTCCAAACCAGGATAGCAACGGCTTTACCGAAGAAGAGAGATTAAAAGCACTTCTCGAAAAAATTAACGCCTACATCGATCACTATCATGGCGGTTCCGTCGAATGGGTTTCCTTCGAAGGCCGGGTTCTGAAAGTCCGCCTGGGCGGCTCTTGCCTGGGCTGCCCGCTTTCACCCTCCACGCTGCACGGTTGGGTCGAAGGCACCATCCGGCAGTTTTTCCCGGATATCAAGGTGGTCAACGCGGAAGCCTGAAGATCCAGCTCTGGGAAGATTAAAAAGGGGCTGTCTAGAATGAACGGCTAGACAGCCCCAATACGAGCCCAATGGGGCAATTATAGCGAAAGACAAAAAAACTGGCGGTCGTCAAGCCGCCAGTTTTTGCATATTATGGGCGATACACACCAAACCCCACTCGGTTTTGGCCTTCTCCAACCCCCTCAAGCTAAATCTACGGAAGCGCATGTTGTGTTTGATCTGACCGAAGACGGACTCGACTTCGACATTGCGTTGCACACGGAGAGCCTTGCCCTGCTCAGAAAGCAGGTTGTTCTTGGCTTGCTCCCGATAGCGGCGCAGGCAGAAGCTCATTCGCATATGGCGATTCCCTTTTCGCTCGGGTGCATTCGGGCTTGAGAGGACAGGCATTGCAGCCAGAAGCTTCATAATGGCGCAGCTCGGTCCAATAACCATTCTCTGTTCTTTCTCGGCGAGTACCCCGATAGGTCAGACGTTGGTTAGCCGGGCAAATGAACTCGTCTTTTGCAGCATCGTAGGGCAGGTTCTCAGAACGGAAGATGGTTTTGCGGACCAGTTCCGGTTTGCGATGCTTTTGTAGTTCGCGATGAAAGGTGTTGTATTTGACATAGTTGCCCAGGCGATGCTTTTCGAAATAGGCGTAGTTCTCTTCGCTGCCATAGCCAGCGTCTGCCGAGATATTCTGGGGCAGGCAGCGGGGCTGATGGTCTTGCTGTGGTAGTATCTCTGGCTTGCGCCTGGCGATGACGCTCAGATTGGCCCTGACCCCCTCCAGGTGAGGGATCAGACAAGTGGTATCTCCGGCTCGCTGGTGTAAACTGAACCCGACCACAAACTGCCCCTTTGTCCCGGTCTGGACATTGTAGGCTGGCTTGGGCAGCGGTTTCTCAGCTCCCCGATCTTCCTTCATCCGGAAGAATGTGGCATCTTCATCGGTCTTTGAGTAGCTGCTCCGCCCAGCCAGCTTGCGTTCCTGCTCCTCATAACGCCTCTGCCGGGGCAGGTAGTCTTTATACATCACCTTAACCGCCTTGGCCAGCTTCTTGTCTTCTGGCTTCTCTTTCAGCCTCTGGTTCAGTTCCGCAATCTTCTTCTCCAGTTTCTCAGCGTCGATCCCACCGCTACCACCCATCTCTTCCAGATCCTGGTCTCCATACACTTCGTTCTCGGCTTCATTCACTGCGTCAATCTCTTTCAGCAATTCCTTCACCTTCTTTCGCAGCCGTTCCTGGTACTTCGCCCGGCTCTTCGCCCACACCACCTTGTGCCGATTGGCGTTAGCTTCCAACTTACTCCCATCCACAAAGTAGTTCTCCAGCCTCACATACCCTTCTTCCACCAGCAGTTCCAGCACCGAGGTGAACACTTCTTCGATCACCCCTTTCATCTTCTCCCCTCGAAATCCATTGATCGTCCGAAAGTCCGGCCGATTCCCCCCACTCAGCCAAATGAAGTTCACATTCTCCCGCAGTGCCTTGGCGATCTGCCGCGATGAGTATAGCCGTTGGGTATAGGCATACACCAGCACCTTCAGCATCATCCGCGGATGGTAGCTGCTGGTCCCGCCTCCCTTGTACTTCCTCAATAATGGTTCAAGGTCTATTTTCTCCACTGCCCGGTTCACCACTCGCACCTGGTGTCCGGCTGGGATCAGTTCATCCCAACTCGGTGGGATCAGGCTCGGCTGCGCCATCGTATATGGTTTGAATGTCGGTTCGGCTGGTTTTCGTCTCATGCCCCTATTAAATTACAGTTTACTTTAAACACGAAAGGGGCTGCCCTTCTTTTTGGACAGCCCTTTTCATTTCTGTGGTAGGGGTTAGTCAGGCTCTTCAGGCTAGAAGAATTGTGTCACGATTTGCGGAAGCTGTAACACCGCCTCAGAAGCCCAATTCAATAATGGCGTTGAAAAGATGCTCAGCAGCACCGTCCCCAGAGCAGCAGAAAAAGCAGTCAGGTACAGCCAGAACTCTCTCCGCACCACGGGCTCTCCATCCCGCATATACATGATCACGATCACCCGCAGGTAGTAAAATGCCGACACCAGGGAAGTCAATACACCGATCAGCGCCAGCCCGATGTAACCGCCGTCAATCACCGTGCGAAACAAATAAAATTTACCGAAAAAGCCCAGGGTAGGCGGCACTCCGGTGAATGAAAGCATCGCAACTGCCATCACCGCCGCCAGTCCCGGGTGGCTGCGGCCCAGGCCGGCGAAATCTTCCAGGTTCGTCCCCTGCTCGCCGCTGCGTTCCACGGCAATCACCACGGCCCAGGCGGCGAAGCTGGTGAAAGCATATGCCACCAGGTAGAACAGGGCTGAGGCCACCGATTCTGCAGCTACATCCCCCTGTCCGTATGGGACCAGCGCCATCAAGATGTACCCGGCATGGGCGATGCTCGAATACGCCAGCAGCCGCTTGATGTTGCTCTGGGCGATGGCGACCACGTTCCCCAAAATCATCGTTAATGCCGAGATTGCCCATAAGACCGGCGTCAGGTCCACCGACAGGCTGGGTAAAACCAGCACAAAGAGGCGCAACAGCGCAGCAAACCCGGCTGCCTTGGCGCCGACTGCCATGAATGCAGACACAGAGCTGGGAGCACCGTGGTACACATCCGGCGTCCACATGTGGAATGGCACCACCGCCACCTTGAAACCCAGACCGACCAGGATCAGGGCTGCGCCAACCAACAGCAGGCTGGCGTCATAGGTGTTGGCGGCGATAGCATCGGCAATCGCCTGGAAACCGGTCGTTCCAGTCGCACCATAGACCAGCGCCGTTCCGTATACTACAAAACCCGAAGAAAAAGCACCCAGCAAGAAGTATTTCAGCGATGCTTCTTCCGAAGATATGCGCGGCACCCCGATACCTGCCAGGATGTACAGCGGGATCGAAAGCAGCTCCAACGCCAGGAAAACGACCATCAAATCCGCGGCCATGCTCATCAGCATCATGCCCAGCACGGCAAACAAGAGCAGCGGATAATATTCTCCATGCTCCAGCTCCGTGCGTTTCAGATAGTCATACGCCAGGGCGATTCCAGCCAGTCCGCTCACCAAAAGCAGGCTGCACACAAAGACGGAGAAGCCATCTGCGATGATCAAGCCCCCAAATCCAGGAGTTTGCTTCCATCCCCCGGCCAGCAGAACACCCAGGGTAACCAGCAGGCCGATGGCTGCCAGGGCTGCCGTCCAGCCTTTACGACCTGCGGGGATGATTAAATCGATCAGAAGCAAGACGCAGGCCCAGGCAGCCAAAACGATCAAAGGCAAGATGGCGAGCATCGACATGAACAGGTCTTCAGGCATAGGACCTCCCATCTGCCGGCAACCCCATTTTTGAGTGCATTCGAATCACGTCAAGATAAATCCGGCCTGGTATCATGGTATCCCCGTCACCGCAGCGCTCTGGATGGCTGCCACCAGCTGGTCGACTGCGGGTCCCATCAGTGTGAAAAACGGCTTGGGATACAGGCCGATCCAGAAAATCAAGATCACCAGGGGTACCAGGATCCCAATCTCCCGCCAGTTCAAATCAGCCAGGTTGCGGTTCTCATCCTTTGTCACCGGTCCCAGGAACATCTTTTGGAACATGAGCAGGATGTACACAGCCGCCAGGATCACGCCGATGGCAGCCAGTCCTGCAAACCAGACCGAACCTAGGGAACCGTCCGGGCTGCCAGCACCCCACGCTCCCAGCAGGATTGCGAATTCGCCCACAAACCCGTTCAATCCTGGCAAGCCCATCGACGACAGAGCCACGATCAATGTCAGCACGCCGTAAACCGGCATTACCTTCCACAGCCCGCCAAAGGCATCCATGTCGCGCGTGTGCCGCCGCTCGTAGATCATCCCGACAATCAAGAACAATGCCCCGGTGCTCAAACCGTGGTTGACCATCTGCAGGATGCCGCCCTGCACGCCCTGTGAGTTCAGGGCAAACAAGCCGAGCATCACGAAACCCAGGTGGCTGACAGATGAATAAGCAACTAATTTTTTGACATCCTTCTGCGCATACGATACCGCCGCTCCATACAGTATTCCCACCACTGCCAGGCCTGCCATCCAGGGAGCCAGCTGCCAGGCTGCCGCTGGAAAAAGCTGCAGGTTGAAACGCAAGAAACCATAAGTGCCGAGTTTCAGCAAGACACCCGCCAGGATCACCGAGCCTGCCGTGGGAGCTTCTACGTGAGCATCGGGCAGCCAGGAATGCAGCGGCCACATCGGGACCTTGATTGCGAACGCAGCTGCAAATGCCAGGAAAAGCCAGGTCTGCAGTTCAGCTGGTATACTGTCTTTTGCGATCAGCTCGGGCATCGAAAAGGTGCCCTGGTTAAGGCCAAGCCAGATGATCGCCAGCAGCATCAGGACCGAGCCTGCCATAGTGTACAGGAAGAACTTGACCGCCGCGTAGATGCGGTTCGGTCCGCCCCACATGCCGATCAGGAAATACATCGGTATCAGCGTGAACTCCCAGAAAATGTAGAATAAGAACAGGTCCTGTGCCAGGAAGACGCCGATCATCCCGATCTCAAGCAGCAGGAAGAAAATCATAAACTCCTTTACCCGCTCTTCGATGGCTGTCCAGGTGGAAAGGATAGAGATCGGGGTGAGCAGGGTGGTCAGGAGCACCAGAAGGATGCTCAATCCATCTACTCCCAGGTGAAAAGCAATGCTCCAGGTCGAAACCTGGATCCAGGGCAAATTCACCACCAGTTGCAGATCAGGATCCTGCGGATTGAACTGCGCCAGGACAGCAAGCGATATCCCAAAGGTTGCCAGCGACGTGATCAACGCAACCCAGCGTGCCGCATTTTTCCGCTCCGGCGGCAAGAAAAGGATAATCAAGACGCCCAGCAAAGGCAGGAAGGTGACCAGTGTCAGCGGGTGAAGAAGATAGGCCATAACGGCTCCTCCAATATCCCTCCCGGCTGTCATTACCGGCGGGAAAGAAAATAAAACCTAACGCAGTATCAAATATCCAATAATCAGCACAACACCCAGGAAAATAGACAGGGCATAGTTGCGCACGTATCCGGTTTCAACCTGGCGCAGGCTGCGCGCCAGGCGCTGTGTGGCTGCTCCCAGTCCGTTTGCCACTGCATCGATCCCGCCCAGGTCCACGCGCACCGCCAGAAGTGCGGAAATCCGGTCGAAACCGGCTTTGATCACCCTTTCATGGAACCAGTCGTGCCAGAAGCGCCAATCTATTACATCCGCCAGGAACCTGGAAAGGGCAACGTACGGGTCAAGGATCACCATCTTATATAATTCGTCCACATACCATTTGTGGTTCAGCCATGTAAAAACCGGTCCCAGGAACTGGCGCAGCGGGTCGTCTGGTCGTTTGGCGACCGGCAGCTCCTGCATCTGGCGGTAGCGTGTGAAATAAATCCACAACGACAGGAGGATTGCAACCAGGGCAATCACGATGCTCATCACAACGATCAGCCAATTGAACTCGCCGGCGTGCACGAACTCCAGTGTGTGTTCCAGCCATTGAGTAAACGTGTGTAATCCCGGCAGGTTGAAGCTTCCGCCAACGAACGAAAGGACTGCCAGGACGATCAGCGGAATCGTCATCACGGGCGGGCTCTCCACGGCATGCGCTGCAGCCGGGCTGCGTGCGGTTCCGAAGAACACCAGGATAATCTGCCGGCCCATATAGAACGCCGTCAGGAATGCCGCTGCCATCAACAGCCAGAAGGCCCTTGGATTCAATATGCTGGCTTCCACCAGGATTTCATCTTTCGACCAGAATCCGGCCAGCGGCGGTATGCCTGCCAGCGCGATCGCGCCGATCAGGTACACCCAGAATGTCAGCTTCATCTGCTTGCGCATGCCGCCCATGTTGCGCATGTCCTGCGGGTCAAAGTCGTGAGTGTGACCCTTGAGCTGTTTCTTCAAGTGAGCGTCGTGCTCGACGTGGTGGTGGCCTCGCTCAACTCCCTGGATCACCGATCCGGCAGACAGGAACAGCAGAGCTTTAAAAAATGCATGGGTAACCAGGTGAAACATCCCCGCCACAAACGCCCCCATGCCGACCGCCGCCACCATGAATCCCAACTGGCTGATCGTGGAATAAGCCAGCACGCGCTTGATATCGAACTGGGCCACGGCGATGGTGGCAGCAAACAGGGCTGTCAGCGCTCCGACCATCGTCACCCAGTTCTGCGCCTGCGGGACAGCCGTGTAGAGCGGTGCCGAACGCGCCACCAGGTATACGCCCGCGGTGACCATCGTCGCAGCATGGATGAGCGCCGAAACCGGTGTCGGGCCGGCCATGGCATCGGGCAGCCACACAAATAACGGCAGCTGGGCTGATTTACCCGTCACTCCCAGCAGCATGAACATAGTGATAGCCAGGATGACTTCCGGCAGCGCCTGGGATATCTCCGGAACTTTTTCGAACACTTCGTGAAAATTCAAAGAGCCAAATGCCCAGAATATGCTGAATGCGGCCAGCATGAAGCCGAAATCTCCCACCCGGTTGGTGATGAAGGCTTTCTTACCGGCTATTGCATTTCCGATACCGTCTTCCCCTTTATCGTACCAGAAGCCGATCAACAGGTAAGAACACAGGCCCACTCCCTCCCATCCTACGAACAGCATCAGGTAATTATCGCTGCCCACCAGCACCATCATGGCAGCAATGAACAGGTTCATAAAGACGAAGAAACGGCGGAACCGGCTGGGGTCACCTTTATGGCGCACGTCCTCGTGCATGTATCCGATGGCATAGATATGGATCAGCGTACCAACCCCCGACACCACCAGCATCATGGTTACCGAAAGGGTATCGACCTGGAATCCCCAATGCAGGTTCAATTCACCAATGGTTATCCAGTCTGCCAGGACCACCACCTGCCCCTCTGGATGGCTCGCCAGTGAAACTGCCAGCAAAGTGGAGATCACAAATGACAGGCCCACGGCTGCGCTGGCGATGCCTCCCACCAATCCTTCGCCCGTCTTGCCCCGTTTTCAAAAACAAGCCGCCGAAGAAGGCATTGATCAACAAGCCGATTACGGGAAAGAAAACCACCCAGGGAACCAGATTGAAATAACCGCCCGCGCTGCTTGCTTCACTCAATAACATGTTGTGTCTCCAAAAATCGTGGGTGAGGAGAAGTGAGAACGGAACTCCCTGGCGAATTTCTCCACCTTTCTGATCTCACTGCGTCACACGATCATCCTTTAAGACTGTTGAGCTGGTCGATGTCGATGCTCTGCTTGGTCCGGAAGATCGCCACAATCAAAGCCAGCCCCACCGCAACTTCAGCCGCCGCAACCGCCATGACGAAAAATACGAACAGCTGGCCGGTAAGCGATCCATGCAGCCTGGCGAATGCCACAAATGCTAGGTTGGAAGCATTCAGCATCAATTCAATCGACATGAAGATCACGATTGCATTGCGGCGGATCAGCACGCCCAGCGCACCGAGCGTAAATAAGATTGCAGAAAGTCCGATATAGTACTGGATGGGTAGCATCCTTTTCCTCCACCGTTATCGATCGATAAACGCTCGCAGCTTACCTCGCACGCCGCACCTGCCTGGTCAGCAGGATTGCTCCCACCATCGCCACCAGGAGCAGCACAGAAATCACCTCAAATGGCAGTAAGTAATCACGGAACAGCAGCTCAGCCACCGCTTCCGGCGCGCCAAATCCTTCCACCAAGGGGGTTACACCTGGCAGTGACAGCGGGTTAAACAGCAGGATCACAGCCGCTTCAATAATCAGAATCCCGGCTAATATTGCAGCCAGGGGACGCTGCCAACCCAAGCGTGGGGAGCCTGGCATCTCCCCGGCTCCCAGCAGCATAATCACAAACAGGAAGAGCACCATGATAGCCCCGGCATAAACTGCAACCTGAGCGACCGCTATGAAAGGCGCTCCCAGCAGCAGGTAGAAAACCGCAATAGCGATGAAATTCATGATCAGGTTCAGAGCCGAATAAATCGTGCTTTTACTGAATAGCATCGCTAAGGCGGAAGCCACCGCTACCAGGGCCAGGCCAAAAAAGAGCAAGTAGTCGACTACCATGGTTTTCTCCGCTTCAACCTCTGGGACATTGATCCGAAAAACCTTTCGCTGGCTTCTTCCTTCTGTTCAGGACGGTCAATTCCCTGTCTCAATCAGTTGGGTCCTTCATCTCTGGCACAGAGCGCTTGAATACGCCAGGTTCCACTACCTGGGGAGTCGGTTTGCCGCTGGGAAGCAGCGGCACCAACAGCATTTCCTTTGTGTAAATCGAATCCCGCCGGTTTGTAAATGAAAGCTCGTAATTATCACCCAGGATAATCGCTTCCGTTGGGCAGGCGTCTTCACAATACCCGCAAAAAATGCAGCGCAGCATGTTGATCTCATACACGCGTGCATACCGCTCGCCGGGCGAATAGCGCTCGTTATCCGTGTTTTCCGCCGCTTCCACGAAAATCGCATCCGCCGGGCAGGCAGCCGAGCACAAGGAACATCCAATACATTTCTCCAGCCCATTCTCATAGCGCTCGAGGAAATGCCGGCCCTTAAACCGCTTCCGGACGGGGCGCTTCTGTTCCGGGTATTGGATTGTGACCGGTTTACTGAGTAATTCCTTGAATGTCGTCCACAAACCTCGTGCTATCTCTACCGCAAACATCCCTACCTCCGAACCTGTCGCATCAACATACGCTATACCCTATGCCGCCAATCCAGGCAAAACAATAATCAAGACACCAGTCAGGAAAACATTTAATAAAGCGATTGGAAGCATCACCTTCCAACCCAGCGACATCAGCCGGTCATAACGGATGCGCGGTGAAGTCGCCCGTACCCAGATGATCCCGAAAAGCAATAGAAAGGTCTTGATGAAAAGGTAGACCGGTCCAAGCCAGGGGTAACTTTCGACCCCCGGTCCCAGGTATCCTCCGAAAAAGAGTGTCGCCGCGATCACACTCACAACAATCATCTTGATGTATTCGGTCATCATGAACAGGGCATATTTTAATCCCCGAATATTCGGTGTGGTAGCCGGCTGTCAGCTCCTGCTCGGCCTCGGGCATGTCGAAAGGAGAGCGGTTGATTTCCGCCAGGGCCGCGATCAAATAGATCACCATTGCGATTGGCTGGAGAATAAAGAAAGGGATGGGATTCTGGGCCTGGACGATCTTATCCAGGCTCATCGATCCCGCCAGCAAGATCGGCCCAACCCAGGAAAGTCCCAGGGCCAGCTCGTAGCTGATCATCTGGGCCGAAGAACGCAACCCGCCCATCGTGGCATATTTATTATTCGATGACCAGCCTGCCAGGACGATGCCGTATACCGAAATTGAGGCGATTGCCGCGATATACAGAATGCCCACGTTGATATCACCCGCAATGGACAGCGAAACCGGCCGGCCGAAAATTGTCACTGTGCCGCCGAAAGGCACCACTGCCAGGATAATCAGCGCTGGGATGACGGTCGCCATTGGGGCAGTGATAAATATCAATTTATCTGCTTCGGCCGGAATAAGCTCTTCCTTAAATATAACCTTGATGCCATCTGCGATCGGCTGCAGCAATCCGAATGGACCTGCCCGGTTAGGCCCGATGCGTGATTGGAAGCGCCCTAACAGCCTGCGTTCCATGTACGTCAGGTACATGAATCCGAAAAGTAAAATCGCAATCATCAGGATGGCTTTTATCACCGACTCGATCAGCAAAGCAGTGTCCATTATTTCCTCATTGTATCCATAGCGCGCCTCATGGATCAGGTATCCCGCCTGACATCGACGGCGGTAGGCTCACTCAGCGGAATGCCGAAGCTGCGTGGCACCAGCATCACTCGTTCTGGCAGCGACTCATCTACCCGTGCAACAACCACCACGCCGCCCTCCTGCCCGCTGAAAGTGACACGCACGACATCTCCACTGCTCACTTTGAGGCGAGTGGCGTCTACTTTGTTCAGCACTACGTACGGTTCTCCGATACGCTCGCGCAGCAGCTGAGCCGGGACCAGAGTCGTGCCCTGGTCGTACAGCCTGGTTATCGGAAAGGCCATCATCCCCATTTTCGGGAAGATCGTCTCCGTGACGGCCGGCCAGGATAGGCTCGGTAGATCTCCGGGCAGCAGCAGCTGTTTCCCCATTCCCTGGGTGTTGTCATAACTGGCGCCACCGTAATACAGGTCTTCCCGGCCGATGATCGGCCACTGCTCCTCGACTTCAGCCAGGTTCTGGAAGGTTAACTCCCTGTAAGCGGGGATACTCTCCGCCAACCGGGAGAAGACCTTCGCCGCGCTGCCGCCTGGCAGGGCAGCACCAATCTTCAGCCGCTCCGAGATTAATGCCGTGATGTGATAATCAGCTTGCGGCCCGAGCATGGCTGGTCGCAGCGCAGTCAAAACTGGCGATCGGCTGGTGCCAGGGCTCTCCAGGCGTGGTGGTGCCACGCTGATCGGCACCGTCGCCGGGTAAAAGCGCTGCACGCGCCTCTCGCTGTTAGTAAAACTGCCTTCCCGCTCTATCCAGGATTGAGCAGGCAGCACAACATCCGCCAGCCTGGCTGTATGGGTCAGGAACAAATCCTGGACTACCACGAATTTATCCCCGCCGAAAACCGCCTGGAAAGCGGGGTCATCCCCAACCGGGTCCGCAGCGGTAATATACAGGGCGCCAGCCGCGGTTAATTCCTCTTTCAGATCGGTCCGGCTTCTGAAACCCAGCTCCAGGGCACCCTGGTCGTTGGCACGCGGCCAGATACCCGCCAGGCCGTTGTTCACCCTGCCAGTATGGTTGGTTGCCAGCAGCAGATTGGCGCAGGCTTTTGCCAGCGCTTCAAACTCAACCGCTCCCATGCAATCGCTTCCAAACAGGATCACACCATCCGGAGCATCGGCAAATGCCTTCGCGGCTGCGCGCAGCTCACTGTTTTGTGCGAGCTCCCGCACCTCTTCCGGCAGGTCAGGTCGCTTGGAAGAAAAGGCATTTACCATGGCCAGGACAGCAGCTGCCGGCTGGCCAAAAGGATAATAAATAACATGGTCAGCCCAACGGTCCAAACGGGTGGGACGGGTGTTTAAGACGAACAGCTGCGCACCGCGTTCGGCAGCCTGCTTCACACGCAGCCAATAAAGCGGCGCTTCCTCCTCCAGGTCACTACCCACCACCAGGATGGCATTGCCGGCACCCATATCCGCAAAATTCGTCCCGGGCGTGAAACCAATTTGAGTGGTCAGGTCGCCGCCCGGGATGTCGGAGTGCAGGGCTGAAACCCCTCCCAGCAAGTCTGTCAGCTGGCTGATATTAAACAGGTCCTCGTTCGACAGTCGCCCTCCTGCCAGCGCGAATACATTGCTGCCTGCCTGGCGGAATCGCTCGGCGACGATATCGAGGGCTTCGTCCCACGAAGTTGGCAGCAGCTCACCGTCGCGCCGCACCAGCGGTTGGATCAGCCGGCGTTCGCTGCGTGCGGCGAAGTGGTATCCAAAACGCCCTTTGTCGCAGATCCAGATTTCATTCACTTTCTCGTTCTGGCGCGGCAGACACTCTCTTGACCACAAGCTCACCGCCGGAAACTGCTTCACGACGGACATTTAATGTCAGGTTGCAACCGACCGGGCAGTGATTGCAGATGGAGGCCGCCGATAACAGCTCCCAGGGGCGCGCCCGGAAGCGAAAATCTGTCGTGGTAAGCGCACCAACCGGGCAAATATCAGTGGTATTGCCGGACCAGTAAGAGTCAAATCCCGGCTCGGAGAATGAAATGATCTCCATGGAACGCCCACGCTGGGAGAAACCAATCACCGGTTCGGCAACGATTTCATCCTGGAAACGCACACAGCGACCGCACTGTATACAGCGCTCGCGGTCCAGGTATATCAGCTCTCCCAGGGGGATCTGTTTTGCCAGGTGTTTCTTTTCGTCATACAGATAGCGGCTCTGGCCCGGACCATAACCCATGGTGAGGTTTTGTAGGGGGCACTCGCCGCCTTTATCGCAAATCGGGCAGTCCAGGGGGTGGAGGTAAGCAGGAACTCCAGGATATCTTCGCGACCTTCCTTGGCCTTGTCCGACAGTCCCAGGACAACCATATCTTGAGATACGGGAGTGGTGCAGGCAGTCTCGAGTTTGGGGTTAAATTGGATCTTGGGCTTTCCGTTCTCTTCCAACACCGGCTGGTTTGTTGCCCGGTCGATAAGTGGCCTGCCGACTTCCACCAGGCACATCCGGCACATGCCAACCGGTTCCATCTTCGGGTGGTAGCAGAAAACAGGGATGTCGATCCTTGCCTTCTTGGCTGCATTTACAATCAAAGTACCCTCAGGCACTTCAACCTGTATTCCATCGATGGTCAGTGATACCAGCTTTGTCATAATCAATCCCTGCAACCGAGTCCTTAATCTCCCATCACAGCTTCCGGTGCCTTTACGGCAGCCTGGAAATCCTCGCCAAAGCGATCGATCCCTGAAAGGACTGCCTCGATCGAGAATTCTCCCAGGGCGCACAGGCATTTGCCCTTAACCTGGCTGGCAACATCGTACAAAAGGTCCACGTCTTCCTGAGTAGCCCTGCCTTCTTGAATCCTGTCGGTCAGGTGCATCATCCAGAATGTGCCCTCACGGCACGGGGTGCATTTTCCGCACAATTCGTGCTTGAAGAAATGCGCGGTTTTATTGATCAGCCACGGGATGCTGACCGTATCATCGATCACAATGACTGAAGCCGATCCTAAAGACCCGCCGACGGAGGGCACGCTTTCATAGTCCATCGGCGTATCCAGGGCCTGGTCATTGGC
Organism: uncultured Chloroflexia bacterium; assembly: GCA_963698765.1. Lineage (GTDB taxonomy): Bacteria > Chloroflexota > Anaerolineae > Anaerolineales > UBA4823 > CAVOSB01. Next base: position 136,116 of record CAVOSB010000035.1, read on the forward strand.
AACGATCAAGGACGAGCTCGCTCCTGCCGCCATGATTGCCTTCACCGGCCGCTCATCGATGATCCCGCCGCCGTGCTCGTAGATCAGCTCGCGAAACGTCGTCCCCAGCGGCAGCTCGAAATTGCCCGGCCGCACCACCCGACCCGAAAGCGAGAAGATTTTCGGTCCCGGGCTTTTCTCAGTGCCCATGCTGCGGTACCATTCCGCTCCCCGGCTGATAATCATCGGTACATTGGTCAGCGTTTCAACATTGTTGACCACGGTAGGCTTGCCGAACAAGCCGAAGGAAGGTGGGAAAGGAGGTCTCAGTCGGGGTTGCCCCAGCTTGCCTTCCAACGATTCGAGCATGGCGGTTTCTTCGCCGCAGATATAGGCGCCGGCTCCCAGGTGGGTGAAAATGCGCAGCGAATAATCTTTCCCAAATAATTTATCACCCAGCAGCCCTGCCTCTTCCAACGCCGCGATCTGCTGGTCGAGCTGTGCGGCAATCTGCCAGAACTCACCGCGCAGGTATACGTAAGCCTCGTGCGCCTGGATGGCGTATGCGCAGATCGCCACTCCCTCCAGGAATTGGTAGGGATTCCCCTCCAGGATTTCACGGTCTTTGAATGTCCCCGGCTCGGATTCATCGGCATTGGCGGCAACGTAATGCGGCCATTTCTTGTTATCGATAAATGACCACTTCACTCCCGTAGGAAAGCCCGCCCCGCCGCGCGCCGCGCAGGCCTGAGGCCTTTACGACTTCTGTCACTTCATCCGGTTTCATTTCCTTGACAGCTTTTTCAAAAGCCTTAAAGCCACCGTGCTTCTTATACACCGCAAAATTGTCCAGCCCTTGGATTGTCGCGGTGTCTCAACAGCACATACGGGTGGACGCTGCGCTCGCCTGTTTCATCCATCTCGTTCTCTCCCTCGGCGTCGAGCAGCATCCGATCGCAGCCGTTCAATAAACGCCAGCGCAGTCTCTACCGTCTGGTTTTCATGGTATTCCAGGCCGCCTCCCGATTGCATCTGGAACATAGGTGCTTTATCGCAGGCAGCCAGGCACATCACTCCTTCAACGGTGATCAGTCCATCGGAAGTGGTTCCACCAGGTTGGATGTTCAGGCGCCTGCACAGCTCGTCAAGGAATTTTTCTGCCCCACGCAGTGCGCACGGCAGGTCAGTGCAAACCTGCAAACGGTAGCGGCCTTCTGGTCTATCATAGTACAGGCTGTAAAATCCGACGATCCCAGCCACTTCGGTCGTTGAAATTCCCAGGATTTCAGCAATCTCCGCCATGTCTTTGCGGTCTACATACATCCGTTCGTGTTGCGCCAGGTACAGCAGCGGCATGACTGCTGCGCGCCTCTCCTCGGAGGGATATTTATCCAGTATGCTTTGGATTTCTTGCGCGTATTTTTCTGCCAGCATAGCACCTCTCAACGATCCACATCGCCTAAGACGATATCCACCGTCCCGATCAGCATGACCAGGTCCGCCACCAGGTGGCCTTTGGATATGTAGGGTAAAACCTGTAAGTTGGTGAAGGATGGAGTGCGCCAGTGAACCCGGTAGGGTTTCGGACCACCGTCGCTCTCCAGGTATACCCCCAGCTCGCCGCGCGGTGATTCGACGGCTGAATAGACGGACCCGCTGGGAGGATTGAAACCTTCCGTCCAGAGTTTGAAGTGATGGATCAGCGCTTCCATGCTGGTGCCCAGCTCTGAACGCGGCGGCGGCACATACTTGCGGTTGTTGCTGCGCACTGGACCCAGCGGCATTTTATTCAGCGCCTGTTCTACGATCTTCAAGGCCTCGCGCATCTCCTGGATGCGCACCAGGTAGCGGGCGTAAGTGTCGCCTTCCGTGAAGGTTGGGACCTGGAAATCATACTGCTCATACCCGGAATAAGGCTCTGTCTTGCGCAGGTCATAAGCGATGCCCGAAGCACGCAGCATGGGGCCGGTAATTCCGTACTGCAGGGCGACTTCAGCCGGCAGAACTCCGATGCGCTTGGTGCGATCCATGAATAATGGATTTTTAGTTAGAAGGTCTTCGTACTCATCCACCCGCGGCGGGAAATAAACGATAAACTTTCGTACCGCCTCTTCGAATTCGACCGGGACATCCCGCCACAACCCTCCCGGGCGAATATAGGTGGTCATCATGCGCTGCCCACTGACCAGCTCGAGGATGTCCATGATCATCTCTCGCTCGCGAAAGCAGTACAGGAAAATCGACATCGCAGCCACATCCAGCGCGTGCGTCCCCAACCAGATCAGGTGCGAAGCAATGCGCTGTAGCTCCGTCAATATTACGCGGATCGACTGGGCGCGTGGCGGTACGTCCAATTCGCACAACTTTTCAAGCGCCAAGCAGTAAGCCAGGTTATTGCCCACGGTGTTCAGGTAATCCAGCCGGTCGGTCATCACTTCGGCTTTGACGTATGTTTTGGCCTCCATGTTCTTTTCAATGCCAGTGTGCAGGAAGCCTACGTCCGGGATGCAGTTAATCACCTGTTCGCCATCCAGCTCAAGCAGCAGCCTTAAAACGCCGTGCGTGCTGGGATGCTGGGGACCCATGTTCAATAAAACCGTTTCGCCCTGAATCGCCCGCTCAGAAACCAGGTGCTTGATTTCATCTAAATCAACCGGTGAGAGGGTATAGTCAATATTTTCTGTCATTTTCCGCTCGGCTCATTCCTGGGCATAAGGTTTGCGCAGGTCGATTTCGTCGAAATTAAATGTGAATTGCACTTCCTCATATCCCAGCGGGTAATCTTTGCGCTGTGGGTGGCCTTCCCAGTCATACGGCATAATCAGGCGGCGCAGGTCGGGATGTCCTTCAAAGCGAATCCCGAACATATCCCACAGCTCGCGCTCGAACCAGTTGGCATTGGCGTATACATCCACCAGGCTGGGCATGCTGGGTGCGTTCCCATTCAGAGGCACGCGCACCCCAAAAATCAGGTTGTGATCCAGCGAGCGAAAACGGTAGACGACATGGAAGCGAGGTTCCTGCTTGGGCCAATAATCTACCGCGGTCTCTTCGGTCAGCAGGTTGAAAGCAAATTCATCTCGCAATGCCCTGGCGGCAGGAAGGATGTTCTCGAACGAAATAATCGCGCTGGATTCATCTCGGAATTCATACACATCCGCACCGAATCGCTTTTGAAACTCGGTCAGGATGGTTTGGATGAGATCATTCATGGTGTACCTACCGGTGATCAGTTATCTACTGGCAGAGAAATTTGTTCTTTTATTCGAGTTGCACTTCAAGCCCAATCCTTGAATTTTTCGCCCTTTACCTTCTCATAAAGGGACAAAATACCGTGAATGAGCGCTTCTGGTCGCGGCGGGCAGCCTGCAACGTAAATATCCACCGGCACGATTTCATCCACCCCCTGCACGATCGCATAGTTGTTGAAGACACCACCGCAAGAAGCACAGTCACCCATCGAAATCACCCACTTGGGATCGGGCATCTGGTCGTAAAGCCGGCGCAGAATCGGCGCCATCTTGCGCGAAACGCGCCCGGCGACGATCATCAAATCCGACTGGCGCGGGCTGGCGCGCATTAATTCCATTCCAAAACGGCTCATATCGTAGTGTGCGGCCTGGGCGGACATCATTTCGATCGCACAGCAGGCTAATCCGAATAACATCGGCCACATGGCGCGCGGTTCGCGACCAGTTCACCACATCCTCGAGCTTGTGTGTGACGATCCCCATGTTGCCCAGTTTTTGCTCTATTCCCATTCCAATGCTCCTTTCTTCCACGCGTAAACATAGCCAACCAATAATATAAGTATGAAGATGAGCATCTCCACCAATCCAAAAACTCCCAGCTGGCGAAAGACGATCGCCCAGGGCAGGAAGAATACCACCTCGATATCGAACAGGATAAACAACACCGCCACCAGGTAGAAACGAACCGGCATCCGGCGCATTCCGGGGCCAATAGGTCGCATACCCGATTCATAAGGCATCGATTTACGTGGGGTGGGGCGGCGCGGGCCAAACAGGTGCCCCAGGAGAACCGCAATTCCGGCTACCCCGGCTGATAGGACGATTAAAACAACAATTGGCAGATATTCCTGCATCATGGAAGCCTCATTATATTCTCTGAAACATCGCCAAAAGCTGGAAGATTAAAATTCTAAAATAGTTTATCATAATGAATTATCGGTGTCAAATTTCACAAACCTGCCGCCTACCTCAAGAAATCCCGCAGGTAGCGGCTGCGTGTCGGGTGGCGCAGTTTTCGCAGAGCCTTCAATTCAATCTGGCGAATGCGCTCTCTGGTCACTTCGAAATACTGTCCCACTTCCTCCAGGGTGTGGTCCCTGCCGTCCACCAATCCGAAGCGCAGCTCGAGTACCTGACGCTCACGTTCGGAGAGCACAGCCAGGGCGCTCTGCATCGATTCGCGCAGCATCTCGCGCGGCTGCATCCATTGGCTCCTGGGCGTCCACATCTTCGATAAAATCCCCCAGCTGGCTGCTGTCTTCCGAACCCACGGGGCTGTCCAATGACATTGGCTCTTCCATGGCGCGCATGATGCGGCTGACTTTCGCCGCCGCTCTGCTCCAGCGCCGGCGGACCTCAATCTCCACCGGTGTCGATTCGGCGTGCGATTTCATGATCGCCTGCTGGTCGAGCGGTTCCAGGTAACCCGCCGCCAGGGCGATATCGTCATTGGTCGGTTCTCGCCCCAGCTCCTGGATCAGCTCGCGCTGTACCCGCAGCAGACGGTTGATCGATTCGAAAATATGCACCGGGATGCGGATGGTGCGCGCCTGGTCTGCGATCGAGCGGCTGATCGACTGGCGAATCCACCAGGTGGCGTACGTGCTGAATTATAATCCGCGCGGTCGGGTCAAATTTGGATACCGCTCGCAGCAAGCCGATATTGCCTTCCTGGATTAAATCGAGGAAGGAAGTGCCCCTCCCAATGTAGCGTTTGGCAACGCTGACCACCAGGCGCAGGTTGGCGCGGATGATGGCATTATAAGCTTCTTCGCTGCGCTGCCGGATGCGCTTGATTTCATTGATCAACAGCTGCTCCGTCGTCCAGGTGATCCGCGCAGAATTTCTCATCCGGCAGGTTGTGGTTTTTCTCAACATATTCTTTCAACATGCTGCTCCCCTGCTCGGGCAGCATGTAGGCATAGATGAAAACCGCGAATGCATTCTGGGCTGCGGCGTTCCAGATAGGATCCACGCCCCATAAGCCGTTATCCAGGTAACCGCGCAGATAAGAGGGCGAGGGGTTCTGCCATGTCGCTTGCAGCATCAAGGCCTCGGAAAATATCAGGCTCAGGGAAGGTCCTTCGTGATCCAACCGCCGTGTATCTTCCAGCAGCCTGTTCCAGGAGGTGGTTAATCGGAGAAAAATGCCCGGTATATCCTGCAGGCAGCCTCGGCAGTGATATCCTCATCCATCAGCATTGCAGCTTCTTCTTGATCGTGAAGAGCTGCTGTCTTCCCTGTAGAGATCAACCGTGTGCGCGGGTGCTGCCGGGTGTAATAGTCCAGCCGCTTTTCAGCTTCCAGGCGTGCTGCCAGCCAGAATTCCTGGTCAGGTTCCAACAGCGAGATATTGCCGATTTCCTTCAGGTACAATCGGACCGGGTCCTCGCCGATTTCGAACACCAGCTTCGGATCGCGAATAAAATCCAGCGGCTCGCTGCTTTTCAGCTCTTCTTCCAGGTCCAGGTCCTGGAGGCCGAGATCCTCCCTTCCCAAAAGGTCAGCACCATCCACAAGCAAATCATCCAGCTCATCCCCCTCAGCTGGCTGTGCTGCGCTGTCATTTGATTCAGCCTGCTCCAGCTTTTCCAAATTTTCCTGCGCATCCTTCTCGTCGAATTCAAAGTCGTCTGGGAGCTCGCGGTCGGCGTCTGCCATGTCTTCCCCCTATTGTCTCACCCGTGCAGTGTGCGTATATTTTTCAATCAGCTTATCGATCCGATTTTTTTCATTATAGACTACCATCATGGATTGTACCAATTGGGGAGAAATGGCCTCTCCCTTCTCCTGGGCTTCAGTCTGTAAGTAGGTCTGATATTCATTTTCTTGCAGCAGCTTTCGATGCCTGAGGTTCAGCAGGCTCAGCAGCAGGTTAATCTGGACCTTCTCAGTACCGGGATCGATCTGACCGGTACGCGCCAGCAGTGTTTCAGCCAGCTCCATCATCGTCAGGTCGAGGGAATTGAAAACAAAATCACGCGGCTCTGCCAGGTCCTGTTCCACTGATTGCTGCAATAGCTGTAGGATTTCCTGGTGCTGGATGTGCTGGAAATCATCTGGCGCCAATCGCTTCAAACCGGATTCCTGCAGCAAGCGGTTGACCTGGTTCAGCAGGTCTGGCATGCGCAGCATCACTCCCAGGCAGTATGCTTCCAGGGAATAGTTGCTGGTTTCAAGCTGGATGACGGGCTCTGCCTTGCCTGAAGGTGCAGGTGGTATCTCGTGTGCGCCCCGCGGACTTCTCTTCGTCCGCGCAGGGGCAGGCTTTCAGCCAGTGCATGCTCGTTCACCCGCAGCAGGCGGGCCAACCGCTGGCGGTAAGCTTCTCTTTCTACTCTATCCTGGACGTCCGCGATCAGGGGCATCACCTGGGCCGCGATCTCACTCTTAACCTTCGGGTCTTCCAGGTTGCGCCTGGCAGCCAGGCTTTCCATCACGTGGATCACTACTGGTTTCGCCTTCCCCACGATCTGGACCCATTCCTGGGGATCACGCGCAACCACCTCGTCCGGATCCATTCCCTCTGGTAGAGTCGTCACCCGGATATCGGCATTCAGGCGCCTTTCGTTGCGCAGCAGGCCGCGCGCGTCGAATACGTAATCCTGCTCGTGGTCCATTGCCTGGCGTGCGACCTGCAAGCCGCGCAAAGTTGCCTGGTCGCCGGCAGCATCCGGGTCAAGCGCCAGCACGATCCTTTTGCTGTAGCGTTTGAGCAGGTAAAGCTGGTCTTCGGTCAGGGCCGTTCCCATCGGTGAGACAGCATTGCCAAAACCAGCCTGGTGCAAACCGATCACGTCCAGGTAGCCCTCCACGATCACCGCCTGGTCGTCCTGCCGGATTGCCTTCTTCGCCAGGTCCAATCCGTATAACAGCCGGCCTTTGTCGAAAACCGGCGTCTGGGGCGAGTTCAGAAACTTCGGTACGTCCTTCGGATCCCGGATGCGCGCCCCGAAACCCGCCATTCGACCGCGAGCGTCACGGATCGGGAACATGATCCGGTTTCGAAAGCGGTCGTAAGCACCGCTGCCTCCCTCCCGCTGGGTCACCAGGCCGGCTGCCAATAAATCGGCCTCGGAGAACTCCTTTGGAGCGAAAATGGCTCAGCAGCGCCTCCCAGGCATCCGGAGCGTAGCCCAGCCCGAAAGTCTCGATGGTCTCGTCCTTCAGGCCGCGCTCCTGGTGCAGGTAATTTAAGGCTGTTTTCCCTGGCGGTGTGTTAACCAGCTGGTGGCGGTAAAAAGTGACTGCTTCTTCCAGCAGGCTGCGTAGCGCGTCGTGCTCTTCGGCTGCCACCTGCTCCTCGGGGCTGGGCGGTTTGAGCTCCACACCCGCCCGCTCCGCCAGGTACTGCAGCGCTTCCGGGAAATCCCAGCCTTCCTTCTTCATCACGTACTTGAAGATATCTCCGCCCTCGTTGCACTGCCCAAAGCAGCGCCAGGTGCCGGAATCGGAAAATACTGCGAAGGCGGGCGTGCGTGTATTGGGGTGGAATGGGCAGAAGCCGGTGTAGTTCTTCCCCGAGCGTCTCAGCTGGACGGTTTCACCGACCAGGTCGACGATATCGATGCGGGATTTGATTTCGTCGATGGCGGTCATTGGTGTGCCGATTATACCCTGACAGCATTTGCATAAATCAGTCTTTGAACTTTGATAAACATAACAAGGATAATTCGAAAACTGCGTGGTTCAGAATCAATTATGTTCTAATGACACCGGTCGCCTGAATGCTGAAGGAAGCTCGGATCAGTATGGTGAGATTTGGATGAGTATGATATTGCGCTAGAATCTAATTAGGCAATCTTCCGATGAAACTACGGCTACATCAAGGTAATCTCACTAAAAATATGCTAAACTGATATCAATTCAGAAATAAAAATGAGCAGGAATATGAATATCGCAATACCTGAACAACAACTTGCTGCATTCTGCCATCGATACGGCATTCATAGCCTGTCTATTTTTGGTTCAGCCTTGAGGCCGGATTTCAACGATGACAGCGATATCGACATTTTAGTCGAATTCGAGCCGGATCATACTCCTGGTCTGTTCACAATAGCCCGGATGGAGCGAGAACTATCATCAATGCTTGGAGGACGAAAGGTAGATCTGCGCACACCAAACGATCTCAGCCGCTATTTCCGCCAGCAAGTGTTAGCAGATGCAGAAATCCAATATACAGCAGGATGATCTAATCCGCCTGCAACACATGCTGGATGCAGCTCAAGAAGCAATCGGTTTTGCAGTGGGAAAGCACCGTATTGACCTTGAGGATGACCGGATGCTTGTCCTGTCACTGGTGTAAGATATTGAGATCGTTGGTGAAGCTGCCTACCAGACCTCCGAGACGACCAGACAGAAGATCCTGGCGATTCCATGGGATGACATCATCAGGATGCGCCATAGGTTGGTGCATGCCTATTACGAAATCGACTTGGACATCCTTTGGCGGACTGTCCAGGATGATCTTCCGATCCTTGTTACCCAATTGACAGGCTTAATTTAGTGGAGGTCATTGGTTTTTTTCGATCCGGAAGTTGGATGATACCCTAAATCTTATGACCTCTTAACAGGACTCCATTCCTCGATGGATCCCTGACCAGAATTCCGGAATCCACACTTTCACTTTCCAATCCCGCTAGCCGTATACGCTCCACCGCTTTACCAAATTCCACCTCATCCGGCAGCTCGACCGTAAAATATCTTAGTCCCAGCGCATCGGCCGGCAGCGGCGGCGCGCCTTCTCCCTGCCAGGTGTTGAGCCCAATATGGTGGTGGTAGCCGCCCGCCGAGACGAATGCCGCCCGGAAGGACTTCGCCGCACCCATCAAGTCAAAACCCAGCACTCCGTGGTAAAAATCCACCGCCTCGTCCACGTCTCGCACGTGCAGGTGCACGTGCCCCAGGCGTGTCTCGGAGGGCACCGGATGGTCCAGCAGGTCGTCCGCTTTCAAATGGCTGAACAGCGCCTCCACGTCCAGCGGCTCGCGCCCGTCGCTGAGTGTCCCGTCCGCCCGCCGCGTCTCGAACCTGCCGTTCGCCATGCTCCAGGCGCCGTCCTCGGGAGATTCGGCGTACAGCTCGATACCGTTGCCTTCCGGGTCGTCCAGGTAGGTGGTCTTGGTCATGATGTGGTCGGTGGGATAGTTGCGGTAGCGCAGGGCAAACAGGCGCTTCACCGCTCGCGCCAGCTCGCCTCGGTCAGGGAACAGCACCGCATAGTGGTACAGCCCTGTCACACGCTGGTATCTTTTGGCGCTGGCATTCTGCACCAGCCTTAAGATGTCGCTGCCTCCTGCTCCCAATCCAGCCTCGCTGCCTTCCCGCCAGTGCAGCCGAAAACCGAGCACCTGCTGGTAGAAAGCCAGCTGGTTTTCCAGGTTTGCCACCGTCAGCGAGACATGCCCGACCCGTGTGGCCGGATGGATCGAGAATTGTGTTTCGGTGAGTGACTGTTCTTGTGTGCTCATTTTTTCCATTCAGTCCTTCATGTCTTAGACCTCACCTGTCCCGGCAGAATTCTTGCCGGGACCTGTGAGGTCTTCAGTTCCGTGAGATTATTAATCTTGACTACAATTGAGCCTGATGATAAATTATAGACAATCGTTGTATATTCAACATGTGTCGATTTTATTGTGTTTACAGGAAGAAGTCAAACATCAATATTCGCTTTTTGTCGAAAAATCAACACCAGGAGCAAAATGTCGTCTAATCCGGCCAGCCCTGTCAAAACGGACCTCCGCATCCGCCGCACCCGCAGCCTGCTCTATGAAGCCTTCATGTCAATCCTATCGGAGCAGGCCTTTCATTCCATCTCGGTGCAGGACATCACCAAAAGGGCTGGCGTCAATCGCTCGACCTTCTACCTGCACTTCCCCGATAAATATGCGCTGGTAGAATACAGCCTGGAAGAGCAGTTTCGCCAGGAAATAGCGAAGCGTATGCTGGATGCCTGCCAGTTCAGCCTGGAGAACCTGAGGTTGCTGGTCATCACGGTGTGTGAATTCATCGCGCGCTACATCTCCCACTGCGCCCAGGCCGACCCCCGGTTTGAGTCCCTGGTGGAGATCCCAGGTGCGAGGCCAGATGCAGTCCTTGCTGCAGGTCTGGCTGGAGCAGCTCAACCCTGACCGTGACCTAAGCATGACCGCCACCGCGGCCAGCTGGGCCATCTACGGTCTGGCTTTGGAATGGAGCCACCAGAAGAAACGACCGCAGGTCGAAACATATTCCGAACAAATCCTGCCGATCCTGGCTGGCATCTTGGGGATCACTCCACCTGTAGTCGTTTGAGTAAAGAGATTTATAAAAAGGCACACAGGACAATGTGCCTTTTTAAATTCAAACACAAGAATATATTTCGGCTTGTGAAATTCTGCAATTATCCTGCAGCTGGTTGAGGTTTCTCCCTGGTGTCAGACTGGAGCATATAGCCAAGCATTAAAAATCCAATTCCAGTTACAACGAACAGTGCGTCGCCTAAACCGAAGACTGCCGGCAGACCGCAAAGGCCAATCATCAACGGTGTGAAGTTTAATTGCGGAAGGAAGCGAGATTTCAAGGCTGAAATTCCAAAAATAGCGATCCCACTGAAAGACAGGGGCATGCCCAGGATCAACCCCAACCAGAAATATTCAATTTTTGTGAATAACATTAAAGCATAAGCCAGCAGCGCAATCACACTCCCAGAAATCGTGATCACCAGACCGCTCCTTCCCAACCTGCCGGCTTGCTCCGTATAACGCTGATACAGTCCCAGTATGCCTACCAGGATTAAAATCAAAGCTGCTGGTATCAGGATTTCCTCGCTGCCCACCAGGTACTGAAAATATTTTTCAAAAGGACGGCTTAAGGCATTGTACGGGTTATATTCCTGGATATTTCCAGCGGCAAACCCCAGTACCCAGGCAAATGCTCCCACGATCAGCGCCCATCCGCTCAATCGGATAAATTTTTCCTTATTCATGTGCACACCTCTCTGCGTATGTTCTTCTATTACACTTTGCAGGTAATCGAAGAACGTAAGAGCCCACAGCCAGAGCATCCCGGGCAGACCGCCGTTCTGGTAAGCCTTCCGGCAGCAATCGCGGAAGACCTGCAGCATGTGCGGACCGTACTCCTGGCGAAAGCGGGTTGGATACGATGCGAGCAGCAGATTGTAAAACGATGCAGACAATTTCACAGCTTGAGGATCGGTTGACGGAGGATTCATCCTGGACCTCCCTTATATCATTCTCAATAACACACCCTTAGCCTGGGCTAATCTCAACTGGCTGGTCAACCTTTCGGCTTCGGCAGCCAGCACCCGCCTTCCCAGTCCGGTCAGGCTGTAATAGCGCCGGCGCTGGTCGTCCAGCTCGGGGTCGGGGCGCTCGTCGCATTCGGCAACCAATCCTGCCGCCAGCATGCGCTTGATCGAGCCGTACAGCGTCCCCGGTCCCATCTTCACCTGGCCGTTGGTATTGGCTTCCACCTCCAGCATGATGGCGTAGCCGTGTTTCTCACCATCCGCCAGCGCCAGCAGGATGTTGAACACCGCCGGCGTCAGCGGCAGCGCTTCTTGGGGGGATTGGACTGCATCATTCATAATCGCTCCTCGCTCAATATATCCGTGCACGATATATATTACGGATATTTTATATCTCTTTTATCAAGTTGTCAAGGGTGTATCTGCGGCGGATATAGTTTTCCCCACTGCGCCAGCAAATTGAGAGCTGCCGGGTGCTCCTCTCACCCGCCAACCCGTTAACCTGCCTATCCGTCTACCTGTCTACCTGTCTACCTGCCTACCTGCCTACCTGCCTACCTTTTTCCTTATCTACCTGTCTACCTGCTTACCTGTCTACCTGTCTACCTGCCTGCCATCCACCCTTCCACCCAATTGCCAATTGGCTGTTGACAATTAACCATTGACGATTGATTACGGCAGTCCCATCACCCTCATTTCCTGCGGATATTCCACAACGAATTCAAAGCGAATGGTCTTCTTCTCTTTCGGCGCCAGCTCCAGCTCCCAGTCCAGCAGGTTCAGCTCTCCCGGCTCCATCGGCTTCGGAATCGCAGACTCCAGCTTCACCTTGATATCCTCGTGCCTGCCCACCGGCATCTGGTCGTGCACCATGACCTGTACTGCCGCGGGCAGCAGGTTTTCCAGTTTCAGCTCGTAGCCGTAATGCACCCGTCGCTTCCCGCCGATCAGGCTCTTGTCCACCTCGCGCCGTTTCAGCTCCCGCTCCACCCTGATCCGGTCCTCCACCCCCAGGTACAGCTCGATCTCACCGCGCGGCGCGGTCAGCTCCAGCGCCGTCGACCCGATGAATTCTTCCCCGGAAAACAGGTTGGCAGTTCCGGGCAGCAGCAGGTACTCGCTGTCATTCACCATCTTCGCCCTGCGGTAGACCGCCTCTATCAGCCTGGGTGCGCAGACATAATCCAGGTCGGGTGTCAATGCAAAGCGCCCCACCGTGACCTTATGCGGTGAGCCGTCGGAAGGGATTTCGACCTTTGCCGGGGTATGGTAAGTGATCGAAGCACCCGATGCATCGACTTGAGATACAGCTTCCTCCACTGGCTCTTCAACGGCTTTGGCTGCCATCGCCATATCCATCGTGGGCAGCGCAGCCGTGGAGCGCATCGCTGGACGCACCGGTGCAGCAATCAGCGGTTGGATGAACCAGGGCTTCAATTCGGGCAGGGTCGCCGCCAGGGCCGGGCGGGCTGTAGATAGCGACAGGCCCACTCCCATCCAGTCTTCTCCGCTCAGCTGCGTCACCTGGGCCAGGAAGCCGGCTTCCAGCTGCGGCTTGCCGTCTTCGTCCGCCAGCCGCAGGTCGTACAGGGGTTTCCATCCCGCTTTTGCCACCGTGTAGCTCAGGTGGAAATTCAGCCTGCCGCCTGCGGTCACCTCAACTTCGATTGCCGCTTTAAAACGCTCCGGCGGCCGCGAGCTTTGCATCTGCTCGAGCTGGTTCTTGAGCTGGTCCAGCCGGCGCTCGATCCCCCGCCTTTCTCCCTGCAGCCTACCCAGCTCGGCGTCCAGGTCCCCGGCATGTTTCTGCAGGCTGGCGAACAGCTTCATCTGTGTTTCCACGTCCATTTCCCCGGAGGCCAGGGCGGTGGCGAATACTTCGCTCTGCCCTGCGAGTGCTTCCAGCTGCAAGCGTCGTGATTTAACCAGCTCTATCCGGCTCTCCAGATTGTTCAGCTCATCCTGGACAGCTTCGAGCTGGTTTTCCAGCGCCCGCACCTGCTCAGCCGGCGCCTGGCTGAAAAACTCCATCTGCACCTGCACACCCAGCAGCCGGGCGCGCGCCGTATCCCCCGTACCCGCCGCACTCCGGGCAGTCACCCGCACCGAATCGGGATTCATGCTCAATGGCAGTCCGGAAACCTCAACCATCTGCAAGCCGGCAGCCAATTCCACCTCTCCCCTGCGCCTCACCAGCGCCCGGTCGGGGTACACTACCACCTGCTCGATCCTGGTCTCCATCTTGCTCATCTCGTCCTCCCTGCTCTTTCTGCACAATTCTGATTCATAATATCTTTACCACTCGTTTGAGATTATTACTCTTCAGGCATTTCCCGTTGGCAATTGACTATTGACAATTGACCATCGACAATTAGAACCCTTCCAGCTTCGAAATATCCGCCACTCCCTTTGCCAGGCCGGCGATGCGCTGCAGCAAGCCCAGCCGGTTGCGGCGGATTTCGAGCTGGTCGACCATCACCAGCACCTCATCGAAGAAGCGGCTGACCTGCGGGATGGTTGGAAGAAAAGCTTGTAAGAAATCATCGACCGATCCCGGGCGGCGCGCGACTGCTTCCGCAGCAGCAACTGCCCCGAACAGGTCAGCCTCAGCCGGTTCGACAGCCAGGCGCCGGTCGGTGGGATAGGTCTCCTGCAGGTCACGCGTGATGCGCACGCAGCGGGCGTAAGCAGGCAGGATTTCCCGCCAGTCTCCTTGCGCGATCCAGGCTTCCAGCGCTTTCACCTCTCTTGCAGCGCCAGCCGGATTGCTGCCCTGGGCGCTCAGCACGGCTTCTATAGCGTCGAATCTCTGTCCGCCGTCCAACAAAGCGTTTCGCAGGCGCTCGATGGTGAAATCGATCACAGTCTGCAGGGTCTCGGGTGTGGCAGGCAGGGGCAGATGGGCGGTTGTCATTTCCAGGCTCGCCTGTAGATCGAAATCCAAATCCCAGGTTACCAGGTTTTGCACCAGCCCCAGCGCAGTCCTGCGCAGGGCAAAGGGATCCTTGTTTCCCGAGGGAGCCAGGCCGGCAGCAAACAGTCCAGCCAGGCTATCCAGCCGATCGGCCACTCCCACCGCCAATCCGGGCAGGCTGGCAGGATTCCCATCACCAGAGAAGCGCGGCAGGTAATGCTCGAAAATCGCCTGCGCCACCGCTTCTGGCTCGCCAGAACGCAGTGCGTAGACCCGTCCCATCTGTCCCTGCAGGGATGTCATCTCGACCACCATCTGCGTGGCCAGGTCGGCCTTGCACAGCTCAGCCGCACGGCGTGCCGTATTCAGCTCGACCTGGTCCATTCCCAGCATAGGCGCCAGTTCCTCGACCAGTGCGGCGATACGCCGGCTTTTGTCCAGCATCGATCCCATCTGTACCTGGAATGTCAGCGTACTCAAACGCGGCAGGTATGCTTCCAACGGTCTTTTTATATCCTCGCGCACGAAGTAATCGGCGTCCGCAAAACGCGCCCGTATCACGTGTTCGTTACCCTCGGTCACCAGCGGCATCTCTTCTCCGCCCCCATTGCGCACGGCGATAAAAAATGGAAGCAGCTCCCCCGTAGATTGCCCACCTGCGGCAGGCCTGACTGCGACCGGGAAATATCGCTGGTGTTTCTTCATCACCGACACCAGCACTTCCTGGGGCAGATTCAGGTACGTGCCCTCAAAGGAACCGCAAAATGCCACGGGTGCTTCCACCAGGTTGGCGACTTCCGCCAGCAGGTCGGCTTCAAACTGCACCTGCCCACCAGCTTCCGCCGCCAGCTGCTGTACCTGCTTTTGGATTTCTTCCCGCCGCTTCCTGACCTCCAGCTGTATGCCCTGCCCGTGCAAATACGCCAGGTAATCCTCATGAGAATGAACCGCCTGGCTTTCAGGCTGCCGGAAGCGCAGCCCGCGGGTCAGGTTTCCTGAGCATAACCCTGCATATTCGAACGGCACCACGCGGCAGCTGTCACCTTCGCCGTAGATACACAGCAGCCAGCGCACCGGTCGCGCAAAGGTCACCCCACTCTGGTTCCAGCGCATGGATTTATCGAAGCGCAGTGCTGCTATCCAGCCAGGAAGCGCCTCGCCCAGTACTTCCACCGCCGGGCGCCCTACCTTTCGGATCACTGCGGCTGCATAGCTCCCGCCGTCGATCTCTTTCACCACCAATTCATCGACGGAAAGCCCCTTGCTGCGCGCAAATCCTGCCGCCGCAGGCGTCGGCTTTCCAGATGGGTCGTATGCTCGATCAGCGGGCGGCCCTTTCACAAGCTGCTCCAGGTCCGGCTGCCTGGGCTGCAGGTCATGAATGAAAACCACCAGCCGGCGAGGAGTGCCCATCACCTGCACCTCTCCATGTCCCAGGCGCAGATCTTTCAGCCAACCAGGCAGGCTCGCTTCCAGCTGTCTCAAAGCCTCATCCAGGTCCCCCGCCGGCAGCTCTTCCGTGCCGATCTCCAGCAAGAAAGGCGCAGGTGCAGTAGATTCTGAGGTCTCTTCCTGCATTGATGCGGATGGCTGCCCCTTCTCCGATATTTCATCTTGACTGGTAACTGGCTTCTGATTACTGATTACATGGCTTTTCAAGAACGGAAACCCCAGCACCCGGCGCTGCTCTACATAAGCCTCCGCCACCTGCCTTGAAAGCTCCCGCATCCGTCCAAACAGCGCCTGGCGCTCGGTGACGCCGACTGCGCCGCGCGTGTCCAACATATTAAATGTGTGCGAGCACTTGAGAATGTAGTCGTGAGCTGGCAACACCATCCCCTGCGACAGGCAGGCGCGCGCCTCGCCCTCGAACAATTCATACATCTGCCGCAGCCGGTCCACGTCTGCGATTTCGAAGTAATACTTGCTATGTTCCTGCTCGGCCTGCAGGTTCACGTCCCCATCCGTCAGGGCTGGACTCCACTGGATATTCCGGAAGCTGTCAACACCCTGCAAGGCAATGGCGATGCGCTCCAATCCGTAGGTAATCTCCACCGAGACTGGATCGAGAGCGATTCCTCCCGACTGCTGGAAATAGGTGAACTGGGTGATTTCCTGCCCGTCCAGCCACACTTCCCATCCCAGTCCCCATGCGCCCAGGGCCGGTGATTCCCAGTTATCTTCTACGAACCGGATATCATGCAGCTGCGGGTCGATCCCCACAGCCTGGAGTGAGCGCAGGTAGACTTCCTGCGGGTCGCCAGGGTCTGGTTTGAGGATCACCTGGAACTGGTAATGCATCTGCATGCGGTTGGGATTTTCGCCGTACCGCCCGTCATCGGGTCGAATGGAAGGCTCAACATACGCCACTTTCCAGGGTTCAGGTCCCAACACTCGTAGAGAGGTGGCCGGGTTCATCGTGCCGGCGCCGACCTGCGTATAATACGGCTGCCAGATCAGGCAGCCGTAGTCGGCCCAGAAATTTTGCAGGGCCAGGATGATATTTTGGAAGTTCATTTCAGGGAATTTCTCCCGCCAGCTCCTGGTCGATCACCTGCTTGAAAACCTCGTAAGGCTGCGCCCCGACGATCGGCAGTCCGTTCAAGAAAAAGGTGGGCGTCGACCGCACTCCCAATCCAGAAGCATACTCATAATCCCCCCTGATTTCGTTCACCTGCTCTTCCGAATCCAGGCAGGCTTTGAATTCATCCAGGTTCAAACCCAATTCTTCGGCATACTGCAGGTAAGTCGTTTCATCCAGCTGCTCGCCGGCGAACAGCAGGTCATGGTATTCCCAGTACACCCCTTGCTGGTCGGCGCAGTTGGCTGCCACCGCCGCGGGTTCGGCATTCGGATGTATCGAATAAAGAGGGAAATCTCGGAACACTACCCGTATTTCGTCCGCATATTCCTCTCTCAAGCGCAGGTAAACCTCGTTATACCAGCGCTTGCAGTAAGGGCACTCGTAATCGCTGAACTCGATGATGGTTATGGGCGCATCCTGCGGGCCGATGGAAGGATCGTCGTCTTCAGGCACTTCATATCGCTGCACTTCCTGCTCCTGGCCAGCAGGCGCCTGGGCCGTCTGGGCTGCTGGCGTAACAGCCGATGCCTGCGCGGCAGGTAACGGTCGTCCCCAAAACAGGTAGCCGACGCTCAAACCCACCACGAATGTCAGCGGCAGCAGCAGCGCATACACATGTGAGCGCTTGAATACCAGGGTATCGCCGTCTCTTTCAATTCGCAAGCGGCGTTTCTTGATAGTTGCAGGGACCTCTTTTTCAGTGGGTACTGCAGTTACATCTTCTTCTACTTCTACATTTGCAATCGTTTCACTCATACGAAAATTATAACATCCCGAGATTGTGCAGCCAGCCGGGTCTTTCAGGCTGAGATTTCTTTTTAGGAGATTGTCATTGCGAGGAGGCGTCGTTCATCACGGTGTCCTTCCGCGACGACGAAGCAATCTCCGTTTTGAGTTACACGCTAGGTGCAAACACCCTATCAGAAAATACCCCCGTGCGTACGCAGGTAAATCCACAATCCAATCAAGCCCAACACGATCAGGGCTACCATGCTCAGGCTGGAGAACAGCACTTTCACTTTGTCCTGGGGCTTATCCCCCCCGACCTTGCCCGTTTGCCCGTTCACCAACAGCCTGTGATCCTTGCCCCGGTAGCGGTAAGTGCCGGTCCATAACGGCAGCAGGATATGCTTATAAGTCATGCCGCTCCAGCTGCTGCCGTTCAGGCTCAGGTTGCGCTTCTCTCTGCCCATGGCTGCCAGTGTGTAAAGCTCAGGGCGCAGCTTTTTTATGACCTTCTCACGCGCCACGAGCGAGGCATCGGCTAATGAGCGGTCGTAAATCATCGCCGGCCAGCCCGCCAGGTAGTCTTCTTTGAACTCCCTCAGCTCGACCAGGTTGAAAGGTTCGATGCTCGCCAGTTCGCTTTCCTTCACTGCTTTCACACCGGAGACCAGCACATCGTTGAAGAATTCGGTATGGACTCCGCTTTCTGCCTCCCAGTGCTCCTGGTTGCCAGAACCCACTTTCACCTCGCAGGTCCATTTGGCTTCGATGGTGCCGTCGAATGTCCAGCAGGAATAGTAAGCCTGGCGCAGCTGCAGCCCTCTTCCGGCCGCCACCAGGTCGTCCGGCGCAAACATACCCATTCGCAGCCACTGCCGGGCCAGCTTAAGCGCCTGGTGTTCATCCACCTGCATCAGCGCAATCACCTGCGGGTCAATCAGCTCGCACAATTCAGGTGAAAGCACCAGCTGGTTCGATCCGCAGTAGGCGCACTGCACGGCTTTCTGCCCGGGAGGGCAGCAGGCAGCTCGCCCCGCAGCTCCCGCAGCTCATGTGCTGCCGCGCCTCCGCCCAGCTGTGCCCGCGCTCGGTCGGCAGCACAAAATCCAGCGTCTGCTCCAGGCGGTCGGAAACCGGGTAGGGATTATCACCATCTGTACGCAGGTCGGCGGAATATCCGCAGTAGGCACAGGTGAACAGGCCGCTGGCCACCTGAGAGGCAGCCTGCCCGCCGCACTGCGGGCATTTCACCGGACGGCTCCTGGTCTCGACTTCACCGGGGAAATTCCCGATGCAGGATTTCCCGGTCTCGGGCATCAGGCGCTGGCGGTCGATCTTGCCGGACAGCAGTGCCAGCCCGCGCCGGGCGGCGGCGTTGCTCGGCTCGCACGCCACCGCCTGCTCCAGGTATGCGCGCTGCTGCTCGGGGTCCTCCGTTGTGGCAGACAGCCAGACATAAGGGCGCGCCTCCATTGGGTTCAGCATGCTCGCCCGGTTGAGCAGCGATTCGGCCAGCCTTATTTGCCCGCATTTGACTGCTGTTACGCCGTCGCGCAGCAGCTCTTCAAACTGGCGTTCATTGGCAGTCTCGAAAGTGCCCATGATTGCGAAGTGTACATTTTCCCCGTATTACTGTCAATCAAACCCAAGTAAACTGATAGGAAAATTAATCGAACCATTTCATTCCGCCAGCAGCGCCTGAATCGCCGCCTCGGTCTCCTCATACCCCCCTTCGCCGATATGCACGTAGCGAATTCGCCCCGCCTTATCGATCAGGTACAGCGTCGGCCAGTAGCGGCTCTTATATGCTCTCCAGGTCGCCCCCTGGTTGTCCTGTGCCACTGCATACGGGATCTCAAGCCGCCGGATGGCGTCTTTCAGGTTTTCCAGGTCGTGCTCGTAGCTAAACTCGGGGTAATGGTTGCCGATCACTATCAGATCCTGCTGGCCGTACTTCGCATGCCATCCCCTCAACGAGGGAATCACGTTGCGGCAGTTGATTCAGCCAAAGGTCCACATGTCCAACAAAACCACCTTGCCGCGCAGATTCAGCCAGGCGTAAGGGCTGCTCTACATTCAGCCAGACTTCATTCTCCAGCTCCGGTGCCGTGCCAAGATCGTCCAGCTGCACCCCGGTCGCGGTCGGCCTCACGGTTGGCTGTGCCGTATCGACCTGCGCCGGTTGATCCGCTTCTCCTCCCGGTTCTACGGTAAGTGAAGAACAGGCAGATAAAATCACAGTAAAGAGTGAAAACCAGAGCCATCGCATACCAACCTCCTCAGAACAGGATGTCATTTTAGCAGCCACTTCTTACAAATCCATTAAGCTGCTCTGACCTGTTACTTAAAAACAAAATCCCAGGCTTTCTTCAACCTGGGATGAAAAAATCCGGCGCACGGCCGGGCCAGCTAAAAGCCTCAGGTGCTGCCCGTGCTGCATGAAGCCGCCGCACTGGCTCCCAGTGAGAACCCGCCTGTCACGCCCAGGCGCGAGGCAATCCTGGGCATCTTCTTCTTGATCTCACTGCTCCCACACAGCGGGCAGGTCACCTCCGGTATGGCTTCGGAGCTGCGTACAAGCTCCTCGAAGGATTGGTTGCAGCTTGTGCAGCTGAATTCGAATAACGGCATATTCGGCTCCTGTTGATTTACCTTAAGTCATTCTGAACGATAAGTCCTGGCGTACGGAGTTTACCCTGGATGTATTTTCCAGAGTGGACAAGTCGCGTACCGAGTTTACCCTGGATGTATTTCCGGACAGGGAGTGAAGATCTCGACCCTTCACGTCTCAAACTATTGGATGCGCGTTTTCTTAAAAGGTTACATCGCCCTTCACCGTATCCCGGGACTATAATTGGATCTGCCGCACCCAAGGAGATAAAATGCACCAAAACGACATCATCCAAACCATGCTGCAGCGCAAGTCGATTCGTCGCTATAACGAAAAAATGCCCAGCGACGAAGACATCGAGACGGTCGTGCGCGCCGGGCAGCAAGCCCCCTTCGCCTCCCAGCTGGGCAGCCTGCTGCTCTCTCGCCGGCGAGAAAAAGCATCCCTTCAAAGCGCCGCTGCTCTTCACCATCTGCGTCGATGCCCACAAGTGGGAGCTGATCATGGCCTGCCGGAACTGGGAGATGTATGCCGATGACCTGATGATCCTGCTCCTGGGAATGCAGGATGCCGCTTACATGGCCGAAAACATGGTCATCGCCGCCGAGAGCCTGGGAATGGGAAGCTGTTTCCTGGGCGGCGCTCCCTTTTATGCCTCCCGCATCATCCGGGAATACCAGCTGCCCCCGCGCGTCTTCCCCATGGTGCAGCTCACCATGGGCTACCCCGACGAAGACCCACCCCCCCGGCCGCGCTATCCCCTGGAGTTCGTCCTGTTCGAAGACCGTTACCCCGAATTTTCCCAGGAGACCATCTGCCAGGCCATGGAGCAAATGGACGAGGGCTACCTGGCGCAGGACTACTACCGCTACCACAAGGCCATGATTACCCTGGTAGGCGAGCGAGAAGAGAGTTTTGATTTTGACACCTACAGCTGGACAGAGCACATCTCCCGCAAGTGGGGCCAGCCCTACTTCCCGGATAACCTGATCGAGCAGTTCGAGAAATGCGGCTTCTATCCCGGAAAACGCAAGGGTGAGTGAGCGTGTAACCAGCCTGCAATCCGGCAGCCCCGGCTGGAGGAAAACGCTGACCATCCTATTCATCGGCCAGCTGCTCACCGCGGTCGGTTTTTCCAGCTTTTTCCCTTTCCTTCCCTTCTATGTCGAGGAGCTGGGCTCGGTTTCCGGAATGAGCACCGAGCTGCTCTCCGGCCTGGTGTTTTCTGCCCAGGCTTTCACCATGATGCTGGCTTCTCCCTTCTGGGGAGCTATAGCCGACCGCTACGGGCGCAAGCTGATGGTCGAGCGCTCGATGTTCGGCGGCGCAGTGATTTTGCTGTTGATGGCATATGCGCGCTCAGCGGAAGAGCTGGTAGCCTTGCGTGCCATCCAGGGGTTGATCACTGGCACCATTGCCGCTGCCAATGCCCTGGTAGCTGCTAGCGTCCCTGCCGCCATGACCGGCTATGCCATGGGCCTGCTGCAGGTCGGCCTGGGTGCCGGAGTGGCCCTCGGCCCCCTGATCGGCGGGACAATTGCCGACGCTTATGGCTATAACGCGGCCTTCTATATCACAGCCGTACTTCTGTTTCTCGCAGGTCTGCTGATCTGGTGGGGCGTGGATGAAGATTTTGTAAGGGATCCCAGCCAGGAGAAGCAGCGCATTCAGTTCATCGCCGAGTGGCGCAGAATTGTCGCTCGCCCGGGGGTATTGACCACCTATTCGATGCGCTTCATCAGCCAGATCGGCACCATGCTGATCCTGCCGATGCTGCCGCTCTTCATCCAGACCCTGCATGTGGATCCAGGCCGCATCAACACTTTCACCGGCCTGGCGGTCGGCGTAAGCTCCGCCACCACCACCCTGAGCTCCGTCTTCCTCGGACGCCTGGGTGACCGCATCGGTCACCGCCGCATCGTGATCGCATGCGCCGCTTCCGCTGCCCTGCTCTACGTGCTTCAAGGGCTGAGCCAGCTGGGCTGGCAGCTGCTGGCTATGCAGGCGCTGGTGGGGGTGGCCCTGGGCGGGATTGTGCCCTCCATCAGCGCCTTGCTCGCCAAGTTCACCCCCCAGGGCGAGGCCGGAGCGGTCTACGGTCTCGATAACTCCATCACCTCTGGCGGGCGCACCATCGCTCCGCTGCTTGGCTCGGCTGTGGCAGTGGTTTTCAGCTTGCGAGCCACTTTCCTGGCTACAGCCCTGGCATTTCTCATCACAGCTGCCCTGGCTGCCCAGTTCCTCCCGAAGGCACCCCCCCGGGTGAATCCGTTCACCCCGCCGAACCAGAGCCTGCCTGAGGGGTTTCGCACCTGCTGAGGCTGGCTCGCGAAGCTGTCCTGACAGTTTGGTACACTCTTTGCACCATATCCCATGATATATTTTAATCTAACTTTAACAACTGAAACATGACAATTTAACCGAAAAGCCTTGCACAGCTTGTCGGAAGGCGGCCAAAAAATCAAGCGAACCTGAAATCTCTGCGTTGTTTTCTTGCTGGAAGCGCCAGATGCTGCGCAGATTGGTCATCGCTACGGAGGCGATCACCAGGCAACTAGCTCGGAACAGTCCCCGGACGGGGAGCTTTCCGGCCGGGAAGGGATGCTTGACAGCCCGGATGATGGCTTCAATCGCCGCTCTGGGGTTCTTGCCAGGTTGGCGAGAGCTCATAAAGCGTTGCCGACGCCTGGCCCAGTTGACTTCCTGCTGGGTGAAGCTAAGCTTGAAATCGGGATCCTTCTTGCCTGCTTTTGCGCGGCAACGGTCTGCAAAGCGAATGGGCAGGTCTGGCAGATGGATCGGTCAAAGCGAGCAATGTAGCCGGTAGTGCGGCCGGGTTATACCACCACTTCTTGTCCATTCGGGCAAGAGATGGTGATTGGTTTGCCTTTCTGGGTGGTGGTGAAGTGAAACTGAGACAGGCTCAATTTGTCAGTGGCAGGCGCCTTGCCCCGGATGCCGGTTTGGATCAACTCGACTTGCTGCTCGTTCAACTGCTCATCTGCCGCTGGGTTGCCATAGGCGCCATCAGCGTACAGGCTTTCAATCCCGGTGCGTTCCTTCAAGTCTGGCAGGGCTTGGGCTAACAGGTCGGCATCGTCCACGTTGTTGGGCGCCACCTGGACCTTGGTGATCAGTTGTACAGCGTTGTGCGGATCGCAGGTCTGCGTCAGGTTGGCGACATAGCCCTTGAACTCAGCGGGACCCTTGCGACGAAAACTGGCTTCTTGATCGTCTACCGACTGTAAACAACCGGCGCCAATCTGATCGTTAGGCTTGACCTGCACAGTTTCTCCTTGCAGTTCAAAGTTCTCCCGGAGTAGCCGTTCCAGCGTCTGGTAAGCAGGCGATGTCCCATAGCGTCCTTTCAACTCGATCAACAGCCGGTGAATTACTTCCCCGCTTGCTGTGTATGAGCTGCGGTGGCTTCCTTGCCTTTTAACCGGTAGACGGACTGACCAGAGCTGCACTCGACATATGGCCCGAGCCACTCCTGATAGCTGGACTGTTCGGCTTCACTAAAGAGCAGATGCATCCGCTGCAGGCCTTCCACCAACAACTGCAAGTGGCTCATGTCCATGATATTGCTGGCGATTTGCGTGCTGTCCATGCGCTGGATGCCCGTCTGCACTTTCAGGGCCACGATTTGCTGGTCGGTGATCTCTTCGAAGGCTTGCGCTACCAGGTTCACTCCATGTTCCTGGTTGTATTGGCTCAGTCGACGCCGAAAGTTGTACAGAGTGCGCAATTCGAACCCCCCTTCGTGCAAATCATGATAACCAAGGGCATAACGCACCTGCAAGTCAAAGGTGAAATGATCGTATAACTCTTCATTGCTCCAGCCATAGCCTGCCTTCAGCGTTTCTAATCCCAGCAGCACGTTCACCGCTGTGTTCGGCCGCTAAGGCACATCAGCATATATCATCGCAAAACGGTCTTCTTGGATGCGGCTGAAGAACTCCCGGTAGAAAACGCCTGCCCAACTGGCTTCAAGTCGCTGACGTTGTTCATCAGACAGATCGTTCACGTTGCTGATTAGGAGCGGTTGTAGGTGCTTTTTGTTCGGCTTGTACATGTTTCAGTCCATCGGCACAATTTTACCGATTATATTAAACTTTACCCAATCACACGACCCTTTTTCATATGTGCTTATCGATACTGATTTCGTGATTTTCGTTTTTACCTCAGGAGGTAGCCCATGTCGGCTTTCGAGCAGGCCAAACAAACCAAATTAATTCACACAACTGTCATCCTCGGTAAACCGAACGTGGTCGGACTGGGAGTTGGCTACCGCGTTGCTGGAAACCGGGTGACAGACGAGCTGGGTGTGGTGGTGCTGGTGCGCAACAAGGTACCCCTGGCAGGCTTGCCTCCCGAAGCTGTCGTGCCCAGGGAATTGGATGGCGTGCGCACCGATGTGATCGAGGTCGGTGATCTGCGCCCGCTGCAGGTGCCCACCGATCGCTGGCGTCCCGCTCCCGGCGGGGTCAGCATCGGCCACTATAAAATAACGGCCGGAACCCTGGGTTGTATCGTGCGCGACCGCCAGACAGGAGCACGCCTGATCCTTTCCAACAACCATGTACTCGGCAACAGCAACGACGCCTCCCCCGGCGATCCCATTCTGCAGCCCGGCACAGCCGATGGTGGCCGCCTGGAGAGCGACACGATTGCCTACCTGGCTCGTTTTTGCCCCCTTCAATTCAATTCTGCACCTCCTACCTGCAACCTGGCCATGGGATATGTCAGGGTTGGCAATGCCATCGCTCGCCTTACGAAATCCAGCCACCAGGTCCAGGCTCTCCGCCTCAATCCCCTGGCAGCCAACCAGGTCGATGCGGCCGTCGCCCGACCGGTGGACGAAAACAGCCTGCGCGATGACGTGCTCAACATCGGCACGCCCGACGGTGTGAACTCAGGCCAGCCTGGGCATGGGCGTCCGTAAAATGGGTCGCACCACCAGCTTCACCACCGGTGATGTGCTGGTCATGAATGCCACGGTTACCGTTGGCTACGGCTTTGACCGTGCGGCTACCTTCGACGATCAGATCGTCACCAGCCCCATGTCGCGCGGCGGCAACTCTGGCTCGCTGCTCATGGCAGGCGATGCGATGCTGGCAGTCGGCCTGCTGTTCGCCGGCTCAGACCAGGCCACCATCCATAATCCCATCCAGGCTGTTCAGGACTGCCTGAATATCGACATCACTTCGTCTGCCGCTTACAGCAAGACCCTTGAAAATCATGTGACGATCGAACGCATCCAGCAGGTCAAGGAAAAAAACCAGGAATGGCTGATGTCCAGGCCGCACGTGGTGGGGGTCGGCACCGGCCTGCGCCACAAGGATGGAAAACGCACCAACGAGCTTGTCCTGGTGGTGATGGTAGACAAGAAAGTACCTGCAATACTGCTTTCGGAGCAGGATTTGATCCCCTCCGAGATCGACGGCGTGCCCATAGACGTCAAAGAGGTCGGCGGGATCAAGGCCGAGTAAATGGTTTCTCATCCTGGGCAACTGATGGCAGATTACCCCCAGGCTAAAGTGAGTATCTGCAGAGCTGCTCTCTACCCAGTTGTTTTTCCACTCGGTATAAACCGCTGAGAGAGCAAAGACATCCTGCCTAAGTTGGCCTTTATCTCCGAAATGCAGGTTGTCTGGTATCATATTGTCCAGCCGATCAGAGCCTGGTTCCGCAGTGGATTTCATCATGCACAATCGTCTACGCCCACATCTCTGGAATGTCTCCCTGCTCTTGGCATTCTACTGTTTCTTCATATTAGCTGCTGCGAAGAGCATCCCAGCCAGTTCATCTGCACTTTCAAGTACAGCTGTACCCATTTCTATCGGTTTGAGCCCTGCGCTAGCCAATGCCCAGTTCAC
Source organism: uncultured Chloroflexia bacterium (assembly GCA_963698765.1). Taxonomy (GTDB): domain Bacteria; phylum Chloroflexota; class Anaerolineae; order Anaerolineales; family UBA4823; genus CAVOSB01. The sequence goes on from CAVOSB010000035.1 coordinate 162,308, forward strand.
CTCACCCGTCCAGGTCACCCACGCCGCAGACGGCTCTGGCCGCCTGTTTGTCGTCCAGCAAGATGGAAAGATCTTCATCATCAAAAACAGCCTGGCGTGGCCCCAAACATTCCTGGACCTGGGTAACCTGTTGATCTACGGCGGTGAGCGCGGTTTACTCGGCCTGGCCTTCCATCCCGATTACCCCACCACTCCATATTTCTATGTCAATTACACCCGTCTCAGCGACGGCGATACGGTCATCGCCCGCTACACCATTACGGCCGACCCGGACATCGCCGATCCCTCCAGCGCCTCGGTTCTCCTGATAGTCGATCAGCCCTATTCCAATCACAATGGCGGGCAGCTGTTGTTCAGCCCGCTCGACGGCTATCTGTACATCGGGATGGGAGATGGGGGCAGCGGCGGCGATCCCGAGAACCGCGCCCAGAACCCTGAACACCTTGCTGGGCAAGATGCTGCGCCTGGACGTGGACAGCGCTTCACCGTATGCCATCCCTGTCGATAATCCCTACGTTGGGATCGCCGGTCGCGATGAAATCTGGGCTCTTGGACTGCGCAATCCCTGGCGCTTCAGCTTCGACCGCCTGACCGGCGACCTGTACATCGGCGATGTCGGCCAGAATGCCTGGGAAGAAATCGACTTCCAGGCCGCTGGCACACCCGGTGGAGTGAATTATGGCTGGCGCTGCCGCGAAGGCATGCATAACTATAATTTCGAGTTTAGCTGCCAGGCCCTCACCCTTACCGAGCCCGTCGCCGAGTACAGCCATTCCTTGGGTTGCTCGGTCAGCGGTGGATTCGTGTACCGGGGGCAGGATTTCCCAAACCTTGCTGGGCGCTACTTCTACGGCGATTACTGTTCCGGCCGCATTTGGAGCATCTATCAAACCAGCTCAGCACCAGTCGGTTTTTCTACTCCAATATTGGAGCTCGACAGCCCCTTGAGCATCAGCTCTTTTGGTGAGGATGAAAGCGGAGAATTGTATATCGCCGACTATTACGGCAGCATACACCAGCTGATCCAGCTACCTCCATTTGCGACTTACTTTCCATTGATCGTTCGTTAATGCGGGGGGTATTTTGAATTCAGACTGCTGAATTCGGCCCGGTCACCCGCTACGACCTGACACACCCTGTACCCGGCCTGCCTAACTACTGGACAACCTGCTACTGGGTGGATGGCCTGCTGGTGGACAGCGGCTGCGCCCATTCCGCCTCTCAGCTGTTGGCACAGCTGGAAGGCAAACCCCTCCGCACGATAGTTAATACCCACACCCACGAAGATCACATCGGCGCTAATTGCCCCCTGCAGCGCCAGCGTCCCGAAATGGAAATTTTTGCGCATCCCCTTGCTCTTCCGGTGCTGGCTGACCCGCGCCGCCGCCAGCCTCTGCACCCTTACCGGCGCCTGTTCTGGGGTTGGCCTGGGGCTTCAACTGGAAATCAAGCCTGTGATGGCCAGGTGATCACGACCCCCTCCTTCACTTTCCAGGTGATCTATACTCCCGGGCACAGCCTGGACCACCTGTGCCTGTACGAACCTTCCCAGGGCTGGTTGTTCACCGGTGATCTGTTCGTCGGCGGGCAGGACCGCGCCATGCGCCAGGGAACGGACGTGTGGGGCATCATCGCCTCGCTCAAGAAGCTGCTGTCTTTTCCTGCCGGATGGCTTTTCCCGGGCAGTCGCGCGTCCGCCAGGATCCAAGCGCAGAGCTGGCTGCCAAGATCGCCTACTACCAGGAATTCGGTGAAAGAGTATTCGACTTGCAGCGCCAGGGGATTCCCTTCAATCACATTGTCAGGCGGTTGTGCGGCCCCCCCACGGGTCGAGCGCTTCACCCTGGGTCACTTCGCCCGCCGCCACATGGTGCAGTCCTACCTGTCCCGCACCATCCGTAATCAGGACTTCTCTTACATACGCCGCCTGCGGTGGGCCAGCAGGGCTGCACCGCCTGCCAGCATTCCCAGGGCTGGAGACAGAGGGCAAATCCCTCCACCGCCTTCCTCGGCCTCTTCTTCCTGGCTGTCTGCCGTAGGTTCAGGCTGCCCTGGTGATGTCGCTTCAGCCACTGGTTGGGTCGCGACGCTGGCCTGGATCGCCGGACCCATCAGCAGGATGTCGTCCACCCACAGCTCGCCGTTGTTGGGCGCGTCCGGGAAGGTGTTGAAGCCGATTGCCATCCCAGCCACCTGGTCGGGTACCAGCGGCGAACCGGGATCCGCCTCCCACTCCGCCCTGCGCAGCATTTCCCACGGAAATTCCAGGTGCACCCAGCCGTCCACCATCTGCTGGGTGGTTTCCACTGAGAAGATGTAGCCTGCCCGGTTATCCGAGAGGCCTTCATAGACATTGACGTCAAATACCTGTGCCGGTTGGGCGGCGTGGACGTACATGGAAAGACCGCCTGACGAACGCCAGTCCCGAGTCTGGCTGTAGAACATGGCGCAAGTGCCCCAGCTGTTGGCCTGGATGGCATAGTTGATGTGCAGCGCCAAGCTTCCATTGTTCACCATCCCGCCCTCCGGCGCACAGGCCAGGGCTGTCTGTGTTCCTTCCTCCCAATACGGGGTCCAGCCCTCGCTCTCGGGCGGCGGGCCGGCTTCGAAATCGTCGACCAGGCTGCTCTGCAGAGGGGCAGGAGGGATTTCCACGGGCAAATCCCCGGTTGGCTGGGTGGGCTGCTGTTCGGGCGGCTGCTGAGGGGGCGGTTGAACCGGTGCCCCAGCCACCCAGCGGTGGTAGTAGACGTTCAACAGCGGCACGAGCTCACCGGTCGCCTTGCGGCTGCCCTCCGGGTTGGGATGGTCGTCGCCGCTCGGGTAGAACAGCGTGTTGCCGCCGCTATTAGTAATATATTCGACAGCGCCGTTCGCAAAACGGTGGTGGTTGTCGGGGTGGGTCAGGATGTTATAGAAATCGAACACTGCCACGTTGCCGGCGGTGTAATTATTCTCCCGCAGCCAGTCCTGTACCAGCCAGGTGTTGAAAGCCCGGGCGTTATCGGCAAAGGTGGGATCCTGCAGGGGAGGAGCGGTGACTGCCACGAACATCTTGTCCGGACGTGATTGAAAATATTCCAGCAAATCATTATAGATATACTTTGCATTGCCCACGCTCAGCTCGTCTCCCGGCGCCGGAGGATCGCCCGGGCTGCCCTGCATCTCGGAATTTGGAAAGCAGGACTTGAACATCACGATCTGGTTCTCACCACCTGGGTCCGGCCGGTTACGTGTATAGGAGGAGTTCTGCCCGCTCTCGCTGAACAACGCCTGCATAAAGCGCGGCGTTTCCGGACCCCTGAACCACTCCGGCCAGTTCAGGATGTCGGTGCGGTCGCCAATGGCCTCCGGCCCCCAGCCGTAATTGGTGTCGCTGACGAAGTAATTGTTCTCACCCAGTGCGATCCCCAGGTCGCCGTAGCCGTCCGCCAACCAGTTCTCACCGCACGAATGATGGATGAAGACCAGCTTAACGGTCTGCCCGGGAGGGCTGGGGTCGTCGGCCTGCGCCAGCGCTTTCTGGGCAAACAAATTCCCGGAACTCCAGGGGAGAACACATACCATCACCAGGATGAAGCCAAATACACGAGGAAAAAAGCTGTGCTGTTTCATCTCCCACCCCTTTCAGTGATTTTCTGACAGCGCAATAATGTATTTGCGGTTTACAAACGCCTATATCTTTTATACATCAAATTCACCAGGAGTCAACAGGCTTATTTTTGAGTGTTTGTAACATACACGGTGGGCGAGTTCAGAAGAATGGTCAGCAAAACACACCCGCATCCAGTTTTCTGCTTAGAATGTTGGACCGGAACCTGCCAACAGGAGTGCAGCCCACATTCCTTGCCAGGATTTGTAGCCGTGGACTGTACGGCTTCTGATTTTCATTCTACCAAATGATTTGCTCAGTGAGATTATTGGTCCAGGGAACATCCTTATCCCAATCAAATACCCGGTAGCTCTTCCAGTTTTCACTCAAACGAATTAGCAGGTAACGCAATTGCTCCAAGGGAAAAGAGGTTTGCTCTGTTGAATTCGATGTCCTGGAATTTGTTTCCAGAGCTCAAACAGACGGCGGCTACCTTCAGGAGGTAGCTCATCCAGCAAAATTTTGACTTCATCGAGGACTCCCAGGTATTTTTCAGGGACAGTTTCACGCAATTCATGCAAAGTCAGGCCTACCCAGCGTCGCAAATGGAATTGACATATCTGGTGTTCGAAGTCCGAGCTTCTCAGCCACCTTGCGAAAGCTGGTCAGGTCATCGGTAACAATGGCGCTGACCCCTAAGCGCTGCACCAGCGGTTCCAGGAAGCGGCACACGGCCTGGGGATTACTTTCGTCGATCTGGCCAATAGCTACAGGTTGTCCGATGCCCATGTCGACAGCAATCAGAACAGGCTGCTTTTTTCCCCCATCCCAGGGGATAGGCTCCATCCAGGCCTTAATACCCTCACTTTCTGCCATCGGCGTTTTTGATTTAGCAGGCTGGCTTGTTCCTGCAAATCCCGCCAGACGGTCATATGGCTCAGGCTCACTCCGAACGCATCCAGAATTAGTGCCACACTACGCAAACTCAAGCCCAATGCCCAGCATATGGCTGCCAGCTTGCGAAGCCGCTGCGTCTGATCAGGTCGATCTACGCCTTCTGGGTAGTGTCGAAAGGTTAACAGCGACGGCACCTCGCAGAGAAACGATATCGAAACACATGCACATGGCGAACTTGTCTGTCTTTCACTGGTTTATTTACCTGACCCCAGCGTTGAAGTATTTCGCCATCGCAATATGGGCAATGATGAGGTCGCTTTCTATATTTCGCTTGACTTCTGGAAGGCGAAGGATGACAATTGACAAGGCAAAGTCCGCGCGATGGTCGTTGTGATAACTCCCATCATGCAAGGAGCTTGCCATTTAGCTCTAAAATCAACAGTCATTGTTACAGACACATTTTTGAAACCCCAAGGTCTTGGAAACCTGCCAAGGCGAAGTCCAGGCAGGAACCTGTGAGTCATCATGATATAAATTTCACCATCAAGGATGAAAATCTATTTTCAGATCAGGATTTGTCTCAGTAGAAGAGGAAGCAAATCGCTGGATTTACCGATTTGTCTTCAAAGTTTGCTCGTTGATGCCGCGTACCAGCGAATAGCACACCGGTCGGAACCATTTCAGCCAGAAACGCCTCGCCAGGTAGTTCATGGCCTCGAAATCCACCGTGCAGCGCGCGTAATCCTGCTCCTGGCCCAGGTCAGTGCCTGTTCCAGCAGTGCCGTCGCCACACCGCTGCTCCGTGCTGCTTCACGGGTAAACGCGCTGACGATGCTGGCAGTGCCCTCGTCCCGGATGATGGTGCAGGCCTCCTGGCTGGCCGGTCCGGTGCCCATGCATCCCAGGATTTCCCCCTGCAGTGTAGCCAGCCACATGGCATTTTTTGGATTGCGCAGCCACTCCAGGCTGTCACCCAATTCGTGCGGCCAGAAAACCGGCGCTGCCGCTATATGCCTCTCCAATCCCGACAGCAGCTCCGCCACGACAGCGTGATCGGCCTCCCGCGCCCTGCGAATTTCGATGCTCCCCTGCCCGCTCCCCAGTCCATCCAGCTCACGGATGCCGTCCACACCGGCATAGCCAAAAGACAGCCACTGCAGCGCCTGCAGGCTTGCCTGGTCGTTGGCGAACAATGTGAAAGCGTGCGTGAAGCAGCCGCTCTCGACCCAGCTTTTGGAGATTTGGGCGTACATCTCTTCATAGATTCGCCGTCCGTCCTCCGACTCAGCCGCATTGGCCCACTCCGGGCTGTAGGCCGTGGCACGCCCATGAAATCCGGGATCAGATAGCCTGTCATAAAACCTACCAGCCTCCCGGAGCGGGTGGCCGCCACGCCCGGCGCTTCTTTGAGCAGCTTTCCTGCTTCGGCAGGAATTCTTCGACCCGTTCGTACCGTTCCGGCAGCAGCGTCTCCTGCTGGCGCAGCGCCTTGTAGCGAGCACAGGCCAACCTGGCTGCGTCTGCCAGGTCAATATCACATAGATTGATTATTTGAAGAGACATGCTCATGCTTCTTTGTTCTCGATTCGCAGCTTTCTGCATAACGCCATCGCAAGCAGTTGCCTCCCGAACGCTTTTTAGCCGGAAACACCTGGTTACAAAGCTAACTCTATTCTCTCATGCATGTGTTTTACAGGCTCCGAGCATCTGGCATTAACCTGGCCATTCCTTTTCCCATACTTCGTACAGCTCGTACTCCGGACCCATCACCGAGCGGTACAGCGCATTAGCCGCGAGGCTGTACCCGCTTACGAAGACCCGGGTAGCTCCCATGCGCTGCAGCCGTCGCAATCCCTCGCTCAGCAGTGCCTGTCCCAGGCCGCGCCGCCGGAAAGCCGGCACCACTGCCACCGGCTCATAGTAGGCGCTGCGGGTCACATCGTCGAGCCAGATCGTGCAAAACCCGGCCACCGCCCCATCCGGCGCGATTGCCACCAGGTCGAGGTCCCGTCGGTACAGCGGAGCTGTCTGGATATTGCGGTACCAGGTGGGGTTATCACGGTTCTCCACTGCAGTCTGGATATCTCCCTCATGGAACCCCAATCCCGAAGCATAGCAGCGCTCCAGTAATTCCAGGCCGTCTCCCAGCGAGCGGATGCTATAGCCCGCCGGGACTGTCGCATCGGGCAGTCTTCCGTCAAGGTCGCCTCGCCACTGGGTTTCAGGCGGTTCACTTTTGAAATATCCGTTCTTGAGAACCAATCCCTGCCGCAGGCTGTCCGCCTCCGGCACCCACACCTGCAGCTTGCGCAAGCCATTCGCGGAGGTCTCGGACAGGCGCTCCTCAGCTACCACGAGCATTTCCTGCTCCAGCTCGGGTGTGCGCAGCCTGGGATGCACGCAGAAATGCGCTTCGCCGCGCCCGCCGTCCGGCATCAGGAACGCAACCAGCTGGTCTTCCGACTCCCACAGGGTTGCCACCTCCTCCAGGCCCACCCTGGCGCAGTTCAGGCAGCTGTGCCAGCGAGAATAATCCAACCGGGCTACATGCCAGCTGCGTTCCAGGCGCTGGTTGAGGAAAAAGATCTGGCGCAGGAACTCGCGCATGCGCCAGTAATCTTCTTCGGTCTGGTAAGGGCGTAATGAAATCTTCATACGGTTTCCAAAATATCGCTATAACGGTTCTGGCTTCTTGAAAAAAAACCAAATAAAGAAAAGGCTTCTCAATATATCATGTTTTATATATAATATATTATCCAATGATTGACAATACTCATTTCTCGGCTCCATTCGAGTTTCTTCACAAAAAATCCCTCAAAGACGAGGGTCTTTGACCTGCTCTCCGCGCGCCTCATCGCCGGCAAATACTCCCCCGGCGAGTGGCTGCGCCAGGAAGAATCGTCTTCCCAGCTCGGCGTCAGCCAGACCCCGGTGCGCGAAGCCCTCGACCTGCTGGTCTCCGCCGGCCTGGCCGAGCGCGTGCCTTACCGCGGCGTGCGCATCCGTGAGTTTTCGCATGACGAAATCCTCGACGCCTACATCCTGCGCCTGCAGCTGGAGAGCCTGACCGTGCGTTTGGCCGCCCTCAACACCACTGTTTCCGCAATCTGCTGCAGCTCCTGGCAGTGGTCGAGCAGACCCACCCGCTGCTGACCCTGCAGGACATGCCGCAATTGCGCCAGCTGAACAGGCGCTTCCACTCCCTGATCGCCGAGTTCAGCGGCAATCCGCTGCTGGCTCGCCTGTACGAGATGACTTCCAATATGTTTCCGGACTGGATGCTGTACGAGTACCTGTTTCGCCACCCGGAAATGTTACTACCCAGCCTGGAAGTCGAATTTCAGGAGCACCTGGCTATCGTCCAGGCTGTGGCTGCCCACGACGCCGAAGCGGCTGTACGCTACATCGTCGAGCACATTCGCAACCTGGGACAGAGCCTGGTTCACTCCCTCGGTCTCCCTCAAGACATGCTGGCCAGGAGAGAAGCGCAAATTCTTCGATCCATCCAATTTTCCAATCAAACATAACATAAATCATAAATATCCACAATGGAGGCTTATCATGCACGAACAACTCTTCCAAGATATGGCGCAAAGCATTATCGACGGCGATGCCGAGCTGGCCGAGCAGCTCGCAAAGCAAGCCGTCGAGCTGGGCATCGACCCGCTGGAAGCCATCAACAAGGGCTTTGTGATCGGCGTCAACCACGTCGGCAGCGAGTTTTCCTGCGGCAACGCCTTCCTGCCCGAGCTGGTGATGGCCGGCGAAGCAATGAAAACCGCCGTCAGCACCCTGGAGCCGGAAATGGCCCGCCGGGGCACCGCGCGCCAGGTCTCGGCAAAGTGGTCCTGGGCACCATCGAGGGCGACATCCATGAGATCGGCAAGACCCTGGTGGGCACGATGCTCTCCGCCGCCGGCTTCCAGGTCTACGACCTGGGCGTGGATGTGCCGGTGGACAAGCTGGTCGAGAAAGGCGCGCGAAGTGGACGCCGACATCATCGGCGTCAGCGCCCTGCTGACCACCACCATGGTGCGCCAGCGCGATGTGGTCGAAGCGCTGGACGACATGGGCCTGCGCCCGCAGGTCAAGGTGATGGTCGGCGGCGCGCCGGTGACCGGCGAATGGGTCAAGGAGATCGGCGCGGACGGCTACAGCGAAGACGCCATCGGCGCGGTGCAGGTCGCCAAGCAGCTGGTTGGGCAAACTCGTAAGCGAGGACTGATGGCGCGCCCGATCAAATCCATCACCAACCCGCAAGCTCAGCCTGAACATCCTTACGCCCGCAGGAAGTCAGCGAATCCACCAGCCACGCTGGAGGTCATCGAGAGCGTCGGCGTGCGCTTTCCCTCCCAAACGCGCCCTGGACATCTGGGCATGCCCACGGCGCCACCGTCGATCGGGAGACCTCGATCGTCAAGGCCCCGCGTCGCCTGATCGAGGCCGCACTGAAAAAAGCCCCGCCGAGTTACATCCTGGCGGCCCGCGACCCGTCGCAGGACCTGCCGCTGGATGGCAACCACGTCTTCCTCGGCACCGACGGCTGCGGCGTGGAAGTGATCGACCTCTACAGCGGCGAGCGCCGCCGCTCGTGCCTGCAGGACGTCGGCCGACATTGCCCGGGTGGCCGATTACCTGGAAGAGGTCGCCTTCCACTGGGTGGCGGTCTCCGCCCAGGATCGACCCGCCCGAACACGCGCGGCCTGCACGAGCTGAAGGCCATCTGGGAAAACTCCACCAAGCACGTCCAGACCGAGAGCATCTATTCGATGCCGCGAGGCCCGCGGTCGCCGTCGAGATGGCGGCCGCGATCGCCGGCGGGCGCGAAGCGCTGCGCCAGCGGCCGGTGCTTTCGATCATGCAGTGCACCGCCCCGCCCCTGGGCCACGACGGCGGCAGCCTGGACGCCGCCCTGGTCGGCGCCGAAGCCGGTCTGCCGGTCGGCTTCATGACCATGGCGGCCTGCCTGACCACCGGCCCGGCCACCCTGGCCGGCAACCTGGTGGTGGGCAACGCCGAAGTGATCGCCGGCACGGCCCTGATCCAGCTGGCCTACCCGGGCGCGCCGGTCTTCTACGCCGCCGCCCAGACCGCCTCCGACCTGCGCAGCGGCGCCTACACCGGCGGCGGCCCGGAGGATTACCTGTTCGGCGCGGCCGACCAACGTGCTGGCCGATTTCTACAACATCCCGCTCTCGATGGGTTCCTTCGCCACCGGCGCCAAGGAGCCCAACTGGCAGGCCGGCGTGGATAACAGCCTGTCCACCTTTATGGCCAGCATCGTCATGTCCGACATGCTGCTGGGGGTCGGCTTCCTGCACGGCAGCCGCATCTGGTCCTATGCCGAGATGCTGATGGACTGCGAAATCTTCAGCATCATCCACAAAATGATGCAGGGCATCGTCGGTGGACGATGAAACCCTGGCGCTTGGACGTGATCAACGCCGTCGGGCCGGGCGGCAACTTCCTCAAGCAGAAGCACACCCGCCAGCACATGCGCGACCTCTTCGTGCCCCAGTTTATGGACCGCCGGCCCTACAACGAATGGGAAGAACAAAAAGACGGCGCAGCCGATTGGGCGCTGGCCAAAGCCCGCCAGATCCTGGAAACCCACCAGCCCTCCCCCTCGACACCGTGCTCTCCTCTGAATTGAGCCGCATGATCACCACACTGGAATAATGGTACGCGGATTTTCGCGGATCAACACGGATTTAAGAACAGGCCTAATCAGGAAATAACAATTATGATGTTTGAGGGTAAGCATAATGATCTGACAGAAAAGGTTATTGGCGCCTTTTTCAAGGTAAATAACCAACTCGGTTATGGCTTTTCCGAAAAAATTTATGAAAACGCCATGGTGTTTGAAATTAAGAAACTTGGAATTGAAATCGGCCAACAATCGCCAATTCATGTGTATTATGAGAATTATTTACTGGGGGAATTCTTTGCTGACCTTATAGTTAGCGGTTTGGTAATCGTCGAAGTAAAATCTGTCCGCCATCTAGTGGAAGAACATGAGGCCCAACTATTAAATTACCTAAAAGCCACACAAATTGAAGTTGGCTTATTGCTAAATTTTGGTCCAAAAGCGGAATTCAAAAGAAGGGTCTTTGAGAACAATCGGAAGGGGTCTCTCACCTGGACTGTTCATGAGATTTAGGACTTGATTTTTTTGTTTCAGATTGGTCTCCAGTTTGACTTTTTTTATCCCGCGAAAATCCGTAAAATCCGCGTACAAATCAAAGGAATTATTTACATGCAGCCTAAACTACAACTCCTCTCTCTCGAGCTGGTCTCCCGCATCCTGGATGAAGCCTTCCAGCTGCTGGTCAGGCCCGGCATCAAAGTCCAATCCTCTGAAGCCCGGCAGCTGCTGGCACAGGCCGGGGCGCAGGTCGATGAAAGCAGCCAAGTGGCGCATATTCCCGAGCGCCTTGTGCGCCAGGCCTTGGAGACCGTCCCATCCCACTTCGACCTGCACGACCGCTCCGGCCATCCGGCCGTACACTACGGCGGGGATTTAGTCACTTTCGATCCGGGCTCCTCCGGCGTGCACATCCTGGATCCTGAGACCCTCCAGCACCGCCCTCGCAAGCCGCCGACCTGGCGCGGCTGGTGAAGGTGGTCGAAGGCCTCCCGCAGTACGCCGCCCAATCCACCGCCGTGGTCTGCAACGATGTGCCCAAGGCGATCGGTGATCTGTACCGGCTGTACCTTGTGCTGCTGTATTCGGACAAACCAATAGTCACCGGCGCCTTCTCGCTGCCCACCTTCACCCACATGGTCGACATGCTGGCGGTCTTTGCCGGAGGGCGGGATGAATTAGCTGCAAAACCCCAGGCAGTGTTCGATGTCTGCCCTTCACCGCCCCTGATCTGGAGCGAGTTCGGCGCCGGCAACCTGGTCGACCTGGCCCACGCCCGCGTCCCCGCCCAGATCGTCTCGATGCCGCTAGCCGGTGCAGTCGCCCCGGTCACCCTGCTGGGCTCGGTCGTCCAGCACGCCGCCGAATGCCTGAGCGGCATCGCCATCCACCAGCTGGCCCAACCCGGTGCTCCTATCGTGTGGGGAGGGGCGCCTGCCGTCTTCGATATGCGAAAGGGCACCACACCTATGGGAGCAATCGAGACCGCCATGATCGATGCCGCTTATTCCCAGGTGGGTAAATCGCTCGGCCTGCCGACCCACACCTACCTGGGCGCCAGCGACTCCAAGCTGGTAGACGCCCAGGCCGGGTTGGAGAGCGGTATGACCGCCCTGGTAGGTGCGTTGGCCGGTATCAACATGATCTCGGGCGCCGGCATGCTGGATTTCCTGGCCTGTGTCAGCATCGAGAAGCTGGTGGTCGACGCCGAAGCCGTCGCCATGGCCCAACGCCTGCTAGAAGGCATCCAGCTACGGACGGACACCCTGGCAACCGAATTATTCGAAGGCATCCTGTTCAAGGGTGAATTCCTGAAACAGAGAGCCACCCGCGAGCTGTTCGCCAAAGAGCAGTACCTGCCTTCCGCGGTCATCGATCGCAACTCGATCCGCGGCTGGCAGCAGTCCGGCAGCCATGACACCTTCGGACGTGCCAGGCAGCGGGTCAGCTCCCTGCTGGCCTCCTACCAACCGCCCACTGGCGGCGAGCAGCAGCGCTTGGAGCTGACCACCATGGTGAACCGGCTCGCCCGCTCTGCAGGACCAGGACAGCTGCCTGTAATCTGAACGTAATCCGCTAACAGCAGTGATTTAATTATTTGCGCCAGGCTGAAAATGAGGCTTTTCTTCCCGAATTCATGGTATATAATATATCTACCAAAATCGGTCATGAGCAATAAGCCAGGACCACCAAGATTGTCTCGTAGAAATATTTCAGGGGGAGCCTGAAAATATTCGCCTTCATGGCAGAAACCATTACTGCCAAAAGTTATGGAAGGAGGCATTGCATTCAAGAACACATTTCCGAAAAATCCATTCATCTGGAACAATTGCTTACTTCCGCTATAAGCTAGTAATGGAGAAATAACAAAAGAGGAAACGCCCAATGAAAAACAGAAGACTTTTTTCCTTTTTGGTTTCCCTGGTTGTGATCGCTGCGTTTTTTGCCGCGTGCACTCCAGCCGCCCCCGCTACAGAAGAACCGACTGCTGAGCCAACCGCCGAGCGGAAAGTCGCCACGTTTATCTGGACCCAGGAGTACGACACCCTCAATCCGCTCTATACCAACATGTGGTTTGTGACCGTGCTTTTCCCCATTTATACCTGCCAGGCCTGGTGGTTCGACGATCAGAACAACCCGGTTCCTAGCCTGGTGACAGAAATTCCCTCCAAAGATAATGGCGGCATTTCTGAAGACGGGCGCACCATCACCTTTAAGCTGCGGGATGACATCCAGTGGTCTGATGCAACCCCGATCACCTCGGCTGACTTCAAATTTACCTACGACATGGTGATGGCCGACGGGAACGCGGTCTCCTCGCGCTCCCCCTTCGACCTGACCGAGTCATTGGAAACGCCAGACGAGCGCACGGTAGTTGTCACCTTCATGGAACCCTTTGCCCCCTGGCTGGCGCGTTTGTTCGCCGGTCAGACCGGCGCACCTTTGTTACCGGCGCACATCCTGCAGCCCGTCTTCGATGAAAACGGCACCATTGACACGGCAGAGTGGAACAAGGCCCCCACGGTCGGCTGCGGTCCATTCGTTTTCCAGGAATGGGAGTCGGGCAGTTTCGCACGATTCGTGGTCAACGAAAACTATTGGGGGCCAGGCCAAAGATTGACGAGCTTTTCTTCCGCTTTGTACCGGATGATGCCTCGCAGGTTGCAGCCCTCAAAGCCGGTGACGGCGATGTGGGCACCTTCTTTGCCATGTCAGATATGCCAGAGTTGGAAGCCGCCGGGATTGTCATCATGAAGTCCCTCTCCGGCTACAACGAAGGCTGGTATATCAACCAGCATCCGGAGAAAGGCAACCCGGCGCTGCAAGGATGTCAGAGTCCGCCAGGCACTGGCCTACGGCTTTAACCGCCAGAAGCTGGTGGATGACCTGCTGCTCGGTCGGGCCGCCGTTCCCGCCACCGACTGGGACAATACCTCCTGGGAAGATCCGAGTATCGAGCCCTACCCGTATGACCCTGAGAAAGCCAAAGCCTTGCTTGAAGAGGCTGGTTGGGTGGACAGCAACGGCGACGGTGTGCGTGAGAAGGATGGTGTGGACCTGGTCTTGAAATACGGGACCACCAATCGTGAGGTGCGCCAGGACACCCAGGCAGTCGCCCAACAGGACTTGGCCGAGATCGGAATCAAGCTCGACCTGCAGAGCTTCGACTCCGATATCTTCTTCGCCTCCTATTCAGAAGACGGCCCTTCGGCCAACTTCTCGCTGGATATCATCCAGTACTCCGATTCACCGGATGCGCCGGATCCCAACACTGTGGTCTGGCGCTGCGCCGAAATCCCCTCCGATGAGAACCCTGCTGGAGTGAACCCCACTGGTTTCTGCGACGAGGAATTTGAAGCCTTATGGGCCAAGCAAGAGACCCAGGTCGACATTGCCGAGCGCCAGCAAACCTTCCACCAGATCACCAAGATGATCTTCGAAAGGGCATACTGGATCGGCTTGTGGCAAGACCCGGACTATTTTGGCTTCAGCAGCCGTATCATAAACGTAAAGATGAGTGGGGCGACGCCATTCTTCAACATTGTTGAGTGGGATATCGCTCAATAAAATCTAAACCTGATTGTGCAGGCGCAAAACGCCTGCACAATCCTCTTTATCGACCATGACTCGCTACATCATCCGCCGGCTGCTCCAGGCGATTCCATTACTCTTTATCATCAGCCTGATCATCTTCATCTTGATGCAGAACATGGGTGACCCGGTCGCCACGATGGGTGGCCGCAAAGTCACCCGCAGCGAAGACCGCATCCGTCTGACGCGCCAGCTCGGCCTCGATAAGCCTGTCGTCGTCCAATACCTGTACTGGCTGATTGGGAACGATTGGGCTAAGACAGACATGGATGGCGATGGCGTCGCCGAGACTCCAGGCAAGCGCAAAGGAGTGCTGCGCGGCGATTTTGGCACCTCGCTGGTCAACCGCAAGCCCGTTACGCAGGTGATCGGAGAACGCCTGCCGAACACTTTGCTGCTAATGCTGGTCGCCGAAGCGATCATTATTAGCTTTGCCCTTTTGTCGGTATTTATTCAGCCCTGCACCAGTACTCCGCTCTGGACAATGTGATTACAACCACGACATTTATCTTTTACTCGATGCCGGTCTTTTTCTTCGCCCTGCTGGCTATGTATCTCTTCGCGGTGAACTTCAAGGCCTGGGGGCTGCCATACCTGCCAACGGTGGGCATGTTCGAACCCGAGGCAGGCAAATCGGCCAGCCAGGTGGCCTGGCACATGGTCTTGCCGGTAGCCACCCTGTCTTTCGGCTTCATTGCGGGTTACAGCCGCTATATTCGCAGCACCATGCTGGAAGCCATGGGACAGGACTATATTCGTACCGCCAAGGCCAAGGGTTTGCCACGCCCCCATATTGTCTATATCCACGCCCTAAAAAACGCGGCTTTACCCATTGTCACGCTCATCGCCCTGGATCTTCCTTTTCTTCTGGGTGGAGCGATCGTCACCGAGCGCATCTTCGGCTGGCCCGGTATGGGTCGCCTCTTCCTTGATCATGTCGACCGCAGTGATACGCCAGTCGTAATGGGTATCCTGATGATGATCGCTGTCGCAGTGATTATCTTCCAGCTCATCGCGGATGTGCTCTACGCCTGGCTCAATCCGAGGATTCGTTATAAATAGTTGAAAGATTGCCTTATATTCATATCCGCTCATGGAAGAAACCGTCCTCCTCCTTCTCCAATCGCCAGCCTCTTACCCGATGAGCTGGAAGCCCCGCCCTTATCCCTGGGTCAGCTCACCTGGCGGCGTTTTCGCCGGCACAAGATGGCTATTTTCGGTGTCGTGACCCTGGTATTCATGGTGTTCTACGCTTTCGGCGGGATGCTTTTTTTCAGCGAGGCGGATGCCAACCGTACCGAGACCGGCGAACCGCCTGCAGCCGCCCAGTGCGGAGCACCCCTTCGGGACGGACACCATCGGGCGCGACATCCTGGCGCGCACCATCTACGGCGGTCAAATCTCGATCCTGATCGGCCTGACAGCCATGCTGGTTGAGATGTTCATTGGGTTCTATCGGCTCCCTGGCTGGCTTCTTTGGCGGGAAGGTCGACAGTTACTTGATGCGTTTCACCGAAGCAGTCTTGGTCATCCCGCAGATTTCCTGCTGCTGGTA
>CAVOSB010000036.1:0-61250 GCA_963698765.1 uncultured Chloroflexia bacterium
TTTTGACCAAATTATTGTAGTGCATTGAAATATTGAGAACAGGTGTACGAAGGGCAAAATCATTCTTGAAATCCAAATGCTTTGAACAATTCTGGCAGCAGCCGAATTAAATCTATCCTGGAGCTAATGAATATGCAAGCAATTGTTTGGACAAAAATACGGAGCACCGGATGGGCTTCAGCTGAGAGAGGTGGCAAAACCCACCCCAAAGGACAATGAAGTCCTGATAAGGGTCCGTGCGACAACCGTAACAGCCGGGGACTGTGAGATGCGGAGCCTAAAACTCCAGAAGATTCTCCGTCTCCCATCGCGTATCCACATGGGTTTCAGAAAACCAAGAGATATTGTACTGGGTCAGGAGGTGGCCGGGGAAATCGAATCGGTTGGCAAAGATGCCAGTCTGTTCAAGGAGGGCTACGAGGTTTTTGCAGCGACCGGTTTTGGTTTTGGGTTATGCCCAGTACAAGTGCCTGCCTGAAGATGGGGTGATGGCAAAAAAACCAGCCAATATGACCTTTGAGGAAGCCGCTGCCGTTCCTACCGCGGGACTGGAGGCACTGCATTTTCTTCGCAGAGGAAATATCAAAGTGGAGAAAAGGTTTTGATTATCGGTGCCGGTGGAAGCATCGGTACTTTTACGGTACAACTTGCCAGATACTTTGGAGCGGAAGTGACCGGCGTGGACAGCACGGGGAAATTGGACATGCTGCGATCGATTGGTGCAGACCATGTCATCGACTACACCAAAGAGGATTTCACCCAGGGCGCAGGGTCCTATGATGTAACTTTTAAGGTGATGGGCAACAGCTCTTTTTCAGGTTGTATCAATTCATTAAACAAAATGGTCGCTATCTGATCGGGAATCCCGGTCTGACCGACATCGTTCGAGGGCGATGGACATCGATGAGAACCAGCAAGAAAGTAATCATGGGGTCAGCCATCCAAAAGAATGAAGATTTGGTTTTTCTGAAAGAGCTGATTGAAGCGGGGAAGATCAAAGCGGTGATTGATCGGTGTTATCCGTTGGAACAGACCCCCGAGGCACACAGGTACGTTGATAGCGGGCAGAAAATCGGAAATGTTGTCATTACTGTGAAAAATCCGGTGGAAGAGACTGGTGGTAATTCACCGGCGACACCGGTTTCGCCTTAGAAGTGGGAAAATAACCTGGATGCTGCGCCAGCTCACAGGCGATGAAACGATCAACCGGTTTCAGCAGACGCAGGCTACTGCTTGAACTGGCAGCGGGCAGCGTGAGTTCAAGATTGTGAGATCTGATTTTCTACGGGATTTAATCGCTCAGCAAATATGTAACGCGCGGCAGGGTAGACCCAGAGTCAGCCGCCACCTTCCAGCCCGATGGTCAGGGTCTGGTTGAAGGGCAGGACTTCGAGCACCTCAACTTCCACCCCCGGTAAAACCATTTTCTCGATCAGGAAATTCAGCAGCTCAGTGTTCTCTTCGGCAAACTCGTGAATGCGGCGGATGGTCACCTGTTCACCGGCGCAAGGCCGGTAGAGGCACCCAGCCGTTGACCACATGCTCGCAACCCGGCAGGGGATTGCCATGCGGGCAGACTTGCGGGTCGCCGAGCACATCGCGCATGTCGCTCTTCCAGGGCTGGCGAGATGGCATGCTCGATGCCGTGAGCCTGCTCGTGGATGAGGCAAGAGCGGCACCTTGAGGATCCTCAACAAAAGCCACTCGGTGAGCATGTGACGGCGGATGACCGAATGCGCTGCCGACGCCCGGTATCGGTGAGGCTGAACCGACTTGCGCCCCGTTGCCGGTGATCCAGCTGTCTCGCTCCATGCGCTTGAAGGTCATGGCAACGGTAGCCGGGGTGACATCCAGCATCTCCGCCAGGCGGGCGGCGACGATTTCCCCATAATCGCGCTCCATGACATGCATGGTCATCAGGTAATCTTCTACGGTGTGGGTGGGACGAGGTGGTCTTCGGTTGTGTCCGGGTGACGCGACATAATTATTATGATAAATATGACAAAAATTCTATTTACTAAATCGTGATATTAGCATATACTAACATTTATTGTTCCGGTAGGCTAAATTAATTGTATCACAGGTGAAAAATGGCTCAGCCGGCTGGGACAAAACCAAAATTTTTGGAGAAGAAATATATGTCCTTTTACCGGTTTCTCGTTTTAGTCCTGCTGACAGGCATGTTGCCCTGACGGCCTCACGGCAGGATTAACAAATCCACCAGCGATCCCGCAGCCCTTCAGAGAATCCGAGCCAGCACAGCCGCAGCCGTGCAAGAGACGGTAGCCGGCAGGCTGGTGATCTACTCGGGCCGCTCGGAGCCGCTGATCCAGCCGGTGATCGAAGCCTTCCAAAAAGCGTACCCGCAAGCGGAAGTGCTGCTCAAGGCGGGCAGCAACAGCGAGCTGGCTAATGCCCTGATCGAAGAGGCAGGCCAATCCGCAGGCAGACTTGTTCATCACGACCGAGATTGTTCACGGTCCAATCCCTGGCGGAGCAGGGAGCCTTCCAGCCGTACCTGCCGCAAGGGGCGGAACAGCTGCCGGCGGAATTCACCGGTGACGAGATCCTGTGGATCGGATTGACACGCCGGGCACGCGTGATCATGTACAACAGCGAGCTGGTCAAGCCCGAAGAGCTGCCGGGTTCGATCTTCGACCTGACGGATCCAAAATGGAAGGGCCAAGTGGCAGCGGCAGGCTCGACCAACGGCTCGATGCAGGCGCAGATCGCAGCCATGCGGCAGCTGCTGGGCGAAAAGGCAACCGAAGGTTGGCTGCAAGGGTTGATCGACAACCAGGTCACTTTCTTTGGGGGCCATACGGATGTGCGCAAGGCGGTGGGCGCGGGGAATTTAAACTAGGGCTGGTGAACCACTATTACTTTTACCTGCAGCAGGCGGAAGGCAGCCCGGTGGGGATCATCTTCCCGGACCAGGAGGAAGGGCAGATCGGCCTGATCACCAATGCCAGCGGGCGGCCATCGTAAAGGGGGCGGGCAACCTCAGCGCTGCGCAGGCCTTCCTGGACTACCTGGTTTCAAAGGAAGGAAAGGAAATCTTCGCCAGATTGAATTACGAATACCCGCTCCTGCCGGCCGCGGCGGCTTTGCCAGAACTTTTGCCATTGGAGGATTTCCGCCTGGCGGAGGTAGAACCGGCTCAAGCAGTGCTGAATTCGAGGCGACATTCGACCTGATGGAACGACTGGGAATGCCTTAAGTGCGCAGCCATCATTTGCATTCCTGCCGGAGCCAGTAAGACAAGAGCTTCGATCCCGCGTCTCCTGATGGCCGCGGGGCTGGTCGGGCTTGTTTGCTGCCATCCCGCTGGCATATATCATCGTGCGCGCCCTGGGGGCGGAGGCAGAGGCCTGGCACAGGCTGCTGCAGGTGCGGATGTGGATCCTGCTGAGAAACACGCTGGTGCTGGCGGCTACCGTGACGATGGGGAGCACCGTGATCGGGGTGGGAACGGCCTGGCTGATCGAGCGCAGTGACCTGCCGGGGAGAAAAATATTCCGCTGGTTGCTGGCCATGCCGCTGGCAATCCCGGCATACATCGGGGGCATCGTCCACCTGACGCTGATGCGCCCGCGCGGCGGCCTGTTCCCGAAGCTACTGGAAGACCTGACGGGAACCAGCATGCCGGGTGTCAACCCGCTCGGATTGTGGGGAGCGACCTTTATCCTGGTGCTGTTCAGCTACCCCTACATCTACCTGCTGAGCGGGGCGGCATTCCGCTCGTTGAACGCTTCCATCGTGGAGGCTTCCAGGATCCTGGGGCGTACGCCGAGGCAGACCTTCTGGCAGGTGGTGCTGCCCGCCCTGCTACCAGGAATTACGGCAGGGATGCTGCTGGTGGCGCTGGACGTGCTGGCTGAGTATGGGACCGTGTCACTGCTGCGCTACGAGACCTTCACTTCGGCGATCTTCGTACAGCTGGCAGGCCGCTACGACCGTTCAGCGGCGGCAATCCTGAGCGGGGTGCTGGTTGTCCTGGCGATGCTCTTCTTGTGGGCAGAGCTGCGCGTGCAGGGACAGAGGCGCTACGCGCAGATGGAAAGCCAATGGCGCCCGGCAGCTACAGTCGCGCTGGGAAAGTGGAAGTACCCGGCACTCTCCCTTACGATGGGTGTAGTCTGCCTGAGCCTGCTGGTGCCGGTGGCGGTGCTGGCTGCCTGGAGCCTGCAGGCGCTGTTATCTCCCGAGACCCTGGAGAGTGTATTCCGCAGTGGATCCATAGGTTTCGGTTCATTTACATGGAACAGTTTGTGGACCTCGGGCCTGGCTGCCTTCCTGGCTGTGCTGCTGACCTTGCCGGCGTCCTACCTGGCAAGCCGCTACCCGAACCGCATCGCACACTCTTATCCCGCATCTGCCAAGTGGGGTATGCGATCCCGGGCGTGGTGATTGCGCTCAGCCTGCTGTTTATCATCAACCGCTCCATCCCGTTCCTGTATGCGACGCCGCTGGTGGTGGTGACGGCGTATGTGCTCAGGCACATGCCGCAGGCGGTGCGGGGCACTGAAGCAGCGCTGGGACAGGTATCTGGTACGCTGGAGGAAGCGGGCGCATGCTCGGTCGAACAGCCGAGACAGACTTTCTTCAAGGTGACACTGCCGCTGGCGCTGCCTGGCATGCTGGCAGGGGCGGCGCTGGTATTCCTGACCTCCCTGAAGGAATTACCCGCCACGCTGCTGCTGAGGCCAGCCGGTTTTGACACGCTGGCAGTACGGGCCTGGACCTGGGCGGTGGACGGGAGCTATGTGCAGGCCGCACCCGCTGCTCTGCTGCTGGTGCTCATCTTCGGCAGTCCCGCTGTCTTTTTTACTGCGACGGGAGAAGCTATATCAATGACCAGGCTTGAAGTAAAAAACCTTTCGAAAAGTTACAACCGGCACGGATTGCCCGCTGTCTGTGGGGTGTCCTTCACCCTGGAAAGCAGTGAAATCCTGGCGCTGGTCGGTCCCAGCGGCTGCGGGAAGACCACGACGTTGAGGCTGATCGCCGGGTTGGAGGTACCGGATAACGGCACAATCTCACTGGAGGGTGGATTCTGGCGGGGGCGGGGGAATTTATACCTCCGGAGAAGCGAGGAGTGGGGATGGTCTTCCAGGAGCACGCATTGTTCCCACACCTGACCGTATTCGACAACGTGGCGTTTGGTTTGCTCGGCCAGGCGAAAGCACAAAAACGGGACGACAGTATACGAATACCTGGAACTGGTGGGGCTGGAAGCGCTGGCAGGGCGCTACCCGCATGCGCTTTCGGGCGGCGAGCGCCAGAGGGCGGCACTGGCGCGCGCGCTGGCGCCTCAACCCCAGGTGCTGCTGCTGGATGAGCCGTTCAGCAGCCTGGACGCAGACCTGCGCGTCCAGGTGAGGGAACAGGTGCGAGGGATTCTGCAAGTCCATCCGGGCGACAGCCATATTTGTCACGCACGACCAGGAAGAGGCGCTGTTCATGGGAGACCGGCTGGCGGTTTTCCAGTGCGGGAATGTCGAACAGATCGGCGGACCGGAGGAGGTATTCCACGGCTCGCAGACGCGTTTCGTGGCCGAGTTCATGGGCAGCAGCGATTTCATCGGCGGAGTTGCGCGACCAGACGGGATCCACACCTCCTCGGCTTCCTGCCGCAGGCAGAGGGCTTACCACCGGACGGCAATGTGGAAGTTGCGATGCGGGCCGATGATGTGGACTTCACCCTGCAAGGGACAGGCAACGGCTGCATCGAGGAGCGTTTTTTCAGGGGAGCGTTCTACGTATACCGCCTGAGATTGGACACAGGCGAAACCATCCACGCGCTTAAACCGCATACCGCCATACATCCAGTAGGCAAGCGCGTGCAGGCGTTTTTCAATGCAGGCCACCCGTTAGCGGTCTTCAGAGATCGAAATGACGGTAGTCAAGCCGTCATCTAGAAAGATTTAGAGAATTATCAGAGGAATTATTCAGCCAGCGAGAATGTGCTATATTTATTCCTTAATCGATGTGAAATCAGCCACCTGTTGCCCACAAACCAGATGTAGTGTAAAAGGAAACGACCATGGAGCTCAACGGGATCGGTTGATCACCGCCGCGGCGACATTTTCCGGCATCTGGATAGGTCATATAGCCGTTCGTAAATATGATCACCTGTCGCCAACGGTATGGATACCCAGGAGCGCTGATTAATGTTCAAAGAGGGGCGTTATTGAGTGGAAGTCGATGCGCGCATCGTCATACGTACAATCAACTGGTTGGACCGAAAACCAGCGGGCAGGCGGACTTTCAGCAGAAGAAATCCAGGGGATAAAGGATGGGCAGGAGGTGAATTACTTTGGCCTGATACTCGGACTTGCTGCTTTGCTGATCATAGGTTTGGGATTTATATGGGTGATGCGTTGTGAGTATTACCTGGGATACCTGTGGTGGCCATATTTTACGGGAGCGGGGGTCCTGATGGTGATCGGATCCCTGTTCATCCCGTCCGTTTGGGGCTCAGCGTTAATGGGGATTTTTGGAGCTTCTATTGTCTGGGGTGCGACTGAACTCAAAGATCAGGCGGTGCGTGCCGAAATCGGCTGGTACCCATTCAATCCAAGAAAGAAGCCAAAACCGCCATTCTTTGAGGCGATAAGGAAATGGTCCGGGCTGAACTGATAGGGCTAAACCGGCCAGCTCTACGCCGCAGCCATTTTTCCAATTCGATCAACCAGAACCCGAGAAAGGCAACCAGTAAAATTCGGCTCCAAGCAGCTGCTGTGATCGGAGCGCTATCAAACCAAGCGTTCATGGAAGGAGCGTAGGTGAACAGCACCTGCAACAGCAGCATCAGCAGCACTCCTGCCACTGCCCAGCGATTAGAAAAGAGGCCAATGCGGAAGGGCGACTGGGTCAGCGAGCGGGTATTGAAGAGGTAGAAGATCTCCACCATGATTACGGCGTTGACCGCCACCGTGCGCGCCGCCTCCAGGCTGCTGCCAAAGAACAGCTCCCACTCGAACAGGCCGAAGGCGGCGATTGAGATCAGGAGGCCAACAATCAGGATGCGCCACAGTAAGACAGGCGTCAGGATCGGCTGGTCAGGATTCCGCGGCGGGCGGGACATGATACCGGGTTCGCGCATCTCGAGTGCCAGAACCAAGCCAAGGGTGAGCGAAGCGACCATGTTGATCCACAGGATCTGCACCGGCAAGATGGGTAGCGCGATTCCCAAAAAAATAGCCAACAGGATGATCAGGCCCTCACCCAGGTTGGTGGGCAGGGTCCAGGCGATGATCTTGGTCAGGTTATCAAATACGCCGCGGCCCTCTTCCACAGCAGCTTCGATAGTGGCAAAGTTGTCATCCGTGAGCACCATCTCAGCCAACTCCTTGGAGACATCGGTGCCGGTGATGCCCATGGCGATGCCAATATCGGCCTGCTTGAGAGCCGGGGCATCGTTCACCCCATCGCCGGTCATGGCGACAACTTCCCCGCGTGATTGGAGCGCTTCTACCAGACGCAGCTTCTGCTCCGGGGTGACGCGGGCGAAAACATCGGCTTTTTGGGCGGCCTCGATAAGGTCCGCATCAGACAGAAGCGACAGGTCGCTGCCAGTCAGCACACAATCCGCCAGGCCATCAGGCAATGAGACAAGCCCAAGCTGGCCGGCGACGGCTGCGGCAGTCAAAGGATGGTCGCCGGTGATCATCTTGACGCGAATACCAGCGTCGTGGGCGGTGCGGATCGCTGCAATGGCTTCCGGGCGAGGGGGGTCGATCATGCCTTGCAAGCCAAGGAAGGTCAAACCGGAAGACAGAAGTTGGCGAGAAAGGTTTTTGGTCTCGGGTGGCAGTTCGAGGCTCGCAAAGGCCAGCACACGCAGACCTCTGGCAGCCAGATCGTCAACCTGTTTCAGGATATTTTCTCTGTCCAGGGGAAGCGCTGCTCCCTGGGAATCCAGTGCCTGAACGACAGCGGTCCAGCAGGACCTCTACGGCACCCTTGACAAAACCCAGCTTCATGTCTCCTGCCTTAGGGGCGTGTAAAGTAGCCATGTATTGGTGCTGCGAGTCGAAGGGGATTTCATCCAGCCGGGGCAGTTCAGCCTTGAGCTGTTCTTCGTCTAAACCAGCTTTACGTGCGGCAGAAATCAGGGCAGCTTCAGTCGGGTCACCTTCGACCAGCCAGCGGTCATCCCGGAAAACGAGATAGCTATCGTTACAGAGCAGGCCAGCTGTCAGGATATTGGCCAGGCCAGGCTGTGCAGCCACATCGACCACCTGGTTTCCCAGGAGGATCTCACCTATGGGATCGTAGCCGGAACCACTGACCTGGTAATCCTGATCGGGCAGGGTAATCGCCTGAACCGTCATCTGGTTCTGGGTCAGCGTGCCGGTTTTATCAGAGGCAATCACTGTAACGCTGCCGAGCGCCTCGACCGCAGGCAGCTTGCGGATAATGGCGCGCCGGCGCGCCATGCGCGACACGCCAATAGCCAGGGTGACCGTAAGGGCAGCAGGCAAGCCTTCAGGTATGGCGGCAACCGCCAGGGCAATCGCGGCGGTGAAGGTGTCGATGGCGGGTTGGCCGCGCCACAGGCCGGCCAGGAAAGTAAAAGCAGCCAACGCCAGTATCACCCACAGCAGCAACTTGCCAAACTGGGCGATCTTGCGCTGCAGGGGAGTGGCAATTTCCTTGGCAGATGAGATCAACTGCGAGATACGTCCGATCTCAGTCGCGTCGCCAATGGCTACCACCAGGCCACGCGCCTGCCCCAAAGTGACCAGCGTAGAGGCGTAAGCCATGCTGCGTCGTTCAGCCAGAGGGATTTCAACCGGCAACTCTTCGTCCAATGATTTTTCCACCGGGAGCGACTCGCCAGTCAGTGCGGCCTCCGACACCTGCAGGTCGCGCATACGCACCAGGCGCAGGTCAGCCGGTACTCGATCTCCTGATTTGATCACCACCAGGTCGCCGGGAACCAGTTGTTCGGATGGAATCCGCTGGAGCTGGCCGGCGCGCAACACGGCAGCCTCGCTGGTGAGCGATGCGGAGAGCGCCTGAATTGCTTGCTCCGCCCTGAACTCCTGGACAAATCCGATGATGGCGTTGACCAGCACGACGCCAAGAATGATGGCTGCATCCACTAATTCGCCCTTCACCAGCGCAGTGATCAGGCTGGCTGCCAGCAGGATGTAAATTAGTGGATTATGGAACTGCAGCAGAAAGCGCACCAGTGGACTTTTGCCCTTGTGCGGTGTCAATCGGTTCGGCCCGAAGTGCTCCTGTCGGTGGCGCACCTCGAAGGTATCTAGGCCGTTTTCCAGGTCAGTCTTCAACAGCTCAGCGACCTGGTTGACCGGCAGGTGATGCCATTGCTTCCCGATCAAGGTTTGCATGTTAGACTGCCAATTCCAGACGAGTGTTTAGATATCGCAACACCTGCTCGCGGGAAAGGACACCTACCAGCTGCTGGTCTTGTACGACCGGCAGCTGCGACAGGCGGGCAAATTCCATTTTTTGTAAAGCAGCAATCAGCTCGGTTTCAGGCTGTACAGTTGCGGAGCGCTCCAGCGGCAACATGGCCTGGCGGGAGGTCATGTAACGCCATTTGCTTTGCGGCACACGGGCGATATCCTGGAGTGTCAGAATACCATCCGGGCGACCACCCTCAGAAATATAGAAGCAGCGCTTGCCGCCGGCCAGGACCTGCTCTTCGACCAACTGGCTGAGGGGAGTCAGGCTGGGTATGGGCACGCAGTCAGTAGACATCACCTGCTCTACTTTGATCCCCTTAAGGACTTCCTGGATGTTCAGTGTGAGCCTGTGCAGAGGCAGCAGCATTCTGCAGGAACCAGCCGATGAATGCCAGCCACATGCCGTCGAAGAAACGCCCATCGAAGATGGCGAGAACACCGAGGGCAATGAAGCCGAAAGCGACCAGCTGCCCAGCAGAAGAAGCCAGGCGAGTGGCACGCCGGTAGCTGCCGGTGCGCCACCAGACCAGGGCGCGCAGCACCCGCCCACCGTCGAGGGGGAAACCGGGGATCAAGTTGAAGAATGCCAGGATCAGGTTGATGCGCATCAGGTACTGGCTGGGAGCTGCTAAGGTGGGGATGTTGTGGTCAATAACCCACAGCAGGCCAAAGAATAAGCCCAGAAGCAGGCTGACCAGAGGCCCGGCGATAGCAATGCGGAACTCAGCACCTGGAGATTCTGGTTCCCGTTCAATTTGAGCGACGCCGCCGAAAATAAAGAGGGTTATGCCGCGCACAGGAAGGCGGTTGCGCAAGGCAACAAAGGCATGTCCCAGTTCATGCGCCAGGACCGAGGCAGCAAACAACAGGCTGGTAACTGCAGCAAGCACGATGTGAGAAATATCGGAAAACTGGGGGTATGCGCGGCGGAAGTAGCCAGAAGCCAGGGACCAGGTCAACAGGCCGAAAATAATGAACCAACTGAGGTGCAGCCCAATTGGTATGCCCCAGACAGTACCAATCGTGAGATTCGATTTCATCGTCTATACTCTCCTTAACCATCTAAAGCGACCAAGAAAATTGAAAACCGGTAAAAAAGAGGGGACGTAATAAATGGATGATTTCTTGAACCCGTCCGCCCCTAAACCAATATGTGTATATATTTTATGTACATAATATATACAGTCAAGGGTGGAAGAAGGGAATTAACAGGATTCTAACGGAGTAAACGATGGCTGACAGCTGACACTACCTGAGGTTGGCAGGGCTGGCAGTGACAGGGAGGGGTATTTCGAGAAACCAGCCTATTCATACGCCAGGACTTCCCGGATTGTCAGCTTTGAAGCATTATAGGCCGGCAGAACACTGGCGAGAGCCGACAGAAGCAGGACAATGCCGAGCCAGATCAGGTTGCCGCGGTAATCGAAAGCCAGCATGGCGTCATTATCGAAGATGATCTGAAAGATCAGGTCGGCGAGCATCTTGCTGATCGGGAGCGCGGCCAACGAGGCCAGAAGCCACGAAATCAAGCCGATCAAGGTGCCTTCGACCAGCACGATCTTCATGATCGCGCGATCAGAGCCGCCGATGGCGCGCATGACGCCGATTTCGCGGGTGCGCTCCATCACATTCAGGCTCATCGTCCCGGTCAGCCCGATGCTGCCGACAACGGCCATCAGCAGCGACATGATCATCAGAAATGTGGTGAGAATGTTGAGACCTTTGGATGTGTCATCTTTGACAGCGGAGCCGGCGGACACCTCACTGATCTCGTATCCCAGCCTGGTCAGATGCGCCTCGACCTGGCTGACCCAGCCACTCCCGGTCGTCCTGGCTGAGGTCCGGATCGGCGGCCACAGGCGATAGAAGCCAGCCCGCCCGAGCAGTCCCGGTTTCAGCTCGGCCAGATAATCGTAGCTGGCATAGGCAAACAGAGCCGGCGCTCCTCCCGGCAAACTGGAAGAAGCCGACCACGGTCCAATCGGTTTCTTTCGTCCGAGGATCTTCAAGCGGACTGTGTCTCCCACGCTTGATTCAGGATATTCGATCCTGAAAAGCTCGCTGAGCACGACGGCATTTTCATCACCAGGCTCGATCCAACGCCCAGCGAGCAGGATGGGCTCGATCAATAGCTGGCTGCAGGAGGGCCGAGCACCTGGATGCTCTCGCCGGGATTTGCCGTCGGCTTTGACAACCTGTGCCAGCGTCACCGCCCCAGCCTTCGACCCGCTCGACGCCGGGAACCTGCTGCAAATCGTGCGTCACCCGCTCGATCCGGTAGGGCTGGTCAAAGGTCAGATTGACATCGGCAACGAAATAGCGCCCCAACCGGTCGACATAGTTCTCGATGGAGAAACGCACGTTGAAGGAGGCGATAAAAATCGCACCTCCCAACGACAGGGTCAGCAAGGTGAGAGCCAGGCGGAGGCGCTGGCGGAAGGTGTTCCTGAGCGAGATCAGCAGCGGGCGGGAGAAGCCGCGCACCCTGGCGAACATGCGGAAGACCAGACTGTCACCGTCCTTCTGGAGGAAGCCGTGCCGCTGAGCGCTTCACGGACTGAAACGCGCGTCCCCTGCAGGATGGGGTAGAGGCCGGCTGCCTGGGGCACGAAAAGGGCGATCAGAGCCATCACCAGGTCAGAAACTGGGACCGGCCGGAGGCCGCTGCAGGGTCGAAATTGATCTTCACTGCCAGATATTCGAGCAGCACCAGGGCAGCCTGCCTGGAGGTGGGGATGAGCGACGAGCCAGTGCAATCAGGCTGAAGACCAGGATCAGAAGCATATAGATGCTCGCGATCTGCCAGCGGCTGGCACCGACGGTCTTCATCACCCCGATTTGCTCAATCTGCTGGTTGAGCAAGGCTGACAGCGTGTTGGTGATCAGAAATCCGGACTAGGAAAACAACCAGCAAGCCGAGCGAATAGATCACCGCAACCATGGCATCCACATAGGGGAGGTTCGGGTGGTCGGTGCTGCGGCGAACCACTGAGCTCGAGGTGGTAACGCCACTGTGCTCGAACTCTTCCAGGATCGCATCGGCGACCAGGCTGAGCGCGAGGCGGTCTTCCTGGTCCTGGCTCAGGGTGGCATACAGCGTATTGAAGCCTTCAGGCTGCTCAAGCCAGGGCAGCGTGGCAGCGGTAACATACCCCTGGATGGGAGCAAGAAAAAAGCCACCTTCCCCACTGGCTGAGCCGATGGTCTGGTCTCGCACAATCCCGACCACCTGCATGCGCCTCACGGTACCGGAGGGCAGCTTGATCTCCAGCTCATCTCCCAGGCCGGCACCGGTCTCGACCACCTTGTTGACATCGATGACAATCTGCCTGTCTGCAGGCGGCCAGGTCCCTTGAAGCAGCTCCACCTTGTTGATGGACTGCTCATTCATATCATCAATGGACAAAGCTTTTATCTGGATGGGCTTCCACTTGCCTTCAGAAACATGAACCCGGAGTTTGACATTATATGCGCCCACAGCTCCAGCGACGCCGGGCATCCGGCGGATACGCTCGACGAAATCGTCGTCGAAAAGCGACGAGATGACCTGGATGTTGGCCGCATGAACCGCCAGATAACCGGCACGGATATCGGCGGCGAGAATAACATAGGTCGTGGTGGTCATGCCAACCGCGAACAGGCCGACGGCTATGGAAGCGATCACCAGCAACGAACGGATTTTATGACTGAACAGGTCGGCCAGCACCTTTTTCCAGCGGGGAGGGATCACGAGTCCCTCCCAGGCGGGTGCAAACCGAGCGTGCGCCTGACCACTCTCGGGCAGCGGGAAAACCGGGGGAAGGGAATCACCCGCTGGATGTAAGGAGCGGCAACACTTCAGCGCGCGGCAGGGAGAGCAGGTCGGCGCCGGATGGCCCAGCGAACAGGCTCACCTGCAGCCCAACCAGCGGGTCCACTATGGCGCCAGGGCCGAGGGGGAACTCGGGAATTGTGATCCGGGTGAAGCAGCTCTCCGCTGACAAGCAGGTAGAGCGGTGCAGTGACAGGGGATAGGGTATCCGGCAAGTCCGCCCCAGGGAGCAGATGCAGCGGCGAAGCGAGCTTGCTCAGCCGCAACAGCGCGGAGTGCGCCTGACCGGGAAAGGCGGCTGCGACCGCCTCGTTCACAAGCTCGCCGTCGGAAATGAGCAGCGATGCGGGAGGTACGGCGAGCCAAAACCTGGTCGTGGGTCACCATCACGACGGTCTTACCCTGTTCCACCAGCTCTGCAAATATCCCCATCACCTGCTCGGCAGTGCGCGAGTCAAGGTTGCCGGTCGGCTCATCGGCGACCAGGATGGGCGGGTCATTAGCCAGGGCCCTGGCCACGGCGGCACTCTGCTGCTGGCCGCCAGCGACAGCACCCGGCAGCTTGTGAGCCAGCCCTTCCAGCCCGACCCGCTTCAGGAGATCAAGGGCGCGCGCTTCACGGCTGGCGGGCGAGTAGATGTTGCAGAAATCCATCGGCAGCATCACATTTTCGACCAGGGTCAACATGGGCAGGAGCTGGAAGAACTGGAAAACGACACCCATGTTCCTGCCGCGCCACAGCGCCATGCGTCCTTCGGGCAATTCGTGGATCAGCACATCGCCGACCCGGACTGTTCCGGAGGTGGGGCGGTCGATGCGGGTGAGCATGTTGACCAGGGTGGATTTGCCGCTGCCTGAGCGCCCTACCACGCTGATGAACTCGCCCTGGTGGACGTCGACATCGATGCCTTTGAGAACCGTTGCTTCGCCAGCCGCGGAATGAAAAGTCCTGGTGATGCCGCGCATGCGGATGACCGGATCACCCATGGAATCGATACCCGACAGGCATGTCGAAGCGGTTCAGCTGGCATAGGCCTGCACCTGGCCGTCCACGATTTGCAGGGTGCGCGTGACGTGCCGGGCAAGACCTGGTCATGGGTTACCATCAGGATGGTTTTTCCATTTTGGACCAGCCCTTCAAAGATGGAGAAGATCGCCTCAGCGGTGAGCGAATCGAGGCGACCTGTAGGCTCATCGGCGATGATCATCGAGGGGTCATTCGCCAGCGCACGGGCGATCGCCACGCGCTGCTGCTGGCCTCCGGAGATTTGCGAAGGGTGCTTGCGGGCATGACCTTCCAGCCCTACCTGGCAGAGCAAATCCAGGGCACGCTCGCGACTTTGCCTGCCGCGGTAGAGATGGCAGAAATCCATGGGAAGTAAAACATTATCCAGCAGCGAGAGTCCTGGCAGCAGGTGAAAAGACTGGTAGATCACCCCGACATTCCGCCCGCGCCACTGTGCAAGCCGAGTTCTCGTTCATTTGGCGCTAATTTTGTGCCACCCACTACTACCTCACCGCTGTGACGTGGTCCACGCCGGTAATCATATTGACGAGCGTGGTTTTCCCTGCACCTGACTTACCGACCACCGCCACGAACTCGCCCGGCCAAATTTCGAGATTGACTTCATGCAGTGCGCGGAAAGACCCGGCAGGGGTTGGATAATCTTTTGAGACCTGCGAAAGCCGAATCAGAGAGGAGTGGGTATCCGGGGTGAGATCGTGGGGGTTATCGTTTGAGGTGGAAATCATCGATCAGGTACTTTATCGCGGCTTTAAGACTTTGAGATTTTGAACAAATTGTAATAAAATATACATCGTGTTCATTTTCTACCACCTGCAGATTATAAACCCCGGCAAGAGCCTGTCAAGGACGGGTCGAAGGGCTGTGTCCAATTATGAACAGGTGTTCAGGAGTACAACATGAATTTGACGAGCAGCAAGACCGACCGCAGGGTCAGCCGGACGCGACGCCAGCTGCGCAACGCACTGATGGCACTGATCCTGGAGCGCGGTTACAACGCGGTGACTATCGAAGACATCACCGAGCGCGCCGACCTGGGGCGCACCACTTTTTACCTGCATTTCCGTGATAAAGAAGAATTACTGGTGGAGAGCCTGGAGGAGATTGCTGCTGACCTGAAAAGCCAGGTGGAGCAGACGGCAGAAATGAACCTGGCGGCAGGACCAAGGCGGCGTGAATCCCGTGGCGGTGGTCTTCCGGCACGTGGATGAAAATCGCGATCTTTACCGCATCATGCTCAAAGGCGAAGGCAGCAGCAAGGCTGCCAGCCGCATTCGCGATATCATCGAAGAAGCGGCTGTAGAATTTTTCACCCGGCACCTGAGCGGATTTGTGAGCGCCCAACCCGAGCTGCCGAAAGGGCTGGCAGCCGGATACTATGCCAGTGCCATGCTGGGTTTCGTCACCTGGTGGCTGGAGAAGGACATCCCTGTGAAGGGGGACGAAGCAGCCGACCTGTTTATGAAGTTTTTCTTCAGAGGGGCGACCAGGGTACTCAACCTGACGATCGAGGTTTAGAAACAGGAAGTAAGAGGTGATTTTATGAAGGAAAGAATTTCAATCACAACTGCCAGATGGTAAAATTCTTCCATCCAGTGATCCTGGAGCAGTCGATATTGAGGACGGAGAGGACAGTACCCATGCAAAATAAACACCAGTACCCGGTTTTAGTACATCATATTCATGCTCGGATTGGCGCTGGCGGCGTGCAGCGCAGGAGGGGCTGAGCTGGGGAGCACCACCTGGTCGTTGAGAGCCCTGAACGGGCAGCCTGCGCTGGCAGGGATCACTGCCGGGCTGATATTCGGCGAGGGAGACAGCCTGAGCGGCAAAACGGGCTGCAATTCATTCTCTACCACTTACCAGACCGACGGCAACAAGATCACCATCGGTCCAGCAGCCAGCACGATGATGGCCTGCCCACAGCCGCAGATGGACCAGGAAAGCGCATTCCTGAGCGCCCTGGCGAACGCGAAAACCTATAATGTCCAGGGCACTATCCTGAATTTGCTCGATGCCGACGGCACGACCATTGCGGCATTCGGAAAGGTGGACGCTGCCAGCCTGGCTCTCCCCGGCTCAGCCTGGGTGGTGACCAATTATAACAACGGCAAAGAAGCGGTGGTAGGCGTGGTGGTCGATTCAGAGATTACAGCCGTGTTCGGGCAAAACCTGATAATCTCAGGGAATACGGGCTGCAACGACTACAACGTCAGGTACCAGGTAGATGGCAGGAATGTGACCGTCGACAAAGAAATCCAGATGACCGAGATGGCATGCTCGGAAGAGCTGATGGCGCAGGAGCAGCAGTACCTGGCCGCGCTGCAGTCGGCAACAACCTATACGATCCAGCTGGACAGCATGGAGCTGCGGACTGCGGAGGATGCGCTGGCGGTCATGTTTGTGAGGTAGACAGGTAATCAGGTAGACAAGTAGACAGGTAGACTGGTAAGCAGGTAAAGAGGATTAGCTCCCGCAATTGATCGGGGTAGGCGCTCGCAATTGATCGGTGCAGGCGCTCGCACGATTCGAGTTCTGGAAGGTCTGATCCGTGGTCAGGAGCATACCGGAGCCGGAGGACTGGAAAAGTGGGACAGGACCTGACCGGTGGGCAGGAGGGGCAAGCTGACAGCTTGCCCTACAGGAAGAGGGGAATTCGATTGGTACAATTGAAAAATGAATAAAGAGGATGCCATCCAGATACCCGTTTACCTGGAGGTCGGGGAGAAGCGGGTTTTTGCCTGTGCGCTCGAATGGATGGGGTGGAGCAGGAACGGAAGCGAAGAGGAGACCGCCCTGCAGGCGCTGTTCGAGTACGGGCCGCACTATGCGTGAGCCATCGAAGGAGCTCAGGCCGGGTTTACTGTGCCTGACAGTGTATCTGAATTCAGGATCGTCCAACGGTTGAAGGGTGATGCGACCACCGATTTCGGCGCGCCCGCCGCAGTTCCCGCGTTTGACCTGGAACCAATCGATGAAGCAGAACTGGAGCCCTTGCTGGCGCTACTGCAGGCTTGCTGGCAGGCATTCGACACGGCTGTCGAAGCAGCAACAGGGAAGGAGCTGCGCAAAGGGCCGCGCGGAGGTGGGCGAGAGCTGGAGAAGATCATCCGCCACGTGATGGAGAGCGAGGCGGGATACCTGTCCAGCCTGGGCTGGAAGCATAAAGTGGGGGAAGGGAAGGACCTGGGCGAGGAACTGCGCAGGATCAGGTCTGCGACCCTGGAGGGGCTCACCCGTGCGGCTCACGGCGAGCTGCCGGAATTCGGGCCGCGCGGCGGAAGGCACTGGAGGCCGCGGCAGTTCGAGCGCCGGACAGCCTGGCATGTGCTCGACCACGCCTGGGAGATCGAAGAACGCAGCAATTCGTGAAGGCCTGTTGATTTTTCCTTATCATCCGACAAGCCGACAACAGTCATGGAACCACCCGGCTTACCAGCCCCGAAAAGCTGGTACCAGCCTTTGCTTCATTGCGCTACCCCGCATTCCTGCACCTGGTAGGTGTAGCCGTCCTGGATGGGTTGGCTGGCAGACAGGTGTGTGCGCAGGTACTGGCCGCAGTTGCTGCCGATCAGGTTTTCCTCGGTCTCGCCAATGCTCACGATGACCTGGTAACCCGCGGCGGCCAGCTGGCGGATGAGGGGATACTGGCTGGCAAATGGGTCAGGGTTCTCACCCGGTTGGTTGGGATCGAGGGTAGGAGACCAGGCGGTGCTGGGCAGCCCGGTAGGTGGGATTGAGGGGCGTGATCTTGACCAGGAACAGGACAGGATCGAAGTACTGCAGCAAGACGGCGGGATCGAGAGGCATATCGTCAGCCAGGGCAAAGTTCAGGGTGATCTTGCGGTCACCAGGAGCATGGAAGCGCTGGCCATATGCGGCCATCTCGGCAAAGCCCCATTTCTTGACCGGGATGAGCAGGTCGCGGCGGGCCAGATCGGTGGTATGCAGGGAAAACTGGAACTGGAAATTCCCTCCTGAGTAGAGACGCTGCTTTATGTCCAGCAATCGATCGAAGAAAGGCCCGGTTCCAGCAGGAGCGACGGTGGAGAGCGAGGGCATCAGGCCAGGAGCCTGGAAATACAGCGGGAGCACTTCCAGCACGTCCAGCACCGCCGGATTTAGAGAAGGCTCGCCCATGCGCGAAAACTGGATCTTGAACTGGCGAGAAGGTACGTACCCATCCGAGAAGCGCTGCCGGACCAGGAAATCGACCTGGTCCATGATTTGAGCGGCGGTGGGTTTGCCGTGATAGAAGCCGCCAGCGTCGCACATCTTGCAGCCCACCGGGCAGCCGAACATGGTGGAAACCAGCAGCACCCATTTTTCCATCCGGTTAAGCGGAGGCTGGAGCGACTCGACGCACTCGACCAGCTGGCCATCTCCTAAATCCACGATATAAACTTTGGCAATCTCTTCGTTACCGGCAGCAGCGATCACTCTCATTGATGTCCAATCCTTCAGTTAATATAATAACAAATATCCGCGGACTGCGCCTGACTTTCTACTAAGCAGATAG
Source organism: uncultured Chloroflexia bacterium (assembly GCA_963698765.1). Lineage (GTDB taxonomy): Bacteria > Chloroflexota > Anaerolineae > Anaerolineales > UBA4823 > CAVOSB01. Next base: position 18,798 of record CAVOSB010000036.1, read on the forward strand.
CCGCTGGTAGATTTCCATGGCAGCCTGCAGCCCATCACCGACAGCGATGGCGGTCTGCCGGAACATGCCATTCTTGATATCACCTACGAAATATAACAGCTTACGTTGCACCAACAGTCTGGATTTTTGCCGGAATACTGCCGTCAGGCAATCCAGGCGCGGCTCCCGACCCAAGGCGCCGACCAGGTAGTCTGCGGACATGGAGAAGCTGCCGGTTGGGGAGAGGCAATCCAGCTGCAGCTCACCTGCTGAAGAACTGCCGATTCCGACCAGTGAAGTGTTCGAATAGTAACGGATATTGGGAGAAAGGGCAACCCTTTCTTCTAGCAGCGCCAGGCATTTAAGCCGTCCGCCGCGGTTCAAGATGGCGACCTGGTTCCTCCTGCTGAGGTTCAGCGCATAATCGAAGGCAGCGTCTCCAGCGCCAACGACAGCAATGGATTTTCCGCCCAGATCCAGGATGGACTGCACCTCATACAGCACCCGGTCGTGCAGAGCAGGTGGAATTTGCAAATTGGTGAATGGAAGCGGCCTGGTGCCCATCGCAAGGATCAGATGACGGGTGGAGTAAGCGCCCTGCGAGGTTGACAGGCGAAAGAATCCATCTTCCCAGAGGACGCGGGTTACCAGATCGGCGGTGATCTGCACCCCCAGCCGGTCTGCCTGGCGTAGGAACAGCCGCACCAGAGCTGGCCCGGGCAGGCCGGAGGGAAAGCCGGGGTAGTTTTCCACCAGGTTGGCGTTCCACAATAACCCACCGACCCGATCCCTCTCGAATACCAGCGGCTGCAGGCCGTAGCGCCTGAGCTGCATGGCTGCAGCCAGGCCGGCCGGCCCCGCGCCGATGATTATCACTTCAGCCACTTCAGGTGTTGGGTGGTTATGCACGGATATCTCGCAGCCTGCCCAGGATTTCATTTACCAGCACCAGGGCAGCGAAGCCGTGCGACAGGTTGAGCAGGCTGGCACGGTGAAAATCCTCGTGGTAGGTGGCTGTGCCATCCACGCAGAAGAAGACTTCGAAGCCGTGCATGAAGGCCGAGCGGGCGGTCGTCTCGCAGCACAGATGAGTCATCAGACCACAGATCACCAGCTGGGGAGCAGGCAGGCTTTCAGCCAGGCCGGTGCCATGGAAGGCATCATACTGGCTCTTGTCGATGACCGGGCTTCCAGAAGTATCCAGCAAGGGAGTGAGCTGGCTGAGGGGATTATCGGCAGTGAGCAGCTCGCGCCACCAGAAGGACATCCGCCCGGCATCGGCGGGTGTGTTGAGGTGGCGAGTGAAGATGACTGGAAGGTTCAGCACCCGGTAGGCCTGGATAAGTGATTGAATGCCCGGCAGGATAGCCGCGGCGCCAGGAACCCAGGCGTGAGAAGAGGGCTCTATGAAATAGAGCTGCATATCCAGAACCAGTAAGGCAGACTGCAAGGGCGAAAAGCTCTCGAACCTGCGCCTGCGGCTGCGATCGAAGGGAAGACATAACTCGAGCGCCTTTTGCTCGAGATTGGCGGAGGTGAAGTAAGCTTCTTTCATGGTTGGTACCTGTATTATCAGGGTTATTCTACCAAAACACAAGCAGGATATGATTCGCCGGCCACACAGGTAATGTGAAGTAGAATTGGATGATTGCTACCGATATTTACGGTATTACGAGAGTCAGGAGGTCAATGATGTACTGCAGCCAATGCCAGGGGATCGAAGAGGTGTTCAGCCAGGAGTACGTGAGGCGGGAGCTGAAGCGCTACCGCAGCAAGGGTCCTGGCAAAACGACGCGCCTGCTGACGGAAGCCATCGAGAAAGAAGGCGTGCAAGGACTCAGCCTGCTGGATATCGGCGGCGGGGTGGGCGCCATCCAGCACAAATTGATCGCAGCGGGAGTGCGGGAGGTGACGAGCGTGGATGCCTCCACAGCCTACCTGGAGGCGGCCAGGGAAGAAGCCGAAAAGAGAGGGCAGGCGGAACGTGTATCGTACCACCGGGGGAATTTCGTCGACCTGGCGGATGATATCGCGCCGGCGGATATCGTGACGCTCGACCGGGTGATCTGCTGCTATCCCGACATGGAAAAGCTGGTCGAGCTGTCGGCGAAGCGAGCGAGAAAAATCTACGGGCTGGTGTACCCACGGGATACCTGGTGGGTCAGGGCAGGGCTGGCGATTGGCAACCTGTACCTTCGCATGCGAGGCAGCGCTTACCGCACATTTTCACACCCGACGAAGGTGGTTGAGGCGATCGTCCATAGCAGCGGTTTCAAGGAGAAATCATACTCCCAGAGCCTGGTGTGGCAGGTGGTAGTTTACACACGGCGATCCTGATGCTCTTTTTTTTCACAGGAATATTATGCAATATATAGATAATATATTGACAATTCTGGTATTTAATGTGATAATGATATTACAGAGAAAGATTTGAGGCCCTGGACATGACTATTCGAATCGTAACCGACTCAACCTGCGACCTGCCCGCACAGGTGATCGAGGAATTAGGGATCACCGTCGTGCCCATGTATATCAACATCGGGGAGAAAGGGTACCGGGATGGGGTGGAGATCACACGCCAGGAGTTTTACACCAACCTAGCGAATTATCCGAGCCAGCCGACCACCGGCACGCCCAGCATGGACGTGTTTTGCCAGCTGTACGCGGACCTGGCTTCTGAAGGGGCCGGCGAAATCCTGTCGATTCACATCTCGAAGAGCCTGAGCGCAACCGTCGACGTGGCCAGGCTGGCGGCGGAGAAATGCCAGGAATTCAAGGTCACGGTGTTCGATTCCCGCCAGCTGAGCCTGGGGACCGGTTTTCAAGTCGAAACGGCAGCCCGCATGGCGCGGAGGGAAAGACGATGGGAGAAATCCTGAAGGAACTGGACGACCTGGCCAGGCGCAGCTTCGTCACTGCCCGGCTGGATACCCTGGAATTCCTGAAGCGCAGCGGCCGGATGAGCGCAACAATGAGCGGCATCGGCAGCCTGCTGCGCATTAAACCGATCCTGAAGATGGAGGACGGCAAGCCAACTTCCGAGCGCGTGCGAACCACCAGGAAGGCCGAAGAGCGCCTGTTAAAGATGCTGGAAGAGCGCCAGCCGATTGAACGCTTTGCCCTGGTGCATACCAACGCAGCGCAGGAAGCGGAAGCCTTCCGGAAGCGCCTTGAAGCGATGATCCCTGCGGAAAGCCTGTACAGCATGGATATCACACCGGTGATAGGGGCCCATATCGGGCCGGGGGCGGTCGGCTACGCCATTGTGACAGGAAAATAAAAAAGGAAGAAACAGGAAGATGATCATACAATATTTACAATATTTCGCAGCAGCAGCAACAATTTTGACCGGAGTGGTCTCCATGTTCTGGCCGCTGAAGGTACGCGGGTTCACGGGGCTGGACGTGAGCGGCGGGCGCGGCATCACCGAGATACGCGCGGTGCTGGGGGCGTTTTTCGTCGGCCTGGGCGCAAGCGCGCTGTATTTCAACAGCGCGGAGACCTACGCCATGCTGGGGATCACCTACCTGGTGGTGGCGGTCGTGCGGACGATATCCATGTTCGTCGACCGGTCGGTGGTGTCATCGAATGTGATCAGCGCGGTGGCCGAACTGGTATTGGGGATTGTTTTGGTTTTATAAGTTCCTCAGAGACCTCACAGTTAGTTCTGCTTAAACCCGGATGTGAGGTCGGTCTGCATTGAAAAGGCAGGATGGGCAAAAATGAAATGGGTTAAATTGATCGCGTTTTTGGGACTGATAGCCATGACCGCAGTGCTGGTTTATGGCTTCACGGTGGGGGACTTCGCCGCAGACGGAGCGGAGCTGCTCAGCAATCCGTGGGGGATCGTCTCGCTGGTAGACCTGTACACCGGTTTTGTGTTGTTTTCCGGGTGGATCGTCTACCGCGAGAAGAGCGGGCTGAAGGCGGTGATATGGGTGGTTTTGATGATGGTGCTGGGATTCTTCACCGGCTCCCTGTACACCCTGTACGCCGCATATTCCAGCAAGGGTGACTGGAAGGTATTCTGGATGGGCAAGCACGCCGGTGGCTAAGCTCCAGGAACTGGGTGAAGAATTAAAACTGGTCATGTCCGGGCGGGGAGGCGGGCTGCTGGATTTATTCCTGCCACTGCTGGTATTTCTGGTTCTAAACGCATTCCTGGGCCTGAATCCGGCGCTGGTCGCCGCGCTGGCAATTGCCGCCCTGCTGGGCATCATCCGGATTCTGAAGCACGAAAGCCTGGTCTACGCGTTTGGTGGGCTGGGCGGATTGGCCCTGGCGGCAGTATTCGCGTACCTCAGCGGCTCGGGGAAAGGCTTCTTCATACCGGGGCTGATCTCCGGGAGCATCACCGTCGTGCTGTGCGTGGTCAGCGTGGCAGTCAACCGGCCGATTGCAGCCTGGACGAGTTTCGTTACGCGGCGGTGGCCGCTGGAATGGTACTGGCATCCCAGGGTGCTGCCGGCATACAACGAAGTGTCGATTGGTTGGGGTGTGGCATTCGCGGCGCGGCTGGCAGTGGAATTCTGGCTGTACCAGAGCGGGGAAGTCAACACGCTGGGGACAGCCAGGATATTCCTGGGATGGCCCTATCTTATCGTGCTCCTGATATTGAGCTATCTATACGGCATGCGGCGATTGAGCGGGTTGGGCGGCCCGAGCGTGAAGGAGTTCAAGGAAGGCAAGGAGCCACCCTGGGAGGGACAGCAGCGGGGATTTTGAAACTATGTGGTATACTCCTGTGTCCGTCTCCGTAAGTGGATCAACTTTGTCCACAACGAAGGCGGGCGGGCTGGGGTTCGCCTTGGCTCAATTCGACGCCAAAAGGACCTTTTGTGAATTTTACTTCGTTTGCTTTTAACCCCCGGATTCAAGCGGGGATTTCATCCGCCGGGTATACTACCCCCACTCCCATCCAACTACAAGCCATACCGCCGATCCTGGCGGGTAAAGATGTTCTGGGCCTGGCCCAGACCGGCACCGGAAAGACGGCCGCGTTCGTGCTGCCCATCCTCGAGCACCTGCTGAAAGGAGCGCGCGGCAGGCTGCGCGCTCTGATCCTTTCCCCGACCCGCGAGCTGGCAGAACAGACTCACACCGCGATCGGGGAGCTGGGCCGCCAGACCGGACTGCGCAGCCTGACCATTTACGGCGGCGTAAATGCCGCGCCGCAGATTAAACACCTGAGGGCCGGCGTGGAAATCGCGGTCGCCTGCCCGGGCCGGCTGCTGGACCTGATGGGCCAGCGAGCAGTCGATCTGAGGGGGATCGAAATCCTGGTCCTGGATGAAGCCGACCGGATGTTTGACATGGGCTTTTTGCCCGACATCCGCCGGATTCTAGCCGCCCTGCCTGCACAACGCCAGACGCTGCTGTTCTCGGCTACGATGCCACCTGAAGTCCGCTCGCTGGTCGATGAGCTGCTGCGCAGACCGGTGAAAATCGAGCTGGGTGATTCTCGGCCTGTTGAGACGGTCAGCCATGCAGCCTATACGGTGGAACAAACCCATAAAGCCGAGCTACTGCTGGATATCCTGCGCAAGCCGGAAAGCGGCAAGGTGCTGGTCTTTACACGCACCAAACACCGCGCCAAGAAGCTGTCGGTACAGCTGATCAAAGCCGGGCTGCAGGCAACTTCGCTGCAAGGCAACCTGTCGCAAAACAAGAGACAGGAAGCGATGGATAACTTCCGCAGCGGCAGGGTGAAGATCATGGTAGCGACGGACATCGCCTCGCGTGGGCATCGACGTGGACCAGATTTCGCACGTGATCAATTACGATATGCCGGATACGGCAGAGGCTTATACGCACCGGATCGGACGGACCGGGCGCATGACGAAACGCGGCGTGGCCCTGTCTCTCGTCACCCAGGATGACCAACCGATGGTGCGCACGATCGAGCGCTTGATCGGAAAACCCTTCGAAAAGCGAAAAGCCGAAGTCAATCGGACCGTCGACTGGAAAACAACCTGAGATCGTCCCAGAATAGCTGCATAAAGCAACACTGTTTTTACCGGGCTGAGAAAGTGAGCCAGAATTAAAAATTCCCAGCCTGTCCTTCATGGACAGGCTGGGTTTTGTATTAAACTTTGGATGCGGGGGAACCCGGTTCAATCGCCGTTGTTAATGGCAGGCATCCTCCGCAGAGCATTGAGCTAATAGGAGTAGAGAGCCACTGCCAGGGAGGCTCTAGGCCACGCGCTTGTTGACTTCAGCCAGCAGAGCCTCGGCCTTGTCTTTGGTCAAACCCATCTGGGCGGCCTGCGGCATGGCCAGGATAGCATTCAGCGACATGCCTTTGGCCATAGCCACCAACGGGTGGGTAGAGACGCCGGGCAGCTGCTGGTCCAGGACGGCTTTGGCCTGAGGATTGTCGATCAGCTCACCGAGGGTCGAATTGAGTGTAAATTTCATGATTGGTCTCCTGTAGATTTTCTGTTAAACGTAACTTCATTATACGTTCGCGGTAAAGATTGTATCACGCATGACACTTGATGTCTGGAGCTACTCTTCTTTGGCCTGCTCCGTCGAACCGGCTTCGGCTTCACCTGCAGGCGGCGTTTCAACTTCAGGCTCAATATCGGGCGGCTCATCAGCTTTGGCTTCGACTGCCGAGATTTCTTCAACTTTTGTCTCAACGTCAGGCAGCGCTTCAGCCTGGCCTTCCATACGGCCGGCAGTGCCCTGAAACAGCTCCCAACCCTGGCTGAGGATCACAACCTGGGCTGCCAGCAGCCAGCCAAAAAACAGGCTCAAGGCGATAGCCACACCATCCAGGATGGCGGTCAGGTTGTTCTGGATGTTGAGGAGCATCAAGCCCAGGTTATCCATGGAAGACTTGGAGTTTTCGACCATCGCCTGGTACCCTCCCAGGCTGGTAGAGATCAGGCTGACGCTATCCGACATGGTGGTCAGGCTGTCCTGGATCGTCACCAGGTTATCATCTGCCTTGGCCATGTTGGTGGACATTTCGATGAACATATCCGGCAGGCTTTCCAGGCTGGAAGACAGGTCACCCAGTGATTCAGCCAACGGGACATCGGGATCGTATGATTTCGCGGGCGCATCCACGAAGGCGCTCAACAACGGCACCCCGCTCATCACAGAACGAAATGAATCCAGCGACTTGATGGCGCTGTCCAGAACCACTGCGCCCTGCTGGGCAGTCTCGAGCGACCCGATGGCTGATTTCATGGTGGCAGGCAACTTTTCGCCCATGAAAGTATTGACCTGGTCGAGGACCGGCTGGGTGTCTGCAACGGAAGCAGCCGTGGCGCCCAACATGACGGAGAGGGCATCGATGCTGTCGACCGTGGCACCCAGGGCCTGGCTGGTGATATCCATGGCTTGCTGGCTGGTGGTGACGCTGGAATTCAGGGTGGTGATGGTCGATTCGATGGCGCTGGCGACATCAGGCTTGAAGACCCAAACCCCCACCAGCCCGGCCAGGCTGAGCACCAGACCCAAAATTCCGGCGATCATGACTAATATCCCGAGTATACGGCGCAGGATTTTCATTTGTCCTCCCGACAAAGCGTTCTGAAAATGGATTGATGATGATTATAGCCTTTCCAGGAAGGAAGTGAGAAAGTATTAAGGTTTATAGACAGGAGGTGGAGGCTGACTGAATAACATCTCTCAAAACTTTATTTTCGGGTAAAATATGTCCGATTATATCCGGATTGGATGCAGCCCATTTTTCGCTGCGAGAAGCAACGACAGCAAACCGGTATTGACCCTGGAGGTGACCGAAGATGAATCATTTTCAAACTTACCTGGTTGAGGAATTTGCCGAAGAATACCAGGAAGGCAGGCTGAGCCGGCGTGAAGCCCTCAAGCTGATCGGCTCGGTGATGGGCAGCATGGTACTGGCCAACTCATTCCTGGCGGCATGCGCCGCGCCGGTGGGAGAAGCTCCCGCGAGTGCTGCCACACAGCCTGCGACGCTCACACAGTCCGGCGCCACACCGACTGCTGCTTCGACAGCCACGCTGGAATCCGCTGTGGGTGAGACGCCGACCGCCGGCGAACAGGTCCCTCCCACGCCCGAGATGGCGGGTACAGTCAGCCCGGACGACCCAGCGGTGAGCGCGATGGCGGTCGAGTTCCCCGGATAACGGGACGATGCTGAAAGGATACCTGGCGAAACCAGGCCAGAGCGGCTCATTCCCGCTGATCCTGGTGTGCCACGAGAACCGGGGCCTGACCGAGCACATCCAGGACGTGACACGCCGGCTGGCAAAAGCGGGGTACGCAGCGCTGGCCGTCGACCTGCTCTCACGCCAGGGAGGCAGCACCTCCCTGGGCTCAGACCAGGTGCCGGGAGCGCTGGGGAATATCGAGCCGGCGCAGTTTGCTGCGGATTTCCAGAGCGGCTACCGTTACATGCTGGCACAGCCGTATGTCCAGCCAGAACGGGTGGGGATGGTGGGTTTTTGTTTTGGAGGAGGTGTCACCTGGCTGGTCGCAACCGACATGCCGGAATTAAAGGCTGCGGTGCCTTTTTACGGCCCGCCGCCCCCGATCGAAGATGTACCCAAGATCAACGCGGCAGTGCTGGCGATTTACGGCGAACGCGACGAGCGCATCAACTCGACCATTCCGGCGATCGAGGCGGCGATGAAAGCAAATAACAAGATCTACGAGAAGGTGATCTACCCGGATGCCGACCACGCCTTTCACAACGACACCAGCACGCGCTACAATCCACAGGCGGCACAGGATGCCTGGAGGCGGACACTGGAGTGGTTTGGTAGGTACGTATAATCCGCATGCAGTGAGGCAGTTTTTAGAGGATGGAATAAATAACCTGGTTTTTAACCAGAAAAACTGCCTCTTGACAATCCCAAATAATGCGTATTTATAAGGTAAAATTAATCAACAACCTGATTTGCAGGTTGCAGCGTTTCACCCAAGGAATGAACAGGAGGATACAAAGATGGATTTTGAAGGATATTGCGTCAAGGAACGAACCAAGCGGAACATTAAGAACGGCACGGTTGAATTAACCAAGAGCGGACGCCGGATCGCCAAGGGCAAGTGCCCGGTGTGCGGCGCGACCGTAACGCGTTTTCTGCCCAACAAATAGTTCAACACGGTTGAAAAGAGACAAATCCTGGCAACCCTGTGATTTGTCTCTTTTCTGTTTAAACGCACATCAACGACCTCCCGTGCTCCAGGGGTTTTCCGTTTTTCCCTCCTTGAAAGGGAGGATTTGCTTTTTATGAAGAGACTCTTTGATCGAATTGTCCTGATGCTGAACGGGGTAGCCCTGATCCTGATCGGGATAGCCCTGGTGGACTTTATCCTGCACCCGTGGGCTGGTGATTACAACTTTAATTCTCCCGTCTTCCGCGCGCTGGCGATCCTGGTGCTGACACCATTCACATTGCTGGTTGGATTGCTGATCATCCGGCGCGTGCCGGGAAATATCGTTGGGCCTTTACTGATCGTTTTTTCCGGTACAGTGGCTTACGGCTCCATCAGGGAAGACATCGGTCCGGTGCTGCTTTCAGTTTTCTACTACTTTGACCTGGTCTTCGGCTGGTTGGCGCTGTTTTTAATGATCGCACATTTTCCAGACGGTACGCTCTACCCCCCGGGTTCCAGCCGCTGGATTTACCGCCTGCTTGGATTTAATATTTTCATCAACAGCTTCATTTTCCTGAGCACGGACCCCCTGCAAATCCCTTCGCAGATGTCCAACCCATTCTTCCTCCCAGAACTGCAAGAGTATGCGCAGCGCATTCTCGTGGTAGGACTACTGTTCTTCCTCCCGATCCTGGTCCTGGCTTTGGTTTCGCCTGTGCTGCGCTTCCGGAAGGGCAATCCACTGGAACGCCAGCAGATCAAGTGGCTGGCATTGTTCGCGGGGGTCAACGCGATCTACGTGCTGCTGGGCTTGATCGCTTATCCCCTGCTGACCGGGGGAATAGTGATGGATCCCGGCACTGGCGCGTTTGCCGTTTTCTTTTACATCGGGAACGGCCTGCTGCCGCCAGCTGCCATTGGAATCTCCATCCTGCGCTACCGCCTATGGGATATCGACCTGATCATCCGCCGCACGCTGGTGTATTCGATCCTGACAGTGACCCTAACGCTGGTATATTTCGGGAGCGTGGCAGTGCTTCACGAACTCTTCCAGCGCCTGACTGGAGAGGGCCAGTCACCGATTGTGACAGTTTTATCGACCCTGGCTATAGCCGTACTGTTCACTCCGCTGCGCCGGTATATCCAGGAACGGATCGACCGCCGCTTCTACCGCCGAAAATACAATGCAGAAAGAGTGCTTGCGGCTTTCAGCGCCAGCCTGAGAGAAAAAATTGACGTGGACAACCTCGAGAAATCGATCCTGGAGGTGGTTACTGAGACCATGCAGCCGGCCAGCTCGACATTGTGGCTGCATCACAGCGAACAACAATCCAATGAAGGCAATTTCAGGCTGAAATCCGCTCCGATAATCAGCTGAGCGTTTACCCGGGGGGTCCTGGGAAAACCCGGCGGCCAGCCTGGATCCTTTTCAGGCCCGATCTGGCATGCACACCCTATGGTGGTAGTGGGGAACCGCAGGCCGGTCGAGAGCGTCTATTTCCATGAAACCAAACAAACTACTCCATCACATCACATACCGATACGTAGATCATTCTTGGCACGTATGCAGTGTAAATAAGACTTAGGAGTAGAATGTAAAGAGGAAAATTATGACTAAACCACAAAACTGGTCAGTCAGGCTGCTTGGGATGACCCTCCTGATCGTTCTAATTACCGGATGCAGCCAGATCATTCTCGATCCAGGCCAGGACCAGCCAGTTCAAACCGGTGAAGCGACTCTGCCGGCGGAATCCGGGAAATCGAAAAATCCTCCTACAAACCAAATCCCGGCGGCAGGATCGACAGCAGTGCCCATCATTCCACCCGCGGAAGTAACCCCATTATTGCCTGCGATATCCTGGCACAGAACAATCGATTGATCCCCTCATGGAACCCCTGATCCAGATGGCGAAGGCAGACCTGGCAAAACGCCTGGGAGTACCGGAAGCTGAAATCGAAGTACTGGAAGCCAGGGCAGTGGTATGGCCGGACGCAGGCCTGGGCTGCCCGCAGCCGGGGATGTCGTATATCCAGATTCCTTTCGACGGCGGGTTGATCGTCCTGGAAGTGGATGGGCAGGAATATAACTACCACACGGGTGGAAACGACGGCCCGTTCCTGTGCGAGCAGAGCGGAAAGTAAGAGGGAGGAGAGGAGGCTCGAGCAGCTGGCATGGGACAAGCTAACAGCTTGTCCTACAAAAGAGGGAGGCTGCCTGGAAAGTATTCCAGGCAGCCTCATTGTTAATCGTGAACCGCTGTAGTGCTTTAACCTATGGGACGGATACGTTTACAAGTGTGAAGCCAAGCAAACCGGGGGGACCGATATGCGAGACTGCACCCAGGTACTCGCCGGAGGCCAGTACGCTCCAGCTGACCGAAACTTAATGCATGCACTTTAAGTCGAATGCGGCTCCGGATTGAGTGAGGTGGGATAGAATAATCACAGCAGTGCGCATTTCTCGTATTTCCTCAAGACGGATAGCTATGGAAAATGATCTACCTAAAAAGAGCAAAAGCTTCGCCAAAAGTTATCCCGTTTTGACTTTTTATATTACTGGCGCTGGCTTTTTCCTGGAGCATCTTGCTGCTGTTGGGGGCGGAAAAACAAGGCTGGATCGACGTGCAGGTTCCGTATGCCATCCATTACCTGGCAGCCTTCGGACCGATGCTGGCGGCGCTGGTGGTCACTGCTGCGACCAGCGGCAAGGCGGGGTTGAAAGAAGTGGGAAAGGATGACCAGATGGCGGGTGGGCTGGAAGTGGGATTATTTTTCCTGCCAGGTTTCATCTTCGGGGTGCTGTGCGGGGCGGTGATCTTCACCTGGATGTACAACGGCACCGGGGGCAGTGTGCTGATGGTGGCACTGTGGCACGGGTTTTTTGATTTCTTCACCGCCTCGAAAGCCGGGCAGGATATCATCCCGATCGTGATGAGCGCGCTGGTCATCGTTTGGGTGTTGGTGATAACCAACCTGGACAGGCCGTGGAATTTCTACCACGTGGAGAAGCAGGTTTTGTAAGAGAAAAGGAGGCAGATTGTGAGAGGTGATGGCTTCATCACGTGGATGCTGCGCTCCCCACTGCACGGCATGTTAAGCGGAACGACCATGCTCATCACAGTTCACGGGGTGCAAATCCGGACAAAAAATCACCACACCGGTCAACTACGCACAGGAGGGCAATATCCTGTGGGTGACATCATTCCGCCAGCGCAGCTGGTGGCGCAACCTGCGGGGAGGCCAGCCGGTGGTGCTGAAAATCAAAGGCAAGGATATGCAGGGATGGGGAAGGGCGATCGAAGACGGGCCCGAGGTGGAGGCGGCTTTGAGCAAATACGTGCACGGCTGCCCAAATCTGCTAAATATTTCGACGTAACGCTTGACGAGAATGGCCGGCTAAATAGCGCCGAAATCTCAAGAGCGGCGGAAGAAAGGGTCATGGTAGAAATAAAAATAGAAGGAGAGAGTTCACCAGCAAGATAAGTTCAGAATTTTTGGGGCAGAGATGTGACAGACGTGGACTCCCTCTCTTTAGAGAAAAAATCTGTAGTGGTGGCAAAATTGACCGGCCCAGCCTTGCTGTGGGTGATCTTCAGGCTTTAAATCAGACCCATTTCCCGGGCGCGCAGGGCAGCCTGGGTGCGGTCTTCGACCCCTAATTTATCCAGGATAGTGGAGATATAGTTCTTGACGGTGCCTTCGGCCAGGAAGAGCTGAGAAGCGATCTGCCGGTTGCTGGCACCCTGGGCGAGCAGCCTCAGAATTTCCAGCTCACGCTCGCTGAGTGAGTGCGACTGGTCTGAGCCCGCCTGCCTAACAGGCTGCGGTAAGCGGGCGAACTCCGCCAGCACTTTACGCGCCACGGAAGGCTCGATCAAGGCGCCGCCTTTGGCGACCTGACGGATGGCCTCCGCCAGCTCATCCCCGGAGACGTCCTTCAACAGGTAGCCGAGCGCACCAGCTCGCAGGCCGTCAAAGACATAGGCATCGTCATCGAAGGTGGTCAGGATGATCACCCGGGCGTGAGGGTAGTCCAGGCGCAGTCGGCGGGTGGCCTCGACGCCGTCCAAGACGGGCATGCGGATGTCCATCAGGACCACGTCAGGCTGCAGGCTGGCATATTTCTGCAGGGCTTCCTGACCGTCACTGGCTTCACCGACCACCAGGAGGTCGGACTCCAATTCCAGCAGCGTGCGCAGCCCTTCGCGCGATCAAGCGCTGGTCATCGACGATGAGTAAGCGAATGGTTTCCAAGATCACCTCACATTACCAGCTGATCCTGACCGGAGTAGGGGAGGCTCATGCGCAAGAGTGTGCCGCCGTCGGGATGGCGGCTGACAGCCAGCTGGCCGCCCAACAGCGCGGCGCGCTCCTAAGACCTAACAGCCCGAAGCCTGCCGGCTGCGACTGCGTCTCAAGCTGGATGCCGAGGCCGTCGTCCTGGACTTCCAGCACAAAAGAGTCCGGATGACAGATCAGGCGCAGCCAGACCCGGGCAGCTTGCGCGTGACGGCCCACGTTGGTCAGGCCTTCCTGGGCAGCCCGGAAGAAAGCAATACGCTGGCTGGGCGTGACCGGGCAGGGCGGCTCCGCCAGCTCCAGCTGCACCACAATCCCGGTAGCAGACTGGAAATCCTGTGCCAGGCGTGCCAGGGACTGGGGAAGGGAGAGCTCGATTTCCACCGGCGACCGCAGCCGGCCGACCGTCTGGCGCAGCTCACTTAAGGCTTCCCTGACCTGGCCACGAGCGCTGCCGACCATTTCAGAAGCTTTGGCCGGATTGGAGGTCAGCAGTTTTTGTGCAGCTTCGAGCTGGACGGAGGAAGTGGTGAGGTGGTGCCCCAGCGTGTCGTGCACCTCGCGCTGCCAGGCGGTTGCGCTCCTCGACCGCCGCCAGGGTCTCCACCTGGCGTGCATACTCTTCCAGCTGCAAGTTTTTGGCCTGCAATTCAGCCAGCAGCCGCTCATTCTGCACCTGTGTTTTGCGGGCAACGTTCAGGGCATTGGTGATGAAACCGAAGAACAGGTATCCACCGGCATAGACTGCGACGTCGCGGAGCAGTCCCGACCAGCCGCCAGACCGGAACTGCAGCAGGGCTGTGAGGGCGGTAAACAATGCGATCCAGAGCAGCGTGCCCTTCAAGGAGTTGTGCAGAGCGGCATTTACGGTCAGGATGAAAAACAAAACCAGGAAGGAGAATCCCAGGCCCGTCGACCAGAGCAGGTAAACCACGATCAGCGCCTGGGCGGCGATCAGCAAGTTGGTGAAACGCAGCTGCTGCGGGGATTCCACCTCCGCAGGCAGCCGGCTCTGCAAGAAGCCAAAAAACAACAGCAGGAACAGCACCAGCCAGCGCTGCAGGATGCGGTCGATCTGCAGCACCCCGCTCACGGCTGAGCCGGCGATGGTCAGGAATGCAGCCAGGTTGAGCAGGTTGAGGCGGGAGGGCGAGCTCATAACAGAATTAAACCACAAAGTGTGCCTTCACTAACGAGAAGAAGATCGTGGGAGTTTTCCCGCGATCTTCTTTGAACCAAAGGATAGGATCTATCAGGCTTCAGAGATGACCGCTGCCGGCTGTGGGCTGCGGCGCAAAACCACCAGGGCAACCGCCCCCAGACCGAACAGGAGCACAATGAATTCGACCAGACCGCCCAGGAAGGGGATGGCGAACAGGACAGCCAGGATGAACACACCCAGTACCAGCGGCCAGTAGATGCGCTCAGCAGAAGCGGGGTGCAGACGCTGCAGGATCCAGCGACCGACCAGGTAGGCCACGACCAGCTGAGGCAGGTAGCCGAGCAGCAGGGTGAACAGGACGGTGGCGAAAGCCAGTCCGCTCAATCCCAGCCCCAGGATGGCGCCGAGCAGCCCACCCAGGGTCAGGGCACCCACCACGATGGCAGCCATTACGATCACACCCAGGGCAGACCAGCAAGGCGAAGGGCACGATCACCAGGGCCAGGAAGCCAGCGCCCAAGGAGACCCACGGGCGTTCCCGCAGTGCTGCAGCCGGTTTCAGGATCCAGGTGGGGAGGAAGCGAGCCAGCAGCAGACCGATGACCAGCAGGGCTATCAGGCGGCGCAGGGAGTCGAGGAACCATGATCCCAGGCTGTTTTCACGCCTGACCTCTTTGGCAACCTGCTCGTCAGCCGGCGGGAGCAGGTGCTCAACCTGCGAGGCCACGCCGGAGGGGATGGCGACCTGCGCAGGGCTGGTGTAGGTCAGCTTACCGGCGATGCTGGCGTCTTCTCCAAAAGTCAGGCCGGCTGGAACGGAGGGCATGGCTGGGGCATCCGGCCCGAACCACATCGGGTTGGGCGTGTAATCCTGGTCGGCGGCGTCCACCGCCACCCAGGCATCTCCCCCGACCGAGCCTTCCAGGCGCAGGCGGTTGGCGCCCACGCGGCAGGTTTTCGATGACATCACCTGAGACCAGCCCCTGGAAGGCACCGATCATCAATTCGCCGCCGATGGTGCTGCCCGGTTGGGTCTCGACGCTGGCGGCGCTGCTGAAAACGTCGTCGGCGATGCTGGCGTCGGGACCGAGGGTGACTGCCGCGGCCGCGGCGAACAGGTCGTCGCCGACCTGGCCGTTGACCGTGACGGTTCTGCCGGCCGCCCACAGGTCGCCGGTGACCGAGCCGTTGACCACGACCGTATTACCGGCTGCCATCAGGTCGCCGTTGACCGTGCCATCGATGATGATGTCGCTGCCTGCCAGGTACAGGTCATCGTTGATGACCTCATCCTTGCCGATCACGATGCGATCATCGCTGCGCCCGTCGAAGGCCTGTGCAGCCGGGGCGAAGACCAGCGAAGCCAGGATGAGCAGGCTGAAAATGCTTAGTAATCTGGTACTGCGTTTCATGATAATTCTCCTTAATCGTTATTTGCTGCCTGGACGGATTTCACGCCGTCCATGGCGAGCCTGTTGAGTAGATGACAGCATGGTAACTTGAGCGAGGTCATGTGCGGTAGTGCCGGAGGTCATAAGAATGGTCATATGACTGCGGAGAAAATGAGGTTACAATACCATCCCTGACGGTTAAGCAGGGATTTTCATTTTATCCATGAAGATGCCCAAAATTCCACCCATCGACCAGGATGCCGCCCAGGCCGCACGGCTGCGCCAGCTTACGCTGACCAAGCCGCCCGGCAGCCTGGGGAGGCTGGAAGAGCTGTCGATCCAGCTGGCAGGGATGACCGGCAACCCAAGACCCAAATTTGAACGCAAGACGGTAATCATCATGGCGGGCGACCACGGAGTGTGCGCAGAGGGCGTCAGCGCCTACCCGTCGGAAGTGACCCAGCAGATGGTATTCAATTTCCTGCACGGTGGTGCGGCGATTAACGTGCTGGCGCGGCAGGCGGGCGCCAAGGTGGTGATCGTCGACATGGGTGTGGTAGAAAATTTCCCGCCCATCGAAGGCCTGCTCCAACACAAAATTGCAGCCGGGACGCGCAACTTCGCCAGGATGCCAGCCATGACCGCCGAACAGGCTGAAGCAGCGGTATCCATTGGGATCGAGATCGTAGAACAGGAGATCGAAGCGGGCGCCGACCTGATCGCCACCGGTGAGATGGGCATCGGCAACACCACGGCCGCGGCGGCCATGACGGCGGCTTTCACCGGGCTGCCGGCCAGGGAGGTGACCGGGCGCGGCACGGGGATCGACGAGGCAGGCTGGAAGCACAAGGTACAGGTGATCGAGGCAGCTCTGAAGCTGCACGGACCCGATCCCAAAAATGGGTTGGAAGTGCTAAGCAAAGTGGGCGGCTTCGAGATCGCCGGGCTGGTGGGTGTGATTACCGGTGCAGCAGCGCGACGGGTGCCGGTGGTGCTGGACGGCTTCATCTCGGGCGCAGCGGCACTGGCAGCTTACCGGCTGAGGCCGGGGATTCAACCGTTTATGATCGCCTCTCATCAATCGGTGGAGGTGGGACACGCAGTGATCTTGCAGGCACTCGGCCTGCAGCCGCTGCTGACCCTGGACCTGCGCCTGGGCGAGGGCAGCGGGGCGGCACTGGCTTTCCACCTGATCGAAGCGGCCTCACGCCTCCTGGACGAGATGGCGACATTCGAAGAAGCGGGGGTGAGCAACAAGGAATGAAAAAATTACGCACCTATGCCGCAGAGCTGCGCACGGCAATAGGGTTCCTGACGATATTACCGATCGAGAGCCACGGGGAAGCCAGTATCCTGACTGACAGGCCCTGGCTGCGCCAGGACAAGCCCTGGCTAAGCCAGGACAGGCCCAACCTTGGACAGAGCGCGGGCTGGTTCCCGTGGGTGGGAGTGGTGATCGGTGCCGGCGCGGGACTAACCTGGTGGCTGAGCGGCCTGGTTCTGCCGCCCATGCTGGCAGCCGTGCTGGCGGTGGCAGCCTGGGCTGCGCTGACCGGCGGCCTGCACCTGGACGGGCTGGCAGACTGCTGCGACGGACTGCTGAGCGCAGCGCCGGCAGAAAGGCGGTTAGAGATCCTGCGCGACCCGCGCCTGGGGACTTTTGGGGCAGCCGGGTTGTGCCTGGTGCTGGTGGCAAAGATCGCAGCAGTGTACAGCCTATCACCCGCCAACGCCATCCCCGCGATACTGCTGGCGGCCAGCAGCGGGCGCCTCCTGATCCTGCTGGCCAGGCGGCAGCCGTCGGCGCGAGCGGGCGGGATGGGAGAGGATTTCCAGTCCGGATTGCAACGCGCTTCTCTGCCGCTGGCAGCCGTGCCGGTGATTGTTGTGTGCATATTCCTGGGGTGGAGCGGCGTGCTGGCTGTGCTGGCCGCGCTGCTGGCGACGCTGGCCGTATTCAAACTGGCGAAAGGCAGGATCGGCGGGCTGACAGGTGACGTGCTGGGCT
Organism: uncultured Chloroflexia bacterium; assembly: GCA_963698765.1. Taxonomy (GTDB): domain Bacteria; phylum Chloroflexota; class Anaerolineae; order Anaerolineales; family UBA4823; genus CAVOSB01. The sequence continues at coordinate 36,730 of CAVOSB010000036.1, forward strand.
GTACAGTGGAAATCAGCGAGCTGGCGGTACTGCTGGCCTGCAATCTGCGGTTGCCAGTATAGATGCAAATGGACTGGCTGGAGCGACTGCCCTTCCGCCTGGGTACCACCTCTTTTATCCTGCCGGACGAAATCCTGCCCAACGCACGCTACCTGGCGGGGAAGGTGAGGGATGCCGAGCTGGTGCTGTTCGAGGTGGACGAGGGTCAGAACAACCTGCCCTCGCCGGAGGATGTAAAAGCGCTGCGCCAGCTGGGGAGCCTGCACGACCTGAGCTACACGGTGCACCTGCCGCTCGACCTGCGCCTGGGATCGGATGGGGACGAGCGGAAGCAGTCGATCCTCAAAGCGCTGCGCACCATCGAAGCCACCCGGGCGCTGGAGCCGCAGGCCTACATCGTGCACCTGGACGGCAGAGACGTGCGCGAGGGTGCCACAGCCCAGAGGCTGCAGCGCTGGAAGGAGCAGGCCAGTGAGGCGCTGGAGCAGCTGGCCGAGGCCTCCGGTGACCTGGGGTTGCTGGCGGTCGAGAACCTGGAGAACTACCCGCAGGGCTTCTGGGAACAGGCCTTGCTGGGGCTGCCAGCTAGCCGCTGCGCCGACGTGGGCCACTTGTGGCTGGAGGGAATTGACCCGCTGGCCTACCTGGGGAGAAACCTGGAAGTGACGCGCGTCATTCACCTGCACGGCATCCAAGAGCGCGACCATGCCTCCCTGGCATACGCACCTCAGGAGAGCCTGGAGGCGGTGTTGAGACTGCTGTGCGAGCGCCGGTTTCCGGGGGTGGTGACGATGGAAGTTTTCGGACAGGCAGATTTCCTGAGCTCCATACAGGCTGTGGAAGACAGCCTTGGCCGGATCGGATACCTATAAACCTCCCCAAGGGTTCGGAAACCTGCGGGAGGTTCAACGAAGGAGGTTCACAATTTGGGTAATCGATTGACACTGATCCTGGGCGGGGCGCGCAGCGGCAAGAGCCACCATGCACAGCAGCTGGCGGTGGAGAGCGGAAAAGCGGTGTTGTTCGTGGCGACGGCCGAGGCGGGCGACCAGGAAATGGCGGAACGGATTGAGGCGCACCGCCTCAGCCGGCCGCAAGCCTGGGATTCACTGGAAGCAGCGCTGGGAGTGGGCAAGGCCATCCTGGACAGGAAGCCTTCAGGACTGGTGCTGGTGGACTGCCTGACGCTGCTGGCCAGCAACGTGCTGGGGCAGTTTTCGGAGCCATACCAACCGGGGAAATACAGAGCGGCGCTGGACGAGGAGATCGAGGGGCTGCTGGAGGCTTACCGGCAGACGCAGGCGGAGTGGCTGGTGATTTCGAACGAGGTGGGGCTGGGGGTGGTCCCGGTGACCCCGGCGGGACGGCTATACAGGGACGCGCTCGGACAAGTTAACCAGCGTGTGGCACAGGTAGCGGACGAGGTGGTGATGATGGTGGCGGGGATTGCGGTGAAGTTCAAGGGTTAACCGGATGTTTTCACGGACGATGAGACAAGAACCTGATAGCAAGTCTGGTGACAATGTCCATACCAGCCTCTACAGACTGTGCGGCATCGCGGCCTGGACGGCTGCCATGCTGACCCTGGGTGAGGTGATCCTTTTCATTTTTTACCCGCAGCCCGAGACGGTGATGGGATGGTTCGAATTATTCCAGGAAAACTGGTTCCTTGGGCTGCTGGAGTTCTGGGGGTTGGAAATTCCAATGTACATGTTGTTCGCGCTGGTATTCCTGGCCCTGTACTTCTCGTTGAGAAAGGTGAATGAGAGTGCAATGGCGATCGCACTGGCGCTGGCCCTGCTGGGGATCGGAATTTTCCTGGCGACCAACAATCCCTTCTCGATGCTCTCGCTCAGCAAGCAGTACGCGGCCGCGGCGACGGAAGAGCAGCGGTCAGCCTTGCTGGCGGCCGGGCAGGCCTTGCTGGCCAACACCAACCAGCGGGCAGTGGGCAGCTTCAATATGGGCCTGTTCCTGGTGTCTGCAGCGGGCCTGATGGTCGCAGCGGTCATGCTACAAGGCGGGCCTTTCAGCAAGACAACCGCTTATGCGGGAATCCTGGCCTTTGCCCTATCGTTAACCGACTACCTGCGGCAGGCGCTGACCGACTCGGCGGCCATCGCCCTGCTGGTGATCCTGCCCAATGTCCTGTTCCTGACGGCATGGCTGCTCTCAACCGGCCACAGGCTGCTCCAGCTCGGCAATTCGAAAAGTCAACCACAGGATAGGTAAACTCTTCACTTCGTCTGGCAAAGAACGCCAGGACAAGCCCTGGCAAGGAACGCCAGGACAGGCCGTTCAGAATATCAATCCACCTGCTTATGGAAGAACTCATCTCATCGCTGGTTCTGGTAGGGTATGCCACCCGCTACGGCTCGACACAGGAAGTGGCTGAGGCGGTGGCAGCGTCGCTGCGCGAAATCGACCTGGAAGTCGAGCTGCGTCCCCTGCGAGAGGTGCGAACGCTGGCGGCCTACGGGGCGGTGGTGCTGGGTTCGCCGCTGTTCATGTTCCGCTGGCACAAGGAGGCGCTGCGTTTTCTTTCCCAGCACCGCAAAGCCCTACCAGAACGACCGGTGGCAGTCTTCGCCCTTGGCCCGACCCACGAGCCGCACGACGAGCAGGAATGGCAGGATTCTCGATCTCAGCTGGATAAAGAGCTGGCCAGGTACCCGTGGTTCAAGCCAGTGGCGCTGCAGATGTTCGGCGGCAGGTACGACCCGGCGAAGCTGCGCTTCCCGGTCAACGTGCTGGCGGGTGATGTGCCAGCCAGCGACCTGCGGGATTGGGAGGCGATCCGGGCCTGGGCTGCGGGATTGAAGCCGCTCCTGGCACCAGGACAGAGCAAGTAAGCCAGGCGTAAGTATGACGCCCACCTGATCCGCGAATTTGAGCTACTTTTCCCTTAGGCTGCAAGCAGAATCGAGCGATTTCAGATTGAGTAATTATGATAAAATATATCCAATTCCTGCTGTTACCACCCACAGGACGCCAGTTGAGAGCGGGGGGTACAGCAGCTTGCCAATTCTCAGGGAGACATAAAGAAGAATGCCAGTACAGTTTGAAGTTTCGCAGGTAATCGACCGGCCATTGGAGAAAGTATTTCATTTCATCGTGCACGAGCACGTGCGCAACCACCCGCGCTGGGACCCGGACATCGAGCTGGAGCGGATCTCTGAAGGTCCGATCGGGATGGGGACGCTGATCCGCCGGCGCAACAGCCGCAGCGGCACCCGGGTGGAGGGGAGCATGCAGGTGGTGGAATATGAAGAAAATCGGACCTTTGCCACGCTGATCCACGACGGCCCGGTGGAGATGCTCGGGCGGATTTCATTCGAAGAACTGGGCGAGAACCAGACCCGAGTCACAACTAGCGTGGATATGCCCGGCATGGACGAAGCGCAGATTGACAGGAATTTCATGCTCAGCCGGATGGATCGCAGCCAGCAGAACCGGAAGCAGCTGATCGAATCCGAGACATAGGTTACCAGGATGAGTGATCCTCTTGTATTTATCAGCCGCAACCGGGTGAAGGAAGGTTCCTTCGAAGATTTCAGGCAGCACTACCGCGACAGCCTGCCGCTGACGGAAGCCAACAAGCCGGGCACAGTAGCCCAGCTGGCCTATTTTGACGAACAAACGAATGAATTGGTGATCGTGCGTTTATTTCCCGACGCAGAGGCCCTGGACCAGCAGCTGCAGGGAGCGGAATCCCGCTCAAAAATACCGTACCAGTTCATCGAGCCCACCGCAATGGAGATTTACGGCCAGCCCAACGACTACGCACTGGAGATGATGAAGAAGGTGGCGGGAGCGGGGATCAAGGTAGGCGTGTACCCGCAGTCAGTCGGCGGATTTATCCGTCCGAGGGCAGACGCCATCCGTCTTTAATTGACTTTGCGATCGATAAAGGCGTCATCGAGTGAGATGGGGTCATCAACCGGCTCGAGGTGCGTGACGATGTTCGAATTCGGGACGGTTTCGCATACCTCGATTTCAACCTGTTCGGCCAGGCGGTGAGCCTGGCGGACCGACCATTCCCCCGGAACCAGCAGGTGCACGACCATGAATTTACGGGCAGCTGCCTGCCGCGAGCGCAGGGCGTGGTAGCGCACTCCTTGAGATTGATAGGAATCCAGGATCGACTTGACTGAGGCCATCTCTTCGGGCGGCAGGGCCACATCCAGCAGGCCCTGGCCCGAGCGGACGAGCAGGCGGTAGCCGGTAAACAGGATGTTGGCGGCCACCAGCAGGGCAATGACCGGATCCAGCCGCTCGAAGCCTGTCAGCCAGACCAGGGTGATGCCAACCAGCACCCCGCCGGTCGTCCAGACATCGGTCATCAGGTGGCGGGCGTCTGCTTCCAGGGTGATCGAGTTGTAGCGTTTTCCTGCGCGCATCAACACCAGCGATACGCCCAGGTTGATCAGCGAGGCAGCGACCGAGATCGCCAGGCCCAGGCCGATCTGTTCTAATGGAACCGGGTTAATCAGGCGTGGAATGGCCGTGATGATGATGCCGACGGCGGCCAGTAAAATCATACCGCCTTCGAAGCCGCTGGCGAAATATTCAACTTTTGAATAACCGAATGTGAATTCGTCGTTGGCCGGGCGCACGACGATTCTGAGTGCCAACAAGGCGACGATGGCTGCCGCAAGGTTTACGGTCGATTCGAGGGCATCGGAGAGTAAGCCGACCGAGCCGGTGAGAGCATAGGCTGCAGATTTCAAGACGATTGTCACCAAAGCCGCAGCGATGGACAGCCAGGCGTAACGCGTCAGCGGTACCGGATGCTCGGGGTTTTGTTCGGAGACCGGATTGTGACTGGTGGACATGCTTTTGAACTCCTGGTGTGCAGCTCGAACTCAGCTGCACGCGGGACACTCCTGATCCTCCTTGAAGAATTTGGATTCTACTACAACACTGTTCAACATACCTGATAGACTTTACCAGCAGGCAGGACTCAAACGATGAATTCAGACCAGGACATATACTCACACGGAACTACATTCACGACCCGCCTGTACCAGACAGAAGACGACCTGCGCAAGATGCTGGACATGCTGATGCAGGCACGCGCCCAGACGAACGACTGGCGCTACTGGCACGTGGGCGAACTGGCCTTCAGCTTCTTCATGGTGGCCTGCCACCTGGACCCCTGCGAGCACATCCGGCTGTGGCATGCAGTGGACGGCAGGCTGGCAGGCTTCGCGATCCTGGGCGAAGACCCCTCTTTCGACTGCCAGGTGCTGCCGGAGTACGAATGGTGCGGGATCGAGAAGGCGGCATTGAGCTGGGCAGAAGGCTGCCTGGCAGAAAAACGAAAGACCGGCGCCCAGGAATGGAGCAGCGACCTGGTGGCATGGGCGCGGCAGGACGACGCCAGGCGGATCGACTTCCTCGAGCAGCAAGGCTTTCACTACCGCGGCGAGTTCGCCGAGGTGAACATGCTGCGCTCGCTGGAAGAGCCGGTTCCCGAGCCGACCCTGCCTGATGGGTACCAGGTGCGTGCCTTCGCTGGCGAAGCAGAAATTGAAGAGCACGCCGCCACCCAGCGTGAAGTATGGCAGCCGTGGTCGGTCGGGAATATCAGCGCCGAGGATTATGCCCTCTTCATGCGCCTGCCGTGCTACCAGCGCGAGCTGGACGTGGTGACGGTCTCCCCGGACGGTTCCATCGCCGCCTACGTGACCGGCTGGAGCGACCCGCTCAATAAGATCGGGGATTTCGGCCCGGTGGGGGCGCGCCCGGCTTACCGGCGGCAGGGATTGACGCGCGCGGCGCTGCTCGAGAGCTTGAAGCGGATGAAAGCGCAGGGGATGGAGCGGGTGTGCGTTTCGACCGGCATATCGAATGAGGCAGCCCGGAACCTGTACGAGTCGGTCGGCTTCAGAATCGTGAACCGGTACCTGGATTATGTGAAGATTGATGTTCAGGCCGGGTGAATTATTTACCTGACACAATCAGGAGAAGCTACCTGCAGAAAACAGATTCTTCACTTCGTTCAGAATGACAAGAGATATTTCATAAGAATGACAGAGTAGAAAAAGAGGAACTGATGATAAATCGTAGATTGGTGGTGTTTTTCCTGATAGTTTTAAGCCTGGTCCTGGCAGCCTGCAGCCCAACGGCGTCGCAACAGGCTTCCAGCAGCGAGGCTGCTGCGGGAACAGATCCGCAAAATGCAACCTATATGATCGAAGGAGAGGCGGTCACACTCGTAAACGGGGTGGCGGAAAAAGAACTGGCACCCGGATCGGCTTCCAAACAGGTGACGAGCTATTTCGGCAATGAAGCGGCAATCGACCTGAATTCCGACGGCCTGATGGATTTCGGCCTTTCTCTTAACCCAGGACAGCGGCGGCAGCGGAACTTTCTATTATGTCGCAGCGGCAGTCAATGGAAAAGAGGGTTATACGGGCACTAATGCGATCTTGCTGGGGGACCGGATCGCTCCGCAGAGCACCTTCATCGATCCTGACAACCCGGCCCAGTTTATCGTGAGCTACGGTGAAATCCCGGCGGGCGAACCCATGTCGTCGGAGCCGACCCAGATGGTTTCCAGGACCTTCAAGCTCGAAGATGGAAGGCTGGTGGAAGTCAGTGCGACACCCAACTAACATCCAAAGAACGAACCGGCTCGACCTGCAGGCAACAAACCACTGAGAAAGAGGCAATGTATGGCCAGATTATCGGTATTCAACCAGATTTCACTGGACGGCTACATCTGCGACACGAACGGCGACATGAGCTGGGCTCACCGGGATGACCCGGAGTGGAACCAGTTTACAGCAGAAAACACAGGAGGAGGAGGCCAGCTGGTGCTGGGCAGGATCACCTATGACTTGATGGCAGGTTTCTGGCCGACACCGTTTGCGGTCGAGCAGATGCCCCAGGTGGCCGAACGAATGAACAACATGCCAAAGCTGGTGTTCTCCAGGAAGCTGCGTGAAGCGGCCTGGAACAACACCAGGGTGTTCAATGGGGACATCGCTGGAGAGATTCGCAGGATGAAGCAGGAAACCGGACCCGATATGACCATCCTTGGAAGCGGCAGCATCGTTTCGCAGCTGGCGCCGGAAAGCCTGATCGACGAATACCAAACGGTGGTTGTTCCAATCGTCCTGGGCAGTGGGAAGACCATGTTCGCCGGCATCAAAGAGAAGATCAACCTGAAGATGATTCAGGTGCGGACTTTCGCCAACGGGAACGTTTTGCTGCGCTACAAACTAGATCCTTCACTGCGTTCAGGATGACTGATCGTTAGGACGACTTATCACGTTCAGGATGACTGATCTTAGGATGCTATCGTTCAGGATGACTGATCACGTTCAGGATGACTGATCGTTCAGGATGACTGATCGCGTTCAGGATACTGATCGTTCAGGATGACTGATCGGTTCAGGATGCTATCCTTCAGGATGACACGTTCAGGAAATTATCCGTCATGATGATGTCAAGCGAGGACGAGGCTTATACATCTACCAAAATCCTGCCGGGGGATCTCACTCAGCCGCGAGCAGCATCCAGGCCAACAGGTAATTATGATAAAATCGGCCGTAATAGTAAGGATGTGTCCGTGTTGAAAGATACACCTGACAAGTGGGTTTCTGGCGAAGCGTACGAGCAGTTCATGGGCCGGTGGAGCCGGCGGCTCGCTAAAGAGTTCGTCGATTGGCTTAACCCTCCCTCTTCCTGGAACTGGCTCGAAGTGGGCTGCGGCACCGGTGCGCTGACGCAAGCTATCTGTCTAAACGCTGATCCCGCCGCGGTGGCTGCCTGCGATCCCTCAGCGCAGTTCGTGGACTATGCCCGCCGCAGTTTTACCCATCCAGCCGCCACATTCCTGGTAGCCGGCGCAGGCGAGCTGCCACGCCACGAGGCAGGGTTTGACGCCGCGGTTTCAGGGCTGGTCTTGAACTTCATCCCGGCTCCAGCCGAAGCCGTTCGAGCGATGAGCAGCAGGCTGCGCCCGGGTGGGATGCTCGCCGCCTGTGTCTGGGATTACGCGGAGGGCATGCAGTTCCTGCGGATCTTCTGGGAGGTGGCGGTGGAGATGGACTCCGAAGCAGCCGAGCTGGATGAGCGGCGGCGTTTTCCGATCTGCCAGCCGGAAGCCCTGGTTGAGCTGCTGGAAGGCGCAGGCCTCGAGCGGGTCAATTCACAAGCCCTGGAAATCGCCACGGTTTTCCCCAATTTCGACAATTTCTGGGCTCCCTTTCTGGGGGGAACCGGTTCGGCACCAACCTATGTAGGCTCCTTACACCCGACGGCCCGGGAAAAGCTGAGGCTGCGGCTCAAACAGCGCCTCGTGCCAGATGGTGACGGACCACTCCAGCTGACTGCGCGTGCCTGGGCAGTGCGCGGCTTCCATTTATGATAATATTGATGAGTATTGTTGTTTTTTGGGATAGTGTTTTATGGCAAGAGTTGATTATCAGGAATTGACCAGGTAACCACGGTCGCGCGATTAGCGGTGTGAGGTGGGACTCATAAACAACTCACGGAGCTCTGTGCGGGCGATCGCAGCTGGCTGACCTGGCAATCCAGGAGGTATGAAGTGCAGACCTTTAAAAAACTATTCTCGACCGCACTCCAGCGCATCGCACTGGCAGGTTTATTGCTCGTGCTGTGCACCAGTGGCGTGCAGGGCGTGCGAGCCAGCACCCAGGCCACCACCATCGTCACCTTCGTTGACTTTGCATACACTTCTCCAGTCGTATACATAACTGCCGGCGACACGGTGAACTGGCAGGGCAACTTTATGAGGCACCCGCTGGCCAGCGACGACGGGTTGTGGGCCACGCAGGATTCGGGCAGCAGTTTCAATTTTATTTTCCAGGACCCGGGCAGTTTTCGTTATTACTGCACCAGACACGGCGGGGCGGGAGGAACTGGCATGAGCGGGCAGGTGATCGTGACCGGACCCTTCACAGCCTATATGCCGCTGGTGGTTAAAGTAGCTGGAGATGGAATTAGCCGAACCGTGCAGGCCGGTCACCAGAAGCACAAGAAGTAGACTTTATCAATCAAGGAATTTCCAAGGATGACCCATCCCCTCGTCAGCCAGCTGCGGTTCACGCGCAGCGAATTCAAGCGAGCCATAACAGGTGTCAGTGAGGCAGATGCCCGCAGGCGCCTGCTACCGATGAACTGTATCAGCTGGAATGTCGGGCACCTGGCCTGGCAGGAGCAGCGCTATTTCCTGCATTTTGCCCAGGGGGAAATGCTTTTCCCTGAGATCAACACAGCCTTCGCCTTCGGCGCTCCTGCCAGTACACCCGAGCTGAAAGAGGTGCTCAGTGCCTGGCACGCAATCACCTCCGCTGCCGATCCCTGGCTGGATACCCTGACACCGGCTTCGCTCCAGCAGCATGTGCTGAGCCGCGGTAAACCAACCGCCCGGGTGTATGGCAACCTTCTCCAGCGCGTGATCTATCACTACTGGTATCACATCGGGGAGAACATGGCTATCCGCCAGCAGCTGGGACACCAGAAGCTGGCCCAGTTTGTCGGCAACATCGACCACCAGGCGCCCTACCGCCCGGAAGGGTTTGGCGGTGACGACTAGAGGAATAATATGGATGTGCAACAGGTCCCACCCAAAACGATTGACGAGTATATCGCTGGCTTCCCGGACGAGATCCAAGATCGCCTGAAAAAGGTCAGGTTGACAATTCGCAATGCAGCGCCGGAGGCGAAGGAAACCATTAAATACCAGATGCCGACCTTCACTTTAAGAGGCAACCTGATCAGTTTTGCCGCATACAAGAAACATATCGCCCTCTACCCGGCGCCAGAAGGAGATGAGCAGTTCAACTTTAAGCTATCGGCGTATAAGGCAGAAAAGAGTACAGTCAGGTTTCCGCTGGACCAGCCGATTCCTTACGATTTGATCAGCCAGATTGTGAAACTCCGGATAGATGATAACCTGCGAAGAATGGAAGAAAAAGCGCAGAGGAAATAATCGGTTTCAAGGACCCAGGTGGGAAACCACCCGGCTATATCCATTATCCTTAATTAAAACCAAACGAGCCTCTCTAAAGGCTCGTTGGTAATTTTTCCCGGGCTTCTATCAATAACTTGTGTGTCAGGCCAGCTGCGGAATCATGCCTTCCAGGATAATCTCCAGGGCCATGGTATGGCTGCAGCGACCTCGGGTATGGAAGAAATCACAATCACACTGCCAGGCGCCCTCAACGAGGTGAACAGTGTGAGGGTTATTTTCACCCTCAAATGTGACCGAGAGAGAATTGATTCGGATGCGGTCTCGTTGTTCAGCGTATCGCTTCGCTTTCTCAATCTTGCCGATCATCCCGTAATCCATTGTCTGATTTTCTCCTTTCGAACAGGCTGTTGAGTAAAAAAAAGGCACACGCGCGCGTGCCATGCATTAATTATCGAGGGATCTTACAGCTAAAACAGGCAAAGTGACCGATCTCCTGCTACACATTGTAAGCGCAGTCGACCGGAAAGTCAACAGGCATTTTCGTCAGCACTTGACCGGCGCCGCAAACCTCACCTGTGCCTCATATCGTCTTTAAAGACCAGGCTTAAGAGGATGCTGACGACACTGACCACCAGCGCTGCCAGGAAAGCCGGCCACAAGCCATCGATGACCAGATTGATGCCGAAGAGACCGCCGACCCAGCTGGTGAAGTAAAGCATGGCGGTATTGATCAGCAAGGTGAACAATCCCAGGGTGAGGATGATCAATGGGCAGGTGAGCAGCATCAGCAAGGGACGCAGGAGGGCATTCAAGAAGCCAAAGATTAATGCCAGAATGGCCAGAGCAACCCAATCGGACATCCGGGTGCTGTGGAGAGCCAAGCCAGGCACCAGGGAGATGGCGGCAAACAGTGCCACGGCATTGATTAACCAGCGAAGAATAAACCTGTTCATTATGCTCCTATTCAACTCCAAAACACTCTATTTTCCCCAGACCTCACAGGTTTAAGAAAACCTGTGAGGTCTACGGGCAGCCTGATAGTATCCCAGACCTTTCTATTTTGTATACGCAGTCCTCCACAGAACGTCGCGCGAAAGGGACTATGTTACAATCCAAACCCAATTGATTAAATAACCCTTCCCACAGAAACTATTGACTTGATGGGAACACGGAGGAGGTCCCCATCTGGTGAAAATCAAGGAGAAAAACTCATGAAAGGGGCGCTCCTTTTCCTCTTTTTTATTTTCCTGGCAGGCTGCATGCCGCCAGCACCGGAATTGATGCCAGTCGATACATCGGTGGCACTGACACTGGCGGCAGAACCCAGGACGGATACACCCACACTCACCGCCACCTTCACGCTGACCCCTTCTTTACAGTCCAACGCCAGCACCCAGGCAGTCGAAGAAGGCCTGGACGCCCCAGGCGCAGAATGCATTCCAAGCAGCTCGGAATGGATACGCGGACTGGTGACGCGCGTGCTGGACGGCGAAACCATCGAGGTGGCGATGGACAACCAGTCATACATCGTGCGCTACATCGGCATCGATGCCCCTGGCATGGTGCAGCCGATCGAGTGGAAAGGCCCGGAAGCGGTGAACACCAACAGCAGCCTGGTGAGCGGCCAATATGTGACCCTGGCGAAAGATGTCTCGGAAGTCGATCCAAACGGGTACCTGCTGCGTTACGTGATCGCCAACAGCACCTTTGTCAACCTGCAGATGGTGCGAAGCGGGTTGGCCAGGGTGGTGGTAGTGCCACCGGATACAGCCTGTTCCACCACTTTTCTGGCAGCACAGGCCGAAGCGCAGGCGGGTGTGCTGGGGGTATGGCAGGCCACCCTGACGCCGACCAGCACGATCACTCCCACGCCGACCAATACGCTGATTCCGACTAACACCATCGAGCCGGTGTGCTCGTGTAAAATCCATTATTCCTGCACGGATTTTAAGACCGTCAAGAAAGCCCAGGCCTGTTTTGACTACTGCATGCTGACCACCGGGAAAGAGGTGATTCCCGACAAGAACAAGAACGGCTTTGTGTGCGAGGGAGGGGCGGGATAAAGCACCCGGGGGTTGAATAGGATCACGCCACTGCCAAGTAAATATAAATAAATAGCGCCAGCCAGAGTGCTTGCTGGAGTTTGTGAAACCAGATACAATACCCTTGGCATGCCTGAGCAGCCCGGTACTGTAACTGTTTTTGGATCGGGAGAAACCTCCACCAGCGGAAGGTCGGTGTTCGACTGGTTAATGCGCCGGCTTCCGGTTCCGGTGCAGGTTGCTATCCTGGAAACGCCAGCCGGTTTTGAACCGAACTCGGAACTTGTAGCGAGATGCATCGGCGAATTCCTGCTTTACCGCCTTCAGAACTACCAGCCCAGAGTGCAGCTTATACCCGCCCGCAAGCGCGGCACTTTTTTTAGCCCGGATGAAGCAGAAATTGTCAGCCCGCTGCGGACGGCTGACCTGATCTTCCTGGGTCCGGGCAGCCCAACCTATGCCGTCAGGCAGCTGCGAGACAGCCTGGCATGGCAGGCCCTGGCAGCCCGGCAGCGGCTCGGCGCGGCGCTGGTGCTTTCATCTTCGGCCGCGGTGGCTGCCAGCGCCTATGCTCTCCCTGTGTATGAAATCTACAAGGTCGGCGAGGACCTGCATTGGAAGGCCGGACTGGACTTCTTCGCCGCTTACGGTCTGCAGCTGGTGATCGTGCCGCACTGGAACAATGCCGAAGGAGGAGCTGATTTCGACACCAGCCGCTGCTGGATGGGAGAAAGCCGTTTTCTTGAGCTGCACACGATGCTGCCGCCGGAGGTCGTGGTCATTGGAGTGGATGAGCACACAGCGCTGGTCTTCGACCTGCCGACGGAAACCTGCCGGGTAATGGGCAAGGGCAGCGTGACCTTGCTGCGCTGCGGGGAGGAATTGCGCTTTCAGCACGGGCAGGCTTTTTCGGTACGCCAGCTCGGTCAATTTCGACCTGCACAGCTCCAGGAAGGAATCCCGCAAAAGGTGTGGGAGTGGATGGTAGAGGGAAAGGAACCCCTGACCGGAGAAGGCAAGCCTTCGGCCGAGGTATTATCCTTGATGGAGCAAAGGCAAGCCGCGCGCGCCTCCGCCGGGACTGGGCTGATGCGGACGCACTGCGGGAGCGTATCACGACGCCTGGGCTGGCAGGTATCCGATACACCGCAGGGGCCGCGCCTGGAACACACGATTGGACAAGATACTTAATCAGCCAGTCCAAATCAATCTTGAAAGTAAAATGCCAGTAGGATGTGCTTTCGTTTGTCCGGGGCAATCTGAAGATTGCCCTACAAGAAAACAGGAGATCCCAGAGTCCCCACAATTAAGGTAAAGCGGAGAAGGCGCAGCGAAATCCGAGCACATCGAGGGCATAGGTTGGGGGATCGATGCCGCTGCCGGCGCGGTAGGCCGTACGCAGATAGGCCGAACCATAGCGCCAGCTCCCGCCGCCGCGGTGCACCTTATACCGACCGCTAGCAGGGCCGGTTGGATTCATATATGGAGAGACGCTGTAATAGTCCCTTTGCCACCGGTCACTCATCCATTCCCAGACATTGCCGCCCATATCCAATACGCCGTATGGGCTGGCCCCCAACGGGTAGCTGCCCACTCGAGAGGTGTCACCCACGCATGGCTCGAATGTTGAGCCATCGTAATAAAGATGATTCGCAAGTCTGCAGGTGGGCTCCGCCTCACCCCACGGGTAGGAACGAGGTTTAGTCCCCCTGGCTGCCTTCTCCCACTCGGCTTCGGTCGGCAGGCGCTTGCCCGCCCAGGTGCAAAAGTCTCGGGCGCTATACCAGGGAACATAGATAACCGGGTAGTCGGCGAAGTCTGGATTACCGTAGTAAGAGGCTCGGGTGTAGGAATAACTTTCAGTCGGTGGAGGGCAGGCACCCGCTGCCACGCACTCGGCATACAAGGCGTTGGTGACTTCGTACTTGTCGATATAGTAACTGTCCAGGTAAACGGTGTGCAGGGGCAACTCGTAGTCACGACAGGCCCTCCAGCCATTGTGGAGGGGATCACAGCCCATCTGGAATTCTCCGGCGGGCACAAAGATCAAAATATCGAGTACAGTGGGGGGCGCTTGCCGTAACACAATTGGTAGATACAGGCTTTAAGTGGCTCCAAACAGCCGGTGATCGTAAGCTGCGGTGGTGAAGTCCACCCGGCTTTCAGCGATCAAAACTAGGCTTTTACCATCCGCAGTCTCACCTGGATGAGCGCATAAGGTTAATTGATTCTGCTGTTCCTGATCATCTCTCCCGAAAAGCGCAACAGCATGGTTTGACGGCCGGTGCTGGTGAAATCCTGACGGGCAGAAGCCTGGTCGATGAATTGCCCGTCACCGCCTTCCAGGCGCGCCGAGAGAGACAGGCTGACCTCTCCGGTCACATCGACTGCGGCGGTCACCTCCAGGTATTCATACAGGCCATTCATGTCCTCATCGATAGGCTGGCTTGAAAATATGCCGAGTAAAGCGGGTTCAGCCAATAAATAACCAGAGGCTGTGGGAATCTGCGGGAGTTTGCTGACCGGAAGCAGCAAGCCAAGCTAGTCACTTAGAAGATGCGTCCCCGCAAGAGGCAAAGCCTTAATCTCCCAGCTACCTTTTGCTGGAAACATGACCAGGGTGGTCCCTTACGTAGTACCTTTGGGAACAAATAATCTACATTTCAGAGACTCCGGTGTCAAGAGGCTTTTTCTGAAAACGAAAAGTACAACCAGGAAAACCAATAAACGAGCATTCCCTTTGAATGAAGTGGTTTTTCTACAGCCCAAAGGATACTAGTATTCGCAGGACGCATGACGTGCCGATTCGCGTACGGGTTATCGAAAGCCAGTCATCATCTTGGAGATCAGGCAGGGACTGGTCGGATTTGACTTCCCTAGAGGACAATCTTCAGATTATCCAGGACGAAGGAAATGCCAGACCGCCATTAATATTCTTGATCTCTGAAATACTCTTGAATGGTTGGCGACAGGTCGGCGCTTGTATTTCGACCCAGGATTTCAAAGAAGTCAGCCGCGCTGGCCTGCCGGTAGGCGAAGCGCGCGGCGTACTGGCGCAGGGAGGTGAAGAAAGCAGGATCACCCACCAGCTTCCGCAGCTCGTCCAGAAATAAAGCCCCGCGCAGGTAGACCGGGTCGCGGTATTGGCGGTAATAACCAAATTCCTGGGGGACATCGTAGACGCTGATATCGACCCAGCCGGCGGGCTGGTAGTAATTCACACGGTACTGCCACCACCACTCCAGGGCCTCGGGATACAGATTCTCGTAGAAAATGTGCTCGGAGTAGGTGCACAGCGCCTCGTCCAGCCAGGGCTGCAGAGCCTGGTCGCTGCCGACCAGCCCGGACCACCACTGGTGGGCAACTTCATGGGCAGCCAGGGCGACCAGGAAATCCGCCGGGGGGTCTTTAAACCAGTTGTAAAAATCGGTGCTGAGGAAGAACAGGCCGTCGTATTCCATGCCATCCATGAAGCCAGCCTGTACACCTGCCAGTGCCGGGTGGGGATAGGCACCGAACAGGTTTGAATATAAGACTAAAGCCTGCGACATGCTTTCCAAAAGCGCTCTTCCAGCTTCTTCATGATAGGCAAAAAAGTAGCTGGAGACTTCGACAACCCGGTCTTCCGCCAGCTGAACTTGTTGGGTGGCCAGCTGATAATAGGGACTGGCTGACCAGGCGAAACTGCGCGCGGCAGGATGATTGTAACGAAGCCATTCGCCATCCTGGACGGCGGGCGCCGAGGCCGCGATCACCAGGTTGGACTGACCGCCCGTATAGCTGATAGATACTTCAAAATCCGCGACCTCATAGACCAGGTGCTCGCCATACATGGCTGGAGGGTGTGCCAGCCAGCCCTTGCCAGGCACGAAGGGAGGCACAAAAGGGTACCAGTCGCCGAAGTTAGCTTGCTGGCTGTTATAGCCGAGAGGGTGCGGGCGTGTGTTTGCCAGGGTATCCAGGTTGGGAAGTCGCAAGCTGTATGTCAGGGTGAAGCGGGCAGTATCCCCGGCCGCCAGCTCAGCGGGCAACGCCAGTGTCAGGAGCGTATCTTTCCACTGGAAATCCGAGAAGCGCACCCCCTGGCTGTCATGCACACTTACCAGCTGGAAAGCCTGCGGATAACGGCGGGCTTCCACCACCAGGGGCAGCGCAGAAAGGCTGCCCGAAGTGGTATTGACATAGGTTATGTGCTGTTCCACCGCCAGGGTGTGCCCGGTGTAGTCCAATACTGCCTGTAAGTTGTAGCGGGTGCGGTCAGGGGCAGGCGCTGGCAGAAGCGAGCGCGGGGGAGGTGGGTGTGAGTTGCCGTTCGGCGGAGGGGGGTCGGGGAATTTTTCGGCCGGTCGGTTGGCCCGGGTGCTGCCGGAGTGGCGGAGGCAGAAGTGGGAATTAAGGAAGCGGTGGAGGAGGCAGGGCCAGGTACGACGGTTTCCGAGGGGACAGTGAAGGTGAGGGTGGCGTTCCCAGCTGTGGCTGCAGGAGGTCCGGCTGTGCTGATCCCGGGTGCGGCGCAGGCAGCCATGGATGACAGCAGGATTGACAGGATTACCAGGGTTTTTAAGAAAGCTGATGGAAGCCTAAGGTCATAGTAAATGAAGACCTGAGATTGCTTCGCCCCGCAAGAGAAGCGGGGTAAACTGAGCTCGCAATGACATAACGTGACAACTGAGATGCGAGTACAGGCCCTGCGAAGAAAACGAGAAAAGCATCTCCCGGTAATCAGAGCGGAAGCTCCATCCAGATCAGCGTTTGCTGGGCTGAGAAGCCGGCCTGAGCAATCGCCTGCCTGGATTGCCCGGCGGGGAAGTCAAATTCCAGCGGCCGCCGGGAGGGGACATGGCGGCGGGCATGCAGCAGCAGCAGGCGCAAAGCATTCTCGTCGACCTCGGGCGGCGAGGCGAGCCACAGGCTGTGGGCAGGTCCAAGGGAAGCCTGCCAGCTGACCGAGGCGGCCAGGCTGTTCCCTACCCACGCGCTCCACTGCAGGCTGCCCAGGCTGTAAAAAAAGCGGTGCAGAGCTGCGAAGAAACCCGGGCGCAGAGCATCGAAGCTCAGGGGGCTCTGCCAGGTGATTTCCGGCGGATAATTAGCGGACAACCATTGGAGCTGGAGCTCCCAATCCCGGCCGCGGGAAGAACCCAGCGTCACACCGGGTTGTTTATCCACTACAGGCGGCTGTGAGCTGCTGAGCCAGGATGTACGCCGCAGGCGCTCAGCGAATCCCAATGATTGGTACAGGGAGACAGCAGCTTCATTTTCTTCGCGGACATGCAGCCACACGGATTTCATCCCCAGCTGGCGGGCGTGCTCGACAGACTGGTTCGTCAGCTGGCGGGCGATTCCCAGTCGGCGGTAGGAGGGGTGAACAGCGACGTTGGCGAGCAGGAAATTTCGATTGCCGCGCACCGTGAATGCAATCATGTTGACATTCCCGACCACCAGCCCATCACTCTCCCAGACGAATC
The DNA here is from genome assembly GCA_963698765.1 of uncultured Chloroflexia bacterium. Taxonomy (GTDB): domain Bacteria; phylum Chloroflexota; class Anaerolineae; order Anaerolineales; family UBA4823; genus CAVOSB01. The sequence goes on from CAVOSB010000036.1 coordinate 54,189, forward strand.
CACCCATCGACATGTTCGACCAGCCAAACAAGTTATTACTTTTAGCCGCCTGGCGCATACGCTGGACGTAACCCCGCCCGCTTTCATCCAGGGTGTCGGCAAAGCACAGCTCAACCAGGTCGGCGACAGGACCCAGATCGCGGCGCGAGTCGAAAAGCCGCAGGCGATTGGAAGAACGGGCTGGCAGGCTGTGGTCGGTGAGGGCAGACATGGCATCACAAATTTTACCTTATCTGGAGCCGCCCTTGCGCAAGAACAGGGTCAGCTTTAAAATGGATCAGATACAAGTGTTCTGGAAAATGAGCCAAGAATGACCCTGGATTATCAAAAAGTCAGTGAGCAGGTGCAACAGCTGGGGGCAGAAGCTCCTGCACGATTGCTGCGGCTAATAGAGCTGCGGCAGCAGGCGCGAGACCTGTTAATGGCAAATGCCGGCGAAGCAGAACGGCTGAACCACAAGATCGATACCATTGTCCGTTTACATGATCCCAACCTGCGCTGTGCCAGGCCGGCAGCCGGGCCGCAAGGGACATACGAATCCCTGAATGGCATGCATGCTCTTCCACCGGTGCCGCGGCAGGGGACGATCCTGGCGGCCGATGGCTCGCAGATCAATCCCGACCGGCACGCCGCGGTGAATTTTGGCCTGATCAACATCGGCTCGATCCAGATGTCGATAGGGTCGACGGATGCGCCCAGGGTCTCGCTCCAAAGCGAGCTGATATTCGGCGACAGACTATATTCAAGCGAAGGCACCATCGGCGAAGCCCAGCTGGCGCTGATGCGCGACCTGCGAGAGCGCAAACAGCTGGCGGAGCTGTCTGATATTGCCAGCCCCCCGGTGATCACTTTTACCGATGGGCCGATGGAGCTGTGGGGCGGGCGCGATGCCGAGACCAGCCGTGAATTTCAAAAAAGCATGGAAGAATACCGGGAAGTGCTCAACAGGCTGGAGGGATTGAACGTCGCCACAGCTGGCTATGTGGATAAGCCGGCTTCCAACCTGGTGGTGCGCCTGCTGGAGGTCGCCAGCCTGCCGGAGGACCAGCTGCCCAAAACGCGGGCGACGTCTCCGCTGCGCGGTGTGCTCGACCGCGACCTGTTGTGGGATTTATTAAGCCCGGGAGAGCGCTCTTCCATTTTCGCCATCCAATCCAATTCGGCGAAAAATTACCCGGGCCCGCTCGAGCTGCACTTCTTTTACCTGAACGTCGGCCGCAGCGGGCACCCGTGGCTGGCGCGGGTGGAGGTCCCTCCTGGGTGGTGAGCAGCCCGGGCATGCTGGATGATTTACATTCGATCCTGTTACAGCAGTGCCGGGTGCTCGGCAACCGACCTTACCCATACCTGCTGCACCGGGCGCACGAAGCAGCCCTGGTGACCTGGCAGGACAGGCAACAGGTGGCCGCGATGATCGAGATGGAGCTGCGCTCCCGGGGCGTTGATGTTGGAGAAGCATCACAGAAGCAGGCATTGAAAGACCTGGAGCGCTAAATCGCGCAGCCAGCCCGGGTGTGTGGAAAACAAGGCATGAAAGCCAGCAGGGACTGTGCCCTGAAATCGGCAGTGAGAGGCAGGAGGATGCAATGAGCCAGCTGGAAATCGGTCGGCTGCTGCGGGCAGACACTTCGGGTTTCGTGGTGGGCTGCCGGGCAGCCCAAAGCATGAGCCCATCTTTTGGCTCGCTGGTGAATGTGCCCCAGGAAGGGGATTATGCCATCTACGGCCTGGTACACGATATCCGCATCGATGACGACGGGCTGGTGCGACAGCTGGCAACAGCGGAAGGCGTAGAAGACAGCGTCATCGCCGACAACCGGATCAACCGCAACGTGCCGCTGGAGATCAGCGTGATTGCAGTGGGCTACCGGAAAGGGGAGAGGATTTACCACCTGCTGCCGCCGCGCCCAGCGCTCAGCCTGGACGAGATTTACCTGTGTGAGCCGGAGGAGTGCGCCTGTTCACCGGCAGCGGGTCTTTCGGATACTTCCGGCACATCCTGCGCCAGGAAGAGCTGCCAACCGGTGAGCTGCTGGCGGCACATATCCGGCAGGCGAACCAAGCTCATGAAGCGGTTGAAAACGGTATTTGGGCTAAAGCCGCAATTCGAGAAATTATTACTTTACTCAGAGACGACCACCAGACGCTAATGCAGGTCCTGGGTGCCTTGGGAGATGCCTTGTATGAGATGGAATCCATCATCAAACACAAACCAATCAACCATCGGTTACGTGGTCGGAGGTGGGTTGAAGGAGAACCTGCGAGTGCGGCTGAGTGATCCCCGCACAGCAGGTGCAGGAAGGCGGATTCGTGGTGATCGAGAGCGGCGACTGGCAGTTCTACGGCCTGGTGACCGACCTGCAGCTGGGCGCCACCGACCCGCGCTTCGCCGATGAGCAGAGCGAGAGCCGCCTGCCGCCGGAGCTGGCGCAGCAGCTGCACGGCCAGACCCTGTTCACCAACCTGGAGGTCCTGCCGGCCCTGATGCTGGAACGCGGGCCGGAGCCGGGAACCCGAAGCTACCAGCGCTGGAGCGAAGAAATTGAGGCTGGAATGAGAGAGCGCCCGCGCCCCTGCCGGTCAAGACCGTCCCGCCGCACCACGCCTCCGTGCGGCATGGCCGGGCCGGGAGACATCGCTGAAATCTTCGGGGATCCTGACAAGGACGGCAATTTCATCATCGGCTACACCCGCGAGCAGGGCCACCCGGTGTGCCTCGACCTGGATAAGTTCGTCCAGCGCTCGTCGGGCGTGTTCGGCGCCACCGGCACGGGCAAGTCCTTCCTGACCCGCATCCTGCTGGCCGGGCTGATGCACTAAACCGCGCTTCGGTGCTGGTGTTTGACATGCACAACGAATACGGCTTCGACGACACCGCCTCGGACACCGGGCAGCGGGTGATCGGGCTGAAGACCAAGTTCCAGGCCCGGGTGCGGGTGGTGGGGCTGGGAGGCGGCGCCAACATCCGCGGCAACACCCCGGATTTCAACCTGGAGATCGCCGAGGGCGACATCATGCCCGCAGACATCGAGATGCTGACCCGCGAGCTGAACCTGAAAGAGACCACCCCGACCACCCTGGATGCCCTGGTCAACAGCTTCGGGCGCGGCTGGTTCAACGCTTTCAGCAGAATGCGCAACGGGGCGATGGTCGAGATCGAGGAAGAACGGCAAGAAAAGAGGATCCCCGCTCCCGACAGCGTGGCAGCCTGGGCGAACGAGACCGGCGTCAACGTGATGGCGGCCGAGGGGCTGCATGCCAAGATGAGCCGGGTTTTCGACCGGCCTATATCGTGGAGACGCAGCCGGCCGCCGACTCGATCCAGCGAGATCATCAAGTCGCTGGAAGCCGGGCAGCACGTGGTCCTGTCCTTCGGCAAGCACGAATCCGACCTGGATTACCTGCTGGTGAGCAACCTGCTGACCCGCCGCATCCGCCAGGCCTGGGAGCAGCGCACCAACGAGTTCCGCAGCAGAGGCGAGAGCGAGCCGCGCCCGCTGGTGATCGTGGTGGAGGAGGCCCACAAGCTGCTCAACCGCGAGATGGCCACCCAGACCACCTTCAGCACCATCGCCCGCGAGATGCGCAAGTATTACGTCACCCTGCTGATCATCGACCAGCGCCCGTCGCAGATCTACGACGAGGTCATGTCGCAGCTGGGCACGCGCATCTCGGGCTGGCTGGGCGACGAGGACGATATCCACGCCGTGCTCTCGGGGCTGGCCGGGACGGGAGGCGCTGCGCGGCATGCTGGCGCGCCTGCAGCCCAAGGAGGAGGTGCTGCTGCTGGGCTGGGGGGTGCCGATGCCGCTGCCGGTGCGCTCGAGGCGCTATGACGAGCGGTTCTGGCAGGAGCTGTTGGGAAAGAAGCCCGAGCTCCGGCGCAAAGAGACGGAAATATTGGGAGACCTGGGTTTCTAAGCGCCTGCTATCCTAAACCAGGCCTCCCTTATGGTATATTTACTTCAAGAGTATTTTGCTGGAATAGAACAACCAGCCCGGTTCAATTGCCAGATGCGATTGGCCGGCAGGCGGAATCACAAAATCCTTTTGTTACGGAGGATTAAATTATGTTCAGTGAAGCCTTACAAAACGCCATGAACGAGCAGATCAAAAACGAGCTGTATTCGGCGTACCTGTACCTGGCGATGTCGGCGCATTTCGAAGCCGGCAGCCTGCCGGGATTTGCCAAGTGGACGCGCATGCAGGCAAATGAAGAGAGCGAGCACGCCATGAAGTTCTACGATTTCATCATCGACCGCGGCGGGCGCGTGGACCTGAGAGCCATCGCAAGCGCCGCCGAAATCTTTCGGCTCGCCGCTGGAGGTCTTCAAGATGGTGCTGGAGCACGAGCGCAAGGTGACGGGCATGATCCACAAGCTGTACGAGATGGCGCTGAAGGAAAGCGACTACCCGTCACAGGTGATGCTGCACTGGTTCATCGACGAGCAGGTCGAGGAAGAGAAGAACGCCGGCATGATCGTCGACCAGCTGCAGATGGTGGAGGACCACCAGACTGCCATGATCAACCTGGACCACCAGGTGGGCAAACGCGAATAAGATTAAGAATTTTTGTACACGGATTTAACGGATAAAGACGGATAGTTTAAATTCCGCTTAGCAGGTAAAAAACCTCACAGGTCTTGGAGACCTGTGAGGTTTATGGTCGGCTCTGTGAAATGTGTTGATCGGTCGACGAGGTTGTTGAATGAATTTCCTGGATTTCAAGGATATTGCCGAACACGATATGGAGCTGATCAACCCGGTCTCGGCCGAAAAAGTAGTCGAGATCGGCAGGCTGGCAGGGCTGGCGCCGGGAAAACAGGTGATCGATTTCGGCTGCGGGTATGCTGAGGCGCTGGTCTTATGGGCGGAGCGCTTTGGGAGCAGCGGTGTGGGGATCGATTTCCGCCCGCAGCCGTTCAACGCGCGACGCGATAAGATCAGCGCACACAACCTGGAAAACGCCTCGAGATCTTCGAAGGAAAAGGTGCAGAGTACCAGTATCCCCCGCACAGCTACCACCTGGCAGCCTGCATTGGCGCCTCATTCGTCTGGAGTGGGTACCGCCAGGCACTGCAGGCGCTGAAGGGAGCGATCCTGCCAGCAGGGCCAAATCGTGATCGGCGAGCCGTACTGGCTGAAGGACAACATGCCTCCTGAATTTGCCCAGTCGCAACTGAGATACACAGCGAAGTGAAACTGCTGGAAATCACCCAGCAGTGCGGATTGGACGTGGCATACGTGCTGCGCGCCAGCCTGCAGGATTGGGACCGCTACGAAGCTGGCAACTGGCTGGGACTGCTGCGCTGGATCGACGAGAACCCGCAGCATGCGGAACGCCAGCAGGTGATCGACCACCTGCACGAAAGCCAGGAGGAATATTTCAGGTACGGCCGTGAATATTTCGGCTGGGCCATGTACCTGCTCCATCCGATCAAATACTGATCACCCATGAAACCTGATAAAACCGAGCAAGCCTTCTGTTCACTGCTCTCCAGGCAGGCTGAAGAAGCGCTGTTCGCCACCGCCACGCCGACACGGCTTATACCTGCTGCTCCAGTACCAGGGGGAGTGGGGAAACAAGGCGCTGGAAGAAAGCAGCCTGCCGGAAGGGGTGAAAGAGCGGCTGAAACGGTTTTCGAAGGCCAATCCCGAGGTGAAGGTCCTGCTGATCCGCAGCGGCCTGGAAAAGACCGTCACTGAAAGCCAGATAGAACCTCTGCGCCAACGGGGCCAGGAAGAAGCGGGAATCGCGTTCTACGCTGCCCTGGCCGAAGAAACTGAGAGGCGCCTGTACCGCTTTGAGCTGGGAAGCTACCAGGAACTGTTGGAGCTGGAGCTGGAAGGTTTCCTTTCGGGCGGCGGGGCGTATGAGGCGAAACGCACGGACGAGCAGCTGGCGCTGGTATGCACCAACGGCCGGCGCGACCTGTGCTGCGCGCGATTTCGGGACGCCAGTGTACAACTACCTGAAAAAGGAAGAGCCGGGATTTCCCGGTCTGCGGGTCTGGCAGTCGACGCACATGGGCGGTCACCGCTTCGCCGCCAACCTGCTGTGGCTTCCGCAAGGGGTGCTGTACGGGCGCGGTCGACGTGCTGAGCGCCGTCTAAATCCTGGAGAGCAGCGACAGGACAGGTCTACTTACTCAACCTCCGCGGCCGGACCGTTTACCCGGAAGCGGCCCAGGCAGCCGATTTCTACCTGCGCCAGCGCAGCGGGGAAAACACGCTGGACGCCTTCCAGCTGCGGGAGATCGAAGAGATGGGTGACAACCGCTGGCGAGCCGGTTCTTATTGTACGCGTTCCAGGGCTATCCAGCGGGTGGAAGTGGCTATTGAAATCGGGGATCAAGAGGTGTATGAGAGCTGCACGCTGGATAAGGCGACCAGGATTAAAATTACGGTTGATCGAGTGAAAGCTGAAAAAACCCTAAGGGTCTAAGAAGACCCTAAGGGTTTTTAAGAACATAGAGGCAAAGAGGATATGGATACTTTTCTATTTATCGGTACATCCACAGGAATCAGAACCTGCAAAAGAGAGAGAAAGGCCTGGAGCCTGCAGCACCGGGCAGCAATCATGAAAGAGGTCACCAGCCTGAGCGCCAGCCAGGGTGCCGTGCTGGCCGGAACCCGCGACGGCATCCTGCGCTCGGATAACCTGGGAAAGAAGTGGGAGATCCAGCCAGGGATTGGGTATCCGGTACGTGCGCTGGCTGCCGTCCCACCCGCAGGAACCGGGACTGGTATATGCCGGAAGCGAGCCGGCAGGAATATACATTTCGCGGGACAGCGGAGAATCATGGATTGAATGCTCGGATGTTTTTGAGCTGCGCGGGCGCAGGAGGGTGGTCGCCGCCTTACTCGCCGGCTGCTGGCTGCGTGCGCGGGTTCGCATTCCACGGACAGCGTGTATATGCTGCAGCCGAAGTGGGAGGCGTGCTGCGCTCGACGGATGGGGGCATGCACTGGATTATGGCAAACGGCATTTCCAGCGGCTGGCAGGGACGGGTCAACACCGACGTCCACTCGATTGAAGTGCATCCCAACTCACCTGAGTTG
>CAVOSB010000037.1:0-343673 GCA_963698765.1 uncultured Chloroflexia bacterium
GACAAAACTGCAAATAAATTGCACTGAGGAGGTCAGGGGTTCGAATCCCCTCAGGTCCAACACAAATCCCCAGGATGGGGGTTAGTGCTTTGTTTGTGCGCCCAGCATGGGCGCTGGCTAGAGGGTGAAAGACCCTTACGGAGGTTGGTCGCACCAACCGTTAGCTGAAGGTAAGGGCGTCGCCGCGAGGTGGGGTCTGAAGGAAGCCGGAGGCAAACATGCAACATGAGGGACACGAACCCCATTGGAGGCTGCGAGGTCGGGCGAGTTGGCAAATGACAACGAAGCCCGATGCGACCAAGGGCCAAAGCAGTAAATGGGGCAAGGATGCAGGGAAAGTCAGTGCTCTTACCTGGGGAGGTCTGCCGTCAGGCCGGAAAGGTAACCCTGGTTGCGAGGCCAGGCTGAGACGGCAGAAGTCAGCCGAGGCCATAGTACCACCGCCGTCGAGGTGGGAAGGGCCGAACATCGAGGAAGGCCGAGCACTTTGAGAAGTTCGCGGGACGAACGAGGAAGGCAGAATTCTATGGATAGGGGAACTACTGGTCAGAGGCGGGAAGTGAAGCTTCCTTGGGCAGACCAGAGGGCCGAGCCGTCCCTGGCACGAGACGAAGGAATGGCCAGTGCAGAGCTGTGGGGGCTGTCCAGGCTGTTGACGACCAGGCTGATTACCGCCTTGAAATCGCTGCGCGGGGCGATCGCTTGCATGGCCGTACGTTCCAGGAGCTGGCTTGCGATTAATTGCCGGCCGGCTCTACCTGGTCCGGAACGTATTCGAAAAGCGCTCCAGGTTGGCAGTTGAAATAACTGCAGAGGGCATTGATTACCGGGGCGTCGAAGCGTGAAACGGAATTATTAGCCCAGGCCAAGAGAGTTTTACGATGGATGCCTGTTTCACGGGCCACTTCAATAAAAGAAATGTTACGCTTTTCGCGAGCTCGTTTCTCGGCTAGCAGGACCCCAAACCGGTTATTGATCGTCACATCTATATTGTATATCCTTTTCGTAACCCTAAACTCGCAAAATCAGTTATTGTAAGGCTGAAAATTATACCAATTCCTTGACTGTATTAGGTCTATATGCTACATTACAGTGACATTTGGAAAGTGACAACTAACAGGGAAGGATGCTAAGATGGACGCGAATAATCCAGAAAATCAAGTTGACCTCACCCAGGGCAGCTCTGAGCCAGGCATTGAAATGGAGCGGAAAACCCCAAAGTTTCCTGAGATAATTAACAATATATCTGCTTATGAGCCATTGGAAACAATCATGAGCTCAGAAGGGATCGAGGTTTTGAAGATAACCGAAACGAAGATCCGGATCACATGCCTTGGATCCACGATGACTTTCCTGAAAACACTCGAATAAAACCAGAGGAGTTTAGCGTGCAAACCTTTTTTGGATTGCTCATCATGGAAATGTATAAATGAACTTGATTCCGATAGGATTTAGAGAGATACACAATTGACAAAAAGGCCATCTGGTAGCGGATCGATCTACCGCCTGCAGAATGGGAGCTGGCGCGCCCTGGCGACCATAGACGGGCAGCGCATCTCTCATACAGCCAAGACACAAAAAGAATGCCGGGATTGGCTGGAAATAACGACTGGCCAGATCAGCCAAGGGTTGACTTTGGCCAGCGCCAGGACCAGCTTTAATCAGGTCCTGGAAAACTGGTTTTCCGTGAAAGAAAATAAATTGCGCGGCGCCACACGCCAGCAATATTCGCAAATCATCGGGAAATATATCAAACCTGAGCTGGGAACGATCGCGACCAAGGATCTTACGCCAGCCAGAATCCAGGACTTTTACAGCTCCCTGCAGAGTCCGAGGGGTCGGAGCTCGAACAATCGAGATCGTGCATACCGTCTTGCATGGCTGCCTGAATCATGCTCACCGGCTTGGCCTGGTCGCTCAGAATTGGGCTGATCTGGTTGAAGTCCCACGGCCGGCAAAGAAAGAGATGCAAATCTGGAACGAAACACAGGTAAGTATTTTCCTGGCCGGCGTCCCTGATCCGGTTTTCTGGCGCCTGGCTTTCGCGACCGGCATGCGAAGGGGAGAGCTGCTCGGATTGAAATGGGACGACCTGGATTGGCAGACCGGAGCTCTAATGGTTCGCCGGCAAGTTTTCCAGCCAGCCGGTGGAGGATGGCACTTCCAGGAACCAAAGACCGATCGAGGCCGGCGGACCATCCGGATTGGTCCTGGTCTGATAGAAGCTCTAAAGACTCAATTCAACCAAACTATTCCGATGATGAGAGCATTCGCCGGCGATCGCTGGGAAGAAAACGATCTGATTTTTCCCTCAACTGTCGGTACTCCCCGCAATTGTTACAACGTTTCAAAGAAATTTCAGGATCTGGTGAAGGCCTCAGGGCTGCCCAGGATCCGCTTTCACGATATCCGACATACGGCGGCCAGTCTGATGCTATTGCATGGGGAGCCACCGGTCCGGGTGGCTGCGATCCTTGGCCAGAGCCTGGCTGTGCTGCTGGAAACTTACGCCCATTACATCCAGGATGACCAGGAGAGCGCTTCCCGGCTGATGGATTCAATCACCACACCGGTTCTTGTTGGATCTATCGCGCACGACGATGATCGCGCACAGAAATGACGAAATACACAAATTAATTGCTCAAATCTGTCAGTTGATTTAGGGAAAATCTGGTTGAGATGCGTGTGAATTGGGCTGAATTGCAAAAAAATTGGGGTGGGCGACGGGACTTGAACCCGCAACCACCTGATCCACAGTCAGGTGCTCTGCCATTGAGCTACGCCCACCAGGCGCGGGCGGATTGTATCATGAAGCACTTTGGCTTTCAAGCATCCGCAGCAGGGTCGTTTCGATTCCCTGAATATCTACGGTTACCTGGTCGCCGCTGACAAGGTTCTTAATGGATACCTGGTTCCTGGCGATTTCGTCCGGTCCGAGCACGATCGCCAGCGGAATGCCCATTCGATCGCCGTATTTAAACTGCTTACCCAGCTTGGCACACTCAGGGTAGCAGGCAACTGAAAATCCAAGCTGGCGCAATTCCGCCGCCAGGCGAAAGGAAGCGGACATGGACTGACTGTCAAACACAGTCACCAGTATCCTGGCAGGAGATTTTCCCAACGACTCTGGAAGGCAGCCAAATTTCTTCAGGACCAGGCTGGCAACCAGGTCGCCCATCGCGAAGCCGGTAGCCGGCAAAGGCTCACCGCCCACATCCGAAACCAGGTTATCATACCGGCCGCCTCCTAGTATGGCTCGAAATTCGCCGTCTTGATCCCAGGCCTCGAACACGGTGCCGGTGTAATAGTCCAATCCCCGGATGATGCGCGGGTCATAGCGGACATATTCCGCCACTCCCAGCGCCTGGATGATGGTGAAGAAGCGCTGCAGGCTGGCGGATTTCTGCCATAGATCCTGGTTTGCGAGCAGATTTTCCAACCCGTCTTTCTGTGAAATGTCCAGGCCGAGGCCGAGGGCATTGGCCTCCCATTCAGAGATCTGCATCTTGTCCTTACGATCGATCAGCCTGAATACCTCGGTATGCAAACCTGGCTGGATACCCAGATTCCGCAATTCATTCTCCACCAGGCTGCGGTTATTGACCAGGATCTGCACCTGCCCGGATGAGAGTCCTGTTTCCTTCAAGAATGTGGCAGCCACCGCTACCATCTCGGCATCTGCTTCGGGAGTGTCCACGCCGATCAGGTCGATGTTCCATTGGAAAAATTCGCGGGTGCGGCCTTTTTGCGGTTTCTCGTAACGCCAGAAGGGTCCCCACGACCACCAGCGCAGCGGATACACCAGCTGTTTTTGACGCTGCGCAACCACACGCGCCAGGCTGGGAGTCAGCTCAGGCCGTAAGGTGATAAGGTCGCCGCTGCGGTCAGGGAAGACGAACGACTGCTGGCTGACCAGTTCTTCACCAGATTTTGCGGCATATAAATCGATCGGCTCAAGAAATGGAGCATCCCACTCCTGGTACCCAAAGGACTCAGATACTTTCCTGGCAGTTGCATAAATATAACTTCTTAGTGCCATCTCTTCTGGATAGAAGTCGCGGGTGCCTTTTACAGGGTGTATTGTTGACTTCATTTTCTGTCACTCAAAAACAGGCATATGTGAGATATGTCCTGGGTTCCAGGTATGTATTCATTATCGAAGAATCATCTCCAGCTGCGGCTCGCTCATGAAGACCGCCCCATTGTCTTTGACCAGGATGTCTTCTTCCAGGCTCAGGATACCATATCCAGGGATCACCAGGCTGGGTTCAACGGTGTATACATGACCGGCTTCGATCGGGTAGTTTGGTGTGTCGCCGTAGCGTTCCCATTCAGGTCCCAGGATTCCCGCACCATCATGAGCCAGGCGTCCCAGGTGGTGGCCGGTGGCGTGCATAAATTCTGTATACCCGGCGTCTGTGATAATCTTGCGAGCAATGGCATCGATTTCCTTGCCCAACATCCCTGGTTTGATCGCAGCCACGGTATCCTGGATAGACACTACCATGGTTTCAAATCCTCTTTGGACGACTTCGGGTGGATGTTTCTCTCCTAGATCCAGGATATAAACCATCCGCTGGATGTCAGAGCAATACTCATTTTGCATGACGCCGAAATCAAAATGCACCAGGTGACCACGCTCGATCTGGATATCGCCAGGCTGGACGTGTCCCATCTTGGAATCTGGACCGCTGTTCACTACCGGGCAGTGTGCGAGGTCCCAGGCTGGCTGGACGTTATATTCATCCATCAGGAACTGCATGAATTCAGCAACCTGGCGTTCTGTCAATCCAGGTTTTAGGAACTCGTAGGTGCGATTGTAGATCTGGTCGGTGGTTGCGATTGCGGTCCGGATTCGTTTGACTTCTTCCTGTGTCTTGCGGCCGCGCAGGGCAGCCATGAATTTCTCCGAAGAGATCAGGCGGTCTGCCCACGGGGTTCCTTGCAAGAAATCCATCAGCACCTGGTATAAACCAAGGCTAAGGCCGTCAGCGAGCACGTCGTTTTTGGAGTAATTGATTGCGATTTTGTTCGGCGATAACTGCTCAAGGGTCTCAAGCAATGCTGATTTTAACGATTGGTTGTATGGAATGATTTTCGTATATGCAGCCAGTCTGGCGGGCTGCTTCGACCTCCAATTGTCCCAGAATCACCGTACACTCGCCGGATTTACTTATGATCAGTGCACTTTGCCAGGTCAGATCATGGCCGTAGATTAATGGCAAAGCAGGATCCCCGTTGGCGGATGTTTCGCGGACAAAAACTAACCAGGCATCAATATCCATCTCCTTGAGGATTGATACTGCCTGGCTGACCTTTTCCTGGACGATTTTTGACATACCTCACTCCTGTTTGGTTTTTAGATGAATGTCGCGATGAATTGAGCCGGCTCGTTCGCTTAAAATATGGATTTTTACAAGTGCTTCATCTTTAGAATGCAGCACCCACTCGGTTCGCGAGCGGTTATCTGTATGAAACACACTAAAAATTTCATGTACAGCCAGTTTATTGCTGCGCCCGGCCAGATGACCTAATTCAACCACCCGTTTTCCGGAAATAATCAGCACTCCTTCGGGAAGATCAATTTGGGCTCGAACCGGCCGGATCGCCTTGCGTTTCTTTCCCTGTTCGCTGGTGTGAGTGGGCAAGAAGCCAGTGTTTTCAACCACGAGGTTCACATGATAATCGCCATTTCCCAGCGGAGTGACTTCCAAAGTATGGATATCCAGGTGCGGGAGCATGTCACCCAACGCCAGGGCGAATGGTGTGTTCCGAGCCGCTTCGGCACCCAGTAGATTCACCGGTGGGTTGCGCCAGGTGTACATTGAGTTCCATCCGCCGAGCTCGACTTTCCCAAGCTGTGGATGTTCGAACGGGTACCAGTTTATAAATGCATCAGGCCCGGCATGCTTATCCGCCCACTCCAGTATCTGCAGGTCATCTTCTTGTGGATGTTCGCGAAACCAATCGATGAACTTCCGGTCTTTGATTCCAGCTTCCGTTGGCATATCCCATAATTCAATCGTATAAACAAAAATTCCAAGGTGATCAAACAGCCAGTCGTCAAATCCACCCGTCATGATCTCTTTTGGACTGTATTTAAAATCCTGGAATGTATTGACACACCGGTATCCGATTAATTCAGATCCAATCGCGCCAATTTTCTTCATCACCCATAGATCGTTGGTTTCAATTTCATCATCCGATTTTGTGCTATACGGGCGTAAAATGACCCTGCTGAAAGTGTGGTAAGTCACAGCCAGATTGATGTTCGGGTGACGAAAAATGAAGTCCATTAGTGCCCTGGTCTCTGGTTCCGAAGCGGGATAGGGACCGGCTCCCTCCTGGGCATCTTCAGTCCTCCATTCGAATGGAAAATTGCGGTTGAAGTCCAGTCCTTCGACCGGACGGGCCAGTTTGACGACATACCCGTCAAAATCACAAAGTAAACCTTCGGGTAAGAGACGGTAATATTGTCCACCATTTTCGGTTGGAGAGCGTTTTGCCATCAAACGCGGATCGAGATCGCTGATTTTCCAATCACCATTCGGATCAGGAACACGCATCATCAAAATTCTTCCATCCTGGTCTATATCTTGTTCGTGTAATCCATCATCTTTTTCTGACCACGGGTAAGGTCTGGTTCCCGAACGGATAAACCTGGGCAATTCAGCCATGGCCAGCTCGGCGCCATCTGGATTGACGCGTGGGACAATGTAGTAAACATGATTGTCCATCAAACGCGTGATGCGCGGATCAACACCGTAGTTTTCCAGAAAGGTTTGAATGATGTGCAATGTAATCGTGGTGCCTGATATTTCAGTGGCATGAATATTGGCATCCAGCCAGACAGCGGATTTTTCTGAATGCGGGCCGGTGGCTTGATTCGTCAGAGTTAACAGCCAGATCGGCCTTTTTTCGTAGCTTTCCCCAATAACGGATAATGAAATCAGGTGAGGGTATGAATTCACCCAATTTGCAAACAGGCTATTTAATTCTTGATTTGTGAAATAGTGATTGAATTCCATTTTTAGGTCTCGATTTCAATTCTCTCGAATATATTAGTTTCCAGAAAATTGTTTTGGAGTGAGGTTTCTTGATTATCGATCAGGTAACTTATCCCCAGGATGGAATGGATTTTGATATATATTTTATTATAAGGGATGGGAAACTCTCCCTCACCAGTCCGGGTTATGATTATCCTGTTAGAAAGACGCTCAATCTGAAAACGATCCAACCGCGAATCACCATAACCTTCACCGCTGTCATTGTACAAGATAAGCGGGGATGATTGGGCATCACTTTCTGGGGGAAAAATGTGCAAGTACAGGCTGCCAGCTTCCTCCAGGGGTATCACGCTGCCTGACTTCACAAGCAGCGGAATGTTATCCAAGGTGACCTTTATTTCAGCGGTCCCCGGACCCTGGTATTGACTTCCGTCCCACCAGGAAGTCCATTTTCCTTTTGGCAGGTAAATTCTTCGCCACGTTTCGTTTGGTTTAAGTACCGGAGCGAGCAACAGGTGATCACCAAGCAGAAATGAATCATCGATTTCCCAAAGGTTTCTATCCTCCATGTCAAGCCAGAACAGTGGTCGAATTAAAGGGAAGTCCTGTCTGGGCGGTTTGCCAGGCTAACGAATACAGGTAAGGCATCAGCTGGTATCGGAATTTCAAGTAATTTCTGATAATTCCGGTATACGGCTCGCCGAAAATCCAGGGTTCGCGCCGCGCAGCAGAGATGGATGAATGAGTACGGAAAAATGGCAGGAATGCCGCCATTTGAAACCAGCGCAGGAATAATTCTGCGCTGGGATTACCGTTGAAACCACCGATGTCAGAACCGCAATAAGGTATACCTGACAATCCCAGTCCCAAAACCGTCGCGATCGTCATACGCAATGATTCCCAGCTGCTTTCCACATCCCCTGTCCAATTCCAGGCATACCGTTGTTGTGATACCCATCCCGAGCGTGACAGCAGCCAGGGTCGTCTCGATGGTCGTGCCTCGCTGAGCGCACCGAATCCTGACTGATTCATCAGCAAGCCGTACAGATTATGAGCCTGCCGGTGGTCGCCACCGCTGCCTTCTAGCTTGTAGGTGGTGTTGGAAGGCAGGTCCATATCGGAATACAGGGAAAAGGAAGTAGGCTCGTTCATATCGTGCCAGATGCCAGCAATATTCGAGCGAATCAGGATTTGATACTGGTCTTTCCACCATTTCCTGGTTTTTGAATCGGTAAAATCGGGGAATACACTCCAGCCAGGCCACACAACTCCTTTCACCAATTTTCCTTGCCTGTCGGTTAAGAAATGGTTATTGCGCAATCCATCATTGAATATAGGATATTCGCTATCGATCTTCACTCCAGGATTCACAATGGATATAAGTTTTATACCCTGAAGATCTAATTCATTTGCCAGGCCGACTAAATCCGGGAAGCGGTTTTCGTCCACAGTGAATGTCCTGTAACCTTTCATGTGGTCGATATCCAGGTGAATAGCACTGACAGGCAGGTCATGGCTGGCAAAACCAGCAGCCAGGCTGCGTATTTCTTTCTCAGTTCTGTAACCCCAGCGTGAATGATGGTATCCCAGGCTCCATTTCGGAGGGAGTCCGGGGCGACCTGTGAGCTGCGTGAACCTGCGCAAAGTGTCTGATGGATGACCGGAGATAAAGTAGTAGCGGAGTGAACCGCATTCGAAGGTTATTTTACAGGTCTCAGGCTGGTCCCCGGATTGGCTCGAAAAATCAAAAATAGCCGGAAAGGAGTTTTCATAAAAGACCAGGTAGCTACCGTCTTCGTGTAAACTCATGTAGACCGGGAGCGGCATATAAATGGGGTCAACTCCCGGCCCATATCCACCTCTTGGATCGGTATTCCAGATACGGTGTCTTGTCCCTCGCAGATTGAATGGACCTGCCTGTTCGCCCAATCCGTACAGGCATTCTTCCGGTCGCATCCGAACATGGCTTATCCACCCGGGATTTTTCGGTTCACCGAACATCTCAGGTGCTTCTTCCTGGCGTATAGATTGACCGTTGGTGTTATCAAACCGCAGACTGCCATCGCTGCCTATCCAGATTTTAATATTTGGAGAGGTTATCAGCCAGTCACCCTCACTCTCGGTCAGTGAGCATTGGACTTTGGACCATTCATTTTTATCGATAGCGTAAGGATAAGGGTTTTGTCCTGGCTCCCAATAGATCCTGACCATATCCGCAGCAAGGAAATCAATATATAGAGCAGCGTTTTCGAACCGGCAGCGAGCTCCATTGATAGTTGCTTCAACACTTATCAAATTTCCTGGGTTTTTGCACTGAGTTCTTTTTTGGCGTAGAGATCCAAAGGTAAATCTCAGGTTTTGCCGGGCTCTCGTCAGAGAATTCCAAATGATCCGGGGAACCTGTTGGATACCGAAGAACCGCACCCAAGCAAATATATTTTGAAGGAACTTCATATTTGAGAAACTTGTCTCCCACCCGATGACTTTACCTGGCCCGATCGTCCATTTCGGAATAATTACATTTCCAGGATAAAGCCTTGGAATGCGGTTTTACTGGCAGACAGAATATTCAAACCACAAATGAAAGGGGCAGTCGCTTGCCTGCTGCCCCTTTCAACTCTTGATAAATTAACGAGTGAGCGTATTCTACTATAATCAACCACAAATTAATCAACGAAATAGCTTTTGCAGGCTTCATCGATCAACTCAGGAGCCATTTTCGGTTTTGAATTTTCATAATCACAAATCGTAAGCAAGATATTCAGAATGTCACGAGGGTGGACCGCCTGTAATCTCCTGCCGGGTTCTCGATACCACTTTTGAAGGAGATGTAAAAACGCTTCTCGATTGAATTCGATACCGACTTTCCTGGTCATTAATAAAAAAATCTGGTAAAAAAGCTTTTCATCGGGAGGGAATACCCCCACCTTCATATGAATCCGGCGAAGAAATGCATCATCAACCAGTTCGCGCGGTTCAAGATTTGTGCTGAATACAATCAATTGCCTGAATGGAACTGAAACCGTTTGTCCGGTCTGCAATCTTAAGTAATCAATCGCCGCTTCAAGAGGTACTATCCAACGATTTAGCAGGTCTTTTGGGCTGATTTGCTGCCTGCCAAAATCATCAATGAGAAACATCCCACCATTTGCCTTAAGCTGAAGCGGAGATTCGTAAAACCGCGAAGTTGGATCAAAGCGAAGATCCAGGGATTCCATTTTTAGCTCTCCGCCGACGGTCACTGCAGGGCGCTCGATGAGCTGCCAGCGCTGGTCAATCCGTCCTAAATCGGGCGTTTTCATGCGGTCAAGAGTTGCTGGTTTGTGCACCAACCGGTCGTGAATTTGGATTACTTGACCGCCGGCAGCGATCGAATACGGAATCCAGATCGGATCGCTGCCTGATAACAGGGCCGCAATTGCCATTGCAATCGTGGTCTTTCCGTTTCCTGGTGGGCCATACAAGAACAGTGAAGTTCCATTGTTGATTGCCGGGCCAATCTGGCGGTGAAATTCCTCCGGCAGAACCAAATCCCGTAAGGCATGTTTTACCTGCTGCATCGTAACCCGTTGATGCCTCTGGCATTGCAGAGTGATGCCACGGTTGTAATAAGGTATGCTAACAGGCACAGGGCCAATATACTGACTTCGCTCAAGTGAACCCCTCGCACGTTCCTGCCCGGCATCTGTCAGGGAATATACATTTCCAAGACGACCCAGCTCGATGCTGGCTTTTGAAATTTCAACCAGGTGTTCCTTCTGCATCCAAAGCAGAATATCGTCTATGAGTCCCTTCGGGATTTTCAGGATCTCTGTAAATCGAGATAGAGCTACAGTGCCTTCATTGTACAGGAGGCGGAAAATCAAGTCCATCACCAGACTCTGTGGTATGCGCAATTCATCCAATGTCAGAGGTTCAGTCAATATTTGCTTCAGGGATAATTCTTCACTCATTCTCTTCTCCGAACGAATTGTGGGGGAGCCATGTGAAACGAGAACTTTACGCCTACTGTAATAATGATTTAACCTGGATCAAGACCAATATTAGGAATCAAAAATATTCGAATGTGACATTGTAGCATCTGAAAATCCCCCAACTGCGCTTCAGGCACTAACAAGTTTATGAGATGACTATTTGATTACCTGTTCTATCCAAACATTTATGATAGGGATCGAGAATTTATCTTAATCCTCGTAAATAGCTTCTTCGATAATTTCATCACTATAAGTGAAAAGATCTCCGATCGATTGGCGCGTAGAGTTTCTCCAGATGGCCTCGCCGAAAACCGGTGCAACCGAGATTACTTTCAGTTTAGGATTATGTTTCTCTTGTGGGATATAAACAGTATCCGTCGTGATAATCTCTGTTATTTCGGGTATATTTGACAGCTTCTGCAATGCGTTTCCAGTAAACACTGCGTGGGTACAAATGACGAAAATCTCTTCAATCCCCCATTGGACGAGTAATTTACATATTTCGAGAACTGTGGCTCCCGTAGCTATTTCGTCATCATAAATCAGGGCTCTCCGATACCCTTCAACCTGTCGTTCAACGGTATTACTGAACTCAACTTTGTCATCTGATATGCGCTGCTTTTGTGCGGAGGTCATGCTGATTCCAAGTCGGGCAGCAAAACGGGCTGCGGGTTTTGAACGACCAACATCGGGAGAAATGACGATGGTATCTTTGAGATCGAGGTTTTTTTCTTTAAAATACCACACAAAAAGCGGTCTGGCTGTGAGAGGATCAGTGGGTACACTAAAAAAACCATGTACTTGCGGCGAATGCAAAGTCATGGTCATTATGTGAGTAGCTCCGGCGGTTTGAAGTAAATCGGCAATTAACCTGGCAGTAATTGAGATACGCGGGGCGTCTTTCTTATCTGAGCGAGCATATGAAAAGTAAGGGATAATTGCGTGCACTTCGCTCGCTCCTGCTCCATGAGCGATATCCAACATCATCAGGAGTTCCATCAGGTGTTCGCTCACGGGAGGGGTCAGCGATTGCACAATAAAGACAGATCTACCCCGCACACTGGCACCCAATTGGATGTACAGGTTATCGTTGCTGAACCTGGTGAAAAAGGTTGTATCCAGGGGTATAGAGAGGTATGAAGCAATTCCGGCAGCAAGTTCGGGATGTGATTGCCCGCTGAAGAAGCGTATGTCGTTGGGGTTAAGTGTTTGCATACAATCCTTCCACGAAAATGATTGGTTGTTCTTCAAAAAGTAAATACAGTAACACTTTCAGATCAATGGATGCATTTTCCTTGTAATTACTCCAGAAAAGTCCCTTAATGCAATAGTCCGGAATTGCCAATAGTTGGTTTATGTTTGAAAAGGTGAATTGGGGTGCAGCGAACGCCTTGGCATTCAGTCATATGAATAGGTCTGTGGATTTAGAAGAACTTGAAAACGTGGAGAATCATAGTAATCTTGCACAGCACATCCGGTTCTCTCCCATCCACGCCCACGAGATTTCTCTACCGGAGGGAATTGGTCATTCATCGATCGTACTGTTTATAGCTAATTTTACCATCCGATATTCTTGAACGACTACATCAGAATGTCTGTTTATTCTCCCGCCCTGTGCCTCAATTTGCGATAGTACCTGCATGAAATTTAGGGATTGTTATTGCGAACAAGGCAGTCAACCTTTTGATTTGTGCTGTTTGCGGATTCCTTTTATTTATGCTATTATTATTCGGGTTAAAATGCTGTATATCTAAAACTCTTAAAGGTGAACAAGGGATGGCACAAGGATTAACTCGGCGGGATTTCCTGAAACTTGGATCAGCCGCAATGCTTGCTTATGGATTTCGCGATTACCCATCATTGGGCAGTTTTTTCCCAAGCCGGTCACCGACATTTAACATGGGCCGGACGGTTTATTCGGTTCGTTACTATAATCGCCCTTCCTTCGGTGCTTCTGAAACGGGATATTATATTACAGACAGTGTTGTCAATATTTTGGAGGAAACGATAGGGGATCCTGGGAACACCAAAGATCCCATGTGGTTACGAACCAATGAAGGCTGGGTCCACGGTGCTTATGTCCAACCAGTCAAAAATGAAATAAACACCCCGGCGCTTGAGATTCCCGCCAAAGGGCTTCTTGTAGAGGTTACAGTTCCTTTTACGCAGTCCTATCATGATAATAAAGGAAGCTGGAAACGCGGATACAGGTTTTATTACAAAAGTACTCATTGGGCTCACCAAGTCTTCACCGGGGTGAATGGAATTGTCTGGTACAAATTACTGGACGACCGCAACGGCGGCTACTATTTTGCTGAGGCCCAACATTTGCGCCCGATTTCAACCAGAGGAGTTAACCCCAATTTCCCCTGGTGTGCCTGACAAACGGATTGAAGTAGATTTGACCCGCCAATATGTAACTGCCTATGAAGGTAACCAGCCAGTTTTTGTCACACGTACCGCGACCGGATATTTCGAAGGTGATACTCCGATTGGTGATTTCAAGATTGAACGCAAGAATCCTTCCCGCCACATGGCCACCGAAGCAGGTGGAGATCCATTCGATTTACCTGGTGTCCCATGGGTCAGTTATATCTCCTGGACCGGTGTTTCTCTCCACGGTACATACTGGCATAACAATTATGGAGTTCCGCAGAGTCATGGTTGCATAAATCTCAGGCCTGAAGCTGCCTTGTGGATTTACCGGTGGTCAGATCCAATCGTACCTCCTGATGAAGATTATGTGGAGACTGATTTTGGGACAAAAGTTACGGTTGATTAAACCCGTACATGATTTGGATGTATAGTGAAGATAATAGGAGCAAGAATGTTGATAAAAAAGCAAAAGAGACCGCTCATGATGGTCCTGGTTGCTTTCTTTGCCGTAACACTCGCATGTCGGGTAGAGGCACCTCGAATTGTCATGGAAGAGAGCCCTACACCTACCAGCCAGCCAACTCTGATAATCACTCAAGTGGTGACAGAGATAATTACACCCACACCTCAACCGGTTTTACCGACCTCACCTCCAACTCAAGCTAACGAGCCGACACTCACGCCTACATATGATCCTTTTTCCGTTCCAATTTATTACCCTTTACCGGATTGTGTTGCCTCACGCTTGCGTAAAGGCGATACGGCGATGGTTTCTTACCAGGGAGGTGACAATGCTATTCGCTATAGTCCCGACATGAGTCTCAGCGAAAACATCGTACATTATGCATCACCAGGAGACCGATTAATAATCAGAGACGGACCTTATTGCAGCTATGGCTGGTTGGTCTGGTTTGTCGAGACCCTCGATGGTTTCCTGGGTTATACACCCGAAGGTAATGGAGAGTTGTACTGGTTGCTTCCAGTGCAATGATCTGAACTGAAGTATCCTGAGCAAACCAAAAGGCATGTGAAGAATGTCGAGCAATCGAATACTGATAATCCTCATGATCATCATAATCGTCCTTTTTGGGGTGATTATTTTACTATCCCTGACTAGAGACCAGGCCGCGCCACTTCCTCCGACAGCCGAATTTTCCCCCGTGCCGACTATCTGGATCACTCAAATCGTTACTCAGATTGTCGCCACTGCTCCCTCACCGACCCCAACGCAGATTTCAACCTCCACCCAATTCCCCACTGCAACCCTGGTCTGGGATCCCTTTTCTGCCCCATTATATTATCCGTTATCCAACTGCGCTGCCTCGCGGTTAAACAAAGGCGATATGGCATTCGTAGGCAGCCTTGCGGGAGAACCGCGCATATCGCTGACCGACCAGGTATTTGCAGATCCAGGTATCAGGAACCTGTTAATGGGTGAATATCTGCATATCACATCCAATCCTGTATGTGAACAGAACACAGTAATATGGGAAGTGCGGGCGGTGTCGGATGACACAGTAGGTTTTGTTAAAGAAGGGGATGGCGAAACTTACTGGCTATTTCCAGCCTCCCCTGCGATCGCTACCCCGAAGAGGTTGAAACCTTAATTCATTTTAATCTTCGTTATATTTGACTCGCTGGATAGTGATCCAGATCAGGCCAGCCACCAATAAACTGAAGAAGAAAACATGACTTATCCAGGGGGAGATCATATGGATGGTCGTGTTTTCATTAAGTACAATCTCGACCCACCAGATTTTGTTCTGCTCGATTAAAAAATATTCGGTGGTAATCAACGTTGCAAATGGGGACAATGATATTGCACACCATCCGATGATTAACCAGATTAAACCAGCGGTTGGAGATAATTGCTCGAAGAGAGGCATATTTCCGGATTGAAGAATCACGATTGATGTGACCAGCAGCAGAGGGATTCCGAACATCATGAAGACTGCGCAAGCGTAGGTAATAACATTCGCAGGTAAAGTACGGTTAATCACACTGGAAAAAAAAGTCCGACTGCACAGAATGCCAGGGCGCAAACCGAAAGAATCACGATGCTGATGAAAATCTCCACACCTAAAACCCCACCGATCATAAATGCTGGACTTAGCATGGGGATCGAAGTAAGCAGTAGAAGGTAGATGAATGACAATGATGAAGCATATTTCCCGTATACCAATGCCTTTTCGGAGAGTAAGGTTACCCGAAGTAAATCATAAGTGTGACGCTCTTTTTCCATTGAAAACGATCCAGCACTCAAAGCTGGTGCAATAAAAGTAATCATCACCAATTCGAAGATAACCATCACACCAAAAATCAATTTGCTGAACAAATACTGATCTTCATAGGAGCGGATCGAGGAAGAGGATGTCAGAAATATCAGGTAGATTAATCCAACGAGTAAGGATTGAAACAATAAGTGTGTCGTGACCAGCAGAAACGCACGGTTGCCGCGCATACGTGTGCGGATTTCTTTAACTAAAACTGGGTTTTTCAAGGCGCCAGAAATCAAGTAACCTGTCCCTTTGTGGCTCGTAAGAATATTTCTTCTAAATCGCTTTTCTCTTCAGAGAAATGCAGAACGGGGATATTGTTATTGATCAGAGTGGACAAGATTTCGCTCAAGGCCATATCGTTTCCTGTAAATGAAAACCGATAATGCTTTCGCCCATCTTTGTTTTCTTTGATCGGTACTTCTTCGATAGTTGACACACCTTTGATATCAAATAGAGGCTGATTCCCAGGAGATAAGTCGCCCAATAAAATCAGATTGATTTTTCTGGATTGATGAAGCTGCAACTGCATTTCTTCGAGTCTTCCGGCAGAGACTAGTTTTCCTGCTTCTATAATCCCCACCCGATCGCAAATTTCTGCGACATCAGCGAGAATATGGGAAGAAAAGAAAACCGACTTACCCATCGCTGCCAGCTCCAACAATAATTCTCGGATTTCAATGCGGGCTCGAGGGTCAAGACCTGAAGCGGGTTCGTCGAGAATCAAGAATTGTG
Source organism: uncultured Chloroflexia bacterium (assembly GCA_963698765.1). GTDB lineage: Bacteria > Chloroflexota > Anaerolineae > Anaerolineales > UBA4823 > CAVOSB01. The sequence continues at coordinate 16,369 of CAVOSB010000037.1, forward strand.
GATCGTGCATCAGAACCCGCGCCAGACTGAGACGCTGCTTCATTCCCCGTGATAGTTTGTCAACTTGATCGAATTTTCGGTGTTGTAAATCAACTAATTCAAGCAAATTGTCAATTTGACCTGCTCGCTCAATTGGATTTTGACCGTAGCAAGCTGCGAAAAAATCGAGATACTCCCAGGTCAGTAAATCGGGGTACACTCCAAACTCATCAGGTATATAACCAATCAGACGTTTGATCTCTCTGGGATGTCTTTGCACGGAGATTCCACCAATGTATACCTCACCCAGGTCTGGTTTCAAAAGACCGCACAACATCCGAATGGTGGTGGTTTTACCTGCACCGTTCGGTCCCACGAAACCAAAAATCTCTCCTTCTCGGATATTCAAAGACAAACCATCGACAGCAATCCTGGTGGAATACCGTTTGCTGATATTCTGGATTTCTATCCCTGTTTCCATTGCGATTATTATAATGGCTGTAAATTGTTTGTTCTAAGAAGAGCTGCCACTTGAAAGATATTTGTGTGAATAAGCTGCGTATGTTTGCTATAATCTAGCCCGTGAATGACTCCCCGCAAATGTCACTTGTCTTAGCTTTTATTGGTGATTTATTGTTTTCTTCAAGACTCGAGGATGCAGCTGAAAAACAGGGCTTAAAGACAATTTTAATCGAAAATGCCAGCTATTTTTCATCCCCAGACACGGAGCTATTAGAATTCCAGTATGCCGAGCACACAACAGGGCCTGGTGCAATCCTGGTCGAGAGAATCAGCGCCTGGCGTCCAGCCTTGATCATTTTCGACCTGAATAACCAGGCTGTTCCATGGCACAAGTGGATTGCGTTGATTAAAATCTGCGCCTGCCACACGACGAATTCCAATTATTGGTTTTGGATCTCACAAGGAACCAGGAGTGTTGAAGTCTGCCAGGGACGCCGGGGCGGACGCGGTTTTCCCACGCTCACGTTTTGTTGAGAATTTACCGGAAATCCTATCAGCACATGTGCGGAAATTTGACCGGGATGAACTTCTGAAATCATGCCAGATGCCGCTTTCCATCTTGGCATTGCAAGGTTTTGATTTATTCAATCAAGGTGCATTTATTGAAGCACATGAAAGATTGGAAGCAGCCTGGAATGAAGACCTGAGCCCGGGACGTGAGCTTTATCGGGCTGTCTTACAGGTCGCAGTCGCTTATTTACAGATTCAGAGACAAAATTATACTGGTGCACTCAAAATGTTCCTGCGCCTCCGACAGTGGATCGAACCCCTGCCAGATAAATGCCGTGGTGTCGATGTGGAAAATTTACGTAGGGATGCGCAGGCGGTTTATCAGCAGCTTACTGTAACTGGTAAAGATAAGCTTGCCGAGTTTGACCAGTCACTACTCAAACCAGTGATTTATCAGATTTGAGAAACAAACACTGTGTGTAACTCTCTGCGGCCTCGCGTTTCTCGAGCCAGGACCGTTAATATCTAAACAAAATTCAAGATGTTTCATTACAGATAAGGAGAAATTTAATGGAGTGCAAGGTTGTTCAAGGTGAGATCGAGAAATTACCGGTCGATACTATCATATCGAGTCTATTCGAAGGTGTTCTAGAGCCAGGTGGGGCTACAGGATCGATTGACCGTTCAATTAATGGATTAATCCGGGAATTGATCTCCAGTGGAGATATAACAGGGAAGCTTGGAAGCGTGAGCGTCATCTATCCGCGTGGTTTGATACCAGCAAATCGCGTTTTGTTTGTTGGCCTGGGTAAGCGTGATAGTTTAGATATGGAGAACATCAGGATCGCATCGGCGCAGGCAATTAAAAAAGCGCGTGAATTAAACGCAAAAGATGTGGCGACAGTTATTCACGGCTCCGGTTCCGGAGGTTTTTCGCATGCTGCTGCCTCACAGGCGGTTATCGAAGGATCCTTGCTTGGAATATATCGTTTTGATCAATTGAAAAGCAGTGAGGAAACTGGTGCAGATATCAACACACTGATATTGGCGGAATTTGATCCGACAAAATTAGCAGAAGTACAAACTTCGGTGACGAATACCCAGAAAATCATCCAGGGAGTCTTCCTCACTCGTGACCTGGTGAATTTGCCTCCAAACATGGCGACCCCAACACATCTGGCGCAAACCGCTCAGCAGATCGCTGATGAATTCGATATGAAAATCACAATCGGAGACAGAGAATGGGCAGAAGACAACCGCATGGGAGCATATCTTGGTGTGGCTAAGGGAGCTGGAGAACCACCGAAATTTATCATCATGGAGCACAATAGCTCACGTGAGGATTTAGAAACGATTGTACTGGTAGGAAAAGGGATTACTTTCGATACCGGTGGGATTTCCATAAAGCCGAGCGAGAAAATGGAAGAAATGAAAACCGACATGGCAGGCGCGGCAGCGGTGATTGGTACGATGAAAGTAGTCGGGATGTTAAATCTTCCTTTGCGAATCATCGCAATAACCCCATGCACAGAGAATATGCCGGATGCCCAAGCTTATCGGCCTGCTGACGTGATCACAGCAAGCAATGGAAAAACAATTGAGATTATCAGCACAGATGCAGAAGGCCGGTTGATCCTGGCAGATGCGCTGGTGTATGCGAAGAAATATGCTCCTAAGGCAGTCATCGACCTGGCGACACTGACCGGGGCTTGCGTGGTAGCTCTGGGGAAGAACACTGCGGCAGGAATGTTCTGTAACGACAATACATTGAGCGACAAATTATCACGCAGTGGAGATAAAACACATGAGCGGGTCTGGCCGCTGCCTTTATGGGATGAATATAGAAAGAATATCGAATCGAATGTAGCGGATATTAAGAATTCGGGTGGTCGCAACAGCGGTGTAAGCAGCTCAGCGATATTCTTGAAAGAATTTATCGATTATCCCTGGGCACACCTGGATATCGCCGGAATGGCCTTATCTGAGAAAGATGAAGGCTACACCCCACTTGGCGGCACCGGTTATGGTGTGCGATTGCTGGTTGATTTACTCCAGAATTGGTGATACCAGTTTATCCGACTGTGCAATTTAATAGCTAACTAATCAAAAATCTTAATTATCACCCACCACGGTCTAACTTGACAATGACCTGGGGCTGTCTAGAATGAACGGCTAGACAGCCCCAATACGAGCCCAATGGGGCAATTATAGCGAAAGACAAAAAAACTGGCGGTCGTCAAGCCGCCAGTTTTTGCATATTATGGGCGATACACACCAAACCCCACTCGGTTTTGGCCTTCTCCAACCCCCTCAAGCTAAATCTACGGAAGCGCATGTTGTGTTTGATCTGACCGAAGACGGACTCGACTTCGACATTGCGTTGCACACGGAGAGCCTTGCCCTGCTCAGAAAGCAGGTTGTTCTTGGCTTGCTCCCGATAGCGGCGCAGGCAGAAGCTCATTCGCATATGGCGATTCCCTTTCGCTCGGGTGCATTCGGGCTTGAGAGGACAGGCATTGCAGCCAGAAGCTTCATAATGGCGCAGCTCGGTCCAATAACCATTCTCTGTTCTTTCTCGGCGAGTACCCCGATAGGTCAGACGTTGGTTAGCCGGGCAAATGAACTCGTCTTTTGCAGCATCGTAGGGCAGGTTCTCAGAACGGAAGATGGTTTTGCGGACCAGTTCCGGTTTGCGATGCTTTTGTAGTTCGCGATGAAAGGTGTTGTATTTGACATAGTTGCCCAGGCGATGCTTTTCGAAATAGGCGTAGTTCTCTTCGCTGCCATAGCCAGCGTCTGCCGAGATATTCTGGGGCAGGCAGCGGGGCTGATGGTCTTGCTGTGGTAGTATCTCTGGCTTGCGCCTGGCGATGACGCTCAGATTGGCCCTGACCCCCTCCAGGTGAGGGATCAGACAAGTGGTATCTCCGGCTCGCTGGTGTAAACTGAACCCGACCACAAACTGCCCCTCTGTCCCGGTCTGGACATTGTAGGCTGGCTTGGGCAGCGGTTTCTCAGCTCCCCGATCTTCCTTCATCCGGAAGAATGTGGCATCTTCATCGGTCTTTGAGTAGCTGCTCCGCCCAGCCAGCTTGCGTTCCTGCTCCTCATAACGCCTCTGCCGGGGCAGGTAGTCTTTATACATCACCTTAACCGCCTTGGCCAGCTTCTTGTCTTCTGGCTTCTCTTTCAGCCTCTGGTTCAGTTCCGCAATCTTCTTCTCCAGTTTCTCAGCGTCGATCCCACCGCTACCACCCATCTCTTCCAGATCCTGGTCTCCATACACTTCGTTCTCGGCTTCATTCACTGCGTCAATCTCTTTCAGCAATTCCTTCACCTTCTTTCGCAGCCGTTCCTGGTACTTCGCCCGGCTCTTCGCCCACACCACCTTGTGCCGATTGGCGTTAGCTTCCAACTTACTCCCATCCACAAAGTAGTTCTCCAGCCTCACATACCCTTCTTCCACCAGCAGTTCCAGCACCGAGGTGAACACTTCTTCGATCACCCCTTTCATCTTCTCCCCTCGAAATCCATTGATCGTCCGAAAGTCCGGCCGATTCCCCCCACTCAGCCAAATGAAGTTCACATTCTCCCGCAGTGCCTTGGCGATCTGCCGCGATGAGTATAGCCGTTGGGTATAGGCATACACCAGCACCTTCAGCATCATCCGCGGATGGTAGCTGCTGGTCCCGCCTCCCTTGTACTTCCTCAATAATGGTTCAAGGTCTATTTTCTCCACTGCCCGGTTCACCACTCGCACCTGGTGTCCGGCTGGGATCAGTTCATCCCAACTCGGTGGGATCAGGCTCGGCTGCGCCATCGTATATGGTTTGAATGTCGGTTCGGCTGGTTTTCGTCTCATGCCCCTATTGAATCACAGTTTCTTTAAACACGAAAGGGGCTGCCCTTCTTTTTGGACAGCCCCAAGTCTTTTAGTTATTCATAATTAATCGTAAAGGAACCAAAATTTTTCAGGGCTGCAGCCAATAAGCGAAATCGGAAAATGAAGTGCGAAATCCTGGAGTTGAATACGCACTAATGAATAATCCAAAATAACCGCTGCTGAAACGATCATCCTGTAACTCCAACAATGGTTTTCCATTCGCATATAATTTCAATTCTTGACCCACAGCAGAAATTCCAAGCTGGTTGGTCTGGTTTGATCCGGCATGGATTATTTCACTTTGAGTCCACTGGATGATGACGTTAAAATTTACCCCATCGAATATTCTTAACGAGTACATCCCATCGCAGGTGAAGCCAAACAAGTATCCCTGGATGGGCGTGAATCCCGGTGCTCGAAAAATCAGACCATAGCGATCACTTCCACTGCACTCACCCGTTGTGGTTGTGACTTCCATGTAGAAGTCGTCGATGATCGGTTGAGTGGATAGCCTCATGGCCTCATATTTGTCAGCATACAAAGCGGTCATGCTGAGCTGATTATCGTTGACTTCAATGTTTACATGTTCATCATTTCCTACAAACCAGTTAGAGCCATCCACGAAATCATCGCTAAAATCCGGATCACCCAGGCCGGCTTTCGGGTCATCTGCAGCCAGGGAAGGAAGCCCGGTTCCAGGAATTGTGGGTGCCAGAGTGCTGGTTTGAGAGACGATGAGGGGGTTGCCGGGCAGGGAAGTCCGGGTGGAAAGAGGGGTGGAAGTATTTGGGAGGGTTTCTGTTGCTGTGATATTCTCAGGGGGGACAGGAATTTCGGTCGTGGTATTTATCGTCGGTTCTAAAGCGCCAGGTCCGGCGATTTCTGTCAGCTGAGCGGCTATAGTCTTGGCAGCGGCAGTGTAATCGGGGTTAACCGCGGGAGAAGAGGGTGGATTTGGTTCTGTTGATGTGCATCCAGCCAGGATTACTGTACTAAGAAAAATCATATTGGTAAGAATAGAAATCAGTCGGTTCATTTTTACGTCTCCCGGATTTAGAATTCCCACCTTATTTTATCTTAGGTTTTATCCGATTTGAAACAGGGATATTCCTTGTTACGGACACTCGAATCCAATTGCATTATCCAAATCTTCTCATAACCTGTCTCAACCATGGCTATTGACCTGAGTCAAATGGAGGGATAAAATGAGCCTATTGTTACAATTGAAGGTGAGTTATGCCTATTTATGAGTTTGTGTGCCTGGACTGCGGAGAACGGTTTGAAACCCTCAGGATGATTAAAGACGCCGATACAATTGCAAATTGTGTCAGGTGCGAGAGTGAACACACTTCACGCCTGTTATCGCTTTTCTATGCCCAGAGTGGGGGGAGAATTGTGGCAGGAGGGAATGCGAGCTGCACATCTTGCAGCGGTGGCTCCTGCGCAGGTTGTGGTGTCCGGCATTAAATTTTCTTTTCTAGCAATTCGGCATACAAAGACTCGATTTTTCTAATCATCATTGGCATGTTAAAATCATCCGTAGCCATAGCATGGCCTTCTTTTCCCATTTCTTGCCTTCGATTTGCATTCTGCAATAAATAGCCACAGTAAACTGCCATCTGCGCCAGATCACTGGGTGTTGTCAGGAATCCAGTCAATTCATGGCGGACGACCTCACTTAACCCATCAATCCTGAATCCAACTACCGGCAATTTCATGCACATTGCCTGTATGATCACACGGGGAAGACCCTCCCAAAGTGAGGTGATCATAAACAAATCCATGGCTGCCATCATGCGTGGGATATCGCGCCGGATACCCGTGAGCAAAATCCGTCCAGACATGCCTTCCTGTTCCGCCAGCACTTCGACCTGGTGACGTAACGGACCGTCGCCGACCATCAAGAAGTATGTCCCGGGGTATTCTCTGCTAACCAGGCTGGCTATTCTTACCCAATCCAGAGGATTCTTTTGAGGGGAAAACCGGCTGACGCTGCCAATTACTATGGCTTCAGGAGGAATATTTAGTTCTCGACGGATGGTGCTTCGATCATATCTCTCAGGATAGAAATCATCAAATGGGACAGCACTGCGGATCAGGTGATACTGCTCAGGGTGACCTATATCAGCGGCCAATCCTTTTTCTTTATCCAGCTGAGACACCACGACCATGGCATCCGTAAAAGCTGCCGCCCAACGTTCGAGCCAGATATAAGCCCATTTTGATAATGGAGGCATATGGTCATGGAAGCTCCAACCGTGGACGGTGTGAATTATTATCGGAATCCCAGCCCGCTTGGCTGCAATTCGACCAAGGACACCTGCCTTCGAGCTGTGAGTATGTACGATGTGGTATCCCCCGGATTGCATGATCCGAGTCATTTTCAATAATGCTTGCTGGTCGTACCATGGATTGATTTGCCGGACTAATTCTGGAAGGATGATTAACGGAATTTCGCAATCCTGGACTTCGTGAATCAGGCTGCCTTCACTGCCTGTCTGTGCGCCTGAAAGGATTTCTACATTGAAGCGCTTCCGGTCAATCATGCTGGCAGTGAAAATTGTATTTTCCTGCGCACCTCCAACGATTAAGCGGGTAATCGGATGCAGGATGCGAACCGGGTTACTTACAGAGCGCGTGATCATCCCAGCAGTCCCGAGTACAGAGCTGAAATCCTGTCTACGGTGTTTTCAATCCGGAAATTTTCATTAACAAGCCTGTAGCCCGCTTTACCCATCTTTTCTCGCAATTCTACTGAGCCAAGCAACTGAATGAGTGCACCAGCGAGAGCGGTCGGATCGGCCGGGGGTACAAGTATTCCTGAAATGCCATCCTCAACCAGCTCGGGAGTACCTCCGGTCGCGGTAGCAACTATTGGAAGTCCCGCAGCCATTGCTTCGAGCAGCGCCATCGAAGCCCCTTCCCAGATAGATGGTAAAACGAAGATATCGCAGTGTGGAAGCCAGGCTCTGATATCGCTTCTATTCCCTGTAAGGAAAATCTTATTTTTCAAATCAGTGCGCTTAATCTCCTGAGTTATCGCTTCATGAGCGGACCCTTCTCCCAGAATGAGGCATTGGAATTCAAATGCAGATTTATCCACTATTCCCAGTGCCTGGATCAGTGTAAGCAAACCCTTTTCCGGGGATAAGCGACCAGCATAGACCAGAGTGGGAAACTCTTCTTTCCCAGGCCATCCAGCTGGTTTTGTGCTCTGGTACCGCTGAACACTCTCAACACCATTGTAGATCACTTCAATTTTGCTTGCAGGGATGGCTTCTCTTTCCTGCATGGTTTGACTGACAGCCTGGCATGAAGCTATGTATCGCGTCACCCAATTCGAAGTCGACCGGTCGAGGAATGAGCGCAACCAGGTCCGGTTGAGCTCCGGTCCATGTTGGTGAACAACCACCGGTGAAATCCCAAAGAACTTGCAAGCGATGCGCCCTATGATCCCGGCGTGGTATAGATGGGTATGCACAAGGTTGGGTCGATCCTTCGCCCACATTCTGAACAGCCGCGAGATATTCATGGATTTTGAAATCGTTCCGAGATGCAGATCGGTGACAGGCACCCCCGTTTCTCTCAGTTCAGCAATCGATTCTCCCCCAGAAGTCAGCGTTATAACCTTTATATTCCACCCCGCTGCTCTTAAGCGCGGGACGCAGGCAAGAACCATCTTCTCGGCACCGCCAAGGATTTCAAGCTGGCTGATAAGCCAATCAATCCGCCTGCCTGAGGTTAGATCCGCGACCAAATGACCTCCAACATGTGTGAGACCCGCACATCCCAATCGTAGGTACGGACAAACTGGCGGCGTTCGTTTCGGAGTTGGGACGTTTCTTCATGCAGTGCTGCATCAATTTCATCTATAAATCGTTGGGCATGCATTTCATAACCCGGGTGATAAACTTTAACGATTCTTATCCACTTCTCAAGTGGATACAATTCCGGCAGCTCGGTGCTGATTACAGGGATGCCGGAGGCCAGGTACTCGTAAGCTTTCAGCGGGTTGATGTACTTGGTCATCTCGGTGATCCGATATGGAACTAGCCCCACATTCGCGCCTCTCAGCAATGATGGAAGGGATGCAAACGGCTGTTGTCCTAGATTGTGAACATTCGGAAGTCGGAGGAAAGATAATGCCCCTTGCGATGGTTCTTTTAGTTGGCCAATCAGTACCAATTGCCATTCGGGTCGGATGGTGGCGATATTTCGCAGTAGTGAAAAATCAATTCTGGAATCCAGTGTCCCCATCACCACCAGCCTCGGCTCCGGGATGGCTACCATCATGGGATGAATCTCCACTTTCCGCTGGAAGTGCTCGACATCGGCAGCGCTGGGTATAACTTCAATAGGATTCTGAGTGCGACCTTCATAAAGCTCATGCAGTCCCTGTGAGTGGACGAAAACCAGGTCGGCTTTCGACAACAGCGAGTTTTCTTGCTTGGTCATCACCTGCTTCTTTATTCCCCGTTGATCACCTGAAAACCTTTCGATGCAGTGATAAATGGATAATCGCTCCTGGAATTTGCCCAATAAAGGTGCCGAATGAGGCGGATACAACCAGAGAATTGGTGACTCAAATTCTAATTGTCGCAGGATGGTGCGTATTTGAGCTGCCAGGCGAGATTGACCGATCCGGTTGAGAGCTTGAGAATAGTACCTGCCTGGTACTACCAGAGGAGGTTGCCAGCGCCATAAATTCTCCTGAACTCTTACGGGTTTCTGGATTCTATAGTGGCCGGTATCGTTTTTCCTATAAATCGAATGCTTGAGTAGATGCTCGAAACCGGTCTGCCGTTCGATGAATAACACACGGTACCCAGCCTTTGCCAACCGCAACATGATTTGCTGACGGCTGCCCCAGATTTCGTCCCAGCCGGTGGTGGAGACACACAGGAAATCCAGTGAATCGCGATGATCAGGATTTCTCATAGAGTTCAATAGTAGAATTAATTCCCACGGTTTCCAATTCCAGCACTTTTGGCAGCGAGAAATTTTCGGCAACGTAACTGCGAGCATTTTCCCCAAGCTGTTCCTGGAATTTTGGATTTGCAAGGAGACCCTTCACTGTTTCTCGAATACTCTCAATTTCAGGACTGCACAGCATGCCGGTCTGACCATGCACGATTAGCTCTTTTATTCCAGGAACATTGGTGCCAATAGCGGGAACGCCGCAAGCCATCGCTTCGATGAGCGCTTTCGGATGGCCTTCGTACAGGGAGGGCAGGATAAAAATCTGGCAGGAATTTATTACCTCAGGGAGCTCAGAATGCGGTATGACCCCTAAAAATTGCACATCTACTTGATACTCATGCGCTAATTGTTCAAGCTCCGGTTTCTGTCCACCATCACCGATTACAATCAAGGAACTTCCAGGAATTTCACTCAGTGCAATTATGAGACGGGGAAGGTTCTTTTGTGGAACCAACCTGCCGACGTAGCATAACCTTTCATGTTTCAAATGGCGTGCCTTATCCGGCTTAAATAGCTCAACATCCACATAGTTGGGGATGACATAAATTTTTTTCGTCAGGAATGGAAAACCTCGCTCCAGTTCTCTGCGCATATTTTCGGTGGTGACGAAGATCGAAGTTGATCTTCTCAAAGCAACAGTTTGCAGGGCATGGATTATTCTTGATTTGATTCCATTTCCCTCCCCCAGCTGGAAAAACTCCGACCACAGGTAGCCTGCCCGCACGATAACGGGTTTACGCTGAAGGATCCCCGCCAGGATAGCAGTCCATGAACCGTCCAGTTGGTTGGTCTTGAAAATGTCTGCGGTTTTCAAAGCAGACCAGTGAAGAATAACACTTAAAATGCTGTAGATATTTGCTGGTAAATCCCATTTATTATAAAGCAGTTCAATTTGCCCCAGCTGGCTCCGGTATTGTAGGTCTTCTGGCCCACCGCAAGTTACCAGGCTGATGCCTCCCAGATGATTACTCAGCTCCCGGTAATATTTCAATTCGCGTTCTAAAATCCCAAGTCGATTCCAACGGTCCAGGGAAGTGGCTCTTGAAAGAAATAACACCAAATGAACCTTATCAATATCCATTCTGTCAATTTGCCAGGATTTTCTGAAATAAATCTGTGACCTGTGTGACGATTGATGGTGTCAGGTAGGATTTCATTTTTTCCCTGGCTGTACCTCCTGCTAAGAGCCTGGCGGAGTCATCCACGATAAAATGAGTCAGGTACATATACCAATCATCCATAGAATGACATATTGATCCAGCCTGCCCATCACCTAAAAGCAATGAATACGATGGCACGGGACCAGCAATAGCAGGTAAGCCCATTGACATAAAGACACCGATCTTGAAATGGCTGTGACCAAGGTCGTATTCATTTATCACTCTGCGTGGAGCGATGCAAATATCACATTGCGAGATCATCTCCGGGAAGGTGTCATGGTCCCAATGTTGATACTCGAAGTCAAATCTCAATTCGGGTCGTCTCCGGGTAATGACAAGAACCTTGATTTTATTCGATCTGATTAAATCATCCAGGATCGGGCTGATTTCATTCAGCTCGGATGCTTTCTCCGTTGCCCCAGACCATCCGAGCCTCAGTGGGCTGCTGTTTGTTGATTTCGAAAACCGGTTTGGATCGAAATGGGCAGGATCCACAGAATCGGACACAAAATAAGATTCGGAATTCACCTGGACAGCCTGTTCTCTCAGGTAAGGGGAGACTGCCCAGACCTGATCTGCCATCTCCAGAAGCTTTAAGAAATTGTGAACCAAATATCTGGAAGCACCACCATATCCCTCAGGAGCGCTCTTCCTGGTCTGAAAATAATTGGCAACCACGTCTACTATGGTTTTGGTCCCCGCCTGCTTGAGTCTCTGCATCAGCTGGAAATCGTCAGGACCGTAACGACGAAGAAAAATGGCTATGTCAGGAAGGGGATCAAGAGTGTTGAAACATATCTGGTAAGTTAATTTTTCCAGGTATCTGGCAACCTGAAATCCTCGGATCCATACGCTCGGAAGCACCAGATTCGGATTGATGACAGAGAGTCCCAGTAATCGCCGGATTTTAATGTGGATCTGTTCCGGAATAAACCAGGTTACCCGGATTTTTCTGTTCAAGGATTCGGTCATCGCTGCATATTTGTCTTTTCGAAAATCGATAAATATTGTTCCGCACAGTAATTAATCAAGAAGTCTTTGCGACATTCCAGGATCCTTTCGCGTAATTCAAAATACAGCTTCCGAATTTCTTGCACAGAATCTCCCAGGTTGTCGTACAACGGTACACCAAAATTGCTCGCCAGTTCTGGATTTCCACCAGAGTTATGAAAAAGGACAGGCAGTCCACTGGCTAATCCTTCGAAGATCACGTTGGCGCAAGGGTCGTTCTGTGCGGGGTGGATAAGAAGATCCATATCCCGAAGAATTTCTGCTATCTCCTTTTTTGATTTTACACCCATGCTAATCACATCCCCTTGATCGACTGCGGGATTCCAGTTCCCGATGAAAAATACCTTCACATCTTTCAGGGAAGCCAGTTTCGGTAGTATTGAAAATCCTTTCATCAGGTTATCAGACCAGGAGATTGCGATGATGTCAATCTCCTTCCCGAGCCCGGTACGCCTGGCTGATGGGTAAAACAGGTTTCCATCCACCGCATTCCGAATTATTACCGAATCAGCTGGTTGAATACCGTATTGCAAGAACGATTTCGCGTGAATATTGACTTTGGAAAATTACAAAGTCTGCAATCTCTGCAATAGCGCATTGGATGTGATCGGCCTGTGGATCATTCCGGCCGTATAACCTGGCTATCCCGTCCAGGCGTTGGATGAGGGAAGGGGATGGATGTGAATCCAATCCACTTTTCAGATTTATACGCCCTTTCTGTTTTATTTCTTGCACCTTCTCATAGTCCAGGTATTGACCTCTCCCCCTGGACCAGCTGTTAACCAATACAATATCGTCGTATCTCCTTGGAGTAGAGTCAACCCTGACGCCCAATCGTCTGAATTCCTGTGCCAATGTAGACAGGAATGAATTACTCCCACCCCACGGTCTTCGAGATAATTGGTACCAAATACAAATTCGCATAGGTCGGTAACTTCAGCGCGGTCTTCTTATCCCAGATCCAACCAGGCAGCTCTGGTAACGGTATGGAGATGAAGCTGTGAGGGGATTTTTTCCAAACCACAGTTCAATAAAATTAAGGAAATACAGAAAAAAGGGTCGTTTCAAGAAGAATTTCGGGCGAAAATTAATAATTTCGAACCAGAAAACTGGAGCGAAAGAATCAACATTTACCGATGCAAAATATTTCTCGAGCGAACTCGCCAGTTCACCGGCAAAGAATTCGCGTTTGTGGTCCGCATGCGAAGGAAACTCGGTGTTTCGCACAGGAGTGGTGAGGACCAGCAGCCCATCAGCGCGTAGGATTCTTGAGCACTCGCACAGGAATTGATCCGGATTGGATAGATGTTCAATTACTTCACAACCGACAACAGCGTCAAAAGATTTATCGGAAAATGGCAATAGCTCTGCAGAGCCTTGTAAACACTGTATGGATAACTGGTGCTTTTTGAACTCTGACCTGGCATACTGTAATGCTTGGCTTGAGATATCAATAACCAGCGGCGAGCCATTATTCATAGCGAGCAGATAACTGAGTGCGCCATCGCCTCCACCGACATCCAGGACGGTCTTACCTTCTATATCCCCAAGAAGCTGGAGTATCTTCTTGTAGCGCGCGCTCACATAGACATTATGATCTCTGATGGATCTGGAGATTTGTTTCCAATGATATGCCCCACGTTGGGAGTATTTCGTAAACCCGCCAGTTAGGCTCAACCTGGAAGTTCCTTGTTTTTTGCGTTCAGAAATAGAATTAAGCCTGCCAGCGAAAGTACCAGGTTGGAGACCAACCTCCCTAATGCAATTCCAGGTCCTCCAAATTGATTGACGAGCAGCAGAGGGGCAAGCACTGCGGCGATTGCGGCAAGCATGCGCAGCATATATTGACGTTTTTCATCCTGGCATGTACGAAAAAATAACTCTGCGATATTCCCGGGAAGTCCGATGACAAAGGCTGCTGTCAGGATTGATATGTAGATCAAGCTGCTGATATAAACAGGGGGGAGCAAAACCGGAACCAACCAAAATGCCAAAAAAACAACAGCGATACCAATAACTAGAAAAGCGATCCAAACAAGTGAGCCTTCACTTAGAAACCGTCGGTGCCGGTGCAAAACCTGGATGTTAACAAGTTCAGGATAGCGGATCGTAGTATAGATGATCCATAATTTCTTTAGCTGTTCGTACAAGATCAATGCGATCGAATAATCCGCCATCGTTTGCAGTGGCAAAAACATGCCGACATAGAGAGCATCAATTCGGGTGTGAACGACGCTGACCAGGGAAATTCCAGTCAGGTGTCTCCCATAGATCACCATATCGGTACTTTCAGCAGCTGGTAGTGGACTGATCTTTGCTTGTCGTAAATATTGCAATATAGCCAGGGTCACTCCCACCTGCATCAACATCGTGGCCAGCTGGTTGGTGCCGTAAAAGGTAATGACCTTGCTGACTGCCCAGGCTGAAAAAATTAGCGGAATAAACCCGGTGAAATCGGTCAGAACTCTCGAATATGCGATACCAGAAGAGGTTTTTGAACCGCTGCTCAGCGCTGAGAAAACCCACACAGGCTGATAAACCGGCCGTCAATGGGAAGGTTATCCCGGCGATGATAAACATCCAGAAGAGTAAAAGATCACCTCGTGTGTGCCAGTAGACTGCCCCTAAAAGAAATGCAAGAGCCGACAAGAGCGACCACCGCAGGCGGTACTGCAGGTTCACTCGAAACGCATCTGATCGGCCTTTTGAGGCGTAATGGTAAGCAGCGGTGTCCAATCCTGTTAAAGAGAGCAACTGGACAAATGGAAACCAGGCTGCCACCACTCCAATCATCCCGACTTCATCCTTCGGTAAAACCCAGGTTACGAGTGGAGTTCGTATGAGACCTAAAAGAACCACTATCGCGTTGGCCAGTAGGAGCAAGCCGCCTGAAGCAATGGTCGCAGAGTTTCGTAAATTGCCGAGGAGACCGCCAAGTATTGTTGTTTTTTTTTGCATCAGGTTCAGATGCTCACCGGATTTCTATAAAAATCAATCCACAGCATGAAGGATAGGTGAATCATACCGCATTTAGGGTGCACTCCGAGCAAAGGACTGAAGTTTGCACGACCAGATATGGTAAGATATTTTCATGCCAACGAAACTCAGCCGCTTCTGTGAAGCGATCATGGAGGCTGCCTGGATAGTCGCTCTGATCGTTGCGCCGGTTTTTTTTAATATCTATTCCAGCCGTATTTTTGAACCAGATAAAATCTCACTCGTTCGTTCTCTGGCAATCATCATCCTGTTTGCCTGGCTGATAAAATCGAGCGAAGAAGGATGGGTTCGCTTTCGCCAGCCTTGGAGCACTTCAGCACGGTTTAGAAAGATTTTGCAATTCCCTCTCGCCATTTCGCTGCTGGCACTTGCCTTTGTTTACATTCTGGCAACTATCCTTTCTGTCACCCCTGGTGTCAGCCTATGGGGATCCTACCAGAGATTGCAGGGGTTGTATACGAATTTCTCCTATGTGGTAATCTTCCTGTCGGTTCTGGGGAATTTGAGACGAAGGGAGCAGGTTCAGCGGCTGGTCACCGTCGGCATTCTCGCCAGCCTTCCCGTCAGCATGTACGGTGTTATTCAGCGTTTCAAATTGGATCCCATCCCGTGGGGAGGGGATGTCTCTGTCAGGGTGGCTTCGAATATGGGGAATTCCATCTTCGTGGCTGCCTATTTGATAATGGTCATCCCCCCGACTTTTGTCCGGATTGTAGAATCAGTAGAAGTTATGCTAAAGGGGAAAAATAATCCCAAGATTAGCTTTGCCAAATTAACTATATATATTTTCATTGCTGCCCTTCAACTGGCAACCCTTTATTTTACGGGGAGCCGCGGTCCATGGCTGGGATGGGCGGGGAGCATGGTTTTTCTGTGGCTTGGTTTCTCCTTGGTGTGGCGTAAGCGCTGGCTGTCCATCGCAGGAGTAATCCTGGCGGTGCTGGCAGCGGTTTTCCTTGTGGTATTAAGTATTCCCGGTGGCCCTCTGGACAATCTGCGGGAACGCCCTGAATTTGGCAGGCTTGGGCGGTTGTTGGATGCCGAAAGCCGGACCGGGCGGGTGAGAGCATTGATATGGCAGGGTGCTGCGGAACTGGTCCTGCCTCATGATCCAATTGAGTATCCAGACGGTTCTGAAGACCGGATGAATATCATCCGGCCGCTTATCGGTTATGGCCCTGAAAGCATGTACGTTGCCTATAATCCATTCTATCCCCCCGAGCTGACACAGGTCGAAAAGAGAAATGCTTCACCGGACCGGTCACATAACGAAACCTGGGATGCACTGGTGACCTCTGGAATCCTTGGATTGATTGTTTACCTGGCATTATTTGGCTCGGTAATTTTCTATGGTTCAAAATGGTTGGGACTTATTCAGTCCCGTAGTCAAAGAAACCTGTTCTTGGGTCTCTTCCTGGGAGGGGGGATTGCGAGCTCAGTATTCTTTGTCCTCTGGAAGGGTATTCCATATCTGGGTGTAGCCCTGCCGTTCGGGATGGTTATAGGATTCCTGCTGTATTTAATTTGGACGGCTCTGAAAGGTGAATACAACGCTCCTTCAACAAATCTGGAAATAGCCCGTTCCTATTTGCTTTTAGGACTAATGGCGGCACTGCTGGCGCATTTTGTTGAAATCAATTTCGGAATAGCAATTGTCTCAACCCGCACTTATTTTTGGATTTTTTCAGCTTTGCTCCTGGCCGCTGGTTACATCCTTCCTCAAAATGGCGAATTCGATCTTCCTGTTGAAGAAGGTCGTTCTCCTCTCAACAACGGCATTGCGGGGAAAGAAAAAGTTGAGCTGAGGAATTCTCAATTCAACGACAACAAAGCGAAAAGCGTAAAACCAAAGAACAGGGTTTATCGAAAGAGAACTTCAACACAGTTGCAAGCCAGAAGTACTGGTGCCTTCAACCTTCCTGAATGGGTAAGGGCGGCTCTCATTGTTGGGATCATCTGTGCAGTCATTCTCTCGACTTTAGGTTTCTTGTACATCACCAATGCCAGCCGCAGTAATTCAGTCCTGGAAACTATATGGGCTTCGATGATGAGCTTGAAACAACCTGATCAAAGCCGCCCAGCTTCCGGAATTTTCATGTTATTTTTGTTCACCGGGATCATTGGTATAGCGCTGCTCCTATCCGAAAATATTGGATCTGATAGAGTCCAGGCAACTCAACCCGGCACCGCAGGGATGAGAATCCTCGGTGTGGGCATTTTCATCTCCCTGGTGCTTACATTGTCATTCTGGCTCATACATGCGAATGAGCTGGTCAGCCTGACGCGCCAAACTGCCGGTACGATCGATGAAGTTTTGTCTCAAGTCCGAAATTCAGAAAAACTGCTGACTAATTATTATGTTTTTCTGTTTTTCAATCTTTTTCTCCTGGCGTTTTCCCTGGTGACTGCGTGGCCCGAGAAGAGTTTCAGAAATGTTATTAGTCTGGTTTTTGCCTGCACCGCCGGCTTGATTGCTGTTTCCCTGGTGAACTATTCCAACTTACGCGTCATTCAGGCGGACATGTCATTCAAAACAGCTGAGATATTCGCTCAACCCACCACCTGGCCGGTGGCAATCCGTATTTACGAACGTGCCAATGAGCTGGCGCCGAACGAAGATTATTATTATCTCTTCCTGGGGAGAGCGTATCTAGAGTATGCCCGCAGCCTGGAAAACCCTGATGATCGCGACCGGCTCATCTCTCAGGCAGCGAGGGATTTGCGCAAGGCTCAGGCTATCAATCCATTGAATCCTGACCATACTGCTAACCTGGCGCGACTTCACAGCCTGTGGGCGTTGAGCACCTCCGATCCAGGGACACGCCTGGAAAGGGCTTCGATTTCGAATAATTACTTCTCGCGCGGAGTGGTGCTTAAGCCGAAAGACGCGAAGTTGTGGGACGAGTGGGCATTACTCAATTTGAATGTCCTGGACGAGCCAGAAGAGGCGCTGAAGCAGCTAAACAATTCCCTCGAAATCGATCCATTCTATGATTGGACTTACGGATTGCTGGGGGATTACGTTGAGCGCTACCAGGTGGAGAAATCAGAGCCTGATTCCAAAACCTGGCGGGATGCTCTGGAACAGGCAGCCGGTTATTATGAACATGCCCTGCAGTATGCAGATGCCAACAATAGCTCCTTTAAACTAAACTATCTCATCTCTTTGGCAGGTATTCAGCTGCAGCTCGGCCAACTCGAAGATGCGATTAGAACTTATGAGATGGCTCTCGATGTATCCCCCGAGAATTCCGAAAACTGGAAAATCCACGAAACTCTAGCCAGATTATATGCACAAGTTGGGGATTTAGAGAATGCCATCTCGAATGCTATGACTGCTTATGATACAGCGCCAGATGATCAGAAATCTCGCCTCCAGGATTTAATTTCTGAATTGGGAGGCTGATAGAAAAACAGAAATTGACATGAGACGATACTTTTCGGAAATCTGGTGATCCCGTTGGAGTCGGCTGAGTGATTTATCTGGCTTTTTTTCTTCACGTCATTTATCATCTGTGTTGCGTTAGTTCCTTTCATTCGCAGGCTCAGCTCGGGTGTTGGAATGTCTGGCCCTCCAAGAGCCGACCGCTGGCAGCATCGCCCTGTTTCACGCCTGGGCGGGATAGCTATTTTTACAGCTTTCATCGCGGGATTGGGGATTCTGTTCACTCTCGAAGATGGAAATTTGGATATAAAGTGGCCATTGCTGGTCTGTTGCAGCTTGATGTTCCTGGTGGGCCTGTATGACGATTTCCATCCTCTGTCTCCCCATGCGAAATTCATTGCACAAATCCTGGTTGCAGCACTTGCCATCGGTTTCGGGTATACGACCGATTTTTTTACTCCACGTATCGAGGATGAAATTGCAGCACAGCTCCCAAACATTCTTTTAACTTTTCTCTGGCTGGTGGGAATCACAAATGCTTTCAACCTGCTGGATAATATGGATGGCCTGGCAGCTGGGATTGCTTTGATCGCAGCAGGAATTTTGAGTTATTTTTTTCTGAGCTCCGGGGATATTGCCCTGTTAGCGGTTTCCCTGTGCCTGGCGGGAGCAGTAGCCGGTTTCTTGATCTACAATTTTCCTCCCGCCTCGATTTTTATGGGCGACAGCGGAAGTCTATTTCTCGGTTTCACGCTGGCGATTTTGGCAATCACACGACAGCCCCAGGCATCCAATGTCCTGGCTGTGATGGGTGTGCCGATCCTGCTGTTCTTACTGCCCATCCTGGACACAGTGCTTGTGACCTTCACCCGATTACTGCGCGGGCAATCGCCCATCAGAGGGGGCGCGACCACACATCGCACCGTCTGATCGCTTTCGGATTGAGCGAACGCCAGACAGTGTTTGCCTTGTATGGAATTGCCCTGGTCTGCGGAATAACTGCGGCTTCATTAGAGGCCATTCAATATTGGTACAGTTTGGTATTGGCGCCTTTTCTGGTTATCTCCCTGGCAGTGCTGTTTGCCTATTTGGGTGGACTGAGGGTACTTCAACCGGAATCGGAAGATCCCAAAGGACTCGAATAACCAGGATAATGATCGACCTGGCTTTTCGGAAACGGCTGCTCGAAGTAGCCCTGGATTTCATTTTGATCGGCCTGGCTTTCTACCTGGCTGTCCTGGTGGCAAATGGCTTAAGGATGAATGAAATCCTGCTAAACCGTTATTTAGCCTCGTTACCGGTAATTTTGATTGCTGCATACATCTCGTTTTTCTCGTTGGGCATTTACCGGAGTGTCTGGCGTTACATCGGATTGAGTGATCTATTTCGCTTATTCGGCGCTTCAGTTGGATGTGGTATTTTCGCTGCAGGGATATTTTTTATCCTCGATGCAGTACAGCTTGAAATATGGGATCCGTCTTCCAGTCCTTCGGCTCTGGTCCTGGCTCTTTTTTCTGTCTTCTTGTTCTTAGGGCTTGCAGCTTCACGCTCATCTTTTCGCATCATCGAGGCGCTGATGCCCAAGAAAATAGCCACTGAGGAAGTCCCGGTGCTGATTTATGGGGCAGGAGAGGATGGAATTATGCTGGTGGACTGGTTGCGCATCCATTCACAATTTACATTCAAGCCGGTTGGTTTTATCGATGATAATCCGTTGCTTTCCGGGCGTTGGATTTACGGTTTAAAAGTGGTTGGGGGATTATCTCAACTTGAAAATATCTTGACGCAGAAGCGTATTGCAGGAATAATTCTTTTAGAAACAGACAATCTACCAGATTTAGAAGAGTTGGCAATCAGATGCCAATCTTTCAACTGTTGGGTGCGGAAAGCTGTGCTAAGTTTTGATACAGTAAATTTCTCAAGTCCTCGGGAATAATTGTTTTTTGGGCATGGAAATTCAGGAACGGAGACAGGTATGGAAAATGAAATGATCAGTGACGACCGAATCAAAAGCAAATACCCCTTTTCACGAAGCTGGTCCTCCCCTGGTCAGGGTCGGTGGGACACATTACGAAATCGGATACCAGATTGGGCAGGCCTGTAAAGAAATGATACATCACAGCGTGGATACTGCTCGCAATCTCCTCGTCTCAGCCTTCAACGATTTGGAGCTCAGCTGGGAAGGAGCCAAGATTTAAGCGCGGAAATACCTTCCATTTGCTCAGGAACGTTATCCCCAGTATATCGATGAGTTGACCGGAATGGCTGAAGGGGCGAATATATCTTACGAAGAAATCGCGGTGGTTAATGCCATGGAGGCAGTCACCGTGGACGCTCTGCACTTGACGAAATGCACCAGCCTGGCAGTAAATGACGACCGGACGGCAGACGGGCATATCCTGGTGGCCCACAACGAAGATTGGGTACCCGAGGACGAACCCGGTGTATACATCGTGCATGCCTCGCCGGATGACGAACCTTCGTTTTTGGCGATGACATATGGCGCATTGCTGCCCAATGTTGGTTTTAACTCGGCTGGGATTGCCCAATTATGCGATACGGTTTATCCTTCGGATTCGCGCATCGGCATCCCGCGAGTAATCGTTTCACGTGCTGTGTTAGGGGCACGCACCATGGCCGAAGCCATCCGCTATGTTCTTGTTCCCCAGCGTGCTGCTGGTTACAACCATATGTTGGTTGACGAAAATGGAGAGATGTATTCAGTTGAGGTCTCCGCCAGGAAATTCGCTCTCTTATATGGGCAGGATGGGTATATCGTCCATACCAACCACTACCTCGATTTAAAAATGCAGGCTATTGAAGTAGAACCTGACGAATTAATAGGGACGCGCCTGCGTTATTTTCGTGCGACCAGGCTGATCAAGCGCGTCCAACAGCACACCATTAAATCTTTGGAATTGATACAGCGAGATCACCTTAATTATCCAAATTCGATATGCAATCACTATACGGAAGATATCGATCCTCTTGACCGTGAAAAAACGATCAATGCCATGATCATCGATTTAACCGCACGTGCCATGCATATCGCATGGGGAAATCCTTGCGCCAACCAATACCATACATATTATTTGTAGCTAGATTTTCGCCAGCAACTCAGCTTTTTTTGATTGAAATTCCTCTTCCGTCAACGATCCTGCCAGTCGCAGCTGGTCAAGCTGCTGGATGAGAGAGGCTATGTTTTCCGTGCTGGTCCCATTCTCGAAATGATCCAGTCGTTCTTTCGCATTGATCATAGCCTGCTTGAAGCTAATCGGTTTCGCTATTTGCTTGAAGACATTAACCCCCATCTCGCTGGCAGTTAAGATTTCGATATCCCCGTAGTTAAATATTCTCCCGAACGCTGACTGCACCATTTTCACATCGTTGACTTTTTCCAGCGAGGAATTAGTCACATTTTTGTTGATAACCCCTGAAATCTGGAACACTCGGCGGTTGGTGACAATGTATTGGCGATTTGTCCAGTGAAGGATATCTCGAACCATCGTAAATACAGGAAAGAGCATCAAGATAAATCCCACCAGGATGGCGATGGACAAATACCGCAAGTTATTACTCAATTGATAAACCGCTATAATCGTAAGAATGAAAAAGAGGATAATTAAAAAGATTTCGAAAATGATATTTCTGAACAATTTGAACCAGTGCTGCCGGGCGATAAGGATGATCTTTTCGCGTTCCCCCAATAAGCTGTCAATATAGTGATCCGTCATATGGTACCTCCGTGGCTAGATCAGGAGATTTTCGATTTACCCTCGCCACACTATAACAAATCAATGGTGGGACGTCAAGCGAGGTTGGACAGGCGCAATTTACGCGGATCTTTCACGAATAATTGAAATACCAGCAGAATGAGTCCGCCAATCAGAGCCGAAACAAGGAATGTGGTTGGATAGCTGCTGGTCTGTGCGATCCAACCGCCCAGAAACGGTGCCAGGATGTTGGCAGGAGCCACGAGTGTATTTGCCAGGCCGATATAAGTCGGTCGATCTGTGTCGTTAGCACTAAATTCTAGCGACATGATTATTCCGATGGTCCAATTTGCCACGTTGGCGATCCCGATCAAAAAGAAAATCAAGTAAAACCAGGCATGATTTGGAGCTAACCAGGCCAGCAATGCGCTCAAAATCGCGGAAGCTATACCAATTTTCATGACCATGATGTTGCTCGAGCGGTCTGAAAGCCACCCCATGATTGGGTTAGCGACAATCTGCGTACCTAATAGGACACTGGTCATTACCCCTGCTTCCGCCTTGCTGACCGCGAAGGTGTTGACCAGATATACAGTGAAGAAGCCAAGGCCCATCATGGCGAATTGAGTCAGGGTGCGACCAACCAGGTACCAGCTGAAATTCTTATCCTGCTTAAGAATCCGGTTAGAATTTTCCCACAGACTGCCGGATTTGAGACTGGCGATCTCGGGAGGATGAGCACGTTCTCGTGTGAGTGCCAGCATTATCCAGGATATGACCATTGCCAGACAGCATAAAATGAAGCACAAGAAAAAGTTGAAATAAGTATCCAGGTTTTCGAGGATCAATCCAGCCAGGATTGCGCTTATGCTGGCGAGCAAATTGGCTGCCGCTGATTGAAATCCGAAAAACGCACCTCGGCGCTCGGAAGGGATGATCTTGGCGATCATAGCTTTGCCAGGCGACGGCGGTCACTCCTGCACCCAGGCTCTGCCAGATGATCATTAAAAATGACAGGGCCAAGGCAATCTTCGATACCCAATACAGGAATAAACCAGGCGATCAATGCCAATCCCAAAAATGGGATGCGCTCCTGGATTGTCAGGAACAGGGTCATTGGTTTGTATCTTGATTGACGGGATACATGCCTGGAGAAAAACAGCTGGGGGAACTGCCATCCGGCAGCATGTATGGCAGGGATTAAACCAATCAATAGGGCCGATTGCGTCATCGTGTTGATGAATAATGGGAGTACGGTGACGAAAGAAGAAAATCCAATCGCCAGGCCAAAAAAGGCACCGTCTAATATATTGACGGTCATATTAAATTTCAGGTTTTTTTGAATGTACGAACTCATTCCTTTTCGGTGGATTTTCTTCGTAGTCGGATTTAATCGGCGGTCCAACTCAGTGCGTATCTGGTGCTGCGAGAAATTTGAGTTTGGGGAGGCAGACCGATGCGTGAAGTTTGGTTCCTCAAGAAGCTGGATGGCAGAATGTGTCCATTCAATAGCCGTAGGAATGTCCTGCAGCTGGTGCTCATAATATTTAGCCAGCTCAACATGTGCCGCCAAGTGCTGGAGTACTGCTGCCTGCTCCCAGATAATCACTGCTGAATCGAAATCAGCCTGCCGTTTGTGAATGTACGCTAACCGGGTCAATGCATCCAGTAATACCTCCCTTGGAATGCGGTTTTCAACGGCATCTTCATGCTGAAGTGCGTGAAAATAAAGGTTGGTGGCGACATCAATATCCCCGATTTGTTCAAATAGCCTGGCGGTTGCGATTAAGTCAGCTCCATATGCGCCAGCGCCTGCAATTGGATCGGAAAGCAGGCAGGCGATGTGGTCCAGGAGCACTGCCAGGGAGACCACGTCCATTTTATTATGGTAAAACACGGGCTTTAATCGGTTGGCATCGCCATCGAGCAGGTATAGTGAGTAAAGGCTGGGAATTTGCCAGCCCGGTACATCTTCTTCAGTACGGTCGGCATCCAGGATTTGGATTTCCAGGTTTCCTAACGTGCGGCTGGGGAGGCGGTTCCGCCATAACTTCCTGGACAGGTGTAGGAGATCGATGTGAAATAATTCACCAAAAGGCGGCTGCCAACCCTGCATGAGAAAGCGGGTCTGCAATAAGGGGATATCGAAAGATTTACCGTTGAAGGTCACAATAGCCTGGCAGGGTGCCAGGAACTCCTCAAAAGCATGCAGCTGGGCTGGTTCCTCTTCAAGGCCGCGCAGGAAAAATTGTTCTACAACGAATTCGCTCCCTATAAAACGACCTGCCCCAATCAGAAAAGTGAAAGTCCCGCTGCCCCCCGAAAGACCGGTCGTTTCGGTATCCAGGAACAGGAAGGATTTCAGCAGGCAGGCTGGCAAGGGAGGGGATCGAGAGGCACAATCCCAGGATATCCAGAGGCGCCTTGAGCTCAAGTTTTGAGCGGCCGTGTGGGCTGCCAAGTGGAAGGTGTTCTTCGACTAAGAATGCCTCACCCTGAGGGGTGTGTTGTTCTCTGCCGGAAAGCACTTGTTCAAGTGAGTTGATACGGCGTTCAGCTGGAGCAGGCTTGAGATCCTGTGCTCCAACCTGAACGCCCAGCGCTTTAAGCTTCTTTTTTGAAATAGAAGGCATGCGTGGATTTTAACACCGGTGCTTCAGGAAACGCTATTCAAGGAACAGGTCTGAACCCGGAGGGTGACCGTCTGGAGCGTAATTCAAACAAAAATAGAGTCGATGTGGAAGTGTTGTACGGGATGGATATCTAGGTTATAAAGGAAGAAAGGATCGCCAGGGTCTCTTCTTTACCTCCTGATCCTCGCTCCCCACCAGGTCCGACGCATGATGGACAGCCGTCGGAACATGGACAGGCCTGGACAAGCTCCAGGGCCCGGCTGAGCAGCTCGGCATGGATTTCAAACAGGTGCTGGCTGAAACCTATTCCGGCCGGGATGAAATCGTACAGAACAATTCCAGGACGGTTATCAACGTACATAGCATTCCTGGAGGAATCTTCCGGTAATCCATCAGGCGGATAGGGTAGTGCCTCACTTTGAGCTTGTAGATCCTGCTCAGGGATAAGGGTGAGAGCCGGGTCAGTATGTACGCCTAAATCGGCAGTATCACACATCAGGAAGAATGGCGCCAGGTGATGGAGCACATACCCGGTCCCAGATAAACCCGATCTAACACGCACCGCGCTTTCGACTTGCTGGTGGCAGGTGGGGCACAGAGTGATCAGGTTTTCCAGCCTGTTTGCCTGCTCTGCGCTGGTGAATGTCCGGAATGGAATTTTATGGTGCACATCGTGCGCTCTCCCCATCTCGGGGGTGCCGCAGACCTGGCAGAGAAATCCATCGCGCCGGCGGACAAGCTGGCGCAGCCTGTCCCAACCCGGGCCATATTCGTTGGCGTCCCCCCGCCATAATCCCAGCGAGCGAAGGTTCTCGACAGAATCATCATCCAAAGCCAGCCAGTATCCGGTTGTAAGCAACTCGGTAGGTGGCAGGTCCAATTCTCCAAAACCCAGAGTCTCGTGGGTATGCCATCGAATTTTGCGGTAGCCATTCACCCGGGTAGTAACTATCAGTTCTCCGAAGGCCTTAGATCCTCCCGCAATCTTTTGATAAGAGCTCTGCTGGAAGAGCTGGACGGTTGTCTGGCTGCGAGGCAGGGTGTAGTAATCGACCTCAGCAGCTTTCAGATGCGCTGTGCCCAGCTCAAGATCTAAATCCTCGACCAGGTAGATCTGGCTTTCATGCAGGTAAACCGCCTGCGGATGGGTCAACCACAAGGCGCTGGAGCGGTCGACCTGGCCGATAGTGTGGAAATCACCAAACTCATCCGCAGCCTGGAGCAGCACCGGTTGGGCAGCAGCGCTGCGCAAAGAGATACCTTGGGCCGGGTACTGATCTGCGATCCAGAAATACTTCGAACCGGAATGATGCAGCTCCCTTCGTTCACTCAAGACTTCCAGGTACTCGGAGGTAGTATCTGGATCGAGAGCCTCGAATCCCTCCCCTTCGACAAAAGGCAATTCGAAAGCCGAACAGCGCAGATGGTGAAGCAAGATCAGGGGATTATCTGGATTAATCAGAGCGTGCTCGGGTGAACGTTCGAAGAGGTAATTCGGATGCGAGGCCAGGAATTGATCCAATGGATCGGCTGTGGCAACCAGGACAGCCAGGGAAGCAAATTCACCCCTGCCTGCACGCCCGCTTTGCTGCCAGGTGGCTGCAATGGTCCCCGGGTAACCGACCAGAAGCGCTGCCTGCAAATCTCCGATATCAATGCCCAACTCCAGGGCGTTAGTGGCAACTACTACTCGTACCTGGCCCTGGCGCAGCCCGCGTTCGATGGCTCTTCGCTCCTGAGGCAGGTATCCACTGCGGTAGCCGCGAATTACTGGTTCCGCCCTTTGTTCAGTCGGAGTTACCTCCCCCTAATTAAACCCCGGATCATCGTTTGGGATTTCTCGCGCAGGTAAGTCAGGATGATTTCGACCGTTCGCCTGGAGCGTGCGAAAATAATCGACTGCAAATTGTACGCCAGCAAATCCTCCGCCAGGCGCACGCTCTCCTGCAGTGCGCTGCGCCGTAAGCCAAGCTCGCGGTTCATAACCGGTGGATTATAGAACAAGAAATATTTCACGCCGCGCTTGGAGCCGTCTTCCGTTATGATGTCGAATTCTTCTTCTACCAGGCGTGCCGAGAATTCGGATGGATTCGCAATTGTCGCTGAAGTCAGGATAAATTGGGGCTGAGCGCCGTAGAAACGCGCGACCCGCTTCAGCCTGCGGATGACATTTGCCACGTGTGACCCAAACACACCCCTGTAGGTGTGGATTTCATCGATGACGACATACCGCAGGGATTTGAAGAATTGAATCCAGCGAGTATGGTGCGGCAGGATTCCGATGTGCAGCATATCCGGATTGGTGAGCAGCAGTCGTGACCTGCTACGGATCGCCTGCCGCTGTTGAGAAGGGGTGTCTCCGTCATAAATGGCTATGGGTATCTGATTCGGACCCAATTCCAATCCAGTCGACTCTTCGCCTTCCCGGAGAGTAAACAAACCATCCACCATTTCTTTTAGCACCGCTAACTGGTCCTGGGCCAATGCTTTGGTTGGAAAGAGATATAGGGCTGTGCTTTGACTCTCACGCAGCAAGCGATCCAGAACCGGAAGGTTGTAACAAAGGGTCTTTCCGCTGGCCGTGCCCGTCACCACAACTGCATTTTTACCCGCCTGAACGGATTTCCAGGTTGATGCCTGGTGAGAGAATAAAGATGAGATACCTTTTTGGCGCAGGACGGCCACGAGCTGTGGGTGGATAGAGTCAGGGAAGGGTGAGTATTGAGGGATCCTGGCTGGCAGGGTATGCCAGTCGGTGAAATTGCCACCGATGGTTGGCTCAAGTCGCCAGGCGGTTAAGAGCTCCTCTACAGACATTGCGCAGGATAAAGGCAGTAAAGGAGAAAAATTCAGAGGATCTGAACCAGGGTTTCGGCGTCGTTATCAGATGAATCCAGCTCCAGCTCGTCGGCTTCCACTTCTGCCTGGTTGGTTATTGTGCCGGAGGAAGCGGGGGTGATCACGGTGATTGTCACCTTCATAGACGCGCCGGGAGCCAGGCTGCCTAATCCGCAGGTCACAGTGCCCAGGATATGAGAGCACGTTGGGATAGAGGGAGCGGAAGCATCAAAAGATGCACTGAACGGCAAATCATTGGTCAAAATAATATTGGATGCCGGAGCAGGACCGGTATTGGTGATCGTCAGGGTGTAAGTGATAGTTGAGCTGTGGCTGGCAGTTGAAGGTGCTTCTACATTCATTACCAGATCGACGGCGGGCGTGATGGTTGTCAGATCTGTCGCTGATTTGTTGTTATTTGCAGGATCGGTTGGCGAGGATAAATAAGCGGTGTTCGAGATCGTACCCTGGCTCTGGTCTTTGACGCGAGTATTCACGGTGATCGATAAACTGCCACCCGGGCGTATCGTGCCGCTGGCATTGACATTTCCACTCTGAGTCCCGCCTGGCTGGCAATATGAACCTGCCGAAGCAGTGCAGGTCCAGGACAGTGAAGTCAGGGCATCGGGGATTACATTCGAGATCACAACGCCAAATGCGGTACTGGGTCCGCTGTTGGTTGCCACGATTGTATAAACGTTGGTTTGAGCAGGTGAGATCTCTGTGCGATTGTCAGTGATCGAAAGTGTAAAGGAGACTTTAGGAGTCAGAGTGTCGGTATCGGTTGCCACGTTGTTGGTCGAGTTGGATTCGACGAAGCCCGAGGGAGCGGAAACACTGGCGGAGTTTGTAATCGAGCCAGACGACCCAGGTGACACGCTTCCACTGACGATAAAAGTGATCTCCCCTCCCACCAGCAGATCTACCAGCATATTGAGGTTTCCAAAACCGTTAGAGCCCCGGCAGTAGGAACCCGAGGAAGCGGTGCAGCTCCAGCTGATATTGACAAGCGCATCCGGGAAGGTGTCCAATACCTGAGCGTTCGTGACATGGCTGGAGCCGTTGTTGCGGACACGAATCGTATATGTCATACTGGCGCCAGGAACCGCAGAAGCAGCTCCACTGTCCACAAATATGCTCAGGTCTGTAGTCGGATTTTGAGTAGAAGCAGGACGGGTGGGTGTCACTGTGTTGATGTTTTGAGTAGCAGTTTTGGTGGGCGCATTCAAAGGATCAGGATCGATGCCATCTTCAAGACCATCCCCATCGGTGTCTCGCTTCAAGGGATCGATATTTCTCTCGATTTCCTGGCCGTCATTCAGCCCATCTCCGTCGCTGTCCGGCATCAGGGGATTGGTTTGATATTTCTGGATTTCATCTCCGTCTTTTAACCCGTCCAGGTCAGTGTCCGGCTGATCTGGTTTGGTGTTGAAGAGGACTTCCTGGGAATTCGGTAGTCCATCCTGGTCATCATCGGCAACGAACCAGTTGGCGGTGGCAGTGGCCGCCTGCCCGGAGCTCAGAGTGGCATCGGCATTTGACTGCGCAGTCGAGGTACTGCCCGCCTGCATATTTAGAGTCTCAAGAGCTACAGATGTCTGGTTTCCGGCTTCAGTCTCCTGGGCCTGGCGGGCAGGAATCGTGACCTGGTTGAAAAAAAGCAGGGCACCGCAGGCCATTACCAGGCACAGAACGATTAAGGCGACAGGTGCCCAGCTGGGAATCAAGGGACGATTTGCATATTCCCCTTTCAATGTCTGAAATTGACCGGATTGAGAGCTGACGACGACACCGTACGGAAGCAGGGTTTCACTACCATACCAGCGGCGTTGGCCTGGTTTTACTGCGAAATTGATCGAGCCAGGTTGGCCAGGTGGCAGGGTGATTTTGGCAGAGGGGGGTTTGAAAGATAAACCGTGTTGTTTGGTATCCCATCCGACCGAATAAGTCTCAGGCAGATTACCCATGTTGCGAATAATTACCTGGCCTTTTGCACCCGTTTTAATCCTGGCAGGCTTGATTTCGGCGGTGAATTGGGCAAATGCGGAGATCGTGATTGCCAATCGCACTTCGACAACCTGGGTGGCGTCATTTTGACTGGCTATCCGGATGGTGAGGATATGGTGACCGGCTCGGCTCTCTGCACTGCGAGCAGGGTGGAAGGTGATCGGAACGAATCGCTGGCTGGCAGGCTGCATACTGACCGACTGAGGCCGGTTGGGAAGCCATTCCAATGGAATCCCAATGAAAGTGATGCGGAATTGGTCAGCTATCCCTGCCTGGTTGATGACCAGTAATGAAGTAGAAACCTGGCCTCCCGGAGGCACGGTTAGGTTGGCAAATTCCAGGTAGACGCCAAGCAACGCTTTTCCAGGACTGAACTTAACCTGCGTCAGGTCGATGCCTCCTCCATCAGGATGTACCAGTTTGAAGTCCGGCTCGATGATGGTTTCTTGTTCTTCTGGCAGCATTGACTCTGCAGGGACAGCGATGGTAGACCTGTCCTGGCTGATGCGTTCAAGCCGGAGCCAGGTTTCACCCACTCGCAGGTTTTCTCCTTCTGTCCAGCGGTGAGGTTGATCAGATGCCAGTTTCTGATTGCCGATATAGGAGCCATTTCGACTGTCCAGGTCGAAAACCGAGTAGGTTTGACCGTCGAATTCGATACGGGCATGGTGGCGAGAGACACCGGGTTGGTTGAGCACAATATCGTTGTCGTTCCCACGCCCGATGGTCATGGATGGGGGTTTGAACGAAACTGTGTGGATGGTTTTATCAGCCAGGAGAATATGAATTTTATCCTGGGATGAATCAGAAGCCACTTCACCAGCTGGTGAGGCGATTTCCTCCTTTTCCAAAGGTGATTTTTCAGTGCTGGGGAGGCTGAATTGTAACGCCCATAGCAGGCTGGCGACATCTTCAGCGCCTTGAGGTTTTGTGTCCAGTTTGGTGAAACCATTGAGCATCTCCTCGAGACTGGAGGACATGCTTTCTGCACTCGGAAATCTATCCCCCGGTCTGCCAGCAGTGGCCTTAAGAATTATTTCTTCCAATGCTTCAGGCAAGTCAGGTCGAATGGTGCGTGGTAGTCTTAAGGAAGAGGTTTCAGAACTCGGAGATTGCACGTCTTTAGATACTGGTCGGGAATCAAATGAAGGCGATTTTCCAGTTGCCAGCTCATACAGAAGCATCCCCGCTGAATAAATATCGGACCGTTGGTCGAACTTCTCACCTACGGTGAGTTCGGGTGGCTCGTAAGCAGGGATGCTGAGATGGTAAGGGATGCCAGGTTTATGCAGCCCGAAATTTGCCACAACTGGCTGGAAAGGTAATCCTTCACCAGGTTCTTCTCTGAGGTATATGCATTGTGGGGTCAGGTCTCCGTGAGTAATGCCGCGCTGGTGGGCGTAAACAAGGGCAGCCAGTACCTGGCGGGTGAATTGGATAGCTTCCGTTATGGGAATGGTCTTCTTATGCTCCCGTAGTCTTTCCAACAAATCCTGCAGGTTGTCGCCAGGGATATATTCGCGCACAATGAAAGCACTGTTTTGAACTTCTCTAAATTCGAAGACCCTGGCAATGGCAGGATGCCGCCAGCGCAAGGCAGTTTTGGTAATTTGCGTGATATGCTCGAGCAGTCCTGGATTATTTATGTATTCTGCATGCAGTAGTTGTAGCACCACAATATCACCAAGGTCGGAGCCGCGAGCCTTCCAAAACTTTCCCCAGGTGTCTTCTCCAAGTTCCTCCAGGACCAGGTATTGATCTATTTTGCTTCCGACCAGTTCATCCATGCTTTATCACCCCAGTTTTTCCAATGTATCATCAAGGATATTCAATCGCAATATTGCCGTGAATATCGGCTTCCACGAAACTCACCAGCGATAACATCCATATCTCTCCAGCTGCGAAGTCGGCAGGCGAAACATCGTAAGCCAGGCTCTGCGGGCTGCTGCCGTCCTGACGTGCATAATAGTCTGTCTGCCCGGGACCATTGAGTATCAATGCCAGCTGTGCCGGTAATCCTGTCCATTCAGCCTGTGAACCGATCGGTCCACTTCGTTTCAATATCATCAGGCTTACAGACCGTCCCGATGTGGGATTAATCGTAAATTCCGTTGTGATGGGATCGCTCGAAGCTCCGCCCGGGTAAGTAAACTCCGCACCACCTTCCGCTTCCCCGCTGCCAAAGCTGGCGATTGTAACCCTCCAGTGTTCGCCGCTGGCGAAATCTGCAGGGGTAACCGTATAGGCGACTTCCAGGCCAGTTCCGCCATCTTCTCGGGCATAGGAATTGACCTGACCCGGCCCATTGATGATCAATGCCAGGTCGCCCTGGCTGCCTGACCAGTCCAACCGGACACGAATCTGGCCCGGGCTGATCAGGCGCAGATTGTAGACCACTCGATTCGATAACAGGTCAACCGGATGCGTCCAGGATTGGGGGATGTTGGCGATTGCGGTGAGAGTCGCCGATTGAGCTGTTGAGGTTGCAGCGACTGACCCGGCTGTCTGACTGGCGAATAAGGCTGCTGCGGTCTGTGTTGCAGAAACTGCTAATGCAGTCTGTGTGGCAGCGGAGGCGTTCTGCAGCGCGGAAGCTGTCTGGGTAAGTGCCGCGGCCAATGTCGCGAGAGTATCTGCGGTGGGGGTGGATGTCTGCAATGGTGCTTCATCGAGAGGATCGATGATGCCATCGCCGTCGGTGTCGGATTTATTCGGATCCAAACCTGCATTCAACTCATCGCCATCTTTCAAACCATCTCCGTCGCTGTCCGGTTTTAGGGGATCGGTGCGGTAGCGATTCACTTCGTCGCCGTCGATAATTCCATCCTGGTCGGTATCGGCCCTATCGGGCAGCGTCTTCAACCCGAGTTCAGTGGAATTACTCAAGCCATCGAGGTCATCATCAGCATTCATCCAGCTGGCAGTGGCTGTGACGGCATTGATGGTGGCCTGGTTGGCGTTGGAAAGAAAAAGCGCAGTGGCTGTGCCTGCCTGTTGGGTCGCCTGAACTACCAGCGCCAGCTCTGTCTGTGCGTCACTGGTCCTGGAGGTGGCCTGGTTCGATCCGCCTAACAGGAATCCTGAAAAGACCAGGAGGATGCCCGCCAGCAGCAGGCATCCGAGAAGAATAGCTGGAAGAATCCAGACCGGAATCTTTCGCTTTTCCGGTTAATTCACCTTCCAGGATATGTGACTGCCCGGTGTATGGCGTGATCCTGGCAGTGAATTTGTAGTTGTGAGATTCTCCGAACCAGGCATTGTTCCTGGTTTCTACCCGGAACTCGGCGATCGCCACCTGGCCTTCGAGGATATTCAGCTGCAGCTCCGGTGGAGTAAATTCCATTTCACCTGCTGCGTCCTGCCACAGGATGTGAAAGGCTTCCGGCGTATTGCCCTGGTTGCGCAGGTGCAGCTGTCCAATCTCTCCTGGGTGAAGCAATTGCGGCCTCAGTTCGCTGCTGAAAGCAGAGAACTTGGTCACCGTAAGGATGACTCGAACTTCGACCATTTCCCCTTGAGTGGATTGGCTCGCGACCTGGATCAAGATTGGATAGCGACCTGCCCGGCTTTCAGGCATTCGCGGTGGGTGGATCAGAATTGACAGGTTCTGCTGGACCCTGGGAAGCATGGGGACTGCCTGAGATGGGTAGTTCAGCCAGGAAGCCGGCACTCCGGTGATCGAGATACGAAAGCGGTCAGCCGCTGCCGACCGGTTCAGGAGAGTTACTGGCAGCGTCAGGCTGCGGCCTGGTTCGGTGGTAATCTGTAAATTTTCAACGTATAACACGACGTTCTTGTGCTCCTGGCTGGTATGCAGCATGCTATCGTTGACCGGAATGCCGTTGGCTCGCAATACGGTGACAGCAGCTGCAGGTGCAGCGGGAGCGACTTGAAATCTTCCGTGGTTTTCACGGCTGCCTGGCCGAAATTGGGAGAGCAAGCTGGCGGTGCGAAGATCCGGTATGGTAGAGACTGTCTCCAGTGTTGGTAACACCAGCTGGATAGCCTGGACTAATTTTCCAGCGGATTCAAAACGCCTGGCCGGATCTTTTTCGAGAGTCTGTAATATTATCCTCTCCAGCTCTGCTGGCAGGTCCGAGCGCAGGGAGCGCGGTGCAGGTGCAGGAGTTTGCACATGGTAGCGGATTGCTTCGGTGATGGTCCTGGCGGGAAATGGTTTTTGCCCTGTACACAGCTCGAACAACAGGATGCCCAGCGAATACACATCGCTGCGCTCGTCGGTCGGCTGCCCGCTGGCCTGCTCCGGCGACATGTAGGCGGGTGTACCCAGAAAGCCACCTTCCTGGGTCAAAATGCCGCCTTCGGCCAGCTTTGCCAGGCCAAGGTCAGTGATCACCGGGCGAAAGGGCAGGTCGCCCGTGCTTTCTGGTTCCAACATGATGTTGCTGGGCTTGATGTCGCGGTGCAAAACGCCCTGCCGGTGGGCGTAGTCGATCGCCAGGCTAAGCTGGCGCACTAATTGGACAGCTTCAGTGAGTGGGATCCATTTACCCTGCTCGCGCAGTTGTCGCAGCATCTGCTCCAGGTTGTCACCTGGAATGTATTCCATCACGATGAACGGAAAGGAATGGTCCTGCCCGAAATCGTGCACCTGGACAATGCTGGGATGGTCTAGACGGGCTGCCGAGCGCGCTTCCTGAAGAAAACGGTCCTGGAAATTAGGCTGCCGGGCAAACTGCGGGTAGAGCACCTTGACCGCCACGTTGCGCTCCAGTGTCAGATCATAAGCCTTAAAAACCGCACCCATGCCCCCCTCGCCGAGCAGGCTTCCGATCTTGTAGCGGTTGAGTGTCTTTCCGATCAGGTGTTCCATGGCTGAATATTAAATCAGATGATTTGCGGTGAGTATAACCCATTCACCGCATTCGAGAAGCTATTATTTTGTGGTACAAGAGTTGTGCCGAAACCTCAATATGTGTCAAATCCAACTCTGACAGGGAAGGAACACGAAGGCCCCCTACTTCCACAAAAAACCGCAATAGGCTTAGGTAACATTTTGCCGTCCGCCGTATGTCCCATGCATAAGGATCTCATCTTCGTGGCACATGGGTTTTGTGTCAAACGCACATCCTCTGCTGCTTTTAACTCAAATGTCCTGTTTGTGTTCAGCTGGCCATGGAACGTGAATTTTCGCCGGTGGAACAGAATTGGTAGAATTTTTTGGATTTTTGGAGGGTACTTAATTACGGCGGTTGATTTTAATAACGGAGGTAAGAACCAGGATCAAACCCAGAGTAATCACACCAATCAGGCCGGCCAGTATTGGGTCGATCTTGATTTGCGTAGAAAGGCTGGAGTCCGTTGGGGCAGGAGGGGCGGTGATCGTCTCGCTAGGGGAGCGAGTCGCGGTGGGAGTGGGTGAATTGCGTATCGAGGTTGGGGTCAGGCTGGAGACAGGAGGTGTGGTTTCTTCGGAGGGATCTGCTTCGGCTTTGGAAGGAGTTGGGGTGACCAGTCCGGCGGGGACGATGAGCAGCCACTGCCCGGCCCAGATCGCTGAATTATCGGGTGCCATGTTGTTCAGCTCGCGGATGCGGGCCTCGGAAACGCCATAAGCCTGTGAAATCGCCCACAGCGTCTGCCCATAACCTACTTCGTGGACAACTGCTCCGCTGGGTTTCATGGTAGAAGTCCGCAGTGGGACCAGGGCGATCGGAGTGTATCCAAGAGTGGAGCCGGGGGTGCCGCCTGGAAGAATTGGAATTGCGCTGTCACCCCCCGGGCACACATTCAGCGTGACGTAAGTGGTTGTATCATTGGATGCCACCCCGACGCCTGCCGATCCGCTGGCGTAACCAACCATCGTCTTGCTATGGACGGGATCCGCCCAGATCTCATAAACAATGCTGTAAGCGGTCAGGTAGCCATTGGTACCGCCTGCGACGTTCTCGACACAGCCGCGCGATAAAGAAGTCAGGCCGTCCGAGTGGAGATGCGATGAAATCCCGGTGCTTGCCTGGTATTCGGAGTGTTCCTGGGCATAAGCGGTGACACCCGGATCGACCCAATAGGGCTGCAGTCCCTGGCTGCTGCGCAGCTCATTGACCAGGCTCATCACCTCACTGGCGGTGAGGAAGTTCGGTGCAGCTGAAGCCAGGCGCAGGGGAAAGACGATACCGGCAGCCAGCTGTGCAATAAAAACCAACGAGAACAGGAAAATACTTAGGCGTTTAACGTAAAGAAGCAACCCACGTACCTTGTCACGCTTGAAATTCTTCAACTGGCCGATCTCTTCTCCGATATCTGGTAAATCTCTTCATACAGCGGCTTCAGGCGCTGGTACATGCGCAGGTATACTTTCTGATACAGCTCATCGTAAATCTTATGGGTGGAGAGCTGTGGTTCGAAGGTATCTCCCAGGTGGGTCATTTCCTTTACGGCGGTGTCGAAATCAGGGTGCAGCTTCAGTCCCACCGCTGCGTCAATGGCAGCGCCCAGCCCGGTCGCCTCATATACGTGCGGTCGTGAGGCCGGCAGGTTGAAGACATCAGCCGTCAACTGCATGGCTGCCTGGCTCTGGCTGCCGCCGCCAGCCACGCGTAATTCCGTGATCGGCACCTCGGAGCGCTTTACAGTGCGCTGGGCGCCTTCGCGCAGGGAGTAGGCAATTCCCTCCAGGATCGCCCGGTACATGTGGGCGCGGGTGTGCACGTCGCCAAAGCCGATGATGGCGCCGCGTGCTTCCGGTCCGGGCACTTTCAATCCCGGTGACCAGTACGGCTGAAGCAGAAGTCCCTGGCTGCCGGGTGGGACAGCGGTAACCAGCTCGTCGAATAATTCTTCCGGCGCGATGCCGCGCTCATCGGCCAGGCGCTGCTCGTGCAACCCGAATTCGTTCTTGAACCAGCTCACCATCCAGTACCCGCGATAGACCTGGAATTCCAGGCTGTAGGCGTCAGGCACAGCGGCTGGATAGGGCGGGATCAGCGGGATCATCTCGATATAACGGGAGTGGGTAGTATTGATGGTGGCAGAGCTGCCGTAGCTGATACAGCCGATGTGAGGCTCCAGGCAGCCTGAGCCGATCACCTCGCAAGCCTTGTCGGAGGCTGCGGCGATCAAGGGCAAGCCGGCAGGAATACCGGTGTCCCGGGCAGCATCCGGGGTTATTTCTCCCAGCTGCCCGGCTACCGGCACCAGTTTGGGAAGCAAGGCCGGGTCGATCGGCACCGCCTGCCATTTCCAGTCCCATTTTTTCGACCATGCCAGGTGCTTGTAATCGAATGGGAGATAGCCGACCTGGCAGCCGATAGAATTGGCCAGCTGACCGCTCAAGCGATAGGTCAGGTAGCCGGATAAGAACAGGTATTTATGGGTTTTCTGCCAGATTTCGGGCTGGTGCGTTCTGAGCCAGTTGGCTTCAGCTTCGGCCTGCAGGTACGCCACGGTGCGCGACATGCCCGATAAGGCAAAAGCCAGGCCCCACAAGCCGCCCACCGGTTTCAGCCCCAAGGTCCGCCGCTGGTCGAGCCAGACGATAGCAGGTCGCAGCGGCTGTCCGTTATCATCCAGGTTGATCATCGTCGAGCGCTGGGTGGTCAGGGCTACACCCGCCAGTCGTTCCCGGGATAGATCATCAGGCGACGAATTGAGCAGCGCCCAAAGCTGCTGGCAGGATTGGCACAGGGTCTGCCAGAATACCTGGGGTTCCTGCTCGGCCAGGCCGGGAGCGGTAGAGAAGTATGGCTCGATGGGGACGCGCTGATTAAGCAGCAGCTGCCCTTCCAGGTCGAAGATCAGCGCGCGCACGCTCTGCGTGCCGCAGTCGATAGCCAGAAGCAAGTCCTTATTTGCTGGATTCATATTTGGCAGTCCCTTTTGTCTGGATTATAAATTGGGAGAGAAATCTAAATAATTTCTTTCTTCATCCGAATCATTTTACACTTTCGAGACCTCACAGGTTTTCATAAACCTATGAGGTCTTTGACAAGCGCATGGTCTACGATGCGCATAGCCGTACTCAATTGATTGCGATTATTCCATAGCTGGCATGCCATAGTTTTTGGTAGCACTCCACTTCTATCTGCCAGCGCTGGTCGTCCCAACCCAATTCTTGCTGTGCAATCGACCGGATATGGTCCATGATTGGGATGCCGCCGGCGGGTAGCAGCAGACCCAGGCGCACCCGGCGCAGGAGCAGATCGTCCAGGTGCATCACAGCTTCACTGCGGGCAGCCCATCGCAGCTCCGCCCAAAGTTGTGGTGTGTCACCGATAGCCTCCAGCTCGTCCGGTCTGGCACCTTCTATCAAGGGGATGATTTCTGCTCCGTGCCGGCCGGAAAGACGCAATTGTGCCGCCGGAGACAGCCCGGACATCCTCGGGAGATCCTCCGGTAAAGGATTTAGAATACGCTGGTTTGGGACAAACCTGATATCTCCAGGCAAGTATTTTCGTAACTTCTCCAATGCATCCTGTGCCATCAGCCGGAAGGTAGTAAGCTTGCCTCCACTCAGGGTCAGCAAGCCGTTTTCGTACCACATGATGTGCTCACGTGACTTTTTTGAGGGATCTGTTTTACCGGTGTCGATCACCGGGCGGATACCTGAAAAAGTCGACTGGATATCCGCATGGGTGAGCTCGAGGCAGGGGAAAGCGAACTGGACTGCCTGAAGCAAGTAATCGACTTCGTAAGCACTGATGGTAGGGTCTGTAGTCATAGCATCTTTGTGATCTACATCGGTAGTCCCGACCAGAGTCAGACCCTCCCAAGGCACGGTGAAAACAGGTCTCGCATCCTGCGGATGCAGGAAGCTCACCGAGCGGGTGAGCGGCAGCCTGCTGAATGGGATCAAGATATGGCTGCCGCGCGAGTTTGCGCAGACGGCCCAATCCACCTACCTGCTGGCGCAGATCGTCAGCCCATGCTCCAGTTGCATTTACAGCCACCCGGGAATTAATTTCCTGGTATCTGCCCTGGCCTTCGGGAGATACATCGCGGAGCAAGATCCCGCAAACACGCCCATCTCTCAGCTTGAGTAATTTTTCTGCGCTGGCATAGTTCAATGCTACCGCCCCTTCCCTCACAGATTCCTGGATGACCCGCAGCACCAACCGTGCGTCGTCAGTCTGGGCGTCAAAATAGCGGAATCCGCCTGTGAGACGATCGGTATTTACAGCAGGGCATAATTCACGCATGTCGAGGGCGTCGTAATGGCGGTGGCCCCATTTTGAGGCCAGGAAATCGTAAACCACCAGGCCAAGGCCGAACATCCAGCCAGGGATGGCATCTCCGTCGTAATTCAGAAGCAGGATGCCCATTGGATTGACCAGGCCACGACCTTCCTTGATGAGACGCTCTCGCTCACGTACTGATTTCTTCGTCAGGCTGACCTGGGCGTTGCGTAAATAGCGGAATCCACCGTGCACCAGCTTGGAAGAACGGCTGGAGGTGCCAGAAGCAAAATCACCGGCTTCAACCAGCAAGGTCTGCATACCGGCACGCTGCGATTCACGCAGGATGCCAGCGCCGGTAATCCCGCCCCCAATTACCAGGACATCCCAGTGCCGGTCGATTTCTGACCAGGTTTTGTCCCTCCATCCTTTATTCCACATCACAATGCCCCTTTTTTTCCAATCGAGAACACTCAGTTATCAATCGACAAGTTTTCCTGGATTCAAGATACCATTCGGATCAAATGACCGGCAGATTTTCTGTAAAATCTCAATTCCCAACGTTCCTTTCTCGGCGCCAAGGTAGGGTTTGTGGTCGCTGCCGACTCCATGCTGGTGGCTGATTGTCCCACCAAAACGCACGATGTCCTGGCTGGCAGCAGCTTTCATTTCCTTCCACAGATGAAGAGTGTGCTCCGGATCCGGCATACGGCGGAAAAGGTAAGTGATGTAAATGCTGGCGCCGTCCTGGTAAATATGAGAAAGATGGCAGAGCACCAGCACACGTTCGGAGGCATTTTCCTGGCACTCCTGGATGGCATGAGGTATCGATTTCAGCAGCTGCAGGGATTTTGCTCCACGGCAAAGCAGTTTCCAGAGTGTCGATGGCATAGCCAGCGGGCCAGAGAGAATTGCGCAGGTAAGGGCTGAGAAAGCGTGATTTCTGCCAGGCCCTGCCCGCCATTTTCCCGGAGTTGAGACCACGGGTATTACGGATTACTTCACCAACCCTGTCCCTGGCTTCTTTGCAGGTTTCTTCATCACCAGTGATCCCATAGATCAGCAAGCATTTTTCTGGTCCATACTTCAACAGGCGCAGCCCGCGGATCCGCCCAATTGACCAGCCGGGTTTTCCCAGACAGAATCAGAGTGGTTTCTGTTTCCTGGGCGTTGCTCAAGCGCGCCATAGAAACCGGTAAACGTTCCTGGGCGATCTGGCGGACGGCATCCATGCCGTCGTGCCAGTTGTGGAAGAAAACGCCGTAAAATGTTTCGAATTGGGGGATGGGGCATACCCGCACAACAGCTCTGGTAAGCACACCAAAGCGTCCTTCAGAGCCTAATAGAAGCTGGCGCAGGTCGGGGCCTGCGGCGCTGGCGGGAAGGGGAGGCAGATTGAGGGAACCGGCAGGAGATTCAAGATGCCCGCCAGCAAATAAATCTTCGATGCGTCCATAGTAATACGATTGCTGTCCACTGGATCGAGTTGCAATCCAGCCGCCCAGGGTAGAAAGCTCGAAAGACTGCGGGAAATGACCAAGTGTGAACCCATGCTCGCTGAGTTGGCGCTCGATTTCTGGCCCGCTGGTGCCGGCTTCGATGGTTGCCAGGTGGCTCACGGCGTCCAAATCAAGCAGCTTATTCATATGGGATAGATCCACGCATAAAACGGGATTTGCAGATTGGCCTGGATCAAATCGTGACCCACAACGCTGGTCCCACCGCCGTATGCGATGAGACTTCCCTGGCAGTTTTCCACGTACTGCATCAGCTGGGTTACATCCTGATCGCCAGACGGGAAGGCTACCCCGTCCGGGTATGCCCCAATTTTTCCGGTCTTCAACGCCACCCAGTCCGGGAGCGATTGTCCACGTGCATGCTTCAAGCGCTCGAAAGGATCAGCAGTTACCAGGGTATGATCCGGCAGCTGGCTGGAGGGAACGTCTTTCAGGACACTCTCCAGGTTGGCATCCTGCGACATATCTCCACTGCCAATGCGCTCAGCCAGATATCCCGCTGCTGTTGCTGGCAGCGGATATTCGATTGTTTCATCACCCCAGCCGTTCCACCGTCGCATACTGCCCTCCACCCAACCCATTTAGCAAATAATTGGATCCTCGTAGGATCTAATGGTTAAAATGCATAAATTCAGCGTATGGTTCCTATTACATCATGCTGCTTACGAATTGGATCTCTCTCCAACAGCTTCCACAACCTCAGGCTATCCAGCATCACCGTGCGTGTAATTTTCTCTGCTTTCTCAGGATCATTCTGGTGTGCTGCTTGCTCCAGCTCATAATAAAACGCCCGTGAGCTGAGACGCGCCTCACTGGCCTGAAAATACAGGCATGCCATCGGTAAGTAAAGCTCTCGAAAGCCGTTCAGGATCAATGTGAACACCGGATTCCCAGAAGCGACGGTCAGGTTATGATGGAGCCGCCAATCGAACTCGGCATATTGTTATGCGGTATCCTGCCGCAGGACAGAGGCAGCTGTGTTTGCGATTACCTGATGGACATCCCGCTCAACAGCCAGGCGGGTGTAAGCCGGTGCCAGCAGGATGCGTACCTGGAGCAGGTTGGAGATAATATCTTCCGGGATGTGCTGAGTGCGGCGAGCGATTGCACCCAGCACTCCAAGGTTGCCTTCGTGCCAGTAATCGCGCACCCGGGTCGGGCGTCCGTGGCGTATCTCGATCCAACCGTCGCTTGCCAGGCGCTGCAAGGCTTCCCGCAGCGTCGGCCGTGTGATACCTAATTGAATTGCCAGCTCGCGCTCGGCAGGGAGGTTGGATGAGACAGGGAAATGCCCTTCCAGAATGGCATCAATGATCCGCTCTTCGGTGATTTCGGCTGGTTTAGGGGGTACGGTCCAATTCATTTCGGATAACTGGTAAGTGGTCAGACCAGTCTGGGATATTTTACTTCATCTAGAGAAAATTTTGCAACAGGTGAGGACTGGAGACAATCAAATTCAAGTTATAATTTTCACAGATAAATGCAGCCAATTCCAAAAGGAAAAGAAATGAATAAAATACCGTCGCAGGATGTTTACGATTATGTGATCATCGGATCGGGTTTTGGGGGAAGCGTTTCTGCAATGCGCCTGACGGAGAAGGGATATTCGGTGCTGGTCATCGAACGCGGCAAACGGTTCGAAGATAAAGATTTCCCAAAGACCAACTGGAATATCTTTAAATTTCTGTGGTTGCCAGCTTTGCGTTGTTTTGGCATCTTTCAAATTACTCTTTTCCGGCATGTGCTGGTTCTGCATGGCTCTGGTGTGGGGGGAGGCAGCCTGGGTTATTCGAATGTCCTGATGCAGCCCAGCAACGAGCTGTTTGAGAATCCTGCCTGGAGACACCTGGCAGACTGGAAGAAAATTTTAATGCCCCATTACACGACCGCCAGGCGGATGCTGGGTGTAACAGATAATCCCAGTATGTGGCCTGTGGATAACATGCTCAAGGAGATAGCTGGCGAATTAGGGCAAGAAAGCACATTTCGGCCAACATCGGTCGGAGTGTTTTTTAATGAGCAAGGTATGGAAGGTCTGGAAGTTCCCGATCCGTATTTCGATGGAGAAGGGCCATCGCGAACAGGCTGCACATACTGCGGCGCCTGCATGGTAGGCTGCCGGGAAAACGCAAAGAATACATTGGTGAAGAATTATCTATATTTCGCTGAAAAGCAGGGTACGGAGATACTGGCGGAAGCTCAGGTACATGATATCCGTCCTTTGGATAACAGCAATGGCGATAATGTGCGCTACCTAGTGGCATATCATGCTTCAACAGGATGGTTGAACAAAACAGAAAGGACAGTACGTGCCAGGAATGTGATCGTGTCGGGTGGTGCTACGGGCACTCTCGAGCTGCTCTTTCACTGCCGGGATGTCACACACACACTGCCCGGGATTTCCGATCAGCTGGGCAAACTGATGCGTGTGAACAGCAAATCATTGTTGGGGGTCACTGCTAAAAACCGGGAGACCGATTACTCGAAAGGCATTTGCATCACATCGATCTTCATGCCCGATGATGTGACAGCAATCGAGCCCGTGCGATATAACTCCGGATCGTCGCTAATTAAATTCCTAGCCGGACCTCTCATCAGCCAGAGTGAGAATATTCCCAGACAATTCCTGCGCGCTCTCTGGCATACCATCAGCCATCCACTTGATTTGGTTCGAACACATATCCTGCCCGATTGGGCTGTGAGGTCTACCATACTGTTGGTGATGCAGACATTAGATACCCGGCTTGAGATGAAATTCGGTCGCAATATTTTTACCTTATGGAGAAAAAGGCTGGTATCGCGTGAAGTTGAAGAGAAAATGATCCCTACCCGAATTAATATTGGACATCAGGTCACCCGCCGGTTGGCTGAGAAAGTCGACGGCATCCCGGCAGGCGCGTTCTCCGAAGCTCTGTTTAATATCCCGATTACTGCGCATATCCTGGGTGGATGCTTATTTGGGAGAAATTCGGAAGAGGGGGTGATCGACATGGAATGCCAGGTACATAACTACCCCGGTTTATATGTAGTCGATGGATCGATAATGCCCGCCAATCCCGGGGTAAATCCCAGTCTGACCATCACTGCTCTGGCGGAATATGCCATGAGCAAGATTCCCCCGAAATCTAGCTGATCTACTCAAGTGTCTCAGGTTTGCGATTGTTTCCCTACTGAGTCAGAAAATAATCACTATCGATCCCAACGGGAATTCATGGCACAATTTACGCTGGGATTGGTGGTCAGGATCAAGGATCGCGCTTCATTACGAGTAAAGTATCCTTAATCAATCCGCTTCTATTGAAGAGACCGGCGATGTTGTTGATCCGGCGGAAATAGGGCGGCATTTCTTTGTGGGTTATCCGGTGGAACCCAAAGCGCTGGTAAAAAAGTTCAAGAGGTGATCGGCAGGTAAGGTAAAGAATTCCGCGATGACCATCAATCAATTGCTTTATGATCCGGCTGGCGATGCCGCGCTGGCGCCAATCCTCAATAACTGCGATCGATGCCAGCTCGCAAGAGCCATCCTGGTGTGGTTTGATCTGCCCACAGCCGATCAACTGGCCCTGTGAATCGATTGCAACCAGGAAATTCTTCCAATGCAATCCCATGGGATTAATCTGGACATCCCGGATCAGGGCTTTAATCGCACTGGAATCACCTTCAGATGCAGTCCGTAATATATAAGTTTGAGGAAAGTTCAAAACATCATTCCCTGCGGACATATATGGTGCTGCGAATGTCGATCCAGGTTCAGGGGGATCCTGAAAATAAACAAATTATCCAACGATGCCTTTACCAAACTGGTCGATCAAAGATGCTAATTCACGCGGTCTTTGAAACGGTACATCATGGATTGTGTCCATCATCCAATGAACTTTCAGGTTGCGGATTATAGCCTGAGCCTGTTCGAACTCCCCGCTGGCGGTATTCGAACCGCAGCCGGGCAAACCCTTCGAGCGGCTCCCTTGGACAGGTTGGGATCATCAGTACCGGGCAGCGAATTTTCGGGTAGTGTAAGTAAGAATTGAACTCCCAGATCTTTTGCAGGATCTGGATATGGCGGTCATAATTCAGGCGCGGCGTAGCGCTCTCGTTTTCATCGATGTGGTAATTTGCCAGTATGGATGGAAGCACCTCATCAGTCAATGTCCAGGTTGGATTGGGTTTGAGCAGCCGCCTGTGGAGAGTCTCTAGGGTCATTCCTGAAGTATTCGATGGAGCCAGGAATTCGCGCACCCTTTCCCATGTGGCACCAGGGATATCGTTTAATTGCCCTATACCGCCATCAACCAGCACAATCCCTGCCGGTGAGCGGGGACCTGTTGAGACACGCCCAGCATAATCCAACACCACCATTCCTCCCCAGGAATGTCCCACCAACAGCGGTTTTTCGAGATTTGTCATCTCGATGAATGATGCCAGGTCCCTGACGACCACATCAAATGTATATTCCCCATCTGCTTCATCGCTCAACCCATGCCCGCGCTGGTCTGGCGCCAGGGGCATCCACCCCAGTTCAGAAAGGAGGGGAGCCACAAAATCCCAGGTCCGGGCAGTGTAAGCCAGCCCGTGCATAAGCACGACCGGACTTCCACTTTCTTTCAAATTCCAATTTAGATAATGCAGCCTTATTCCATTCAGAAAGAGGTAAGAGGAAGATTTCATGGC
Organism: uncultured Chloroflexia bacterium; assembly: GCA_963698765.1. Lineage (GTDB taxonomy): Bacteria > Chloroflexota > Anaerolineae > Anaerolineales > UBA4823 > CAVOSB01. The sequence goes on from CAVOSB010000037.1 coordinate 61,246, forward strand.
ACACAATTGTACAACAGTCCAAAAGGCGCGACAACACTCATGCTATAATCTTCCAGAGCCAAAAGAAGTCCAATCCGAAATTTGCATTTTTTTAAATTCCCGGCCCATACTGGCACTTATCATTCTTAGCGACAATGAAATACAGGAGCAGCCGATGACCCAGGAAGCGTTTTTCGAATTCACTGAAGAGCACGCCATGATCCGCGAGACGGCGCGAGATTTTGCCCAGAATGAAATTGCCCCGATTGCCGCGCAATATGATGAAACGGGAGAATTCCCGCTGGATACGATCCGTAAAATGGGTGAAATGGGTTTCATGGGTATCGAAGTGCCAGAAGAATACGGCGGTGCTGGATTGGATACCATGGCATATGTTTTGGCGTTAGAAGAAATTTGCAAAGCCGACGCTGCACACGGTACGATCATGTCAGTCAATAATTCTTTGTATGCTCACGGTTTGATGAAATACGGAACTGAAGAACAAAAAAGAAAATTTTTGATACCGGTAGCATCCGGTAAAGCGATCGGCGCATATTCGCTGACTGAACCAATGTCAGGATCGGATGCGGGCACCATGCGCAGCCGGGCGGTGAAAGACGGTGACGCTTTTGTATTGAATGGTCGAAAATCATGGGTAACCAGCGGTCCGGTCGCCGAATACATAGTGGTATTCATGCTGACGGACGCAGCCCAGAAACAGCGCGGGATTACCGCCTTCCTGATCGACACGAAAATCCCCGGTTTCATCCGCGGCAAGAAAGAACCAAAGCTGGGCATCCGTGCCTCTGCTACCAGCGAGATCGTATTTGAAGATTACCGCTGCCCACTCGAAAATCGCTTGGGTGAAGAAGGCGAGGGCTTCAAGATTGCCATGACGGTGCTGGATGCAGGCAGGATTGGCATCGCTTCCCAGGCATTAGGCATCTCCGAGGCGGCATATGAGGCAAGCCTGGCGTATGCCCGGGAGAGGGAGGCTTTCGGACAAAAGATCGGCCAGTTCCAGGGGATTGCATTCAAGTTAGCCGATATGAAAACCCGTATCGAAGCAGCGCGGCTTCTCATCCACCAGGCAGCGTTGGCAAAGCAGCGCTCGAAGAAGACGGGTGAACGCTTTACCCTGGAAGCTTCGATGGCGAAGTTGTTCGCCTCAGAAACTGCCAACTTCGTAACGGATGCAGCCGTGCAGATTTTTGGGGGAATGGGATATTCTAAAGAATTGCCAATCGAGCGATATTACCGGGATGCGAAAATTACAGAAATCTATGAAGGTACGAGTGAGATTCAGCGCGTGGTAATTTCTCGGATGGAGCTGGGCCTGCGGTGAGATTTTTTCCCCGGGCAAGATTTCTCTACAGTGAATTGAAATCAAACGACGAGCATAATGATTGTGCGAGTCATCTGATGCAGGACAGGTGTAATTGCAGATGAAGGCGGCCTTATTTTTCGAACATGGTAGGGAAGATGTGCTGATTTATTCGGAGTTTCGAACTCCTTCTCCTCGACCGAACCAGGTTTTGGTTCACCTGAAAGTTGCAGCGCTGAATCGCGGATATCTGGGTGCGCAATGGTTGGCCTGGTATAAAACTCGAATACCCGCATATATTAGGGGCGGACGGAGCTGGTGTGATCTCAGAAGTTGGGGCAGGGGTCACAGAATTCAAGACCGGTGACCGAGTTGTCATTAATTCAAACCTGGGATGTGGGCACTGCGAGTTTTGTACAGCTGGAAAGGACAACTTGTGTCGTAACTGGCATCTTTTGGGTGAGACGGTGCGCGGTACTTATGCTGAGTATGTCAGCCTGCCTGCGACCAATATCATGCGAGTTCCTGACGGATTCCCGCTGCGTGAAGCAGCTGCCTCTGCACTGGTTTTCCATACAGCCTGGCATTCCCTTATAAAGCGTGGGAGTTTACAGCCGGGTGAGAAAGTCCTGGTGGTGGGAGCATCCGGGGGGGTGAATGCCGCCTGCATCCAGGTGGCCAAATTTGCTGGAGCTGTAGTCTATGTCGTCGGATCGAATCCTGAAAAGTTGGCTGTCGCCCGATCGCTTGGTGCAGACTTCCTGATCGACAGGTCGGAAGAAGAGAATTGGGCGAAGACCATATTCCAGATGACTGAGAAATCCGGAGTGGATGTCATTGTTGATAATGTCGGCACCACTTTCCCAATGAGCTTCCGGGCAGCAAGAAAAGGGGGTCGCCTGCTGACGGTTGGTAACACCGGGGGACCTAAATTCGAGATTGATAACCGCTATATCTTCTCCAAACATCTTTCAATTCTTGGATCTTCAATGGGAACACGCCAGGATTTTGAGCAGGTGATGAAACTGGTGTTTGAGAAAAAATTGAGACCGGTGCTGGACCGGGATTTCCCTTTGAGAGAAGTCCGCAGCGCGCACAGATATTTTGACAGTGGGGATGCAATGGGAAAAGTGACCCTTTCAATATGAATGGAGATGGTAGACCTTCCCGGCCGTTCAGCGTAACGGTCATTGTCGTAGTGGTGTTATACGTTGCAGCGACAAATCTGCTGCGCACGATTCTAATCGGCTATAAGTTGGGATGCTCTGGCCAGGCTGCTATCCTTCTCGCCAGCCTATCTATTGGTTAGCGGATTGGCCTGGAGTATTTCAGGTGCCTGGCTGGTTTGGGGGTTGTGGCGAGGGAGAAAATGGGCCAGGTGCTCCAGCGTGTTATTTTTCCTCGCCTATTCAATATATTTCTGGATTGACAGGTTATTATTACCTGGTTCTTCGATCCGGAATAATAATTGGATATTTTACGTTTGTGTACAAATTGCCGTTTTATCGTACCTGGTATGGATAATGTCTAGGAAAAGAACCAGGCGATATTTTGGAGATCCTTATGAGTATAGATCCAAAAATCCAGCAGCTGCGTGAGCTGCGGGCGCAAAGCCATTCGGGTGGCGGTCCAGAGCGTATCGAAGCCCAGCACAAGCGAGGCCGTCTCTCTGCGCGAGAGCGGGTCGAATTGCTGCTCGACCGCGGTTCATTTAGAGAAGTCGATGCATTCGTCATCCACCGCACCACTGATTTTGGATTGGATGATAAGAAATTCCTGGGTGATTCGGTGATTACGGGCTGGGGAACCGTCGATGGCCGCCTTGTCTACGTATTTTCACAGGATTTCACTGTCTTCGGAGGCAGCCTCGGAGAAGTACACGCCGAGAAAATTTGTAAGATCATGGATATGGCGATGAAAAATGGCGCTCCCGTCATCGGGATTAACGACTCTGGGTGGAGCTCGCATCCAGGAAGGGGTTGTTTCGCTGGGGGGATATGCAGACATTTTCCTGCGCAATACGCTGGCTTCTGGAGTTATCCCCCAGATCAGCGCGATCATGGGACCCTGTGCTGGCGGGGCAGTCTATTCGCCTGGCATCACTGATTTTATTTTTATGGTGCGTAATTCATCTTATATGTTTATTACAGGCCCGGATGTGGTTAAGACAGTAACCCATGAAGGGGTAACATTCGAAGAGCTGGGTGGGGCTGCCGTCCATTCGGAAAAATCCGGGGTCTGCCATGTAGCCAGTGATAACGAGGGTGAGACGTTATTTAGAATTCGCAGGTTGCTTTCTTACCTGCCACAAAATAACATGGAAGATCCTCCATTTAGTCTTACGGGTGATGATCCTCTAAGGATGGAGGAAGAGCTGGATAAGATAATCCCCGAGGATGCCAGTAAACCGTACGATATCAAAGATGTGATTCATATGGTGATGGATCGCGGAGATTTTTACGAAATCCATGAAGCTTTCGCTGCCAATATCGTGGTTGGATTTTCAAGGTTGGGAGGGCACAGTGTTGGGATCGTCGCCAACCAACCGGCCATATTGGCCGGGGTCCTGGATATCGACTCCTCCGAAAAAGCGGCTCGCTTCGTCCGTTTCTGCGACGCATTTAATATCCCGATCATCACATTTGTTGATGTACCGGGTTTCCTTCCCGGGACTGCCCAGGAGCACGCTGGTATCATTCGTTCGGGATCAAAATTGTTGTACGCTTATTGTGAAGCGACCGTTCCGAAATTGACCGTCATAACCCGCAAAGCATACGGCGGTGCTTATGATGTGATGAGCAGCAAGCATATTCGTGGGGATATTAACCTGGCGTGGCCTTCGGCCGAGATCGCTGTAATGGGACCTGATGGCGCTGTGAATATCATTTTCCGCAGAGAAATCGGGGAAGCACAGGACTCAAGTGCTAAAAAGTCAGAGCTGGTAGCGGATTACCGGGCCAAGTTTGCCAACCCGTATATAGCCGCCTCACGCGGATACCTGGACGATGTCATCGAACCTCATGAGACCCGGCCGCGCCTGATCAACGCATTGGAAATGCTCTCGAATAAGCGTGATTCGAACCCGGCAAAAAAGCATGGCTGCATACCTTTGTAGGGAGGAGCGATGTTCAACCGTGTTTTAATCGCCAATCGAGGTGAAATCGCGGTGCGAGTGATCCGCGCCTGCCGGGAGCTGGGAATCCAGACTATCGCAGTCTATTCCGAAGCCGATCGCCACGCGTTGCATGTACGCTACGCTGATGAAGCGTATCTGATCGGCCCAGCACCATCAAGGGAGTCATACCTGAGGGGTGACCGGATCCTGGATGTCGCCAGGATGAGTAATGCCGGAGCCATACACCCTGGATATGGCTTCCTGGCCGAACGGGCGGATTTTGCCCAGGCCTGCCTCGATGAAGGCCTGGCATATATCGGTCCTAAACCATCCTCGATTGCGGCGATGGGTGATAAAGCGGTCGCGCGTGCCACGGTTTCATCAGCTGGAGTCCAGGTAGTTCCTGGAACGGAAGGCGAAGGTGCCCTTCGGGATGAGGAGCTGCTGTCGATTGCGCCTAAGATCGGTTTCCCTCTATTGATCAAGGCTACAGCGGGCGGAGGCGGCAAAGGGATGCGGGAAGTATCTAACCTGGAAGAGATGCCAGAATTAATCCATTCGTCGCGTCGGGAAGCGGAGGCTTCTTTCGGGGATGGAAATGTTTACCTGGAGAAATTGGTCGAGGGAGCGCGCCATATCGAATTTCAAATCCTGGCTGACCAGTTTGGCAATACACTCTACCTGGGAGAGCGAGAATGCTCGATCCAGCGCCGGCATCAGAAATTGCTGGAGGAATCGCCATCCATATTTATCGGCGATGATGAAGATTTACGTCAAAGCATGGGTAAGGTGGCTGTACGGGCAGCGCAGGCAGTTGGTTATGTGAATGCCGGGACGATCGAGTTCTTGATTGATAAAGACAAGAATTATTTCTTCTTGGAGATGAATACCCGCCTGCAGGTCGAACATCCTGTTACGGAAATGGTTACTGGAATCGATATCGTAAAGGAACAGATTCGGATCGCCCGCGGGCGACAGTTGCGCTTAACTCAAGAAGATGTCCGTATGAACGGCTGGGCGATCGAATGCCGAATAAACGCTGAAGATCCTTTTAATAATTTTCTTCCTTCGACTGGTAAGATCACTCATGTCTTGATGCCTTCCGGACCCGGCGTGCGCATTGATACCGGTGTATTTCCAGGATTTGAGATTTCACCCTATTATGATTCGCTCATTTCCAAATTGATCGTGTGGGGTGAAACCAGGGCAGAAGCTATCCTTCGTATGCGGCGGGCTTTGGAAGAATATAAGATTGTCGGTGTACGGACAAACATCCCATTCCACCAGCGATTGATGGATTCACACCGGTTTATGGGTGGTCAATTCGACACACGCTTTATAGAAGAGCGCTTCTGGTTGGACGCAGCTGAAACTGAGGAGGAAAGCCGGGAGAAAATCGCCGCAATTATCTCAACCCTGGTTGCCCACCAGCAGACACAGCGCGCGGCAAACATCGTGAAGCGCGGCAGCCGTGATACCAGCAACTGGAAATGGGTCGGCCGCTGGGAACGCATGCATCGATAGAATTACCTAAAAATCCCTTCAAACGAAGATACTTATGCGCTACATCACTTCAATCGAAGAAAAAGAATACCAGTTAGAAATTCTAGATGACCGCCATATTGTGCTGGATGGAGAAACATACGCCGTGGATTTTAATGCCATCGACGACCAGCCGGTTTTTTCATTATTGATTGATGGTAAGTCCTTTGAAGCCTATGTGTACCCGATACTTGATTCCTGGCAGGTACTGCTTCAAGGTCACTCCTACACATCCCAGGTAGTAGATGAGCGTGAAAGACATCTACGCGCTGCAGCTGGTAGCGGTGTCAGCGAACGTGAAGAATTCCATTTAAAATCGCCTATGCCTGGACTGGTAGTCGCAATTCCTGTGGATGAAGGTGTTCACGTTGAGAAAGGGGAAGTACTGCTCATCCTCGAATTGATGAAGATGCAGAACGAATTAAGGTCGCCTCGCTCTGGGAAGATAACTCGCTTGCGTGTAAAGCCGGGTGACTCCGTCGAACAGAACCAGACCATGTTGAGTGTGGTAGAGTAGAACCCGGCTATGAAACAAGAAGAAGCTGAAGTAAAATTTTATATCAAAGATCTCAAGTCACTGGAAGCGCGCTTACGTTCTCTGGGCGCCCAGCTTACACAACCTCGCACCTTCGAACAAAATTTACGCTTTGACACCCCGGATAAGGAGCTGGCGAAGGGCTCCAAGGTATTACGGTTAAGGCGTGACCTCCAGGCTCGTCTGACCTTCAAGGGACCATCGGAAGACGTGGATGGAGTTCGTGTCCGTAAAGAAATTGAATTTGTCCTGGCTGATTTCCAGGCTGCCCGGCAGCTGCTGCTCGAATTAGGATACCTGGTCAGCATGCAATATGACAAATATCGAGCGGTATACGACCTGCTCGGTGTACAGATCTCCCTGGATGAGCTGCCGTATGGAAATTTTCTGGAGGTCGAAGGCCCGGATCCTGCCACGATCCACACAATCAGCACTATGCTGGGGTTAAATTTGGGAGGCACGAGTACCGGAAAGCTACACGGTCCTTTTCGAACAAATTCAGGTCAGGCTGCAGCTGAATTTCAATGACCTGATTTTCGATAATTTTGCAAACTTGGATCTCAAACCTTCGGATCTGAACGTGATTCCCGCAGACGAATAGTGAAATCTTACTGCCCTGCGGAAAGTTGATACAACTCTTTATTCCAGGAAGCGACATTCACTGGTTTGTTGATGTTTAAAAATAGCCGCAAGATCTCACGAAAAGATTGTGTATCGCCAGTCGTGAAAAACTGATCATCGCATCCCATTTGGCTTTCCAGTTTCCCTTTGGGTGAATCCGAGTAGACCATTGCCTGTGCAGACAGGGCAAGAGAGTCGGACTGCTCCAGAAGCCGGCGAACCTGGCGGGCGACTGCCGGTGCCGGGTCGATCACTCGCACACCATCGCCAGCGATTTCCTGAATCAATGGGATGGCAAAGGGATAGTGTGTGCAGCCAAGGACAATGGTATCGATTCCACGCTCCAGCATAGGATAAATCGCCTCTTCAAGAATTGACCTGGTTGTGGATGAATCCAGCTGGCCAGCCTCGATTTGAGCGACAAGTCCCGGGCAAGTGTCCTGGATAAGCTGAACTCCCGCCGCGAAGCGCTCAACAACAGAAGCGTATAGCTCCCCCTGGAATGTAGCCGGTGTAGCAAGCACACCAACCACACCGCTGCGAGTATGTTCAACAGCAGGTTTTACGGCCGGCTCCATGCCCACGAATTGAGTGTCAGGGAATACCTCGCGGAGGTGGTGGAGAGCAGCAGCAGAGGCGGCGTTGCACGCCACGACGATTAATTTCGCCCCATTTTCCAATAAGAATTGTGTGATCCCAACCGCAAAACTGCGAACCTGTTCTAATGGGCGCGGTCCATACGGCACGTGAGCCTGATCCGCCAGGTATACGCATGATTCGTCTGGCAGCTCATGCCAGATTGATTTCAATACTGAAAGACCACCTACTCCGGAGTCGAACACTCCTATGGGTCGGGATAACCTGTCGATCATGTACTCGTCTGTTAATTCATGCTAGCTTCTACAAAAATTCGGAATAGATCCCGCATGTTTTCATGCTCCTGGAGATTCTCAGGGTGCCACTGCACTGCCAATCCAAATGGGTGTCCAGTTATCTCAAAAGCTTCGATGATCCCATCCGGTGCGAAGGCTGCAGGTTTCAAGCCTGGAGCAAGATTTCGCACGCCTTGGTGGTGGAGGCTGTTAACAGGCACTCTGCCATCTGGGAAGACTTCTACCAGCATACTGGCTTGTTCGATAGATACTTCGTGTGCCAGATACTCGCGCGGATAATCCGGGTAATATTGGTGCTTCAAAGCTTGAGCGTGCTGCTCAAGGATATCAGCATATAGATCACCTCCCAGGGCAACATTGATGATCTGCAATCCCCTGCAAATTCCCATCAATGGAAGACCTTTTTGGATTGCCTGCGCAATAATCTTTAATTCAACTTGGTCTCGGTCTGGATCGATTCCGTCGATCGAGGGATGGTCAGGTTGACCATACTGATCAGGGGAGATATCGCCTCCGCCTGTGAAAAGCACGCCATCCAGGCGGTCCAGAAGTTCATTGACAAGCTCTTCCGGCAGCCCCAAAGGTATCATTACAGGACAGCCACCTGCAGATACAATGGAAGATGTATAGGCTTCACTTACTGAGAACCGGGGATACCCCTGTTCACTCATATTCCGATACGTTGTGAGGCCAATCAATGGTTTGGGCAAAGAGGCTCCAATCTGAGTAATTCAGCTGGTCAAAGGCTGTGGTTGAATTAAAGAACGCAGCTATAAAAACTGCGTCCTGGTATTTGAAATCCCGGAGGGCCTGGTCGACTGACCTGATCGGATCAAGGTTTAGGATTAAACTGGTCATCGAGACGGAATTCCGACCAGAAAATTATCCTACCATCCAAATTGCCTGCGAAATCCCGCAGAAGAAAGATCAAATTGAATTACATGAATTTTTGCTTCAAACGGGCTCGCTTGCCGGTGCGGTCGCGGAAGAAATAGAGGTTCGAACGGCGGACACGTGAGTGGCGTTCGACGATCACTTTTTCGATCCGCGGGGAACGCAGTAGGAAAGTCCTCTCAACTCCTACACCATTACTGGCTATCCGGCGGACAGTAAAATTGGCGTTGTTGCCACTGCTTCGATGCCGGATAATGGTTCCACGGAATTCCTGGGTGCGTTCGTTGGCGCCTTCTTTGATGCGCAATAAAACCCGCACGGTATCACCGGGGTGAAGATTGGGTATATTCGGGTTTTCTTCTGCTTCAACAGATTTTATAAAATCGTCCATTTTATCAAGCTTCCTCTAGCGGGTACTTTCCCGTAAATATTCAAATACAACACAAAACCGCCACAGGCGGCGCGGTCAGAGAGTATACCATATTGGTCATGAAATGCGAAGTATTTTTCCTAGACCTGACTGGTATACCTGGGTGTCGGGAGGTGTACAGGAATGATCTCAGGTATAATTTGAAATCATGAAAATTTCTCCATTGCCTGCCATTGATTACCTGGTGATCGGCCATTTGACCTGCGATCTCATCCCTGACGGTTGCCGGTTGGGAGGAACTGCTCTCTATGCATCCCTCACGGCGAAAGCTTTGGGTCTAAAAGTAGGGCTGATTACTTCTTGCGCTGAAGATACTGTGCTTGAACCATTTGGTGAAATACCGGTGGTGAATTACTCCGCTGAAAACAGCACGACTTTTGAGAACATTTACACGCCAGATGGAAGAATCCAATATGTTCGTTCATTTGCATCCAGGTTGGATTTTTACCACATCCCAGAACCCTGGCGTTCAGCCTCGATCGTGCACCTGGGTCCAGTTGCACAGGAAATTGAACCCTCCATCGTGCGCAATTTTACTTCGTCATTGATCGGCATTACCCCTCAGGGTTGGCTGCGCGAATGGGACGACCAGGGTCGTGTGTATCCAGGAGAATGGCCTGAGTCAGCTTTTGTTTTAGGTCGTGCTGGTGCCACCGTGATGAGCATTGAGGATGTTGCGGGCGACGAAAACCGGATTCAAGAGCTGGCGACCGCCTCTCGCATATTGGCCGTGACCGAGGGTGCTAGTGGTACTCGATTATTCTGGAATGGTGATGAGAGACGTTTTCGCCCTCCGGAAGTAAGGGAAATCGATGCTACTGGAGCTGGAGACATCTTTGCAGCAGCCTTTTTCACCCGATTGTATTCAACACGCGATCCGTGGGAATCTGCTCGTTTTGCCACACAGTTGGCAGCATTTTCAGTTACCCGCATCGGCTTGTCAGGCATTCCTACAGCTGAAGAAATTAATTCCTGCATGGTTGAGGTCTTTTGATGGGACGGATTTATGCATTCGCTAACCAGAAAGGCGGAGTTGGAAAAACCACCACGGTGATAAACCTGGGGGCATACCTGGCATATTATGGACAGCGAGTTTTACTCGTGGATCTGGATCCTCAAGCGAATGCAACTTCGTGTTTAAAAATCGATAAACAAAATATCCGAGGTGGGACTTATGAAGCGCTGATCGGTTCGAATTTGCCCACCAGCTACATCCTGCATAATCCTCGATTGAAGCTTTCCCTGCTGCCTGCTTCTCCGTCCTTAGCCGGCGGAGAAGTCGAGCTGGTTAATGAACTGGCCCGTGAAAGTCGATTAAAGAAAGCACTCAACCCGATCCTGGAACGTTATGACTATATCCTGGTTGACTGCCCCCCCTCCCTGGGATTGCTGACGCTGAATGGTCTTGTGGCGGCAAAAGATGGAGTGATCATTCCTGTTCAGTGTGAATATCTGCCTCTTGAAGGGCTCGGGCAGCTGACCTATACGCTGGATCGTGTGCGCCAGGCATTATTTCCTGGGTTGGAGGTCAGAGGTGTGGTACTGACGATGTTTGACGGCCGGACTAACCTTTCGAATGATGTTGTCAGTGAAGTGAAACGAGTTTTCCCGGACCAGGTGTTCGAATCATTGATCCCACGCAGTATTCGACTGGCAGAAGCTCCCTCATATGGACAACCCATCTCCGTCTTTGCCCCCCATTCCACCGGCGCTTTAGCTTACGCCGATCTGGCGCGCGAGCTGCTGGAAGGTGATGGAATCCGTATCCCTAAGACAGAAGACCAATCATGACACGCAAAAGCGGGCTTGGCAGAGGATTGGAAGCATTAATCCCTGGAGCAGGATTTCCGGGTGTACACGGTATTCTCGAAGTATCCCTGGAACAGATTACTCCAAATCCCCGCCAGCCTCGCGTACGGCTTGATCCACAGAAAATGACCGAGCTGGCTGATTCCAGATACGCGAGCACGGTGTCATTCAGCCGTTGATCGTCACTGAAGGGTCGGTCCCCGGAGAATATATCCTGATTGCCGGTGAAAGGCGCCTCCTGGCAGCACGCCAGGCGGGGCTGTTGGAGATACCGGTCGTGGTCCGTGAAGCTACAGACCAGGAGCGGCTCGAGCTGGCTTTAATTGAGAACGTCCAGCGGGCAGACTTGAATCCTCTCGAAATGGCAGAAGCTTACCGCCAGCTGGGGGAAGAATTTGGGTTCACACACGAGCAAATCGCCGAGCGGGTAGCAAAAAGCAGGGTGGCAGTAACGAATACCTTGAGGCTGCTCAAATTACCTGGAAAAGTTAAACAAGCCCTGGCGGAAGAACGGATCTCGGAAGGTCATGCCAGGGCAGTATTGGCACTCCCTACCGCTGAATTCCAGGAAGCTTTTACGGAGACCATCATAAAGAAAGACTTAAGCGTACGGCAGACCGAGGAGCTGATCTCGAAGATCATTGGATTGAAATCACCCCGACCTGTACCTTCAAACCCGAATCCTGAGATCGAATCTCTCGAAAAACGCCTGGAACAAACCCTTGGTACCAAAGTCAACCTGAACAGGCATGCCAGGGGAGGAACCCTTACGATCCATTATTACTCGGATGAAGAATTGAACAGCCTGGTCGACCGTTTGCTTGGATCACTGTAATTTTTATCAAATTACCGGTTAGCCATCCTGATAGTCCATTAGTAAATTTCCAAATTAGCGAATTTACCCTATGAAATTATTAACCAATGCCCGAATTTACACCTTCGCTGGAGAATTGCCAGCCGCCTCTGCGATAGCAATTGACAGGGAATGGATTATCGATGTAGGTGAGACAGGAGAGCTTCGCCGGAAGATTCAATAACCAGGTTGAAGAGATTGATCTAAACTGGAATGCAGTAATCCCGGGGATGGTTGATGCCCACATACATCTCGATCTCTACGCCCTTGGACTGCAAAAAATCGATTGTGAGACCACCACAAAAGCAGAGTGCTTGCGGCGAGTTGAGGAGCGTGCCCTCCAGACACCTCCCGGTGAGTGGATCCTCGGTCACGGCTGGAATCAGAACAACTGGGCTGAAGGATACGGCACGGTACAGGACTTGGACGCAGCAGCCCCCCGCAATCCTGTTTTCTGACTGCCAAATCACTGCATGCTGCCTGGGTGAACAGCCATGCACTAAAAATCGCTGGCATCCGGCAAGAGACTGAAGATCCACCCAATGGCACATTCGGTCGTGACCAGCAAGTGAGGTTAACCGGAATCCTGTATGAAAACGCGGTCTCCCTGGTAGAGAAGATTATCCCGGCGCCTTCGGTAGAGATGGTCGCTTCATCAATTCAGGCAGCGCAGGAAGACTTGTGGAAAAAAGGTCTGACCGGCGTACATGATTTCGACCGCCAGCGCTGTTTTTCCGCCTTGCAGCTATTGCATGGGCGTGGATTGCTGCTACTGCGTGTGTTAAAAGTATTCCTTTCGAAAATTTTAAGCAGGCTGTCGAAATCGGGTTGCGCAGTGGATTTGGAGATGATTTCTTGCGAGTTGGAGGAATAAAAATCTTCTCTGACGGTGCGCTCGGACCACGCACGGCTGCTATGCTGCAGCCTTACGAAAGCGAACCCGAAAACCGGGGTATGTCTTTTCTCGATGGGGAAGAACTTTTCTCTATCGGGAAGGAGGCTGTAGATTCTGGTCTCTCCCTGGCAGTGCACGCAATCGGCGATCGGGCGAACCATGAAGTATTAAACGGATTGGATCGGCTTCGAGAGTATCAAAACCAGAATCCTTCTCAGCCAATGCTGCCTCACCGCATTGAACATGTTCAGATCATACATCCAGACCGACGCAGCGCGTCTGTCTGCATTGGGCGTAGTCGCTTCAATGCAGCCTATCCATGCCACATCCGATATGGAAATGTCAGAGCGTTACTGGGGCAAACGATCTGCATGGGCGTATGGTTTTAAAACCCAGCTGGATCATGGTGCAAGGCTGGTATTTGGCTCAGATGCACCAGTCGAATCCCCGAATCCTTTCCTGGGTGTGCACGCTGCCGTGACACGGCGCAGGAGAGACGGGGAGCCAGGTGTACAGGGTTGGCATCCAGAGCAAAGATTGACTGTTCAGCAGACCCTGGAAGCGTATACGCTTACTCCTGCCGCCATATCGGGAATGGGAAATCGATTGGGGAAAATTGCGCCTGGTTATCTGGCTGACCTGGTGGTATTGGATCAGGATCCATTTACCTGCCAGCCTGAGGACCTACATCGAATCAAGCCGGTAAAAACTATGGTTGCAGGGGAGTGGGTGTTTGAAGCTTAATCCTTATTCTTGATTTTCAGGATTGTTCCTCAATCCAAACACCTGAGTCACAGGTACGACGAACATAAAACCTGTATTTGGCTCGTTCAGGTTGCCGATTATTCCCTGCACGGCGGCAACCATTTCATCAACTTTCACCTGGGTGTCGACTACTGATAATAAGGTTCGGTGCTGTACCTCATGTGGACCCAGAATATCCTGGAGACTGGGCATGAGTGGTACATTTTCGAGCAGACCCGAATTTCGTAATCGCCCGAGACCGGTGCTCTCGAGAATGGTAACTCCATAAACCCCCAGGTTTTCCCAGGATTCAAGCACAGCCAGGCAATCTTCAGGATTATCGACAATCAAAACTACCAGATAATTCATTTAACTTCTCCTTCATTGGAAGAAACCGGGGACGTGGGAGGCTGCGCACTCGCATTGGGCATGGAAGGGGGCTGTGGCTTTGATTTGTTTGTGGAAAAAGAAGCTCGCAGGAATGGGGGAGTTAAAAGTGTAGTAATCACGACTACACCGATCACAGCGGAATAGATGCTTTGTGTAATTAATCCTTCGGTAATACCTACTGAGGCTACGATCAAACCGACTTCTCCGCGAGACATCATTCCGATACCGAGCTGCAGAATTCTCTCCTTGATAAACCGCCGAGAAGAGCGCCTGCTCCGCTCCCGATTATTTTACCTATAATTGCTACTATTATCATAACTCCGAAGAACAGGAGAGTATCTATACCGATTTCACGAATGTTAGCCCTGAGACCCACATCGATGAAGAAAACCGGGACAAAGAAACCGAACGCCAGCGAAGCGATTCCATGCTCAATCTTTTCTTTTACAGGACTCTTCGCAAGCAGCAACCCAGCCAGGAAAGCGCCGGTAATGGCTGCCATCTGGCCGATTTCTTCCGCTGCCCAGCCATACACTAACATCAAGACCATAGAAAGTGCAACCAGGCCCTGGCTGATGGGAAGTTTATTTACGAAACGGCTCAAAGGTGAGAATGTAAAAGATCCTATTATGATAGCCAAGGATAAGAAAATCAGCATCCTGAATACGATCCAGAAGATGCTCTCCCAGCCGCCTGGGTTGGATGCCAGCGCCAACGCCGAGAATATTGACAATCCGAGCACTACCAGGACATCATCGAAAACAGCAGCACCCAACAAGCTGATCCCCACACGGCTGCGAAGGACCTTCAATTCGATCAGAGTTTGGGCTGATATACTGACACTAGTTGCAGACAGGACTAATCCAAGGAAGATCGATTCGGGTAGTGCCATCTGAAAAGCAAGCCCTGTGATTGTCCCAAGTATCAATGGAAGCAATACCCCAAATCCTCCAGCAAACACTGAGACTTTTCCTGATTTCCGTAGATCTGTGAGGTGCAGCTCCAATCCTGCCATGAACATCAGCAGCAACACACCGATTTCACCGATGTGGTGAATCAACTCCGAAAGATGGTCGTATTCGAAAATTGAGAATTCAGAAGATCGATTAATGAGGGTCCTAATATCACTCCAGCTATCAGCTCACCGAGCACCGATGGTTGACCCAGGCGGTAGCTTATATAACCGGCAGTCTTTGCGGCAGTGATCAGGATCGCCAGTATCAGCATCAACTCTACGAATGGAACTCATAAATTCTTTTTTCTCTTTTTGGAAGTAATTTACCACATCCTCGGAGAACGCTCAATTCATTTCATATTCACGTTCAAGGAACTTTAATAAAAGATTGAAAAATTTGAATCTGGTGAAGTATCAATTGACATGGTTATGTTTCGGCACCCAGAATGTGAACAGCAACGCACCAATAAACCTGATCGCAGCGCTAACCATCAATGCACCTCCCAGGCCGATGTATGTGGCCAGGACCGTGCCAATAATTGGCGCGATACTGGCAGAAATATATTGGATGCTTTGAGCCAGCGAGACGAAGGTAGCGCTGTATTCGACAGGGATTGTTTTCATTAACTCGTCAAAAAATACCAGGTCGATACCTGCCTGAAATATGCCGGCAAGTGCGGCAAAAAGAACCATCAGCTCTACCTGCTGCGTTGAGGCAACTAAAACCGGGTACAGTGTCAGGCCAAAGGTGGTCCAGATCAGGACGAAGCGTGAGCCGTGCATCCGGTGTTCACGGGTCCACAGGAAATAACCCATTACCAATACAACCATTTGCGCGGTATTGATAAGCCCGATCCAGGCATCGTTAGCCTCTACTTCCCGGACATAATACAGTGGAAGGATAGGTGTTGCGAGCAGCATGCCTGTCATGAAAACAAAGCGCTTGATGCTGATCCGGATGAACTCTTTTTCGTTCAGGATTAGAGCAAAAAAATCCCTGCTGCGTTGGACGATAGATTTGCCGGCCTGGCTTCTCATGTGCCAGTGTATCAGGCAGCTCGATCCGGCTGGAATAATAATAGCTGACCAGGCCCCCAAGCGAAAGACTGATAAACACCATCTGGTAGTTGAAAGGAAAACCCAGTTTATTCAGAACCTGGCCGGCGATTGCCACCGCGATGGCATTCGTGAATCCCAGGATCGACCAGCGGCGGCTCATCAGCTCGTAGCGCAGGGTGGGACCTGCTGCCGCATTCATGACCACCGAAAAAGCCACCGCTACCGCGGTCTGGGGTATAGTCGCTACAGCCCAAATCCCCAGAATCGTAAAAATTAGATATTCTTCAGGAACAATAAAAGGAGCGAGCCCGGTCGCTGCGTATGCGGAAAGAACCAGCAATCTTGAAGCGCTGAACCAGGGAACGATATTGGTGCGTGACTGCAGGAATCGTCCTACCAGGATCGCTAAAAAGAACCCGGTAAATCCCGGCATGGCGGTGAGTAAGCCAACCTGCAGGTTGGTGGCTCCCAAGCGGGCAAGAAAAACAGGTAAAAATGGGCTGGCAGCACTTGCGAGGCCCACACCAATGGCATCGATTTGGATCGTGGTGAAATTTCGTCTCTGAACCGATGTGGCTTCCGGTGGAGCGAGGCTCAATCTGGGTAGGCGCACGATGGATTATCTCGCTTTGATTGGCAAACGCCCTATTATACCTGCAAGGAATTTCCCCCTTTTTGCTTTATAAATTTCAGACAGAACCAGGCCAGTTTACAGGTAATTTACCGTACAGATACCAGAATACCTCTTCTGGGAAATTCCGGTTTCAAATTTTGGTCCCAAATGAAATCATCCATGCACGATAAGACTTTTCAACAATAAATCCAGGCTCTTCAGCATTTCAAGTTCCGGTCTTTTAAGACTGGATGACTCCTGGCCAAGCCATTCGAGCATCACCCGCCGGGTCACTTCATATTCGTAGCGATCGAAATTTCCATCCGGGTCTTTGCGGTATTCCTGCAGGAAATCTCTCCATAACTTGATCCGGGCTGAAAATTCTGCTTCCGCCTTCCGCCGCCAGTGCGCCTGCCACTTGGTTCGAATCAACTCAATATCGGTTTTACTTCGAGAGAGCTCCGTTTTACTTTCTAAATCGGTGGAAAGGGCTTCAGCCTGGTGGAGAAAAAGCAGCAAGGTGCCCAGAGTCAATTGAGGGTAAGCCTTGTATCCGGATGCTGCCCGAATTCCGATCGGCCAGTAGATGAGGTCGGAGAATAAAAAGTCTTTCAGCTGATCAACCGCTGCCTGGATGAAATCAAGCTGGTATCTGGAAGTGTTCATCGGTCTAATGGCTGTATGTAGAGAAAACTCCCAAATTCGATCACTTCATGGTTTGTTCAGATCGAATCAAATCACGAGACTCAGGGGTTTTTCTAACAGGCTCTCCAGTGCCTGCAAGTAGCGGGCAGCTTCTGCACCATCACTGACCCGGTGGTCGACCGAAATCGTGGCTTTCATCCTCCACCCAGTCGTTATCGTACCATCTTCGACCACGGGCACTTGATTGGCTGACCCAACAGCCAGAATAGCTGCTTCAGGTGGATTAATTATGGCAATAAAGCTCTCCACCGAAAACATACCCAGATTGCTGACTGAAAAAGTCGATCCTTCTATATCATCTGGACGGACTTTACCTGAGCGAGCCCTGTTCGCCATCACCCGAACTTCCATGGCTATTTGGCGGAGCGGTTTGCGGTCGGCATCTTTGCACACCACGGTCAATAGTCCCCCGTCGACCGCTACTGCTACGCCGATATTTACATTTCCATGCTGAATGATCTGATCACCCTGCAAGGAAGCATTAAGATTTGGGAATTGGCGTAATCCCAGCGCAGCAGCTTTGATTACGAAGTCGTTGACTGATATCTTTTGATCATCGGGAATTAAGGAATTGACTTCCTTGCGTAAATCGAGCAGTGCACGAACGTCATATTCGTGAGTTATGTAAAAATGCGGGACTTGCTGTTTGGCATCCACCATGCGTTTGCCGATGATCGCTCGTAGTTTATTGAGCGGTACCGTAACGGATTCCGGAGCTGGTGCAAGCAAGGATGGCTGATAAGGCAGCGGCTGAACTGCCGGCACGCCGGATTTCGTCTCCGGAAGGGAAACGGGAGCAGGTGCAGCAGTTTTTGGGAGTATGGGCTGGTAATTTTCGATATCTTTTTTGGTTATTCTGCCAGCGGGTTCAGAGCCCTTAACCAGCTTCAGGTCCAGACCGATTTCTTCCGCCATCCTCCTGGCGATTGGGGAAGCGCGCACATCTCCAGGAAGATCTGAGGTGGATTGGACTCCGTCAGGTAGAGGGGTTTTCTCAGCCCCACTTTCTGCGCTCACGGTTGTTTCCACTGGTTTTTGAACAGTTTCTATATTTACAGCTGCAGTCTCACCTAATAGCTCGGAGAGGTTAATTTCTTCGTCGACGGCACCTATCACCGCGATGGGAGCATTTACCGGGACTACAGTCCCTTCGGATACCAGGTGGCGTTTCATCACGCCTTCTTGAACCGCCTCTACTTCGACCGTAGCTTTGTCGGTTTCGATTTCTGCTAAAACCGCGCCGCGTGATACCTCATCTCCCTCTAGAATAACCCAGCGGATCAGGGTTCCTTCTGCCATGTCGAATCCCAGTTTCGGCATGTTAATAATCTCGGCCATTACAACACCTCCTTGACCGCTTTCACCACATCGGCAATTTGAGGAAGAGCCATTTGTTCTAACGTCCGGTTGTACGGGAGTGGGACTTCCTTTTGAGCTACTCGCAGGATTGGGGAATCTACATAGTCGAATGCTTCTTCATAGATGCGGGCTGCGATTTCAGCTCCAACACCGTAAGAGCGCCACCCTTCTTCTACGATCACAGCCCGGTTTGTACTCTTGAATGATTCCAGAACAGGCTCCATGTCCAGTGGGCGCAAGGTTCGCAGGTCGACAATCTCGCATTCAATCCCTTCAGCGCTCAATTGATCTGCCGCTTTGGTAGATATTTCGAGCATTTTGCTGTAAGTGACGATGGTCACATCCCGACCTGGTCGCTGGATCTTCGATTTTCCAATGGGTACTTCATATTCACCTTCCGGGACTTCGCCACACGTCTGGTACAGGGTGGCATGCTCGATGAAAAGTATTGGGTCGTCAGAGCGTATAGCTGCCTTTAACAATCCTTTCGCATCCTCCGGAGTACCTGGAGCAACTACTTTCAATCCTGGAAAGTGGGCGAAAATTGCGTCGGGTGTTTGTGAATGCGTCGCACCTAACTGGCGGCCGCCACCTCCAACCGCCCGAATCACCAGCGGCAATACCATCTGGCCTCCAAACATGTAGTGCAATTTGGCGGCCTCATTCACGATATGATCCATGGCAGAAAAAGCGAAATTAATCGTCATTAACTCTGCGATCGGGCGCAGTCCGGTCAATGCAGCACCAATGGCTGAGCCAACGATCACCGCTTCTGCGATCGGGGTGTCACGCACACGCTCAGCACCAAAGTGGTCATAGAACCCTTTGGTGACGGCATAAGTACCCCCCCAGACGCCAACTTCTTCGCCAAGAATGAATACTTTCGGATCTCGTTCCATTTCTTCCCAGAGAGCCTGGGAAATTGCTTCTCTCATAGTTATTCGGGACATGTTGATTTTCCAGCTTCAGTTATTCGTATAGGTGGGATTATTTGGTTTTTCCATCAAGCATTCACGTAAACATGCTCGAAGAGCGCCTCAGGTTCCGGCTCGGGACTGCTTTCCGCAAATTTTACGGCCGCCTGCGTGTCAGCCTGGGCACGTGCCTCAATTTGTTCGAGATCCTTCTCTAGGGCAAGGTCTTGATTTAATAACCGCTGGCGGTAGATCCCGATTGGATCATTCGCCTGCCATTTCTTGACTTCTTCAGGCGTACGGTAACGTTCTGGATCACCCATCGAGTGGCCGCGATAGCGGTAGGTCACTATTTCAAGAAAATACGGACCATTTCCGCTGCGTACCTGTTTCATGATTTTTTCGGCTGCTTTTCGGACTTCAAGGACATCCATACCATCGATGCGGCTGTTGGGAATCTGGTAACCTTCCGCTTTCTGGCGGATTTCCATAACCGCAGAGGCGCGGTCGACGGAAGTTCCCATACCGTATTGGTTATTTTCGCAAACCCACAGCACAGGCAGATCCCATACTTTGGATAAGTTGAGCGCTTCGTGGAAATATCCGATGTTGGTCGCTCCTTCACCAAACATGCAAATGGTGACTGAATCGGTACCGCTGTACTTGTCCCCCAGAGCCAGGCCGGCCGCGATAGGAAGTTGGGCACCTACGATGGCGTGCCCACCCCAAAAATTCTTGGTGACATCTGCCATGTGCATAGAGCCGCCCTTTCCTTTTGAGCACCCGGTAGCCTTTCCGAGCATCTCTGCCATCACATGGTCAGGGCTGATCCCGCAATTAATGGCAACTCCATGATCCCGATAAGCTGTGATCACTCGATCTTGAGGCAGGCGTGCGGAAATTAGTCCCGTGCTGACAGATTCCTGGCCAATATAGAGGTGCAAGAAGCCACCGATTTTACCCTGCTGGTACAGCTGTGCCGCCTGTTCCTCCATGTAACGAATCAAAACCATCTGATAAAACAGGTCCAGATATTCATCTTTCTTCATAAATTTCTCAAACCTCCCGTTTTATACCGCCTCTTGTCGGTGTGGGACGAAAAATCACCGGGCGGATTTTTAACCACAGTATTATACCAAAGCTGTCTGAATTCCATGTACTCCGGGACATTACGCACAGGCTTCGCAATTAGTAGCGAAGAACCTTTCCGTTGTTCCATAGGCGTCGATTTTGATGGTATTTCGATCAGGTATACTTAGCGGTGCATCTAAATCCTTTCATCCAGGTGACCGAGGTGATTTCAAGACCTCTCTCTCGCGCGTCTGTACAGCAATTCTACGATCGAGCCGCAGGTTTTTATAACTGGTTTTCTTTTTTCGAATCCAAGGCTAAAAAGTCGGCTATGGAGCGACTGGAGCTGGCTCCCGGGCTCAAATTGTTGAATGTGGGGTTAGGAACAGGAAGCGAACAGACGGATTTTATGAAATGTCTGTATCCCGGTGGAGCTGTCATTGGGTCCGATTTATCTTTCAAGATGCTGCGAGTGGCATCTGCCACTTCGAAAGGCTTTTTATGCCAGGGAGATGCCCGGATTCTGCCTTTCTCGTCTGCTGTCTTTGATCGCATCTACTGTGCGTTCGTCCTGGATTTGGTGATGGAAGATGAAATCCCTTCCTGGCTGGCAGGGTTCCGGCGTGTTCTGAAGCCAGGTGGCAGGATGGTGCTGCTGAGCCTGGTCGAAGGGGTGGATCTGCCGAGCAAGATTCTAGTGAATGCCTGGAAGAAGCTATACGAGATCGACCCCCGGATATGTGGGGGCTGCCGGCCCCTGGAATTAACTCGTTGGGTAGCAGACGCTGGTTTTGAATGTATCGAGCGGAGGATTATTGTCCAGCTCGGCTTACCGAGCGAAATGGTTGTGGGGATATGACGAGGCTTCGACAGATTTATTTCATGTTTGTGATTTGCTGGATACCAGCCGGTCTTATTGGATGCCGCGCTGTAGTAAGCCAGCCCACTCTACCTGGCGAGCCAGGACTCACACCATCAGTGCTTTCGGCATCAATTACAGTTCCTGAGACAGCTGTTTCCCCAGTATCCGAGACACCAATCTCTTCAAATCCGGCACCGGAAGTGTTGAATACTCCAGGATCAGAAGTTCAGGGACTCACAGTAGTTTATTCTTATGGTGGAGAGCTGTGGGTATGGTCGAATGAGATAAAGTATCAAATTCCTGCCCGAGGTCCGGTCTACTCCCCTCTAATTTCTCCAGACGGCAGCATTGTTGCTTTTCTGCGTCCGGTGGACGATTATTATATAGAGCTCTGGGCAATCAATCTGGATGGGACAGGTGAGCGCCGCCTGGTGGGAACAGCTGATCTGGAGGTCATTGGAGGAAGCAACCGCGATCCAAACGCTGTCGCTATCATCCCGCACCATTTCAAGTGGCTGCCGGAGTCACAAACGCTGGCTTTCAACACGGAATATGCTTACCGGGGACCGGGTACCGTTCTGCTCGATGATTTCAACCTGGTCGACGCGGATACTGGAAAATTGAGTTTCCAACTGCTTACAGGTTGGGGAGGTGAATTCTTCCTTTCGCCGGATGGTGACCAGGTTGCGATCAGCACTCCCACAAACGTAATTCTCGCCAACCTGGATGGCTCAAATTGGAGAAGTGTTTTCACTTACGAGCCTGTGATTACCTACAGCGATTACCGCTACTATTCCTCACCAGCCTGGTCGCCGGATGGAAGTTATTTACTTCTGGCGCTGCCTCCTACCGATCCACTGGCGGAACCATCCAAATCTACCAACTTTTTCCGTATCGATGCTGCCAGCTCATCGACGCAGGAGATCGGCCAGGTTCAAAGTGTGCCATTTTTCGATACACCCGTACAGTATTCCCCGAATCTAAACCAAATCGCTTACCTGGCTCCAACAGGCGGGACAGGGGAAAATGATCGCTCCCTAATTCTTGCTTCCCCTGATGGATCGGGATCCAACCAGTACCACGTGGGGAAATTGCTTCAATTTCTAGGGTGGAATCCATCAGGTGACCATTTCGGATTCAGCCTTGGTGAGGATCAACAGTTATTTATAGGGGCTTTCAATACGCCGGTGCGGAATGTAAATCCGCCCTTATTTGGGGTCATCAACATGACTTGGATAAGTGAAGATCAATTTATCTACTTGCAGGGGATAGGCGAAGAAATCAACCTTGGCCTGGCTGATAAATCTGGTGCTAAATTCATCATTGTTTCAGTGGAAAATTCACGTATTGAATACGATTATTTCTGGAAGAAGTAAATGAAATTTGTCTCCCTGCGTAACCCCACTTTCGTGTTACTGCTCACGTAAATTTCCCAAATAACTGAAATCTGGTTAAGACGTCAAATATCTTCCCCGATTGCCACCGGTCTCTTGTCAGAAGTGATCCATTCACTCCAGGAACCAGGATAAAGGCGCGCCTCGCCTAATCCAGCGTGGTAATAAGCGAGCAGGTCATGGCAGGCAGTCACCCCAGAACCACAATAAAACACTGCTTGCTCAAATCCATCCGCGCCCGTCAGATCGAGATATTGCCGGCGCAGTTGATCTTTCGACCGGAATCTGCCTTTCTCGTCCAGATTATCCTGGTAGGGAGCGTTTCTGGCTCCTGGAATATGCCCGGCAACAGGGTCAATTGTTTCGTTTTCTCCTCGAAAGCGGTCAGCTGACCGCGCATCGACCAGCTTCGCCGCAGGTTGGACAGAAATGCGCCGCACTTCCTGTGCCTCAGCGATCAATTCTGGTCTGGGTTTCGGGATGAATATCCTTGTCGAAGATAATTCGCGACCGCTGGAGATGGGATAACCTGCTTCAAGCCACGCCTGCCAACCGCCGTCCAGCACCGCTGCTGCTTCATGGCCTAACCAACGCAGCAGCCACCACAGGCGCGCTGCAGCCATCGCCCCGCCGGCGTCATCGTAGGCGACGACCTGCACTCGTTCATCGATGCCGATCTTCGAGAAAAAACTCGATATTCGATCAATTTCGGGCAGCGGGTGTCGACCCGTCTTTCCAGGGATGACTGGTCCTGAAAGATCGCTGTCCAGGTGCGCGTATAACGAGCCAGGGATGTGAGCCTGGAGGTATTCCTGCATTTTGAAATCCGTTGCTGCCAGGGAGAAGCGGCAATCAACAATTCTTAAATCCAAATCCCTAAAACCTGAGAATAAATCGGCTGCGGAGATTAACGTTGTGAAGGACATGGAATAAATATCCGCTGTTACCGAAAACCTCCACCTGTTACTGGAGTAATTATCAAGAATTTGTGGATTTTCTTTCGGATTTCATCTGGACAGCATCCAAAAGCTTTTCCACCTGATAACCAGAACCCGCTTCTGCCTTCTGCAGTAACCCTATTACCTCTCTTCCTCGCAATATTGATTTTTCCATGATGTCGACATTGCCGTTTATGATTGCATTTGCGATGTCCTGAACGACCTGGATAGTGTACATCCACCATAAAAAGGCATCAAATTGTTCCTTGTTGAACCATAAGGTCCCCTGGTGTCGGTGGATGGCCAGGAAGCTCTGGATTTCTCCTTCTGCCAGCCACTTTTTGAGTGACAGGTATGCCAGGTTCCCGGGTTCCACGGCGGGGTCGAACCAATTTTGGTGGCTGGTCAGTAACCTGATGAGATTTACGTTTTTCCAGGTCTCCGTTTCTGGCATGCCTAATTCTATAAGGCATTCTGACGTGATCCTTCCTAGAAGCCATTCATCAATCCAGGTGCGTGAAAGGTCGGAGAAGCCCTCAGCAGAAGCAACCTTACCCAGATGAGATAAGAACACCCATCCGAATAATGCTGCCCACACAGCCGCCTCGCCATCTTTAAGAACTTTACTGCCAACCGGACCATTTTCCAGGAAACGCAAGCCAGTCTGGTATTTACTTTTTTCAAGAGGATCGAACCGCTTTAACAGGCTTGGTAAAGTTAAAGCAGCATCGGTTAAAGCGCGGATTTCGAACGCCAAATCCTCTGGATTTCCGTTTCGGTTTGTCAGAGTATTAATTTCCTGGAAAAGCTTCTTCGACTTAATTTCGACTTCGTCCAGTGCTGCCGACCGGGTCTCAGGGGTATCCAGGGACAAATCGGGTAAAGATCGATTATCTATCAACCAACGGAGACTGCCAGCATTCATAAGCTCCCGGAAGGATGTGTGGATCGGATGCAGGATAATTTCTTTGCGGGCTTCTTCCAGATCTGGCACACCGCGACCGTTCAAATACGCGCTGAGCTGCTTGTAGCTGCCCCACTCATCATCTTGCACCTGCCTGAAATCCATGAAAACGTGATATTTATAGGCTGGCAACTCCAGGAAGAGGCCCGATCTATGAATTTCTTCACTGCTGCGAAGGTACTCAAGGCCTGATATCACGTCTCTAAAAATGGTGTAGGAGCCCTCTCCATTCTGCAGGCCTAATCCTTCACCAAGCGTTTTTTGTACCAGATGGCGCTTTCCATCCCCCCCAGTTTTAACGGGGAAGGCTGCAGAAAGCCGGACCCATCCAGAAGTATTGGCGAACCTGTTATTGTAGATCACCAATCCCCGTTCGTTTCCACGATGATTTGAGTAAGCATAGACATCCTCGTTGACAATCCCCTCGGGGAGGTAGAAATCATACAGCAAGAAATCGCGGGCTTCAGCGAAAACATAGCGATGCCGCAGAAGTGGGAAAATCTCACGATTGTGGCGCTCTACCAGGTAAGAATCTGGTTGTTCATCCCAATATGCACGGCGGTACTCCATGCCGTATTTTTCCGTAAAGCCTTCGATTTGGCCATGTCCAAACATCGGCAGGCCCGGGAGAGTTGCCATAACAGTGCAAATTCCGAAATATTTATCCCCTTTACCAAACTGGTCGACCGCAGTCCGTTCATCAGGATTGTTCATGAAATTTACATAGCGTTTCAGGATTTCGGGATCGAACTCGAGGGTGTTTTTGATCACCAGCCTGTATTCCTGGTTCTTCTCATCACGAAGCATATTCATGAAAGCGCTGTTGTATACCCGGTGCATCCCCAGGGTACGAACGAAGTAACCTTCCATCAGCCAGAATGCTTCCGCCAGCAGAAGCGTATCAGGGACTTCGGCAGCGACCCGATCCACAACTTCTCGCCAGAATTCTTCCGGGAATGCCTGGTCAAAGGCCGCTTTCGATAAGCCGAAATCCGAGCGGCTTGGGATATCCCCTCCACTACCCGGTTCAGGAAACCACAGGCGCTGGTAATGCTTTTTTGCCAGGGTCATGGCGGCGTCAAAACGAATGATTGGGAATTTGCGAGCCACGCTCAAAATCGTTTCGATCACTGCCTGGCGGACTTCTGGATTGAGGTAATTGAGCTGGGCAGTATCATTCCAGGGCATTGATGTCCCGTCATTGCCGTGGTAAACATACTTTTGGCTCCCAGACCAAGAATCGATGCGCTTGAATACCACCGCAGCGTCGGTACTGTTGTAATAATGGTCTTCCAGGAAGATTCCCACACGCTGGTCCCAGGAAAGATCAGGTCCATTAAACGAATAAGAAGGAAAAGGGCTGTGGTCAAGGGAGATGAACCAATCAGGATGATCCATTACCCAGGGGGAATCGATGCCCATATGATTTGGGACCATATCAGAGGCCAGGCGGATGCCTCTTTGCCAGAGGCGGTCTTTCAGATTGGCGAAAGCCTGCTCGCCTCCCAGGTCAGCAGCAATCTCGTAGGAAAAAAGGGAATAAGCTGAGGCCTCAGCTTCAGGGTTGCCGCGCATCTGCTTGATGCGCTGGGAGGCTTTGCTGCGTTCCCATAATCCGATGAGCCATAATCCGGTAAAACCCCAGCGGGATAATTCATCCAGCTCTTCATCGGGGATCTGGTCGAGATGCCTGATATGTATCTGGTATTTTTTGGAAAGCTGGTCTAGCCAGACGTAGGAGTTCTTGGCCATCAGAACAACATTCGGCATCCAATCACGATCCGGACTGAATCTTTCTATCTCACCTTCCAATTTGCGAAAATCATATACATAAGCAGGTCCTGGTCCGAAACCGAAGAAAGCTTTTTCTTCTTCTTTGATCAGGTCAAGACTGCTCAACAACCGGTAGAGGTAACTACCCAGCAGGTAGCCCCAGCGCGACCGGATGTATTCCAATTGCCCGTCCAGGGAATGTGGAAAAGCCAGGGCTGGGCTGCGAAGCATCGTGATGAGATCTTGGTTTTCCGGTCCGAACGGAAGCTGGTCGGAGAAGAATTTTACCAATCCACTTATCATTTTGCGATATGCAGTCTTCTTCTCCAATTGACTGTCATCGAAAAGCTCAAGGTATGGTGCAAATGCAGGATTTGCATTTGCCAGCCATAAAACAAGCAATTCCTCTAGCAGTAATTGGCGGTTTGGGATGGACTGGCCATTTTCCTGCTGCGAATAACCAGAAAGGTAATCGTCTAAAGAAATTTCATTTTTATAAACACGGACCGGAGGGAATTCCTCTAAAAATGCTCTAAATGTCAGGTCGATTATTTGAGGATCGAGATTTTCCCCCAGCCAATCTAGTGCTTTGCTCCAGAGAGCTGGATTGCGCTGTTCACGATAAAATTGGATGACAAGATGCAAGATCTCGTCGATCAGACCCATGGCATTAATTTGTCCAGCGCGCACTGCCTGTTCTGGAAAGGCAATCAGGTTCCGACGAGCATTGATTTTTTGAGTGAACTGGCGTACAGCGTGGAAATTAGCGAAAACGACATTCCCTGACAGGCTGAAAAGCATATCATCTAACTGGTACAGGTTCCTTACGTGCCTGGATATGTGAAATTCCATTCTGCTGGATTCGAGTTTTTCCATATTTCCTTCTTTGAAAAGTCAAAAAATCGGCATTACCGCCGTTTCGCAATCACAAGGGTAATATCGTCTGTAAAAACGGTCCCGCCCGAAAATTCATCCAGTGCTTTTTCAATTGAACGAGCCATATCTTCAGCGGTGCCGCTGCTTGCCTCGTTGACCACCTGAATCAAACGATCTATTCCGAATTCCTCCTGTTTTGAATTCACCAGATCTGTTACACCATCCGTATACATCACCAGGAAATCTCCTGGGAAGAATTTTAGAGTATATTGATCGTATGAGTTGTCTTTTTGAATTCCCAGGGCCATTCCTGTTCTGCCCAGCCTGCTAATCTGTGGTTGTCCAGAACTGGAGCGATGGAGCATAAGGGGCGGATTCTGACCGGCATTAACGTATGTGATCTGGCTGCGGGTTGAATTGATCAATGCATAGAATAAAGTTACAAACATGCTTCCAGTTGAATCGGCGCACACCAGTCGGTTAGCCCGGACGATTCCTTCCTTAGGCTGTGAAGCAGAATCCAGGCTGGCTCGGACGATGGTACGAGTTAATGCCATGAAGAGTGCAGCAGGCATGCCCTTATCGGCGACATCTGCGATTACTAATCCCAGCTTCCCACCTGGAAATTTATAGGAATCGTAAAAATCACCTGCAACCTGGCGTGCCGGCAGCCACCGGGTGACAAATTCCCAACCAGGCAGCTCAGGAGACTCACTGGACATCAGACTTTCCTGAACCTGTCGCGCCATCCTCAGCTCGCTCTCCAGCCGACCTTTTTCAACGGCCAGCTGGTATAGTCGGGCATTTTCGATTGCGATGGCTGCGCTGGAGGCGATGGTGTTCAGGAGCTCGAGATCGTCATGGGTGAATACCCCAGTTTTTATATGGTTGTCAACGTAAATGACGCCCAGATTGGTGCCTTTCAAGACAATCGGAACACACAAAATTGAACGTAAGCCTAAAACCTGGACACTTTCCCTCGACATGAAACGGGGATCTTTTTGTGCATCGATCGTTATAATTGGGTCTCCTGATCGGGCTACAGACTCTGCAATACTCTTCGACACCAGGTATTCCGGATTGGACAGGGTGGATTTGATCCATCCCGCGCGCTACCTGGAATTTAAACTGTTCATTTTCATCGACCACCAGTACAAAGCCGCGCTCTGCACGGGTATTTTGGATCACCCGGTCCATCACTCGGTTGAGTACTTCGTCGATATCAAGGGTTGATGTGAAGGTTTGAGTAAGATTATATAATAGAGCCAAACGATCTGAGGAAGGTTGGGGGTTTTCGGTAGTTTCAACCATACGGCATCAATTCGATTAATCGGCAAAAAAAACTTGTTCAGGCAGGAAAATTCAGGTGACACGACGAATGTAAAGATTAGTTCCCCCATTATCCCATAGAGAGATAGACCGGTAAAGGAGAAGCAGTACTACTTCGGAGTAATGTAGTTTTTTTGAAGCTTTATGGTGAAAGTCGTTCCTTGTCCCAACTTGCTGTGGACGTCCATGGTGCCTGCGAAATGGTCAACCAGCTGTGTAACAATGCTCAGTCCCAGACCAGTACCTTTTATTCCTTCTTCCCTGGCATTGCGCGCTCGAAAAAACTCTTCCCCGAGTTTGGAGATATCTTCCTCGGCAATTCCTATTCCTGTATCCGAAATACTCACCAGAACGGTGCCGTCAGTATCCTTTACGTCCACATGTACTTGACCCCCTTCAGGGGTATATTTGATGGCGTTGCCAATCAGGTTTCCGAATATTTTCTCTAGTCCATCTTCGGTGGCCTGGACTATCAATTCATCCGTGGTCATATCCAATTTCAGATCGATGTTTTTGTGTTTGGCATCGTCAGTATATCGATCTATCAGGCGCAGCATGATAGGATTTAATGGCACATCCTCTGCCAGGCGTTCAATTTCAACTGCTTTTGTCTCTGCCAGCGCAAGCAAATCATCAATCAAGGTCATCAACAATTCCATGCGTACTTCTATACGGTTAAGAATATCCCTTTGCCTGTCATTTAATTCACCTGCCAGTCCTTTTACCAGAGTACGGATAAGACTCTGTGAACCTCCAACAGGGGAGCGTAGTTCATGGGCGACCGTGAGCATAAATTGGGTTTTAAACTGGTTCAACCGCTCCATCTCTTCATTCTCGCGGATAAGCAGGGCAGCTTGAAGTTCCATCTCCTGCACTCGTTTCGCCTCGATGGAAAGCCGCCGTTTTTCCAGTCCCTGTTCTACAGTCATTAGTAATACATCTGCGGTAAATGGCTTGGCAATAAAACCATACGCTCCGCGTTTGATGGCCTCGACTGCCAGCTCCACTGTCGCATAACCAGTGATGATCACGCAGACTATTTCCGGGTCATTTTTAAGAAGAGGTGCTAATAAATCGACCCCCCGGCCATCAGGCATCATCACATCGATCAATGCCAGGTCATAGCGTCCAGCACCGATTTTCTCCAATGCTTCCTTGAAGCTGGAGATTGTCTCTACCTCGAACCCATGCGGTTCCAAGGCACGTCTGCATCCCTGGCGAATACCAAGCTCGTCATCGACAACTAAAACCGTGGCTTTCGAATCCATTTTTAGTTAGCTAACTGATCAATTCTACTGTTCCGTTTTGCGATCCGGAAATCGTGCTTTTGAGGGCGGACTGGTAAAGTGATAGTAAAAGTCGTACCCTCATTCGCTTTGCTCTCAGCTGAAATCTGCCCGCGGTGCATCTTTATTATGCCATATACAATAGAAAGACCCAATCCGGTTCCTTTGCCTGGTGGCTTGGTGGTGAAGAATGGGGTAAACAATTTCTTCATATTCTCTTTGGGAATACCACAACCCGTGTCAGAGATTTTAATTTCTACCCAGGCAGGATCGACCACCCGCGTGATGATCTCAATTAACCCGCAGCCCTCTACTGCCTCAGCTGCGTTATCAAGCAAATTGATGAAAACTTGCTTCAGCTGATCTGGATCTGCCTGAATGGTCGGGAGATCAGGATCATAATCTCGCTTGATCTCGATCCCTTCAAAATCAGGTTTAAGTCGTAATGATTTAATCACCCGCTCGATCAAGTCATGCAGGTCGGTATCTTTGGAGAGCACATCCTGCTGTCGGGCAAAATTCAACAGGTCAGCCACAATGGCTTTGCATCGTGTGGCTTCCTGGATTATTAATTGCAGATCTTCGCGCTTTGGATCATCTTGGGGAGTTTCCTTAAGCAATATATCTGAGAATAAAAGAATCGTTCCCAAAGGATTGTTCAGCTCGTGCGCTACTCCAGCTGCCAGCTGACCCATTGACGCCAGATTTTCTTTATGCATCAGCTCTTGTTGAGTCCGATGAAGAGTCTCAACCATTGAGTTAAATGAATGCTCCAATACGGCAAGCTCACCGCTTCCATCTTCACTCACCCGGACTGTCATATCACCCTTGGCAAGCATTCGGTTTGCGTCCACCAGGGAAATGATTGGCCTGGTAATATAGCGAGCAATCGGTATGGCGATAATGGCAGCCAGGGCGATCGTAAGAAATGCAATCAGAACCACTTGTTGCCGGAAATTATCTAATAATGCCTGATAACCAGATTTCCTCGCGCCAACATAAATGATCCCTATGACCTCATCTTTGAAATTAAGAAGTGGTTTGTAGCTGGTGATAAAAGTATCATTGACGACAAAAGCTTCACCAATATAATCCTGCTTGTCACGCAGAACCACATTAAAGACCTCTTCTGAAAGCCGGGTGCCAATCGCACGCAATCCTTCTTTCGTCATAACATTGGTCGAGACACGTAAATCACCAAAGAAGATGGTTACGGTATCGACCCCCGCAACCTGCTTGATGCGATCGACCAGTGTGAAATCGTTGTTGAACAGGTACATAGCCAGTGCTGAACCGAGTATCTTTCCATCTCCACCTTTAATCGGCGCTACACCGACGAGAGCCAGCCCTGCTTCGCCTTCACGCGCATCGAAGGGCTTTTCAACAGCTAATGGTGTATCAACCAGCTCGATTTTGGCCTGGGTGTCTAGTCCAACGGTAGCTAGTTGTTCCACCGGGATCACATCGGTGGCTGAAATCGATTTACCCGTTCGCATTGCTTCCTTGACAATCGGCAAATCTCCCCAATACCCACTCTTAAGAATTGGAGACATCTCTCCATTTGATGATAGGGTCCTGCCTGCAACAATATTTCCTTCTTCGTCGAGCACAGCAATCAGGTGAGTACCACCTAAAGCGAGCACAGTTATTTTATTCGTGATCTGTTGATCGATAATCTCCAGTGCTCGTGAATTTCCTTTAATTGCTAAGGGCAGATTATTTACCACCCATTTATCCAGAACCAAGCGGTAACTGATGGCAGCTATCTCATCCAAGTTCAGGTTGTAGAAAGCGTTAGCCAGATCCATGTCACGGGAGACACGTTCGGATTCTGCGGCTGAAAGGTACTGGCTGATGACATGTGAAGTTATTCCAGAGCCAAATAAAACTGTGAATGCTGTCATCAAGGTGAAACTGATGATCAGGATTAACTGCAAGCGCCCACCCACAAGCAGCTTTAGAAGGGCTTCGAGGCGAGTGATCAAAAAGTCACATTCCGCAGTCGCAAGAATAAAAAACCACAGAAAATCCCGAGACCACAGAGCGAAATTCCCTGCGTTATCCCGGTCCCTCTGTGGTTTTTATAGTTAGATCTGGTTTTAGACCTTTTCTTTACTGAGCAGATAATCTACTTTCTTTACCAGGTCATCCGGATCAATGGGTTTATCGACGAATAACTCAACCGGCAGGTAATCGATATCCGGTTCAAAGCGAAGCGGAGTGGTGCTGTGAATGGCCGTCAGCATCAGGATCGGGATGCCTTTAAAATCTGCGAATTCTGAAGTTGGATCAGGGCTATGCAGTTTCAAGGCCATCTGGAAACCTTCCGTTTTAGTCTCCATCATCACATCCAGGATGATCAAGTCTGGACGGTCTTGCTTGATCATTTCCAAACCCTGTTTTCCGCTCTTAGCCTCAAATACCTGGTGCTTGGCATTTTCCAGGCACAATCTAGCTGCCAGCAGAATGTCTGGATCATCGTCGACGATCAATATTTTAGCCATTTTTGTGTCCTTTCTTTTTATACATGTGATTCGGTAAGCTTAAACTGCGCAAATATATTATTTGGTGCAGGATCTTCTTCTGTCTGGGTCAATTCTAATTCAAATTGTATCGCTTTGCAGACCTCCGTCACCGTACTGATTACTGGAGCGCTCAATCCTCGATGATATTCAATATTCTGGGGTTGGATGCCGAAGATCACAATTTCCTCCGGCAATGTGCCAAGAATTCTGCTCAGTGTAATTGCCTGGATAATCCCCAGCCCATGCGAGTTTTCCTGGTCACCTTCGGAGAGAATTTCGCTAATGTTGTCATTTACCAAAATTCGGCGCCATTCTCCAGGCAGAAGCCCCATATTGGCAGCATCCACGATAATCACCTTTTCGAAATCAGGCCTCATCAGAATTGTCGACAGATCAGCTGTACCACAATCCATAATATCCACTCCTGTCGGAAGCGAATACGATATGCGAAGCCTTGCGGTGATGGCCTTTCCGACACCATCATCTCCACGTAGCTCGCTTCCAATGGAGAGGACCAGGGTTCTAGACAAACTTCACCTTCAACATATGGGCCGAGCAGGAAATGCAGGGATCATACGCACGCACTAACATTTCCAGTTGTTGGGAGATGTGCTCTTGGGAAGTATTCAGGATAACAGGAACCAGACTCCGCATGTCAGCCTCAATATTCGCCAGGTTCTGTCCTGTAGGGATTATGCAGTTAGCTTCAGTGATGTATCCGCTTTTTATTGAATAATCGTGGAATAAGATGCCACGCGGCGCCTCAC
Source organism: uncultured Chloroflexia bacterium (assembly GCA_963698765.1). Lineage (GTDB taxonomy): Bacteria > Chloroflexota > Anaerolineae > Anaerolineales > UBA4823 > CAVOSB01. The sequence goes on from CAVOSB010000037.1 coordinate 94,660, forward strand.
AGGCTCCTGCACCTTCTCCTGAGTATCGCTGGGGTGGTGTGGGCTCTTCCCAACGGATCCCGGCGTCCAATAATCGATCAATGATCTGGATCGCGTCTTCCACGCAGTGTACAATCTCCACCACCTGTGCAGCTGTGTTCAGGTAAGGATTGGTACATTTCGGTTTTATATCCAGGGCACTGGCAGCGGCTCTTGCTTTCGGATGCAGCTGGTTAAAATTTAATATTAAAACGTGCGAGAGCGCCAACCATATAAGATTGACGTTGGTTCCGGGCGTGTTTGGCGGAAGAGTGCTGCTGCTGATATTCGTTGGTGATATTCCGGTAATCCTCAATTGGCCACAATCCACCATCGGTACTCTTGATCTGCCCGTCGATGAAACAATACTCGTCATCTTTCCATAACGCAATATATTCAGTGTCCCGTTCGAAATCCGGGAATTTTAATCCCTGGAATAATTCGACGGTGGCGTCCAGGTCAATATCCATTGCCTGTAACCGGTCTTTGAGCTGCAGCAGCTGGTCTTTCTCAGGGAAATGGCTGAAACCACCGATCGTCATTCCGACAGGGTGTGTATGTCGCCCGCAGATAGCTGCACAAATATCACCTGCCAGCTGTTTCATCCGCAAGGCGCGCAGTACAACGTCGGGGGCGGTTTTGGCCAAAGGAATAACCGATCCAACACCCAAAAAGTCTGGAGCTACCAGCATATACGCATGCAGGACATGACTATCCAGCATCTCCCCGTGGTAATTTAACTTCCTCAATAACTCAGTCTGCTGGCTGAGTTTTACATCCAGAGCCTTCTCAACGGCTCGATGAGAAGTCGTGGAATGAGCTACTGCGCATATACCGCAGATTCGTGATGCCAACGTCGGCGCCTGCGTGTACGGCTGGCCGCGCAGCATCGCCTCAAAAAAGCGCGGTGATTCAATGACTTCTAAATCGCATTGTTCCAGAATGCCATTTCTCGCGTTGACAACAATATTCCCATGTCCCTCGACGCGGGTTATATAGTGGATATTGATATCAAGGTCTTTCGTTCGTGATTTTGCCATGTGTTCCTGTTCTCCTTCAGCTCCCGGTTTCGTTCTTCATCTCATAACTCTACGCTACATCAGAGGAGGATAATCCGGTGAACTGGTAAGATTGGAATAGCTTCATTTTTTCTGCAAACGCAGTCTCTGGCACGCCATGTTCATGCAGAGCTACCTTCAACCAGCCAATATTGGCATCTGGCAGTAGACCGCGGCAGCCATCGCAACCAGAACCGTTTGCCGGGCAAATTGCGTTGCACCCAGCTCGAGTGATCGAACCCAGGCAAGCTTTTCCATGTTCTACCACGCATGAATTCTCGCTGAGTTTGCATTCCACGCATACAGCGTAATCTGGCAGGCGGATTGGCCGGCCTCGCACCAGGGCTTTTGCAATGCGCACGAATTCATTCCTGTCGATCGGGCAGCCGGGAATGAATCCATCTATCTTAATTACCGCTTCGATCGGGCGTGGTGAATAAACATTAAACCGTTTTCCCATTTCACCGTACACATATTGCACGACGTGATCCTGAGACTGCCAGATGCGAATGGTATTTACCCCTCCAAGATGGGCACAGGCGCCGAGAGCAAAGACAAGCTGCGCTTGGCTGCGGATCGCTCTTAATCGTTCTTCATCCTGTTCTCGTGTGCATGATCCTTCGATAAATGCCACCTGGTAATCTTCGCTTTTTTCGCTCATTGCCTCGCGAAATTGGACAATTTCGACAGCATCCAAGAGGTCTGGATATGTCTGCAGCGCGTCGACAATCGTTAAACTGGCAACCTTCACAACTGGCAAAGTCAAAGAAGGCGATTTTTGGTTTACCATTCTCACTCATAGGCCTTCCTCCAGGGTCTTTAATTGCGCATAGGTGAAACAAGGTCCATCCTTGCAGGTGTACTCGTGATTAATCTGGCAGTGCCCGCACTTGCCGATCCCGCATTTCATTCGCCTTTCCATATCGAGATATATATTTCCTTCGCGAATGCCCATTCCGATCAATTCTGTCACTACAAACCGGTACATCACCTGAGGACCGCAGGTGAATGACACCGTGTTGGGAGCATAGACCTGAATTTTGGGGAAGAGAGTGGTGATTACTCCGACATTTCCCTTCCAGTTCTCATCCCCACGATCCACGGTTACGAGCAATTCCACATCTTCACGCTCTTCCCACTCCTGGAGTTCTTCTTTGAAAAGCAGCTCCGATGGATTGCGCGCGCCGTAAAGTATGATCACCCGTCCATAATTGCTGCGATCATCCAGAACCTGGTTGATCAGGGATCTCAATGGGGGAAGGCCAATGCCCCCAGGGGTAAAAAGCATGTCTTTACCGCGAAATCTCTCGTAAGGGAAGCCGTGTCCGAATGGTCCGCGCACACCCAGAGTATCTCCGGGCTGCAGTTTGTGCATCACACCGGTAAAATCACCGGCTTTGCGAACGCACATTTGAAAAGAGCCGTTTGTCCGGCTGGGGGAAGACGAAATGCTGATCGGAGCTTCGCCCACACCCATTATCGATACTTGCAGGAACTGGCCAGGCCTGTGGTTCAAATTTATCCCTGCAGGGAGATCGATGGTAAAGAGCTTCGTTAATTCGTTCATTTGATGGATATCCCGGATTCTTGCCTGGATGGGCAGGTAAACTGAGGTTTCCATCAATGCGTCTTTTAACCCTGCGATCATTGTGCAACCGCCTCCTGACGGGTGTGCTTGGCTGCTACCCGCCGGTGAAATAGTTTGTTCAATGTGTCTACCGGTGTAATATCGACCAGGCATGCAGACGAACACCGCCCACACCCGACACAACCTAACAGGCTGGGTGCGAAGGATTGGTATTTATATTTCCTGAAGAAGCGGTGGCGCTGTCTGTTTGCCTGCCCAGGCCTGAAATCATGCCCACCAGCCACACTGGCGAACTGGTTGAGCTGGCATGAATCCCAGACCCGGCAGCGATTACCGGAATTCCCGGCGAAATCTGCCTCATCTACCATATCAAAACAATAACAGGTCGGGCAAACCAGCGTACAGGATCCGCACCCCAAACAACGCTTTCCAAGGTCTTCCCAGATGGGTGATTTATAACTTGAGCCCATCAATCCAGGCAGCTCTGTGATATCGGCGTGCAGATGGTATGTGAAACGTGGCCATTTATTGCGTAAAACCCGATTCAGCTGCTTTTCATCCTTATCCGCAGCCATATGCACTCGCTCGATTCCATTCAGTAATTTCTCTCCATATTCGGATCCCACATTCAACGCATAGGCGTCTCCGATGTCCACCATGTGGAGGTCGAGTTCAGCCGGGGCAGTATAAGTGCCCATATCTTTGCAAAATGAGTATTCGGTGCATGGTTCCAGGCACTCGATGCTTACGATGACGGTGTTTTTTCGGCGGCTGAAGTAATGCTGGTCCGCGTAATCGCGTTGAAATACGGTATCCAGGAAGTTGATGGCATGCAAATCGCAGGTATGCACGCCAAACAATACAGTTGGCGTATCATCAATCACTGCTTCAGTGCGATTTTCCGAATTATTGAAGGTCATTAATTCTTCGTATTGCGGTGAAAGTGCCTTCTTGGGTGGCAGGATAGTCGTGCGATATCCTAAATCCATCTCGGAAAATGAGGTCACTTCCTTGAACGCAAAATGTTGTTGAACCGGCGCAGGTCCTATGACGCGATATTCTTGATGTAGCTTTTCTATCCAGTTTGGTAATTCGGTTTTTGGTATGATTTTCAATGTCATGACTGGAACGCTCCTTTCGCCTGAATTAGTTTCTGCTTTGAAAGACCATTTTCCAGGCGAGGATTTCTTCAGATTTCTTCTTTGTTTTCTTATTTACCATATGAACAAACCGCAAAAAACTATTCTGAAGCCGGCTCGGGTTCTGGCTCAGGCAGACCTTCCTGGACGATGATAACGTCATTCGGGTCCCCAAAATACACAACCAATGGATCTCTATTCAGTGCTGCCAGCTCCCAGACATCCTTCTGCATGGAGAGGCAGTCCTGGTTGCAGGAATGCACACATTGGGCGCAAAAAGTGCATTGATCGATATGGTATTCCATCACAAAACGTTTGGCTTTCTTGTCGAGCACATGCATCTTGATAGCAGCTGCCGGGCAATCGGTCCCGCACATCCCGCACCCAGTGCATTTCTCGGAATCCCAGTGCAGGTGCCCTCTCAGCCGTTCCGGAGTCTCGAAACGCTCGAAAGGATATTTTTGCGTAATATTTCTGCGAAAAAACGAATGGGTTACATCTGAAAGCATTGTCCCAAGTTTCATAGTGTTAACCTCTGACCCAAGAACATGAATAACCACTGAACTAAAACCAACAGGGCGCCGTAACGCCACCAGATGCCGACCGTCTGATCGATGCGCAAGCGCGATAGGACTGCCTGGAGGACGGCTACGATTACCAGCAAAGCCAGAGTTTTTGCCAGGAACAGTAAGAGGATTCGACACTCCGCCCAAATAGAAGGCTGCCACCAGGGTCAGTCCCACTACCATCTCAACGCCTTTACCCAGGCGAAAAAGAGCCAACCCTCGACCGCTGTATTCGGTTAAAGCGCCAGCCACAATCTCGGTTTCCGCTTCGGGAGCATCGAATGGTGGCAGCTCCAGCTTACCCATCAGCCCGATGATCACTACGATAAAACCTATCGGCTGGGTGAAAATCAACCAATGGGACTCGGTGTAGGCCGTAATCTTATCAATCTGCCAGCTTCCAGCTACGAGCGCAGGACCCAGCAGCGCCAACATAAAAGGCGCTTCATAAGAGAATAGTTGAGTGAATGTCCTTGTGGCTCCCAGCACCGAGAAGCGATCCATGGTGTTCGAGCCAGCCAGGCCCATGCAAAGGGTCAGTAAACTGAGCAGGTACAGCGTCACAATCAAATCGCCAGTGAAGTTGAAGGCAGGTTTGATCCCCATGATTGGTACATACAGCGCAGCGGTCAGACCACCAGCCAGCGCAGCGATGGGCAGCCAGACGAATAACCACTTATTCGATCCATCTGGGATTACTTCTTCTTTACCCATAAGTTTCACTATATCGGCGATCGGCTGAAACCAGCGTGGACCGATCCGGTTCTGAAGCTGCGCTAATAATTTCCGGTCAACCCACTCGTACAGGAGACCCGCCAGAAGCAAAAACAATCCACCCGGAAAGATAAGCAACCTAAGGAAATCTAGAAGAATCTCCATATCTCACCGTCTGCTTTCAATCGTTTCGATTTTTCGATTGTCGCGAACTATGACCATCCGGTCATTGCAGGAGAAACAGGGGTCGATGCCTGCCAGGATCATCGGGACATCGGCAAGCTGGTGTCCGACAACCAGCTTTACCACTGTAGTCATGTTACAAATCGTCGGCGTGCGTACTTTTACTCGTTCTGGTTTATCGGTGCCATTACTTTTAACAAAATAGAATAACTCACCGCGCGGCGCTTCCACACGCATGGCATATTCGGCTGGTTTGATGCGCCTGGGCATTCTTACGCTCAATTCGCCTTCCGGGAGCCGGTCCAAAATTTCGCGCACCAAGCGGTAGCTCTCGAAAAGCTCTTTCACTCGCACGATGAAACGGGCTTCCAGGTCGCCAGCCTGCTCGATGATAAGATTTGGCCGGAATTCATCGTATGCACCATAAGGACTTTCGATGCGCACATCACGCGCAACGCCTGACGCTCTGGCAGTAGGTCCAACCGCACCCATGACTTCTGCCTGCCTTTGAGTCATTTTCCCAACACCACGGGTTCGCTGCAAAAAGAAAGCATCGGTTGTGACAATATTCAGGTAGTGTTGCGTGCGTTCTTCAAGGATATCGAGGCCTTTTAATATGCCGGTTTTTTGTTCGCCATCCACATCAATCTTGACACCTCCCAGCAGGTTGGTGGAGTAATTCACCCGGTTGCCGGTCAGTTTTTCCAGGATATCCATGATGGTTTCACGGTCCCGCCAGCTGTACATGAATAAGGTGTCAAATCCCGCTTCATGGGCCGCCACACCGATCCAAAGCAGGTGGCTGTGAATGCGTTCCAGCTCGGATACCAATACACGAATGGCCTGAGCCCTGGGAGGTGCCTGGATATTCGCCAGATGTTCGACTGCCAAGCAATATGCTGTGGCATGGATATGAGAGCAAATTCCGCAAATTCTTTCAACCAGGTAAATATTCTGAATCCAATTACGCTCTTCAGCGGCTTTTTCAATGCCTCGATGGGCGTAACCTAAGCGAACGGCTGCGTTCGTGACAATTTCACCATCCACGGTGAATTGAAAATTTCCGGGTTCCTTCAACGCCGGATGCTGTGGACCAACCGTAACTTCAAAAGGTTTACGTTCGATGATTTCCTCCATGCTCCACCTAATTATTCTGAAAAGCAATACGAGGATCTACACCTTTTCTGAGAGGGTAGACTCCTTCCTTCCAGTCATCAGGGAGATACAGATGACCGGGATTTCGCAATCCAGCGATAGTGATGCCGTACATCTCACACAGCTCACGCTCGAAGGATTCAGCACTGGGAATGATTTCCCATAGGCTTGGTACAGAGCCATTTAGTTTTGGTACCCGAAATCGAAGAATGATCATCAGCTGTTCCACGCAGAAGTGGTACAGGATTTCCAGCTCTTCAGACTCGATACCAGGATCGAGACCCACGATCGCCGCAAGATACCCGAGCCTTTTCACACGCAATCCTACAACTGCTGGTACCAGGTCTTCGACCTGTTTCATATACACTTCAAGTCTAGTAGGATCGGGTGATTCGAATCTCTCTGCCCAATCATCTAGCAGCAGGTGGACAGTCTCAAATGTATTTTCTGGATCCATATGACTTCTCCAATCTCACTGCCGGTTTGGATTACCCGGCTGAAGCTTCTAAGTGTTTTTTTGAGGGTGGAGGCGGCTGCAAGCTCGTCAGCAATTTCACGATTCCATCAACGATCGCTTCCGGCCGGGGAGGGCACCCAGGGATATAGGCATTTACCGGGATTACCTGGTCGATTCCCCCCATTGTGTTATAGCAATCATGAAAAGCGCCGCCAGACAGTGCGCATGAGCCAACTGCTACTACAAATTTCGGATCATGCATCTGTTCGTAAATTCTTATTAAGCGATCTTTGGCCTGTCGTGTTACCGGTCCGGTGCAGACCAGAACATCGGCATGCCGTGGGCTCCCTTTCAACTTTATTCCAAAACGCTCAACATCGTAACGTGGTGTGAGAGTTGCCAAGATTTCGATGTCACACCCATTACACGAACCGGTATTAAAGTGGATAGCCCAGGGGGAATTAATTGCAGCCCAAAGTTTTAGACGGTGAACAACGTCTTCAACCAGATTTTCAGATTCACTCATGTTTGATCTCCTTGTGCGTTTATCCGATGATAAGAGCGACCAGGGCAAGCATCAATCCGACCAGATAAACGATCGTAATCGAAGACATATCGCTGCTGCCCAACACCAGGACACCCAGGTGGAGGATCGCAAAGAACAACGCCACAACGAAGAACGGGCGGTAGCCGGGAGATGCTAAATGAGTGGGTGGCGCTTCTCCGCTCGAATAGGTGCTGGTTTTGATTGCGGTCAGCTTCGCTGGTCCAGCGATGTAGCGCCCGAAACCAGTCAACAAACCGACCAGGACAAGATATATCAAGAAGGCAATTGGTGGGCTGAAAAGACTCATGTTTACTTTCCTATTAGATCCTGTTCAGATTATTTGATGTATTCCATTTTATTCAGGTAGCTATGTTTTCCAGGTATCTACGGTAGTAGTGCAGCCTGGAAGCTAGAACAAATTCACCAAAGCGGTACCGGCTGGAATTGTCAGCCAGTTCATCAAACCAGGCCACAAGCCTATGACGATTACCAAGATTGCCAGGACCACCAGTGGGATTTTCATTGTGCCTGGCATCCTGTTCCCTTTAACAACCGTCTCCGAGGGCTCCAGGCGATAGAGGGCATTGATCATGGGTGCATAATATGCTAGTGAGAATACACTGTTTATAGCAGCGAAAAGCACGAGAAGCTCAATCCAGATATCATGGGTTTCGAAGCCTGAAACAAAAATTTGCCATTTGGACATGAAGCCGGAAAGAGGTGGGATGCCGCCCAATCCGAGTACCGCAAGGCTGAATGTCAGTGCGACCAGAGGATAGCGTTTCGAGGCACCGTTCAGGTCAGAAATCAATAAAGGATGGTGATCGCCTGAAGCGATGTGCAGCGTGTACAACAGGGAACCGGCTGCCAGGAAGGCCAGTCCTTTCATCACTCCATGGTTGAAAAGATGAAAAGCACCGCCCTGCGCGCCGTTGAATACACCTAAATACACAGCCACGCCCAAACCAACCAGCATATAGCCAACATGAGTCAGGCTCGAATAAGCCAGCAGGCGTTTGACCTGTTTTTGGCGCAGGGCCATTAAATTCCCCACCATCATGTTAAGAACACCAAAGATCATCAAGAATGGACCCCACCAGGCTGTGACATCGGCCAGGGCGCCCAACGAGCGCAGCATGGCGATCAATCCCGCCTCAATGACCACACCTGAGAGCATGGCGCTTATTCCACTGGGTGCCATCGAATGTGCATCAGGCAGCCATGTATGCAGTGGTACCAGGGCGGTTTTTACTCCAAATCCGATCAGGAATGCAGCTCCAGCTGCCAGCAGCCAGGGAGAGCTTTCGGCCTGCCGGATTTCGGAAAGGTCCAGGGTACCAGTCTGTGCCAGAACCAGGCTAATTCCTAAAAGCACAAGAACGGATCCTGCAGCGCTCTGGAGCAAATATTTTACCCCTGCTTCAAGCGACAAAGGCAGCTCGTGATAGAAGGCAACCAACAGATAAGATGTGATTGCCATGGCCTCGAACCAGATCCATAAATTAAACAGGTCATGGGCGCAACCCAGACCGATCATCACTCCAACCATGGCAACCAGCATGGCGTAAAATTTTTCCTGGTTCGCTTCTTTTGACATATAGGGACCAGAAAAAATCACCACCATCGTTCCTAATCCAAGAGCTACTGCGGACAACAGCAGGCTTAATCCATCAAAACGCAGGGAAATCCCACCGTATGTGTAGGAGAGAAAGTCTGTGTTCTGAAGCTCAGCTGCCGCTAAACCGAACGGAATCCACGTCACCAGGAGGACAGCAAGGCTTGTCCATTGTGCTATTCGCCGGCTTCCCAGATGACCACTCAGATAGATCAAAGGGGAAGCTACCAGAGGGATAATAATCAACCAGAGGAAGATTGGAAACTCCATGTTATATACCCCAGGCAAGTACGATGAGAACTATGACCAGGCCGCCGACAATCCCCACAACGTTCCAATTCAATTGGCCGGTTTGTGTACGGCGCAGTCCTTCAGAGATCCTTTGGGTACCCCGGATGATCTGCTGGTTTATCCACTCAAATCCGAAACTCTTCTCGGCAATTGTCCCAAGTGGTTTCAGGATCCTAGCCAGGCCAGTGATCCTGTCTCTCATCAGCCAGAAGGTTAATCCGGCTGCAACGATCGCCAGTGCAACCCAGGTGGCTGGAGCAGTTAAGATCTCGACTATGAAAGTGATTGTTGATGCGGCGTGAATTCTCATGGAACGGCAGTGTATTGGCGAGTAATTCGCTGAACGGGCCCACTAGCAGCCAGGTGAGCAAAGTGCCAAGGGCAAGCAAGAACAGGGATATGCGCATCCTGGATGGTGCATCGTGGAAATGGGCTTTGTTCTGCGCCTCACCGTAAAAAACCATCCATACCATTCTCAGACTGTAAAAAGCCGTGATTCCGGCCACCAGGAGCATAACCAGGTAAGCCCAGAACGGTCCACCTACCATCCCACCTTCCAGTAAGAGCTCCTTGCTGAAGAAACCATTTGCGATCGGGATACCTGCCAACCCGGCTGCGCCGATAATAAAAACCAGCCTGGTAAAAGGCATAAGTTTTCCCAGGCCGCCCATTTCACGCATGTCGCGGGTGCCCACGGTATGAATAACAGCACCAGCTCCTAAAAACAAAAGTGCCTTGAAGACCGAGTGGCTCATCAGGTGAAACTGGCTGGCAAATACGGCTCCACAGCCGATGGCATAGACCATGTATCCGAGCTGGCTGATCGTCGAGTAAGCCAGAGTGCGCTTAAGGTCATTGGCGACAACTGCCATGATCCCTGCCATCAAAGCGGAAAGCATACCTACCAACATTACAGCCGATGTCCAGCCTGGGACGCTTTCAAAAGCAGGGAAAAATCTAGCAAGCAGATATACACCTGCATTCACCATTGTTGCGGCATGGATCAAAGCGCTAATCGGTGTTGGAGCTTCCATTGCGTCAGGGAGCCAGGTTTGGAATGGTAGTTGTGCGGATTTCGCTGCCGCGGCGATCAGGAATCCGAATGCGATGAACCCAAAGACGTTAACAGGGATCGTATGAGCATTTTCGATGAAATCCGGGATTTGATAAGTTCCGAGATAGGAATATATGATCAAAGCGCCTATCAACAGGCCAATCCCGCCGACTTGAGTGATAATCAGCGCTTTAATGCCTCCCGCGACAGCCTTGGGGTCATCATTGTGAAAAGAGATCAGCGCATAAGAACAAAAAGCTGTGATCTCCCAAAATATGAACATGAACAGAAGAGATCCAGAAAGAACGAGACCACTCATCGCCCCAATGAAGAGCAAAACCAGTGAATAGTAGCGGCCTAATTGGGCTTCACCTTTCATGTAGTCATTGGAAAAGATGACAGCCAGACTGCCCACCACTGAAGCAATGATCGTCAGATATACACCCAGGCCATCTGGAATAAGGGTAAAGCTGCCAAACGGTGCTCCTAAAGGTATTTCTACTACCGATGAGGAGGATGCAAAAGGTAAAAGGGTGACAGCGAGCACGCCTCCCAGCACCGCGAAAATAGATGCAAGTGCGTGTTGGAGGCCCGGATTCTTATCTCCAAGCCTCCATACACACAACCCGCCCACCCAAGGCAAGATTATGACCGATAGAATTAACCAGGATGCCATGTCGTTATCCTCGTAATTTCGATAGTTCTGCGACGTCAAGCGTTCCGAGTTGCCGACGGACCTGGACGGCGAGGGCCATTCCTATTACTGCAACGATTGTGTCGGCGACGATCACCGTTATAACCAGGCTTTGAGCAAGATTGATGCGATTGCTGATCAAGCCAGCACCGATGATTGCCAGCATGACCCCTTTGACTAAAATTTGAAGGGCGATCACCAGTTTGATCAGGTTGCGTTTGAACAAAAGAGTGTAGAAACCCACTCCCAGCAGGCAGATCACTCCGAAGATCATTATGTCGACAGGTGAAAAGTTCATACTGTCTCCTTTTCCAATTCGGGCTGTCCCATTTGATCCAACTCAATATCTCGTTTTGCAGTGATGGCATCCGCCACAGAATGCTTGAGGGAGATTTAACCTCCGCCAGCAGGCCAATCAGTCCGAGGACGCCGGCAAATATCAAACTCACTTGCACCACCATATCCAAGCCACGTTCCTGCCAGAAGACAGTGATGAAGGGAGGCTCCGTTGAAGGGATTGTCGTCATTGATCCTGGAATTGTGAACCAGGTAAACAACCCGACCATCAGCAATATTAACGCCCCACCCAGCCAGACCGGTACATATGATTTCAATACTCCTGGTTCTTCACCTGCTATGCTGATCGCGAAGGCAAACAGGACTGTGACCAGCCCGGCTCCAACACTCAATTCAACGACTGCTACCTGGCGAGCGCCAAGCAGATAGAACAACACTGCCACCATAGCGCTGACACCCGCCAGCCAAAGGGCTGAAGCAATCAACCCTTTGGCTCTGACAGCCATGATCGCAAAAATGATCGATAAGAGCATGAGTAATGCGTATAGCATTGAATTCTCCTATTCACGCCAACGATGATTCCAGAGTATCCTGCCCGCGCATATAAGTCTCCAGGCTTATCCCATAGAAATCTGCCATAGCCTGAGAATTCGCAGGATCCACCCTTCCCCAGCGAGCAAATGCCAGGTCGCCTTCCAAGTTGAAGCGACCGTTGTAGGTTTCTCCATCAGGCATTATTGCCCCATACAGACGCTTGGCTTTTCTTAATTGCTCATCTGTCAGGTTTCGAGCTTCCTTCAAATTAGCCTTATACAAATCAGCGCCTGAGATGTCTGTATGGCTCAGATTTGCCCTTTGGAAATTAACGCGCGTTAGTTTCGTATTGGCCAAATTAGCCATACTTAAATCTGCGTTTTCAAAATTGGCCTGGTGAAAATCGATGTTGGAGAGATCTGCTGAAAGCAAGTCGACTCCTTGCATGTGCACATGGCAGAGTGGGACTGCGCGTAAAGAGCCGTCTTGCAGCCAACCGCGGACGCGCAGCTCTTCTACAGCTTGCATGACACGCTTGTTGTCAGGGCTGCGCAATTTATAGATTAGCTCAACTAAAGTAACCATTTTTTGCCTCCTGAATAGTCATGAATTCTGAATCAGGTCCTTTATTCCATTTGAAAATTTCGAGTTGATTTATTATAGGAATGCTGCATCGCGGCTGGATTGCTACTTCCTTCACAATAGAGTATAGTGGCCGATGGTAACAGGGCTGGTCTAATTACGGTGACAATCTGGTAACAATTTCCCCCGTTTATTTTCCTGTAACTGGTTATTTTTGCAGGAAGATATATCCCAGGTTCGAGACGGTCTGGATGTATATTGGTCGATCCATGTCAGGTTCGATTTTCCTCCGCAGGCGATAGATCAATTGTTTGAGCATTTTGCGATCTCCACCAGATGGCCCCCAGACATAGTCGATTAAGGTAAACGTAGATACGACATGACCCGCATTTCTCATCAAGACTTCTAGCAACCGAGATTCAAGTCTTGTGATCTGGGTAATTGTTCCATTACCTACCCTCAGCTCGTTCTTTGTGGAATCAAGCAAAAAATCACCAGCTACAAGCGTTTCTGGGATTTCCTGGGAAGCGCTAGCCCTCCTTAAAGACAGCATCAGCTCTTGCAACCAGCTCGCGAGGACTGAAAGGTTTGACCAAGTAGTCGTCAGCTCCGAGTTTTAATCCATCAACTACATCTTCTTCATCGCTGCGTACACTCAAAATTATTATCGGGACATCCGATCTGGTACGTATCCATTTACAAACCGAAAAGCCGTCAAGTTTTGGTAAATTCAAATCCAAGATGATCAGGTCTGGCGATTCGCTTTGCCACAGGTCAAGGGCTTCCTTGCCGTCGTGTGCAGTAATCACCTGGAAGCCTGCACGCCGCATTGTGAAGGACAGCACATCCGAGAGGGCGAAGTCGTCGTCTACAACCAATGCTTTCATAAAATCTACCCGGCAGAAGGAATTGTGAACCAGAACATTGAACCGCCTTCTGGCGCTTCTTCTACACCTACAACCCCACCATGCTGTTCGATTATTACGCGTACCACCCACAATCCCAATCCCACCCCATCCTGTGCATTGGACTTTGCACCAAGCCGGTAATATTGCTGGAATATTTTTCCGTGTTTCTGGCTCTGGAATCCCTGGACCGTGGTCTGTCACCGATACTTTTAGCCAATTATTGTCGGCTGGAATCACATTGATCAGGATTTCTTGCTGGGTAGGACCGTATTTACTGGCATTCGACAAGAAATTAACAAGAACCTGCGTTATGCGGGTCGGATCACAATAAACTTGTGGCAATCCTTCTGGCTTCAGTATATTAAGCGCCTGCTGCCTGCGAGTGAATAATGGGGACATTATCCGCTTGGCTTCTGTAATTATCCTATCCAGATCAGTGGTCCGAGGTGAAATGGAAAACCGTCCGGCTTCGATTTGGATGCTTTCCAGTAGGTTGTCAATCAGCGTCTGTAGACCTGTTACACTCAAATGCACGGAAGTCAGCAGTGCTTCTATTTCATTTCTAGATAGGGAACTTAATCTCTTCTAAGAGAAATTCCACTGATGCATTAAGTGAGAGAGAGAGGGGTGCGAAATTCATGTGTGATATTAGCTAAAAAGAAAGCCCGAAGTTTGATTGCGGCATCTTCCTCACGTGAGTTCCTGGAAAATTATGATTGAAGAGTGCAGCTTCTGGACTTTGGCCTGATGGCTGAGAAAACCAGTATTTGATTGAGACTGGATATCCTTCCCTATGTTGGATCTCCGCCCGGTTGTTAGTAATAACGCCCGGTTGGGTGACCTGTCAACAGGTGCCTATATTCATCAAAATTGAATATTTCATGAATTGATTTTCCGCATATTTCATTGCGGTTCCAGCCGGAAATCTTCTCTGCACCAGAGCTGAAGTAATATATGCACTGAGAAGCATCGATCAGTATGAGCCCTTCGGATATGGCTGGTGCCAGCCCATCTAACCAGGTGATCAAGCCGGGAGGATCGATGCTCCTAAAGTTATTGATTTCGTGATAAAGATTGAGTTCGGACTCTGGTGGATCTTTCTTAACCAGCAGTCGTTTCACGGATGTCAATGACTTTCTCCACAACTCCATTTAGTGCATCATGGCATTTCGAGGAATTTATCCCATTCACTTTCAGCATAACGCCGGAAAGTTCGGTGTTATCACCCTGAAAGGTGCCTAATGCGATAATATTTCCACCCGACTCGAATATCGCTCTGGTCACATTTGCCAGTGTCCCGGGGACGTTTTTCACCATCGCTGAGATGCGAATTCCAGGTTCGCGAGCAGCAAACATTTCAAGGAATATCCTGAATAATGTCGTTTCAGTGATAATGCCGACCAGTCGGCCTTCCTGAGTCACGGGCAGACTTCCAATTTTCTTATCTGCCATAATTCGTGCCGCTTCCTCGATTGGTGTATCAACATCCACTGTAATCACGTCAAGTGTCATTACCTGATCCACCCGAATTTTGCTCATCAGGTAATTGATCTCCCAGATGCTCAGACTGGTAACTTCCGAGGGGGAGGCTTCAAGAATATCGCTTTCTGACACGATACCGCGTAAATGGCCGCGATTGTCAACAACCACCAGCCGGCGGATATTCTCCTGGCGCATGATGTCGTGAGCTTCTTGAATAGGTAATTCAGGGTGAACAGTGATCACAGGATGAGTCATCCGATCGCCAACAAACATAATATGCTCCTTTCTTGAGAATTTAATATATCATCGGGTGGTGATAAATCCCGTGACATGCTCATGACAATTATGTTATATTTTTCACAAAAGAATTGCTCGTTGCTTTTTGCGTCACGAACGAAAATTCAAAATTCTTCGTTTTTATCTTCAGTCACGAGTGAATATCCCAGGCGGGGAATATTCTGAATATAAACCGGGAATTCCGGATCTGATTCCAACTTTATTCGCAGCCGGTGGATTAACTGGCGAACCATATCGCGATCTCCACCGCGTGGTCCCCAAACTGAATCAATTATCATTTCGATAGTCAAGACCTGGCCAGGATTTCTCATGAGCAAATCCAATAAACGCGATTCCAGCGCAGTCAATTGGACAATTTTTTCCTCTGCAATTACCACCTCCCGGCGGTTTAAATCAAATTTTAGTTGACCTGATTCTCTAAAAGCCGTACTCGGAGAGCGGCCTGATCTGCGCAAAATTGCTTGTGCACGCGCAACCAGCTGCCGTGGGCTGAACGGTTTAGTTATATAATCGTCGGCGCCCAGCTTCAATCCTCGGACGATGTCGTCTTCATCATCTCGTACAGTCAACAACAGAATTGGTGTGGAGGAAGTCTTCCGGATTTGGGCGCAAACCTCAAAACCATCAAGAATGGGAAGATTCACGTCAAGGATTATCAAATCTGGATCTTCCTCCATCCATCTCTGAATTGCCAATTTTCCGTCATATGCCAGAAGTACCTCATATCCCTCCCGTCGCATGGTGAATGCCAGGACATCAGCAAGGGTTCGATCATCGTCAACAATCAGTGTCTTCATTTGGATTTTGCCAGCCGCATTGTAAACCAGAAACAAGCTCCGCTGCCTGGATTATCTTCGACTCCCACTTCACCTCCCTGGGCTTCTACGATTGCCTTCACGACCGATAATCCTAACCCAGCTCCAGGTTTCGCTCGCTCATTTTCAGAGCGCGGGAGATTAAAACGTGTAAAGATTTCCTGGCGATATTCCGGTGAAATTCCTGGACCGTGGTCAGATATCAATACCCGGACCTTTCTGTCTCTTTCATTTGCTTGCAGTGTGATTTCTGAATTCTCCGGGCCATACTTGATTGCGTTTGAGAGCAGGTTAATCAACACCTGGACAGTTCGCCTGGGATCGCCATAGACCAGTGGAAGATCGAGTGGAATTTTCACTATCAGGTGCTGACCATGTTTTTCGAGCAACGGCGCTAAGGTCTGTTCGACATCCGAGATAATTTCCTCGATATCAAATGACCTGGGTGTTACCCGGAAGCGCCTGGCTTCAATGCTGGAGCTTTCCAAGAGATTGTCGATCAAAGTCTCCAAACCCAGCACACCCAACTTCTGAGAGCGGATCAGCTCCATCACTTCACCGCTGTTGAAA
Source organism: uncultured Chloroflexia bacterium (assembly GCA_963698765.1). Classification (GTDB taxonomy): domain Bacteria; phylum Chloroflexota; class Anaerolineae; order Anaerolineales; family UBA4823; genus CAVOSB01. Next base: position 111,224 of record CAVOSB010000037.1, read on the forward strand.
TCGGGAAACTGATCTTCCAACAGCTCAACAGATGCAGAAAGCGCAGAAAGTGGTGTTCGGAATTCGTGAGCGACATTGCTCAAGAATTGCCCTAGCAATCTATTTATTGCAACTTCTTCGGTGACATCACGGAAGACCAGAGCAATTTGCGAATTGCTGGCCTGGCTTGGGAAAAATTCCGCTCCCGAAATAGAGAGAGTAGCCTGCCTTTTTAATGCTAATTCCACATTGAGAAAATATTTCTCTCCTGGAGAGGGAAGATTTTCACTGAATACCCCATCTTTTTCGACAAGCTTGAAATAATCATCGACCGGATTGTGAAGCACTTCTTCTTTTTTCCAGCCGGTTATGCGTTCTGCCGCAGGACTGAAGAAAAGAATCTTGTTATTGGAATTGAGCGTTAAAATCCCTTCTGCTATCGCTTCCAGCAGATGTTCGATCCAATCTTGCTCAAGTTGAAGCTGACTTCACCTTTTGACTCAGGTCCAATCTGGCATGCTCGTATGCGTCTGCCAGTTCGATCAACTCTTTGATTTTTGAATCAGTTGAGATTGGTGTCTTGATAAAATCTGACCTGGAGCGAATAGCCTGTGAGGACAATTCTTCCAATGGTCTACTAATCCGGTGAGCGATCAGACTGCTCAAAAAAATGGAAATGCACAGAACTGTGAAAATCCCGGCGAGCATCAGCATGATTTGCTTTTGAGAGGATTTTAGAATCTCTTCCATTGGGAGTGCCAGAACACCTGTAAAACCATCACTTTTTACCGGGAAAGCGATCGCATAGTATGGTTTGTCGTCAATTGTGAATTTAAATGAATTGTTATCTGTCTGTGAATTAAGTGCTTCCGTTTCTATATATACATCATCTAGGGCAGATCGTTCGGAGTCCAGGCTGGTAGCCAGGAAATTCCCATCTTTCAGAATAGAATAATCCAGACCGATTTCAGTCTGCATCGCAGCTGCAAACCGATCATCGATCTTTTTACCTACAATTGCAGTACCAACCGCCTGCTCATTGATCAAAATTGGATGGGTCCTAAATAACCAGGCTTCTTCCGTTGGATTCTGGACAATCGTCAGGAAGTTCTGACGCAGGCATAGATGCAGATCTTCGAAATGGCGAGTCTCAACCAGGATTTTTCCTGCCTGGGTGCAAATCGTGATGGAATTGCTCTGGATACCGTCCTGTAAAGTTGACAGGTATGAAAGTAGAGCCAGCTGGTCGTCAAGCTGTATCAATTCCAGCAGACTAGGACGTTCAGCCACCAGTTTTGCATTGTTGGCCAACTCGAATTCTTTCACTTCAAAAAGAGCATGGCTTGTCCTCGCACCCTGTTCGATTTGAGCCCAGATTTGTTTTTCAGTTTCGAATTGGATATACAGAATTGTCGGTATTCCGACGGCCAGAACTGAAAGCAAAGAAAGAAGAATCAGGTGGGATGAAATATGCGAGAAGAGGCTGCGCGGCCTGTTGAAAGGTAACATCATTTTTTATTGTACTCGCTAAGGTTTTTTTTGGGTAAAAACCTGTAGCGGTATGCGAAAACATTTATAAAGCTTTACCTAATTTTTGTTCTAAACGGCTGCGTCTCACCGAAATTGGGGAACTGCTTTTTCGAGTAAAATAGCTAAGAGAAATCCACTTCATTCCAAAAAACTCAGGAGTTTACTCGGTTGTACCAATAATGGCGCTTATTTTGGCAGCTGAAGCAAATCCATTTATCAAAATTGGTGGATTGGGAGACAATGCTGGTTCGTTGACTTAGGCATCACTCAATCTTTCGAAGCCTGAATTCCCTTAATTTATCGCGGTTCTGGGATCTAGCTTCAACAATGATCCTGAATAACAGAAAGGAGAAAGGCAGATGGCTTATAGAATTCGTGCAGTTATACTGGCAGGTGGTGAAGGATCTCGCCTGGGGGTATTGACTGCAAAGCGTACCAAGCCAGCAGTTCCCTTTGCAGGAAAATATCGCATCATCGATTTCACATTGTCGAATTGCGTGAACTCCGATATATTCGATATTTTAATCCTGGCTCAATACCGGCCTCATTCATTAATCGAGCATATCGCAACCGGAGGTCCGTGGGATCTAAACAGGAATTTCACCGGTGGAGTAAGCATACATACTCCGTATAAGGGGCGTTCATCATCGGACTGGTATCTCGGAACTGCTGATGCCGTTCAGCAAAATTTCCTTTTCATAAAACGGGATTACCCGGATTTTGTATTAATCTCTCTGGAGACCACATTTACTCAATGGATTTCAGACCACTCATTGAATACCATGTGCGGCACCAGGCTGATGCCACGATCGCTTCCCTCCAGGTGCCAGTGGATGAGGCATCACGGTTCGGAATCCTGGGTGTCGACAGTGAAAACCGTGTCACCTCATTTATAGAAAAACCCAAAGAACCGCTTTCTAATCTTGCCAATATGGGGGTTTATCTCTTCAACACCAAGATCCTGGACCGTGCTCTTTGGGAAGACCGGGATCGTTCCGATTCTTTCCATGATTTTGGAAAAGATATATTGCCTAAATTAGTTAGTGAAGGCAATAAGATCTACAGCTTTCCGTATTCTGGTTATTGGGTGGATGTCGGGACCGATGACTCTGTATTGGCGGGCACATATGGATTTGCTTAATACCCTCCTCCGATTAATTTAAACGATCGGTCCTGGATTATTCACACCCGGACAGAAGAACGACCACCCTCACGTTTTGCCTCAGGTTCATCTGTTATGGATAGCCTGGTTAGCGATGGATGCTATATCGCTCCTGGTGCGGTAGTGGAACGCAGTGTTTTGTCTCCTGGTGTCATTGTCCTCGAAAACGCGAGGATTTATGAATTGGTTATTTTGACGGATGCCGTTGTCAAACAAGGTGTGCAGGTCGCGAAGTCGGTTCTTGATAAGCGAGTAACAATCGAGCCTGACGCTCGCATCGGTGCTGTTGACGTGGATAGTCCCAAAATCACGATAATCGGAAAGAACTCCATCGTGATGCCAGGGATGGTGATCGAGCCAGGCGCGATCGTGGGACCAGATGTGGTTGATGTGGATTATTCATCTGCGATTGTGCGGAGTGAAGATTTTGTCCAAACAAGTAGACTGCCTTATGAAATATAAACGCTCATCCGGCATATTACTTCACCCCACAAGCCTTCCAGGACCTTTTGGTATCGGTGATCTGGGTCCACAGGCTTACCGTTGGATCGATTTCCTTTCCGATGCCGGCTGCAGCTGGTGGCAGGTTCTCCCACTAGGCCCTACCGGTTATGGTGATTCGCCATATCAATCTTTCTCGGCATTTGCAGGGAATCCATACTTGATCAGCCCGCAGCTTTTGCTTTCCGAGAACCTGTTATCGGAGGAAGATCTGGGCGATCTGCCAAAATTTCCAGCCAAGCGGGTGGATTACGAGGCTGTTATTGGCTGGAAGAACAGAGTGCTTAATCGAGCTTTTGAGCGCACAATTCAACAACCGGATTGCACTTTAAGGCACTCCATCGATATTTTCAAGAAAGAGAACACCAGCTGGCTGGAGGATTTCGCAGTATTTATGGCCCTAAAAGACGTGCATGGCGGCTTACCATGGCATACATGGGAAACCAAATTACGCGACAGGGATCCTGATAAAATCAAACAAACCTCAAAAATTTATCACGAAGCCATCCAGCGACATAATCTTAATCAATACCTGTTCTTTAAACAATGGAGAGACTTGCATTCTTACGCATTGAAGAAAAAAGTTCGGATAATCGGTGATTTACCAATTTTTGTTTCGCATGACAGTGCCGACGTGTGGGTGAATCCGGAGTTTTTCTACCTGAAGAAGAGCGGTAAACCGAAATTGGTTTCAGGAGTGCCGCCTGATTATTTTTCTCCTACAGGACAGATTTGGGGAAATCCCTTGTATCGCTGGAAAGTCCACCAGAGTACTGGTTTTAATTGGTGGATCTCAAGGTTTAGGATGGAATTAGCCCAATTTGACATGCTGCGATTGGATCATTTCAGGGGATTTGCTGGATATTGGGAGATTCCTGGAGATGCCGAGACAGCAGATAATGGTCGATGGGTAAAGGCACCTGGGAATGCTCTTTTCAAGAAATTGAAACAAGAATTAGGTGATATACCAGTCATAGCAGAAGATCTGGGTGTGATAACACCTGATGTGGAAGAGATGAGGAAGAAATTTGGATTTCCTGGAATGAAGATTTTGCTGTTTGCGTTTTCAGGCGATCCCCAGGATCCGTACCGCCCTCATAACTACCCCAGAAATTGTGTGGCATATACCGGTACTCATGATAACGATACTGCACTTGGCTGGTATAAACGAGTTCCGGATGAGGAAAAGAAAATTCTGCCTGCAGTACATGAACCGAGATGGATCTGATTTCTCCTGGGATCTCATACGAACCTGCTGGTCATCCGTAGGGAATTTTGCCATAGCCCCCATGCAAGATTTTCTGAACCTTGATAACCAGTCGCGCATGAATTATCCCGGAAATCCAAGTGGGAACTGGCAATGGAGAATGCAGGATACCGCAATAGATCTCGGGTTGGAAGAGCGCATCCGTGAAATCAATCGATTGTATGATCGATTTGAAATCTTGAAAATTGAAATTAGTTATTCAACGAAAAAATATTATCAGTGAATCAGGAGTTGATCCAAAGCGGATGTCAGCTGCGCCAGCGTATTGGCTGTCAGGATGGCATCACAGTTTGGAGAGTAGCGCAGCATATCACTATCCCCGCTGTTCCACAGAGCCGAAGCCTCTGGATTTATCCAGATTGCCCTCCTGCACCGTCTGGTAACTTTACGGAAAATTTCCAGTTGGGGATCATTATAGTTGTTCCGTCCATCACCAACGACGATCAGCGTGGTACGACCATCGATGACTTCCAGATAATTGCGGTGGAAATCCTGCAGGCTCTTTCCCAGGTCTGTGTTGTAATATCCCGAAGGCATCCTTTCTAGTACATGGGAGACAGCCTGACGGGCGTCCTTGTTCGTAAAATCGGGAGAGATGAATTCCAGGTGATCGATGAAAGCAAATGCCATTGTTCTGCTAATTTGGTCCTGCAGGTGATATAGAAGACTTAACATGAGTTCAGAACAATAACGCATCGATGTGCTGACATCGCAGATCACCACCAATTTAGGCTTCAGTGAGTGTTCGCGGTATTTCAGCTGAATTGGCACATTGCCGTGTTTCAGGTTCGCGTGGATCGTGCTTTTGGCATCCAATGATCCATTGCTGGCTTTCTTCATACGCAATGCAATCCGAGTCCTGAGTATTGAGGCCGAGGTGCTGCACTTCTTTGCGCAGTATTTCCATATCCTTATCGGATAATGTATTGAAAGGTCGATTAATTAATGCGTCCGCACTTCCTTCCTTGCGCTTGTTGGTCATGTTCTCTGCTATACGCTGACCGGAAAACTGGCGCAACTGTTCTACCAGCGCTCTCTGGTTAGCTTGCATCAACTGGACTAGTCGCTGAGAACGTTCTTTATTCATGCCAAGCTGCTGCAAGGTCTCTTCAAGCATTCGCAGGGCTTCTTGAACTTCCTTAAAGTGCAGTGCTCTTTTCATGCGCTGAACCATCCAATCCCGGTAGCGCATGTCATCCATCTGGTTCAGACCGATCATTTTAGACAATCGTTCTAATTCTTGCTGGCTGAGCATTTCACCCTTGAGCAGCCTTTCAAGCATCCGGCGTAATTGATCGTTTAGCTGTTCAATTCCTTTGGCGAATTGTTGAGCTTCTTCCGGGGTGATATCATCCGCAGCGCTCATGAATGTAGGGACATCACTATTTCCAAAAAAAATTGAAAATAATTCGTCGAATTTTGGTAAATTCTCGGCTTCTTTAACCAGGGTCGTTTGCAGGCTGAGACGGAATATCTCCCGGTTTTTTACCCCCATCTCTTCGACGGCTTTGAAAGCATCGGTACTTTCGGAAAGGCTGATCCGCAGCCCAGAAGATCTTAACGCAGTGATGAAGCGAGCAATTCGCTCTTCCATATTAGGAAATACCTGATAAGTATCAAAAAACATACGCTTCAGGAAATTCTATACTGTCAAGATCACTAAATGTTAATCAGTTCCGGGTTCGAGTTGTGCGCCAGTCCTCTTCGTCGGTGGGAAATCCGCTGACTGGTGGATTTTCAATCCACCTTTTGGCGCGTTGAAGGTCATTCTCATGCTTCAGCAGCACGCTCATAGTTGTGTTCAATGTGCTTTTATCGAGTTTGGTTGCATTCAGCGCTACCAGGGCTTTTGCCCAATCAAGTGTCTCGCTGATACTCGGAGACTTTCGCAGATCCATGGTGCGCAGGCTCTGCACCATCTCGACTGCCTGCATGGCCAGTTTAGGTGACAATTCAGGCACCTTTAAACGCACCACAGCCATTTCCTGTTCGATTGAAGGATAATCGATAAACAAGTACAGGCATCTGCGTTTCAATGCTTCGCTCAGTTCGCGGGTATTATTACTGGTTAATACAACCAAAGGGCGATAGATGGCACTTAATGTTCCCAGTTCTGGTACACTCACCTGGAAATCACTTAATACTTCGAGCAGGAAGGCTTCGAATTCTGCATCGGCACGATCGATTTCGTCGATTAATAGGACAGTGGGTTGTTCGCTCAAAATAGCTTTTAATAACGGTCTCTGCAATAAGAAGCGCATGGAGAAAAAAACTTCTTCTTCATTCGCCAGCCTGTCTGCGGCGGCGGATAGGCTTTCCGTTCCAACCAGTGTCTCGTGAAGTTTTTCTCGCAGAAGCTGAGTGTATAGCAGCTGCTTTGCATACTCCCATTCATAAAGAGCCTTTGTTTCATCCAGACCTTCATAACACTGCAGGCGTATCAGTTCCCGGCAGGTTGCGGAGGCAATCGCCTTGGCTAATTCTGTTTTTCCGACTCCAGCAGGTCCTTCCGTCAGAAGTGGTTTGCCTAGCTGCTGGCTTAGGTACATTATCGTGGCGATCTCATCGCCTGCAATATAATTCTGTTCTCCTAGTGCTGCCCTCAAATCCCCTGGAGATGAAAAACGGATGGTTTTATCCACCGGCTTCATTTTCTGCCTTTTGAGGTTCATAACCCGGCGCAGCGCGCATTAACTCGGATTTTGAAACCCGGTTCACTCTACGGCAGTGAGGGCATGGAGCGTTGAAGTGGTTTAATTTTTCCAGATCAATTGTATCCAGTGCCGCATGGACCATTTCTTTATTCAAAGCGTAAGGTTTATGGCAGTGGTAGCAACGGATTTGCATAAAATCTCTCCTGTCGCCAGATCTACTTGATCGGGCATGAACTAAGCGCTGGTTATTATATCCCAAATTGGATATAGATGGTTTATAATCCCATCATGCCGGGTTTCTACACCAGGAAAGGTGATTCAGGGTATACGGGGGTGTTGGGGGAAGGTCGCTTACCCAAGCACCACCCGCGTTTGGATGCAATTGGTTCTGTCGATGAAGCTACAGCGGGATTAGGCGTTGCCCGCTCTCAATCGGTAGCCCCAGGGTTGAATAACATACTGGTAGTTATACAGAGAGACCTGTATCACTTAATGGGTGAAATCGCAGCCACACCTGAGAATGTGCAGAAATTCCGGGTAATAGATGCCAATAGAGTAAGATGGTTGGAAGAACAAATCGATTTTTTAGGGGCAAAGATTGAAATGCCAAAGGACTTCATAGTTCCGGGCGATTCCCGATCTGGTGCCGCATTTGCTATGGCCCGTACCCTGGTGCGCCGGGCAGAGCGCAAGGTCAGCCATTTGTATCATGACAATCAAATCGACAACCTAGAGCTACTTCGTTACCTAAATAGATTGTCCTCCTTGTGTTTTATTCTCGAGCTTGCTGAAAATCAGAACGCTGGGATCGCTTTCCCTACCCTGGCATCCAGCCAGGATCAGGGATGAAATTTGGTTAAAAAATGGCTCCGCTTAAAATCAACCTACTTATAGCGGAGCCAGTTGAGAAATTTCCAGTAACTCAGCAAATTATTGATTGATTTGTGCCTCGACTGCGGCGGAAATCTCCTCAAAGCTCGGAACAAATCCCGGTTTGATGATCACCCCGTTAACAAAAACCGATGGGGTCCCTTTCACACCCATTTGCTGTCCAAGAGCTAGATCAGCATCAATTTCGGCTTTAAACCGGCGTTCATCCAAGCACTGGCTGAATTGCTCAGTGTCAAGGCTAAGTGAATCTGCGAACGCTTCCAGGCGGTTAATCGAGAATTCTCCGGAAACAAAATTCAAATTGGTAAATAATATGAGTTTATAATCCCAAAAGCGATCCTGCTCCGAAGCGCACATAACTGCGTGTGCTGCATTATCAGAATTTTTAATTGCCAGACCGTCATCCAGGAAAGGAAAATTTCTGTATGTATAGAATACTTTTCCCGTATCGACCAATTCTGAAATCACCAATGGCTCAATATTCTCGTTGAATCCCTGGCATGCTGAGCATTTAAAATCTTCAAATACATCTATCTTCACAGGTGCGTTGGGATCCCCTATCGACAAGCCATCCACATTCTGCAGGCTGCGGGGTGTCACACGTGTAAATTCTCCTACCGGTGCATTGTTCCGGGCAATAGCTGGAATTACCAGCAGCCCAACGAATAATGCCACCACCAGGACAATCGCTCCAACAACCAATAAACGCTGTTGCCTGGCTTTACGGGCTCGCTCCTCCCTCACCTGCTGGCGCTTGGATTTCGTCTCTTGAACTTGTTTCTTTGCCATTATTTCTCCTGTCGCAACTTACTAACTTCAAAATACTTAGATCATGCCAGAACCTGACTGTATGCGCAGATTAGGGCAGAATTCTCCCACGAGTTGAGAAGTTTGTCCAGTGATGAATTCAAAAAAAGCCAGGATCAGAAAGTGTAGCCTGGCTCATTGGAGGGGGGGTTGATGGTTCTCTTATTCAACCATTCAAGTAGATAGTTAATAACCATCTCCTTGCCAATTTCATTGTGTATCTCGTGATACATCTCTTCCCAAATCTTGAGCGTGCAAGTCTTCTCTGCAAGTCGAGCGAATTCGATCGAAGAATTCGGGAATGCTACCCGGTCTTTCTCACCATGGATCATTAAAAGCGGAGCTGGAAATTTGTTTGCATTTTCCCAGATCGAGGCTATCTCATTTATCATTTCAAGGGCAAAACCTAATGATGCGTGATCATGAACTAATGGATCATTGATATAGCTGTTGACAATTTCAGGATCTCGCGAAAAGGGCATTAGGGTCGAGACCTGAAGGTATGGATAATCGTGGGATTACTCGACCCAGGATTTTAACCAGGGAAAGCTTGATTCTTTGGGTTTCCAAAGCGTTGTGCAGAGCCACTCCGGTGCAAATCACGCCGTTAAGCGGCGGATTTCGGCTCAATACATAAGAGATTGCAAGAATTGCTCCCAGGCTGTGACCATACAAGAAATGCGGTTTGCTGAGCAAGTCAGGGATTGACAATAAAAATCCATCAATGTCCTTTAAGTATGTTTCATATGAGGGCGTATCACCGCGCTGGCCTTCTGATTTTCCATGGCCGCGCAGATCAAAGGATTTTAAGGAGAATCCATTTTCAATGAGAAACTTGCCAAGATGAGCATACCGGCTGCTGTGTTCACCGAGGCCATGCAGCAGGATAACCATACCCCTTTCCTGGGTGTCAGGTATCCAGCTTTGACAGAACAAACTCAAACCATCATGGGTGAGAATATGTTTTTCTAAATAATTTCGTTCCATGTGGATTTTGGTTTTCCGGGGGATTGATTGGCCAGGACTTCATTCAAGGGGGTGATTTTGTACCTCGTATTGGTAAATCGGATACTCTTCACCAGAAAATATGAAACCAGCTTTCTTGTAAAGTGATAAAGACACCTGATTATCCTTCTGAGTATTCACAGTCACAACCAACGCACCTCTCCGAGCAAACTGGGCAAGCAAATCTGAAAGCAGGGCGGTGCCTAAGCCTTTCCCCTGGAATTCTGGTGATACTGCCAGGCGCGCCAGATGGCCACCCATGTGTGTTGGAGTGCTGATCTGGTAACCAGCGACCAAGCCATCTAACAATGCTACTGTGGCGATACCTGCCTGCCGGAAGGCAATCTCGAGGGTGTCGATAGAATTCTGCCAGACGGGTACGAATGCACTCTGATCAATAAAGGAGATCGCGGCCAGATCATCCAATGTCATTGGTCGAACCGAAATCCCGATAGGAAGCGTGCCATTTTCGATTGGCTGCTTTTGCCATTTCATCATAACAATATGGTGACTCACCTCGAAAAGGCTTTTTTCTAATAAATACTTGAACCAATTCTGGAGCGGAATCGCGGCTGCCCATTGGACACCTGGAATTTGAAGCAGTATGTCTTTAGCTTCGGACCAGATTTCTTCCCAGGCTATTTGAGGTCGTAATTGCCTCGAGGCAGCGAACATCTTGATCCAGGCAATCCTGGGTGGATCGGGTGGGCAAACCAGAGTTGATTCAATTTTCCCATCCCTTTCAAGAACGAGAAACGGTCGGCTCCCAATCCATTCTAATGGTTCACGGTAATCAAGATGGCGGTGAACATAGGCATCGAAATGGACCAGCTGAGACAAGACTTTCATGTCTTGATGGTCAGCAGATCGAATAATCCAATTTTTCTTCCCGAACATTAATGGGGGTCGTATCAGCAGAGTTACCGGCTTTTATTCATCATATGAAATGGGTATTGCAACAAGTTCTTTACCATTTTTTGTGTGAGAGAGGGTTTTTTTAATCCTTCGATACCCTGTTGCATACTGACCAATGCCTGGATTTTCCTTCCTGTACGTAATTGTAACGCAGAAAGAGATTGCATAACAGTTGCTCGAAGCTGGTCATCCCCGGATATTTCCAATAAGTTGGCACACCGTTGATAAGCCGAAAGAGCATCTTCGAATCGACCTAGAGCCTCAAGCGCAGCCGCCTGGTTACCTACGGTGATTCCCTGCCCGCTTAATATCTCCAACTTCACTGTAAAACTCTTCGATCCCTTGCAGCTCATCCAATGCATCGCCAGCTTGCCCAGCCTGTAAAAATGCAACGCTGCAGTTATTCGCCATTTCAGCAGCTTTCGACCAATCACCTGCAATCTCCAAACCACTCCGTGCAGCGTGGAATGATACTGCCGAATCAAGATATCGCTGTTTTTGATAAAGCGACATTCCCTCCTGTGCCAGGCTTTGAGGATCGATCGTTTCAACCATTTTGTAAATCAATATGTAATTTCGAGGATACCTTCTGCGATGGAGCGCAGTTTATCTGCCGACATATTGCTGAGGCGCTTTGCGAGCTCAAGATATGGGCGGTTTTCATGCCCGCTTACAAAAATCTGTAGGTCTTCCGGCAGCTCAAGGAAATCTCGCTGGATTTGCTGCCGCACGGTCCATTTCCCCGCGATGCCATCGTTATCCTGAAAATCCTGTATCGAAAGATCGAGATTAACAGCCACCGTTTCTAATTGTGGTAGCTCAATTGGGATTTTTCCCAGCTCAATGGCTTCCAAATCAACAGAACTCATCCTCGTCTTTTGGCTTAATTCTTCGACGGATAATTTCTTATTCAACCTTGCTTGCTTAATCATTGCTCCAATGATTCTTCCTCGGATTTGGATGAGCCGGGGGATATTGTAGAAAATATTATCCGCCTGGCTTTCGGAGTACTGCTTGCCTGACCAGAATTCATCAACAGGCACATCCAGGAAATAAGCGATGAATTCAAGCTGTGGAAGTGACGGCGACCTCTTACCCAGCTCGAATGCCTCAAATTCATTGTCCGTAAGCTCAAGAAATTTAGCGCAATCTGAGATTGATTTTCCTGATGAAAGCCGAGCTTCTCGGATGATAGTGCCAAGGATTTTAGACCGAACCAACTGTGAATTTGACTCAGAATTCATATGCATTTCTCGCAGTTTTAGGAAGCAAGGCTGGGGATGGAATCACAATCAAGGAAATTAACTCGGTTTTCAACTGAATAAATCATCTTTATCTTACAGGGGCGGCATGGTATATCCCAGCCCTGAACGAGTCACGATATGCTGCGGATTTTTTGCATCCGTTTCCAGTTTTTGCCTCAGCCGGGAGATGCTCACCCATAATATTTCTTTATCTTCACGATATTCCGTTCCCCACACGTCGACTAAAAGCTGTTCTGATGTCAGCACACTTCCGACATTGTGGGCGAATTGTAAAAGCAAGCGATACTCTGTAGCCGATAAATAGACGATCCGATCATCCTTAAACACTTCTGCCCGCGCAAAATCGATTCTCAAATTTGCATGGTTAAAAATTGTCTGTTGAAACGAGCTCCCGATATTCTGAGCGCGTCTGTAATACTGCACGTACGCGTGCTAATAATTCTGTGGCGGAGAATGGTTTGACAATATAATCATCCGCACCGAGATCGAGACCGCGCACACGATCGTTTTCATTTCCGCGCGCGGTAACAATGATGATGGGAACGGTCGAGAACTCACGAATACGCTGGCAAGCTGCAAAGCCATCGAGTACAGGCATCATCACATCAAGCAAAACCAGGTCGGGGTGTTTATCTCCCACCATGTGGACGGCTTCCTGACCGTTGGTGGCTTTAAGCACCCTGTAACCTTCGGTAATAAGATTGGCTTCCATCAAGCGCAAATATCGTGGTTCGTCATCTACGATCAAAATGCTACCAATCATTTTGTCCTCCTCAACTTTGACCAATGTCCGATTTTTGAAGCAGCGGCAGGTAGATTTGAAAAGTGGTTCCGAGACCTAAATGTGACTGGGCATCGATTTCACCATCGTGAGCTTGAATAATCTTCCTCGTGATATAAAGACCTAATCCTGACCCGCGCACACTGGTGCTGGATTGCTGGACTCGATAAAAACGCTGAAAAATCCGATCAAGGTGTTCGGAAGCTATCCCGGGACCATAATCCTGCACCGAGATGCGTGCTTGGAGGTTCTTTTTATCCAATATTAATTTAATGGGTGAGCCAGGTGCATATTTAGTCGCATTGCTTACGATATTGTCAAAAACCTGGGTTAACCGTGTCGGATCAGCAGATACCTGTAATCCAGGGGTCCTTAACTCAAGATCAACGCGCAGGTCTTCATGCATTGACCGGACACGAAGTGAAAGCTCTTTCAAGAATGTGTCCAACCTGACGGTCTGGAACGCCATCTGCAGAGTTCCCGCTTGCAGTCGGGAAAAGTCGAGCAAATTGTCGATCAGGTTTCTTTAACCTGTCAGATTCCTCGTCTATGATCGAAAGAAATTCCCGGCGAGTAGACTCATCCCAGGAAGTATCCTCCCTCAGAAGCGTGGTCGCATAACCTTTGATGAAACCGAGTGGAGTTAAAAGCTCGTGTGAAATCATGGCAATAAAATCATCCTGCAGGCTGTCCAACCGCCGTTTGGCTTCCAGATTGGCAATTTGATTTACCAGCTGTTTGCGCTCGAGTATTTGAGCAACATGCAGCGCGATAAATTCTGCCAGGTTGATTTGATCGGGAGTAAAGACCGGACCGCCGAACCGAATAAAAACCAGGACGCCTTTGGATTGCCCGGCAAGCCTGAGGGGTAAACCCAAGAAGTGCCTGATATCTGTTCGATCTGTTGATCCGCCGTCCAGTTGTTCGAATCGGGTCGTCGTCCTGCCGTTCTGGAAAGCTTCGTGCGCCACCACTTCTCCCCATGCCAGGTCCGCTTCCCTGAACCGGCCTCGTCCTATCGCCCTGGCGTATGTAGGGTCGAGTCCATTCTCCGGCAGTTTTTCATACATTACAATATTGTCAAAGATAAAGATGGGACGGGCGATTTTAACGATTGTATCCAGGGCAGCTTCAGTGCTGATTGCTGAAGCAACAGCCTGGCTGAGCGTGTAAACTGCATCAAGCTCTTGCGGTTGTAATTGAACAGCGCCGTTATTCTGATCAGCCATATCTGCTTACCTATGCGATTTAATAATCATACCATAAGGGCCTATGCACAGATTTTACGATCGAAATTGATACTTTCGTTAACCTGCACCTCGATTGTAAAGATTTTGTAAGGTTTGCCAGATTTTGGATCGATGATAATAATTTCGATGATCGTCTGAGGTGGAAACTATAAAAATGGCTGACGTAAACGGATTGGTCCGCATTTTAATTATCGATGATGATTGGGAGACTACGGAATTATTCAAAATCCTTCTCGAACCGCATCAATTTGAAGTGGTCACGTCGAACTCCGGTCAGGAAGGGATTAAGCTGGCTGCCGAAATAGAGCCTGATGTCATCATGGTTGATTTATTAATGCCTGAAATGAACGGTCTCACGGTGTGTGACGAAGTCCGCAAGTTCAGCAATGTGCCAATTCTGATGTTAACAGCGATCAGTAAGCCAGGGACGCTTTCAGAAGCACTTGAGCATGGAGCAGACGACTACCTGATTAAACCTGTGAAAAGCAGTGTTTTAACTGCGCACCTCAAGAAACTTGTTCGCCGCGAACGACTTAACCGCCAGGCTGATAAATCCCGATAAATATAAAAATCTAATTCTCTATGAAGGTTCGGGCACTTGGGTTAAAATTATGGAAAATCCAGGAGAAAACCAGTGCAGATCTGTTCCAAGTGCCAATCACAATTACCAGATTCAACCAGTTTATGCTATTCCTGTGGTTCAGATTTGCGGGAATGGTCGAATAGTGCTGTCGCTTTAAAGAGGATGCGGGCGAATGCACGTGTAAATTACGTTCGCATATCAGTCTCCCATGACTGCTGTCCGGCCTGCCGGGCAGCTGAAGGGGCGTATGCGAAAGATATGACCCCACCCTTGCCGATTGACGGCTGTTCATACAGCCTGGGCTGCCGTTGTTTCTATCAACCTGCCCTGGAAGTCATTTATCCTTAAACATCGGTACCTACTGCTCAAAAGAACTATTGGTGTTTTTGTCCAGAATTTGAGCTTCTTTCATGCAGAGGCGTGCAAATTCGAGGGCTTGTGCCCGTGATTGGATTTCACCGCTGGCCTGTGCTTCCCTGGCGAGACTTAATATTTGCCCAATCAACGGCCCGGGTTTTATCTTGAATTCCTCAAGTAAATCAGAGCCAGTTATTAAACTGGGGGAGATACCAGTTCATCAGCCAGCTCCCACCAACTTTCGAGTAAAGTGCGAATCACATCGACCAGGAATATCCATTTCGCCTGAGGTAACTCCGTCCCATAAGTTGCGAGGGTATCAGCCAGCGAGAGCAGGCAGATATCCACTCCAGTTTCTCCTGTTGCTTGAAAAAACCTGTAAACGCTGCGCCGAGCTGGCAGTTCACCTGCCTGAGCTAATAAAATGGGACGCATGTGGTTTTTTATTATTCTGGAAATACGATCGCATTCCAAACGGCTCAATCTGAGTATCCGGGCGCGAAGGGAAGCACATTGAGCTCCGATGAGTTCGTGTTTGTAAAAATGTACATCACCAGTCCCATCCACCGTACGGGTCGTAGGTTTCCCGACATCATGATACAACGCAGATAGCAATAGCAATCCGGTGAGAGACCTGCCGGGAACCAATGAAGTTTTCAGATGTTCATCCAAATGCCTGCGAAATCTCCCAAGCTTCGCTGATATCAATCCCGTAATCCAATTAGGATTTGATTTAGTATCATAATGTATGGAGAGAATTTCTAAAACCTGGTGTAATTTTTGAACGGTGTCCAGCGAGTGAGAAAACGCGTCTGAGATGTGCGGAGGCGCGGCAGCCACTGCCTTGAGCACCTCCATTTCTGGGAGCATGAACTTCAGCGCACCGACAACATCCAATCCTCGCAAGACGGAAGCAGGACGGGCTCCTCCAAAAATGCGGAATAGCTCATCCCGCAATCGGTCTTGAGAAATGCTTTCCATGTACGGGATTGCCGGATACATCCCCGCCTTCGTTCCGGATGAAAAAGTGAGATTAAAATCGGAAGCCTGGCGGAATGCACGCGGGATGCGAATAGGATCATCTACAAAAGAATGGTTGGAGCATACGTGCAGGGACTTGTTCCGAAGATCTTTAGCTCCACCCAGCGGATCGATAAGTGTGTCCAGATCGCGCAAGGATACAGCCATAGCATTAACGGTAAAATCCCGATTGCGGAGATCAGTCTCGAGATCCTGACCCTGAAATGCTGCAAAGTCAAGAGTCCATCGTTTGCTATCCCATTCGTCTACTATCACTCGCCCGATATCTCGACTGATGTCAAGTGGGTAAAATGCTGCTCGAAGATGATTTGCCACCCGGCGTGCGGTATCGATGGCATGATTGGGGAGGGTAAAATCCAAATCGGTGATCGGTCTGGCCAGCAAGGAGTCGCGAAATCGCCCCTCCGACCAGGTACACTTCACTGTCAATCGGAATGGCGGGTTGAATTTTTGTTTAAAATTTCTACCGGTAGACTGAAGGCAGACAAAATTACTCTTCTGGGCGGTAGCGGTTAAGGTCAACGGTTGCAATGAAGGGTAGATTGCGATAATACTCATCCATATCGAGCCCGTAACCAAAAACGAATTCATTTGGGATGACGAATCCACAATAATGAATCGGTACATCTACCTCACGCCGGTCAGGTTTATCCAGCAGCGTACAGACCCGCAAGCTGTTTGGGTGTCGAGTGTTTAATAATTCAATGACCGAGGAGATTGTGTTTCCGCTGTCGACGATATCTTCAACAAGCAAGACATTCCTGCCGTAAATATCTGATTTCAAATCTAAAGAGATGCGAATTTGCCCGGTCGTGTGCCGCTCGGTCCCGTAAGATGAAATTGCCATAAAGTCGATGGTATGAGGCACCTGAATATGGCGCATTAAATCTCCAAGGAAGAGCACCCCTCCGCGCAGAATGCAGATGAGATGTAGGTCCTGATGTGAATAATCGCGGCTGATTTCCTCTCCCAGCTCAATAATCCGGTTTTGTAACGCTTCTTCGTTGACCAAGATTTTATCGAGGAAGTCTTTGTAATTCTGCATGCTCAATCCTTTGGTACCTGATGATGAGCCCGGCACCGGGCCTCATAAAGTTCGGCTGCTCCGACGATAACCACCGGGTCGTTGTAATGAGCAGGCTTATCGTTGACAAGACGCTGAGTACGGCTTGCCGGTTCTCCACAAATCATGCAAATCGCATGCAGCTTATCGACATCTTCAGCTTTTGCCATAATGATTGGCATGGGGCCAAAAGGTTCACCACGAAAGTCGGTATCCAGCCCGGCAACAATAACTCGAATACCTCTCTCTGCCAGCTGTTGAACTACCTGTATGATCTCGTTTTCAAAAAATTGGGCTTCATCTACGGCGACCACTGTGGTATCGCTGTCGGTTTTCTCAAGGATTTCCCGGGCAAAATTGATGGGGATGGCATCAAACTCATTTCCGGCGTGAGATTTGACTTTAACTGTACTATAGCGAATATCCAATGATGGCTTGAACACCTGCACTTTTTGTCTTGCGATCGTTGCTCGCCTCAGCCGTCTGATCAGTTCATCGGTCTTCCCGCAAAACATTGACCCCGTGATGACTTCGATTGAACCGGTGTGGTGTTTCATTCATCACCTCGCTTGGTATTTGACCGTATTTTCCGCTCTGACATTCTATCGGTATTATAGTCTGTTCTGATGACCTGAATTACGTATGTAAACAGGTACACGTTCAATATTTGAAAAGAAAAAGCAGGTGAGAGCCACCTGCTTAATCCTGTTATTTACTACAAGGAAACTATCTATTTACACTAATAACCTAGCCAGACAGGCTATCTTCTAAGGGAAGGTTTTATACAACAATTTCCTTGGCGGCCTCAGGTAATTCATATCCGAAATATCGGAGGCGTTTCTTCAAATCTGCCAGGGATTTTCGACCAAATCCATCGATCGCAAGCAAGGCTGCTTCACCATCAGAAAGTCTTTCCAGTATTTGACCTACAGTTGTAATTCCCGCTTTGGTCAAGGATTCCTGAGCGCGCGTCCCCAACTCCAATTCAGCAACTGGCCTCTCGAGCGAGGTTCGGGCTGATTTACGTGCTTCCTGATCATCCAGGAACTGCTGGCGTACCTGCAGCTTCTTATAAAACCGGTCGACCTGACCCTCGCTATCGACAATGCGTTGCTCACCTGTATAAAATGGATGGCAATTCGAGCACACATCCGTGCGGATCAATTTTTTAGTTGACCCGGTTGTCCAGGTATTTCCACAAGAACAGATGACCTGAGCATCTGTGTAGTAAGTAGGATGAATATCTTTTCTCATGACTTAGTCCTGTCTTTATTCTGCTTTCTCCTGAGGCATCACGCTGACACGCTTCCGATCATCTCGGATGGTTTCGTAAACCACAATCCCATCCGTGGTTGCAAAAAGCGTATCATCTTTCCCAACCCCAACGTTAATACCTGGTTTGATGCGAGTCCCCGCGTTGCCTGACCAGGATATTCCCAGAGAGGACCTGTTCCCCACTGAACACTTTCACTCCCAATCGCTGGCTCTGGCTGTCACGTCCGTTGCGGCTGGATCCGCCGCCTTTTTTATGTGCCATGGTTACCTCTGAAATCCCTTACTGTGAAACGTGGTCTGCTGGCTGGTTTCGTGCGAAAAAACAGCAGATCAATCGTTTTATTTTCCATTTTCCGCTATCGCCTCAATTTGAAGGCGAGTATATTTCTGCCGGTGACCGGTCTTAACCCGTACACGTTTCTTGGGCTTATATCTAAATACAGTCAATTTCGGTCCTTTGAATTGCGAGACAACTGATGCCTTCACATTTGCTTTTTCCAAAATCGGCTTGCCCAGACTCACTTTATCGCCGTCGACTGATCATTAAAACCCTTTGGAGATTTACTTCATCTCCAGGTTCTGATTCGAAGAAATCGACTTCGATCGTGCCTCCTTCAACGGCAGTGTACTGTTTTCCACCATCTTCAACGATTGCATATTTCATAGAAAGCTCCTCCAAGCTTCACTTCGCCGGACAAGCAGCGGTCAATCCGCGGCAGTTCGGGGAATTTGGGGATAAACGTAATGCTATCCCGACAAAATGCCTGCCGGGACAGAGCGGGCTGTATTATAACGGGGGAAACGGCAGATTGTCAACTGATTTGCAATTTTTATCCTCGAATCGATTTAAAGACCAGATATTATTGGCAAGAACCTAACAGAAATCAGTGTCCCAGGCAATACATTCTAAAAAGTATTTTACTATGCGAAAAATCTAGTATAATAAAATACCGAATTTGCGGCAGGGAGTGGTAGTTACAGTCCGTCTCTCAGTAATTAATCTTATCGGTGATGAGAGTGTACTCGGTTGAGCCACGTTTTCTCTCGATTAGGCAGGCGATGAGGATGGGTTCCACTCTGAAAATATCTGCTGTAGACCGAATCAGAAATCCACTACTGTCGATTGCGGTATTTTTACTTGCATTCCTGTCCTCCTGTTCTGAAACGAAATCCATCATAGTCACACAAGATTGGCAAACCATTTCTCCGGTACTCAGGGAGATGTACGATCACCTGGGGGGAAGTGAGGTCCTTGGACCAGCTATCTCATTACCTACAGAAGAAGATGGAAGGACCAGCCAATACACTCGAGCAGCGAAACTGGAATTTGATCAAACCCGACCGGTAAACACAAGATTTCGTCTGCTGCCGATCGGAGTGGAATTGGGATATGTTGAATTTCCAAAACCGCCATTCGATTTCCACAATGAAAGTCTGTGCAGCGCGCACCAGGTTGCACCCATGTTTCTGGCGATGTATGAGAAACTTGGAAAGGAATTCATCGGCTGTCCGATCTCCGAATTACGCTTCAATCCATCACGAAATCGGTTCGAGCAGTACTTTGAAAACCTGGGTTTGTACCGACTGAAGGGTACTGATTCGGTCCATACACTCGATTGGGGTTGGATTGCATGTGGTGACCCTTGTCTTAACTCTCCCTTGAAAAAGGATACAGTTTACAGCATTGCAAATCCAGGATATGTGGATCTGCAGTACCACCTGCATCCAGTCTTCAAGGAATTTGCCAATCGCCTTGGAACCGACCTGACAGGGTTTCCTTTAAGCGATCCGCATATAAACAAGGATGGCCGTTTTGACCAGGTAATGGAAAAGGGTCGTACTTTCGGCTACCTCGCCTAATTCACCAGAGACTGTGACTTTACGCTCGCTTTCGAAAGAATTCCATATACCTGTCGCCAATCCGAGACCTTTCAGACAAGCGCCTGGATTTTATTTATATAAAACCTTTAACGAATTAGGGTATGAGATCCCGGAAGAAGTCTGGGTGTATATTCTCGATCATGGGGGGGTCGAAGTGATTGGAGCACCGATCACTCACCTTACAGTAGAAGAAGATCAATTATTTTCGCAGTGTTTCGTGAACCTGTGTCTTTACTACGACCTGACTGAGACTGGGATGCCGCGGGTCTATCCGATGTCATTGGGATATATCTACAATTCCTTCGTCACCCCCCCAAAGAATCCTGCACCTGGAGATTTACTCGAAACCCCTGAAACTAAAGAGCGTCTCACTCTAAATGTGTGGGCGAGTATGCCGTCAGTAAAAACTAATCAACAACAAGAAATTGGAGTCATAGCATCCAGGAATGGAAATCCAGAAGCAGGTGTTACACCGATTTTGATAATTTTCATGCCAGATGGCCGTCATCTCAAAATTTCTATGTCTCCAACTGGAGACGACGGCCGGACTGGTGTGCGCTTGCCGACTTTAGACGCGGCTAGTGGAAGCATAATAAATTACGAAATTTGTGTTGAAACCGAATTAAATAAATTGTACTGTAATGGCAACAGTTTCGTTATATGGGATAATCCTTAGGATTGAGTACATCCGTCGGTAAATGGGGGAGATCGATACTCGCTTCATCACAAAACAAACAAGCATGTTCGATGGCATTTCTCAATTCGCGGATGTTGCCTTTCCAATTATAGGATTTCAGAGCATCCATTGCTCGCGGAGTAATGTCAACGATATTCTTACCGTCCCTTGGAGCAATCTGGTTAATGAATAATGCCACTAATTGAGGAATGTCCTGTTTTCGTTCTCTTAATGGCGGAATATGTAAATGAACCACTTTCAGCCTGTAATAAAGATCTTCTCGAAAAAGATTTTCTTCCACCATCTTCTCTAAATTGCGATTAGAGGCTGTAATAACCTGGACATCGACACGGATCATATTCGTGCCGCCCAGTCTTCGAAATGCTCTTTCTTCTAAGGCTCGCAGCAGTTTTGGCTGCATATCGAGCGGCATGGTTGAGATCTCGTCGAGAAAAAGGATGCCACCATCGGCCACTTCCATCAGGCCATATTTCCGTTTTTCTGCCGTGGTGAAGGCGCCTGCTTCGTGACCAAACAGTTCAGATTCGAGTAATGTTGTTTGAATTGCTCCGCAGTTAATCGGCATAAATGGTTTCCCAGCCCTGGGACCGCGATGCCGGATGGCATCTACCAAAACTTCCTTGCCAGTGCCGCTTTCACCGGTGATGAGGATTGTTGCACCCACATCCGCCGCTCTTTTCGCAATCTCGACCATCCTCTTCATCTGGGGATGCGAGCCGACTACGAAATTCGAGTTTTCCCAATTTGCCTGGCGTAGCAGCATAAGCTCGCGACGCATAGTAAATATTTCTACTGCGCGGCAAACAGCCTCTTCCAGTCGGTCGAGTTTGACAGGTTTCTGTAAAAAATCAGTCGCGCCATCTTTCATTGCCTTCACGGCCATATCAATGTCACCATTGCCGGTAATCACAATGACCGGTGGACGCATATCATACTTTGTTGTCTCTTC
Organism: uncultured Chloroflexia bacterium; assembly: GCA_963698765.1. GTDB lineage: Bacteria > Chloroflexota > Anaerolineae > Anaerolineales > UBA4823 > CAVOSB01. The sequence goes on from CAVOSB010000037.1 coordinate 133,077, forward strand.
AAGCAAATCGGGACCATAACCATCTGGCAGCAGGACATCCAAAAGGATAACATCGGCATTCCCTTGCTGGATATTGCGGCGGGCGTCGGCGAGAGTGGCAGCTCCGATCGTTTCGTAACCATTGGAGGACAGGAAAGTCCGAATATTTTCGCGAAACTTGTCTTCATCATCCACAATCAAAATCGTCGCACTCATCGTTCTTTATCCTTCTCCTTGCACGCCGGAAATTGTACATAAAAAACAGTTCCAGGCGTGTAGAATTCAACCTTGATATTGCCTTTGTGTGCAGATACCATCCCTTTTATGATTGCCAGCCCCAAACCCGTGCCATTCTTCTTTGTTGTGTAAAAAGGTTGAAAGATGTGCTCACGGAATTCTGGCGGGATCCCTGGAGCGGTATCTGCAACAGCTACCTGGACAAATGTCCTTCCCTCTGGAGTAATTACTGGTTGTACTCGCAAGACCAACCTGCCTCCCGCATCTCCCATCGCCTCTAATGCATTGCTGATTAAATTCCCAAAAACCTCTTCCAGGGCATATTGATTCCCCTCGATTTTGGGGCATTCAGGAGGCAAAATTACCTCACATTGTACTTTTGCACGCATGATGCGTGCCCGGTATCTATCCAGGATACGGTTAAGAAGCTGCGGTACTTCCAGAACCACCATTTCGTATTTTTTGGGTTTGGCGATTTCCAGAACAGCTGAAACCTGTGAGGATAGTCGATCGCATTCCTCAAGCATTTGTCCAATATACTTGCGATGAGTTCTCATTTTCGACTACCTGCCGGTCCATCAGCTGTAATGTAGTACTGATGTTGTTGATCATATTACGCATTTCGTGCGCGAACATGGCAGTGACCTCGCCAAGCGTAGCACGCTGTTCATACTGTTGAGCCCGGTTTCGAATTTCTTCCTGCTCGGTTAAATCCTGTATCAGGATCACGATTGCTTTGAGCAAATTGTCTACCACCACTGGGACGATCCTGGTTGTTGCCAGAAACTTATCACCGTTTCTTCTGTACAGGTGGATATTATCCGGAATAGAAGGTGCAACCAAATTTGTCATTGATCCCAGATAGGATGAAAAATTTTGGTCCCCAATCAAGATGCTATCGAGAAATTGGTTTCTTGCCTCCCAACCTTGATATCCTAATATAATTTCAGCAGAACTGTTCAATTCCAGTATTTTGTGGTCTGGATCGATAATAATTACAGCCTCGCTGATCGAGCTGGTTATATGTTGGAAAATGGTGTTACTGAATTCCTGTTCAGATAGGTTTATGAATAATTCCATCCGTTTTGAATAAATTTGAATAAGCGCAGTTATTCCGGAGCCGATGACCCGAGTTGTCTCCAACAGGTAATCAACGGGATTTCTCTTTAAATCGCCGATCACTAAAATACCAATCGTCGCATTCTTTTCGCCCAACATGTGTGAAGCAAGATAATTAAGACCCGCTCCGCGAGCTGTGCGATGCAGATAGGTAACCGGTCGGCTCTTGGCAATCCATAGATCGGTGTTATTTAAGCCTTCAAGCTCGATATCTTTCAATTGTTCAGGAAGTAAATTCAAATCCCCATGCTCAATAACCTTTTTAAAAACTGGCTCTCCTTCTTGTGCCAAATATATCGCCAGGATATTTGCTTCTGTCAGATTGGAGCCAACTTCCAGGGTTGCTTTGAGTGCTGATTCTATATCCGGGGATTTTGCTGCCCTGGTGATTTCACAGAATCCATCAAATGTTTTGGGGATAATATTTTGAGTTTCCGGCGGGAGGACCGTCTCTGGTTCCAGGAAGAAAAGTATTTGCCGGCTGTTTTCTCGAACTGCCTTTACTTTCACATAGATGCTGTGATTGTTTCTATCCTTTGTTGCCAATTCTATGTGATAGAAATTACTCTTCCAAAGCTGGTCATATTGCTCTGAGCTGGAGACGAGCTCAATGAACTCTGAATTCCAGTTGTTGAAAAGAGAAAATAATTCCAGCTGGATTAATTCTTCAATCGATATATCTGTGATTTGTGCGGCAGCAGGATTTGCGTTCTGGATTTTCCATGAATCCGATTCTACGAGCAAGACCGGAATTGGAAGAGATTCGATTGAAACATGGGTCGTTGAATTATCCGCGAGTTTTTTTCTTCGGAAGCTGTGAATTGTCACTTGCGAAGGATCGCTCATCAGTTTGGATAATTACTCTTGTGATTGGTCATTCTAAACAGGTTGGATGTATTGATCGAATTTAGGAGCATCTATTGGCATCGTGCTACGTCTGGATTTCTTTTTCCTAGAACTCCTGAGACGACCGGGTAGTATGCCTTCCAGCGATCGATATTTTGCCACCGTACGGCGTGCAACATGGTAGCCTCGGGCGCCTAATCTTATGACGATTTCTGCGTCGCTGAGCGGATGTTCTTCGCTTTTAATGATCTCTTGCATAATAGTTCGAACATTCAGGCTGCGCTCGAACATCCTTGACATAGGAATGATGCGTTGATCTGGTAATTGTACCGCTTTATTAGACACAGCCCTCGATATCGTGGATTCATGCAGTTCAAGCTCTTTTGCCAGCTGAGCTCTGGTCATAGGAATTAATTTTGCTTCGCCCTCCAAAATAAATTGACGCTGGTAAAAGACGAGTTTTTCAACCAGACGGACAATGGTGTGATTGCGCTGTTGAAGACACTTGACCAGGAGATTCGCGCGCTCATAATCCTCCCGCCATTCATCGGTTTTTTCCTCCGGAGCTTGATGCAGAGCTTCTTTGAACAGTGGATTGACCCTCAAACAACCGCTGTATGGGGAGACTATCTCCACCACAAGCTGAGTCTCTTGTGTGTCTTTGGATGCAGATATGATGATGTCTGCGTGCTGGTAGACTGGCGGAGTGGGGGTTTTTTGATTATTCTCACCCCAATGGGCGCGTGCTGGAAAGGGATTGAGGTTCTGAATAATGAAGTCGGATAACTCCTGTGCTTCATCAGATGATATACCTAGAAAGCGCCCAAGTAGCTCTGGAGACTTGCGAGTGAGAATATTAAATCCTTCCTGAACAGCCTTATAACAAAGTCCTGGTACCGGACGTAATTCGGCCAGAACTTCCAATTGAACCAACATGGCTGATTGAGGTGTCTGAGAGCCAACTCCGATCGGATCTGATCGCTGCACACTTCTCAATACCTCTTCGACGCACGAGATTGGAACATGGTGGTACAGGGCAATTTCGTGGAGAGGTACACGCAGCAGGCCATCGTCATCCAGGCTCGTCAGGATAAAAGCAGCGATAGGTCGATCACCCGGATCCAGCTCAGGTGCGATTTGACGGAAGACATATGTTGGAAGGTTCTGGACTTCAGCGATCCATTCATCTTGTGCGTCATTTCTTTCCAAGTCATAATTTCTTGAAGAGGAAAAGTCACTTGTGGGGGAAATAAAGATGATGGGTTCTGATTGAGAATGTTTAATCGGGAAGAACATACCGGACACGCGCCGGATGCGATCTGTGGACGGTGGCAGCGCGGACAACGGCGGACATCAATAAGCTCCAATGCTGGGTTTGATGCTAAGTCTGCCTCAATCTTTTGCTTTAATTCACCACTTGTGAGCTCCAATAATGACATTGTTTGAGCAAGATGGGCAGTCGGTTGCTGGCGAAGGAGTGGGGATTGTCTTTGTTGCAGCATGGGGACACCTCTTTCTATTATAACCCGTTGCAAGAAATGTACCAAATGAAGTGCTATTACGCAACAAATGTGCCATTTGTCGATCAATATTATGACTTTTGCGATTTTCTTTCAGCGTTCCACAGTGTTAAAATATCCAAAATCAATCCATAGTACAGAGGATCAAAATGCTACGCTCTTTTCTGATCTACCTATCAAAAGCCAGATGGGCGCAATACATGGTTACTAGGTGGAGATTTTCCTGGCGTGCGGCGTCACGCTTTATTGCAGGAGAAAAGATAGAAGATGCGATTCTTGCCATTAAAAACCTTAATGCTAAAGGGATTAATGCCACTCTCGACCATTTGGGGGAACACACCACGAATGAGGAAGAAGCGCGCCGCGCGGCTGGTGATATTCTGCTGGCAATTGATGCAATCGAAGAAGCTGGCGTCCGGGCGAATGTTTCGATCAAGTTGACACAAATTGGACTGGCACTGGGTGAAGAAGTCTGCGCTGAAAATCTCAAAACGATTCTCACTCATGCTAAGAGCAGAGGGAATTTTGTCCGCATCGATATGGAAGATTTCACTTGCGTTGAGAAGACACTTGCATTATTTGATAAAATGCGGAATGAATGTGATTGTCCTAACGTGGGTACTGTCATCCAGGCCTACCTTTACCGCAGTCAGAAGGACATTGAAAAAATAACCCAGGAAGGTGGTAAAGTCAGGCTTTGCAAGGGGGCGTACAAGGAGTCTCCAGAGGTAGCATACCCGAAAAAGAAAGACGTTGATGCCAGTTACGATCGACTAACAGAGAAGCTGTTGGATGCAGCGCTTTTACATGGCTCGCCTGTTCTGAGTAGGGACGGCAAAGTACCACCACTTCCAGCCATTGCTTCTCACGATCCTGTCCGCATAGAGAAAGCAAAAACATACGCCGGTAAAATCCAGCTGCCCAAACAGGCTTTGGAATTTCAAATGCTGTATGGGATTCGACGAGACCTCCAGGAAAGTTGTGTGGCGGAAGGTTTTCCAGTCCGGGTATATGTACCATACGGCACACAGTGGTACCCATATTTTGTCCGCCGTTTGGCTGAACGTCCGGCAAATCTATGGTTCTTCATTTCTAACTTCTTCCGGAAATAAAAGAACAGAATTAACCTCGTTATCATAATCGTTTGATAGGCGTGTGGTATTATGGGAAACCATCGTACCTGCGGATAGTTCACGCATTAATCGTTTCGTGGTCCCGCAAATTTATAACTGGCAGGGATAGGAATTCGGGAAGTGAAAAAGGTAAATCGCCAACCTCTTGTATCAATTCTAATTATAGTTCTCGGAGCAGTCATTATCTTAGCGTCATATTTTTGGTTTCAGAGCGCCTCGAATCAGGGTAGGGCTGAACCAGCGGCCTCAGTGGAACAGGTTGCAGAAATTCCGTACCCAGATATTAAGCGAGTTGGTCTGGCTGACGCAAAAGCTGCCTACGATTTGGGCACAGCTGTCTTTATTGATGTCAGAGATGAATACTCATTCCAGCAAGGCCATATCCCAAATGCACGATTAGTCCCAGTCGATAGGATTCTACAAGAGAGTGATCAACTGGACTCTTCTCAGTGGTATATCCTGTACTGTACCTGACCGGCTGAAGAATCAAGCGCCCGTGCGGCGCAAATATTGAAGGATAATGGCTTCAGCAACGTGACGCCAATTCTGGGTGGATTGGCAGCCTGGCGAGATGCCGGGTATCCGATTGATCAATAACAAATGTCAGCAATGGAAAGTAAGTCTGAGCGGCTATCCAGGCGGTTGATCGAGGAAGGTGAAAAAACCGGAGAATTTTTCCGTTTCCTGCCACTTGATTTTTTGGATATGGAGTTGTACACAGATGGAGGTCACTGGAAAGTCGGACAGATCATGGCTCACTTCCTGGCCACGGAAATTGGGATTTTTGCATTAATTACATCAATTTTGGATGGAAATCCAGGAACTCCTGAGGATTTTGAACTCAACCGCTATAATGAGAAAAAAGTCACCGAATTTTGTGACCTGCCATTGTCAGTTTTACTCGATGGTTTTATTGAACAGCGGCTAAGAAATGCTCTGGCAGTTAAAGTTTTCACCGATGAGCAACTGCAAACCCAAGGAAGGCATCCTTATCTCGGTTTTACACGAATTGAAGAGATCATAAAGCTTTTATATCGCCATAACCAGATCCATCAACGCGATATCCGCCGCTTGCTGCTCGAATTTCAGTTTTCTTAATAACCCGCGAATTCCTGGTCACAAATGGAGACCATCCGATTATTCATACGCCTAACCAGGCCGCTCTTCTTGCTAGGTGCAGCTTTGCTGTATGCATTAGGTGCAGGAATTGCGCATTATTTGGGGGTAAATATCAATTGGAATGTTTACATCAGCGGCCAGCTTTGGGTAACCCTTCTGCAGTTGAGCACCCACTATTTGAATGAATATTACGATACTCCAGGTGATCTGCAAAATAATAACCGGACCCCATTGACGGGAGGAAGCGGTGCACTCGGCCCTGGCAAGCTTCCGAGGAGAGTAGCATTAATTGCTGGATTGGCCTGCCTTGCTGCTCTTGCTTCCATATCTGTTCTATTTATCGCATGGATTAAGCCAGCACCTCTCGCATATCTGATCATGATTTCAGGTTTCTTAGGGGCTTTTTTCTACTCCGTACCTCCGGTTCGCTTAGAATCAACCGGCTATGGAGAGTTGACTACGACGGTACTTTTGACATTTCTTCTCCCTGCTTATGCTTTCAGTTTACAGGCCGGAGAATTACACCGCCTGGTTTCAATGACTGCCTTTCCGCTTGCATCGCTTCACCTGGCGATGTTCCTGGCATTCGAATTACCTGATTATCTTGCAGATATCAAGAGTGAGAAGAAAACGTTGATGGTGCGTCTCGGATGGCAGGCTGGAATGAATTTGCACAACATTCTCATCCTGACCTCCTATTTACTTCTGATCCTGGCTGCAAGTTATGGTTATCCGTGGTTTGCCACATGGCCTGCCTTGCTTACTCTTCCTTTGGGTGTTTTCCAGATTATTCAAATGCGGAAAATTGCCAACGGTTCGAAACCGCAATGGAATATACTTGTTGTTGGCGCCTTGGCGCTTTTCAGCGTGACCGTTTATTTGATCACTTTTGCTTTTTGGATTAATTAATCGTCCTTCGATTTCTTTTTTTGGATTTGTAGATGCCGGAATTCCTTGAACTTTCCCCAGTTGAAGAAGCCCAATTAATTTTCAAAAATACATTGCAAGTGAATGTTAAAGAAGAGGAAATACTCACACAAAATGCTGTGGGGAGAATTACCACAACCTCGATTGCTGCTCCACATCCTTTACCTTCGTTTACCCGGTCCAGTGTGGATGGCTATGCCCTCAAGGCCTCTGATACTTTCGGCGCTAGTGATGCTCTACCCGCATATTTGAAATTGATCGGTGAGATCTCTATGGGTGTGAAGCCCAATTTTTCGCTCGCCCCCGCACAATGCTGCCTCATTCACACAGGAGGGATGCTGCCGGCAGAAGCGGATGCTGTGGTTATGCTGGAGCATACCCAGATATCCCGGCCAGGAGAAATTGAAGTGTACCGGGCGGTCGCATTTGGGGAGAATGTAATACGAGAAGGGGAGGATGTAAAGGCATCCGAGATTGTGGTTCAGAAAGGTACTCGCCTGCGCCCTGCAGAGATTGGGGGTCTCATGTCCCTGGGGATCGTGCGTGTCAAGGTAGCCTGCAAACCACGAGTGGGAGTTATATCGAGTGGCGATGAAATCGTTCCCCCGGAAAGCAAAATACTACCTGGGAAAATCAGAGACACCAATTCATACAGCCTGAGTGCGCTGGTTGAAGAAGCCGGAGGGACCGCAATCCGCTATGGAATCGTTCCGGATGATTTCGATGTTTTATATCAGGTGGCATCCCAGGCGATAGCTGAATGCGATCTGGTAGTGATAACTGCAGGCTCGTCAGCCAGCGCCCGGGATTTCACCGCACAAGTGATCAACCAGCTTGGAAAACCGGGTGTACTGGTACACGGTATAAACATCAAACCCGGGAAACCCACGATTTTAGGGATATGTCAGGGAAAAGCAGTGGTTGGTCTGCCTGGGAATCCAGTCAGTGCACTGATTATCGCCAGACACTTCCTGATTCCAGTTATAAATTTGTTAACCGGTTTGCGTGAAGACTTTTTTCAACAATTCATATATGCCAAACTAACTCTTAATCTTTCATCACAGGCTGGACGCGAGGATTGGATTCCGGTGCATGTGGAAGAGAAACAATCTGAATATACAGCAGAACCGGTATTCGGCAAGAGCAATCTGATTTTCACGCTTGCCCGGTCAAATGGTTTGATCTGCATTCCTGCCGATACCACCGGATTAAATGCGGGTGAAATCGTCAAGGTTTACACTTATTGAAAGTGGTTATCATGTGAAAGTCTGGAAATAGAATTTTTCACGACAAAGAAATCGAGCATTGTTTATAGAAAATGAGCGTATATCTCAAAGACATCCCACTCCCTGAAGCGAAGTCCCGGTTGGAAATAGCCATCAAATCATCCGGAAAATGGGGGATTCTGGGTGAAGAAGTTATTGCCCTGGATGAAAAAGCTTGTGGGCGAGTATTATCTGAACCTGTCTGGGCCAAGATATCCTCTCCTCATTACCATTCTTCCGCAATGGATGGATTTGCAATACGGACCATGGATACCCGCCATGCGATGCAGAATTCACCTGTCCGATTAACCATTCAATCCGCAGCTGGCGAAGAAAGGACAGAATATGTAGATACTGGCGATCCCCTCCCTGAATGGGCGGATGCTGTGATTCCAATTGAATTCACAGAACCTGTGGATGACCAGGGTCAAATCGCTTCAAACCCGCGCTGTCCTTTTGCCATTCGTATTCGGGCAGCCGTTTCGCCTTGGAGCAATGTCAGGGTGATGGGTGAAGATATCGTTGCCACGCAATTGGTCCTGCCTAAAGGACATATCCTGCGACCAGTAGACCTGGGTGCAATCGCTGCCAGCGGGAATGACACTGTCAAAGTAGCCAAACAGCCAAAGGTGGCAGTGCTTCCCACAGGTAGTGAATTAGTGCCTGTAGGTCAACCTGTTTCAGCCGGAGAGATTATTGAATTTAATTCCCTGGTCTTGGCTGCCCAGGTGAACGATTGGGGAGGTAAGGCGAGCCGGTTCAGCATTACCACGGATGACTTCGAGACGATTCGAAAGCGAGTGGCTCAGGCAGCACTCGAGCATGATCTCATCCTGTTGAACGCTGGGTCGTCTGCAGGATCCGAAGATTTTTCCGCCAGGGTGGTCGAATCCCTGGGATCAGTACTGGTTCATGGGATTGCAGTCAGACCCGGGCATCCCGTTATCCTGGGGATGCTGCGAATGAAGGCGGTCTATGATTGCTTGAATGTAGAATACCACACAGAGTTACCCGACATTCCCATTATCGGAGTGCCGGGCTTTCCGGTTTCAGCCGCATTGACCGGAGAGATTTTTGTAGAGCCGCTCATGGCGCTCTGGCTGGGCAGGAAGGATTTTTCTCCAATTGAGGTTTCAGCCAGGATTACCCGAAAAATAACTTCTCCTCCCGGAGATGATGACTACTTGCGGGTGGTCGTTGGAAGGGTAAGAGACCAGCTCCTGGCGGCCCCACTTTCGCGTGGATCCGGCGTAATCACGTCATTGGTCCAGGCGGATGGTATCGTGATCCTGCCGCGCGGTATACAGGGTCTGCCTGCAGGGAGTGAAATCCGGGTGAGATTATATAAATCCCAATCTGAAATTGACCGAACGATCTTCGCAATTGGATCGCACGACATGATACTGGACATCTTGGGTCAATCTCTTGTTCAGCACAATCGCAGGCTATCATCCGCCAATGTTGGCAGCCAGGCAGGGTTGGTTGCATTGAGCCGAGGGGAGGCTCATTTGTCAGGATCGCATCTATTGGATCCTGAAACGGGTGAATATAATATTAAGTATATTTACCAATACCTGCCGGGTGTACCGATTAAAGTGGTTGACTTTGCTGTCAGGCAGCAGGGTTTTCTGGTTCTGCCTGACAACCCAAAGTCAATTCACTCACTCGAGGACCTCTCACGTCCTGATGTCCGTTACATCAACCGTCAGCGCGGAGCTGGGACAAGAGTTCTATTAGATTACCACCTGGCACGGTCTGGCATTGAACCAGCTCAGATTCAAGGCTACAATCAAGAAGAATTTACCCACCTGGCGGTTGCAGCTGCTGTCTCATCTGGCCGAGCCGATTGTGGGCTGGGGATTCCAGCCGCAGCTGGCGCTCTTAAGCTGGATTTTGTGCCATTGTATTCAGAAAAATACCAGCTGGTGATCCCGGAAGAATTTTACGGAGCAGAAATCCTCCAGCCATTATTGGAATTATTGACGGATCGAGCTTTCCAGGGTGCGGTCGGGAAATTGCCGGGATATGATGTCTCATCGATGGGTAAAATTGCTGCGGAGTTGAGCGGCGTCGGAGAAGTGTAACCAGTTTATTCAAACTATAAGGATAATTATCCTTATGAAACAGGAGGAAAAATGATCATACAATCAGGCCAAAAAGCGCCAGATTTCAGTCTGCCGGACGAGACTGGAAAAGAACACCGCCTTTCGGACTATTTGGGGAAGCCGGTCGTTTTATATTTTTATCCGAAGGATGATACTTCAGGATGTACAACCGAAGCCTGTAATTTCCGTGATGACTACAGTCAATACGATGACGCAGGAGTGGTCATATTGGGGGTCAGTCCCGACGATGCTAAAAGCCACCTAAAATTTAAAAGCAAATATCATCTACCTTTCACGCTGCTGGCTGATGTTGACCATAAAGTCTGCGAACTATACGGCGTGTGGGGGAGGAAAAAGATGATGGGTCGCGAATATGATGGTGTGTTCAGGACGACATTTCTGATCAGTGAAACCGGGAAAATACTGAAAGTATTTGAGAAAGTCAAACCTGCCGAACACAGCCAGGAAGTAATTGAAGCACTGAAAATAGGTGGATGATGTTCGCGTTATATGGCTTTATTTTTGTTGCTGGGATTGTGCCTGGGATTGATCACAGCCTGTGACAGCAAAATGCAGAGTACGCCCCAGTCCAATAAAAACCGCCCTGATCCGCCTGATGAGTATTCACACCTAGAAAATCCGCTCGCGGGAAATCCGGAAGCGGAGACGAGCGGGAGAGATGTATACCGAATTCATTGTGTGATGTGTCATGGTGAGAATGGAGCCGGAGATGGACCTGCTGCGACTTTCCCTGAATCCTGAAGCCAGAATCCTTTATTACCAACCAGGACCAATTCAGCGATGCATACTTGTTTTGGAGGATTTCTGAAGGAGGCTTGATAAAGCCATTTTCATCTGCCATGCCTTCCTGGAAAAGCATACTCAGTGAAGAAGAAATCTGGCAGGTCATCTCTCACTTGCGAACACTGATGGACTCAAGTACTTCAGGCTGAATGAGCTTGAAGTACTTCTGATTCCTTACACCATAAACTGGTTAGATCATTCGGTGACTGTCAAGGTCCCTTTCATCCCTTGTTCTAGGTGACCTGCAGTGCCGCACACCAGCTGGTATTCTCCAGGTTCAGACGGAGCCACGAAAGTGATTGTCTGCTTGGTGCCTGGCTGTAATTCTGCTTCCCAATAAATATTTGCCTCATCATCGTCGTCAAATGGGAGCGTAGCATCTTTACTCAGTAACATGATTACCAGCTCATGTTCCAGGGCTCCGGTATTCTCCAATTCCATGGTGACTTGTGCCCCAGCTGGGACGCTGAATGAATTCGGGATAAATTTAAACTCCTCCATCTTCACATTAAACTTGTATTCTTTCGGTGCACACGCTGTAAGCACAATAATCATAATAATAAAAATATAAAAAAAGCCGATTTTTCTATTCATAAACTCCTCTCCCGTGGTTAGTTTGGAATATGGACCGTCTTGATGACAAGATCGCCCACTGATTTTGAGGGGTTCTTGTCCATCAGGTGTTTATACTACCGATATTACGTGCCGTCGACGTTTGAGAGGGGGATTAATGCAACCAAGAAGGATGATATTTGGTTAATCATATTGGAGGTCGCACACGATCTGAAAGACGATTTTGGGTTAAAATGATCGGCATGTTCCGCATAGCTTCCAGAGCAGCAAAAACTTTGGCGACCCGTTGGTTTCCATGGTTGGTTTTGGGATTAATTCTGATCGGTTTTTCGCTCAATGAAATCCTCAACCGGACATTGCTTGAAACTTCGTCTCTGAAAAGTAATGGATTATTCTGGGTAAGTTTCCTGGTAATTTCCGGTATTTATGCTCTGATCGTATTCAGGCTGGATGATTTGTATAATCAACGCGAACAGCTCAGGAAAAGGATCCAGGAAGGTGACAGCATTGTTGCCGCATCTGATAAACGTCTGGAAGCGATCTTTAATGTCAGCCAGAAATTCGTTGAAGCAAGTGATGAAAATGAAGTCATTGAGCCGGTGCTGCAATTGATTATAGAATTAATCGGTGCGAAAGGTGCGACTTTTGTGCCTTTGGATGAACACGGGCAACCGACTTCAGCCATCAGCTATGGAGAAACGCAACCCGCGATGATGAATGCGTGGCTTGAGTATTTAGCTTCACCGAAGGTACGCCAGAAGTGCAGCTCCTGCGAGTCCCCGGATAACCCGGAATCACGGGAGCGCTGCCCAATGCTGACCGGTCCCTTTACGAGTGACAGGTCTATCTATTGTTTACCAGTTCGAAGAGGGGAAATGGAATATGGAGTGGTGACAATCACATTTGCCGAATCCGATCAGCTGGATAACAAATCATTCTCTTTTCTACGCGCATTGCTGGACGAGACGGCATTAGGTCTGGAGAGTATTCGACTGAGGCGAAGGGAATTAGCTGCATTGCGCGAAATGCAGGTGTTGAGGGAAAAGACTGATCTGAATGGCTTGTTAAAGAACTACCTTGATAGTATTATTCGAACTTTAGAAGTCGATTTTGCAGTCATGTTCCTGAAGAATCCATTTACTGGTGGTTCTATGGTAGCTGATAAGCGGACTATGCTGTCCAAGGGTGAGTTACCAGACCAGGCATTTCCGATCGTAGATGGGCTGATGCAGGGTGTATTTTCAATAAAGGAGCCAGTGATTCTTGGCGATGTGGGAGGAGGATCTTCTGCAGCGCCAGAGGCGCTCTCGCTGGGGGCGGTACCGCTATTATTTGCAGGACAAGAAGCACTCGGCGTCGTCTTGGTCGGGAATCGAAAAACCAAGCGCATCAACCAGCGCCAGCTATCGCTTTTACAAACGATTGCGGGGCAGGTGGTGCTTGTCATACAGAATTCCCGCCTGATGGCGGAATTGGAATACAAGACGCTTATTGAAGAACGCAGCAGGTTGGCAAGAGAAATTCATGATGGCCTGGCTCAAACCCTCGGCTTATTAAAGCTGCAAGTCGCTCAAATCCGTAGCAATCTAGGCAGAGGTGAAATCGAGCGCTCACTCCAACTGATTGATATTACATACAACACTTTGAACGAAGCCTATGAAGATGCCCGACAGGCGATAGATGGTTTACGCATCTCACCTGTAGAGACAGGGATTCGAACTTGGCTGGAGCAGATTCTAAGGGACTTCCAGGAAGTTACCGGTATTGCTTTCGAGATACAGGATCGCGAATTGCGGACCGAATTGCCATCCGAAGTACATGTTCAATTGATCAGGATTGTCCAGGAGGTGCTGAGCAACGTACGGAAACATGCTCAGGCCAGCAGAGTGTGGGTGGAATTCCTGGAAAATGAGAAAGAGATCATTCTTGAGATTCGGGATGATGGAATCGGATTTTCACCTGAAGATGTCTCCCGACCATCGAAGCATGGCTTACGCGGAATACAAGAACGTGCAAATTTGATAGGAGCAAATATAAAAGTTATCAGCCGGAACGAAGAAGGTACAATAATCAGATTGGCTATACCTACGAGCCAATTTAATGAGGTGGTTTTGTGAATCCAATCCGACTGGCGGTTGTGGACGATCATGCTCTCTTTCGAGCAGGCTTAATCAGCTTGCTGAATGAAATGGTCGAATTCAACGTCATTGGAGAGGCTGAAGATGGATATGGAGCACTGGACCTGATTAAGCAGAAGAAATTGGATGTCATTTTACTGGACGTGAATATGCCCGGCATGGGGGGAGTTGAGACTGTCAAATGCCTGCGAAACCTGCCGCGAGGGGATGAGCTGCGCATCCTTATGTTGACAATTTCTAAAAATGAGGAAGACCTGTTGGGCGCAATTACTGCGGGTGCAGACGGCTATTTACTAAAAAATGCTGAACCCGAGGAACTACGTAAGGCCATCCTCCAGGTGTACCAGGGAATGTCCGTGCTATCCCCTCAGGTAACTCGCCTGGTATTACAGGCAGCGGCGGTGGCTGGAGATCACACCCGCACTTCCGACAGCGGTTTGAGCGGTCGCGAAATGGAAGTCCTATCTTGCTTATCGCAGGGCAAGACCACCAGCCAGATCGCCAACGAGCTTTTTATTTCAGAGAATACCGTAAAAACACACGTTCGCCACATTCTGGAAAAACTGGAGGCTTCTAACCGGGCTGAGGCAGTTAGCAAGGCCGTCCAGATGGGCTTGATTGGTTCACACACCTGATCCGAATTCCTTCATAATCCGAACCATATGCCTGGCATGTTTCAGGTAAAGGTCCAACCGAAGATTTTCGTTTGGAGCGTGAGCTAAAGTTCCCGGATAACCGGCTCCCGCCGTGACGACAGGCAGCTTCAAGTCGTGGATGAAAGGATAATTCGGTCCTGATCCACCGATCATCGGTGAAATCTGCATGGGCATTCCGTAAACTGGCCTGGCTGTATCGACGGTCAGTTTGACAAACGGATGATCTGGATCGGTTCGTGCGGGTGGTTCCCTCCCAGATAGTGGATAACTACATCCTCAAATCCATTCGAATCCAGATGGAGACGCAGCTGCTCGAATACTTTTTGTGGGTGTTGGTCTGGCACCAGACGGAAATCAACTTTTGCGGAGGCCCGTGAGGGTAAGACTGTCTTTGATCCTTCTCCTTGATACCCCGAAGTCAACCCGCAAATCGTGCAGGTTGGCTCAAATACTTCCGCCAGTCTCAGCTCGACTCCGCCAGTCAATCCCTTGAGAAATTTAGCTACCCCGTACTGCTGTTTATATTCCTGTGAGACTTCAGGCAGCAATTCCATATAATGCCGGTCGCGATCACTGGGCGGGAGAACTGAGTCATAAAACCCGGGAATCCGAATGCGTTCATCGAGCCCTTTCAATGTGCTCAACGCCCAAACCAGTCGCCAGGCGGGATTCGGAAAAATTGAACCTCCCAGTCCTGAGTGGACATCGATATCGGCTGTTTTCACCTCGAGCTGGACATAGCAAATGCCTCTCAAGCCGAGGTATTGAATTGGTACCTCCCGGTGATCAACTCCTCCAAATTCCCAGATACACGCATCTGCTGCTAATCTCTGTTTATTGGATTGAATGAATTCGTGTAAATGGACGCTGCTGATTTCCTCTTCGCCCTCGATAATGAATTTGATCCGGCAGGGTAATTCTCCCTCCGTGTTCAAGATCGCATCCAGATGCAAATAAGCGGGCAACCAGCTGGCCTTTATCATCGCTGACACCCCTGCCATAGAGTTTCCCATCTCGGATGGCGGGTTCGAAGGGTGGGCTTTCCCATAATTCAAGCGGTTCTGGAGGTTGAACGTCATAATGATTGTAAATCAGCAGGGTTTTTTCACTCTTACCCGGTCGCTCTCCATAAACTACCGGTGCTCCGTCAGTTTTCATAATTTCGACAGCAAACCCCCTATTTTCCAACATAGCTGCAACCATCTGTGCGCATTCCTGTACGCCCCAGTTTTGGGCAGCCACGCTGGGTTGGGCGACAAGCCTTGAAAGCTCAGCAATGCTTCCCTCGAGGTGCTCGTCGAGATACTTGTCAAACATCGAATAGTCACTCATCTATTTTTCCTTTCTTGGATTGTTGAGATTTGCACGACTATGTCAGCTCGCTTTAGCTTGATGAATCGTTTCACTTTCCAAGCAGCCATTGAAAAGATGTAGCCCCTGCATATGCAATTACCAACATCTTCAGGATTTTTCCAATAGAGCAAAACACCAAAAATTGGAAGACCGGGATTTTCATTGTTCCCGCAGCTATCCCAGCCAGGTCAAAAAACGGATTAGGGATAAACGCCAGGACGAGGATAAATAGATTTCGCAGGTTCTTGTGACTTTCCATCCAATTTCGGACGCGTTCGTAGGATTCATAATTTTCGACCACAGCCTGGCCGCTGAAACCCGCTAAATAGCCGGTTAATTCGCCGATTGCAGCTCCAAGTCCGGCCGAAATCGCAACTCCGATTGGATTGAATACGGCTCCGAGAGTAAACACGAAGAGTATACCTGGCGCCGGAAGTAGAACTGTTGAATTGGCTAAAATTGAAAGCAAGAAGATCCCCGGATATCCGTATTTTGCCAGCTCCTGGACTTGATCCCGAATACTGAAAATAAAAACGCTGATCGATATCACAATCATCAGCGCCAGTATCCGCATGACGGTCAATCTGGTATTCGGTTTTGCTGCTAACTTTGGATTCGAGGTCAGCGCTGTCTCCTGGATTTGCCTGGCAGGCCTAATTCTTGCCCCGAACCAGTGCTTCGAGTCGCGCCACAACCATTTCCATGGCGACGGTATTCATTCCCCCTTCCGGGATGATCACGTCTGCATATCTTTTTGAGGGTTCAACAAATTCGAGGTGCATCGGCCTGACTGTCGACAGATATTGGTGCACAACCATTTCGGTTGTTCGGCCTCTTTCTGCTATGTCGCGTTGTAACCGGCGGATGAGCCGGATGTCCGGATCGGTATCGACAAAAACTTTCGCATCACACAGACCCCTCAGCACAGGGTCAGCGAAGATCAGGATGCCCTCGACCAGGATTATTGGCTGAGGATCGACTTGCTGTGTCTTTTCGGTCCGCATATGCGACTTGAAATCGTATACAGGTAATTGGATGGGCTGATTGTTTCTCAGCTGCTGGATGTGTTGGATCAGCAGGTCGGTGTCGAGCGAATCCGGGTGATCGAAGTTCACAATCGCCCTCTGGTTAGGAGGAAGATCACTCAAGTCTTTATAATATGCATCATGGGGTAAATAAGCGATCTGTTCGCTGCCGACTTTTTCCAGGATCAGAAGGGCGAGGGTGGTCTTTCCAGAACCGGAACCGCCGGCAATTCCAATCACAAGCGGGGTTGCACGATTGCCCATGATCGAATTATACTGGATGGGATGACGATTAGAAACGAATAGCAGCAGATATCGGGAAATCCGAACAAAAAAGATGGAGTCAACGAAGGGAATCAAACCTTTGACCCGCCGCTTACGAAGCGGCTGCTCTGCCGTGCTGAGCTACAGCTGGCGCTTACCGCCACCTAAGGTGTTGAGCCAATTTCCATCCCCCACCATTGGGGTATTATTATTCCTGAAATTTTCATCCTTTCTCCCCGAATTACTTGACCAGCAGCTCAGGGTACCGGAGAGGAAACGCAACGAAAGCCAAGCTAGTCGAGGCGTTAGTCCGGGTGGATGAGTCGTGCGGTTCGCCACACGCAGGCGGAAGATATCGGAGCGTTCCAGCACCCCCGCGGACACACCTTGTAAGTTCCCGTCGCCGGGCCAGGCGGGTTACTGTAAGGAGAGATACTGTAATATTTCACGTTCCACCAGTCGTTCACCCACTCCCAGACGTTGCCTGCCATGTCCAAAACGCCGTAGGGGCTGGCGCCCAGCGGGTAGCTGCCGACCTGGGAGTGTCGCCGACGCATGCAGCCGTCAGAGCCAAAAATACCAGAGCACAAGTTGGACGGCATCACCCCATGGATAAGCGCGTACGGCTGTACCACGTGCCGCTTTCTCCCACTCGGCCTCTGTCGGCAGGCGCTTGCCGGCCCAGGCGCAGTAGTCGCGGGCATTGTACCAGGAGACGTAGATCACCGGGTAGTTGGCGTAGGTTGGGTTGTCAAAGTAGGAAGAGCGGGTGTATGAGGAGTTGTTTTCAGGCGCAGGGCAGGCGCCGGCAGCCACGCACCCGGCATATTGGGCGTTGGTGACTTCGTATTTGTCGATGTAGTAAGCATCCAGGTAGACAGCGTGCAGTGGCAGCTCGTAGCTGTTGCACAGGAGTATCCGCCGTTGTGGTTCGGGTCGCAGCCCATCTGGAACTCGCCAGCTGGGATGAAAACCATGTCTGGGTAATCCCTGGTAACGAATGGCAGGTATATGATGTGTGGATCCTCCGCCGGTTCATTTCCCATTGGAGAAAACATGAAAGTAACTAACAACATTGCGCTGGCAAAACTCCAGTTCTTCATGACCGCCTCCCCAAAATCAAAAACCCCAGCCGATTAATCGCCAGGATTAAGATGTTATTATACGATGTACCGCCACTACCCTGGCGGTGGGCTGGAATGATTTTCATTTCCATCCATTTTTATAATTGTAAAGGGTAATTTTACAAAGTAAATTAAATTCCAGAACTCAATATTTGCCTTCTGGGGCTAAAAAATGGGATTATTTCCGTGAGGGCTACCTCACGTCTCCTTGCATATCCAAAACGCATACTGCCAGTACCCAACACCTCTCCGGGCTCTCATGCGTTCTGAAGTGCTTTTCTTGTTACTTGTCTTCCGATTTTCCTGGGGAGTGGGGATTGTATCGGTTGCTCCTCCTGTGTAAAATGCTGGAACAGAGCCAGAAGGAGTTCTTTCGAAGCGATTTAAAATTCGAGCATAATCCATAGTAATCCAAGTCTTTATAAAAAAAAGCACCCCTGAACTTTTTCTGCTCTAATGAGAACAAAGAAATAATGCGGTTTCTTGTCATCAATTTTCCCAATAAAATACCAATATCATCTGTATAAAATTGAGACACGAACAGGTTTACTTTTCCCAGACTCTGATTATGTGAAAATTAATTCATGACCTTTATCAAGAAGCAAATTCGCACCACCAAGGCTCTAGAAGTCATCAAACGCTCGAAATAAGGGATGAACATCACGGATGGCCGGTTATGAAGGCGGCAGTGCCATAGCACAGGGATATAATTAAGAGACCAGTATATGAATAGATAACAGGCAGGTTGCCACGGTGAGACAGGATCGGAAGAAATCCATCTCTATATAATCCTGTTCGAAAGGGAGGGGAAAATGAATAGATCGAATTGCCTTCCAGCGGAGATGTTATTCCGTATAGGGATCTTCATCCTTATCTTAGGCACGCCTTTTCAAGTTGGAAACTCATCAGCTGCGCTTCACCCGCATGCAGAAATCTTGTCACCAAACGAAGTGATCAGCTGGGTTGGGCTCAGCTCAGGGGATTGGAACACGCCAGACAACTGGAGCACGGAAAGCGTCCCTGGAGCCAACGACGATGTGAGCATCGGAGCAGGGAATACAGTCAACTTCTCATCGGGCACGAGCACGATCAACAGCCTTAACTGCCAGGGCACTTTAACTGTCAGCGGCGGGAGCTTCACGGTAAGTGGAGGATCTGCGATCAACGAGCTTAAAGTGAAGGGCGCCGACGCCTATTTCGACGGCACAACAACCATCATGTTTCTCTATTTGGAAGGCACGAACGCAAATGAAGGCGTTTTAGGCGGCAACGGCAGGATAAACATAACTTCTTACATCAATTGGCTGGGCGCGGGGAGTGATCCTGGCGGGGGTGGTCGGAAATCCAGCCGAATTGTCAGCAATGGAAGCATTGTCATTGCAGACTCAGCCACCGGACTTATCGAGGCTCGATATGATGGCTACGATGCCCCATATGGCGCCGTCCGCCTGGCAGGCTTCCTGGATAATTTTGGGGATCTCGAATTGAGAGGCGCCTTGGAAACGATGGCGGATTTTTCCGAGTTAGCCAATAAGCCCAGCGGGAGCATCACGATCCCGGCTGAATATGATGCGATCAACAGGCTCGATGTAAGAATTAACAATGAAGGACTGATCTTACTTGATGCCCCCGGCTCGTTCGACTTGCCGTATATCCACAATTGGGGAATGATCAAGACCACTGGCGGTGAAATCAACCTGAATTTCATTGAGAACAGCGGCCGCCTGGAAGTCAACGGTGATGGAATTCTGCACTTCAACAATCCGATTGCGCTGATCAACCCCTGGTCAGTGATCGTGGGTACAGGCACGGTCAAATTTAGCGATGGAGATGGGCTTACGGATCTGAATGTGGATGGCGTATACAACGTTACGAACACGGTAATCGAGGATCAGGATGCCCTGGTCAAAATGCTTCCAACTGCCACAGTCCAAATAAGCAATTTAACCGTCAGCGCCGGGCGAATAGAGCTGACCGAACCCCTAGCGCTGAACGACCTGACCATTTCGCAATTACCTGGGCAAATCCCAGGAATACTGACCGGCAGCGGGCCAGTCACCGTCAATGGTACGTTCAACTGGTCAGCCGGTACGATGGAAGGGTCCGGGGATACGTCCGTTAACGGGGTAATGAGTATTTTTGGAAGCGCTGTGAAGTCCCTGGGCACAAGCGGAAAGCCACGGGACCTGTACCTGAATGGAACAGGGAGCTGGTCTGCGGGGGACATTAATACCTCCAGCGGGTCGTTGATCACGATATACCCCGGCGCCGACTTGACTGCCAGCGGCACGCTGATAGGAGACCTGCATAATCGAGGGACGCTCCAGGTTGGGACTTCAACGGGTATCCTTTCGGTAGGCAGCAATTACACTCAGGATGCAACCGGAGTGCTCAATATGGAGATCGGTGGTGCAGGAGCAGGAGAGTTCGACCAGCTCAACATTTCTAGTATCGCGACTTTAGGGGGCACCCTCAACGTTGGCTTGATCAACGGTTATTCATTGATCAACCAAGGCATTGATATTCTAACCTATGGGAATCGCAACGGCGAGTTCACAATGCACGTTCTACCCGCAGGCACTCATCACACCTACAATGCAAACGGGCTGACCATCTCAGGTGGTGTCTCGATCTACTTACCGTTGATCTGCAAGCCAAATTAGGCCGCAGCGAGAATTCTCTGGGTTTGGAATAGCCTGCCTGCGTCTCCCTCGATACCAGTAGGTATTAGCCCTGTTCACTCGGTAAGACACATGGCAACCGCCTGAATTGCGCCTTTTGGCCAGCTGAATCTGATAACGCCGGCTAAGCTCCGCGGTCAAATCTTCGATCGCTTCGACTTGCAGCACAGCCAGGTAATCATGAAAATCGCGGAGCTCCTGTGAATTACACTGCAGGATTTTTGGAGACAGACCCTGGGACTTACGGTCCAAGAGAAAACCATCCATGACTTGAAGAATCGACCCTGATATAATTTCCAGAGTCAGCCGGTCTACCGGGTGTCCTGCATAAGAAACGCTCCCTTCCACCCGCCATAGGTAGGGGAAGGGAGTCGAAAAACGCTGAAAGAGCCACCGAAGGGAATCGAACCCTTGACCCGCCGCTTACGAAGCGGCTGCTCTGCCGGCTGAGCTACGGTGGCAGCAATTGCTGCGGCGCAGATTATACAAGGGAAAAGCCTATATAACAAGGTAAAGACTTGAACAATAAACCACTGAACATTGCGATGCTGTCCTACCACACCTGTCCCCTCGCCACGCTTGGCGGAAAAGATACCGGCGGTATGAACGTATATGTGAGAGATCTGACCCGTTATTTGGGCCAGTTAGGAGTCCATGTTGATGTCTACACCAGGTCGCAAGATGAACATGTTCCGCATGTGCTGCATGATCTGGGATATGGAAATCGTGTTGTTCACATTCCAGCTGGGAAAGAAGTGCCATTGCCAAAGCAAGAATGGCAGAATTACTTGCCCGAATTTACCACGAATATCCTTGAATTTGCTTCAACCAAGTGTATTCAGTACGATCTGATCCACAGCCATTATTGGCTTTCGGGGATTGCTGCACGGGATCTTCAGGCCGCCTGGAAGGTCCCGATCGTGCACATGTTTCATACTTTGGGTGTTATGAAACAACGAGTTGCAAGGATCAATGAAGAGACAGAAGGTGAATACCGGCTGAAGGGTGAGCGGGATGTTCTAGGTATTTCTGACCGGATTGTAGTGTCGACTCCTGCGGAGTTCGCGCAGCTGCAGTGGCTGTACCAGTGTGATACACGGAAAGTGACCATCATCCCACCGGGTGTTGATACCAGCCGTTTTTACCCAATTCCGAAGGATGAGGGCAAAAGAATATATCGGTCTATCGACTCAACAACCAATTTTATTATACGTTGGCCGTATTGAGCCCCTAAAAGGGATTGATACATTGATTCAGGCACTCGCAATTATGCGCCGTTCTGGTTCCGAGGTATGCCTCACAATTATCGGAGGTGATCCAGAAGATAGCACATTTGACCGGGACTCTGAAGTGTCCAGATTAAAAACTATAAGTGAACAAGCTGGCGTTGCTGATGTAATTACGTTCCTGGGAAAACGGAGCCAGGATTTGCTGCCGTATTACTATTCTGCAGCAGAGGCGGTAGTCGTGCCATCACACTATGAATCCTTTGGCATGGTCGCACTCGAGGCGATGGCCTGCGGGGTTCCGGTGGTAGCCTCACAGGTGGGGGGACTGGCATTCCTGGTGCAGGATGGAGTCACCGGGTTCACCGTGCCTGTGGATGAGCCGGAGGCACTTGCCGACCGCCTGATGCGCTGTGTAAATCAACCTGACCTGCAAAAACAATTGGGGCGGCAGGCGGCGGACCTGGCAGGGGAATACGCGTGGGAAAAGATCGCTGCACGTATGCTGAATTTGTACCGGCAGGTTATCGAATCCAAGAACTGAGCAACTTTCAGAAGGTTTTATCGATACCGGAAGGTGGTTTTATCAACAGGGTGTGTGCGGACATAATCCACTAATTCTTGTGCAAGCGCAGTGTATTGTAGAGAACTGCGGCTTTTACTGCTGTAGTGGGTGATCGGCGTCCCAGCAACTGCGCTCTCACGAAGTTTTGTATCAATCTGAATAATCGTCTTTAAAACCCCAGTTCCGAATGTAGTCCTGATCTGATCCAGAACAGTGCGGTGGATACGATTGCGCTGATCGTACATCGTTATTAATATCCGATAGACCAGGTTGGGATTGTGAGTTTCCCGCACCTGCCTGATGGTCATCATCATGGTTCTCAGGGCATGGGCTGAAAAATACTCTGGCTGGGGAGGAACGATTAACATATCTGCAGCAGCCATCGCATTCAAAGTAACCGCTCCGATAAATGGTGGGCAGTCGAGGATTATGTAATCATAAGCCAGTTGGGCTGGTTCTGATGAATAAGGACTCCTCCCGGTAAAATTCTCAGCGGTCAGAGCGGATGGGATTGAAGGTGCAGTCAATGATCCTGTTTCCATCCGGGCGAGCGAATCGCTGACTCCAGTGACCGCTTTCTGCAGTATATACTCGTAGTTTTTCCTCACTGGGAGAAAACGCTCTGCCAGTTCCATGCCTGAATTTGAAGGCACAATATCCAGCCCAGGAATGGAGGATTCTCGGCTGATGTTTATGATCGTGGCGGAGTTGAAAAATACTTCTGTAACCGCTGCCGCGTACTCTGGCAGGATCTTTCCCCAATGCCAGGGTCAGGTTGGCCTGGGCATCCAGGTCAATGAGCAGTACCTCGTAGTCCATCAAAACCAGGGCACCACCCAAAGCTGCTGCGGTCGTGGTTTTTGCGACTCCGCCTTTCTGGTTGGCGATGGCGATGATGAATGCCTGGCGAGTGGCTTTATTTGGCTCAGGGTTAACCGAGGATGTTGATGGAGAATCGGTTTGTGCTTTCTCGTCCAGTGATCTGTGATCCATCGATGTCTCCTAATTTATGATTAGCGCTTTAAGCTCAGAAGGATAAATGGATGACAGAACCTTTTGAGTGGTCTGAGAATTCCTGCAATTTATGATAGTTTTGTATGTGTAATTATATCCAACCTGTTCTAATTTTCCATTATCTAAGTAACACATCAATTTAATATCGACTTAATATTGCGACTAAAATTCTACTCCCTGGTCAAGGAAAGAACTGTAACCCTCAGTCTGGCACGCTTTATTGTCCAATCACGCTGGTTAAAAAGAAAGAGCGGGTGATGGGATTCGAACCCACGAATGGCAGCTTGGGAAGCTGCTGCCTTACCACTTGGCAACACCCGCATCCAGTCCGAATTTTAAACCAAATGGTCATTCTGCGCAACCCCGGCACCCTGGACTGGTACAGCTTGCTTATTCCTTTTCTTTCGATATAATTGGCGTTCAGGGTTATTATTCAGTTATGAGCCGTGTCATCAATACACTTAATCAGCTTGAGATCCGGTTACAGTCCCTGGTTGAAGGCAGCACAGCAAAGTTTTTTCCCAGGATTGCTTCCTCACGCCAGCTGGCAGTTTTACTTGAAGGTGCCATCCAGAAGGGCTTACAGGAAGGAAAGAATGGAGAACTAATTGCGCCGAATTTAATTTTCCTGCTATTTCATCCAGAACAGGCTGCGATCATCCAGAAAGATCACTCGTGGATCGACCAGCTTGGAACGACCCTGCTTGAGATTGAAGAATACTCAGATTATGTCTTTATCAGCCAGCCAGTCGTGCGCGTCGTTGCTTCTGATGAACTGGAATTGGGACAAATGAGCGTCCTGGCTGAATTCAACAGTGAGCTAACCTCGGAAACTGCCGGGAATCCATATGATCAAAGGCTCGAGGAAGATGAAAGTCGATTGCCGGGTTACCTCATTGTTGACGGTACCGAAGTTTTTTCGCTGGATCAACCTGTGATCAACATCGGAAGAAGATCGGACAACCAGTTAGTCATTGATGATGGGCGAGTATCGCGGCTGCATGCTCAGATCAGGGTAATCAACCAGAATTATGTGATTTTCGATCTGGATTCATCGGGAGGGACATGTGTAAATGGAGCGAGAGTCCACCAGCACAAGTTGGTGCCTGGTGATGTGATTTCGATCGCGGGTGTCCCACTGGTATTCGGCCAGGAGATGGGCGGCCGCGGCGAAACTACTGATTTTCGACCTGTGGGCTCAGGTGGCGTGGGGGTAGAATGAGTGGAGTGGTTTTATTGATTATTCGCATTCTGGCTGCAGGTACTCTTTTTTTATTTTTGGGATGGATGGTGTGGTTAATCTGGCAAGATATTCGGAGAGAAAGCCTTTCGTTGACGAATTTTAATCAACCGACAATATCCTTAATCACAAAATCAGATGACGGGGAGTTGTCCCGGAAGTTCCAATACAAAGAAATCTTGATTGGCCGGGATGCAATTTGTGATCTGCGTCTGGAAGATCAAACGATTTCAGCCCGGCACGCCAGATTGACCTTCCGGCAGGGGCAATGGTGGCTGGAGGATTTGCAATCGAAGAACGGCACGCTGTTGAACCTGTCAGCAATATCCACGCCGGTTGTGGTAACAACAGACGATAAGATTCAATGCGGGCAGGTAGAAATTCAAATCCAGCTGAATGCTGATAATCTTATGAGAGAGGGATAATGAAATCTGAAGCTTTTCTGGGAGTTATCGGGGGGTCAGGCTTGTACAGCATGCCAGATTTATTGAATGCAAAGCAGTTTGATCTGGATACACCTTATGGTAAACCAAGTGCTCCAATTGTTGTTGGCGAACTGGAAGGACAGCGAGTTGCTTTTCTGGCTCGCCATGGGATCGGGCACCATATCATACCGGGGCAGGTCAACTATAGAGCTAATATTTACGCACTAAAGAACCTGGGGATTCAAAAAATCATCAGCATCAGTGCCTGCGGTTCCCTGCGCGAGGATTTTTCTCCAGGTGAAATTATCATACCAGACCAGGTATTCGATTTAACACGCCATCGAAAGCAGAGTTTTTTTGGAGATGGTTTGGTTGCCCATGTGAGTGTTGCTGATCCTTTCTGCGCGGATTTATCGAATCAACTAGAGAAAGCGACATCTGCAGCCGGGGGAGTGGTACATCGCGGCGGTAACATGATCACTATTGAAGGTCCAAGGTTTTCCACTCGAGCCGAGTCGAACGTTTTCCGAACCTGGGGTATGTCAATTATCGGGATGACCACCTCACCGGAGGTTTTCCTGGCAAGAGAAGCAGAATTGTGCTATGCGGTGATGGCGCATGTTACTGATTACGATGTCTGGCACATCAGCGAAGATCCTGTGACGGTCGAGATGGTGATCGAGGTGCTCCACAAGAATTCACAACTCGCTCAGGGTGCAGTTCGCAACCTGGTTAAGAGCTTGTCGGAGGACCGCAACTGCACCTGCAAACAAGCGCTGGCAAGTGCACTCATTACAGCCCCAGAGGTGGTTCCTCCCGAAACCAGGGAGAATCTCCACTGGTTGGTGGGTAAATATCTACATTGAGCTTCTAAACCACACGGATATACTCACAAGAATAAATCCCCCGGTCGTAATTTGTTAAAACTTCCGCCCTGGCTTTACATCCCCTACCTGCCAATACTCACATCGACCAGCTTCAAAGCCGCTTGCTGAGTCTTGCCGCCGTGTTTTTATCCCTGAATGCGCTCGGCCTGTCAATCTCCCCCGTTGTCAGCGCTCGGAATTGGCAGGCAGGCATCCTGTGGCAGCACTGGTTTGGATTGCTCGTCTGGTTGGCTGGATTCTTAATCATCCATGCATTGAGCAAAAAATATTTACCTCAACGGGATCCTTATATAATCCCGATTGCTGGCTTGCTTTGTGGATGGGGGTTAATGACGGTCTGGCGCCTGTATCCAGATTTAGGACTCAGGCAGAGTTTCTGGTTGATGATCTCGATTGGGATTGTGGGAATCGGGATACGATTTAATACACAAGCTTTCTTAATACGGAAATATAAATATACCTGGCTTATAGGGAGCCTGATCCTGACGGCTCTGACTTTTATTTGGGGTACCAATCCGATGGGGTATGGACCTGAAATGTGGCTGGGCTGTTGCGGGATCTACCTGCAGCCTTCTGAGCCATTGAAGTTCATGCTGATTGCGTATCTGGCTGCATACCTTGCAGACCAGCAGCCATTCCTGTTGTTGTCAACTATGAAACCCGCTCATGCTGGGGCCAAACAGAATCTCTACTGGTAATTACCCCATTGGAGCTGGACTGTTCCCATTGCTTGCCCCAACCCTTATCATGTCCGGGATGGCTCTACTGCTGCTGGTAATTCAACAGGATTTGGGCACTGCTACGATTTTCCTGCTCCTGTATGCTACGATCATCTATGTCGCTACTGGCGATTTCAGAGTGATTTGGCTCTCCATCATAGGGCTGCTGATCGCATTTGTTGGCGGTTATCGGCTTTTCGAAATCGTCCAAATCCGGGTAGAAGCCTGGTTAAATCCTTTCCTGGATCCAAGTGGGAATTCATATCAAATCGTGCAGTCATTGATCGCTTTTGCGAATGGCGAAATCTTTGGAAGAGGCTTAGGAATTGGATATCCTAACTTGGTGCCCGTTGCTCATTCTGATTTCATCTTCACCTCAATTGTTGAGGAACAAGGTTTCCTGGGCGGTATGGCACTCATTTCTTGCCTGGTAATTCTCTTTTATCGAGGAATCCGGGCTGCCTTGAAGACAAGTGAACTCATACCGGCGGTTTTTGGGTATCGGATTAACCGCCTATCTGATTGGACAATCAATATTAATTATTGGAGGCAATCTCCGCCTGCTGCCCCTTACTGGAATTACTCTCCCGTTTATGTCATATGGTGGTTCTTCGCTGGTAGTCTCATTTCTATCTTTGCTCTTTTTGGTGCTCATCAGTCAAAATGATGAGGAACAGCGTGCCCCGATCCCAGATCCAAGAGTATATCGAAATGTCGGTACAGCATTCTTAGCCATGTTCATTTTCATAGGTTTGCTGATCGGTTGGTGGACTTTGTATCGCTCAGCCGAGATGTTGAACCGTACTGATAATCCCCGTCGGACAATCTCGGATACGTATGTGCGCCGTGGATCCATCCTTGATCGACAGAATTTCCCCATCACTGAAACTACTGGTCAACCTGGAAGTTTTACGCGGGTGATAAATGTCCCTACATTGAGCAATATCATTGGTTACACAAATCCAACTTATGGTCAATCAGGTCTCGAAGCGAGTATGGATGAATTCCTGCGTGGGGATGAAGGAAATCCGCCAGGTTTGGTTTGGTGGAACCGCATGGTCTACGGTTTCCCACCGACCGGGCGTGATATTCGAACGAGCATTGAGAAAAAACTGCAGGCCAAAATGGACGGTTACCTCCAGCCATTTACAGGCGCTGCAATTCTGGTCAATGCTCAAACCGGCGAGATTTCTGGCAATGTCCTCTCGTCCAACATTCGATGGAAACCAGCTAGATACTCTATGGAAAGACTTGATTAATGATCAGGATGCACCATTACTCAACCGGGTGGTTCAAGGGCTTTACCCGCTTGGAAAATTATCAGATGGAGTATTCCGCCAATCCCTGGAGTTCTGGAGGCATCAGTCCGAAATCCACAGATCCGACTGCCTGCGGAACAGCTGCTTACTCCTCAAACAGAACTCATGTTTGCTTCGCCTTTGCAGATCGTTTTGCTGTCTGCAGCCATCAGCAACCGCGGGCTTCAACCTGCTCCTTTATTGGTAACAGCCGTTAATACTGACCCGGATGGTTGGATAATCCTCCCGCCGATAGACAAGCCACTGCAGTTGGTTTCAGCAATTATGGCGAACTTCCTTGGCACTGAATACGAAATCCCTGAGCTGAGTATCTGGCAGGACAGCCAGGTGGTTGAGAAACCAGCGGGAGGCAGCGTTACATGGTTCGTGGGCGGTACTTCTCCAGGTTGGGAGGGTATCCCATACGGAATTACCGTACTTCTCGAATCCGACAACCTTAATGCTGCAACTGAGATTGGACAGTCGCTGCTGTTGGATGCCATGCAGCCTTAAATCCCCCCGATATTTTTCGAAATTTATTTCAATCCTCACCCTTTTTTCAGCCTCATCACCCATGCTATAATGGGCGGGTTGGAGGCTGACTTGTACGAACCTGTTTTGGTTCTGAATGCGAACTTTGAACCAATTCATGTGTGCACAACTCGCCGAGCATTGGGATTAGTCTTCAGTGGAAAAGCGAGCCTGGTGATGAATGGGCGCGGGGAAGTTCGGACGGTATCACTAGTTTCCTCGCCCATCAATTATTCGATTAGCACGCATGGTCAGGAGGCCGCGCCCGGAAGTGCAACTCACCAAGCGAGAAATCCTGCGGCGTGACAACTACACCTGCCAGTATTGCGGACAAAAAACATCTTTTCTGACAGTAGACCATGTGCTGCCGCGCAGGCTGGGAGGCAGATATTCCTGGGACAACCTGGTTACAGCATGTCCGTCCTGCAATCTTCGTAAAGGCAGCCGGACGATTGAACAGGCTCAAATGACCTTGATGCACCCCCCTTTTGAGCCACCAGCCTCAGCAGCTTATTTTTTCGCTCGCCATATTGGAGACAACCTGGACTGGCTCCCATTTATTGAGGGCTGGTAGCCAAATTCCTGGGATTATTGCTCTCCGGAATCACCAACATCAATTTGTTGATCGTTTTCCCCGACCTCGGATGCGAGAACCGATTTCGGTGCTTCGGGCAAAGGCTCCACGCTCATATCCATCAAATCAGTGTTCGAACTTCCCGGCCTGTGCCTCCAGAATCAGGAATCCACTCGCGATCAGAGCGATGACCAGCATAAATGTCTGGTTCACGTTGAAACCAGCAATTCGGGCTAAATCCAGGCGTATGAATTCCAGCAGAAATCTACCTAAAGGATATCCGATCAGGTAGATCAAGAAAATATCCCCATTTTTCAATATCTTATCGTATCGACGACCGATCCAAAGCAGCAGGCCCACAAGTCCCAGGCTCCAGAGGGATTCGTACAAAAATAAGGGGTGATAAGTATCAAATTGTTCAAAACCGGGATACCGGTATGCTGGTTCGATAAAAATCCCCCATGGTAGCGTGGTGGGCCTCCCGTACACCTCCTGGTTGAAGAAATTACCCAACGGCCAATCGCCTGTCCGAGTGCCAGGCCCGGTGCAGCGATATCAAGCCACATGAGGGGATTGAGCTTTTTACGCCGGCAAAACCAGACCAGTGCAATTACTCCACCTATAACGGCTCCTGGAATACCGAGACCTCCGTTCCGGATATTCATTGCATCGAGAGGATGTGTCAGGTAGTATAAAGTGGTGATGCCGCGCTCGACCATGGAGGGGGGAGGTGTAAGGATATGCCAAATTCTGGCACCCAAAATCCCTCCGATGAGGACCCAGAAAAATGCATCCCATACCAGGTCGGTATTTTGACCTTTTCGGCGGGCTTCGACACTCGCCAACCAGGCGCCTGCCGACGCGCCTAGCATAAGGATAATGCCGTAGTAGTATATGAACAATGGACCAATATTAAATCCTGCGGGCATCAGGTTCCATCCTGCTGTCTTGCCTGTTTCCTTACATCCAGGATGCGCTGAAGCGCAGTCAAATTGGCGAAAATCGCGATGATCCACAGTCCAACGATTGGGATGTTAAAAACCAGTGAAGGTGCCAGAACCATGTATCTCTCCATACGCGTCAGCAGTCCGATCTTGGTATCCCAGCCGAGGGATTGACCGCGTGACCTTATATAAGAGACCAGCACAGATCCCGCTGCAGCAGCAAATACTACCATAACGGCCAGTACATCGCCTTCAACTGTGAAATAATAAAGGAGCCCACCAAAAATTACCAATTCAGAATATCGATCGGTAACCGAATCGACGAAAGCTCCAAATTCGCCTGCCATACCGCGTAAACGAGCCATGGTTCCATCCAATGCATCCACAAACCCCATGATGAAAACCACCAGGCCACCGTAAGTCATATGTCCCTGGGCAAGGAGAACGGCTCCGAATGTATTTCCCACCAATCCGAGTATGGTCATTGTATTTGGCATTAAGCCCAGCCGGTTTAGAAAACCCCAATCTGGTCGAGGATAACATGAAACCGGCTGCGCATAAAATCTGTGAATGTAAGGTGTTGTTTTTTTTCTGTAACGGTTTCCAATTTTGTGGGTTTGCTCCTTTCAGTCAAAGATATATAGCATGAGGTATGCTAACTTATGGAAATGAACCTGTCAAGAAGAAACATGTCTTAAAGGTGGGAGGGATTTAATATACGCCTGATTTCTGTGCGCAATTCGTTAAATCGGGTGTAAGGACTTCTCCTTGTCTTCATAAAACCAGACTTCCCAGCCATTGCACGGGCTGTTATTCAAAATCTGCCGCCCAACCTGGTGAATGGATAACTCCATGTGCCCAAAGATCAGATGTCCGTCCGATTTTGACCAGGGCATATTGGTCTTTACTAGCCATAAAATATAGTTTTTGCCCTGGAGAAATTAATCCTTGTTCTAAAAGACTGGCGAATGGGATGCGTGGTTTACGTGAGACGGATGATTTTGCTTCAAATATTCGCTCTTCGTAGGGTTGTGACGTCGTTTCCGCCAGGCGCTTGCGTGCGATTTCAATGTAATCACTTTCTTTCTCGATTCCGATCCAATGGCGATGGAGTTTTTGTGCGCATACCCCGGTGGTCCCTGTGCCAAAAAAAGGATCCAGAACAATATCGCCAGGTTTTGTACTGGCATGTAGAATGCGGTAGAGCAAGGCTAAAGGCTTTTGTGTCGAATGCGCTTTCTTGCCGTTAATCTTTATTCTCTCTGCACCGGTACAAATTGGTAAGAACCAATCGCTGCGCATTTGAAGGTCGTCATTTATGGACTTCATCGCGTGGTGATTGAATGTATATCTTGCCCCTTTCTTTTTGCAAGCCCATATCAGCGTTTCATGGGCGTTCGTAAAACGCACACCGCGGAAATTCGGCATAGGATTATTCTTGATCCATACTATGTCGTTCAAGAACCAGAATCCCAGCTCCTGCATAATGCTTCCAATTCGATAGATATTGTGATACGTACCAATCACCC
Source organism: uncultured Chloroflexia bacterium (assembly GCA_963698765.1). Lineage (GTDB taxonomy): Bacteria > Chloroflexota > Anaerolineae > Anaerolineales > UBA4823 > CAVOSB01. The sequence continues at coordinate 164,897 of CAVOSB010000037.1, forward strand.
AGATCGTGCCGGTATCTTTTAGGACCCTTCTGCATGCAGATAACCAGCTCTCACTGAAACGGTCATATGCCTGCCAATCTTCAAATTTATCCCACGCATCATCGACCGCATCCACTTTGGTCAGGTTAGGTCTCCACAAATCCTGGTTCAGCTGTAAATTGTAAGGTGGATCAGCGAAGACCATATCGACCGTTTTTTCAGGCAGGTTTTCCAAAAGCTCACAACAATCCCCCTGCAGGATTCGGTTCAAAACTGGCTGGATCGCATCCATTCAATGTTCCTGACTGGTATTCGTAACTCTCAAATCCTTCGAATCCCAAATCATCCGTGCTTAATGTCGGAAAAGCAGGTGGAGTGATCACCTGGGTTTATGTAGAAGACTAAGTGTGCCGAGAACTTTTGTAAGTGAGAATCAGGCGGTTTCGAAGAAAGTTTCAATGGTTTGTTAGCCTGAGGATTCCTGGCTGTTCTCAGAACTGGGGGATTGATCAGGATTTTCTTCCTTACCGATCCGGTTGATCGCACTGGACAGCTCTGAGTTCGCAACTTTTAATGCTGATATCAAGTCTTCGTAAATCTTCGATTTGGTTTCTCCAGTATTGATCCGCGTGCCGATGTCATCGATCTCAGCCTTAATTTTTTCCCCGGTAGGGCTTTTCGAAAAATTATCAGCTTCCTGTTGAAGTGAAAGGCTAAGGTCACGCAGTCCATTTTCTATCTCATTCTGCATTCGTTTTCGCTCAGGGTGTTCCCAGGCAGCCTGCAATATACCAAACAAATTCTTTCCAAGGTTTCGTAATTCCTCACTCAGTCTCTCTTCATCGGGGGGGGTATCGCTCATATTTTCCTCCAGAACCTATATTTTGCCTTAAATCTATTCTCCATGCAAGAGGTATCATTTCTTCCATTCCATTGGGATAAAATGTGTGATCAGAGAAATTAAGACCATTTCCATTCTTTCTGATTCGCGATGAGGCGGGGTATGAGACATCCTTTCCTGAGACTATCAAGGGATCAACTCCCAAAATTCTTCTGGCCGATGTTCCTGTCAACGATCATCTTATTATTCATCATGAATTTGGTGTCGCAGCCTTTGGTCACTTCACAGGCTCCAGGAGGCATCATCTCGTTCGAATTGGCGAAAACCCCTGCCATGTCCACAGCGATCATGAATTCGTGGGATTCAACTCAGAAATTGATCGCTGCTTTCAGCCTGGGATTGGATTACTTGTTCATTCTTTTCTATTCTATAACTTTGAGTCTGGGTTGTGTTTGGACTTCGGTTGTTTTGAACCAACAAAAACTAGCGATCGCTTTGATTGGTATAACCATCGCCTGGCTGCAGTGGGCTGCGGCAATTCTGGACGGAATAGAAAATTATTCTTTGTTTCGAATATTGTTGGTCGAAAGCAATTTTCCATATTCTCAACTGGCTTTTTGGTGTGCGGTTCTAAAATTTGGCATAATTTTTGCAGGAATAATCTGGTGCGGATTTGCATTGGTCATCAACATTACAAACCAAAGAAAGACATCGAGTAAGTCCAAAGGATCGCTCAATCGGTGATTGTCCACTGCGAAGCATGACACTTTTGAGCTCATTTTCGAAGGACAACCCGCGCGACTTTCTGTTTCGAGCAGCGTATTATGTTTTGACGAGATTACCAGTCTCTGGAGGTTTCAAATGAAACGAAATCCATTTCTATTTATCCTGGCCGTAGTTCTTTCCGTTTCAATGGCTTGTTCCCTCAAATTCGACCTCCCGGTCGACGAGATTACAACTGGGGAGACAGTGACTGAACCGATCAAAGTAGACTTGCCAGCTGGGACTGCTGAAATTAGCATCACTTTTGGTGCAGGGGAATTAGAAATCTCTCCTGGTTCCGTCCCAGGATCGATCGCGGGAACAGCAAAATACAATGTCGCTGACCTCAAACCTGTCATTGAAATCGACGAACAGGAAGTAAGCATCAGTACTGGGAATTTCGAAATCACCGGCATCCCAAACATTGATGAGGATATTGTGAATATCTGGGAACTGGAGATTGGCAGCAGTCCAGTGGAATTGAAGATAAATGCTGGCGCATATAAAGGAAATTACGATTTAGGTGGTCTGGCAATTACTTCCCTTGAGGTTACGGATGGAGCATCGGATGTGGAGCTGGCATTTTCTTCCCCGAACCAATTGGAGATGGAGACTTTTCGTTATGTGACCGGTGCTTCAAACCTGGAAATGACAGGTCTGGCAAATGCCAATTTCGAATCGATGACATTCCGTGGTGGGGCAGGCGATTTTAAGTTAGATTTCTCCGGTCAATTGAAAAGAGATGCTACTGTTCAGATCGAATCAGGCCTTAGTCATGTCGAGGTTGTGATACCGGAAACCACTTCAGCTCGGGTGGTATTTCGCGGAGGGTTAGCTTCCATCGATGCTTCGAGTGCATGGGATAAATCCGAAAACGAATATATCCTAAACGGAACCGGTCCGACATTGACAATTTACGTCGACATGGCGGCTGGTGATTTCGACCTTTTGACCGATTAATTAGGTATTCTGCTTCTATGCTACCAATCGAATCAAAAATCCTGCCCTCAGTATTGAAATGAGGGCAGAATTTGTAATTGTTACTACATCACTGGTCAAAATTGGGATTTGACCGTAAAAGGTGTTTTGAAGTGACAAGTGCCAGGCAACATTCCTAGCAGAGCCACGAATTATAAGAACGAAAAATCAATCTAAAAGCTATTATTTTTCGAGAGCGGTATAGCCAGGACCCTTCTGGAAGTAATCGTAATTCGGTTGGTTGTCTTCGGTCAAATCGACCACCTCACCAGCACTCAACTGCTTTACACTTTCAAGGACCACCGCCTCGCTGTGGTGATTTGATCCTTCATAATGTCCCTTGAAGCCCACCCTGTTCAGGTATTCGCCGCCTTTTGCGGTGTAGGAGGATGGGACTTCATCTTCAGGGAAGATAGCCTCGAACGGGCACTCCGGAATACACGCACCACAGTCGATGCAGGTATCAGGATCAATGTAATACCACGGCCACTCGGAAATTGGGAGACCAGGAACAATACATTCGACCGGGCAGACTTCAACGCATCCGGCGTCCCGTAGACAAAGGCTGGTGATAATGTGCGTCATGTGACGACCTCCTCAATGATGTTTGGTTTTATTTTAAAAAAATTTTCTCTCTGGGGGTTTGTTAGACAATTTATCCTTCCAGAAAATCAGTCGTTAAGATTTTAGCCTTCCCTCGCTGCTTTGTCAAGCAGATAATAATAATATGAGGCAGTGTACATATAATCTTGACAAGTCGGGTCTTTATCATTATTATACTTACGTCTCTACATCTGTCGGGATAATATTTTGCGATATAAATAGGAGGAAAATATGCTTTACAGTATTCTGAAAGCCCTGGAAAACCGGATTAATTTCGAGGAAGCCAAGGCACATTGTGACATTCCCTGTGGAATTTACGATCCAATCACTGCCCAAATTCCTGCTCTGACTGTTGTAAGAATGCTAGACTTGATGACAGACCTGGAAAACAAGGGTGGGGAGAAAGGTAAGGATTTCCACAATACTTTTTCGAGATACGTCACCGTTAAAGAAGAACATGCAGAAAAAGCGAAGCATGAGATCCGGGTGATTTGGGGAGATTATATTAAAGCTCAGCACGTCGAGCAGTATCCTGAGCTTCCAACCCTAACCCATAAGATTATGCAAGCAGGCTCTAAGGTTCGCCAGACCACGGATCGCCAGGCTGCGGTCGATTTTGTCGAGGCCATTAATCAATTCGCCGAGATATTTTGGGCAACCAAGAATGTGAAGACCAAGCGAGCGAAAGCGCCTTACGCTCCTGCACTGGAGTTGGTTTATCCTGAATTGTAATGTGTCGGGTAATTAAAGTAACAGGCGAAAGCCTTACACCGATAATCGAAGAAGGAGATTTTGTGCTGGTGCTCAAAATCCCCTTCTTTTTTTTACACAACGGGGATATTATAGTCTTTCGTCATGAAACCCACGGAATGATGATAAAACTGGTTGAAGCGGTTTCCAGGGTCGAAGGGACCGTTTTTGCAATTGGGACTCATCCCCTCAGCACGGACAGTCGATCCTTCGGTCCGGTTCCAAGGAGGAATATTATTGGGAAAGTGATTCTACGCATCAGGGGAAGCGTGTAGAGCGCAATCCCGTCTCACGACCTCGCGCTTCACAAAGGCTCTATCACTTGATATGATTGATTCCATGCCGAATTGCCAGCCATTTCTTCCCCCGATATTGGTCCTGGTTTTTGGAATTCTGGCAGTCTCGACAGCATCAATATTCATCAGGAAAGCGCAGCTGGAAGCGCCTTCATTGGTAATTGCAGCCTATCGTCTAACTGTTGCGACCCTGGTTATCACACCTTTTGCACTTTCCCGCAAACGGGTTGAATTATCCTCACTTTCCAGGCGGGAATTCTTACTGGCTCTTCTCTCAGGGATTTTCCTGGCAATTCACTTTGCATCCTGGATCAGCTCATTGGAATATACTACTGTTGCGAGTTCGGTTGTCCTGGTATCTACTGTCCCATTATGGGTGGCGCTGCTCGCTCCAGTGACAATCAAGGAATCCGTCTATAAATTGACTCTGGTCGGGCTCGGACTGGCTTTGATAGGGGGCACGATCGTTGGACTGAGCGATACATGCACCATAAATCCATCTGGGATTGATTGTCCTACGTTCCAGGATTTATTAAGGGTTAGGCATTTCTGGGAGATATGTTGGCTCTAATAGGGGCATTCGCTGCTGCCGGGTATTTGATCATCGGGCGCAATCTGCGAGTTAAAGTCTTGCTCACTAGTTATGTATTTATTGTTTATGGTATCGCGGGAGTGATCCTGATCGGATTTATGCTGGCAGCCGGTCAAACACCATTTGGCTATTTACCAATCACCTATCTGTGGTTTATCTTGCTCGGTTTAATTCCGCAATTAATCGGCCATTCGACTTATAACTGGGCGCTGGCCTTCCTATCAGCCGCCTATGTATCGATTGCACTATTGGGTGAGCCGGTAGGATCCAGCATCCTGGCGTATATTTTTCTCCAGGAGATCCCTTCCTCTCTGAAAATCTTCGGAGCGGTATTAATCTTATTTGGAATATTCCTGGCTTCGCGCAGTGAAAAATCCGGGAATGAAAGAACAGATAATGAAAGAAGAGAAAAACAGAGAATCGTCGAGACCTGATCCTGCGGTTGAGCCTTCTGGAGCAAACCCTTTCCTTCTTTTCTGGTTGAAGATCGAGAGATTTGCAGTCGATATTTTCGGTATTTGCTTATTGGCGCTGGCATTTATGACTTTAATGTCAATTTTGTTACCGGACAATGCCGCTGGATTACTCAAGGCGTGGTCAAATGGGCTGCGGCTTTGGTTCGGCTGGGGCATCCTATGGATCATCCTCTCGTTTGGGTTAATTGGAATTTGGCTGCTGCGTCGGAGAACTCCAGAAAATGTCAGTCATCAGGGATGGCGCAGGCTGCTTTGGATGGAAGGTATAGCGTTTGGATCATTGGCTTTGATTTCAGCTCTGGGTGGACTTGATCTGGACCGGGCTGAGGCAGGCCTCGATGGAGGTCGAGTTGGTTGGGGTTTAGCCACTCTCGTTTCCCTTCTATTAGGCCAGGTTGGCCTGGGTGGGACGATCTGGGTAATTCTACTGCTCGCAGGTATCATTCTTTTCAGCTTAGGAATCATTCTCAATAAAAATAAGAGGCAGGGTGAGGATTGGGAGCAATCGCAGCAATTAGAATTTTTCGAAGACCAGCGAAGTAAAGGCATCGGCCCGGCAGTGAGCGAAGCTCCTTTAGGTGAGCCTGGACAGACTGCAGGCCCTGATAAAAAAAGCCGGAAAAAGACACCTCTTCTCCCTCCCCAATTTCGAAAGCACCTGGTTTCCGAAAAAGAATCAACCAGTGACTTCTGAGCCGCTTGCACGCAGCGATCGGCTGCCGCCTCTTGAGCTGCTGGTAAACGAGCAAAACTCTCGCCCGGACGAAAGAAATATAAACATGACGGCAGGATTAATTGAGAAATCTCTTTCCGAGTTCGGAATCCCGGCCAAGGTCGTGGGCTACCGGGTTGGACCCACTGTGACGCAATTTGCTGTCGAACCGGGTTACTTGGAGAAAGAAAAATCCAATGGCGAGAACGATCAAGCACGCCAGAAAGTACGTGTCGCCCAAATCTCCGCCCTCGAGCGCGACCTGGCGCTGGCATTGGCCGCCGAACGCCTGAGGATTGAAGCCCCCGTTCCTGGACGACCTTATGTTGGGATTGAAGTTCCAAATTCACGGTCGATGATCGTCCGGCTCCGGCCAGTCCTCGAACAGGAATCTTTCTATCGCATGAATTCCCCTCTTGCGATCGCACTAGGGAGAGATGTGTCTGGACAGCCGGTTGTTGCTGACCTGGCTAAGATGCCGCACCTGCTGATAGCCGGCACCACAGGATCAGGTAAATCGGTGTGTATTGCAGCTTTGACCACCTGCCTGGCAATCAACAACACGCCCACGGACCTGAGATTGGTGATGATCGATCCCAAAATGGTCGAGTTGGTCAGGTTTAATGGGCTGCCGCATCTCTTCGGAAAAGTGGAGACTGATATCAATCGCATCCTGACAGTCTTGCGCTGGACAATGTCAGAAATGGACCGCCGTTATAAGCTGTTGGAGGGTTCACATTCTCGAAATCTCGAATCCTACAATCGTAAAGCCCGCCGTCGAAAAGGGGAGGAACTTCTGCCTCATATCGTTGTGATGATCGATGAACTGGCGGATTTAATGATGTCTGCTCCGGATCAGACTGAGCATATGCTGGTTCGACTGGCCCAGATGGCGCGGGCAACCGGTATTCACCTGGTAATCGCGACGCAGCGACCGAGCACAGACGTGGTGACTGGATTAATCAAGGCGAATTTCCCGGCACGCGTCTCCTTTTCTATGGCATCTTCAATCGACTCGCGAGTGATATTGGATACGACAGGTGCTAAATCCCTATTGGGTCACGGGGATATGTTATTTCTTCCACCGGAAGCACCATCCCCAATTCGTGTGCAAGGAGTGATGGTCAGCGACCAGGAAGTCGAACGTGTGATCACATTTTGGCAGAAATCTGCCGGCACTGAAGATGTACCACAGACACCTCCATGGGAAGGGTTGTTTGTGAGTGACCAGGAGCTGGCGGATCGCGATGATCTGGTGGAAAAAGCGATTGAATTGGTCCGCCAGGAAAGGCGCGCCAGTGCTTCGATGCTGCAGCGGCGGCTGCGGATCGGTTATCCACGAGCAGCTCGTCTGATCGATGAGCTGGAGGAATTGGGAGTGATTGGACCGGCAGTGAGCGGTGGTCGTGAGCGAGATGTTTTGATCGATCCTGAAGACCTGGAAGAGGGGTAGTGTCGACAGCGGATCGGCAAGAGATAAAAGCAAAGAAAAAAAGGGGAATATTGCGCATAGCCGTAGCGCTAGCAGCCTCGACGGCTTTCGCTATAGCCTATACCCAGGCGCCTCTGTATACATCCAACCAGAACCAGTATTTCCTGCACGGCCTGGCACACGCCGGGTTTGGTTTCCTGGACTCCGATTGGCTGGCAAATACGGCCGATCCCACACCGCTTTTCAGCATATTAGTCGAATGGACTTATCGCCTGAACCAATGGGAGGGGTTGTTTTACGTCTACTATGCGATCCTGATGGGAATTTATCTCTTCAGCCTGATAGGAATAACCAAAAAGATCTACCCGGAGATTTCAGAGCCTGAGGTTTTCTTTACAATGGTGACCGGGGTGATTCTCATACACTCTGCAGGAATTCGTCTGGTTTTATCGCGATTAATTGGGGTTAATTGGACATATATCCTGGAAGATGGCGTGGCTGACCAGCGGCTATTAGGCAGTGTGTTTCAACCCAGTACTTTTGGCGTGCTGCTGCTGCTTTCCATTTATCTATTCCTTGACCGGAAATTGGTTTGGGCTGTGGTGAGCGCGGTTGGCGCAGCGACATTTCACCCCACTTATTTATTGAGTGCCGGTCTATTAATCCTGACCTATATACTCTGGCTTTATAGAGAGAAAAGAGGAATTCGTGAACCGGTATGGATTGGATTCTTAGCTCTGATATTGGTCTTACCGATTCTTCTTTATGTGTTTTTGAATTTCGGGAACATCTCTCCGGAAATTACTACATCAGCCAGGCAGATCCTGGTTGAATTCAGGATTCCCCATCACGCACAGATTTCCTGGTGGTTTGACGCGACAGCAGTTATAAAACTCCTGCTCATTATCCTGGCTTTATTCCTTGTAAAAAAGACAAGTCTTTTCTGGATCATCCTGGTCCCGTCCAGTTTGGCCCTGGGATTAACTGCAATCCAGATTTTGACCAACAGTTCTGCCCTGGCTATCCTTTTTCCATGGAGGGTATCCACCTGGTTAGTACCCTTGTCTGCAGCCATCCTCCTAGCCCGGATTGTCATTCAAGCGGTGGATTTTCTCAATCGTAAAGGTGTCAAGAATTTCCCGGGATTATATTTGGCTAATATCATAATTATCACACTGGCAGTCTCAGCAGGAATTGTTCGCACATGCCTGGAATTTACCAGGCAGGCAAATTCACCCGAGCAGGATTTGTTCGCCTGGGTGTCTAAAAGCAAATCAGCCGGGGACCGCTACCTGGTTCCGATAAAAATGCAAGATTTCCGTCTGGTAACCGGTGTCCCGATATTTGTTGATTTCAAATCGATACCATATCGAGACACTGATGTGCTGGAGTGGCACCGACGCATACGACTGGCAGACAAATTCTATGATGACCACGATTGCGCGCTTCTACTTGAGTTTGCCGGGCAGGAAGGCATCAGCCATTTCATTTCACCAGAGGCTGACTTCCGAGTAGCCTGCCCCGAGACAACCCGGGTATACCAGGACGCACAATATTCCATTTTCACGATAGCGCCGTAATCTTCATAATAAAATAAGTTGAGCTTTCCCCTATTGAAATTCATTGGCTCCGTCGGGTGAGTTTTGGTTGAGCCTGAAATAAAAAATATGACCCAGGTCAGCCTGTAAGCCGCATTCTGTGCGGCGAGCAATCGCTCACCGCGGTGATCATCTATCTGGTCTGCACGTTACCGTGCAGCTCGAGCGACCTACCCGAGACTATGGCAAAATTTGCCGGGAGACGAGCAGCCTCCCACCCGAAAGTTTGCCTCTGCTTGGCCTTGCTCCTGACGGCGGATGCCTGAGGCGCCCATTGCTGAACGCCCCGGTGGTCTCTTACACCACCTTTTCACCCTTACTGAGATCAGCGGTATGTTTCTGTGGCCCGATCCGGCAGGTTACCCCACCCCGGGAGTTACCCGGCATCACGCTCTATGGAGTACGGACTTTCCTCGGAATGATCCAGCCTTGCTGTCTCAATTCCGCGATCACCCGGCTGGCCTGGGTGATTACATCATACTATATCCGATCCAGCTGTGTCAAACTAACGAAATCCCACCGGTTAATGCGCAGCACAAACATTTGCGATTCGAAGGTCGCTTCCAGGCAATCGTGGGATGCAAACGAGATAGTATAATCCACGCAGCTTTCCCAAAAATATTATAAGTGTAGCTGATGCCCCAATCTGAGATTATTGACTCCTATCCTCTGTCGCCGATGCAGAAGGCCATGTTCTTTCAGAGCCAGCTGTCTCCAGATTCCGGTGTCTACCTGCTTCAATTAGAAGGTGACTTCCTGGAGGAACTGGACAGTGCGACTTTCTGGGAAGCCTGGCGAATTGTTATTGAGAGACATACGATTCTTCGAACCAGCTTCCATATCAGCCGGGAGGGCGAACCCTACCAGATTGTTCATTCGCATGTGGATATCCCGATTATTGAAAGAGATTTACGTGGGAAATCAGACCAGGTTCAAGAATTACAAATCCAGGAGCACTTGCAAAGCGATTGGCGGACGGGTTTTGATTTAACTTCTCCACCGCTGCTGCGCCTGGCATTGTTCCGATTGGATGATTGTAGATATTACTTTGTGCGCACGATTCACCACCTGCTTTCTGACAGCCGCTCTTCGTTCATGCAGTATCAGGAGGTGTTTGCAATCTATGAATCGCTGCGGAACGGAGAAAAACCATCCCGGGCACACGGCAAGAAATACCGTGAATATATCGATTGGTTGTCTTCACACGACCTACCAGGTGCTGAGACATACTGGCGCACATTATTACAAGGTTTCTTCGCCCCCACTCCTTTGCTTCCCACAAAATATTTGCAATTCCCGGAGGAAGTCGAAAAGATTTCAGAGGGTTTTTCTTTTGGTTCATTGACACGCCGGATTTCTGCTGAGACCAGCGATCAATTCCGATCCTTTGTTGAAGCGCATGGATTCACGCTGAACACCCTCTTGCAGGCAGCATGGGCTGTGTTATTGAGCCGTTATAGCGGTGAAGGTGAAGTGATCTTCGGGGGTACGCGCAATTGCAGGAAATCGAGTTTTGCCGGAGCTGAAGAACTGGTCGGTCCCATGGTGAATACGCTTCCTGTCAGGGCAAGGATATATTCAGAACAAACCGCGCTTTCCTTATTAGGAGATCTAAGGGACCAGTGGCTATCGATGAGACCCTATGAACACTGCCCCCTGACCAGTATTGCCGGATGGAGTGAGATTCCACCAGGGGAACGTCTGTTCGAGAGCGTTGTCAATTACGATCATCTTAGTTTTAATGAGGCGTTACGTGTGCAATCAGAGATGTGGGCGAATCGAACCTTCCGATACAGGCAGAATCCTGGGTATTCCCTGGCCGTAAACGGATTTGGTGAGCGCGAATTCCTTTTGCAGATATTTTATGATCGGTTGATTTTCGAGGACGATGTAATTGATCGAATGTCAGGTCATATCGAAGTAATTCTTCAAGGTATGGTGGCGCATCCTGAAAAACCATTGAGCACTTTACCAATTTTGACAGTGGGTGAGCTTAATGACGTATTGTGTACATGGAATGGCAGCCAGCATGATTTTAGGAATGAACAGCTGGTACATCAGCTCGTTGAGAAAAATGCTGAAAAATTTCCGAACCACACTGCTGTTGTTTTTGGTGAGAAGAGGCTTACATACATACAACTGAACGAGCGTTCAAGCCAATTATCGGCTTTCCTTTCAGCCTCCGGGGTCACAACAGACAGTCTGGTTGGGATTATATATGAACCGCTCACCAGAAGTGATCGTTGCTATGCTCGGAATTTTGAAAGCCGGCGGTGCCTATCTACCTTTGGATCCCGATCTGCCGCTTGAGCGGCTGAAATTTATGCTTTCCGATGCGTGTCCAGTTCTGATACTTTCCGAGGAGAGCCTGGAGGCGAGAATCACTGGAAATGAGCTCCCGGTTTTTTGTGTTGACCGTGATCGTGACACCCTTTTCTCTTTTCCAGAAAGCAATCTTCAACCAGAAGTGGGTCCGGAAAATTTGGCATATGTGATTTACACTTCTGGTTCGACAGGGCTGCCGAAGGGGGTGGAAATTACTCATGCCGGGCTGCGTAACCTGGTCAACTGGCACATTCATGAGTTTTCTGTCAGTTCGGAGGATAAAGCGACTCAAGTCGCGAACTTATCATTTGATGCCAGTGTCTGGGAGATTTGGCCGTATCTATCCTGCGGCGCCCAAATCCATTTGCTCACGGATGAAGTTGACCTGGCTCCTGAAAGACTGGTGGATTGGTATGAAAAGGCTGGCATTACGATCAGTTTTTTACCGACCCCGCTACTCGAAAGCGTGTTAGACCTCGAATGGCCTGAAAATCTCTCATTACGATTTCTCCTGACTGGTGGAGACCGGCTCCACCAACGTCCAAAACGCCTTCTGCCATTTCGTTTGATAAATAACTATGGCCCAACCGAATGCACCGTTGTCTCCACCAGCGGGGAAGTATTACCTGCCACAGCAGTTGATAGCCGGGAATCGGGGCTGCCTCCCGATATTGGCGAGCCGATTTCGAACATCAGTGTTTATATTCTTGACCGGTATCTCAATCCAGTTCCCGTCGGCATTCCCGGAGAATTATTAGTGGGTGGTGCGGGATTGGGACGTGGGTACCTAAATCAACCTGAACTAACCAGGGAGAAATTTTTTGAGAATCCTTTCAAACCTGGCACTGGATCAAAATTGTACCGGACAGGGGATCTGGTGCGTTACCGGCAGGATGGGAAATTGGAATACCTCGGAAGATTGGATACTCAGGTCAAAGTGCGTGGAGTTAGAATTGAGCTTGGTGAAATCGAACACTTACTCCAGGATCACCCCGCTGTCGCTCGTGCTGCGGTATTACTGCTTCAAGACAATTTCGGTAGCAAGAACCTGGTCGCCTATCTTGAACGAAGTACTTCCGGTACTGCGGACCCGGGTGATCTCTCGTACTACTTGCGTGCCAGGCTGCCTTCCCAGATGGTTCCAGCGCATTACATTTTTCTGGATAAATTCCCGCTGACATCCAATCAAAAAATCGACCGCCAGGCTTTGTCGAAAATTCCATTGGTTGAATTAGATTATGGATCCGGACGGGTCAGCTGAACTGGCCCCAAGGAATACTCTCGAAAAAGCGTTGGCAGGTCTGTGGGCAGATGTTTTAGGTATATCTGAAATTGGGGTACGCGATAATTTTTTCGATCTTGGTGGCAATTCTTTACTTGCCATTCGACTGGTTTCGTACCTGACCGATATTTTCGAAGTTGAAATGCCTTTAAAGGTTCTATTCGAATCCCCGACGATTGAGGAGCTGGTCACATACCTCGAATTCTCAAGTGGCAGTAAATTTGAATTAGAAAGAACGGCAGAGTTGTATCTAGAGGTAGTGCATATTTCAGAAATTGAAGCCGTGAGGATGCTGGAAGAAAAAATCGTCGAACACCAGATGTGGGACAGGGATTCCAATATCAATGAATGATCTGATTCGGAATCGATTTATGCTTTCTTCCAAGAAGCGTGCCCTGCTTAAAATCCTGCGTGAAGAGCAGGGATTGGGTTCATCACCTCTCAGGAGAATCCCATTGCGCGATCCTGGCAAGACCATACCACTTACCAGTGGCCAGGAAGGGCTGTGGTTTTTGAGCGTGATGGAAGCTGCGGGAGTCGCATACACCGTCCCCCTCGTGTACCGGTTGAAGGGATTATTGGTAATAGAACAGCTGATAAAAAGCCTGAACACGATCATTGGCAGGCATGAGATTCTGCGCACCCATTTTGAGCAGCTGGATACCGGGATCGTCCAGGTTATATCACCGCAGATGCATTTCGAGCTGCCTGTCATCGACGTTTCCTATATCTACGCATCCGAACGCCAGGACCACATACGGCAGCTGATCCTGGATGATGTGTTTATGAAATTTGACCTTGAACAGGGACCTTTGATGCGTGGGATCTTGTTCCAGGAGGAAAAAGAAAGTTACGTCTTATATCTTTCGTTCCATCACATAATTCTTGATGAGTGGTCGTTGGAGAAGTTGATCCTTGAGCTTGAAATGGATTATCGCGCAGGGATATCCGGTCAGAATGCAGCTCTACCCGACCTTCCTGTTCAATACAGCGATTTCGCGAGCTGGACTCGCGGGCAGTTGGATGCAGGGAAATATGCCACTCAGCTTGATTTCTGGAAAAAGACCCTAAGCGAATCGCAATTCAACCTGGATTTCCCCACTGATAAGCCTCGTCCGGGTACTATCACTTTTCATGGAAAAACTGTGAGAAGGGAGATTACCGGGGAGTTATTCGAATCGCTGCGCGAGCTGAGCCATGAGCAAGGGATAACTTCATTTGTTTTGTTCTTATCGATATTTGTGGTTTTACTGAGTAAGTATTCCCGCTCCCTGGACTTGCTGGTTGGGACTCCTGTTGCCAACCGGAGTTATTTTGACGTGCAGAATTTGATCGGGTACTTTCTAAACACATTGGTAATTAGAGCCACACCGGAAGGGGATTTAAATTTCACTGAGCTGCTTCAGCAGGTTAAAGCTACTTTTCTGGATGCGATGGAAAACCAGGATTTCCCCTTCGAGCGATTGGTTAAAGAAGTTAATCCGGATCGGGGTGCTGGAATTCACCCAATCTTCCAGGTGATGTTCGTGCTGCAGAATCAATCCGCATTCCAGCTGGAACTGCCCGGAATTGAAGCGGAATACTATAACCTGGATTTTGGCTGGTCGAAGTTTGACCTGACTCTGTTTGTTATGGAAAGACAGGATGGAATAGAGCTCAAAGCGGAATACCGCTCCGATCTATTCGAGCAAGAGACGATGGTGCGATTGCTGGAGCATTATGAAATACTGCTGCGGGAAGCAGCGCTCGATCGACATCGAAAAATCAGTGATTTTTCGATGTTGGTCAATGAAGAAATGGTGTCGATTCGAGACTGGAATGATACCAGGTGTGAATATCCAGAATTTGCAGGAATCCACCAGCTGGTGGAATTGCAGGTGAAGAAAACCCCGGATGCCATCGCCGTTCAGTGCGGATCTCAGCAGCTGACGTACGGGGAACTCAACCAGCATGCCAACCAATTCGCTGCCTTACTGCAGGAAAAAGGGATTCGAAGTGGATCGATCGTTGGAATAAGTATGGATAGATCCCTGGAGATGATGATCTGCCTGTTAGGGATCATAAAAGCTGGTGGAACAGTTTTGCCATTGGATCCAAATTATCCCAGCAAGCGCCTCGAATATATGTGCTCCGATGCCAGGTTGTCAACGATCATTTCTCACCCAGAAGTCATGGTGCGTTCGAGGTTGTCGCAAAGCAATATCCAATTTCTGACATTTAACAAAAGAATGATCACTGGATACCCCACGGATAACCCAATATTCACGGGGGATGGAGAAAGCCTCCTGTACGTTTTATACACATCGGGATCAACCGGGCAACCAAAAGGCGTGATGATGCCACACAGACCGCTGGTGAACCTGATAACCTGGCAGATGTCCCAGGATTGTTTCGCTCAGGAACCGGTCAGAGTTGCACAGTACACGTCTTTAAATTTCGATGTCTCATTTCAAGAAATTTTCTCCACCTGGTGTTCAGGGAGTAGATTGGTTTTAATGAGTGAAGAAACCCGCATGGATTTTGACCGCATGCTGGATTATCTAATTGAAAGTCAGATCGAACGCCTGTTTTTGCCTTTTGTTGCGCTGCAAGCAATTGCGGAGACTGCCCAGCGTAAAAGGCTCTACCCGGTCGCGCTTCGTGATGTGATTACTGCTGGAGAACAGCTGCGAATCACACCGGAAATACGTGGATTTTTTCAAAATATCAATTCCTGCCGCTTACATAACCACTACGGACCTACGGAAGCTCATGTGGTCAGCTCTTATTTTATGGAAAGTGATCCGAACAATTGGCCAGGTCTGCCTCCCATTGGAAAACCGATTGCTAATACAAAGATTTTTATTCTTGACCCGTTTCTCCAGCCTACATCTATCGGAAAACCCGGAGAGATTTATCTGGCCGGTGACTGCCTGGCTCAAGGTTATCTCAACCAGCCTGAGCTAACAGCCGAGAGGTTTATAGTCCGATCCATTGATGGAGCAGATGTACGCCTGTACCGCACCGGGGATATGGGTCGTTACCTGAAGGACGGCAATATATTATATTTAGGGCGGACAGACCAACAGGTGAAAATTCGCGGCTTCAGGGTGGAACCCGGAGAGATTGAAAAAGTTTTGTCAGAAATAACATCACTGCGGCAGGCTGCAGTCATACCTCGAAAACTCGCAACTGGAGAAACCCGGCTCGAAGCTTACATCATCCCAGAAGAGGACGAACAGATTTCAGCCGAGAGCTTGCGTGAGGTAATGCGGTCTCAACTGCCCGATTTTATGCTTCCTGCGGCCATTCATGTGCGTGACTCATTTCCGCTGACTCCAAGTGGCAAGATCGACCGGCGTGCTCTGGAAATGTCAACACCCGATTTACTTGTTTCAGAAATTAAAGGAGAACATACACCACCCCGAGATGACCTGGACAGGCAACTATGTGAAATCTGGGAGGAAATCCTGGAGACCGGACAGATTGGAATTCTGGACAATTTCTTTGAATTAGGTGGGCACTCTTTGCTGGCAGTCCGGCTGTTCACTGAAATCGAAAAAGAGCTGTCTGTGCATATCCCTGTGGCGAGCCTTTTCCAGGCTCCCACAATTTCACAGCAAGCGGATTTAATCCGGGAAAAACAGGTTCCATCCGGAATTTCTCCCATCATCACAATCCAGGGGAATGGGACAAAACCTCCATTCTTCTGCATTCACAATTTTGGTGGATTTGTGATCAATTACGAGCCTCTTTCCCAGGCTCTAGGTACAGACCAACCATTCTATGGACTGCAGGCCTATGGATTGGAAGGAATTAATGAGCCACATACTACCATTTTGGAGATGGCGAATTATTATAGTCAGGCGATCCGGCAGAAACAACCTGCGGGGCCGTATTATTTAGGCGGTTATTGTTTCGGCGGGGTAGTTGCTTACGAGGTTGCCAGCTTATTAACAAGACAGGGTGAAAAAGTAGGCCTTTTAGCTTTGATCGATGCCTATGCTCCCAGCCATGCACAGAAAAACAATACCGGGAGTTGGGGGCGCTTTGTCGCTGTTTGCAAGAATCTACCGTATTGGCTGCGAGATTTCAGCCAGCTGAATGCTGATGAGAAACGGGTGGTGGTGAATCGACGCGTAAAGCGACTAAGGATATCTTTCCAGAACCGGATGGGAAAACCGGCAAATATCACAGCCAGAGAGCTTGTCGGAGATCACGCCAATGTGACATCTGCTCCCGACCATTTACAGCACCTTATGGAGCTTCATATGCTGGCTTTGATGAATTATTCGCCCCCTACTTACGATGGAAAAGTCACATTGTATAGAATTCAGCGACTGCCCTTGTTCACTCATTATGAACCGGACCTGGGCTGGAGTCAATGTGCTGCAGGAGGTGTGGAGCTGCATATCATCCCAGGTGCTCATCACAATGCGCTCATGCCTCCCTTTGTGCAGGGACTTGCAAATGAATTGCGTTTAAGCCTGGAGAATGCTTACAAACTGGGACCATAAGGTTTTTGTTATAATCCAGGCGCATTCCTAAAGGTTCTCAAAATATTGAAGTAATTCGCTCAAGCGGAGTTTTCATGGATTTCAAGGTTCACGCCCCTTACCAGCCCACTGGAGATCAACCCGAAGCCATCCGGCAGTTAGTAGACGGCATTGAATCTGGTTGCCGCGATCAAGTGCTCCTGGGCGCTACCGGTACTGGGAAGACGTTTACTATCGCTTCGGTAATTGAAAAAGTCCAAAAGCCGGCCCTGGTCATGGCCCATAATAAAACCCTGGCAGCCCAGTTGTATGCCGAGTTCCGGGAATTCTTTCCAGACAATGCGGTGGAATATTTTGTCTCTTATTATGATTACTACCAACCTGAGGCTTATGTCCCCCGCCAGGACCTGTATATCGAGAAGGATAGCGACATCAACGAGGAGATCGAACGACTTCGCCTGGCAGCAACCACAGCCTTGATGTCGCGCAGAGATGTCATTATCGTCGCCTCGGTTTCCTGCATATACGGTATCGGTAATCCGGAAGCGTATGGGCGAGTGGTGATAAACCTTGAATCCGGTAAGATTTACCGCCGAAACGCGCTATTACGACAGCTGGTTGAAAGCCACTACCAGCGGAATGACCTGGAATTGAAACCGGGTGTGTTCAGGGTTCGAGGTGACAGCCTGGATATTATTCCGGCCTACCAGGATCGGGTGGGTTACCGGATCACGTTTTTCGGAGATGAAGTTGAGCGTTTGATGGAATTTGACAGCCTGACCGGTGAGCTGAAGCGCGAACTGCAATCTACTCAAATCTATCCTGCAAAGCATTTCATCACCGATGATGAAAAGCTTAAACAGGCCATCACCGATATCGAGGGAGAGCTCTCAGATCAATTGAGCATTTTCAAGTCGCAAGAGAAGCTGTTGGAAGCCCAAAGACTTGAAAGTCGGACGATTTACGACCTGGAAATGCTGAAAGAAGTAGGTTACTGCTCGGGGATTGAAAATTATTCGCGACACCTGGACCAGAGGGCGCAGGGCACCGCCCCGTGGACCTTGATGGATTACCTGCCCAGCGATTACTTGCTGGTGATTGACGAATCGCATATGACTGTACCGCAAATACGGGGCATGTTCAATGGAGATCGTTCACGAAAGCAAACCCTGGTGGATTATGGATTTCGACTGCCATCAGCACTTGACAACCGGCCGTTAAGGTTCGATGAATTTGAAAAGCGAATGGGTTATACAATATATACTTCTGCGACACCTGGGCCGTACGAAATGAATCGAGCGGAGCAGGTGGTCGAGCAGATCATCCGCCCAACGGCGCTGGTCGATCCAGAGGTCGAAGTACGACCGATTGAAGGCCAGGTCGATGACCTGGTAAAGGAAATCCGCCTGCGGACTGAACACGGACAGCGAGTATTGGTGACCACGCTGACAAAACGCATGGCAGAAAAACTATCCGATTACCTGATGGAGCTGGGGATAAAAGTCCACTACCTTCACTCGGAAATCGACACACTCGAGCGGGTAGGAATTCTGCGCGACCTGCGCCTGGGCGTTTTTGACGTAGTGGTTGGGATCAACTTGCTGCGGGAGGGATTGGATTTACCGGAGGTCTCACTGGTTGCCATCCTCGATGCTGATAAAGAAGGCTTTTTACGGTCGGAGGTCGCCCTGATCCAGACCATTGGAAGAGCAGCGCGCCACGTAGAAGGCAAAGTGATTATGTATGCCGATAAATATACCAATTCGATGCGCCGAGCGATCGATGAAACCAACCGGCGCCGGGCGAAACAAGTTGAATACAATGAAGAACATGGCCTCCAACCGGTAGGGATATTCAAAGCTGTCAGGGACCTTACCGACCAGTTATCGGTAAAGGCTGTAGCCGAAGCAAGGTCTGAATACCGGGTGAGTGGCATACCTGGACTGCCGAATACGGAGCTGCAGCGCATGATCGCCGAGCTGGAAAAGGAAATGAAAGAATTTGCCAGGAACCTGGAATTTGAAAAAGCAGCCGTCCTGCGGGACCAGATTTACGATCTACGTACCATTCTGGCTGAGCAGTCCAACATGCCAGCCTGGAAACGAATTAAGCTCCTGTCTGGAGAAGAATAAATAGTTACCACCTTCATAATCCATGCATTTCATCTTCATATCTTCTTCACACTTTTCGAATACTATTATGGAAATTAGTAAAGCAAATAATCGAAAGAATTCGAAAGGAGTATAGATAATGAAGAAAGGTTTATTGATCGGTGGAATGTTTTTGACAGTCTTGATCGCACTCGGTATTGCCAGTTATGGATACGCTCAATCCCAGTACATGGCGAATTCCTCTGTGGCTTTCGGGCAGGGGTATGGGCCAGAAATGATGGGGCGCCAGGGCGGACGAGGCGGTATGATGGGTTCCGGACAGGCTGGCGCGTACGGACCGCTGCACGAGTATATGGAACAGGCCGTCGCAGAAGAATTTGGGATTACGGTTGAAGAAGTCGAAGACCTGCACGATCAAGGCAAAACCATGTGGGATTACGCTCAGGAACAGGGTCTTACTTCCGAGCAATTTCAAGAAAAAATGATCGCAGCCCGGACATCAGCCCTGGAGCAGGCAGTCGCTGCGGGTGTGATCACGCAGGCCCAGGCGGATTCGATGCTCGAGCGGATGGACCAGATGTTTCAAGGTGGAGCTGGTTTTGGTTCCTGCGATGGAACCGGCCGTTTCGGTGGCAGAGGACCGGGATGGAGAATGAATACTCCTCCCACTGGCACTGGTGGATAGGAAGTTTACTGGTGAGATGAGCGGTTTTGCCTCAGGCAAAACCGCTTCTTTTTTCTCCGAAATCCATATTCGAATATAATGAATGCGATGCCAACGATCTTGATCATCGAAGATGAACCAGAACTGGTAAAGGTACTCCGCTCTTACCTGGAGCGGGCAGGATTTGGCGTGCTTTCTTCCTACAGGGGTGATGATGGCTTTGTGACCTGGCAGCAGAAACACCCCGACCTGGTGATTTTAGATCTGAACCTGCCCGGTATGGACGGACTGGATGTGGCCCGGAATATCCGCCGGGAAGGTGATACGCCGATCATCATGCTGACTGCTCAAATCGATGAGACTGACCAATTGATTGGACTGGAATTGGGAGCGGATGATTACATTTTGAAACCCTACTCACCGAGGGTTGTAGTTGCTCGTGTACGTTCGCTTCTTCGACGCATATCTTCAAGCCTGCCAGCAGGAAGAATTATGCGGGTGGCAGGCCTGGAAATCGACCTGGATGCGCACACAGTTCTGCGTGAGAATATCCCGGTATCATTGACTCCCACTGAATTTAATCTCCTTGTT
Source organism: uncultured Chloroflexia bacterium (assembly GCA_963698765.1). Classification (GTDB taxonomy): domain Bacteria; phylum Chloroflexota; class Anaerolineae; order Anaerolineales; family UBA4823; genus CAVOSB01. The sequence continues at coordinate 185,364 of CAVOSB010000037.1, forward strand.
ATCATGGCTAACCAACCAGGTAGGGTTTTCTCTCGCCTGCAGTTGCTAGAATCCAGCCAGGATGGGATTGCTTATGAAGGTTATGAGCGTACGATTGACGCTCATATCAAGAATCTGCGCTCAAAATTGGAACCTGATAAAAAGAAGCCCAGGTATATCGAGACCGTCTTTGGCGTGGGTTACCGCTTTGTAAAAATGGTCTGAAGAAATGCGCCTTCGACTGATTATCTATTTTGCGGTCATCGTATTGGTAACCATCATTTCCATGTTGTTCTTCGCGACGCTGGGGCTGGCGAATGAAGTCCGTTCTTACATGTTTCGTGGTGGTATGTACAAAACTTCGGGAATTATTGAACAATTGCAGAATCTTTACATCACAAATGGTTCTTGGCAAGGAGCGGAGACCTTTTTTCACTCTCCCATGCAAGGTCGTGGTTGGGGGAACCAAGGGACAGGGCAGATGATGGGTGCAATGATGAGGCAGCACCTGATTCTTACGGATGAAGATGGAAGAATCATAGCTGATAGCAGTGATTCCAATCCATCCGGAAAAGTGGTTGTTCAGGATTTACGCACTGCCACTCCAATCGAAATAGAAAATACCACGATCGGTTACTTGATTGCAGTAGACGGCATGACATTTTCGACGGAAGATGAGTCATTTCTGGTCGGACGGCTAACAGGTGCGGCATTAACTGCAGGCATGATCGCTGGCGTAATATCACTGGTGCTGGCTTTATTTCTGGCGTACCGCCTGCTCAGACCAGTTCAAGCCCTTTCCCAGGCAGCCCAGCAGCTGGGCAGCGGGAATTTATCGCAAAGAGCTCCCATACTTGGAAATGATGAGCTCGCTGAGCTCAGCCGCACGTTTAATCTGATGGCAAGTTCACTGGAAAATGCAGAACAAAGCAGAAAAGCGATGACTGCCGACATCGCCCATGAGCTCCGTACTCCCTTAGCCGTTCAACGCGCCAATCTTGAGGCTCTGCAGGATGGAGTTTTTCCTCTCACGACCGAGAACCTGGAATCGATCCTGGAACAAAACCTGCTGCTCACCCGCTTGGTCGAAGACCTGAACACGCTGGCACTGGTCGACAGCGGGAAATTAGAGCTCCAACGCTCCACGACGAGCTTCCCTGAGCTTGTAAAACGTGTAATGGATCGCTACCAATCCCAGGCAATATCTGCAGGTATTCAGCTTACTCTCCAGTTTGATCCTGCCCAGGATGAGATGATATTATTGTCCATTGATCCACTGCGTATTGAACAGATCATCGGGAATTTGTTATCAAACGCCTTTCGATATACACCTGAGAATGGAAGGATTGAGTTAAGAATTACATCTAGCAAGGAGAGCGTTCAATTGACCGTTCACGACAGCGGGGAGGGTATCCCTCCGGAGGCATTACCGCACATCTTCGAACGTTTCTACCGGGCTGATCGCTCGCGCAGTCGAGCACTGGGCGGCAGCGGGCTGGGACTGGCGATCGCGCGCAAGCTGGCTGAAGCGCATGGTGGAGAATTGAATGCAGGAAATCACCCGGCAGGCGGTGCGGTTTTCACGTTGATTTTGGCAAAGGCTTGAGTTGGTGTTTGCGATGAAGAGCACAAACGTTACAAGGATGCTGGATTCGAAGAAAATCCAATACACAGCCTTCGAATTCCCGCCCGAAAAGCTGAGCGCGGTCGAAGTTGCAGCGCTGTTTAAGGTGCCAGCGGAGCAAGTGTATAAAACCATTGTGATCACCCGGGAAGGAAAAGGCAAACCTGTGCTGGCATTGGTTCCGGGACCAGGAGAAGTGGATCTGAAGACACTGGCCAATTTGTTAGGGGAAAAAAAAGTTCACCTGCCGACTGAACGCGAAGCCGAACAAATTACGCGCCTGCAAGCCGGTGGAATCTCACCGCTGGCGTTGGTAAACCGGGGTTTCCAGGTTGTAATCGATTTTTCGGCACAAACCTTCGATCAAATTTATATCTCTGGAGGTCAACGCGGCCTGGATATTCGAATCTCGCCCCATGACCTGGGGACACTTACTCATGCAGAATTCGCAGATATAAGCAAAACCTCTGCCTGAGCAAATCCTAAATGTTACAATAGCGGGATTTAGATTTTACTATCTGTAGACTTAAATCATACGAGAGGCGTTATTCGTGAACCAACCGCAGGGATCGAATCCAATTATCATATGCGATGACGTGCATAAGTGGTTTGGGCATTTCCACGCCTTGCGGGGTATCAATTTATCGGTAAATAAGGGGGAAGTCATAGTGATCTTTGGTCCTTCCGGCTCAGGCAAATCGACTTTCATCCGGACGATTAATCGCCTGGAGGAACACCGAGCGCGGCACTATCGTGGTCGACGGTATCGAGCTGACCCACGACGTTCGCAACATTGAGCGCATCCGCATGGAAACCGGGATGGTGTTCCAACAGTTCAACCTGTTTCCACACATGACAGTCATGCAAAACATAACCCTGGCACCCATCCAGGTACGTAAATGGTCGAAGGAAAAAGCCAGTGAGATCGCCCAGCAGTTGTTGGAACGAGTTGGAATCCCGGAGCAAGCGGAAAAATACCCCGGCCAGCTATCTGGCGGTCAGCAACAACGGGTCGCAATTGCACGGGCGCTGGCCATGCAGCCGAAAATCATGATGTTCGATGAGCCGACTTCCGCCCTCGATCCTGAGATGATCAAAGAGGTCCTGGATGTGATGGTTGAATTAGCACGCAGCGGGATGACCATGCTGGTGGTAACCCACGAGATGGGTTTTGCCAGGGCGGTCGCTCACCGCATGGTGTTCATGGATGATGGCCAGGTCGTTGAGGCCGGTACTCCGGAGGAGATCTTTACCAGGCCGCAGGAAGAACGCACGAAATTATTTCTATCCCAGATCCTTTCCCACTAATCCATTCTATTCAACCCTTGATAACCGCAACAGGAGTCAACCGTGCGACTTTCCTGGCTATTTGCGCCCCAGTGACGGAATTGACGACTGTGTCGACATCTTTATATGCCTGCGGGGCTTCCTCGGCCAGGCCAGCCAATGACCCTGCCCGGATATGGATGCCTCCGCTTTCAAGCTCGCTGCGCAATTGATCGCCACGAATGCTTTTTTTCGCCTGCGACCGGCTCATGACCCTACCAGCACCGTGGCAGCAAGATCCAAAAGTAAGCTCCATGCTCTTTGAGGTACCGGTCAATACCCACGAGGCTGTTCCCATGCTGCCTGGAACTAATACCGGCTGGCCAATTCCCTGGTACTCGGAAGGGAGATCAGGTGAGCCAGGCCCAAATGCACGTGTAGCGCCTTTGCGGTGTACGCATACCTTTACAGCTTTTCCCTCGATTTGATGTGTCTCGATTTTCCCCATATTGTGAGCGATATCATACACCTGGTGGAGCTGCCAGTTCTTGGTTTTCCCGGCCAATACATCTTCGAACGCCCGGCGGGCGTGGAACGCCAGCAGCTGTCGGTTCGCAAACGCGTAATTGGCAGCGCAGCGCATCGCAGCCAGGTAATTCTGACCCTCGGGGGTATTTAATGGGGCGCAGACCAGCTCCCGGTCAGGCAGCTGGATGTGGTATTTTTTTACAGCTGCCTGAAATTCATCCACGTAATCTGAACAGATCTGGTGACCGAAACCCCTGGAACCGCAGTGGATCTGTAAAACAAGACAGCCTTCAACCAATCCCATCACCCTGGCTGATTTGGAATTCGAAAATCTGGTCAACAACATCCACCTCAATAAAGTGGTTACCAGATCCCAGGGTTCCAAGCTGAGGACGACCGCGCTCTTTCGCACGCTTGCTGACTTTTTGGGGATCTGCTCCCTCGATCCGGCCGCCCTCTTCGGTTCGTCTCAAATCCATTTCAGTTGCATATCCGTGCTTTTGTGCCCATCTGGATCCCTGCAAACAGACCTGGTTCAGGTCAGCTTCTGACATGCGCAGTTCACCTTTCTCACCGACTCCACTTGGACAATATTGATTAAGCATTGTTGCCAGATCTTCCAGGTAAGGAACCGTTTCATCGAGCTCAATTTGTGATGCCAGCAGTCTGACACCGCAGTTAATATCGTAGCCAATTCCTCCAGGAGAGATCACGCCGTCAGGGTAATGTGTAGCCGCCACTCCTCCGATAGGGAAACCATACCCCTGGTGCATGTCTGGCATTACCAACATGTGTCCTACCAGGCCAGGCAGCGTAGCTGAATTTACCGCCTGTTCCAGGGAGCGGTCGTCCATTACTTTTTCGAGTAATTTTCGCGTGGCAAAGATACGCACGGGAACCCGCATATCTTCCCTAAATGATTTGGGTATTTCCCATTCATATTCACTGATGCGGACAAGATCTTGTAAAGAGACCATTTTCACACTATCCTTCAACCTTGCGAATGCCTGTCTACGGCAGCGTCAATCTTAAGCTTAACGATTTACACATCAAAAACAATGTTAACCTCCCAACCCCAGTCTGTCTGCCGGACCAGGAGATTGTGGTAGGTTACAGCCTTGATTTCTTTTTCGAAGGGTGAAACTTTCGTTCCTTCCAGGTTTGCTACTAAGATTCCATCGGTGATACGAATATCAAAATGGTTGAAACCTATCGCTTCCTGGTCGTATATATACAACAACTCGGATAGAAAGCTGACTAATAAGTTTTCGTTATCCGCAGCATTAAATTTAATGGTGCGTTTTTGAATAATGTCTGCCAGCCAGCGAGTTCCGCACAAAACGTACATCCCCCTGGCCGCCTGTTCGAATAATGTGATTAAGTCGGGTCCCCAGGCTTGCAGCTCCCAGTCCGCGGAATGCTCTATCTCTCGAAATCCAGCTGGTGGTGTTGACATGGGAAAAGCAAGGTCGACTGGATTACAGTATGTCTCTGAGATCCAGGTGGCGGGACTGGGCGCGCTCGCATGCCCCAATCCATGATATTCACCGGTACCGGTAAAATGTCTTCCTCCTTGCGCCGTACCAGCCCCAAAGCTCCATCTGGACAGACCGGCACGCAAACGCCGCATCCAACACAGCGCAGCACATCGATTTGCACCTGGTCATCTGAAAAAGTCAGGGCTTCAAACTGGCAGCTGTCCGCGGACAGCTCACAGCCTGTGCACAGCCCTTCATCCACCTGGTTGACAAACGCCGAGCGCGCGACTACATTGGCGATGCCCAATTCAGCCATGCCGCGCAGGATACCACAGGAGCAGGTGCAGCAGTTGCAGATGTAGGTTATGCCTTCCTGGTTGTTGCTCACCGAGTGCACCAGCCCTGCGTTTGCTGCACGGTTCAGTGTAATCAGAGCTTCTTCGCGGGTGAGTGCCCGGATATCGGGCTTATTGTCGAAAACTCCAGGTCGATGATGGAGAGCCATGCAAATATCCACGGGATGTTCGCAGGGTTCACCGATCAACGCTTTCTGTTTTCGGCAAATGCAATCGAGGACTCCCCAGGCCTGCGCCTGGCTGACGATCTGGCTGGCGCTTTCATAGGGATGGATCTCCATATCCATTCGCACGCTTTCATTGACCGGTATGATCCGGTGAAATTGCGGCTGGATCTTCATAATTTGCCCGAAAGCCTGCCGGTAATAGTCTTCAAAAAGGTGCGCCATTTTTTCATCCATGCGGTTGATCTGCATCTCGAAAATACCTACCACGAAAGGTAGGGCTGCAAATCCTAAACCACCCGCTGTCTTCTCGGCCCGAATCAAACCCTTGCGTGCCATCGATTTAAGCTCATCCTGTAATACACCGGAATCTCTTGCTTCTTGATATTCCTGGCTGAAACGCGCAGAGATTTCATCAGATGTTTCTGGAAAGACACGCAGTCGAGAGGCAAGTAGTGCTTCTTCGGGAGTGAATATATAGGACAACAGACTAAGCTCACTGCCATCGGGCGTACCGGGGAACCCGTTTGGAAGCCGGTCAAGACGCTCAGCGAGCAGCTCGTATGGATTTTGAGTCATTTTCTTTTCCTTTCAATGCAGGATGTTTAGGACTTTCGCGCCGCGTATTTTTCGGTCTTTTAGCTCAAGTAATGCCTGGTTTGCTTCTTCCAAATCATACACTTGCACTTCTGGAATGATTGGGATGCGCGCTGCCAGCTGCAAGAATTCGACTGCATCCTGGCGGGTGACATTGGCGACTGATTTTATTTCCTTTTCCATCCAAAAGTGGGCTGGATAATCCAGGTTCATCAAATAATCCTTGTCCCGTTGTTCTTTTCGGATAGCGTTGATGACCAGCCTGCCGCCAGGTGCCAGGTTTTTCAAAGCTTCAACAACAGGTTTCCAGGCCGGGGTGGTATCGATCACCGCCTGCAATTCACATGGCGAATCGTCGCTCGTGTCGCCCGCCCAGGTAGCGCCTAACTCAAGTGCGAAATCACGTTCAGCCTGGCTGCGGGAAAATACAAATACTTCCGATTTCGGATATTGCCATCTCACCAGCTTCAGAACCAGGTGTGCAGAAGCTCCAAATCCTGTCAGCCCCAGCGCCTGCCCATCCTTAATCCCTGTGAGCCTGACCGACCGGTATCCGATCGCACCGGCACATAGATGAGGCGCGGCTTGAATATCTGTGAAAGCCTCGGGTATCGGGATGGCAGAGCTGGCGGGCAGGACCATGTATTCAGCGTAACCACCGTGGGCATCTCTTCCTGTCCCTTTGAATTGCCTGCAGAGGTTTTCTTTCCCCGAAAGACAGTTCTGGCAGATCCCACAGGCTGAGTAGAACCAGGACACCCCCACACGCTCGCCAATTTTAACGGTCCATTTCCAGGGACAGCGCCTTTCACCCTGCCTACGACCTGGTGACCGGGTATGAGCGGCAGGCGTCCAGGCGGTAACCGTCCTTCAATTTCATCCAGCTCAGTGTGACATACTCCGCAAGCTGAAATTCGAATCAGGATTTCTCCAGCGCCCGGTTCTGGCACCGGCAGGTTGACCTTTTCCAGCGGTGCATGTTCATGGTTAAGGTCGACGATCCGGCTGAGCTGCATTGCTTTCATCAGAATGATTGGATTATGAAATTTCAGAAGGAACTAAATCGAATTATAAACTCCATAAACCTGGTCTGGAGTAAGGATATCTGGAAATTGATCTCTCAAGGCGATGCGGGTGGAATAACACAGGTGGCAGGCATCCGCGTATGCTTCCTCGTGAGGCACTTCGTACTTTTCCACCAGCGCCGCGGGTCCTCCCTGGTGTAGTGTTGCAAGGATTGGATGGGTGTGAGGAGAATAATCATCAACAATATCAATTAGAGGTTTTTGAAATATACTTCCTAATGAGATTCCCTGGCAAATGTGAATGTTTCCAAGCGGATCGATATGCACACGGCCTGGCTCGACAAGGTCTTCATGGGGACAGGAATTATATTCTGCCCACGGGTGGTGCGTTGTGCGATGAGCAAGTTTAACAGCGGCCCGCCCGCGGTACATCAAACAAGATTCTCCTGGCAGCAGCATGCCCGATGAAGGTGAAGTGAGCTTTATATCCGGTGAGGCGATGCTGATCACTCCGGTCGGTATGCCTAGCTCGGCTGCAGCGGCAGCTGCAAATTGAGCCTGTCGGCTGAGCTTTTCGCTGTAATGATAAAGATCGCTGCTGATTGAGAAATCTTGAACAAGGTACTTAAATGGCTGCAGCCAGATCACAGCGTCCTCCTGGCTGGTCGCCCAGAAAGCATTCGAGACGAGTCCCACATTAAATCCTGCGGAGTGTGCTGTCTGGACTGATTTCAATAGAATTGGGTAGAGGATGGTCGGCTCACCTCCCTCAAAATAAATCCAATCGATCGTTCCAAGGGTTTTTGCCTGATAAAGAATGGATTGTATATCCCCATACTGCATCGTACCTTCCTGCCACGGACTTCCCCAAACGAAGCAGTGATCGCATTCAAAAGTACATTGATAAGTCAGGATCAAGTGCAGACTGGTTAGCCTCATTTTTCAATCCTTAAGATACCAATTATCATAACATACCCTCGCACACGTCACTTTTTTCTTTTTGAGAAGCCGTATCCCCGAAAATGTCACTCATTCGTGCAGCTCCTTTTCGAATACATACTGCGATTTGATGATGGTGTAGCCAGCTACTTCATAGAATTGGTGAGCCCGGCTGCGAATTACATTGCTCCGCACGCGCAGGCTGGAAAGGCCGTTCTCCAATGCCCAGGCTTCGGCTTTATCCAGCAGCGCCTTTCCAATGCCTTGAGAGCGGTGGGCTGCATCGACCACCAGCCCGCCAATTTCCGCAAAAGGATCGATTTCCAACCAGGTTGTCCGAATCACGTGCACCCATCCCACCACGGCTCCCGATCCCAGCTCTGCAATCCAGACGTCGTGATCTGATCTATTGAGGATTTCCGCCATACGGCGAGCTACTTGCTCGGCGTTCGTGGGATACCCCAGCTGGTCAGAAAGCTCAACAATTGCAGTGATATCTGATGTGGATGCCAGCCTAATTCTCATTTATTTTCCAATCCCACAACCAGAATGCCTATCCTATCCACTCTCCGAAGTTCTCGAAGGCAGTCTCCACATCCTCTGGCTTCACTGCTTCCCCTTTCGCCTGGAAGCATGCAGAATGGAGCCAATCGAATCCAGCCGTGTGATTTGATCACCGATGTCAGTAAAAATGGCGGTTTCGCTTCGAGATTTATCAGCACGACAGCTCCAAGGTTCAGTCGGAACTGGTATAGTCAAATACAATTTTAATTGCCTGGTATTTCCCTTTATCGTACGATGTCAGCAAAGCTTCCCGGTACTGCTCTAATCTAAAACGGTGTGTGACCAGAGAGGGGATCTTCAGCCGCCCATGGGTGAGCAGTTGGAAGTAAATATCAAAGGAATGCAATCGCTGGCCTTCGAAATTTTCAATCCCAAAGGCGTTTGAGCCGATTAAATTAATTTCTTTAAAGTAATGAGGCGTCCATTCGAATTTTTTTGGACGCGAGATTCCGGTTACAACGATGCTGCCGCGTGGCCTGGTGACCCGCAGTCCGGTCTCGATGGTCTGTGCTGAGCCGATCGTATCGTAAATCACGTCGACGCCTCCCATCATCCACGGCAGACCCTGCCAGGGATGCATCAGTGGGATGGTGTATCTTTGAGATAATGCCTCGATGATCTCTGAGGGATGGCGGGATCTAATCACCTGGGTTGCACCCATTTCATAAGCCAGCTTTTCCTGATTGGGATATCTGGCAATCGCCAGGATATCGATACCGGAGTAGAGGTGCTTGAGGATGGCAACTGAAAGCAGTCCCAGTGTGCCGCAGCCGTATACGATAGCAGAACCATCCACGGGTGGGGGAGACTTCAGGATAGCATGCAGGCTTACGGAAAATGGATCTGCCAGCACCGCTTCTTCAAAACTGATTTCCTCGGGGATGGGAAACAGCATCGACTCGTGTGCTGGCAGAAGTGGGGCGTATCCGCCGGTTACGGTGCTCGAATTTCCCGTGTGCATGCCTTTTGCGAGGGAACCTGCCTGGAAATTTTCACACAGGAAGTAGTTACCGTCCTGGCAAGCTGCACATAACGGTTGGATGCCGCGCGGCTCGCAGGAGAGCCAGGGGTTGAGAACCACTCGCTCACCCACCTGTCGTTTTGTCACTCCGGGAGCTGCTGACTCAATAACACCCACTACTTCGTGTCCCAGGACCATAGGAAAAGATACCATCGTGGTTAGCGGATTGTCAAAATCGGCATCCATGAACACTTGCTTGGTGTCGCTGCCGCAGATACCGCACAAGCGGGTTCGCACCACCGTCCAGCTTTCCGACAAGAAGACAGGATCAGGGATTTCTGTATAGACCAGGGGACCGAGTGATGAAAGATAAGCCTTAGGACTGAAAAAACCCGCGACCTTCGCGAAACCCAGACGTGCAGGATTGTATCTGAATTGCACCGCTTTCATTGAAATCCTCCGCGAATCTGAGATATTACATATCGAGCAGCTGCCAGTTATGAAGGAATTGGATTTCCAACCTAGTTCAGGGATATCAGTTTCTTTTAGATTTCAGGTAGGGCTTGCTAATTCAACATGTATTGAGTTGATTTTACCATCCAAAATTTTACCTGTAATCGAAAGGATTCAGGTGTTTTCGTGATTGAGATACGAAGAGGGACTTGATAAGGCTGAGATAAAACTCTGATTAAATGTACGATCAATGCTCTACAGGCAGGAATTTTCCATGTTGAGATGGGTAGGGGAAAGTGAGAGCTTCTGGAACCGGTATCTGGTACCATCCGTCTGGAATATAATTCTGTATTGAATGATAAAGCTCACACTGATCCAGTGGATTATCCTACTGGTATGCCTCGTGGTTATATCCAGCGCAGGTCTGGTCTTATGGCTGACCTGGGATTTACCAGATATTAACCAACTGGACGCCAACCTCAGGTTTCCCAGTGTGAGAATTGTGGACAGGAATGGTGCACTGCTCTATGAGGTTCTCGAGGAGGATGAAGGGCGAAACGTGGTGGTCCCTTTGGAACGGATACCTGAGAACCTGATAAAAGCCACGATTGCCACTGAAGACCAGGGATTCTATTCTCACCCGGGTGTGGATCTGAAAGGTGTCATGCGGGCTGTGTGGATCAACCTGCAAGGTGGGGAAATGGTTGTTGGAGGCAGTACGATAACCCAGCAGGTATCCAGGAACCTGTTACTGGCAAGCGAGGAGCGCGGCGAAAGGAGCCTGAGGCGGAAGTTAAGGGAGATGATCCTGGCTATCCAGCTAACACGGCGCCTTTCGAAGGACGAAGTTCTGGAGTTTTACCTGAACCAAACTTATTACGGCGGAATGGCGTTTGGGGTTGAAGCTGCTGCCCAGACTTTTTTTGCCAAACCGGTATCCGAGCTCGACCTGGCTGAAAGCGCCATGCTGGCAGGGATGCCCCAGGCACCTGCGTTCTATAATCCATTTACCGATATCTCGGCAGCGAAAAAAAGGCAGGGAGTGGTACTCAGGTTGATGGAGGAAAGCGGCATAATCTCCCAGGAGCAGCATTCGTCAGCGTTGCGTGAGAACCTGGTGCTGGCAGAGAACCCTTATCCGATGGAAGCCCCGCATTTTGTCATGATGGTGAAAAACGAGCTGGATAGCTTGTTCAGCAGGGAAGAAATTTTCGCCAATGGGGGATTGGTGGTCTGGACAACCCTGGATCTGAACTGGCAGAAGATCGCCGAGCAGGCAATTACTCACCATTTAGATGCCATGCAGCACAGCGAAGATGGATTCGGGCATAATATCAATAACGCCGCCCTGGTAGCGATCGATCCCAATTCCGGGGAAATATTATCGCTGGTCGGAAGTCCGGATTATTTTGATGATCAGCACGGCGGTGCGATAAACATGGCAATCTCAACTCGGCAACCGGGATCGGCATTAAAACCCCTGGTTTACTCAGCAGCGCTTGATCCGGGGCGCGGCAACGGACCCTGGAATGCAGCCACAATGCTTTTGGATGTAAAAACCTCTTTTCTCACCCAGGAAGGAAAATCGTACATTCCAGAGAACTATGACTTGCAGGAGCACGGCCCGGTATTACTGAGGGAAGCACTGGCTTCTTCATTAAATATACCGGCAGTAATTGCACTCGATCATATCGGATTGGAGGAGCTCTTCGCGGAGCTTGCAGGAATGGGGATCACAACCCTCAAGGATCCCAATACGTACGATTTATCACTGGCACTGGGAGGTGGAGAAATCCGTCTACTGGAGCTGACAGCTGCCTATGGGACATTCGCAAACACCGGATACAGGGTAGAGCCGCGACTGATACAGGAGATTACAAACCCACGTGGCGATGTCTTATACAGCCCAGAAAAGGTGAAAGCCATCCGGGTTTTGGATGCGCGTGTGGCCTGGCTGATCAGCGATATTCTGAGCGATAACGACGCACGCAGAATCGGGTTTGGATTGAACAGCGTGCTGCGGTTGGATCGACCGGCAGCAGTAAAAACCGGTACCACTTCCAATTTTCATGACAACTGGACGGTCGGATACACACCAGACCTGGTGGTTGGAGTGTGGTCGGGAAACACGAATTACAAATCGATGCGTGGAGTGAATGGATTGAGCGGAGCAGCACCCATCTGGCACCAGTTCATGCGCTCGGTATTAAAAGGCTATCCACCCAGACCTTTCATTCAACCGCCAGGCTTTGTAAGACTAGAAGTCTGTGCCCTCTCGGGTTTGCTGCCGACTGAATTTTGCCCATTCACAAAAACAGAATGGTTTATTCAGGGTACTGAACCTGTAGCGTATGACGAATTCTATAAAGAGATTGAAGTCGACCAATTAACCGGGGTACTTGCAGGGGATCAGACGCCACAAAATCAAAAAATCCGCAGGATCGTGCTGGATTTGCCGCCACAAGCCTTTGCCTGGGCAAAATCACAGAATTTAATGCTGTTAGATGATATCGGTGGTGTTTCGCCGGTGGAAGGTGGTAGAACCGGACAAACGATCCCGATACTGGTGATTTCACCTTCCAATGGCAGTATATACTTGCTTTCTGATGGTGTGCCTGCTAACAATCAGCGAATTAAGCTGGAAGTACTCTCTGATGAAGACGTCCGAAGTCTCACTATTTATATGGACGGAGAAGTGTTGGCGGTTCTTGATGCCGAACCATTCCAGATCTGGTGGGTGCTAACACCCGGTGAGCACCAGATCTGGGTGGAGGCAGTCACCAATGACGACCGAAAGATTAAAAGCCCGGTAAATTACTTTTCTGTAAATTGAGGTCGCGATCCTCAGCAGGTTCTATGTCTTCCGCCCTCCTTTCAAACTGCTGACCAGTTTCTCAAATTCTTCTTTATTACCTTCAGCCAGGAGTCGTGCCTGTTCGGGCCAGGTCGTTGGATCCATGTATTTGAATCCGGCAGCGTCGAGGATTTCCTTCAAATTGTTCACATCACTATCTGCCAATTGAGAAAAAGTGGTAATACCTTCGGCAGCTAAAATCGAGTTTACTTTTGGGCCGATTCCTTCCAGCATCGTTAGATCATTCGGAATTTGAACCTCGGCAGTTTTAGCTGCCATGGGAATAATCTCAGGGGCTAGTTGTGCTTCTACGGCATGCTCTACGGGATGGTCGACATGGATTTCATTCTGTTCGCTGGCGGACCGCACCAGCAGCCACCAAACCACAAGAATGATAAGCACGATGATGATGAACCAGGCCCAGGATGGCAGACCTCCGCTGCTGGCAGTACTCTGCGCAGGCGCAATTTGCAATTTTGTCAGAGTGATTAAATCGCTCACGGATCAACTCCTCTCTTCTGGATCACTGTCATAGCGAGGTGTCGGTGCCTTCCCAGGTTAAGTGCTCAGGGACTGCCACGATTTTCTCGCTGTAATTATAACCTCAGCTTTTCATCAAGGTAATACAGTAAAACTGCTTCCACTCCCTCGCCCGGAAACCTCCGGAAAGTAGAATTCTTGTGCAGTGGGAGGGATGGTGTTGAACTCACCCACTGTAAACGCCCTGACCAGGTAGGTGTAAATGTAGGTTCCAGCCGGCAGGTAGCTCGTTGAAAGCTGGACTTTCTCATCGCGAAATTGGACGTGCGTGAAATACCACCATCCCCAACCACGCCAGAATAAATCCTCCTGCGTATATTCCTGGGGGATTTCGATGCTCTGGGGACTCGTGCTGAGCGATTGGTCGACTGCTTCCAGGCCAGCTGGGAGCGGATCGTCCACCATCACGTAATGCACGGCCTGCGGCACTACCAGGGTCAACCTTGCCAGGATCAATTCACCCAGGTTGGCTTGCTCGATCGGGGTTTCAAGATCATCCAGTTTGAAATAACTGCGGGATACCGTGATCCCCTGATCCAGGGGAGCGATGTCTTCAACTGGCAGGTATACATTCAAATGGGCCGTATAATACAAATTCCCGGGACCGGCGTCCCTGGCGATCGCCAGGCGGTTAGCTTCATCCCTTATCAATTCAGCGACAGGTACTGTAAACTCAACAGACTCTTTCAGATTGTCGGCGTTGGCTTCTCCTCCACCCAGATTTTCCCCGTTGAGGGTCACACCATAGAGATATTCGGCCTCCAGCTCACCACTGGCAACCATCCAGTTTGTCAGGGCCATCAAGGTCCAGGCGGTCTCCTGGGTTCCCAGCCAGTGGTCGTCCCGCCTGTGGCTGGTCAACCAGCGTGCGGCATTGGCAATCACCGGGTTTTCCGGATCTAAAATGCTGAGGACTGATAAGACAATCGCCGTGCTGCGTGTATCCGTATTCCAGTTCCAGCGATCGGCTTCAGTCTCTTCCCAGTGCGTGCCCGAGGCCGAGGTGATGGCTGAGCTGTTCAGGTCTGAGAGCAATGTGGATATCCGGGGATCCTCATTGTCAATCCACGCCAGGGTCTGGGTGAGAAATGCCAGCGCGTATGTCGCTAAATTCTGCCTCTGATCATAAATCTGCGTGGTTGAGCTAATGGCAGGTCGATCGGCTCGTGCCAAAACGTACAGCAAGAATGCCTGGCGATTGAGCAGTTCCGGGCTTGTCAATCTCACGACTGGCTTTAGTTGGCTGGTCAAATAATTCAGACCGTTTTTGATGACGTTTTCGCTGACCGTGTATCCTGCCGCCTGAGCTTCCACCAGACCCAGAACCACATACGCAGAAGTAAGCGCATCACTTTTCTCGTTCTGCCACCAACCCCATCCACCGTCAGGATTTTGCCAGTTATATAAGCGCTGCAGCGAAGTTTCCACCAGGTCATCCAGGTTTTGTTCCAATGATGGATCGCTGATCCCTGCTTCCTGAAGAGCCCGGGTGGTGATCACGCTGGGTAAGAAACGCGAAATTGTTTGTTCGATACATTCATATGGATAGCTTTCCAGGTAGGATAGACCATCGAAGATACCGGCAGCCAGGGAGGGGTTGATTTTTACGGTCAAATCGCCCTGGGTATCGTCGATGCCGGACGGCAGGTTTATCGCTTCTACCTGGGTGCCTTCGTCCAATATCTGGCCCGAAGTCCCCACATGTTCGGGAGCGCTGAATCGATAGACAGGGATGCCCTGGTTATCCAAAATCCCCTGCGGTGGACGGCTGGCGTCAGTTAATTCACCACTTTTGGCAGAGAAAACCAGGTCTACCCGGTCTACATCGGTTTCAATGACTGCATTCCAGGAGGTGTAAGCCTGGGCTTTGGCTGGAACCTGGATCGATTGGATGGCTGGATCCTCGAGTTTCAATCCTTCACCTTCAAGCGTTACTTCAACCTGAAGAGGATTATCTGTATTGTTATGCACCGCAGCACCCAGGACTGCTCGATCGCCAGACACAAAGAAACGAGGGGTCTGAGGCCTGACCAGCAAGGATTTCGTGCTGACCAGGTCCAGTGTGCTCTGACCAACCAGTGTATCCTCATTCACAGCCCGGGCATCCATACGCCAGGTGGTCAGGTTATCTGGCAACGTGATGTTGACCGTAGCCTGTCCTTCGGCATTGGTTTTGATATATGCAGCCCAAAAAGCCGTATCAGGGAAATCCTGCCTGACTTCCATCACGCCCTGGTCTCCCACTCCCTTCCCGCCACCCCCGCCGCCCTGACCGCCCTGGACAATTTCATCCGTAATCAGGGCGTTGTATTCTTCGATGCTGGCATCGATCGGAACAACTGTCCAGACACCCAGCGTGCGGTTTGAATAGAAGTGATCCATAATCGGGACAGAGTTCGGAGGAAGGAGCGACAGCGTCGCCAGATCGCTCAATCCAAGGGAGACCTCCGAGCTGACTGGATCGCCTTGAAAATCGAGTGTGCTGATTTTATAGGTGACGACGTCACCGGGGGAAGCTTCCTTAGGATTTGCTTCCAGGACCACGGTGGTTTCCTGCTGGTATCGATCCACGCCGATTTCGACGATACCCAGCTTGAAATTTGGTCGCGGGTTCGTCTCATCGATCCCCTTGATTACCAGCACCGAAACGAATGCATTGGGTGCCATCGAGGCGCTCACCGGCAGCTTGTAAACCGTGCTGTTGCTGGTCAATCGCACTACGTCCTCGTAATGGATTCTCCCGCGCTCGACTGTTACCAGGGCGTAAGCTTCTCCCTGGAATGGAGAAGCGATCAGGATTTCAGCAGTGTCACCAGGGGAATAATCCTTCCGATCTGTAACCAGGTCAAAGCTTCGGTCGTTGGTCTGCTGCCAGGGGATATACTCTCCACCAGCCACCCACATATATGCAGAAGCAGTGCTGAGATTCGATTTCGTATCGATGGTGCTGACGCGCGCCCTGAAAATTCCACCGTTGGGCGGGGTGTAGCCGACGACCGCTTTACCGTCTGAATCTGTCAGGATACCGGTGAAATTGGCCACCGGAATATCTTCGACGGTCGATTTCCACTGTATACGCCCGCTGGGATCTTGCTCCTGCACGCTATACCAGCGCCTCTCAACAATCTCGATATCCAAACTCTGGTTGGATACGATTTCACCGTTCCAATCCAGGCTCACGAATTCAAAGAATTCTTCTTCACCTGCCTGTCCGACGTAGTTTTGGGGTTTTGCTCCGGGATAAACCTGGCTGCGGTGACCGGTGACCTGTGTACGGCTGCTCACGGCATTGTTGGATAAATCGGTCACGGTTGCTTCGAAGATGAACACCAGGCTGGTTTTTGAATCACTTAAGTCTGCTGGCAGTGTGATCCTGAACCGGCCATTGGCATCCGAATTGCCTGTTCCCTGGGCAATAACTTTGCTTTCCTGGTCGTTTTCATCTCCAAATGCTTCCACATCGATATCGCTGTCGGAAAAACTGAAATTCGAATACTCGTCCGGTGGACTGAATGTGAAGCGTTGTGATGTCAATGTCCAGGTAACATCGGCCTCCGAAACCACGCCTCCAGAGTAATAATCGGCCTGCACTGTAGCGACGAATTCTTCACCGGCGAGCACATTTGTTGGAGCTGCACTCACAGTGACCATAAATTCGGGGCGTCTATATTCGGCCACGGTGAACCCGACTGTTCCAATACTCAGCTCTCTCTCTGGGTAAAAAACCTCCAGCGTATAATAGCCCAAAGCAGCTTCGGTATCGAGCTGCAATTCCCCATCGAATGTCCCCATATCTGAGAGTGTTAGATCTTCCTCAAATATGCTTTCTTCAAAACTGGAAATCTTGACCTTGATGGACTGTGTGTCTGGGATCGAATAATCCAGGTCATCGTCATTGCGGACAATCCCTTTGAAATAGACAGGCTGCCCGGGCCTGTAAATCGGTCTTTCGGTGTATACATATGCGGTTGGCTGGTTGGCTGGAGCGAAATATCCGCCGAAATTTCCATACTGCCACATCTCAACCCCGCTATCACCCTGGCTGGTAGCGAAAGCAAAAACCTCCCCACTACTGCTGATTGCGAATCGCGCATCATAAGGTTCTTCTGGCGATGGTACTTCCAGGGCCAGGATACCATCCTGATCTGTGATTCCTTCGCCTACCAGCCGCATCTCGTTGTCGTAGATACCGATTCCAGCCCTGGCAACCGGTCTTCCACTGGTGAGATCTGTGAGCCAGACCAGGGTGTCGGTGGAAGTTGTTTTGAAAGTGAGATTCGCATTCGCAACAATCAACAACCGGTTATCAACCCATGGATTATATTTTTGAACGCCTTCGGCATCCATCCCCAGGAAATAGAAACCTGCTGGGAGTGGTTCTCCACCTGATGTCAGCGGGGTAAATGAATTAAGGACCGGTACGTTGAGTGAGGCTGAACTATCTTCTTCTTGCTGCCAGATCCGAGTGGCTTCAGAGGGCATATACTCATAGGCGGATTGATCTCCGGTCATGAAGCTGACCATTTGCTCGGCGGTGATCTCATATATCTGGAGTGAAATACTCTGTGCATTGCGATAATAAGCGTAAAAATCCTGCGGGCCATCAGGCCGCATCAGGATCGGCTCATAAGGCATCTGCAGGTATGCAGACGGCGGCTGAGCCGCTGTCGTGAAGCGCGCTGTCATCCCTTGCTCTATCTTATTTCCGTAAATATCTTCCATTCCTGGGAGAAACTGGACTGTGTAGCGAGTGGAGGGAGAAAGTATGTAACTGGCAAAACTATAATCCCATTCCTGGTACCACCATTCGATATCATCATCTGGCTGCGGTGTCACCAGGATGCGTTCCTTAACCGTATCGATATTCATGGGCGAGGCGAACTGGATGCGTAACTCAGTCGAATAGTTCTCCTGGACAGTGTTGTTGGCTGGAGAAATGCTAATAATCGAAGGAGCCGGGACTGTGGTGAAGTTCCAAACCAATCCACTTTTCAAAGCACCGCCATCTGATGCCAGGGCAGCCTGGTCCAGGTTTAAGGAATATTGAGTACCTAGTTCCAGGCGTTCAGTCGGAGTGATAACCAGCTGGGTAAAATCCTGGCTCCACTGATTGATGAGCTCTGCGCTTTCTCCCTGGTCGTCTATCAAAGCCAGGGAGGATTCCGTGCTTTGAGGATCCATCGGTTGAAGAAAATGCAGGCGGAAGTATTCATCCAGAAGTAGATTTTTATAGTTATCTTCGGGATTGACAACACCACTGCCCAGCTCCAGGGATTCGATACCAGGAGCCGCCGTAGTGAAACTCCAGGAATAGTCAGCTGCGAGCTGTGTCTCTTCAACTGCATCTTCCAACCCGGCCTGGACAGTTATGCTGTAGGTCGTATCCCCAATCAAAGGTTCATCCGATTGGAATGCATAGATGGATGTATTCACCCATGCGCCTTTCCCAGGGGTAGTTGGTGTAATTGAGACCGGTTGAGGCAGCTTGCTTTCTTCTTCAGAAATCACCAACGGCACGACCGGGCGGTTAAAGATTACGGTGATAACGGCATCGTTGGAGACATCTTTTGTGTCCGGAGTTGGAAAGACCTGACTGACCTCCAGTTCCCCGGAGGTAATAAATTCAAGCAGCACAGGTTCGACCAGATTCACACCTTCTTCACTGGCGGCATCCGTCGAGACCACAATGGAATATAGTGAAGCGGGTTCCAGAGGAGAGTTTGGTGCGAATCTCATTTCGCGGTCAGAAATCCAGGAAATTTCACCCTCGATCACTTTCTCTGCGGGGCCTTTCATCTCCCAGGCGGCACTGGTCTTCTCCGTGTCCATCGGCAGGCTGAAAGTCAGCGAAATCTCACCAGATAGGGCGAGTTCCATGCCGCGGGCCGGATCCTGCTCGATGATTTCGGGCACCAGCGGTGCGCCGTCATCAACCGCCTGGATGCCTGCGTTCGTCGGTGTCGGCTGCTCAGCAGGTGGGGGAGATTCGGTGGCTGGCACAACTGGTTTTGGCTGGCAGGCGTTTATCATCATGCTTAAAATAACAAAAACCATAAAAATCCGGAACCAGTGGTTCCTGTCGAAGATTCTATTTGTTGAATTAACTGGCTGTTTTTGCATACGTTTCCAGCTTCCTTAGATAGTCGGTTTCGATTTCCTGGCTTACTCTTATCTCGAATAACTTTCAGGGTTGAATTTCAACCACTACTCCATTTTCGGCCCAATTATAAAGCCAGGCTGCATCGTCCAGATCCAGGATAATGCAGCCGTATGAAGCAGGTTTTCCCAAAATATTCGCCCACAGTCTCCTGCCGTTGGACAAGGTAGGGAGGCCGTGAATGCCGTTCATAAATCCAGGCCAGGCTTCATAAATGCCTAGGAAATCGGGCATGTGGAGATCCCAAACCGAGGCGTACGCATTGCGCACGTGTGTCTGAACCTGGAAAATACCCGGTTGGGTGGGAGAGCGATCTATGCCGGTGCTTATGATGAATTTTTGGATCTCGGTTCCATCCTGGAAGACCCACAATTTTTGATCTTTAATGCTGATGACGATTCTCTTCTGTGGGACAGCGGGCAGCGGCAGTAAGACATCCTTAGGTGGGATGACGAGCGTGCTGCCAACCAATAATGAATCCGGATTCAGTCCAGGATTAGCGTTGATGATCGCCCAGGAGGGGAATCCGAGCCTCCAGGCAATTTTCAACAATGTATCTCCTGGTTGGATAAGATATTCTGTCGCAGAATGACTCACCGGAATCGTCTTCGAACCACCCTGTAGTATGCTTTCGATAGCATAGCCAGCATATCTGGCAGGATCAAGATAACGACCGTTCCCCAACTCAGCAGCCTTCTCGTTCATAAATTGGCCGACCTGGTTTTCGTCCAAGGTTGCCTGGATACCGTCGGATGACGTGGTTACATCCAGCCAATCTGCAATTCTCTCGCGCGGCACAGGCCATTGAAAATGTTCGTCTGTGATAGGATCGTAGGCAGTAAGTCTGGTGGGTGTGTCGAGCAAGCGCGATGCTTCAGCCAGGGCTGGAGTGGCATCAGTGATTTCCGGGGGAATAAACTCCGGCACAACTTGCAGGATCTTTGAGGATAGAACCTGTCCTGGATCCTCCTGTAAAGATCCGAGGGTGGCTTCGATATCAATCTTATAGCCAACCTGGCTTGGAATCTGTACCAGGACATCGCCTTCCAGGCGTATGGTAGCGTTTTGTGGCGGAAGAACTCATACCTTCTGCCAGCCTTTGAAGACCTGCACGACCTGTTTCCTCATTAACCGTAACCTGTGCGTCCAGCGGCCAACCATCTTTTGCGCTAACCGCCATCATCGCCAGCTCTGCCAATACAGAACCGCCGCGCCCAACGTCCACGGCTCTTTGAGCTGTCTGGACTTCATTTATTTCGAAACCTAATTCAGAAGGAGTCACCAGCTGTGACTGAGTTCCGTTTGTCACCGTGATGTGAATATCCGAATCCCAGGCGCGGTGCAGGGCAAGTGAAGCCTGGGTAAGGGACATTCCGCTCAGGCTTAGGTCTCCAATATGTACACCCGGTACGATCAAGCCGCTGAACTGGTAGTAGCCATAAACTGAAAAAATGAGAAACAATACAGCAAAGAAAATTCCAAAAAGGCTCACGAAGACAGTCGTCAAGAATACCAGCCACCCGGGAAGTTCCAATCGGTCTGGAGTAGAAGATCCAGAGTTGGGATTGTATGGATAAGGGCGGGTTTTAATAGAGCCCTTTTTCTTTCGAGGGGCTGGTTGAGGAATTGGCACACTCGGAGTGTACATGCCTGGAGGACGCTTACCTGGGGTTATTTGTTCCTCGCATTATTTTCCTACAATCATGTATCAACTCAAAATGCAGGTAGATAGTGTAATCTAAAATAGAAATTTCAGTCAACATCCTATATGTCCAACTGGGTATAACAATATGATCAGGTAAATTTGTGAAACTTTCTTCTAAAAGTGTTCCAGCATAAGTTATAATAGGTGCAATATAAATACCTGGCAAATTCTGCCAGGAAACCTTCGGGGCAGGGTGAGAGAGATCCTGGTTTCACATGAGAAGTCTCTCAATTCCCGATCGGCGGTTAAGCCCGCGAGCGCTTTCAAAAAGCAGTGTGAAAGTGCATGATCCGGTAGAATTCCGGAGCCGACGGTATAGTCCGGATGAAAGAAGGTCCATTTCCTGGTTGGCTGAGTGTGTCCAACCGGAATGCTCAATGGTGTATATGCCCCGAACGTAGTTTTCGTTCAGGGCATTTTTTATGGATGCGATCCATACGGTCAAAGATCAACCAAATTTACGAGTGCAGTCACAATCTCGCAGGTATCGAATTTTCCTGGTGCCAATTTCCCTGGTCGCAGCCCTGATATTGTGGGATTTATTCGTAAGAATTGGTGATTTCCCTCCCTATATCTTCCCTTCCCCGGCTCGGGTGTGGGAGCGACTGTTGGCCTCGGTTTGGGATGGAAGCCTGCTGCGCAATACTCTTTATACGCTGGTCGAAGTCCTGGTTGGTCTGAGCCTGGGAGTCACAGCGGCAACAGCCCTGGGATATCTGCTGGCAAAGTCCCTCTCCATTGAGAGGATTTTCTCGCCGTACATCATCGCCAGTCAAGCAGTGCCTATCGTGGCCATTGCCCCACTTTTGATACGCTGGTTTGGTTCGGGTTCATTTTCGAAGATATTAATTTGTTCGCTTATCGTGTTTTTCCCGGTCCTGGTCAATACCGTGGTCGGACTGCGCTCTGTTCCCAATGAATTGCGGGACCTTATGAAGTCCCTGAGAGCAACACGATCACAGACATTTCGATACTTAGAAATCCCTGCTGCATTGCCGATTTTCCTTGGTGGATTACGAATCGGAGCCACTTTAGCAGTAATTGGCGCGATTGTCGGAGAGTTTGTCGGCGCCGATCGTGGTCTGGGCTTCTTGATCAACCAATCGCGCGGCTTGTATGACACTGCCATGGTTTTTGTTGCCATCATTACGCTGGTAGCAATGGCATTGTCTCTTTATTTTTCAGTCGTATTACTGGAAAAATACACTTTATCCTGGAACCAACCGCAAGACCAATAAAATAGATTTTTGGGAAATTAAAATGGACAAAAGAAAAAATCATCATCTCATGCGTCTCGTGCTTTTCTTGGTATTAGCAGCGTGCCAGCCCGTCCAGTCTCAGACTCCAACGGTCGACATCCCCAATGTCCACATCCGCTTACCGATGGGATACATCCCCAGCGTGCAATATGCGCCTTTCTATGTGGCCCATTCACGGGGATATTTCGAACAAGCCGGAATAGACCTGGAGTTCGACTATCAACTTGAAACCGATGGAGTTGCCCTGGTAGGGGCCAACGACCTGCAATTTGCACTGGTCTCCGGAGAGCAGGTTCTGCTGGCGCGCAACCAGGGTCTTCCAGTAGTATATGTATTCGCCTGGTGGCAGGATTATCCCGTGGCCGTGGCAAGCTTCACCGATCAGGGAATTCGGGACCCGGCTGACCTGGCTGGAAAGAAGATCGGCTTACCTGGACTGTTCGGAGCCAATTACGTCGGGCTGCGAGCCCTTCTGGACGCTGCTGGCCTTTCCGAAACAGATGTACAACTCAATTCGATCGGTTTTACCCAGGTCGATGCTCTGATCGCTGGCCTGGATGATTCGGTAGCTATATACGCTAACAACGAACCAATCCAGTTGAAAAATCAAGGATACTCTGTGGATGTCATCCGTGTTGCCGATTACGTGGACCTGGCATCCAACGGTCTCCTGACGAATGAGATTACCATCAAGGAGAACCCGGAGCTGGTTGAAAGGATGGTCGGAGCGATCCTGAAAGGCCTTGCGGATACTATGGCGGATCCAGATGCTGCGTTTGAGATATGCAAGAAATATATCGAGGTCTGGGACCGGGAGAATGAGGCATTATATAAAGATATACTGCTTGCCACGATGGAATTCTGGAAATCCGACCAACCTGGCATCTCGAAGCCTCAAACCTGGGAAAATATGCAAAAAGTATTATTGGATATGGGGTGGTTGGCAGAACCCCTGGATCTGGATCAGGCGTATACGAACCGTTTCGTTCCAGGAAATTAGTTCAGTCCCACATGAACGGATCAGCTCCTATTATTCAAGTGCGCAATTTGAGCGCCGTCTTTCCAAATGGAAATGGCGGCCTGCAAGCGCTGCAGAACCTGTCGTTTTCCGTGCAATTGCAGGAGTTCCTGTGCGTTTTAGGTCCTTCGGGAAGCGGAAAAAGTACTTTGCTGCGTCTTCTGGCAGGGTTGATCGCGCCAACAGAAGGAAACATATTTTATTATGGAGACCAGCCCCTTTCGGGACCGAGAGGTGGGATCGGTTTTGTTTTCCAAAAGGCTAACTTAATGCCGTGGAGAACCGTGGTTGAAAATATCGCTCTACCGCTCGAATTGGAACACCAGCAGCAAGCCGATGTACTTAAGAAAGCAGAAGAGATGATAGAATTGGTCGGTTTATCGGGTTTTGAGTATATGTACCCGCATGATCTATCAGGAGGAATGGCGCAGAGAGTTGCCATCGCACGCGCCCTGGTACACGATCCAGACGTACTGCTCCTGGATGAGCCTTTTGGCTCCCTGGATGCGCTGACCGAGAGAGAATGGGTGGGGAGTTACTGCGCATCTGGCAGGCGCGGCGCAAGACTGTAGTGATGGTCACCCACTCAATTTCTGAGGCTCTCTTCCTGGCTGACCGGGTGCTGGTTCTCAGCCAGCGTCCTGGCCAGATCCGATTGGACCTGGATGTAGACCTGGCCCGGCCGCGCAATGAGAATATGCGCTATACAGATACTTTTGGAAAAATGGTTCGCCAGGTTCGCGCTGCTATTGGCGATGGTGAGTCTGACGCACAGGAGTCGGAAAAGGGATATGCGTAAAATCTTGCAGCTTATATGGATAATTATTCTATTATTACCCACTGGAACAGGGAGAACGCAGGCGGAAGTCCGGTTATCTGAGGTTGAGGTGGATTTATGGCCAGAATTTGACCGTCCATCGATGTTGGTGATTTACAAGGTGACTATTTCTCCACAAACCCCGCTTCCAGTGGAAATTCAGCTGCGTATCCCAGCTGCTGCTGGTGCGCCGAATGCTGTGGCAGCCCGCCAGCCTGAAGGATCACTGTTTACTATCCCTTATGAGCAGGAATTAAGCGGTGAGTGGTCGACGTTATCATTCAATGCCACCACACCGGAATTCCAGGTAGAATATTACGACCCTACACTAACCAAGCAAGAGGCTCAACGCCATTTCGAGTACCGCTGGCTGGGTGACTACGCTGTGGATTCTTTCAATATCCAGGTACAGCAGCCGGTTGGTGCAGAAGAGATGCGCTTTTCTCCCAGCCTGGGAGCAGGAGAGCAGGCTGGAGATGGTATGGTCTATTACACCCAGGATATCGGTGCCCTCGATGAAGGCCAGACATTTACGATTGTCATGGATTATCAAAAGAGTGATGATTCATTGAGTGCCGAAAATGTACCGGTAGAAGCCAGCGGTCCACTGGATAACGGGTCTTCTGGATGGCAGAGCATTTTTACCGCACTCCCATATCTCCTGGGTCTAATTGGCCTGGGATTGATTGTAGGCGGCGGCTTGTGGTATTGGCGGTCAGGAAAAAGGATTAAGTCACCAGGCCGAGCGATTCCGCGCCGCAGGAAATCCGGCGGTGTTTACACCAATGAAGTTTCGGAAAGCGCCCACATCTACTGCCACCAGTGCGGTAAGCGTGCCCTCACCCGGTGATCGTTTCTGCCGGACCTGCGGCACACAGCTAGGATTAGGTTGAATTCCCAGCGAGCAATAAAAAAGCGGGCGCCATGAGGCGCCCGCTTTTTTGTTGTATTGAGGGCTTATTACGGCCGGACCATCCCGCTGGTACTGCCGCCAACATCCTCCAGAGGCATCGATCAGGACCTGGAGCATGAACTTGCCGTTGTGGGCAAATGCGCCGGGATCCTTGAGGTACCACTGGTAGTTGTAAGCAGCTCGCAGCAGGCGAGGAGTCCAGGATGCAAACTGGTCCGTTTCGTCTGCCGATCGCACTCCATCATTGTTGGCATCGACAAAGAAGTAGGGGTACGCAAGACCATCGTAAACGATGCCGGGAAGGCCTTGTGCGGTTGTATAAGCCTGGATAGCTGTATACAGCTGCTCGGCAACGGTTTCCAGCTCGCCAGCCATACCTTCAGTTATATCTCCGTCTCCATCGTAATCGTCGGTGGAGTTCGGTCCGCGGATACCTTCGGGGATCTCTACACCCGGATGGCATCCCTGGCAGGCTTCAGTCTTGAGGGTAAGTGCATGGGCATCGTGGCAGGCCAGGCAGGTGTCCATGTTCGGGACGTGGGCAAACCGGCCCAGGTATTCCTTGCCGTCGTACATATATGCGCCTTGCGCTTCGGCTCCAAACAGGGTCGCTCCTGCGGCGAAGTAGTGAGGATTCCGGAATCTCAGTGCTTCTGATGTTTCATCCGGACCCAGCTCGCCAATGGCTGCATCCAAACTCACCTTCAACTCACGCCCCTGGTGGCAGTTGATGCACAGATTGGCATCATTACCTTCACCAAATGTCAGGGTTGCTCCGCTGGGGAATTTGACTTCATCCACGGTGTAGCGGGTGAAGGTTGACACATCGTTGTGGCAGGTAGAGCAGTTCAAACCGTTCGTGGCTGGTGCAGAAATATTCACCCCTTCAGCCAGAAAGGTTGGTAATCCTGATCCACTGTGGCACTTAGCACAAGTCCCAGGTACGATACCGCCTTCAGCATCCCAGTGCCGAAAAGCTTCTTCAGAGCCGGCAAAGTGCCCGCTGTCAATCCGGCGTGCGTTGGTCAGGTCAACCGGTGTTGACAGCGCAACATTTAAATCTTCTATGGAGTCATACATCAATTGAATGATGTATTTTCCACCATGGGCAAACGCTCCGGGATCCTTGAGCGATACCTGGTAGTTGTAGGCAGCTTTTAACAAGCGACCTGTCCAGGCGATGTAACGATTGTCGCTTATCGCTTCATCTTCTGAAGATTGGCCATCCTCGTTTACATCGATGAAGAAATAAGGGTGAACGGCGGGATTGTAGGCAATGGCAGTGCCTGAAACTTCTTTTCCATAAGCCTGAATCGCCTGTAAGAGCATTTCCCGCAGGCCATCTAACTCAAAAGAAATCCCTTCGGCAGTATCGCCATCGCCATCGTAATCCACCGCTGAACCCGCCATGCGGATGTTGCGGATATCTTCAACGCTGGCTACACCAGTGTGGCATCCGGCACATTCCTGCACCTTTAGTTCCAGGGTATGGTTATCGTGGCAGCCTACGCAGGTATCATAATCTTCGACGTGGTTATTCTTGGCGTCATAGGTTTTACCTTCGTACTCGTAACCGCCTTTCACCTCGGTGCCGTAGAGTGTTGCTGCGGCTGCAAAGTAATGGATATTGATGAAACCCAGATTGGCATCATCTACTGGGGCAGGTACGGTGTCCAGGTCTTCGGTGACACCGAACAACTCAAGAGCAGCATCGACCTGGAACTTGGAAGCACGACCCTGGTGGCAGACCATACAGCGTGCTTCGGGGCCTAAACCGTCGACGACCACATTAACAGGAT
This sequence comes from uncultured Chloroflexia bacterium, assembly GCA_963698765.1. Taxonomy (GTDB): domain Bacteria; phylum Chloroflexota; class Anaerolineae; order Anaerolineales; family UBA4823; genus CAVOSB01. The sequence goes on from CAVOSB010000037.1 coordinate 212,360, forward strand.
CACCACCTTCTTCTGGAACTACTTTATACGGAAATGCAACACTCGAGAGCGTGGCGGTGGCAGAATTGTGGCATGCAACGCATTCCACGGTCCCAGCGGGGGCGGGAACTGCTGCGTCGACTACATTCGGTGCACTGCCATCTGCTCCCAGGAAATCTTGGTATCCGGCAGTAGTATGGCATGTTGCGCAGGAGGTGGGGACTTCGGCTGGGTCATCTTCATTCCAGTGAATGAAGGCTTCCGCTTCTGCATCATTGTGTGGTGAACCGGCCCACTCTTCTTCGAATGGGACCACCTTCACGACCGGTTCGGGGGCTGGGGGTGGCTCCGGGCAGGCAGGGCAGTCTGGACAAGGGGCTGCAGTGGGACATGGCGTTGCCTCCACTGTTGGTTGACTGCAGGCTGCCAGCACCATCGCCAGTAGCAGCAGTACTGTTGCTACAAGCAAATGTTTTAGTTTCATACACATTCTCCTCTCAATTTATTAATTGAGGTTGTTGGGATACTTTCCAGAATTTCGAAAATGCTTGCGTGAATTTACACCTCCTTTCAATAGCCGATATAAGATTGAATATCGATATTTGCACTGATTCAAGCTTCGAATAAGTGCGTATTATAACCCATTCACATGAAAATAGATTTGGGGTAACAACCCTAATTCTATATGATATTCGTCTAAACTCCGGCTAAATATTGTAGATTTCTACTAAATACCGATAGTTTATCCGGATGATGAATTAATAAATTCTAATTATTGAAGTCGATTTACTTTTGCATTATCTTTCAAATCCGCACATGATAACTTTCATTACTATTCTGGAGCATTGTTTGAGATCCATGTGACGATCAACTCCAGTTCACTTGGCGAAAGTTGTGAAAAATGCGGTTCAGAGCTGGTTTGTTTGATCACGAGTAAACTATTCTCTGGATCGCCTGGTATAACTGCCGGACCATTCAACCCACCTTTGAGGATCGACCGGTAATCGGTGAGATTAAGCTCGTTCATGCCAGCTTCTCCGTGACAGCTTCCGCAGCGGGTCGCTAGAAGTGGGCCAATCGTAGCAGAGAATGTGAGCGGTTGGTCAGAAGGTATAGAGACCGGAGTGGGAGTGGGGGGTAGCTGTGAAATCAGGATCTGTCGCAATTCAGGTGCGTCGAATCCAGCATATTCCCAGGCGCTACCATGGCAGGCGCTGTTGGAACAAAACGATGTATTTGAGGTGCCGCCTGGATCCTCTGTGGTGTGGCAGTTCTGGCATGAATTATCATACACCTGGTTGTGCAGGCTGATCCAATTCTCATTCTGATGAGATTGCGGTTCCGGTCCGCGGCTGATTTCAATTTCAGCAACAAAATCATAGGGACCAGCGACTACCGGTATCGAGTGGCATAAGTTGCATTCCAACCGGATCGCTTTTTGCTGGTCGTCCAGGTGTTTTCCGTCATGGCACCGAAAACAGCCAGGTGTGTCTTTGTGCCCGATGTTATTGGGATGGGAGGTCCAATCCGAATTCTGGGTGGGGTAAACGCTGGCTGAATATGCAGTCTGGAGTGCAGCGATGGCCTCATCAAGCAAAGAAGCATTGGTTGAATAAAAATCTTTATGGTATGTCTGGTAATATTGTTTCAGCCCCTCGATACTCACCAGTCCTTTTTCGGTAGTGTCATACACCTGGCTGTACACTTCAATCGATTTCTTACGAATTCCAGGGATTTTTGTTGAAATCTGACCGGCGGAAATCAATTGATCGACTGTTTTTTCAGGCGATAATACCAAGTGGGTGATGCGGTTATGACAGGTTATGCAATCCATTTCTTTCAGGTCAGCAGGATCGATATTTGTCAAATCCACTTCGGATTCTACGTCAATGTATTCTTTGATGGAACCATCGTCTTCAGTCACTTTGACATAAGGGATGGATTGTTCTTCAGGATCCGTGGGGAGGTATTGGATTTTGTTTTGGATGTGCCAATGGATTCCTTTACCCAATCCCTGCCGTTCAGATCCACCACCTGTCTTTAAAGTAAGAAAGGTAGAAATAGGGGTGTTATCCAGGTCGTTGGCGAAACTCTTTATCTCTCGCAGGCTATCATCCGAAAATTTATCCGGGAAATGGCACAGCTCGCAGGTTTCCCTCGCCGGGCGTAAATCCCCTGCACGGATCGGAAATTCGTAATTATGAAAAAGGGTTGCTGTCACATGCTTGAGATCTCCCGCCTTGCGGGTGATGCGGGTGGCGATAAAACCTTTCCCAATGTGGCAGTCCACGCAATCGATGCGCGCGTGCGGCGACACCAGGTAAGCTGTATATTCCGGCGGCATCGTATGGCACGAAGTGCCGCAGAATTCAGGTGAATTAGTATATTCCCAACCATATGCAGCAGCGGTGAACAAAATTAGTGTCAGCAAGCCAAGGGTGGCATATGGAGCGACTTTCAACCAGGTAGGAGATCCAGCAGGAGGGAAGAAAAACCTTTTTATGGCGAACAATATCTTTTTCATCAATATTTTTCACCGATCCTCAAGGATGAACGGATTAGATTAGCGTCTTCTTAGGTATTATACCCCAACATTAAATAGAAAATTAGTGTGATTACCCTAATTAAGAATTGTTTTCTTGGGGTCAAAAGACAATAAATTGGAGTGGAATAAAAATTGGTAAAAACAAGGCTGGATACCCGGTTATCTCACAGGTATCCAGCATCGACTTGCAAAAAGTTATAAAAAAATCACATGCACATTATTCTTGCTTACGATTATCTGCCAGTTCTTTCCGCCGGGCAAATATCAGGATCGTCATAATCACGAGCTGTCCGATGATCATGCCTGCTACTTCAGGCCAGCGCTCAGCTGATTCTATGATCCAGCCGCGGGCTGATATAGATGTCTCCCGGCTGATGGTCAGAAGCATGGCTCCGATTTCCACAAGATGCTCGGTCAAATAAGCCGTTATGGATATGGCTAAGGCGGTCAGGGGTACCGCCAGGAGAAGTGTCCAAAACACCGCTGTGAACTGAACCTTACGCATTTTTTCCTCCATCCCGAATCCAGCTCTTGGAATTCGTTGACTATAATATACAGCCAAAGAGGTGCGGGTTCAATAGGCGATGCAGGTAATTAAATATAGGGGGAATTCACTATCTTCTATGGATTTATCAAGCCTTTCCGGATAGCATATTTCACCAGGTCACCGCGGCTGTGCAGCTCTAATTTCCTCATTAAGTTTTCTCGATGCCTGGCCACAGTATGTTTGCTGATTACCAGCTCATCGGCGATTTGCTGGTTGGAATAACCCTCAGCCAGCAAGGCTAATACTTCACTTTCGCGCGGGGTTAAAAGTTCGAGAGATTTATTTTCTTTTTCTGAGCTTGACCGGCTGAGAAAATCGGAGACAAGGCTTTTAGCCAGTGAAGGATAAATATAAATCTCATCAACCGAGGCAGAGCGGATGGCAGAAATCAAATCGTCCGGAGCTGCACGCTTGGGAACATAACCTGTTGCACCTGCCTGGAGCATTTGGAAAAAATACTGCTCGTCTTCGTGTATAGTGAGTGCAACCACTGAAATCTCTGGAAACGATTCCTTTATTCTTTTAGTCGCCTCGATACCGGTAATATCTGGCAGGGTAATATCCATCACAATGACATCGGGTTTTGTCTCAGAAGCCACAATAAGGGCTTGGCTACCGCTGCTTGCTTCTCCGACGATCTTGATGTCGGGCTGGCTTTCCAGCAGCATACGCAAACCGGTTCGTATCACTTCGTGGTCATCGACCAGCATCAGGCGTATCTCATCCATTGTGGATCATTCTCGCTCCAGGCCAACCGTGATTCTGGTGCCTTTTCCCGGAGAAGAATCGATTTCCAGGTCTGCTCCCACTAAGACTGAGCGTTCTACCATGCCTAACAATCCCCAGCTGGGGTATTTTTGATCCGTGTGCAAGGCGATATCGGCGTTGAAACCTTCTCCATCATCTTCGATCGATAATGTTATCTTTGGATCCAAATTTTCAAGGTGAATTCTGGCACAGCTGGCATTGGCGTGCCGCACGACATTTATTAATGCTTCCTGGGCGATCCGGAAGAAAACGATGCGAGCATCGTCTGGAAGCTCAATTCTATTTCCCTGGTTGGTGACTTCGATCGGTAAATGGTATTGTTGGGAAAAGTCATTTGCCATCCAACGCAGAGCAGCCAGTAATCCCAATTCATCCAGCTGTGGCGGCCTCAATCCAGTGATCACATGCTGTAGATCCTGAATGCCGTCAGTCGCGAATTTCTCGAGCTGGTGCGCCTGCTGGATTGCCTTTTGTGGATTTGTTGCGATGTTGTCTTCTAATGCCCTCAGACCCATGCCCAGGGCAGTCAAGTGTTGACCAGTCTGGTCGTGTAGCTCGCGAGCGATGCGCTGTCTTTCAAATTCTTGAGCCCTTACAGTATGGCGCAGCAATTCTGCTCGTATCTCACTTAACCGGCGCCTCTCTGCCAGCTGCGCTTCGCGCAATTCTTCGAGTTGCTGCTGGTTTTCTACTTCAAAGGAGCGCAGTGAGCGGATCATGAAAATGGCGATTAGCACCGCCATGGCGCCTCTGAAGACTTGCACTGGAAATCCAAACCACCTCATAAAGGAGTTGACGTTCAGAATTGTTGATGGAAACAACTCACTGGGTGCTGCGAAGAGCTGCCCGATTATTCCGTAGAGCAGGAATGCGACAGCTGCGAACGCTAAATCCCTCCCATAAGTCTGCATACTTCGTTGTCCGAATTTCTGCCGCTGGATCCATAATCCCCAGGCTGTTAAGGCCGCACCTGGGATTGCCAGTGCATAACGAGTATAAACATCCGAGGATAGCGCGCGTTCCGGTAACGTTGTTTCCTGGAAATTTACCCAGATAAGGCCGACCAACCAAAGCATGATCACAATCGACATCATGATCAATCTGGGTTTCAGGCGTTCGGGCCCGATGATTAGCCTTGATCCAAATACGACCAGCATAGAAAATGATACAGCCAGCAGTACGAATTCGCGTTGCTGTAATCCACGGAGACCAGACCAGCAATAGTTCGGGGTAGATAATAAAAAACATCTCGTACCATTCATGTATGCCGTGGACCAGGCCAAAAATCCCCAAAGGTTTTAGCGCCTGGCCGAATTCATATTGAGAAGATCTCCCCGTTTCCAGGAGAATTGCCAGCCCCATAGAGAAGAAGGACAGGCCGTAAATGAAATATACGAAGACAAAATTGCGAATGAAGAATTCGTTCAAGAGATTAAGCTTAACTTCTCTATTCCGGGTAGATTATCTTTCGGGTGCGCCATCAAGGATCCAGCTGATTAGCAGGTCGATTTCGTCAATGGTCAATTGTCCAGGGTGACCGCCAATGGATTGAACCTGAACGACGACACTCGAAGTCTGGGTCACCAGGGACGATACCAGGTCCGCTGTTTCCTCCATCTAAAGCCTGTTGATAGGTAGCCAATGACAAACCTCCCACCGCAGTGAAACCATGGCAGGTACTGCAGCGGTTCGGAATAATGCCTCAAATGTCCCTTCCCAGCTCAGTGCCTGGACACCTGCGGGCAGGTCCGGTGTGGCGGACGGCACAGGAGTCGGACGCGGGGTTGGTGTGACAGGTAAAAAGATCTCAGCCGTTTCTCCGCGCGGAACAGTGGTCAGGGCAGTTTCTTCAAAAGTGACAAACGCGAACACGAAGAGACTGAGAAATCCCGGCCAGGAATACTGCAACCGGAACGTATGTCTTTCGCCTTCGCTTCACAACCGCCTCACCTGGCTGCTGCCAGGCTCTGCCTGCTTCCAATAATTGAAGCTCGGCCGGGTGTTCCTCCTCCATCTCCTCTTTCGTCAGCTTCCCGGTGAACATGCTTTTGTTGAAAGTGCGAATGTGAACATGGTAGAAATGCCAGACCAGGATTGCCAGGACTGCAAGTATAGCTTCGCCACCGTGGGCTGCTTTCGCAGCTGGTATGGCCTGTCCGGGAAGAAATCGAGCAGTGGCAAGAGGGTTCCACATCATGAAACCGGTGATTGCCATAATTAATGTCCCCCACACCACTGCCAGGTATTCCGCCTTCTCGGCGTAGTTGTAGCGCCCATAGGCAGCTTTCTTCTTTCTCAATCCCAGATAATATTTGATATCCTCGAATAAGTGCTTGAAATCTTCAAAGACCGGCAGCATCGTGATTGGCTTTCTTAAGACAATCATCCTGTAACCCACTGCGATGATGTGGTAAATACTCACCAGCATGAGGATGACTGCGTTAATATGATGTATCTGGCGAGAAGATTCAATTCCACCAAATGCATTTATGATACCCACGCTGATAGGTGAGGTGGGAAATTTTTGCGGCAAACCGGTGATTGCCAGGATTGTGAAAGAAAGCAGCATAATAATATGCTCAATGCGCTGCGACAGGTCGAAACGCACATAACTCTTAGGCTCGACGCCCTGTTTTTGATCCAATATTTTAGTGTTTTCTTCCATGTTATGCGCTCTAGTCATCACTCTCATCCGTCAAATTCGCATCAACAGCAATTTCTTCATCTGCTTCTGTCGGTGAATGATCTACCCCTTTTCCGGTTTTGCCTTTCCCTGTAAATTCCGGATCGCTTTCGGCAGTTTCGTCTCCAGCAGGTTTTGTCATCAGGAAGGGAATTCTCCTTTGAGTTTCCAGCCGATCACGCAGTTTCTTACTAAAATCCAGAACGACCAGAAGTCCCATCCCCCCGATGACCGTTGGAATAAGGAATTTGTAAAACAGATCAACATAATAAACAATCGGATACTTTTCGGGTGAAGGGATGTAATGGGAAAGCCAGGCGTCTGGAAAATTCACAGTTGCATCCGGGTGGCAAACCTGGCAGCGCACGAGTAAATTCTCGCGCACCAACAATCCTTTCTGGGGATCGTCGGTTCGGGCAATATCGTGCACTCCGTGGCAGTCATAACACACCGGCTTGTTGAACTGTTGCTCGGGAGTCTCCTGCTCGAAGAGTACCTGCGTGGTGCCGTGAAAATCAGCAACATAAGTGTCCAGAACCTCGGTTGAAATCCCATATTTATTCATGATTACGGGATCCGTATGGCATTTCGCGCAAATATCTGGTGATTTCAATCGAAATTCAGCTGTCGTGGGGTCGGCAATGTTGTGCACTCCATGACAGTCGATGCAGGTGGGAACATCCGGATTTCCCTCATCGGTCAATGCCGCGCCGTGTACGCTATCGTGATATTTTTCGTAGATACGCGCTGTGGCATTTTGCGCAGGTCTGTGGGATCCACAATCTTGCTTCCGGTAGAATTTCACCGGTCTGTGGATCGAATATCCTCTGCACGCTGTGTGCGCTGTGGCAGTCCACGCAAACTGCAGCTTCTCTTTTCCCATCTTCCAGGGCTTTTGCGTGCACCCCATCCTGGTTAAGCTTCTGCCTGGTGTGTATGGCAGTACTGGCAGGCGGTATTCAGTTGAAAAGTTGCCTCGCGCGAGTCTGCTGCTGAGAAAGGAGCATGGGGGTAGCTGCCCACCGAGCGATGGCACTGCACACAGGCATAGCCAAATTCACCGTGTACCGAACTTGTGTGATCTTCTAGATTCACGTAGAGATCCCAGGTTTCCCCATTATCGAGCGTCATTTCCAATCCGGGTTTTCCATGGCATGCTAAACATGCTTCATCGGAAATGGTAAGTGGATCCTCGGTCGAACCAGCTTGATTCTCAGGGACTACATCGGTTGGAGCAGGTTGCTGAAACAAAGGAGCAGCATTAGAGGAGGTCGGTGAAATTGCCAGACCAATTATCAGCAGGCCAGCAATCATTAACAAGAATACTAAATAATGTATCCTTCAATTCATTCCGTCGATCACTGTGCGCCTCCTGTCGAAGAAGAGGCTACAGGTGATTCTTGGTTTATCAAACTTTCGTATTCGATTGTGTGAGTGGTGATCATTTCTGATTCAGACAGGCGACCCGTGAAAATGCTCAAATTCAATCTTTCAATCAGGACATGGTACAAATGCCAGACGACGATGAAAATCCCAACTACTACTGCTTCGGTTGAATGTGCTAGTTTTGCTGCCGGGACGATCGCACCGGGCAGAAATTTGGTGTAGAAAATTGGAAACCAGATGATAAAACCCGATAGGATCATGATACCGATGCTGAAGAAGATAAACCAGTAGGTTACCTTTTGTTCAAAATTGTATTTCCCAAACTCGGGTTTCTTCCTGGATAGAAATGTCAGGTATTTGATCATCTGGAATCCATCCCGCACGTCTTGCCAGGTGATGAAAATTTTACTTGGCAGTTTCCTGCGGGAAAGTAGATAGAGCGCCCGACCAATGTGATATACCGCTTCAGCGGTTAAAAGGATGGCACCGACGTGGTGGATGTTCTGGATCATATCAAGGCGTTCAGGGGTCGACAGGATATTCTGGCTCCACACTGAGGTGCGGTATTTCTGCACCAGGCCTGTCAAAAGCAAAATAGTAATACTCAGTAACAGGATGGCATGTTCCCATCTTTGTCCAATGGTGAAACGAGGGAAAGTCCGTTCTAGGCGGATGCCTTCATGGGAATCATTATTTTGAGGCCGGGAAGTCAGGCTCATGGGAAACTCCTCTTGATGCGGTCGACGATAGCCCTGATTATTTTTAAGTGCTACGTAGATCACCGAACTCCATAGAGCCGCTGATGCGAAAGACGAATAGAATTGCTCGACATAGTAAAGGAATGGGGTGCGTTCCAGGCTGATGGAGTAATGGCCTGTCCAGGCGCCTGTCCAATTCGGTCCCGCATCTGGATGGCATTTCTGGCAGGTTGTGAGTAAGTTCTGTGGATTGACCATTGAGGCCGGATCTTCGGCTGAAAAGATATTGTGTGTTCCGTGGCAATCCGTGCACACAGCGGTATCGTGCCAGATAGTAGGCCACCTGGCTTTATATACCTTTGCATCGATCCCATGCCAGGAAAGGTTATATATGTCATAAACATCTGCAGATAGGCCGTATTTATCCATTAACTCAGCATCCGCATGACACCTCGCACACAGATCGGGAGTCTCAACATGAAATTGTGGTGTTCGGGGATCCTGAATGTTGTGTACACCGTGGCAGTCAGTGCAAACAGGCACATCGAGATTGTTCTCGTCGATCAGTGCTTCTCCATGGACACTGGATAAATACTGCTCGTGGATTTCTGTATGACAATTACCGCAGGTCGTAGAAATGAGACTGCGCGGCTGGTTGGGTGAGCTGACGTCATGGGCGCCGTGACAGTCCGTGCAAATCGGGGTTTTCAAGTCTCCGGTTTCGGTGATCTCGGAATGGATGCTATCGAGGGTCTTCTCATAATTACTCGAATGGCATTTCTGGCAGGCCAAGTAGTATGCCCGTGACAATTCTCGTGCAGACTGGTAGGTAATTTCAGGATGAGGATATGTTTTGATGTTCGTGTGGCAGGCTTCGCATTCGATGCCCGCCTGGCTGTGGACAAATTCTTCCAGCATTGCTGGTGACACATACAAAGATAAGCGCTCTCCATCGGGTAGCTCAACCGACAGCTCCGGGTTATTATGACAGGATAGACAATATGTTTCGGTCTCCTGTAGGGGTACGCGCGCGGCAGCACCAGATGGAACCAGTATCGCGAAAGTAATGAATAATGAGCAAATGAATACTATTCCTGCCTGGTTGTATCCAGGTAGTCTATACTTTTCCATGGGCGAATTCTCCCTCATGATTATCGATTTCCTTCGCCGTGCCGTTCGATTGCCCTGTCTGAGACGGAGGTTCAGACATTAATCCAAGTTTTTTGAGTAAATAGGAAATTCCAAGCATTACCAATAAAGGTATAACACAGCGTATTATGTAGAATAATACGATTACAAAGGGATTCGTGGCGTTCTCCATGTGCAAACCCTCCAAGGATATGCCGTACAGGAAATTCCGATTCTTATGTCATTCATCATATATATTTCGCAGGATAGAAGCCATCTTCCTTGAGTGAGTATAATCCAAAATATTAGGGTCAACTTAAATCAATTGGCTAGAAAATAGATAAAACCCGGCTTGCGGGCCAGGTTCCATTTATTTTAATATATAGAAATCAGCAGCAAAAGGAGTAAAGTCACTCTCCTTTTGCAAAGATAGGCAAATAACGAACGCCCAGGGTCAGCATTAATAATGCGTAACCAATTATCCCCAGAGCAATTCCCCATTCGACCAGGCTCGGAAAATATCGCCCGGGTTCAAGCTGGTATAGGGTTCCAGGACTATAAGATAGAGGGACAAATAAACCGGAGACAGTGACATTCCAGCGATTTACGATCACACCCAAAACCGCAAAACCAGCACCAAGGACCAGATTAATGGGTTTCTTGTTGTAGCGTGGGACCAGGAAGAGTATGGCGGGTAGGAAAATCCCCAGGATAATCTCTATCACCCAGAAGCTGAAATTATAGGGCGTTTGGAGTCTCAGCAAATGCAAGGCCTGGTCTACATTGGGTGTCTGCCCGTAATATGTGGTTGCAGCCAAATCCCACAGCTTGATATAACCATAGGCAAGCAGCGCCAGGCCGCTGGAGCGTGCTATCATCTGTAAGACTTTGAATTCCGCGACTTTCTTCCCAGTGATCCATTCCAAAATTATGGCGACCGCGACAGCCAGTGCTGGACCGGTAGCAATGGCAGAAAGAATAAACATGATCGGCATGCTGGGTTTAAACCGGATCGGCCTTGACTTTACGATGCCATAGGTCGCTCCCAGCGAAGATTGGTGCAACAGGGAAATGCCCAATCCTGCGACAGCCAGGGCGGGTGCGAAATCATGGATCCTATGGGCCACCTTCCTCACCCATGGCCAGCGGTCGAAGAATTTCGTTTCCGTGATTACTGGAAGAAATTCCGCGATCAAGATCGTCAGGTAGATGGTGATACACCAGGTGATTTCCCATAACACCGAATGCACATTCCAATAAACCCATGGATGCCAGAAACGATCCGGGCGTCCGATGTCCAATATCAGGGTGAGCAATGCAGCAGTATACCCAATAAATCCGATAAATACCGCCAGGCGCACGATCGGTTGGAATTGTTTTAAACCAAAGATATACACAATAGCCGAGAGAGTAAACGCGCCAGCACCCAGTGCAATCGCTGATAAATCGATGGTGATCCACAGCCCCCAGGGGACCACGTCGGTCATGTTTGTAACGACCAGGCCTCTTGAGAAGACGATGATCGCAGAAAGCACACCGATTACCAGCAGGATTCCGATGAAGCCGAACCATGCCAGGAGACCTGGATTTGAGGAAAAACCCTTGCGATCAAAGGCGATGGATGTCATCCTATAATCCCTCCTTAGGAGGCAGATAATAAACGCTGGATTCGGTCCCCAACTCATCACGCAGGCGTATGGTCGGATTGTTGGCGATCAATTGCGAGACCTGACTATCGGGATTCAATACATCACCAAAAGACCTGGCACCTACAGGACAGATATTGACGCATGCAGGTGTGGCGTCCAGGTCGACACCTGGTTCCAAACCCAACCGTAAGCCCTGGTCGATGCGGTGCACGCAAAAAGTGCACTTTTCTACCACGCCACGCGGCCGGCGTTCAACTTCGGGAATTCCCCATGTTGGCACATAAGGATTTTCGTCATTTCTCTTTTCCCAATTAAATTTCCGTGCGTCGTAAGGACAGGCAATCTCGCAATAACGGCATCCTATACAACGGTCATAATCCATCATCACCAGCCCGTCTTCTCTAACATAGGTGGCTTTGACGGGACAAACTTCGACGCATGGCGCATCCTGGCAGTGCAGGCACGGGCGGCTGAAATAGAATGTGGTTCCGGCAGAAGTGCGTTCTTCGACCACAATATTCCAGGGCTTTTCCTCCGCCACATCATTTACGGCACAACAAGAACGTAAGCAGTATTCACAACCAATGCATTTATCCAGGTCGATCACCATGATCCAATGGTGCGTCCTGGAAATATTCTCATGTCCTGGCTCGGTGCTGGCCGACAACTGCCCCTGTTTTAAAGCACCGAAAGGTGAAAGTGGTCCGGTGGTCAATAGTGGTGCCACGACTGCAGAGCCTACTGCAGCTGCGGCAACGGTCAATACATCTCTTCGAGTGAGGTTTACTTCGATCTTGGTCTTCTTAGGCATTTTCGTCTACCTCGACAACCTTGATGCGACGGCTGACAACCCAGGCAGCCGCTCCGCCAGTGACAAGGCCAACGATGGCTCCTTGAATCAGACCGGTGTAAAGCCGCACGCTGGAAGAAGCTTCCAGTTTATCGATTGTTTGATCCTGTTCCTGGAGCGTCTTTTCCAATTCATCAACAGTGACGTTTTGTGCTTCCGCAACTTCACCACTCAGCTTAATAATCTCATCTCGGGTGTGGACAGTATCCTGGTGACAGCCGATACAGGCTTCGGAGCCTACTGAAAAAGTGTGACCAGTGGGCACCAGGCCCAGGATGGCATCACCTTCGCGTGGTGGAGTATACATGTGGCAGTTGCTGCATTCGAGGCCAGAGTTAGCATGGGTGCTGTGGGTGAAAGATTCGCCCATTTCTTTATGGCAGTTCGTACAGAGTGCAGCAACGGTTTCAGCTTTTGGGGTTTGAGAATGCGGATTGTGACAGGACTGGCATTGGATGCCCGCTTCACTATGCTTGCTCGCATGCCACTCGTTTGTAGTGGTTTTATGGCACTTGCTGCATAATTCAGCATCGGGAGTGACAGACATTGGTACTGTGGGGTGATTTGGCTGGAAAGGTCCGTGGCAAGATTCGCAAGTAACCCCTTCTTCTGCGTATCCACCCGTTGCGGGGTCAAATCCAGTGGTATGGCATTCCAGGCAACTGGTCTGTTTACTTTAATTCGGTCCAATCTCTTTGGAAGATCGGAGATGAGAAAGCCTGAGAGTGCCGGGTGCCGATTGTGGCATCATGGATATTCTCGTGGCATTGGGAGCAGGAGGCTGAGCCTGCATAACCTGGAAGTTGCTCCGGACGAGCTTCTGGCGATGCTGCCACTGCTTCGCTGGATAAACTCAGTGCTGCACTGAAAGCAAGACTGAGAATAAACAGGCTCAAGAAAACCGCCAAACTCCATTTCTTTCGTCTTAATTGGGTTTGTTTCATGCAGGCATCTCCCATATTTAATATAAAGCTAATAACACCTGGATAATTTTGGCATAACTCTACCCATTCCGATAGTGATAAACATCACTCTTACAAATGTAAATATTCATTGATCTATATGAAGATAATAGCGGAAAAGCTCAAAAGGATCACCCTTTTGAAAGAGAATTAAAAAAGAAAGGCTTCTATTCACAAAGGTGAAAAGAAGCCTTTCCACAGCAAACTAAGAAAAAGCAGTTACGGAAGTAAGGTGTGGATTTCACCAGCTTTTAGAAGAAGCTCATCATCGGTTTTTGCCAGGGCAGTACCTGGAATGTGGCAATGACGGCAGGCGAAATCCAATCCAATTTGACCGGAAGAAAGAGTTCCCATCGGGGTTAAATGTAGTGAGCTGTGTAGAATCGATAGCCATAAGGTGGGAGCGGATATCGCCGGTGAACGTCTCTGGATTGGCCCAGGCAGACTTAACCAGGCGCGGCATATGGCATTCTTCACACTTGATCGGCGCGTGGTTGAAATCCCTGAGCTGTTGGAAATGGCAGTTTGCGCATTAAGTCCGAGTGGTTTCTACCCCCAATTCCCGGAGTTGGACTACTCCAGTATGCGGATCATGACAAAGCACACAGTCGAGAATTATATGCTTGCTTTGAAAAAGCTCTTCATACTGTTCGTGGTGCTCAATAAACCCATTCTGTGCATTGACCAATTCAACCTCACCCCGGCGGTGGCATGCTCCGCATTCTTCCGGGTCACGAGAAATCTCCATCGCAACGCCCATGGGATTTTTTACATGCAAACTGCCTGGACCATGACAGGCTTCGCATTTGATGCCCGGCTCCGCCCAAGTCCCCACAATTCCGGGGAGCTCGTTTTGAGATCTCGGATCGTATCCAGTCGTGTGGCATTCACCGCAAGTATAGGAGAGTTTTTCTTCTCCTGAATGATAAGTGGTCCAACCAGATTGTGCGCCGATCATGGGATTCGCAAAATTCCATTGGTTCAGGTACGCTGAATTCCCGGTTTGTCCTGGAGCATCCGTGATGATATAACCCTGTTGGTCGACAAAACGAGCCTTCCAGTTATATCCACCGATGACGTACAGAATATCACTCCAGGAATATCCTTCTGGAAGTTGTGTAATATTGGTGAATGGATATTGAGGCGGTATGCCGTTGATCACCGGGTTTAATTTCCAATTATGCCCGGAATTCTTAAAGGATTCGTAAATATCTGGATGACAACCTGCGCAGACCTGGACACCCACATATTCTGCTCCAGTTGGACCGGACTCGCCTTGTGGTCCTGGATCACCAAGTGGTCCTTGCGGTCCTTCTGGACCTGCCGGACCAGCGGGTCCGATTGGACCTTCCACACCTTGAGGACCGCTGCAAGATGCGCTAAATAATAGGATGGTCATTACTCCAAACACGATGAGTGCCTTCTTCATTTTCTCTCCTGATAATGTGATGATATTGTATTTCATTTTGTTTTCTCTCGATGGCTTGGAGTCTGTTCGGTAACAGGTGAAAATGTTGGGTGATTTACCCTAAATATTCTACTACAATCAAGATTGATTAGTATATAATTAAACCCAATTGGATATTTCACTGGTATTTTTTATATACGGTCTGGCATTTTTCAGCATGGGGTTAGCATTACTGCTGGAAGAAGAGCGCTTTCCCCTGCTTGGTGAATCTCGTATCATTATTCCGCTCGTAATTTTTGGTTTTATCCATGGTATCCACGAATGGATAGAGATGTTTTTGAACCTTCCCAATTGGTTGGAATACAAAAACTCCGATTTCGTCAATTGGCTGCGGATTGTTTTACTTACAATATCTTTCTCTTCCTTGATTTTCTTTGGGTTGAGCATATTATTCCTGAAAAATAAGGATAATAAGCGGAGATCTCGTATCTTGATGGGGGGAATATTTCTTCTGGGTTTGTCAATTATAGCTTTAGGTGTACTGCTTTCCAAACAACACCGTGATTTATTTTCTCATATCGATGCGATAGCCCGATATTTTATTGGGGTGGTTGGAGCATTCCTGGCAGGCTGGGCTCTTTATTCTCTTGGTAGAAGCGAAATCAAAAACGAACGCCATTCAATCGGACGCTATATGAAATGGGCAGGATTGGGTTTCATTTTATACGGCATAACCCAGACTGTAGTGCCGAAAGTCGATTTCTTCCCTGCCAGTCTGTGGAACACAGACAGTTTTATGGAACTTACTGGAATGCCCATCCAGATTTTTCGAGCCGGCCTGGCGGTATGGATTACTGTGTGCATATTACGAATGATGAATTTCGCTGAGAAAGAAAGAGCAAAGGATCTTCTGGAAGCTCAGCAAGCCAAAGTTGACGCTCTGGAAGGAATTCGCCAGGAATTAGCGAACCGCGAAGTAATGCGCCAGGAATTGATCAGAAAGATCATGGTCACACAGGATGAAGAGAGGGCACGAATTTCCCGGGAACTGCATGATGAGACCGCGCAGAACCTGACCGCTTTCAGCTTGAACCTGGCAGCCCTCAAAAATAAAATGGACCATAATCCCGAGGCGGAAAAAATTGTGGCATACCTGCAGAAATTAAGCCGGCAGATTTCCATAGGGATTTACCAGTTGATAAGAGATTTACGGCCTATCCAGCTTGACGAGCTTGGATTGGGACCAGCCATCCAGTATCTGGCAGACCAGGCACTAAAGAATGAGGGTATCAAAATTCACATCCAGATAAAAGGCATTCAGAGCAAACTTGATCCATCGATTGAAAATGTCCTTTTTCGTGTATGCACAGGAAGCAATCAATAATATCTCCAGGCACTCCGGAGTGTTAGAAGCAAATATCGTCCTTGAATATTCACAGGATAATATCAACATGTTGATTAACGATGCCGGAAGAGGATTCACTATTGAGAATGATTCGGTCAGATATGGTGGATTGGGAATCGCAGGGATGCGAGAACACGTCGATTCTGTGGGTGGCACCTTTACCTTGAAAACAGCACCTGGTATGGGAACCCGCATCGAAGTGTCTGTGCCAAGAAAGTCGAGAAATGAGTCAGTTGAATCGGTTGGAAGAATTGGAGCAGGTTGATATGGCAAATGTCAGAATAATGCTGGTGGATGATCATGAAGTTGTGAGAACGGGATTGAAAACATACCTCGATACCCAGGACGGCATCGAGGTAGTCGCTGAAGCAGAAAATGGTGAAGCGGCGATTGAGACAGCGCAATTGATTCATCCGGAAGTCATTGTCATGGATATCTCCATGAGTGGTATGGATGGACTTGAAGCGACACGTCGATTATCGGTTATTTGCCCGGAGTTGAGAATTCTGACCTTGACTATTCACGAAGATAAACAGTTCTTCTTCGAGATGCTGGCTGCAGGTGCTGTTGGATATTTAACCAAACAGGTAGCAGCAGATGAACTTGTTACGGCTATCCGCGCGGTAGCCGATGGATATGTATATTTACAACCCACTATGGCAGTGTGGCTGCTCGAGGAATATAAAAGGTTGTTGAAGGTGGCTTCAACACAATCCTGGTTTTTCCAGCCAACGAACTCATCGGAAGAAGAATTGCGTATATTAAGTAAACGTGAAATCCAGGTGCTGGAGCTGGTGGCAGATGGGAAAACCAATTCGGATGTCAGTGAGGTGCTGGGTATCAGTCCGAAGACCGTTGCAAGGCATCGCGAAAGAATTATGAGCAAATTGAATGTACATTCAACAACCGAATTAGTGAAATTCGCTTTCCGCTCAGGCCTGATCAGCCTGAAAAAACTGTAAATCCTGATATCCGTAAAGTTCGCCAACATCAGCACTCTCACCAATCCTTTTACACCAACTCAGGCTATATTAATCTAAATATGCCAGAATTTGGATCAACGCTGGTGTTAAGATTTGGTTAACTCGACATTCTAATTGGAGGTAAATAGTGGAGCAAACAGCGAGCGTGGAAAGAGTATCCGCAGGAAAAATGAAATTCTTGGTTGGTGGCCTGCTGATTGTAGCTGCAATTGTCTATTTGATAATATCTTCGACACAGGCCAGCGCACAATATTTCATGACAATTGGTGAATTGGAATCGAGGGGGGCATCGGTTGAGGGCAGGGATCTGCGCATATCGGGGGCTGTAATAGGAGAGAGCATCCAATACGACCCAGAATTGCTCGAGCTATCCTTCATGATTGCGGATATCCCTGGCGATAACGCTGACATCGAGGCTCAGGGAGGGCTGGCGGTCGTTCTGCATGAAGCGGTTATTGATCCAAACCGGCCTCGCCTCCAGGTTGTATATTCGGGTCCAAAACCTGATCTCCTGCGCAATGAAGCTCAAGCAATCGTTACCGGGAAAATCGGTGAGGATGGCAAATTCTACGCAAATGAACTGCTGTTAAAGTGCCCAACTAAATACGAAGAATCCGTTCCCGAACAAGCCGGTAGCTGATCATGATTGCAGATTTCGGTTACGGCGCTCTGATCGTAACATTATTGGTGTCCATATACGGCATCGGCGCTGCGTTCTACGGTGCACGCAAGAATTTACATGCCTGGGTTGAAAGTCCGCGGTTGGCGATGTTATTGACTTTTCCATTGATAACCATCTCTGCACTTTGCATCATCTTCTTGTTAGTCAATGGAAATTACGAGGTTGAATACGTATCATCCGTGACCAGCAGCAGCATGCCAACCTACCTGCGGATAACTGCCTTGTGGGGTGGTCAGGCTGGTTCATTGGTATTCTGGTCATGGCTGATGGCTTTGTTCGCGACAGCTGTCACTCTGCGCAACTGGCATCGAGACCGCGAATTCCTTCCCTGGGTGATCGTGGTTTCATTGGTGACGCTGGCATTCTTTTTAATTTTGATAATCTTTTTCGAAAATCCATTTCAAAAGCTCTGGCTTCTACCCGACAACCAGGTAGTTGCGGGGCTAAGCCAGCCAGCGGGCTCAGTGATGTTTTTCCCCAGGGATGGGCAAGGACTGAATTCCCTT
This sequence comes from uncultured Chloroflexia bacterium, assembly GCA_963698765.1. Classification (GTDB taxonomy): domain Bacteria; phylum Chloroflexota; class Anaerolineae; order Anaerolineales; family UBA4823; genus CAVOSB01. The sequence continues at coordinate 230,539 of CAVOSB010000037.1, forward strand.
CTTCGACACCCTGGGATGATCATCCACCCGCCCATGTTATACCTGGGTTTTGTATCCTTTGTAATCCCTTACGCCTTTGCCATCGCCGCGCTGATTACCGGCAGGACGGACGACAGGTGGATACGCGTTACTCGCCGGTGGACATTAATTGCCTGGTTGTTTCTTTCGTTGGGGTTGATTCTAGGCGGGCGATGGGCGTATGATGTATTGGGTTGGGGCGGCTATTGGGGTTGGGATCCGGTGGAGATAGCAGCATTCATGCCCTGGTTGACGGGTACAGCGTTTTTGCATTCCGTCATGATCCAGGAAAAACGCGGAATGTTAAAACACTGGAATATGGTGTTGATCATCCTGACATACTGCCTGGTGATTTTTGGCACATTCCTCACCCGTTCAGGTGTTCTTTCATCGGTGCATGCTTTCGCGCAGAGCGCAATTGGCCCGCTATTCTTTGGTTTTATTGGCCTCACTTTCATCACTTCCCTGTCCTTACTCCTGAAGCGCTGGGAAGAATTGAAGTCCGAGACACAGATGACTTCCTGGTTGTCTCGCGAGGCGCTTTTCCTGCTAAATAACTTATTGTTCATGGGAATATTAATCGTGTGTTTTTGGGGTGTGATGTTCCCACTCGTATCAGAAATCTTCACTGGTTTGAAGAAAACAGTAGGTCCGCCATTCTATGAACGTGCAACCGGTCCCTTATGGGCAGGATTACTGATATTGATGGCTATAGCTCCATTAGCTGCCTGGGGTCACTCAACGATAAAAACGCTTGGTCGCGCGATTTGGAAACCATTTCTGCTCTCTTTGGTCGGGATTATTCTGCTGATTGTTTCAGGTATAAAATCCATTCCTGCCTTGCTTGGCTTTTGGCTGGCACTTTTTGTTGCAGCAGTCACCTTACATGAATTTTGGCGAGGGACCCAGGCACGCCACAGACGATCAGGTGAAAGCTATCCATTAGCCTTATGGAGGCTGGTAGGACGCAATCGCCCTCGCTACGGGGGATACGTGATCCATATTGGTGTCGTGCTGATGGCTTTCGGAATCATCGGGATAGAACTTTTTCAGAATGAGACTCAAGGGACTCTTTCCCAGGGTGAGAAAATCCAATTGGGTGAATATTCGTTGACTTACAAATCCCTGTCAATATTTGACACGAATGACGGTCGGAATGTCGCCAGGGCTGTACTCAGCGTAGAGGAAAATGGCAAATATGTAGGTGAGTTATTCCCTCGCCGAGATTACTTTTTCGAATCCCAGCAGCCGATGACGATCCCTGGTGTTAAAAGTACATGGGAAGATGATCTTTATGTGATTTTGGTTGACTGGCAACCTATCACTTCTCAAGGCGCAACCTTTAAGATCTACAGGAATCCTCTAGTCAACTTCATGTGGCTGGGTGGGTTCATTTTTATCCTGGGCACTCTAATAGCTGCCTGGCCTACCAAGGATATCGAGACTGTCAGGACTCCAGAGCGACACGAGATTTTGGTCGGGGCAACGGGATAATCGATTATGCCTGTTGGTTCGCTTTTCTTGCGGGGACTATCCAAGAAAGTGTGGTTAAGCTCGATAATCTACCTGATCTTGATACTTTTAATATTCTCTTCAACTGTCAATGCTCAGGAGCTAACCCCGAATGCTCCTTCGGACAATGAAGTCAATGCGATCGCCAAGCAGTTGTATTGCCCGGTGTGCGAGAACACTCCCCTCGATGTTTGTCCGACCCAGGCCTGCACCGAATGGAGGGATTAATCCGCGAAAAACTCGCTTCAGGCTGGGACGAAAAACAGATCAAAGCTTATTTTGTCGATCAATTTGGTGACCGGGTTCTGGCTACTCCTCCGGCAAGAGGTATCAACTGGTTGGTGTATATCATTCCTCCGTTAGCCTTCATTTTTGGTGGGATTATCCTATTCCGCGCTTTCAGAACCTGGAAGAAACCCGCTGAAATGGGTGATGAAAACCTGGCTCAGCCTTCAAGCGATGAATACGTAAACCGGTTAGAGGAGGAGCTTCGGAAGTTATGATGGAAGGCATAGAAACAGATACAAACACTGCAGAATCCAATAGAACACCAGATTCTATCCGCCCCCGTTGGGGGCGTACTATTGCATGGCTCAGTGTGGCTGCGTTGCTCGCCATATTGTTCTTCGGTCTCTTGAGAACTCAACAAGGCCCGATCGGGGTTGGGCAGAAAGCTCCCGATTTCACATTCACCTCCTTCGATGGAAATACGTATTCCCTCTCCGAGTTAGGCGGTAAAGTGGTTCTGGTCAATTTCTGGGCTTCATGGTGTAAACCATGCGAGCAGGAGGCCGGTGATCTTGAGTTAGCCTGGCGGGCTTACCAAACTCGTGGAGATGTTGTTTTCCTCGGATTAGCCTGGACGGACACAGAGAGGAAATCACTGGAATATTTGGAAAAATTCGACATTACTTATCCAAACGGACCCGATCTGGGTACACGCATTTCCCAAACATACCGGACGACGGGTGTTCCAGAAACGTATATTATCGACCGTACCGGTATCCTGAGATCTGTTAAGCTCAGTCCTTTCTTATCCCTGGACGAGATTAAAGCCTCTATTGATCCGCTTTTGAATGAGTAGTAAATAATGGATATCGGTTCTCTGTTTCTCATTATTGCGCTGCTTGTCCTTGTTATACTGTTCGTTTCTCGTCCCCTGATGGAGAAAGAAAGCATAACTGACCAGAAGAATGAAATGCAGTCCGATCACATATATTCTGCAGCTCTTGCGGAGAGGGATCAAATATTAAATAACCTGCACGAATTGGATCTGGATTTTTCGCTGGGTAAAATTCCAGCAGAGGATTATCCAATCGAAAGAGCTGCCATGCTGGAAAAAGGCGCCAAAGTATTGAGAGATCTGGATCAATTTCAAAATGCAAAAATTGGCACCGATATTCCAACGGGCGACACGGCAGCTATTGGTGGACTGCAAGAACTGCAATTTCAACACGCCAATGCTGGAGAACAAGGAACACCTGGTCATAATGGGTCGACCGCTTCTGTCAACGGCTCCGGAAATGTACTTCGATCTCCCGATGATGAGCTGGAATTGATGCTGGCCACCCGGCGGCGAGTTCGCCAGGAAAAAGCTGCGGGATTCTGTCCGACCTGCGGGCATGCCGTCCAAAAGACCGATCGTTTTTGTCCTAAGTGCGGAAAAAAGACCGGGTAAGATCGAAATAACAGGGACCGTTGATACAGGCGATGCATTTTTCTAAAATGAACCTCCTCCGATTCTTATTTTTTATGTGCTCTGCTTTCATCCTGGTGGGATGCAACTTGACACTGGCGGCTGATATTACCCCGCCTCCAGGTTATCGACCTTCGACTGAACAGTCGGTAGAACCTTCGGTGACAACCGGTCCACTTTTTCCGTTGTTATCTCCAAATCCGGTCAAAGGTGCTGCGACTTATCAGGAAAAATGCGCTCCATGCCATGGTCCAGCCGGTCTCGGAGATGGTCAACAAGGTATGCAGCTCCCAAATCCAGTCCCCGCAATCGGAAGCGCTCAACTCGCACGCGTTGCGAGTCCAGCCAAATGGTATCGCATTGTGACTGAAGGAAATCTTGAACGGTTTATGCCACCCTTCGACAGCCTCTCAGACCGCCAGAGGTGGGATGTTGTAGCATATGTTTGGAGCTTGAGCACTTCAAAAGAGATTATTGAGGAAGGTAGAGATTTATACCAGTCCAATTGCGCAAGCTGCCACGGAAATGGTGGAAAAGGCGATGGACCTGATGGCGGCAAGAATATGCCGGATTTCTCGAGGCAGGAGTGGATGGCTGGAAAGTCGGACGAAGAAATATTTACCGCCATATCGAACGGCGTCAGTCCTGGAATGCCCGCTTTCACCGAAAAGATGACCGAGAATGAACGGTGGTCAATAGCATCTTATCTCCGAAGCTTATCATTGATTACTGGTGAGAGTATCGCCAACGAGCAAGCCGGTGCAACTCCTGGAGCAGCAGCAGTTGAAACACCAGCTGATCAAGAACTCCTTGAGCTCTTCTATTGAAGAGCAGCAAGGAAAAGGTATTATCAACGGTATCGTTGTGAATGGTACTTCAGGCTCCATACCAACTGGACTGGAAGTCCAGCTGCATGGCTTCGATCACAATTCAATCGTCGTAACAGGCACCGTACCCATCGGTGAAGATGGAATGTATCAATTCGAAGGAATCGAAATGCCGGAAGGTAGAATTTTCCTGACTTCGGTAGATTTCGAAGATGTGACTTACGCTTCAGAAGCGGTCGCTGTTGAGAATGAACAATCTGAAATCGATTTACCAATCCAGGTCTACGAACATACTACAGACCTTTCAGAGCTCAAAGTTGACCGTTTGCACTATTTCTTCGAGCCAATTGACGAGGAAAACATTCGGGTGGTCGAATTATTTATCATCTCCAATCCCAGCGGAAAAACATTGATTGCTCCAGCTACAAATCAGCCCGTCCTCAAATTTCAAATCCCACCGGAAGCTGAAAACCTTCAATTTCAGGATGGCGAGGCTGGCCAACGGTTTATTATGACTGATGAAGGGTTCGGTGATACCGTTCCAATCCAGCCTGGTGTTGGTGCTTACCAGCTTCTTTTCTCATATGATCTCCCACTCAAGCGTTCATTAGAATTCATAAAACCGATCACTATGCCGGTGAACACGATTGTGATCCTTGTTCCTGAGGAAGGTATTACTATCAAGGGTGATTTGATCCAGGATGGAGGTATTCGGGAGGTTCAGGGTGCGGCATACAGACTGTATAATGGGATCGGTGTCACCCCAGGAAACGATCTGCGTATGACTATTACCCGTGTAAGTTCCTTCTTTTCTTCAACGAAGAATGCCAACCTTTTGGTAGGATTATCTGCATTGGGCGTGGTACTGATTGTCACCGGATTCTGGTTGTACCGCAAGAATAATAATTCTGGGAAAGCCTCCTCACCCGCAAACCAGCCGATTCACCGGATGCGCCGTTTGAGAGTCGCGAGGCGGTGATGGATGCGATATTGGCAGTTGACGACCTTTACCAGGAAGGGAAGTTACCTGAGGAAGCTTATTTAAAGCGTAGAATGGAATTAAAAGATCGATTGAAGGATATGGTCGATCATGATAATTCAAGGTGGGACTGTGGTAGATGCTGCACCATTGATCGAAGTCCGCCAGTTGTTTAAGCGTTTCGGGTTGAAAAATGTAATCCGTGGATTGGACTTCCAGGTCTTCCCGGGAGAATTTGTAGCCCTTCTAGGTCCTAACGGAGCGGGTAAAACCACATTTTTACGCATATTAGCTTCATTATCACGACCGACATTCGGTGTGGTGGAGATTTCCGGTTACCGTTTGCCGTCTCAGGCAGCTGCTGTCCGGCGGGAATTAGGCTTCGTCTCGCACTTCCCTTTGCTTTATGGCGACCTGACTGCTGAAGAAAACTTGCAGTTCTACGGCAGGATGTTCAATCTCCATGGCCTGAAACACCGTATCCAGGAGGTACTTGACCTGGTTGGATTATCCTCCCGGGGTTCTGATCTTGTACGGACATTTTCACGTGGAATGCAGCAAAGGCTCGCGATTGGCCGGGCGGTATTGCATGATCCCGAAGTCATCCTGTTTGATGAACCACATACCGGTCTTGACCAGGATGCATGTGTAATGTTAGACCAGGTGCTGCGACAGGTGGCTGCTCGCGGCCGGACGATTGTGATGACTTCCCACGACCTGGCCAGGGCAGCTGATCTTGCCTCCAGGTTTGACGTCCTGAGTTATGGGAAGATCACAGCGTCCGCCCGCCGGGATGAAATCAATCCTGATAAACTGCTTGGTTTCTACCGGGAATCGCTCAAGGTCTCTAACGCAGAGCCGGGAGGCGCATTCTGATGAAGGCAGAATTGCCAGGCGATCAGAAAGCCGCTATCTCTGCACCGCCATCAATGGTCAGTCCATATTTTCGAGCTGTATGGGCAGTTCTTGCAAAAGACCTATCAGCAGAATTCCGCAGCCGCGAATTACTTTCTGCGATGACAGTTTTCGCTTTGCTGGTGATCTTGATTTTTAATTTTGCCCTTGAATTGGACGCTGAAACACGCTCGAATGTCACCTCAGGGGTTTTATGGGTGACCTTCGCATTCGCTGGCACATTGGGTTTGAACCGTTCCATGTCGATGGAAAAGGATCGGGGCTGCCTGGATGGACTTCTTTTGTCGCCTGTCGATCGCAGCGCCATTTATTTTGGGAAGGCATTGGGTAATTTTGTTTTTATGCTAATCGTCGAGGCAATTGTTCTGCCGATCTACAGCGTGCTTTATAACGTGAATTTATTTAATCCAGGTTTGATCCTGGTGATGATTTTAGGCTCTCTTGGCTACGTGGTTGTAGGTACTCTGCTTTCAACAATGACCGTCCAGACCAGGATGAGAGACATGCTGTTGCCGATATTGCTATTTCCCGTGGTCATACCGTTGTTCATGGCCGCTGTCAAGGCAAGTTCAGGCTTTCTGGAGGGATTGGATATGCAGGAAGTCAGAATCTGGATAAATTTATTGGTAGCTTTCGATGTGATATTTACTGCAGTTGGTTTCATGTTGTTCGAATATGTAATTGAGGAATAATACGAAAATATTAGTTCATCGAGAATTCCTCCCTGATTTATTCTGGAATTTGTAATTATTTCGGCAGGTGTACAGGGATTGGATAGTAAATAATGAATTCAAGGGAAAGGTTCAGTTAAGTCCGACTTTTTTTGATGAGGAGCAATTCATGGATCCAAAACCGCGTTTGCTAACTGTATTGGATGTAATTACTATAATTTTCTTGCTGGTTGCGACGTATATGGTTTTCTTTTATGCTCCGATGGAAGCGGTGATGGGGCACGTCCAACGCGTTTTTTATTTTCACGTTGCTGCTGGTTGGGTTGGTATGCTCAGTTTTCTGGCGGCTGCAATTGGCGGCATCGCTTATCTGCGAACTGGAAATTTGAAGTGGGACCGGGTCATTGTTGCTTCAGTCGAAATTGGTATCGCATTTATCTTTATTAACATCATCACCGGTGCAATCTGGGCACGCCCGATTTGGAACACGTGGTGGACTTGGGATCCACGTCTCACGACTGCGACCATAATGGAGCTAATTTACCTGGCGTACCTGATGTTGAGATCGGGGATTGAAGATCCAGAACGCCGTGCCCGCTTTGGGGCCGTATATGCGATTATTGGCTTCCTGAGCGTTCCCTTGACTTTTTATTCCGCCCGGCTTTTCCGCTCAATCCATCCCGTGGTCATTGGCTCCAACCAACCCGGCGCTGAAGGCTCTTTCGATATGACACCTAAAATGCTGCAAACTTTTCTTTTCAGCCTGTTTACCTTCACGTTAATATATTTCGATCTGCTGTGGCATAGATTACGCCTGGGTGCACTGGAGAATAAGGTGGAGCAGCTGAAGCTCAAAACCATGAGATAAATCACAAATGTGATATTTTCACTTTCTTAGGATGAATCAAATTTCTTATTTAGTGTTCGTCAGAAAGGTGAATGACTCGAATATTAGGAGAAATCATTATGTTATTCCAGGAAGCCCCAGCTGAAACAACAGCTTATATGATCGCTGGTTATTTGGTAATCTTCGGTGTCATGCTGGTTTACCTGACCAGCATGCTGGTCCGAAGGCGAAATTTGCTAAACGATCTGGAAACCTTGCAGGAAATCGAGAAGGAATTGTAATTAGGCAGAACTGGTTACAACTCAGGCATAAGTATTGTATTCAAGCCGGCTAAGGTAAATCATCGCTTGCCTCATTGTAAAATCTCGAAACGCTGTTTTAGCTGGTTGTAAATATAGTTCTCCCACACTAATTTCATCGAGTTGAAAGTGAGCTGGTGTGAAGAGAAAGTCTGCAAGAGCAGCATACCGTCCATACACGAGGTCAGTGTGCCATGAGCAGTCGTCTCGGAAGCTGTTGTGCCTAACAAAAAGGTGGCATTTCCGCCGGGTGTCAATTTGAGTAGATCGCCAAGATCGTAATATTGTCTTCTCACATCTGTGGTCCATAGATTTGTCACATTTGAGAAGGAGAGATCTGCATTGGGCTCCTGCAGCACCGGGTGATTTTCAGCCAGAGGAAACATCACCATTCTCGCCGGGGGGATTTTGACCGAATTGCTTTCGAATGAAACCCCGCACCGTTCCAGCAGTTCCCTGGCGGTGGAGATATATGCCCTGTCGAGATCGCCCGCTTCCAGGATAACCGGGATACCTCTGTCGATCGCTTCCAGCGCAAGTTCAAAGAAATCAGTAGGAAGTGAGGATTTTTAATTCGTTCACTCCACCTTTATGTTCTGAGGCCACAATTAGTAGATCCCAGGGCTTTCCATCAATCGATCCCTTTTCCAGATCTTCCCTGAACCAACCTTGAGCACTTCCTACATCCTTGCAGGGAAGGTCTCCCTTTTGGCTGCAATCTATACCCATCCCTTTCAGGGTATCTTTCACGTATCGATTTGTGTTGGGATTATTGACCATATCTTCGTAAAGGAGGATATTGGCAGATTTCATCCAGCTTTCAAAATCCCCCGGGGATTCAACGGGAGGGTTCTCTGTTAGTTCAACCTCTGGATTGGGCTGAGTTGTTTCGGTCGGTGTGTTTAATTCTGGCGTCGATAGGGCTGGAGTTTGAGCCTGTGTTGGAATTGATATCGGTGTTTGAGGAGTGCTTTCCGCAGTGCCTGATGTGGCGGTAGGATTTTCGCGGGCTACCTGTTGTGCTGCAATGGTTTCTCGGACATTTAGCTCGATCTGGGTTTCCCTGACTGATGGTTCCTGCCCGGCGTTTAGGGACGAGCAGCTGGCCAACGAAAATGCCAGTAAAACCAGTGCGCCTGATATCAATAAAAGACGGGGTGTTCGTCTCACGAGGTAAGTGTTGTGCTTTAGCTTCATTCTCTCCTGCTTCCAGCATCAGAATATCGATTGTACTTGATATGATCATCTACGTTGAAGAAGTGACAATAAGTGTCCCAGAATATATGTCGCTGCCGAATCCATCAGCAAATCAAATCTCTCAGCCAGGTTTATAGGTTTGACCAAACTATCTGGTGTGTAAGTGAGTAGTATCATTATAAATCAGATAAACCAGGTGCTGCTTGCCCAACGATTTATAATTGCGATATTTTCTGAGACGAATTTTTAGGAAAAAATGTTCAGCTTGAAAAGTAATTGGCGATATCTTACTCTGTCCATTGCTCTGATAGCTTTGTTTGTGTTGGGTTCTTCCATCTCAAGCTTGGAACTTGAGGCAGGCACACTTTTCAACCGGGAAACCAAAGAAGAATTATCTCTTCTATTGTCACAATTTGGTGAGTATCGTGGGATATTCCTGGTATGTATCGCCATCATCCCAATTCTATTACTCGCCTTTACCCTGATTCAGCAGACTCGCTACCAGCAGTTGCCGGCTGCACGTCGTAATAACATTCTGGCAGTGCTGCTTCAGCTAATTTTCTTGGTGCTGGCCTTCCTGGTGATTCGCCGGAAAATATTGGAGAGTGAGAATAATCCTTTCAATGCCGGTCAACTACAGCCCCCTGAAATTACTTTTAATGGTGAGTTGGAGCGATTACCCGTCGACATACCGGATACCCTGGCATTCTTAGTTGGATTTGCTTTGTTAGGTGTGATTGTCGTCTTAATTCTGTGGCTTGCGCGCAAACGCGAAAAGCCGTCCAGTCCATTGCAAAAGATAGAGCTGGAAGCTTTAGGCGCAATAAGTGATATTGAAGATGGCGCAGACCTCCGAAATGTGATTTTACGCTGTTATTATGAGATGAACCAGGCAGTCGAGAAACAGCGAGGAATGAAACGGGCTGAGGGGATGACGCCACGTGAATTCGAAAGCCAGCTGGTAGTCCTGGGGATACCTCAGGAGCCAGTATTGCAGCTTACCCGGCTATTTGAAGATGTTCGATACGGGGAAAAAGATATGGGTAGTGAAACTGAAGATTTAGCGAGGAAGTGCCTGAGTGCCATTGCCTCAGCCACCAGAGGAGCATGGTGAAACTCAAATGGTTCTGGATCATTTTGATGGTTGCAGGAGTTGGAGCCGGAGCGTTTTTCTTGCGGAAATTTGTCAGCGACTATGTGATCACCCCAATAGTGTTCGCAGTTCGGATCGAGCGAACTTTATTTTAATGCAATCCCTGAAGTTGTTTTTTGGAGCCTTTTACTCTTCGTTGGATTGATCCTGGCCGTAAATTCTCTGCCAATAAAAAGTCAACTTTCAGCCAACCCGCCTCAAACTGGCGAAAAATGGGAAAGCCGGGCCAGGCAAATCAGTAAATGGATACGTACCTCTGAAAAAAGCGAGTATTCGAAATGGATGCTTGCTCGCCAGTTATCTTCACTTGCATTTGATCTACTAATGTACCAGGAACGACTGTCCTACCGGACGTGCGCAATTTCTTGCGGAGAAATAAGTCAGCCATTCCTGATGAAGTTCATGACTATATCCTGGCGGGAATGGAGGTGCCATCATTTCGTCATTATTCGGAATTGGTGAGTAATTATCACCAGAATTTCTTGACTTCACCGCTGGATATCAATCCAGAAATTGTGATTGATTTTCTCGAAAACGTATTAAGACCGGAGGTTTGGATTGATTAATTCTCTCTCGGATGTATACAGCCAATGCCAGGCTGTGATCGCAGAAGTTGAAAAAGCAATCATCGGAAAGAAAACCTTGATTGCCCAGATATTGGCTGCGTGCTTAGCTGGCGGTCACATCTTGCTGGAAGATTTCCCGGGTCTGGGTAAGACCATCCTGGCTAAAAGCCTGGCCTCGGCTTTAGGCCTGGAATTCAAGCGCATCCAATTCACACCAGACCTCCTTCCTGGTGATATTACTGGAAGCTATATTTATGACCGCAGCACAAATGAATTTGTGCTGCGCAGGGGACCAGTTTTTTCCCAGATTATCCTGGCAGATGAGATCAACCGGGCATCTCCGAAAACGCAATCCGCCTTGTTGGAGGCAATGCAAGAGGTCCAGGTAACGCTGGAAGGTGAGACGATGAAACTCACGGAACCATTTATCGTTATAGGACTGAATCCTATCAAATACGCACTTTCCCCTTACCTGAAGCGCAGCTCGATCAATTCTTGGTTAAATTAGCGGTTGGGTATCCTGGTTTCGAGGATGAACAAGAAATTCTACGGCGAAGAAGAGAGCGCCTGCAGGACCAGGTGGAAATCCAACAGGTGATAGACGCAGAAAGTCTCTTGAAAATGCGCCAGGTGGTCGAACGTATTTTTATCGAGCCAGATTTAGAGAAATATATTGCCAGGCTGGTACATGCTACACGCGAGGATAAACGTATCGCAGTGGGTTCCAGCCCGCACGGTTCCCTGGCGTTGTTGAAACTCTCACGCGCGCAAGCTGTGCTTGAGAGAAGGGACTATGTACTGCCTGATGACATCAAATCGTTTGTCCTGCCAGCATTAGGGCACCGCCTGATCCTTGAGCCAGAATTCTGGATGAAGCGGCAGGCAGTGGAAGAGATCCTCAAAAACATCCTGGAAATCGTGCCTGTACCTGTAGTGCGCCTGATCAAATGATGAACCGGAAACTACTGATCCTGGTTATTATTTACGGTTTCGTATTTGGGGGTCTGGTCGGATTGAAGGGAGAGATTCTCATACTCGCATTCCCTTTTGTAATTTATCTCGCGGTCGGATTGTTTGAGTTTAGCGGTGAGCCTGAACTGCAAGTAGAACGGGTGATTGAACCAGAACGAGCACTCCCCGGCATAGTCGTGAATATAAAAGTAAGCATAAAAAATACAGGTTTGCGGCCTTGTATATTGGCTCTTCAGGATCATGCTCATGAAAGGTTGGAAGTTATTTCTGGGAATTCCCGATTGCTAGCATTCCTGGCACCAGGTCAGACTACCGAGCTGAATTATGATGTAGAAGGAAGTAGAGGCATTTATCTTTTTGATTATCTGAAAGTCACGAATTTAGGGAATGATGGAATATCGAAGTTGAGAAATGCTTTCCTACTCAAGGCCAGATGTTTGTCTTACCGCACATTCCCCAATTGAAGCGTGTGAGTATTCGCCCAAGGCAAACAAAGGTCTATTCAGGCAATATCCCCTCGCGGGTCTCTGGATTTGGAACTGATTTTTATGAAGTCAGAGAATATCAACCTGGCGATCCACTCCGCTACGTCAACTGGCAAATCAGCGCACGCTACCCTGATTCATTATATTGCAATGAATTTGAGCGGGAGCGTGTGACGGATACCTGGTTAATCCTTGATGGAAGACAGAGGAGCAACTTACGCTCTGGAGATAGTGAGCTTTTTGAGCATATCGTCCTTTCGGGTGCTGGATTAGCTCAAGCCCTTATCAAGGAAGGGAACAGGGTCGGATTATTGGTGTATGGTGGGTATCTGCGCTGGACTTTTCCAGGATATGGAAAAATCCAGCGTGAAAAAATGCTGCGAGCGTTGGCGCAGGCAAAGCCGGGAGACTTGTTTATATTTTCAGATTTTGAGAACCTGCCAACTCGTGCTTTCCCAATTAGCTCCCAAATAATTTTAATCAGCCCTCTTCATTCTGAGGACATCCCGGTATTACTCAAATTGAAGGCACGAGGATATGCGATTCTAATTATCAGCCCGGATCCTGTTCTATTTGAAAATAGCATTTTATCGCTGGAAGATGGCGGCAACTCGGGATTGAGGATAGCAAATGTCGAACGGCAGCTGAACTTAAAAAAATTGCAGAATGCAGGTATTCGAGTAATAAATTGGGATGTCTCCATACCATTCGAACGCGCAGTCCAGGCCCCCTTAAGAAATGCGCTCAGGATTCCGCAGCCTGTGAGACAAATCCGATGAGAATTCTAACCAGAGCTAGTTGGATCAGCCTGTCAATTGCTGGTCTATCTTTAACAAGTGGATTTACTTCACTCGAGACCTGGTTTGCATTACCCGTAATCCTCATATGGATGGTTCTTTTTATGATCGGATGGAAATTTAATTGGAAATGGGTGCCTGGTTTTCTCTTGTTGAGCGGTTGTATATCGGTCGGATACATATGTTTTGAAGGGGTGAACATTCTATGGATGATGATTCCAATATCCGCGCTGCTCGTGGCCTGGGATTTGCAGTGCTTGAAATTGAAATTTGATCAATATCCACATATAGAAAATGGAGAGACGATCACAATTGTGCACCTGCGCAGGTTGGGGTATATCATTGGGATAAGTTATTTACTCGCAATTTTCTCACAGTTGATCAATTTGAAAATTGCGTTTGGATTTACCCTTCTGTTGGTGTTAACTGCCTTTGTTGGATTAAATTTGATCTTCGGCAAACCACGAACCGCCGGAAGCTGATTTTTTTTACCTAATCTTCAGACGGAACTGGCAAAATGGGATTCCACGTTCGTCGAGTGTTCTTTTCGCCAGCTGTTCCGCAGACGAGCCCACGAGGATTTCAATCAAGTACCGGTCGATCTCACATAATTCGGGGTGCGAAGCGAGGATAGATAAGTATGGACAGTTCCCCAGGATAATATGGGTGAGTCTGCATGTGCTTCCCAGCGGGCGTGGTAATGCCAGCTGTCGATAAGCTGGATCGCATCTCGCAAGCGTTTTGTGATATGTATCCCTTCTCCAGTTTGAATAGGCTCATTAAAACCTTCTATCACTTCTTCAACCATTCGATAAGCGATTTTTATAAGTGGCGTTTCTCGACCTTCGGTAATTGGCGATTGATTGAATTCAGTGAGCAAGGCATCAGCCAACCGATCCAAATTCTCCCCCTGTGAGTGCCTGGAGAGTCCATAAAGAACTGCTGGCCTACCCCTATTTTTGGATGGTTTTTTTCCAACAATTTGAATCATTTCTTGATGGACTAAAATTTCAAGGTGGTGATGGGCATTCGCACAGAGTCATTCCCAATCCCTTGCTGATATCGCCGGCGGTAACTAACCGGTGGGATCGGATATATTCAAATATTCGCTGGCACGCGGTTCTCATGATGTAATTTTACCATTCCAGCGGAATAAAGCAAATATATATTTGTTTTATTAAAGCATTTCCGGGGAGAAACCTAAGGTATAATATAGCCAAATGTTGACCTGGGACGATACGTTTGAAATTGTCGATTATCTGAAGCGAAGACATCCTGATGTTCATCTTGAGCAGATTTCACTGAATACGATCTACCAGTGGACGGTTGAATTGCCAGAGTTCGCTGATGATCGGGAATTAGGTAATGAAGAAATCCTGTTTTCGATTCTCAGGGAATGGTATGAGGAGGCGAATCCAATATGAGCGAGAAGATGCGTGAAAATACAGAAGGTATCAGATATGATATCCCTCCCGATCTCGAACAGCACGTAAACATCACTGCCATCGATAAAATCTATAATTGGGGCCGGCGCTCATCGTTGTGGCCGCTGATGTTTGGCCTGGCATGCTGCGGAATTGAGATGATATGCACCGCCGCCAGCCGATATGATTTTGCTCGTTTTGGAATGGAAATCATGCGTCCAAGTCCCAGGCAGACTGATTTTATGATCATTTCCGGTACTGTTACCAAGAAAATGATCCTCAGATTGTACGCCTGTATAACCAGATGCCGGAACCGAAGTATGTCGTGGCAATGGGTGCCTGCGCTTCTGGTGGAGGGCCATTCAAAGAGGGTTACAACGTCGTCTCCGGGGTGGACCAATATGTACCAGTCGATGTATATATCACGGGATGTCCTCCAACCCCTCAGGCTTTACTCCACGGATTAATTACTTTGCAACGTAAGATTGATGCCCAAACGATCAAGCAAACACGTTGGTACTCTAAAGAACCTTTAGAGGCTCTGCCGGTACCTATACTCGGCCCGGATTTAATGACTCCCAGCCAGTACGAAAAAATTAAAGCTTACTCTCACCAAAAAATGTTGGAAGAACAGGCTCAAGACACTGCCACTGCAGTTGAGAGTGCATAGAGGAGATTGGGATGAGCGAACAGACCATTCTTTCACCGGTTGAAATTGAAAAAATTGATCAATTTATCAATCGCTTCCCTGGTGAAGTTGAGCCTGAAGACCGAAAGGGTTTTGAAGGGTATATTGTAAAAACTGGAAGTTTACTGAATATCTCCCGGGCTCTCCGTGATGAGTTCGGATACGATTATTTGTCTTCAGTGACAGCAGTCGATTACCTGCCAGAAAACTCGATGGAAGTGGTTTATCATGTTTACCGCACGGTTGGTGGATCTGCCCTGGAATTCAAAGTCAAGGTTCCAAGAGAAGAACCGGTAGTGTCTTCCCTGGTTCCTGTTTATCCAGGAGCCGATTTCCAGGAACGCGAAGTCTATGATATGTTCGGCATCCGTTTCGAAGGACATCCAGATCTGCGCCGGATATTGATGTGGGAAGGATTTCAAGGCTATCCTTTACGCAAGGATTGGCGCGAAGCCTACTTTGAAGAGGAAGGCAAACCATTTAAAAGCCGTTGGCCCGATGGCCAAGTTTCTCGTTCAGAGGATAATAACCTGTTTGGGGGAAACCTGGACTTCCCAGCGAATTTTGATCCGGAAACGTGGACTGGTGAACACGATGCCTTATTGCTTGGCAGCCTGACCCGTTCGAAAAAAGCAGATGGGACCCCCGCAGTTCACAGCGATACTGTCATTGTAAACATGGGTCCACAGCATCCATCTACTCACGGTGTTTTCAGAGTGCTGGTTGCATTAGAAGGTGAAACGATCGTTGCACTGAAACCCGTTATGGGCTACCTGCACCGGAACCACGAAAAAATTGGCGAACGAAATACGTTCTTACAGAATATGCCGTTCACCGATCGGCTGGATTACCTGTCTTCCATGAGCAATAATTTTGGATATGCTCTGGCGGTGGAAAAACTGATGGGGATCAAGCCACCTGAACGCGCAGATTACCTGCGGGTGATCATGGCTGAATTCACACGAATCAGCAACCATGTCTTTGCCATCGGAATGTTTTTGAATGACCTGGGCGCATTCTTCACCCCCATGCTGTATGCAATCCAGGAACGAGAATTGATCCTTGATATTTTCGAAGCAGTCTCTGGATCCCGGATGATGTGTAATTTTTTCCGGTTTGGGGGAGTTGCCAGGGATTTACCAGCAGGCGTATACGAAAAAATCCGCGAATTTAGTCAATGAACGCTTGCCTCGCAGAATTGATGAAATCGATGAGTACTTGACCGAAAGTGAAATCGTACGTTCACGTACGGAAGGTGTTGGAGTATTAACCCCTGACCAGGCGATCGCCTACTCAGAAGCTGGACCGGTCTTACGCGCTTCTGGTGTGCCTTATGATGTTCGCAGGGCAGATCCGTACAGCATCTATGATCGGTTTGATTTTGATGTGGCTGTCCGTTATCACGGGGATACTTATGACCGGTATTTGATCCGCATCGATGAGGTTCGCCAGAGCTTGCGTATCCTTCAACAAGCCGTGCGTGATATTCCAGAAGGACCGATCCAGGAAGGCAAGCCGCAGTACCAGGTGCGAGTCCCGGCTGGTGAGGCCTATGGGAGAGTTGAAGGACCGAAAGGGGAGCTTGGGTATTATGTGGTTTCGAATGGTAAACCGAATCCATGGCGTTATCACGTTCGTGCTCCTTCATTTGTGAATCTCAACGCATTCGAGGCAATTTGTGTGGGAAATAAAATCGCCGATGTGGTAGCCATACTTGGCTCGGTCGATATCGTCCTTGGGGAAACGGATCGCTAGATAAAAGAGGTGAATAAATGGAAGGATCTGGGATTTGGAGAGGTCTGGTTGTCACATTGAAAAGGTTTGTCATGACCTATGTCGACGATATCGTGTGGTGGGGTAAGAAGTACTACACTAAGGAAGGCATTCAGCGCAGGATGAGTAAAGACGCACGCGGAATCTTCACCGTGCAGTACCCCGAGGAAAAAGTCCCTGTCCCGGAAGAATTTCGCTTCATACCTTTCCTGATTTACGAGGAAAATGAGCTTGGAGAAAAGAAGGACCGTTGTACTTCATGTGGGATTTGCGCCAAGGTTTGCCCACCGCAGTGCATCTGGATTGTCCGTACCAATGATCCTGAAACCGGCCGGCCGATACCGGAACCGGCGGAGTTTTTTATTGATGTTGATATATGTATGAACTGCGGGTTCTGCGCTGAGTATTGTCCTTTCGATGCAATTAAGATGGATCACGATTACGAGTTGTCGGTCTATGACCGGCATACAAAAAATATTTATGATAAAGCTCGCCTCTCTAAACCCCTGACATATTACGCTGAAATCCGTCCGACCAATTACGAGAGCGAGGAAGCTGCCAGGGCTGAGGCTGAGGCTGCGAAAGCAGCCCGCAAAGTCAAATCAGAATGAAAGATGGTGTGAATTAATGTCAAATTCAGTGAAAGTCAATTCTACAGATGTATTCACTGCACTATCCAGAGTCCAGGATCCGGACCTGCATAAAGACCTGGTCACTTTGAATATGATACGGGACCTGGAAATCTCGGGAGATGAGGTTCGTTTTACGATCGTGCTAACGACCCCGGCGTGCCCGCTGAAACATCAAATAGAAACGGAAGCTCGCCATGCCGTGATGTCAATAGATGGGGTTTCCAAAGTCGAAATTAGGATGGATTCCAGTGTGCCTAGTGATGGTCGTGCCAGAGGTCTTCTGGAGCTACCAATTCGTAACGCCATTGCTGTCGCTTCCGGGAAGGGTGGAGTGGGTAAAAGCACCGTTGCCGTGAATATCGCAGTTGTTCTGGCTCAAAGCGGTGCAAAAGTTGGATTGTTGGATGCTGATATTTATGGCCCAAATATTCCTACAATGATGGGTGTAAGTCAACTGCCTTCTCCAAAAGACAACCGCTTACTTCCTGCTGAAGCACACGGAGTAAAGGTGATGTCGATTGGTTTCCTGGTAAAACCGGACCAGCCATTGATCTGGCGGGGTCCAATGTTGCATACCGCGATTCGCCAATTCCTGACTGATGTCGACTGGGGAGAGTTGGATTACCTTTTGGTTGATCTACCTCCTGGAACCGGAGATGCTGCTCTGAGCCTGGCTCAATCGCTGCCGTTAACCGGTGGTATTATCGTTACACTGCCTCAACAGGTATCATTAGACGATGCACGTCGCAGCCTGGAGATGTTCCGTCAATTGGATGTGCCCATTTTCGGAGTGGTCGAAAACATGAGCTACCTGGAGCTGCCCGATGGTACCCGAATGGATATCTTCGGTACCGGTGGAGGACAAAAGTTAGCAGAAGCAGCTGGAGTGAGCTTTATCGGCTCGATACCCATGAACTCTTCTGTAAGAGTTGGTGGAGATTCAGGGATGCCGGTTGTTCTTTCGTCTCCGGAATCAAATGTATCCCAGGCATTGGTTACAATATCAAAAGACATCGCGGCGAAAATTAGCATCGCAGCTGTCCAGGGATCGAATTTCATACCGATCAATATCGTCGGATAAGTAGTCCGGTTCACGGAAAGTCATAAACAATCAGTTTAGAATAGGTAAATATACTTAATGGATCCTTTTGTTATTGGACTTCGATTTCAGAAAATTGGAAAGATTTATCATTTTGACGCAAGTAATTACCGGCAAATTCAGGTTGGTGATTTCGCGGTTGTCGAAACCAGCCGGGGAAAACAGTTAGGGGAAGTAATACAAATAATAGTCGATCCTCAGAAGCCACCTGAGGGCTCCTGGAAACCAATTAATCGGATCGCGAACGGGCGCGACCTGGTGTTGCGGCAAATCTGGCAGAAAAAAGAAACTGAAGCCATGATAAACGGCCGGGCGAAAATCTCTGAATATGGTATTCAGGGCGTAAAGATTGTGGCAGCAGAATACACCTTTGATGGCTCCCGGTTGACAATCTTATACAGTACTGAAACAGAAGATGCCAAGGTTGATTTACGGAAATTCCGAACAGCGTTGAGACGATTGTATCCACGCGCTGCGTAGACCTGAGGCAAATCGGACCGCGCGATGTCGCAAAAATCCTGGGAGGTATGGGTGCATGCGGCCTTGAGAACTCGCTGTTGCTCTAAATTCCTGACGGAGTTCAGCCCGATCTCAATCAAAATGGCCAAGGAACAAGGAATTTCTTTGACTCCATCGGAAATCACAGGGATGTGCGGCCGACTGAGATGCTGCCTGATTTATGAATACCAGCAATATGTGGATGCTCGAAAGGCACTGCCAAAGAGGAACAAACGGGTGATCACCCCTGTTGGTGTGGGTAAAGTACTGGATGTGTTTCCGCTCAGGCAGACGATTTCGATCGAGCTGGATACCGGAATTATCAAGGAGTTTGATTTCGCAGAAGTGCAGCCTGAAGAAGAACTTGAAGCACTGCGCAAGAAATCTCAAGAGCCTTGCTCAAAAAATGAAAATGGTGAATGTGATTGTGGAAACCATGTCTCGAAATCCACAAGCTCACCAATGGGTGATAAACCTGACCAAATCCTGGATTAATTCAACCGATAAGAGGAAATAATTTATGTGGCAGGGATGGGATTCGCCGCAGAATATCCTTGTGATCCTGGCTCATCCGGATGATCCAGAATTTTTTTGCGGCGCGACGATCGCCAGGTGGACTGAAATCTGGTCATCAAGTCAGCTACTGGCTGCTTACCTGTGGAGAAAAAGGATCTCAAGATCCCGAATTCGATCCACAGGAATTATGTAATAACCGTTTTGATGAACAGCATTCGGCGGCAGCCAAATTAGGTGTTTTCAAAGTAAATTTCCTTGGATATCCAGATGGTGGCTTACAGCCGAACCTGGAATTGAGGAAAGAAATTACACGCATCATTCGAATTGAAAAACCCGATATCCTGGTCACATGCGACCCAACCTATTATTTTGCCGGTGAGAATCCGCATCAATCATCCAGACCACCGTGCTGCTGGCCAGGCAGTTGTGGAGGCGGTTTTTCCTGCAGCCGGAAATCCACTTTACTTTCCTGAATTACTGCGGGATGAAAACCTGCTGCCGCACACACCAAAAGAAGTGTGGATTTCAATCTCTCAACAGCCCAATTTGATACTCGATGTCACGAATTTCTGGGATGTGAAAATCCAGGCATTGTGTGAACATCGCAGCCAGATCGGGGAACGAGAAACATTCATTACCAGAATGCGCAGCCGTCACACGCAAGACAGTAGCCTGGAAAACCCGCGCTACGAAGAAGTGTTCAGGCGAATTGTTTTTGCATAAATAGACCCTTTCGGAGGTTCCATGCACCCCTTGTATGCTGAAGCTAAATCTTTATTCCATTACACTCAGAAGATGCGGCGTGATCTGCACATGTTCCCTGAGCTGGGTTTTCAAGAAGTCCGGACTTCTGGCGTGGTAGCAAGAGAACTGCGTGAGCTGAATTTAGAAGTTAAAACCGGTGTGGCGGAGACGGGAGTTGTGGCATTGATTGAAGGTGCGCGAGCAGGTCCGGTAATCCTGGTGCGATTTGATATGGATGCCCTGCCAATTCATGAAGAAACTGGAGCTGACTACGCCTCTCAAAACATTGGTGTAATGCATGCCTGTGGCCACGATGGACATACAGCAATCGGATTGACGGTCGCCAGGATTTTCCAGTCACATATGAAAGATTTGAACGGCACTGTGAAACTCGTTTTTCAACCTGCAGAAGAGGGTATGGGTGGTGCCGAACGGATGGTCGCGGAGGGAGTTCTGCGAGATCCTAAACCTGATATTACTCTGGCGCTGCATTTATGGAATGAACGACCGGTAGGGTGGATTGGGATTTCTGGTGGGCCAACGATGGCAGCGGCTGAAATATTCAGAATCAGGTTAACGGGAAAAGGGGGACACGGTGCGGTTCCAGATTTGACAGTCGATCCCATTGTAGCCGCCTCGAGCATTGTGACGGGTCTGCAAAGCATCGTTTCCCGCAATGTATCTCCACTGAAAACCGCGGTGGTCAGTGTCTGTTCCATCCATGGGGGGGCAGCATTTAACGTGATACCATCTTTTGCCGAGCTTACAGGAACGATCCGCACATTCGAGCCTGAGGTCCGTGATGTAGTGCTGGACCGCTTCGAACACCTGGTTAACGGTATCGCACAATCTTATGGGTGCTCAGCAGAGATTGAACTCAAATCCATCACACCAGCGGTGATCAATAATCCTGAGATTGCGGTGGACGTATTGAATTCAACAGTATCAATTTTTCCTGATAAGGAGATACAACAAGATTTCAGGACAATGGGATCTGAAGATATGGCTTTTATGATGCAGGAGATCCCAGGATGTTATTTCTTCATCGGGTCAGCCAATCCCGAAATGGGTTTGAATTTTCCGCACCATCACCCCCGATTTGATATCGATGAGGAAGCCTTACCGATTGCTGCGGCGGTGATGGCTGGTTCAATCCTGAATATTCTGAAATGAAAACACACGACTGACACACATCGAGGAAGTTGATCCATCGAATGCCGAGATTTCGCGCTGAATAAACTCAGGATCGTGATTGTCCCCGACTTGACAGGCAAAAAGGCGGGTGATACAATCCAGGTTGAAACTAATCATCCGATTAATCACATTAAATAGACCAACAAAATTTATCTTGTAATCAAATCGAATGCCTTCGAATATCCTTTCTTCTGAATTTCTACGCTACCTGGTGACTTATTCCAATGGGGAACCTGATAACGAATCCAGGCTCCCACCTTTGAGCACACTGAGTGAAGAGATCGGATTGAGCGTCTCAAGCCTGAGAGAGCAGCTGGAGGTAGCAAGAGCGATTGGCTTGGTGGAAGTCCGCCCGCGCACGGGAATTCGCCGGCTGCCTTATACTTTTCTTCCAGCAGTCCGCCAGAGCCTTTCTTATGCGATCGCGTCGGACTGGCGATTTTTTCTCAAATATGCAGATCTGCGGAACCATATCGAAGCCGCATATTGGGGTGAGGCGGTGAGAAATCTACAGCCTGAAGATCATTTGAAGCTCAAAATCCTGATGGAGCAGGCCTGGACAAAATTGCGGGACCAGCCTGTCCAAATCCCACATCGTGAGCACCGATTGCTGCATACCTGCCTGTATCACCGCCTGGACAATCCATTCGTTGAAGGTTTATTGGAAGCATATTGGGAAGCTTATGAGGGTGTCGGATTGAACCTTTACACCGATCTGGAGTACTTGAAGCTGGTCTGGAATTATCACCAGGAAATGGTTGACACTATTTTTGAGGGTAATTATGATGCCGGATTCAAAGCGCTTGTCAGTCATAAGGATCTACTCTTTCACCGGAATTTGACAGAAGTGGTTACTACTTCCGCCAGCGATACCGATTGAAATGTAATTTTATTCAATAACGAATCCACGGAGCAAAAATGTCTGCAGTACAAATTCAAGAACAAGAACAGGTGTTGACTGAGCAAAAGGCGGTTGTTAACGATTTTTCAATCACTGTAGGTACAGTAAATGGCTCGGGCAGTCAAACTTCGAACTTAACCATCTTAAGATCATTATTCCGCATGGGGATCCCGGTTTCCGGAAAAAATCTATTCCCCTCTAATATCCAGGGTCTACCGACCTGGTATACGATCCGCGTAAACAAAGATGGTTACCTGGCGCGTCGAGAAGAACAAGAAATTATGGTCGCTATGAACCAGGCGACATTCACTCAGGATCTTAAGGCGGTGATTTCAGGTGGAGCTTTTTTCTATTCGGATGATATCAAGCTGCCGGTAATTCGCGATGATATTGCTGTCTATCCGATGGCGGTGAAGCAGCTGGTGCGGGAGGTGAACGTGCCAGCAGCATTGCGTGATTACATTGCAAATATGGTTTATGTGGGCGTGTTGTCTCAAATCATCGGTATCGACCTGGATAAAATTTTCCAGGCGTTGAATTTTCACTTCAAGGGTAAAACAAAACCCGTGGATATGAACTTTGAGATTGTTAGGAATTCCTTCGATTGGGCTAAGGCCAACCTCGCAAAACAAGATCCTTACCTCGTTGAACCGATGAAAGCAACCGAAGGTTTTATTATGGCGGATGGCAATACCGCTGCGGCTATCGGGGCAATTTATGGGGGTTTGCATTTTGCTGCCTGGTACCCGATCACACCCGCTACGAGTCTCGCTGAAAGCCTCCTAGAGTATCTCCCCATCCTACGGAAAGATCCTTTGCAGCCAAGCCGAAATACGTATGTAGTACTCCAGGCAGAAGATGAATTAGCAGCTATCGGCATGTCGATTGGAGCAGGCTGGGCAGGATTACGTTCGATGACTTCTACCTCTGGGCCAGGTTTAAGCTTGATGGCTGAATATGCTGGCCTGGCTTATTATGCTGAAGTGCCAGTAGTAATCTGGGATATTCAGCGCGTCGGCCCAAGCACTGGTTTGCCAACCCGTACTGCACAAGGAGATCTGACTTTTGCCCATTTTATGGGTCATGGGGACTCGCAACACGTAATCCTTTTACCTGGTTCCGTGGATGAGTGTTTTGAATTTGGCTGGAAAGCTTTAGACCTGGCTGAACGTCTTCAGGCTCCTGTCCTGGTACTAAGTGACCTGGATTTGGGAATGAACCAGTGGATGACCAATCCTTTTAAGTATCCAGACACTTCTATTGATCGCGGCAAAGTATTATGGGAGAGTGATATAGAAAAAATGAGGGGAGAGTGGGCGCGATACCGGGAAATTGACGGAGATGGTATCACTTATCGGACGATACCTGGAAACCGGGACCCGAACGCGGCTTACTTCACCAGGGGCACTGGTCATTCGGAAGATGCCCGTTATTCTGAGGATCCAGTAGTCTGGCATGAGGGTTTGGAGCGCTTGAAAAGGAAATTTGAGACTGCCAAGAAATACGTTCCCGGACCTGTGATTGAAAAATCTGATGGCTCCGAGATCGGTTTCATTGCGTTCGGTTCCACCGATGCTGCCATACAAGAAGCGCGCGACATGCTGGCAGAAAAAGGTGTGCAAACCGGATATTTACGAGTGCGAGCCATACCATTTTCAGCAGATATTGAAGAGTTTATCCAATCGCATGAACGGATTTATGTCACAGAAATGAACCGGGATGGACAGCTTTTCCAATTGCTGGTGGTTTATTTTCCCCAACTGGCTGGAAAACTGAATTCCATCGCATATACGGATGGTTTACCTTTGACAGCGAAATTCGTTTATGATGCACTTGCTTCGAAGGAGGATTTTTAGAATGTCTGAGCAGACAGTATCGCAACGCGTTCAGGTAAATGTTGTAGGACTCGCAAAAACCGATTACAGGGGTAATCCCAGCACCTTATGCCAGGGGTGTGGCCATAACTCCATCTCAAGCCAGATTATCTCAGCCTGTTACGAGCTGGATGTAATTCCAGAGAATATCCTCAAATTCAGTGGGATTGGATGTTCGAGTAAGAGTCCAACCTATTTTCTTAATCGATCATTCGGATTTAATGGATTACACGGACGGATGCCTTCCCTGGCGACAGGTGCTTTGTTCGGCGACCACACACTGCGCGGGCTCGCGGTGAGCGGCGATGGGGATTCTGTCAGCATTGGAATGGGACAATTTAAACATGTATTGCGTCGAAATTTACGCCTGGTCTATATCGTTGAAAATAACGGTGTTTACGGCCTGACGAAAGGCCAGTTTTCAGCAACTGCAGATATTGGGTTAACCTCAAGGGCCATGGGACTAATCCATATATGCCGATCGACATTGCATGGGAAGCCCTGGTTGGGAATGCCTCGTTTGTCGCCAGATCGTTCGCTGGAGATCCCAAGCAAGTAAAGGAATTGATTAAAGCCGCCCTGAGCCATAATGGGATCGCGGTACTCGATATAATAAGCCCGTGTGTCACCTTTAATAATACAGACGAGTCGACGCATTCATATGCCTGGGGTAAGGAACATGAAGTAGCCTTACACGAACTGTCTTATGTACCCCCGGCAGAAGAAATCATGATCGATTATGAGCCCGGTGAAGCCAGGGAAGTCACCATGCACGATGGGTCCAAAGTAATCCTTAAGAAATTGGAAGTAAATTATGATCCGACCGATCGCGGCAGAGGCCATGCGAATCCTGGAAGAAGCGAATGCTCGCCAGTGGCTTCTCACCGGCTTGATTTTTATTAATCGTGACCAGCCTAATTTGTTGGACATATATAACCTGACATCAACACCGCTTAATCGCTTACCGGAAAGCAGGATTCGACCACCGTCTGAAACAATCCAGCGAGTGAATGAGATGATGTTTAACCAAATTGTTTTCATACATCATTGTTGATCCGTCGCTATCCTATGTAGCAGGGCTTGGATACTGAGTTTCCTTAGAGTGGTGAGGGGAGGAGAGAGGTGCATTCGCTTGTCCAACATGATACGAGCCTATTTTGATCGATGGTATAATGCCTTGAGGTACTCAGAGAGCGGGCTTTATGGCTGGCCTGTCGATTCAACGTTAATATAGGAGCCTGATTTGCGATTCAACCCGCTCAACTGGTTACTCGGCTTCTTTTCTCTGGATATTGGTATTGATCTGGGTACTGCAAATACACTTGTGCATGTGCGGGGTAAAGGCATTACCATCAATGAGCCATCATGGGTGGCAATTGATAAGCGCACGAGACAACCTCTAGCAATCGGAGCAGAAGCAAAAGAAATGGTGGGCCGTACGCCAGCCAATGTGGTGGCAATCCGTCCTTTAAGGGATGGTGTGATCTCTGAGTTCGAATTCACACAGGCAATGCTCGAATATTTTATCGGCAAGGCGCATGAACAGAGCATCGTGCCGATCCCGCGCCCCCGTGTAGTAGTCGGCATTCCTTCGGGGGTAACGGAGGTTGAAAAGAGAGCTGTATATGACGCATGCATCTCAGCCGGAGCTCGGGAAGTCGGATTGATAGAAGAGCCCGTCGCAGCTGCCATGGGGGCAGGATTACCAGTGTCTGAGGTGCGCGGAAACATGGTGGTCGACATTGGGGGAGGGACTTCAGAAGTGGCGATATTATCAATGGGAGGAGTCGTTGTCTCGCGTTCACTGCGTGTAGCCGGCGATGAAATGGATGCCGATATTGTTCTCTATATGCGTAATAAATACAATTTGCTGATCGGTGAACGGATGGCAGAACAGACAAAAATGACGATTGGTTCTGCGTATCATTTGCCTGAAGAAAAAACAATGCTGATTCGAGGCCGTAATCTCATTACCGGTCTACCTGAGGCTGTGGAGGTATCATCGGTTGAAATCCGAGAAGCAATATCAGGATCGGTTCAAACCATCATCGACACAATAAAAGATGCGCTGGATGAAGCACCGCCAGAAATTCTGCGGATTTAATGGATATGGGTATTTGCATGGCTGGAGGAGGCAGTTTGCTTCATTCGTTTGATCGACGGCTTACAGAAGAGTTACGCATACGAGTTTGGGTCGCTGAGGATCCAATGAGCTGCGTAGCACGCGGGGCCGGGATGATCCTCGAAAACTACGATGTTTTGCGCAAGTATTTGGTGGGATTAGAGCGCGGCAGTACTCGTCATCAGAGATGAGATCACGAAGTAACAATTTAGTTTTCACTGTTATTCTAGTATTTATCGTTCTCGGCTTGATCGCACTTGCCTTAGGGGGCTATATGACACCCGTGTCGCGTGTATTTATCAATCCAATTATTAGTGCACAAACCTGGATCTCTTCTCGTGTTCAGGCTTTCCAGACACTGCTAAGTTCCCCGCAGGACCTGACAGAATTACGGCAGAGAAATACCGAATTAGAAGCGGAAGTCTCTCGTTTGCAGACCGAAATTATTGAATTGAAGCAGCAAATTGCTGAAACACGGATTTTATCGGCACTTGTAGATTTTGCCCGGGTCAACCCAGAGTATAGTTATGTGGCAGCTGCCGTTATCGGGCGTGACCCAAGCCCGTTCGTCAAATATGCGATAATAAACCGCGGCTCGGATGATGGACTCAGGAGAGGCATGCCAGTTGTCACTCAACAAGGACTGGTAGGCCGTATCGCTGCGGTCACGGCCGGAGCCGCGCGAGTGCAGCTGATCACCGACCCAGCTTCGGTCATTAACGTCCGGATCGAGCCCTCACGAGCTCAAGCAAGTCTATTCGGCGATATCACAGGTGAGTTGGCGCTGGAAATGGTGCCTCAATCTGCCTCAGTTCAGATAGGTGATCTCGTCCTGACATCTGGCTTAGGTGGGAACTATCCCCCGAATATCCTTATCGGTCAGGTTACCAGCATTCGCAAATTGGAGACGGATTTATTTCAAAGTGGGGTAGTACAGGCGGTTGTCGATTTTAATAACCTCGAAATTGTCCTGGTAATTATTAATTTCACTCCGGTGGATGTAAATCCATTGATTCCCACTCCCGCTGTTCCTTAGTAAAGGTCTTAGATGGGATTAATATCAGTCTGATTTTCAAGTGGTATGATACCGACCTTAGCTGCGTTTCCAATACTTGTGGCATTATTGATTTTCCAATCTGCGGTTGTCAATAGATTTCCACTACTTAACGGATCGCCTGATCTGGTCCTGCTGGCCATATCAGCCTGGGCTTTACAGAAACGCGTGAAAAATGCATACGTTTGGGCGATGATTGGAGCGCTTTTGGTGGGTCTGATGTCGGCATTGCCGTTTGGTAGCGTGTTTATTGGTTATTTCATAACTGTGGCATTAGCCCTGTTATTGCGTAAACGAGTATGGCAGATGCCGATTTTAGCGATGTTTGTGACGATTTTCGTAGGCACTTTTTTGTGCCTGCTGATCGATTTTATTGCACTCAGGATTATAGGTGTGGCTTTGCCGATAAATATTGTCTTCAATCAAACTATATTACCCAGCCTGCTCCTGAATCTGGTCCTGGCTGCTCCAGCATATGTAATTTTTAGCGACCTTGCTGGGTTGCTCTACCCAATGGAATTGGAAATGTGAGTATTTGTAACCAATATGTCTAGCGAGGCCATTTCTCAAAATCAAATACAAACCAGACGAATTATCGCGTTTTTGATAATTCTGGTGCTGGTTTTTTCGGTCTATATCTTCAGATTATTTTTGCTGCAAATAGTTCAGAACACAGAATGGGCAGCAAAAGCCCAGGAGAATAACACTCTCCAAATAAACCTTCAAAGTCTACGCGGGATCATTTATGATCGCAATGGCGTAACTCTTTCAAGGAACGTGGCGGCATTAAACGTGGTAATTACTGCAGCGAATCTGCCTGAAGATACTGGAGCTGTCCAGGAGATATTTCGGACTCTTTCGGAATTGATCGATGTCCCGGTTAATTTAAATGAAATCTCACCGGAGAATCCGTACGTCCCCTGTATTTCGGAGCATGGGATCGCCCAGATCGCAGAATATGGTGAATCCTCCACGCCATATCAACCTGTGAGGATTAAATGTGATATCGATGAGAGGACAGCTATGGTTCTCCAGGAAAAATCGATGGATCTGCCTGGGATTGGGATTGAACAGGAACCACTGCGTGAATATCCGACCGGTTCTTTGACCTCCAATATTGTTGGATTCCTGGGACCAGTACCAGCTGCATTGGAAGATTATTATGTCGGACGCGGTTTGGTACCGAATCGCGATAAGGTTGGTTATGCAGGATTGGAGCTTTTCTACCAGGACTTACTGGGTGGACAGAACGGTAATAGATTTGTCCAGGTGGACGTGGGAGGCCAGATATTACGAGATCTACAACCTCCGATTCTTAGCAAAACCCGGATCCAGCTTGCGATTGACCATTGATACACGGCTTCAGCAAGCAGCTCAAGCCATTCTGATTGACGAACTGGACGACTGGAACAGGTATTTTGGAGAGCTTCGTTATACGAATGGAGTTGTGATCGCTATCAATCCGGCAACTGGAGAGATCCTTTCAATGATCTCATATCCAACGTATGAAAACAATCGTATGGCGCGTTTCATTCCTGCGTATTATTATGACCAGTTAATCCAGGACCCTTCAAAACCCCACTGGTTAATCATGCAGTTGGTGATGTACTGCCGGCTGGTTCTGTTTTCAAACTGGTAACTGGAGTTTGGAGCGCTGAACGAAGGTGTGGTTACTCCAGACCAGATCATTTCTACACCGCCAAAATTGGAAGTAACGGAAAGGTATTACGCCAATGATCCTGGCCAGGCGCGCGAGTTTGTAGATTGGAATGAAGCTGGTTTCGGCCACCTGGATTTCGTGCGAGGCCTGGCAAATTCGAGCAATGTTTACTTCTACAAACTGGGAGGTGGATATCAGGATGAAGTCCCAAATGGTGGATTGGGTATATGCCGTCTCACCACCTATGCAGCAGCCCTCGGTTACGGTGCGGCCCCTGGTATTGGTCTCCCAGATGAAGAGGATGGCCTGATCCCTGATCCAACCTGGAAACGCATCAACCAGGCTGAAAGCTGGTCCTCTGGTGATACGTATATTGCCAGTGTCGGACAGGGATATGTCCTGGCTACCCCAATTCAAGTTCTGCTTTCTGCAGCGATCATCGCCAACGACGGCAAATTTATGCAGCCGACATTAATGCGTGATGTATTGGATTCAGAAGGGAATGTAGTTCCTACATGGATTGATCAGGAAGGGAATTTTTCAGACTTTCAGACGCCTGGCAGCACCCAGATATCCCCGTTCGCTCCCAGGTTAAAGTGGGATTAACCGTCGATCCGATGATCCAGGAATTTGGCGATACAACCATTCGGGGATGCGAACCGATCGAAGGACAAACGAAAACAGTCGCTCCATGGGTATTCGACATTATGCAGCAAGGCATGAGAATGGCCGTCACCATCGGTACTCTTGAAGCACAATTTAGTGGGGAGACAATCTCAGCAGCAGGAAAAACAGGTACTGCTGAGTATTGTGATCAATATGCTGCTGCGAAGAATTTGTGCATTCCAGGTAACTGGCCTTCACACGCCTGGACAGTCGCATATGCACCATCTGAAAATCCCGAAATTGCGGTGGTCGCGTTTGTTTACAATGGAACTGAAGGTGCAACCGTTGCGGGTCCGATTGTTCGACGTGTATTGGAAGCATATTTTGAGCTAAAAAACATCGATACATCCAACGAAGCTCCAGGATAGGACATGCTATAATTTCCTGATTATTAGTATGCGGGGCATATGGACACGTTAAACCAGGAAATAAATGCATCCAAAAGTCAAAATCAAAGGAATTCGTGAAGGTTTATTAATTATCCTGGGAGATGGAATCTGGGTCGAGCTACGTGAGGCTCTGTTGGAACATCTTGATGACCAGGGAGGTCTTTAAAAGGTGCACACTTAGCTGTTGACGTTGGTAAGTGCGTTTTGGATGCACCTGATTTATTGGACTTGCGAAATGAAATATCGAATTGGCAACTGGAGCTTCGGGCAGTGCTCAGTGAATCCCCAGTTACAGAGCATAATGCGCAATCCCTTGGCCTGGCGATTCAAATCGGGAAGTTATTGCCTGAGAAAGAATTACCATCTATTGGAACGACTGTGCAGGAGGGCGGGGAAGCTATTTTAGTGCGGCGAACACTTCGCTCTGGATACAGCATTAAGAATGCAGGCCACGTGATCATAATTGGTGATGTGAATCCAGGAGCAGAGATCATAGCTGGTGGTGATGTGCTGGTATGGGGGAAGTTACCGCGGGGTTGTCCATGCAGGTGCTGGAGGGAATGAAGATGCCATTGTGTGCGCGTTGGATTTGTCTCCAACCCAATTGCGCATAGCCGGACTCATTGCGTTGACCCCCAAGCGGCGCGGGAAACCTTCTCCTGAAATGGCACACATCAAAGATAGCCAGGTAGTGGCTGAACGCTGGGATCCAAAAGAGGGAAAGAATATGACCGCAAAGGTAATTACGGTGACATCAGGGAAAGGAGGTGTTGGAAAAACCACTGCTACAGCAAATCTAAGTGCAGCTATGGCGGATTACTGGAAAAAAAGTAGTCTGTATTGATGCCGATATCGGTCTGCGCAATCTCGATGTCGCACTGGGCTTAGAAAACCGAATTGTGTATGACCTTGTTGATGTCGTGGAAGGGCGCTGCAGGATCAGGCAAGCGATGATTCGTGATAAACGGCTGCCTGAGCTATTCTTGATCCCGGCTGCTCAAACCCGCGATAAGAGTGCAATCTCACCTTCTGACATGGTTAAGCTTTGTGATGAGCTGCGCGCTGATTTTGATTGGATTTTTATCGATTCGCCAGCAGGAATCGAACGCGGCTTTCGCAATTCTGTTGCACCTGCTGATCAAATTGTTGTCATTACGAATCCAGAAGTGGCGGCAGTAAGAGATGCAGACCGCATAATCGGTTTGATCGAGGCTGAAGAAAAAGGACCAGCCTTATTGATTATTAATCGCATTAAACCTGGAATGGTCAGGCGCGGTGAAATGCTTTCGGTCGAAGATATCCTGGAATTACTGGCGGTCGACCTTATCGGTATGGTTCCAGATGATGAAAATGTGATGATAAATACCAATCGTGGAATTCCTGTGATCATGGATGGAAAGAGTAAAGCCGGGCAGGCATTTCGTAATATCGCCCTCCGTTTGACTGGCATTCAGGTTCCCTTCATGGATCTGGAAGACCAAAGGGGATTCTTAGGACGCTTGAAACGGATTATTCGAACTTGAGGCATTCCAAAATGGCCAACTTTTTAGATCGATTAATCAACCGGCAACCAAAAAGCGCCGTTCAGGCAAAAGAACGTCTGAAGTTCGTGTTGATTCATGATCGTTCCGAAATACCTCCTGGGGTAATCGACCTGTTAAAAGACGAAATCATCGATGTCATCTCCCGCAGAATTGATATCGATCCTGACGCTGTCCGAATTGAGATGTCTCAAGAGGGTCGCCAACAACGGTTGATTGCTGATATACCCCTGCGTCCTGTAAAGCGAAGAAAGATCGGATAAATTCAGATGCAGATTAAGTCCAAGATCAACTGGCGCCATTTTGATTTCTGGCTGTTGGGATCTGTCGCCCTGTTGGTTATTTTCGGAATTACCATGGTGCGTTCGGCAGTTGCCGGAAACATCGAATTGGAAGAACTCAACTTAGTCAACCGGCAGCTCATATTTGCTGCGGTTGGCACGGTCATCGTCATCATTGTAACTGCTATTGATTACCGGTTCTGGTCTTCAATCAGCCGGCCGCTTTATTTCGGGACAATCATTGTACTTGCAGTATTGTTTTTTATTGGCGCGGCCTTGTTCGGTTCTGCTCGCTGGTTCGACACCGGTGTCATATTAATCCAACCCTCAGAACTGGCGAAGATCGTGCTCATCCTGGTGCTCGCCGATTACTTTACCCGAACCCAGGGAAGGACCAAGGATCTAAATTGGGTTTTCCGGAGTTTCATCATGACAATAGGTATGGTCATCTGGATATTACTCCAACCCAATTTGAGTACTTCCATTGTGATGTTTGTCCTGTGGTTTGCACTGCTTTGGGCAAGCGGTTTACGACTTCGTCACTTATTCCTTTTTATCGCTCTTGGAATCATCACGCCGATCGCTGGATTTCCACTTATGGCAGACTACCAACAGCGCAGAATATTGAATTTCTTGTTTCAAGATCCAAATGCCCGCTTTGGGGAAAGCTACAACATCCAGCAGGCACTCATCAGTATTGGGTCTGGAGGATTGTTGGGTCAGGGCTATGGTCAGGGACCCCAAGTACAGCTACGCTTTCTTAAAATTCGCTGGTCTGATTTTATTTTTTCCGCCACTGCACATGAGTTGGGTTTTATCGGGACATTGTTAATGCTGCTGGTGCTGCTTTTCGTGATTTATCGTTGTCTGCGAGCTGCCCGGCTGGCACGCGATACCTATGGTGCGTTGATTGCCTATGGAGTCGCTACGATGATTGCCTTTCAGAGCATCGTAAACATTGGTGTCAACTTGAATATGATGCCAGCCACGGGATTAACACTTCCTTTCGTGAGTTATGGTGGCAGCTCTTTGCTCTCGGCGTTAACGGGGATAGGCCTGGTTCAGAGTGTGATGCTCCGGCATAAGGCAATCGAGCTGTAATCTGCCCGACTTCTTGGTTTTGGACATTTTTACCGTAGCTCTGGACCAATATTCACAAACTTGATAATTCTGGAGAATAGGATGTCATCGAAAAGACCTGTCCGGGTTCGTTTTGCGCCTTCACCGACAGGGCGCACGCATTTGGGCAGTGGTAGAACAGCCCTATACAACTATTTGCATGCCAGGCAGACTGGAGGCAAATTCATATTGCGTATCGAAGATACCGACCAGAAGCGCTTCGTGCCAGGTGCGGAGAAGGAATTGATTGATAGCCTGCACTGGCTTGGGTTGGATTGGGATGAAGGACCAGATGTCGGCGGCCCCCACGCCCCGTATTATCAATCCGAACGTAAAGAGATTTATTTGGAGCATGCCCGTTGGTTGGTAGAGAACAGTTTCGCTTACTATTGCTTTTGCTCCCCACAGCGCCTCGAGATTATGCGCCACGAACAAATCCAGTCTAAACAAAACCCACACTACGATGGTTTATGCCGGTCTATTGATCCCCAGTTAGCTGCGGCGCACGCTCAGCAGGAGCTGCATGTTGTCCGGTTCAAAATGCCCGGGGAGGGAAGCATCACAGTTCGGGATATGCTGCGTGGCGAAATCGTTGTTGAAAACCGGAATCTCGATGATTACATCCTGGTTAAGTCTGATGGTTTAGCGCTATATCATCTTGCAGCTATGGTCGACGATCATTTGATGGATATCTCACATGTGATACGCGGGGTCCGAGTGGTTGTCAACTTTCGCTTTCCATGCCCACATCATCCGGGCATTTGGCTGGCAAGAGCCTGAATGGGTGCACCTGTCAGTATTCTTGAAACCCAGCGGTAAAGGCAAGATGAGTAAGCGGGAGTCCTCGGATTTGATCAAAGACGGATATTCCATTTTTATCAGCGATCTGCGCACACTCGGCTATATGCCTGAGGCCGTAGGTAATTGGATTGCCTTGATGGGTTGGAGCTACGATGACCACAGTGAATTCTTTTCATTACAA
Source organism: uncultured Chloroflexia bacterium (assembly GCA_963698765.1). Classification (GTDB taxonomy): domain Bacteria; phylum Chloroflexota; class Anaerolineae; order Anaerolineales; family UBA4823; genus CAVOSB01. Next base: position 264,630 of record CAVOSB010000037.1, read on the forward strand.
GATTTAATCGAAAAATTTTCCCTGGAAAGGCTTAATCCCGCTCCGGCGGCAATCAACTTTTCGAAATTGGACCACTTCAATGGTTTACACATCCGCCATCTTCCAACCTACGAATTAGCACAAAGGCTTTCTCCATACTTGAGATTAGCTGGATATGATGTTGATGATCGGTCTTTAGTCGATGTCGTCCCATTGATCCGAGAAAGACTGGTCACCCTGGATGAAGCTAATGACTGGATAGGCTTTCTATATATAAATGAAATTGAAATTGAACCGAATCAGCTCATTGGAAGCAAGATGAACACGAGAGAATCACTGGTTGCCGCCAGAGACGCATATGCAATTCTGGCGGAATTACCGGAGGTCAACCTGGAAAATGCCGAGCCATTGTTAAGAGCTCTGGCGGAGGGTCTTGGATTAAAGGCCGGGCAACTGTTTGGGATACTTAGGGTGGCAATAACGGGACAAACGGTCAGTCCACCACTTTTCGAAAGCATGCAGGTCCTGGGGAAAGAAATGGTTCTGGCAAGGTTGAATAATGCTGTAACACTTCTGTCTTCTCTCACCGAAGACAAGTCGTGAGAACATCAATTTAGTTTTGAGCATGTAAAGGAGGCTGAATTAGTCATTTCAACCTCCTGTTGGGTTATTCTTTCAGGTCTGGTTCTTTTGAATTTTTGACCAGGTATCCTTCAGCGAAACTGTCCTGTTTACCACCAATCGATCAGTGCTGGAGTCGGGATCGACATAAAAATATCCCTGGCGTTCAAACTGGAAACGGTCTCCAGCAACGGCGCGATCGATGAATGGTTCCACAAAGCAATTCTCAATTACCTTCATGGAATCAGGATTGACATTGGCGGTAAAATCCTGGTCATCGTCCACGTCATCTGGATTGATTTTCAAAAACAGGCGGTCGAAAATTCGTGCCTCGACTCTGCGGGCATGGGGGGCAGATACCCAGTGCAGGGTAGCCTTGGGTTTCCTGCCATCAGGTGCATCTCCACCCTGTGTTTCGGGATCATAGCTGCAATGAATTTCTGTAATTTGTCCCGAACCATCTTTAACAACATCGACGCACTTTACAAAATATGCATAACGCAACCGCACTTCCCGTCCTGGCGCCAGCCGGTGGAATTTTGGAGGCGGATCTTCACTGAAATCCTCCTGCTCGATATAAAGTACGCGTGAGAAAGGGATATTCCGTGTCCCCATATCTGGATCTTCCGGATTATTTTTTGCTTCCACCTCCTCAACCTGGTTCTCTGGGTAGTTGGTGATGACCAGTTTCAATGGGTTGAGTACACCCATCACTCGTTGCGCTCGCTTGTTCAAAACTTCGCGAATACAGTGCTCGAGCAAATCGATATCAACAACACTGTCATTTTTAGCTACTCCTACACGGTTAAAAAAATCGAGGATCGACTCCGGGGTGAATCCGCGCCGCCTGAGACCCGAAAGCGTAGGCATACGCGGGTCATCCCAGCCGTCGACATAATTATTTTGCACCAATTTGATTAATTTGCCACTTACTTAAAACAGTGTAACTCAAGTTAAGACGGGCGAATTCAATTTGCCTGGGTTTATAAATCTCCAGCTCGTTCAGAAACCATTCATAAAGTGGCCGGTGGTCTTCATATTCGAGAGAGCATAGGGAATGCGTCACACCCTCGATTAAATCACATTGACCGTGGGCATAATCATACATCGGATAAATACACCAGCGATCTCCAGTACGGTGATGTGGAGGTTGGTGCAGGATACGGTACATCACCGGATCGCGCATATTCATATTTCCAGATGCCATATCGATTTTTGCACGCAGGACACGTGCTTCATCTATGAACTCTCCCGCCCGCATGCGTTCGAAGAGGTCGAGGTTTTCTTCAATGGAACGATTCCGGTACGGGCTTTCCTTACCCGGTTCAGTTAATGTCCCCCGGTGCTGTCTAATCTCTTCGGGTGAGAGGTCGTCAACATATGCTTTTCCCTTCTTGATAAGTAGCACTGCCCACTCATAAAGCTGGTCAAAATAATCAGAAGCATAATATTCCCGGTCTTCCCAGTCGAAACCCAACCAGTGGATATCTTCCTTGATCAATTCAACATATTCAATATCTTCCTTGACGGGATTTGTGTCGTCGTAACGTAAGTTGCACTTTCCCTGGAAATCCCTGGCAATACCGAAATCGATCGTGAGCGCTTTCGCATGCCCGATATGTAAATACCCGTTCGGTTCGGGTGGGAAACGGGTGTGTACTCGTTGGAAACGACCAGATTTTAAATCATCCTGTACCGCTTCTCGGATGAAATCGGTCGAAAGCGTTTTTTCAATGTCATCCATTGTTGTCTCTCTTTTCTGAGAATAATAGGCAATTATATCAAACGGTAAACTCGTATCTCAGGTTCATTTCTTCCAGGATGGATGATTATCTACCGGAGCCCGTTGTTTGACGTGATTTCCTAAACATGGTAAAATCCTGAAAATTTTGGGGATTCGTCTAACGGTAGGACAGCGAACTCTGAAATCCGTACGTCGAGGTTCGAAATCCTCGATCCCCAGCCAATCGCCGCAAACGCCTCTGATAACATTCAGGGGCGTTTTCACATGGTAGAATGACAACTGCATTTTTCGATACAGAGAATTTCCAAATAAAGAGGGAGATTGGATTTGAATGAAACTGCATGAGTATCAATCAAAACAAATCTTTTCCAGGTATGGAATCCCAATCCCTAAAGGCCGTGTGGCTGCCTCTGCTGATGAAGCGAAACAAATAGCGAAGGATTTGGGGAGTTGGGTGGTTATCAAATCACAGGTACTCGTTGGCGGAAGAGGAAAAGCCGGTGGAATTCGATTAGCCAAGACATCCGAAGAAGCAGCAGAATTTGCAGATCAGATTTTGTCAATGGAAATTAAAGGTTTGCCTGTGAGGAAAGTCCTGGTTGATGAAGCTGCTCCAATTGAGGCTGAGATATACCTGGGTATCACAAATGATAGAAATGCCCGACGCCCTGTGATGATATCTTCATCGGCTGGCGGAGTTGAGATCGAGGAAGTTGCGCGTACAACCCCTGAAAAAATCGTAAAAATCTTGATCGACCCTCTCCTGGGATTGAGGGATTACCAGGCACGTGATATTGCAGCCGGTATCGATTTGAACCGTGAATGTTGGAGACAATTTCTACAAATTGCGAAAGGTCTGTGGCAGGTCTATAAGGACTGCGATGCGACCCTGGCAGAAATCAATCCACTGGTAGTGACAACTGGTCTAAAGCTCCTGGCATTGGATGGAAAAATGGTGATTGATGACAATGCCTTATTCCGCCAACAGCCATTAGCTGAAATGCGAGATTCAGATATCGAAGCCCCATCTGAAATCGAAGCACGACGGTATGGACTTTCGTTCATCAAACTGGATGGAAATATAGGGTGCATGGTGAACGGAGCAGGACTGGCCATGACAACCATGGATATTATTAAATTGTTTGGGGGTTCGCCAGCCAATTTTCTGGATATTGGGGGGGGTGCCAGCTCAGATAAAGTCTCCGCTGCATTACGGATTATCCTGACCGATCGGAATGTCAAAGCTGTCTTATACAATATCTTTGGGGGGATAACTCGATGTGATGAAGTTGCGCGTGGAATTCTTAGCGGCAATTCAGGAAGTCAAACCGAATGTCCCGATGGTCGTCAGGCTGGTAGGAACCAATGCCGAAGAAGGCAGGCGGATTCTGGCTGATGCCAACATGATAACCGCTGAGACCCTGGTTGAAGCAGCACAAAAAGCAGTTTCAGAAGCGCAACGAGGATAAAAATGAGCATACTGATTGATAAGAACACACGTGTCCTTGTTCAAGGAATTACCGGTAATGAAGGCCTTTTTCATACAGGGCAAATGCTGCAATACGGCACCAATATCGTTGCCGGTGTAACACCTGGCAAAGGAGGGGAATGGGTTTTGGACGGAAAGGTACCCGTCTTTGATTCTGTCAGAATTGCTGTTGATGCCACCGGTGCCGATGTTTCCGTAATATTCGTGCCTGCCAGATTCGCCCCGGACGCAATTTACGAGGCTGCAGATGCCGATATTCCATTGATAGTATGCATAACTGAAGGAATACCGGTTCAAGATATGATGCAGGTCCGAGTATACCTGGATGGTACAGGCTCACGGTTGATAGGACCTAATTGTCCAGGGCTGCTCACGCCAGGAGAATCTAAAGTCGGGATTATCCCCGGAAACATTTCACTTCCGGGAAGTGTGGGCGTGGTCTCGAGGTCAGGAACGCTGACTTATGAGGTGTTGTATGCATTGATGATAAAAGGGATAGGGGTGAGCACGTGTGTTGGTATTGGTGGCGACCCGATTAACGGCACCAACTTCATCGATTGTCTAACTCTTTTCGAGGATGATGGATTAACAGAAACAGTCGTAATGATTGGAGAGATTGGCGGGGCAGACGAGGAAAAGGCAGCTGAATTTATTCAGAACAAAATGACAAAACCCGTCGTAAGCTTTATTGCAGGTCAAACTGCTCCTCCTGGGAAAAGGATGGGTCACGCCGGGGCAATTATTGAGGGTGGAACAGGGACTGCTGCAGATAAGATCGCCGCACTAAAGGCCGCTGGTGTTGAAGTTGCCAGGCATCCTGAAGAAATCCCAACATTGCTTAAAACTGGTATTTGAGTATAAAAAATCCGACCCTTTCAGGTCGGAAATTTCTAAGCCAGCTAATCCTGTAATGTTGCAGAAATTATTTCAGGATTTGACTTGAAAAAGCGTGGTTTCGTTGTGGATATCGGCTGGAAAATCAGTTTTTCATTCGAGTTTCGATATATGTTACGACTTCGCCAACGGTTGTGATTTTCTGAGCATCCTCGTCAGAAATCTCACCACCGAATTTATCTTCAAACGCCATTATCAATTCAACCAGGTCAAGGGAATCGGCTTCCAACTCTTCTCGAAAACGTGCCTCAAGTGTTATTTTACTTTCATCGACACCCAATAGATCAACGATGATTTCTTTGACCTCTGTAAATGTGTCTGACATTGAATACCTCCTTCGAAGGGTGTTAACAAGTATGCGCCATATTGTAATCGTGTCGCCTGTAAAGTCAAGCCTGTGGTAAGATAGGCTCACCCTGAAGGAACACCAGCGCATGAAGAAAGTTACGCCGATCAGCGAGCGTAAATCGGATCATATTCGCATCAATCTTGAAAATGACGTGCGCTCCGGAGTGACCACAGGACTTGAGAAATACCGTTTTTTTCACCGTGCGTTGCCCGAAATAAACCTTGAAGATGTCGATCTCAGCCTGGAGATATTTGGAAAACGCCTCCAGGCGCCTATCCTGATCTCGTCAATGACAGGTGGAACCCAGGAAGCAGCGAAGATCAACCAGAACCTGGCAGTCGCAGCTCAAGAAGCTGGTCTGGCGATGGGAGTAGGTTCGCAGCGTGCAGCGATTGAACAACCGCAGCTGGCGTCTACTTTCCAGCTCCGGAAATTTGCCCCTCAAATTCTCCTCTTAGCAAACTTAGGCGCTGTTCAGCTCAATTACGGTTATGGAATCCAGGAATGCCGTCGAGCAGTTGATATGATTGAGGCAGATGCTTTGATCTTGCATTTAAACGCGCTCCAGGAAGCAGTACAGCCGGAGGGGGACACGCGCTTCTCCGGCCTGAGCAAGAAAATCGAAGCCATCTGTCGAAACCTGGAAGTTCCTGTCATCGCCAAAGAGGTCGGGTGGGGATTCTCGGAGGCGGATATCCACCTGTTAGCCGATGCTGGTATTTCTGCTATCGATGTGGCCGGAGCAGGCGGCACCTCCTGGTCTCAAGTTGAGATGTACCGGGCAAAAAATCCCAGCCAGGCGCGACTGGCTGCCGCGTTTGTGAACTGGGGGGTTCCTACGGCGGATGCCATCCGGAATGTTACGAAATACTGCCCCGGCTCTCAAGGTGATCGCTTCAGGTGGATTGCGTTCTGGTGTGGATTTTGCTAAGTGCCTGGCGTTGGGAGCGTCTTGGGTGGATTAGCCAGTCCATTCCTTAAAGCAGCTGCTGTTTCAGCTGAAGAGACAATTTCAGCGATCCACGAAGTCCGGGATGAAGTGCGGGTATGCATGTTCGCCTGCGGTGCTAAAGACCTGGAATCTCTGGCGGCAACGCCGCTCTCGAAATTATCGTAATTCATGTCACTTTCAGACCTTTCAGCTAAATATCTTCCTTATATCGAAGAAGAGCTGCATAGATCCATTCAAATTACCCTGCAGCCAGGTCTGGAAGATAACTATGCTATGCTGGCCTACCACATGGGCTGGGATAGTGATCCCTCCCAGACCAACCGGATAGGCAAGAGAATCCGCCCCTTGTTGTTATTACTGGTAACCGAAGCAGGAAAAGGCGATTTCCAGGCTGCCCTGCCGGCAGCAGCAGCGGTTGAGCTGGTGCATAATTTTTCTCTTATCCACGACGATATCCAGGACCAGAGCCCGACGCGGCGCGGCCGGGATGCGGTTTGGAAGCGCTGGGGGATTGCCCAGGCCATCAACGCTGGAGATGCCATGTTTTCCTTAGCTCACCTGGCAATTCTGCGCCTGAATGAAACCACAAATCTTGAAATCGCACTGAAAGCCTCACGGCTGCTGCAGGAAACCTGCCTTCAGCTGACTCATGGACAGTATCTGGACCTGGCTTACGAATCAACCAATCAATTCGGTGTAGACGCATACTGGCCGATGATAAAAGGGAAAACTGCTGCGCTACTGTCGACATGCGCAGACCTGGGTGCGTTGATAGCCGGGGTGCCTGAAGATCTGCACACCGCTTATGTAAAATTTGCCGAGCAGCTTGGGCTGGCATTTCAGGTCCAGGATGATATCCTGGGAATCTGGGGAGACGACCAGCGCATGGGAAAGTCATCAAAAAGCGACCTGCTGACAGGCAAGAAATCATTACCGGTGCTTTATGCCTTGAGCCTAAAAGGTGAATTTGCCCGTAGATGGATGGAAGGACCAGTCAGTCAAGCTGAAATCCCTTCATTAATCACCCTTCTTGAAGCAGAAGGGGCCCGGGATTTTGCTCAAAATCATGCTGACCGGTTGACAGACCAGGCACTGCGATCTTTACGAAATGCTAAACCTCAGGGCTCAGCGGGAGAAGCGCTGGAGGAGCTGGCTCTACAACTGTTGTCCCGTTCAAATTGAAGACAATCGCGCTGTAGATTAGCTGATAAACTCCACGAAAACCCGGTTGGCCAAAAGGATACCCTTACTGGCCAGGCGAAGCGAAGCGTTATTTGCCGGCACCCATTCAACCAATCCCTGCGATTGTAAAAGAGTTATTTGTTCAGAATACCCCTCATCCAGAGAAATTCCAAAGCGGTCCTGGAAAACCTGGTTGGATACTCCTTCCTGAACCAGACGCAGGCCCATCATCATCGTTTCATCCATCTCGGTCTGCCTGTCAAGCCGTTCTGAATTGATTGCGGCAGGTGAGCCGCGAAATTCAGGCTTGATGATGAGAGCCAGTTTGATCTGGGGATCTTGAAATTGCTTCTATAAGTGATGGCTTTTCTATCCCTTTCAGTTGATCGATTTTGCCAGCTGACATCCGCTGGATGTAGGCGGATGGAGATAATACATTTGCCGTGCGAACTCCGTGGAAATAACCGTGCGCGCCAGCTCCGCATCCCAGGTAGGGTAGATTTCTCCAGTATTGAATATTATGCTGGCAGGAAAATTCGCTTGAATGACCATTTGCTGGCGGAGTCTTGTTTTTCGCCCAATTCGAGATTTCATAATGGGTATAGTTGCTTTTGTCGAGTCTTTCGGACGCCCATTCGAACATGTCGGCAGCCAGGTCGGGGTCAGGCTGTGAGATCAAGCCTTTCGACGACCAGGAGCCAAAAGGTGTTCCATGCTCGAGTGTCAGCGAATACAGGCTGAAATGCTCAGGATGTAATCCCAGCCCGAGATCCAGGCTGCATTTCCATGAGTGAACAACCTGTTCTGGCAGGCCGAAAATCAGGTCAAGATTGATATTGTCAAAACCGGATTTACGCGCCCAGGTGAAAGAGTTGATCACATCAAGATAAGTGTGCTCTCGTTCCAACAAGGCTAATTCACCCGGATGCGCCGATTGCATTCCAATACTCAGCCGGTTTATGCCCAATTTCCGCAGGTCTTTCAAGTAATTAAGAGACAGGGTACCGGGATTGGCTTCCAGCGAAATCTCAGCCTTATCGGACAAATGGAAATTTTTCGAAACCTCATCCAGGATAAGCTGAATGCCGGCTGCCGGCAGTAAGGAAGGCGTACCACCGCCAAAGTAGACTGTGTGTACCGGGAGGTCATCGACATTCCAGGCGCTCATCCAACGTATCTCGGCTGCCAAAGCCTTGATGTATTCCGGGATGATGGTTTCGATGCCAGCATAAGTGTTGAAATCGCAGTATCCACAGCGGTGGCGGCAGAATGGGATGTGAAGATACAGGCTAATCGGATTCACCAGGCTAATATACCAGAGTTTGAGACTGAAGAATCAATCCTTCAGCACGTATTGAAGGCTGGTATAATCGCCACGGTCGGAAATAGGGGCATCTCCGACCTGATGAAACTTTATGAGTCCAGAAAAAAACACCTCACCCACTCAAATATGCCCGACATGCGGGACACGTCTCAGCATCGATGCAAAGCGCTGCCTGGTCTGCGGCACTGATTTGACGAGAAGCGACAAAACAGCCAAAAACACCAAGGCAGTACAGGGCAGTCGCTTGCCGCAAATCACACTCAGCCTGCCGGTAGCCTTTGGCTTGCTTGCGCTTCTGCTCGGTATTGGGGCGATCGTGGTTTATGTTGCCCTGCGGAGAGCAGCAGCACCGGTCCAGGTGGTCACGGAAACGGTGACGCTCACTCCTACTTCAGCACCATCCCTGACAGCCACGGCAGATATTCCCACGCCGACCCATACCCCTCAACCCACCGTTACTCCTTTGGCGTATACTGTAAAGCTAGGCGATACATGCGGGAGTATCGCATTTAGCTTCGATGTAACCATCCAGTCGATTGTGCTTCAAAATGACCTGCCGGCTGACTGCAGCACCCTGATCGAAGGACAGGTGCTGCAAATTCCACAGCCGACTCCCACAGCAACGACCCTGCCATCAGCAACTCTAAATCCTGCCGAGTCCACAAAAGCTGCCTGCCCGCTGGATTTCTACACGGTAAAAGAGAACGATACGTTGAGTGCCATTTCTTTGAATTACAACGTTCGGATGGATGCGATCCGTGACTGGAACGGCCTGGTGAACGACGTGGTGCGGTTCGGGCAACAGCTTGAAATTCCACTGTGTATGCGTGAAGCGACTCCTGGACCCAGCCCGACCCCGACACTGCCACCACCTTATCCACCAGTGAACCTTTTGCTGCCAGCCGATGGTGCAGTCTTCGCACAGATCAACGAGATCATCACCCTGCAGTGGGCTTCGGTGGGCAACCTGAGAGAAAATGAAGCCTATGCCGTTTCAGTCGAAGACCTGACCGAAGGGCAAGGACGTAAGATCGTCGAGTATGTCAGCGACACCAAATACATCGTCCCGGCTTCATTTCGTACAGGAGACAGCATCCCGCATATCTACCGTTGGTGGGTTTTAACGGTCCGGCAGGCAGGCACGGATGAGGAAGGTAACACCGTATGGGAGCCAGCCGGTGCAATCAGTACATCACGCGTGTTCACCTGGCTGAGCCAGAGTGCAGCAGTGACACCCGCCCCGTAAGCTCCGGATCGGTTTTCTATTACGAAAACAATCAGGCTGCAGCGCGTTCTTTGGCAGCGATCTCTTCCAGCATGGCGGTAGTCAAAGATTTCGGTCGTTCGATGGGTTGGCCCAGTGCCCTGGCCCAGACCGCGTTTGCAGACACTCCCAGAGTCCGGCTGACACCGAATAAAACGGTATAGAAACCGTACATACCTTTTTCGTCCTGGTCCTGGATGCCAAAATGCTGCTGGAGAGAGCCGCTGATGGCATCCACATTCGGCCAGGGATTCTTGGCTTTGCCCTGCTCGATCAGCACTTCTGGAACGATTTCATAAACCATGGAAGCCAACTTGAAGATCGGATCTTCCGGAAAATTGGTCTTGCCGAATTCGAGCTGGGCGGTGAAGCGCGGGTCCGTCTTGCGCAGCACCGCATGACCATAACCCGGGATGACCTGCCCGGATTTTAGCGTCTCCCAGGCAAACTCTTTCAGCTCTTCTCGAGAAGGTACACCGTGATATTTCTCATGAACATCTTTCAGCCAGCTGAGGGCTTCCTGGTTAGCCCGGCCGTGCAGAGGACCGGCCAGCCCGTTGATCCCTGCGGAAGTGGAATAATAAATATCTGAAAGTGTAGAGCCGACCATGTGCGTGGCGTGCGCACTGACATTTCCGCTTTCATGGTCGGAATGGATGATAAAGAAAAGCCGGGAAAGCTCCGCGTAGAGCGGGTCCTGCACGCCCATCATTTTGGCGAAATTTGCACTCCAATCCAGGTCAGGGTCGACCAGTTGGATTTTTCGTTCTTTGAATTTCAAGTTGTATATGAAAGCCGCGATGGTGGGAAGCTTGGCAGTCAGGTTTAGACTGTCTTCCAACATATAATCCCAATAGTCTTCCCGGCGGGCGCCAGCGTCGTACTGCTGGGCAAATACCGACTGGCACTGCAAGGATAAGATCGCCTGCGTGAAGAGTGTCATCGGCTGGGTGCATTCAGGCATCGTGGTGAGAATCTCATAAACATAATCCGGCACTTCACTGCGCAGTTTCCACTCGTCTTCTACTTCGAGCGCTTCCGCCAGGGTTGGGATTTCACCGACCAACAAAAGATAATACAATCCCCCGACCAGCGGCATCAGGTCGCCAGGCCGCCTGGGGAGTTTTTCGACAAGCTCTGGAATGGTAAAGCCGCGCAGCCGGATGCCTTCTGTCGGATCGACATAGGAGATATCCGTCACCAGCGATTCGACGTCGCGCATGCCGCCATACACCTGGCGGATGGTCACTTCACCGACCTTAACGTCACCGCTTTCGTTGAGCAGTTTTTTCACTCTTTCTCGCCAGGCCGGGATACTGGCCGCGATTTTCTCTTTCAGAACCATGATGCCTCCAGGAGATTATTTTCCAGTTATAAATTTAATTTCGCGATGTTCTCTGCCACGCCAGCAGCAGAAAGCTTGAGTTCGGCCAGATCGGCTTCATCGAGCTCGTATTCAAGCACTTTTTCGACGCCTTTCCGTCCGAGCTGCACCATGACGCCAAAAAAGATATCCTTCAGGCCGTATTCGCCGTCCAGGTAGGCAGCGCAGGGAACGATCAGGTGCTTGTCCTTGAGGATGGCAGTCGACCATCTGAGAACTGCAACAGCTGGCGCATAATAGGCGCTGCCGGTCTTCAGCAAGCTGACGATTTCCCCACCGCCCTTGCGGGTGCGCTCAACGATGGCAGCCAGCCGGTCAGCGGGCAAGGCCTGGTCGAGCGGGATGCCGGCCACGTTGGACAGCCTGGTGAGCGGCACCATCTCGTCGCCATGCCCGCCCAGCACATAACAGTGGATATTTTCGACACTGACTCCCAGCTCCATGGAGACAAAGGCGCGCATGCGGGCCGAATCCAGGATGCCGGCCTGCCCCACCACACGCTGGGGTGGGATGCCGGTAGTTTTCATGGTCAGGTATGCCATAACATCCAGGGGGTTGGTCAGGACGACGTAGATCGCGTCGGGCGAATAGCGGATGGTCTCATCGCTGGCTTTGCGGACAATATCGGCGTTGGCGAAAAGCAGGTCATCGCGGCTCATCCCCGGTTTGCGCGGCAAGCCGGCGGTGATGATCACGATATCCGAGTCGGCGGTTGCGCTGTAATCGTTGCTGCCGACCACGCTGAACATCTTTGCCGATCACCGGCAGTGCTTCCTGAAGGTCCAGGGCTTTGCCCTGCGGCATGCCTTCGACCACATCCACCAGGACCATGTCGGCAATTTCCTGTTCGGCCAGCCAGTGGGCCGTGGTAGAGCCGGTCATCCCGGCGCCAATGATCGATACTTTATTTTTCATATCTTCTCCTGACAATCTCCTGCTTGAATTTAAGGATCTCTGCCATTGCTACTACGATCAAGTATGTGCCATCGAAAACTATCCGCCTTCACGCCGGATCCATAATTACATCCGCCTGCATCGGCTTACCATCCAACGCGTCCAGGTAAGTGATTGGCCTGAATGGCAGCTGCGGCGCCCATGCCGGCTGAGGTGATCACCTGCCGGAAGTGCGGATCGGCGACTTCGCCGGCGGCAAAAACGCCCGGCAGGCTGGTGCTGCATCATTTGTCGGTCCACTTTCAAGTAGCCGCTCTCGTCCATATCCAGCTGGCCCGCGAATAATTGGGTATTCGGGGTATGGCCGATGAAGATGAACACTCCATCCGTCTGGCGTGGAGTTTCCTGGCCGGATTTCAGATTCTTGCAAACCACGGATTCAACACCCGTCTCTCCCAGTATCTTGCTGATGGTGGTGTTCCACTGGAAAGAGATCTTTGGATTTTCCATGGCCCGGTTCTGCAGGACAGACCTGCCCTGAGCGGAGCTTCCCGGCGATGGACGATGGTCACGTGCTCGGCATAGCGAGTCAGGAACAGGCCTTCTTCGACGGCGCTGTCGCCGCCGCCGACCACCATCACATCTTTCCCTTTGAAGAACCAGCCATCGCAGGTGGCGCAGTAAGAGACTCCGCGCCCGGTCAATTCCTTTTCGCCAGGGATGTCCAGGTGCGTCGGGGTGGCGCCGGTGGTGATGATCAGGGTATCGGCCAGATATTTCGTCGTTGTAGGTCTGGACGACGAACGGCGCTGCGGCTCAAATCGACTTCGGTGGCGATGTCGTAATCCAAGCGGGCGCCGAAGCGTTCGGCCTGCTTCTGGAAGAGCTCGGCCAGGTCCGGACCGCCGACGCCATCCGGGAAGCCAGGGTAGTTTTCGACCGTATAGGTCAGAGAGACCTGGCCGCCAAATTCCATGCCGGTCACCACCACCGGTTCCAGGTCGGCCCGGGCTGCGTACAGGGCGGCCGACAACCCGGCCGGCCCTGATCCAAGGATCAAGACTTTGACCGGGATTTCTTCTTTTCTTAGCCATACCGGGCAGTCCGCTCAAATTAAATTCATCATTTATCGATCTCCTTTGATTTTATTCAACCATTACTTATCATTCCACAATATAGACGGCATGAAGTCGCTGTACATTTTACCTGCTCATCCATCTGATCAGATGCAGGCTGGTCGAAAAAGTTACACCCGATAGCTTGCTGACCAGCGTGGACCGGCGGCAACCACTTCTGCAGTCCACCCTGGTCTGAAACTGGGTGAAATTCTCGAGGAATTTGGCCACCAGGTGGCTGGCCTGAGTGTCATAAGCCTGCGGGTCGGCCCAGGTGCAGCGGGGATCGAGCACCTCGTCGGGCACATCCGGGACACTTACCGGTATGGCAAAACCGAAGTTCGGATCTGTGCGCACAGGCACATTTTCCAGATTGCCGAGCAGAGCGGCGCGGATCATGGCACGGGTGTAGGGGATGTGGATGCGCTGGCCGACGCCATACGGACCGCCGGTCCAGCCGGTGTTGACCAGCCAGACTTTCGACTTGTGCCGGGCGATCTTTTCGCCCAACAGCTTGGCATAGACGGACGGGAAGAGCGGCAGGAAGGGCGCGCCGAAGCAGGTGGAGAAGGTGGTCTGCGGCTCTTTGACGCCTTTCTCGGTGCCGGCCAGCTTGGAGGTGTAGCCGGAGAGGAAGTAGTACATGGCCTGTTCGGGGGTCAGGCGGGCGATGGGCGGCATCACGCCGAAGGCATCGGCGGTCAGGAAGAAGATGTTCTGCGGGTGCCCGCCGCGGCCTGCACGGGACGATATTGTCCAGGAAGCCGATCGGGTAGGCGGCGCGGGTGTTCTCGGTCAGGCTGTCGTCATCGAAGTTGATCCGGCGGGAGTTGGTGTCGATGGTCACGTTTTCCAGCACGGTGCCGAAATGGCGGGTGGCGTTCCAGATCAGCGGCTCCTGGTCCTCGCGCAGGTTGATCGTCTTGGCGTAGCAGCCGCCTTCGAAGTTGAAGACGCCGTCGTCGCCCCAGCCGTGCTCGTCGTCGCCGATCAGCGCCCGCTCCGGGTCGGAGGACAGGGTGGTCTTGCCGGTGCCGGAGAGGCCGAAGAACAGGGCCGTGTCGCCGCGCATTGCCGACATTGGCCGAGCAGTGCATGGAGAGCACGCCCTTGAGCGGCAGCAGGTAATTCAGCGTGGTGAAGATCGATTTCTTGATCTCGCCGGCATAGCTGGTGCCGCCGATCAGGATCATGCGCCGCTCCAGGTTCAGGATGATGAAGACTTCGGAATTGGTGCCGTCTTCCTCGGGATCGGCATGGAAGCCGGGCGCCTGGATGATGGTGAATTCCGGCACGTGGTCGGGCAGTTCTTCGAGCTGCAGGCGCATGAACAGGTTGCGGGCGAACAGGCTGTGCCAGGCGCTCTTCGGTGATCACCCGGATGGGCAGGTTGTGATCGGGGTGGGCGGCGGCGGTGGTGTCTTGCACGAAGACATCCCGACCCTGGAAGTAGGAGCGTCATCAGCATGTACAGGCGGTCGAACTGCTCGGGCTGGAACGGCTTGTTGACCTTGCCCCACCAGATGTTGTCGTGATCTTCCTGGCAGCAGACGATGAACTTGTCGTTCGGCGAGCGCCCGGTGTGGTGGCCGGTGCGCACCACCACCGCTCCTTCGTGGGCCAGGACGCCCTCTCGGCGTGCGACGATGCGCTCGACCAGCGCGCCGGTGGTCAGGTTCCAGTAGGCCATGTTCAGGTTGCGCAGCCCGTGCTGGTCCAGGTCGTAGGAGCTGGCGATGCCCATTTTATTAGCGGTCATAAACACCTCTTAGCGATTTAGAGTATATCTGGAAAGTGATCGGCATAATTATAACGTGTTATCTCAGCAGGCGATTGGTGGTGAAAAATAAAGAGTTGTACACGGATTTCACGGATGACTCGACTGAAAAAACTGTACTTTTAACAACTGAAACATGACAATTTAACCGAAAAGCCTTGCACAGCTTGTCGGAAGGCCGCCAAAAAATCAAGCGAACCTGAAATCTCTGCGTTGTTTTCTTGCTGGAAGCGCCAGATGCTGCGCAGATTGGTCATCGCTGCGGAGGCAATCACGAGGCAACTAGCTCGGAACAGTCCCCGGACGGGGAGCTTTCCGGCCGGGAAGGGATGCTTGACAGCCCGGATGATGGCTTCAATCGCCGCTCTGGGGTTCTTGCCAGGTTCACGAGGCTCATAAAGCGTTGCCGACGCCTGGCCCAGTTGACTTCCTGCTGGGTGAAGCTGAGCTTGAAATCGGGATCCTTCTTGCCTGCTTTCGCCCGGCAACGGTCCTGCAAAGCGAATGGGCAGGTCTGGCGGAAGGATCGGTCAAAGCGAGCAATGTAGCCGGTAGTGCGGCCGGGTTCCACCACCACTTCTTGTCCATTCGGGCAAGAGATGGTAATTGGTTTGCCTTTCTGGGTGGTGGTGAAGTGAAACTGAGACAGGCTCAATTTGTCAGTGGCAGGCGCCTTGCCCCGGATGCCGGTTTGGATCAACTCGACTTGCTGCTCGTTCAACTGCTCATCTGCCGCTGGGCTGCCATAGGCGCCATCAGCGTACAGGCTTTCAATCCCGGTGCATTCCTTCAAGTCTGGCAGGGCTTCGGCTAACAGGTCGGCATCGTCCACGTTGTTGGGCGCCACCTGGACCTTGGTGATCAGTTGTACAGCGTTGTGCGGATCGCAGGTCTGGGTCAGGTTGGCGACATAGCCCTTGAACTCAGCGGATTCTTGCGACGAAAACTGGCTTCTTGATCGTCTACCGACTGTAAACAACCGGCGCCAATCTGATCGTTAGGCTTGACCTGCACAGTTTCTCCTTGCAGTTCAAAGTTCTCCCGGAGTGCCGTCCAGCGTCTGGTAAGCGGGCAATATCCCATAGCGTCCTTTCAACTCGATCAACAGCCGGTGAATTACTTGCCCCACTTGCTTATATGACTGCGGTGGCTTCCTTGCCTTTCACCCGGTAGACGGACTGACCAGAGCTGCCCTCGACATATGGCCCGAGCCACTCCTGATGGCTGGACTGTTCGGCTTCGCTCAAGAGCCATGCATCCGCTGCAGGCCTTCCACCAACAACTGCAAGCGGCTCATGTCCATGATATTGCTGGCGATCTGCGTGCTGTCCATGCGCTGGATGCCCGTCTGCACTTCAGGGCCACGATCTGCTGGTCGGTGATCTCTTCGAAGGCTTGCGCTACCAGGTTCACTCCATGTTCCTGGTTGTATTGGCTCAGTCGACGCCGAAAGTTGTACAGAGTGCGCAATTCGAACCCCCCTTCGTGCAAATCATGATAACCAAGGGCATAACGCACCTGCAAGTCAAAGGTGAAATGATCGTATAACTCTTCATCGCTCCAGCCATAGCCTGCCTTCAGCGTTTCTAATCCCAGCAGCACGTTCACCGCTGTGTTCGGCCACGAAGGCACATCAGCATATATCATCGCAAAACGGTCTTCCTGGATGCGGCTGAAGAACTCCCGGTAGAAAACGCCTGCCCAGTGGCTCAAGTCGCTGACGTTGTTCATCAGACAGATCGTTCACGTTGCTGATTAGGAGCGGTTGTAGGTGCTTTTTGTTCGGCTTGTACATGTTTCAGTCCATCGGCAGAATTTTACCGATTATATTAAACTTGACCCAATCACACGACCCTTTTTTCAGGGGAGCCGCGGATGAAAATGGATTTTAAAAAAATTGATAATAGTCAATAGTCAATCATTAATTGTCAACAATCAGTAAGACAGCGATCGGTAATCAGTTATCAGTCATCAGTTGCCAGTCATCAGGTATCAGAAAAGTGAGGCGATGGAAGAGGAGATCAGTGGATTATGGCAATGGAGGCAGGAGGGAATTTACGATTAGATCTAACGGAATAATTAACATTTTTAGGCGTGAACACTGATACACTGAGGCGCTGAACAGAGAACGTTGAGAGAGAAGAGAAAGGGAGGATGGCTCATCTGGCAACCCGCAGAGGGAAGCCCTGGCATTTCGGCCAGGACGAGAGGGACAGGCTCCCTTGGGAACGGTTTGAGCGGATTATTTGCACAGTTGAATGATACAGTCAAGTGGAGAAATGTCTATCGCCCGCAGGGGGATTTGAGGGGTGAAATTGGGTTGAGGTGCGGAAAAATGCAGAATCCGAAGATCTGCCAGGAGTATAAGAAGCAGCCGTTATACAACCCACTCGAGGCAAGAAATGAAACGGGCCAGGAAGGTTGATACAGATGGGATGGGGACCTCACCAGTCATAGAAAGATTGTGACTATTGTCACTAAAGAGAATTCGCCAAAGGAATTTATATATTAACAACAGGATAAGTCGGATTTATTCGCAACAAACCCCTCTCTGCTGCCGACATCGAACATGGGGAAAAAGTCGCATGACTGGAGGAGAAAAAGAATTTCCAATCAGGGCAGCACCAGCAAGATGGTCTCGTACACCAGGCGCGGATACAGGCGGACAGTGGTATAAGGCCTGGGGTGAGACCACGCCTGCAGACCGGCACCATCCCAATCAAATATCAATATACGGGGCAGTACAACCAGGTGATTATTGGGTTGTACTATTATGAGGAGCCAGGTGGTATGACCCTGTAATCAACAGGTGGAAATCGACCCAACTCGATAATACCAGATCCAAGCAATATTCAAGATTGGGATAGATATGAATATTGCCGAAATAATACCGGGTTCGTTTCGTGGATCCTTTAGGACATTGGACTGAAGATGAGATGAGCGAAACCTTGAGAGACTGGCTCGAAATTTACTTCGGAGAAAGATTTTGTATTCCAGGGACGAGATGAACTAGTAGAATTTCTTCTTTCCGAAAATACTACTGATCCTGTAATTCTGGATATTGTGAGTACTTTATTTAATGTCGCAAATGCCGCACATAGCGTTGGAATTAATTTTAGTGGTATTGATGCCCTTGGTGCCAGGGTAACTTTTGCTACTGGAATTGGCGGAGTAGGAGGTTTTAGCGGCGATATATTGTTAACCTTTCATCAGGTGAATTCAGTGGATTTTTTTCACCCGAAGGGGGTGTATTGATTGGCGAAGGATTAACCTTTGTTGGGGGAATAACTATATTTAGCAATATGCCAACTAATGCTGGTTTTCGGGAGACATCAAAAGCTTTCGGTTTATTGGGTGGTGATATTGTCGGTGTGAACGCTGAGGAATCTTGGGGTAGTATTACTTATTATCCACAGGGAAGTAATTCATTTGATGGTACATTTATTGGCATTGGGGGCGCTTCTCCTGGATTAGGGATATACGGATCCTTGGCATATGCTGTCGAAGTATTAGAGTAGATAGTCAAGGGTATCATTGGATTCCTGATCCACCTACTCTACGAACAGCGTTATCAAACATTGGAGATGTACTTTGGAATGATATTTTAGGATTGCCGTAAACCTTAGGTATGAAAAGATTGGGATAATAAGTCTATGCGAAAATTTTCATACAGTCCGCCTGTAGCCTTGAGTATTCTTATTCAGCAAATAATCGGGATATTCGGTTTATTGTTATCGACTGGGATTTCAATTTTTTTATTTTGGGGGACTGATAAGTAGTAGCCTCTCCTGGTCTAAATTTCATGGATGATCCGAAATTCACACTAGTGTGTGCCGGGTTATGGTCACTTATTATAGGCTGGATAACAAGCTTTGGATTAGTCAATGCCTATCCCACAATTTGGTTAGATGATACAGGCATTTGGATCTCCGCCTTTCTTTTATTTAAAATCCATATCCCTTAGTCAGAAATTGTCGACGTAAACATCGGAAAAGTTAGATTCGGACATGACCTCGTGAGGGCAAGACGGATAACTACTTTCCATCGAATTTATGGGTGGTTATATTCACATACCTTCTATCCAAGTTTTATTATACGGAAAGATATTATTGATCGTGATAACTTTAATTACAGAGATTAGACAACAGATTAAAAAGAATTTTGTGAAACAATTGCATACAAGTAGGTAAGGATGCGCTCCACACGCGTCCTCATTGTTCTGAACTTCAAACAACCAGATTTGACTAAAAATCTCCATATGCCTAATACCACCCATTTCCATGCGGGAGGATTGCTCTCCAAAGGGAACGCTTATGGGTATGATTCCTACGGAAACATGACCGGGCGGCTTGTCTACGAAGGCGGCACTTGGAAGAATTACACGCTCAGTCTATGACGCCGAGAATCGCCTGGCCACTGTGACCGGGCCGGTGACGGCCAATTTCAAATACGATGGGGATAACAAGCGAGTACACGCCACGATCAACGGTGGATTGGATACCGTCTTTATCGGCAACTACTTCGAGTGGAACGTAGCCACACAGACCAAAAGGACTTATTATTACGCCGGGGCAACCCGCATCGCCATGCGCGAGGGCAGCGCAGATCCTCAATGGATTCTAGGAGATCACCTGGGCAGCACCAGCAAGATGGTCTCGTACGCCGGGGCCGATACCGGCGGGCAGTGGTACAAGGCCTGGGGTGAGACGCGCCTGCAGACCGGCACGATACCCACCAAATATCAATATACGGGGCAGTACAACCAGGTGATTATTGGGTTGTATTACTATGGGGCCAGGTGGTATGACACTGCATTAAGTCGCTTTACTCAACCGGACACGATTGTCCCAAATACGAAAAATACTCAAGCATGGGATCGATATGCGTACACGATAAATAATCCTATGCGATTCATTGATCCTTCAGGACATTGCGTCGGAGATCCGAATGATCGAAATAATTGGGATATTGCATGTTGGGATCGATGGAGACTGATAAAAAAGGAGTTTTCGAGTGTAAATGTAAGTTCTGCTTTCAATTTGTCCGAGTTATCACAAATCTATATTTCAATATCATTAACTGCTAAAGCATTTGGGGGAAACGATATTTTTGCAAAAGCTATGGGGTATTTCAATAATAATAAATTTAACGTGGGAGGACTAAATTCGTTCACATGGCAATTTGGTTCAAGCGGAAAATTAACCGTTTTTTAAGCCAAATGGTCTTCGCAAATGGTATTGAATATTCAATAAAAACAATTATTCACGAGATGGGGCATGTATTTGATTTTCAAGGAGATATGGCTAGTGATACAAGATGGTCGAATATTTGGGCTGATTTCTTAACAGTACCGGTAGTTGTAATGCTGGCATTGCAGGATGCTTGGGATCAGGGGTAAGGTTTATTTATCGATTATTAAAACCTGAATTATGGGGACAATCCTTTTACTTCTTACACACCAAAAGGGACAACAACTATTTATGGTAAAACTTCTTCGATGGATGATTTCGCAGAAAGTTTCGCTATATTCATAATGGACTTCAGCAATTTAAATCACACAGAGAATGTTGATATCGATAAACTCTTCGCTATCTCAGCAATAATTGATCAATATTCTATTCAACCCTAAATTAATAATTGTAACCAATTCTGTCTATTTATTTTGCTAGTTCCAGTTTCTAAATTTCAGTGTTACAGGATATTCTATGAAATATCTTGAAGATTTCCAAAAATACATTTTTATACAAATGTATAAAATAATAAGAAGAATATTAATTTCCATATTGATAATTATCAATATCTCCTGTTTCGAGCGTCAGGAAAAACCGTTATGGCTTATCAATTGGTTAGATAGTCCGTCATGTCTTCCACCGTGTTGGAAAAATATTATCCCTGGAATAACCACAATTGAAGAAGCGATAGAAATTAGTGAAAATGACAATGATCTTCAAATATATAAATTCCCTTATGAATTGAACAAAAGGAAATGGATACAATGGGAATTGAGCAATTCTAAGGATTATGTTGGCGCTTGGACGGATCCGGGTCAAAAGACAATCAATAAGATATTTATTAATGTTAATTCTGATCTCTTAGTTGAAGATGTTTATAAGAAATTTGGAGATCCCACATCCCTAAAAATCACAAGTTGTAAGGGAGAATTATTTACTAATTATTGTGCAGTCGATTTAATTTATACCAATTTGGGTTTGGTAGTTGAACTTCTACTAAAGGATTTTGGGGGAAATAATAAACATAAAATAACGATACTTCCAAATTCCAGGATTTCAATTATTGATTTTATTCCTATAGGATTGGAGAGTTATTCGACTATTCTGGCTCCGTCTACAGAAAATCTGGATAAACTAATAATAAAATGGACTGGTTATGGAGATTATTCTGGAGAGTTCTATTCCAATGAGAATTTTGGTGATAATAGATAATTCTAGATACCATCGAGTAAGAAGCTTGATCGTTGAAAATTCTATTATACCGGTCACTTGAGGAAATTTTCTAACAGGAGCTCTTTGTAACGGTCACCTCTGCAGTTAATAAACACAATTTCTTAACGCCTCATTGACAGCACCATGACATCCTGCAGAGCACCACTTACGATGCCGTCAACCGCACCGTACAAGCGCGTGCTGGGGGAAAATGCCCTGCGCACTAATTACGCCTATTACCCCTGGAACACAACCGATACTGGAGGTTTGTTGCAGCAAATCCTGACCCAGACCAGCGGTGGGACGCCGACCACCTACCAGGACCTGCGTTATACTGAATACGATCGGTCGGGCAATATACACACCATCCAGGACTATGTGACCGGCGCTCCCCAAATTCAGAGCTTTGTGTACGACAACCTGGATCGACTGACTTCAGGCGGTGCCAGCGGCGGAGGCCAAGGCAATTTCGGCCCGGAGAGCTATAATTCTACTCAACCAGCGGCAACCTGTCGAGCAAAGCCGGGGTGAGCTACACCTATGGAGATCCGAGCCATAAACATGCCGTGACTGCTCTCTCGAACGGGAATACGTATTCCTACGACACCAACGGCAACATGACCTACCGCCATGTCTACGAAGGCGGCAGTGTGGAAAAACTACACACTAGTCTACGACGCCGAGAACCGCCTGACTACAGTGAGCGGGCCGGTGACCGCCAACTTCAAATACGATGGAGATAGCAAGAGGGTACGGGCTACGATCAACGGTGGATTGGACACTGTCTTTATCGGCAACTACTTCGAATGGACCGGCAGCACGAGCACCATGAAGCGCTACTACTATGCCGGGACCATGCGCGTTGCCATGCGGGAGTAGAGTGCGACACCGGCTCCGCTGGTGCAGGTCCACAATGGATCCTGGGTGAGCACCAACCAGGTACAAAAGGTGACAGTCCCGCAAGTGAGCGGGATGCATCACTTGGAAGTGACTGTCACCAACAGCACTTCGAAATAAAAAGACCATCAGGGTTGCAGAAAACCCTGAGGGGCTGTCTAGAATGAACGGCTAGACAGCCCCAATACGAGCCCAATGGGGCAATTATAGCGAAAGACAAAAAAACTGGCGGTCGTCAAGCCGCCAGTTTTTGCATATTATGGGCGATACACACCAAACCCCACTCGGTTTTGGCCTTCTCCAACCCCCTCAAGCTAAATCTACGGAAGCGCATGTTGTGTTTGATCTGACCGAAGACGGACTCGACTTCGACATTGCGTTGCACACGGAGAGCCTTGCCCTGCTCAGAAAGCAGGTTGTTCTTGGCTTGCTCCCGATAGCGGCGCAGGCAGAAGCTCATTCGCATATGGCAATTCCCTTTCGCTCGGGTGCATTCGGGCTTGAGAGGACAGGCATTGCAGCCAGAAGCTTCATAATGGCGAAGCTCGGTCCAATAACCATTCTCTGTTCTTTCTCGGCGAGTACCCCGATAGGTCAGACGTTGGTTAGCCGGGCAAATGAACTCGTCTTTTGCAGCATCGTAGGGCAGGTTCTCAGAACGGAAGATGGTTTTGCGGACCAGTTCCGGTTTGCGATGCTTTTGTAGTTCGCGATGAAAGGTGTTGTATTTGACATAGTTGCCCAGGCGATGCTTTTCGAAATAGGCGTAGTTCTCTTCGCTGCCATAGCCAGCGTCTGCCGAGATATTCTGGGGCAGGCAGCGGGGCTGATGGTCTTGCTGTGGTAGTATCTCTGGCTTGCGCCTGGCGATGACGCTCAGATTGGCCCTGACCCCCTCCAGGTGAGGGATCAGACAAGTGGTATCTCCGGCTCGCTGGTGTAAACTGAACCCGACCACAAACTGCCCCTCTGTCCCGGTCTGGACATTGTAGGCTGGCTTGGGCAGCGGTTTCTCAGCTCCCCGATCTTCCTTCATCCGGAAGAATGTGGCATCTTCATCGGTCTTTGAGTAGCTGCTCCGCCCAGCCAGCTTGCGTTCCTGCTCCTCATAACGCCTCTGCCGGGGCAGGTAGTCTTTATACATCACCTTAACCGCCTTGGCCAGCTTCTTGTCTTCTGGCTTCTCTTTCAGCCTCTGGTTCAGTTCCGCAATCTTCTTCTCCAGTTTCTCAGCGTCGATCCCACCGCTACCACCCATCTCTTCCAGATCCTGGTCTCCATACACTTCGTTCTCGGCTTCATTCACTGCGTCAATCTCTTTCAGCAATTCCTTCACCTTCTTTCGCAGCCGTTCCTGGTACTTCGCCCGGCTCTTCGCCCACACCACCTTGTGCCGATTGGCGTTAGCTTCCAACTTACTCCCATCCACAAAGTAGTTCTCCAGCCTCACATACCCTTCTTCCACCAGCAGTTCCAGCACCGAGGTGAACACTTCTTCGATCACCCCTTTCATCTTCTCCCCTCGAAATCCATTGATAGTCCGAAAGTCCGGCCAATTCCCCCACTCAGCCAAATGAAGTTCACATTCTCCCGCAGTGCCTTGGCGATTTGCCGCGATGAGTATAGCCGTTGGGTATAGGCATACACCAGCACCTTCAGCATCATCCACGGATGGTAGCTGCTGGTCCGGCCTCCCTTGTACTTCATCAATAATGGTTCAAGGTCTATTTTCTCCACTGCCCGGTTCACCACTCGCACCTGGTGTCCGGCTGGGATGAGTTCATCCCAACTCGGTGGGATCAGGCTCGGCTGCGCCATCGTATATGGTTTGAATGTCGGTTCGGCTGGTTTTCGTCTCATGCCCCTATTAAATCACAGTTTCTTTAAACACGAAAGGGGCTGCCCTTCTTTTTGGACAGCCTAGGGGTTTCAGAAAACCCTGAGGGTCTTATGTTAATTAATATTTCTTTGGCTTATCCCGGTTGCGGTCCCCGCCGTCGCGCGAGCCGCCGCGGTCGTTGTAAGGCCGCCCGCCGCCACCGCGAGCCGCCGCCCGAGCTGCGACCGCCACTGGGACGCCGGTCGTGTCGGCGGCTTCTTCGGCCGTCCAGCCTTCCAGCACTGCCTGGCGGGAGAGGCGGATCTTGCCCTGGTCGTCGATGTCGGTGACCATGACGGTGATCTCGTCGCCCATCCGCACCACATCTTCCACCGCTCGACGCGGTTGGTGTCGAGCTGCGAGATGTGCACCAGCCCGTCGATGTTGGGCAGGATTTCGACAAAGGCGCCAAAGTCGGCGATGCGCACGACTTTGCCGGTGTAGATGCGCCCGACTTCGGCGGTCTCGGTCAGCGCTTCGATGCGCTCGCGGGCCATGCGTTGGCGCTTTCGCCGTCGGTGGTGGCGATGAAGACCGAGCCGTCTTCGTCGATGTCGATCTTGGCGCCGGTCTCTTCCTGGATGCTGCGGATGATCTTGCCGCCCGGGCCGATGATGGCGCCGATCTTGTCCACCGGGATCTGGACGACGGTGATGCGCGGAGCATGCGGCTTGAGCTCCGGGCGCGGGGCGGAGATCACTTCCAGCATCTTGTCCAGGATGGACAGGCGGGCGACGCGGGCCTGCTGCGAGCGCCTGGGACATGATCTCGGAGGTGATGCCCTTGATCTTGATGTCCATCTGCAGGGCGGTGATGCCCTCGACGGTGCCGGCGACCTTGAAGTCCATGTCGCCCAGGTGGTCTTCGGTGCCCAGGATGTCGGTGAGGACGCCGTAATTGCTCGCCTTCCTTGATCAGGCCCATGGCGACGCCGGCCACGGGCGCCTTGATCGGCACGCCGGTGTCCATCAGCGCCAGGGTCGAGCCGCAGACGGAGGCCATCGAGGTGGAGCCGTTGGACGAGAGCACCTCCGAGACCAGGCGCAGGGTGTAGGGGAACTCATCTTCGGCCGGCAGGACGGGCAGCAGGGCGCGCTCGGCCAGGGCGCCGTGGCCCGATCTCGCGCCGGGAAGAGCCGCGCAGCGGGCGTGGCCTCGCCGGTGGAGAAGGGCGGGAAGTTGTAGTGGTGCATGTAGCGCTTGGATGTCGGCGGGCGACAGGGTGTCGAGCTCCTGGGCTCGCGCGGCGTGCCCAGCGTGGCCAGGGTGAGCACCTGGGTCTCGCCGCGGGTGAACAGGCCGGAGCCGTGGGCGCGCGGGCTGAAATCGACTTCGCACCAGATCGGGCGGATATCGGTCGAGGCCGCGGCCGTCGATGCGCTTGCCCTGTTCCAGGATGCGGCTGCGCACGCCTTCTTTATACGGTCATCGAAGGCCGCCTTCAACTTCCTGACCAATCGAGCTGCGTCTTCGCCGGCCAATTCGGCGACCAGGTCTTTTCTTCAGCTGGTCGAGGGCGGCATTACGCAGGGACTTGTCGTAGGGCTGGTCGAGCAGTGCAGCCGAGGCGGCGCCGTCACCCTGCCCGCCACGGCAGCCCAGATTTCCTGGTTCGTCTGGTAGGGCGAGTAGCTGCGCTTGGGCTTGCCGACTCGGCAGCCATCTCTTCCTGCAGGTCGATCAGCGGCTGGATGGCCTGGTGACCGAACTCCAGCGCCTGCGACCATGTCCTCTTCGGAAACCTCCTTGGCGCCGCATTCGACCATCAGGATGGCGTCGCGGCTGCCGGCCATGCGCAGATCGAGAGTCGAAGACTTCCATGCTGCTGCGAAAGTCGGGTTGACGACGAACTGGCCGTCGATCCGACCGACGCGCACCGCAGCCGACCGGTCCGGCCCAGGGGGTATCGGAGATCGTCAGCGCGGCCGAGGCGGCGTTGATGGCCAGGATGTCGATGCGGGTTCTCGCCGTCGGTCGAGAGGCGAGTAGAGGATGACCTGAACATCGTTGCGCAGGTCCTTGGGGAAGAGCGGGCGCAGCGGGCGGTCGGTGAGCCGGGCGGTCAGGATGGCGTCTTCGCTGGGGCGGCCTTCGCGGCGGAAGAACGAACCGGGGATGCGCCCGCCGGCGTACATGCGCTCTTCGTAGTCGACGGTGAGCGGCAGAAAGTCGATGCCTGGGGCGGATGTTCGAGCTCATGGTGGCGGCGGCGAAGACCATCGTGTCGCCGACGCGCAGGGTGACTGCGCCGCCGGCCTGCCTGGCGAGCTTGCCGGTCTCGAAGGTAAAATGCTGGCGGTCTAAGATTAACTTGAAATACGTTTTCCTTCTGGTTGCATTATTTTTCTCCTGAAATTCTCCCACCTGGTCAGGGACTGAGGGCTGTTTACAACTACTTTGGGAAAAAGTTGTCCCCAGCTTTCAATACCCAACCGGCGGGGTTAAACAATTCGAGTAGATGGGAGCATTCACGCCATCTACTCGAGCCGGTCTCCTATTTGCGGCGAATGCTCAGTCGATCGGTAAGGGCCATGTAGCGCTGGTAATCCCGGCGACGTACATACGCCAGCAAGCGGCGCCGACGGCCTACCATCTTGAGCAATCCCCGTCGTGAGGATTCATCATGCACATTGAAGCGCAGGTGGTCCGTGAGCTGGTTAATCCGGGTAGTCAATATCGCTATCTGGACTTCCGAACCGCCGGTATCGCCTTCATGCCGTGCAAACTCCTCGATCAGTTTGCTCTTGCCTTCTTTGTCAAGTGCCATGACGTCTGCGATCTCCTTTCTTTTGCAGGTCTCCATGCCAGCAGTGCGGTTGGGAGGAAAATCCTGGAAAACGCACCACCAGCAGGTCTAGTCAAACGAACGGCGCGGATTATACCATATGAATGAGAACAGGCTCGGATTGTGAGGATTTATCGGAATTTTTTAAAAGGGGCTGTCCAACAAGCAGGGCATACCCTGGACAAGCTGAAGCATGTCTTACAGCAGGACAAGCTAAAGCATGTCCTACACCTGGTCAAGCTGAAGCATGTTGTACAAGCAGGGTAAACCCTGGACAAGCTGAAGCATGTCGTACAAGCGGGGTACCCTGGACAAGCTGAAGCATGTCCTACACCTGGTCAAGCTGAAGCATGTTGTACGAGCAGGGTAAACCCTGGACAAGCTGAAGCATGTTGTACAAGCGGGGTACCCTGGACAAGCTAAAGCATGTCCTACATCTGGTCATGAATTCTACAAGCTGAAGCATGTCTTAAGCAGGACAAGCTGAAGCATGTTGTACAAGTGGGGTACCCTGGACAAGCTAAAGCATGTCCTACATTGGGGTTTAACCGGTGATTGCGGGTGGGACGGTTTCAAGTGAACGGAGGGTGTGGCGCAGGCTTTTCTGGATGTCTTCCGGGAAGGCGTGCAGCACCTGACGCACGAGCCAGGGTGTCTGAGGGGAGTCCGGTAGATTGAGGGTCTGGCGCAAGAAATGGGCTGTCTCCTGCGGAGAGCGGCGAGCCAGGGATTCGAGCAGATCCAGCACATCCGGACGGACAGCGGCCGGTGTGGCCTGGCATAAGGGATGGATCATGCGGAAGAGGACCGGCAGGTTATCGAAATCGGGATCCTGGATAACGGAAGAAAGCACCCGCAAACCCAGCTGTTTTTCCAGGGGTTGGGATCCATTGAGCCAGCTTTCAGCCAGGTCCAGGACTTCCTGGGGGTAATGCCGGCGAAGGTAGACCAGGCCGTTCTTGAAAATGGCATCGAGCAGGATGTTTTCCGGCTGGGATGCCACCCAGCTGCGAATCCGCAGCAGCACGAGGGAGGGATCTGTGACCGGTATGCTCCCGAGCAGCAGGCAGGCCAGCTGTCGGTATTCAAGCATATCCTGCTCCCAGAGATCGTCACACAGCGCCAGGCCGGCAGGCGGGTCCTCTTCGGCCAGGGGGGCGAGCTCCTGCAACAGGAAGCGCAGCACCGGCTGGGGGACCTGGTAGGCCGGGAGCATGGCAGCCGGTCTGCCCTTCAGGCCGTGCCGGCGGATGCGCTCGGCGTAGAATTCAAAGACATACTGCAGGTTGCGTACGAATGCTGCAGGCTGGTCAAAGTGCTGCGAAAGGAGAACGGCTTGCTGGCGCAGGCGGGCCGGTTGGATGGCTGGCAAGGGTTAATAAGCCCGGGCGAAGTACGCTTTTACGTTGGCTGCCTCGCCGCACACGACGCATTTTCCTTTCCCACCCGGTTGTTCGAGCGGGATGCAGCGGGAAGTGGCCCTGGTATCTTCTTTGATCCTGGCTTCACATTCCGGTTTCTGACACCACCAGACATAGGCCCACCCATCCTGGAGCACCTGCTGCAGCTCTGCATAATCCCCCGGCTCGAATGTATTAGCCTGCCTGAATTTCAAGGCACGCTCGAAGAGGGAAGATTGGATCGAATCGAGGGTTTCTTGAACCTGGTGAGCCAGGCCAATTTGGGGTACGAAGGATTTGCCTGCCCTGCCGGGCAGATCCCGGCGAGCCAGCGCCACCGAACCCTTGTCCACATCTTTAGGACCGATTTCGAGACGCAAGGGGACGCCGCGCATCTCCCAATCGTTGAACTTGAAGCCCGGAGTGACCTCCGTGCGGTCATCGATTTTCAAGCGAAAGGCACCCAACTCCTGCCGCAGCCGATCGACGACTTCCATGACCAGGTGGCGCTCATCTTCATCTTTGTAAATGGGAACGATTACGACCTGGTAGGGAGCCAGGCGGGGTGGAAGACCAGGCCCTGGTCGTCGCCGTGAGTCATGATGATGGCACCGACCATCCGCGTGGATAATCCCCAGGAGGTCGTCCAGGCGTACTGCATCTGGTTGTTCCAATCCAGGAATTGGATGTCGAAGGCCTGCGCGAATTTTTGACCGAAGTAATGTGAAGTTCCCGCCTGAAGGGCACGCGTATCGCCCATCATCGCTTCGATGGTATAAGACTGCACCGCTCCTGCGAAGCGCTCTTTGTCGCTTTTCACACCCTGGACGACTGGAATGGCAGCTTCTTTGATGGCCATGTCGGCGTAAACTCCCAGCATGCGGAGGGTTTCTTCCATGGCTTCATCGGAAGTAGCATGGGCGGTGTGGCCTTCCTGCCAGTAGAATTCAAGCGTGCGCAGGAATAGCGGGTGCGCATTTCCCAGCGCACTACGTTTCCCCACTGGTTGATTAATACCGGCAGGTCGCGGTAGGACTTGATCCATTTTGAGTACATGTAGCCGATGATGGTCTCGGAGGTGGGGCGGACGATCAGCGGTTCTTCGAGTTTTTCGCCGCCGCCGATCGTCACCACCGCCAGCTCGGGTGAGAAGCCTTCCACATGCTCACGTTCTTTTTCCAGGAAAGACATGGGAATTAGAAGAGGGAAAGCAGCATTCACATGACCCGTGGCTTTAAAACGTAAATCGAGTGCCTGCTGGATGTTTTCCCATAAAGCCCAGCCGTACGGGCGCACAACCATGCAGCCGCGCACGGGTGCATAATCTGCCAGCTCGGCTTTTAACACCAACTGGTTGTACCATTCAGAGAAATTTTCTTTGCGGGAAGGAAGTTTATCGGTAGGAGACATTTTTTCCTGGTTTTTCGCTCGGATGTGGAGTGATTTTACACGTCGATTGGACAGGCGAGCAATCACATCTGATCTGAATTCAGCAGTTTGTCTAGTGCAGCAGCATTATTCTCGGCAAAAGAGGCCCAGCGGCGCTGGCTTAGTGGGACATATTCAGCCGAGGTCTCGATGAAACGGTCAAAAACGGACTTCCAACCCTGCCCGATGATGATGAGAGGCCGGGGAGCGATGGCTTCGGTCAGCAGGAGATTCCACATGAGGGAAATCTCGGTCAAAGTTCCAACTCCGCCTGGTAAAGCGAGGGCAGCATCGCAAGATTGGATCAGGTCATACAGGCGCTCTCGAATTGTGGGGAAGCGCCGCTCTTCTTTTACCCAGGCATTGGGTTTCACTTTTCTCCAGTTTTCGATCTCATCACAGGTAATGCCAATGACATGCCCACCAGCCTGTGAGGCCCCACGCGAGACCCCCTCCATTGTACCGATATACCCGCCGGTTTGCACGACGAAACCCTGCTTCGCCAGCATCTCTCCCAGCTCGACAGCATCCTGATAGCCCTGGCTGCCGGGTGTGGAACCTCCGAAGACTGTAACTGTATGAATGGTGCGGTCTGTTCTCATAAATGAATTTTCCCTGAACCCTCGCAATGCGATGCTGGCAGAGAGGCGTTGGGAAGGCAGCCAGCTTGAATTGGATAATTCGCAAATTATGCCATATTTAGATCGACAATGTGGATTAGAATCAAATCAGGTATCCTATGAACTCAGAAATTGATGCAGTCAGAACGCATATTCTCCTGACACACGAGCAGGCAGATTTTGACGCGATAGGCTCGCTGCTGGGAGCTTCTTTGCTGTACGAAAGCGCCATTCCCCTTCTGCCGCGCAGGATGAACCGCAATGTGAAGGCCTTCCTTTCGTTATACGGGGCAGACCTGCCTTTCGTCGACCCGCGCGACCGAGCCAATGCACCGGTGGAACATATTACGCTGGTAGATACCCAATCGATGGTGAGCGTGAAAGGAATGGGGGAAAATACGAAGGTCTCGGTGATCGACCACCACCCCAGGAGAGATAATCTACCCCAAAACTGGACGGTCACCAGCGGGGAAGTGGGCGCAACGACTACATTACTGATTGAAGAGCTGAAAGAACATAACGGCCATCTCTCTCCAATACAGGCGACCCTGATGCTGCTGGGAATATACGAAGATACCGGCTCCCTGACCTACAAGCGCACATCCGCGCGCGATTTACAGGCCGCGGCTTACCTGCTCGAACAAGGGGCGAACCTGGAGATCGCTGCCAGCTTCCTGAACCACCCGCTGTCGGCGGCGCAGGAAGAGCTGTACCAGCGCCTGCAGGTTGACGCCGAACACATCCACATCCATGGCTATACTATCGTACTGGCAGGAGGGGATGCCAGGGAGATGGATGAAGAGCTGTCCTCCCTGGCGCATAAGCTGCGTGATTATCTTGACCCGGATGCCCTATTCTTATTGGTCAAAACTCGCAGCGGTGTGCAGATGATCGCCCGCTCGACGACTGACAACATCGACGTGGCAGAAATTGTGGGTCATTTCGGCGGAGGCGGTCACGAGCGCGCGGCAGCCAGCCTGATTCGCGAGCGCGACCTGGATGAAGTGCGCTCCGAATTAATTCACATCCTGCCAGAACATGTGACACCTTCGATCTCGGTCGCTCAGATCATGTCACGCGGCCCGCAGCTGCTGGCGCCAGCGACGCCAGTGGAACAGGCAGCGCTGATGATGAGCCGTTTCGGCCACGAAGGGTACCCGGTGGTCGAGGATGGGAAGGTGATTGGCTTGCTTACCCGCCGGGCGGTTGACCGGGCGATTGCTCACCGGCTGCATACTACGGCTGCCAGCCTGATGGAAGCCGGGAATTTTACGGTCCACCCGGATGATTCGGTTGAATTCCTGCAGAAGCTGGTAGCAGAAACGGGATGGGGCCAGATCCCGGTGGTGGATCCGGAGAGCGGGGAGATTGTGGGGATTGTCACCCGCACGGACCTTTTAAAGATCCTGACATCTGCAGACAGGCTGCCCGGCAGGATGAACCTGTCTGATAAACTCGAAAAGGCACTGCCAGAAGAACGGCTGATGTTAATCAAGAGAGTGGCACAGGTGGCCCACGAACGGCACGAGGCCCTGTATATCGTGGGCGGTTTCGTCAGGGACCTGATCCTGGAGCGCCCGAGCATTGATTTCGACCTGGTGGTGGAAGGAGAAGCGATCGCCCTGGCAAGGTCGTTAGCGAAGAGGTTTGGCGGAAGGGTGACCAGCCATGCGCGGTTCGGGACGGCAAAATGGCACTTACCACAGACGGAAAATGTATTACCAAATGATGAACCGAGAGGCGACCATTTGAAAGCCGTTGACCTGGTGAGCGCGCGCACGGAGTTCTATACACATCCCACGGCCCTGCCGACCGTGGAGCGCGGAAGTATCAAGCTCGACCTGCACCGCCGGGATTTTACGATGAATACCCTGGCGCTACGGTTGGACGGGCGGCATTACGGTGACTTACACGACTACTGGGGCGGCCTGCAAGACATCCAGCAGGGGATCGTCCGGGTCCTGCACTCGCTTTCATTTATCGACGATCCGACACGCATCTTGAGGGCGGTGCGGTTCGAACAGCGCTTCGACTTCGAGATTGATGAAAGGACACTGCAGCTGCTGCTGGAAGCCAGGTCTTTGATTGATAAATTATCTGGAGACCGCATCCGGCATGAATTAAATATCATCCTGGACGACCTGTCACGGGTAAATATTCTCTCTCGCCTGAATGAGCTAGGGCTGTTAACAGCCATCCATGTGGACCTGGCCTGGGACACATGGGTAAAGGAAAACCTGGAATTCGTAGGGAAAGACCAGCATCTTCCTGATTGGGCGGTATTCAACGGGGAGACGGCGGAAAGGAAGATCGATATCGTATATTTGTTGTGGCTGCTCAGGCTGCCCAGGGAAAAAGCAGGTTCAGCTGCCAGGCGCCTCAAACTGCCTGTGAAATTGTCCAGGGAAATCCGTTTCGCCTGCCAGATGTGGGAAAATCGCAGCCAACTGGCATCCGCCAGACCCAGCGAGATCTTCGAAGCCCTTGAAGACCTTCCTCAGATATCGATCTATGTAAACTACCTGGCATGTGATGACCGCGGGCTTAAACTCTTGCTGTTCAAGTACGCGGAACAATGGAGGCACGTCACACCGATCACGAACGGAGATGAGCTGAGAAGGAGAGGCATCCCTCCAGGTCCGATCTATCGTGAGGTTTTGAGAGATATCCGGTCTGCCTGGTTGGACGGACAGATACAATCACCCGATGATGAAGAGAATTTATTGAACCAACTGCTGAAACGGTATGACCAACCACAGCTCGCACAATGATTGGCTGAACAGGATATTGATCCGCTCGCTGGCACACGAGGACCTGGCTGCCCTCGAATGGGATGGGGAGTACACTCACTTCCGCAGGTTGTACCGGGAGATCTACCAGAACGCCTGTAATGGAAAAGCAATCATGTGGGTGGCGGATCTGCCCGGTGAAGAAATTGTTGGACAGGTGTTCGTCCAATTGGAAAGCTCACGCAACGAGCTGGCAAATGGAAAAAATCGAGCATACATTTATGGTTTTCGCGTAAAACCTGCCTACCAATGTGCTGGAATTGGCACAAAACTGCTGACTACTGTTGAAAACGACCTGCAGCAGAGAAAATTTGAATGGATCACGTTGAATGTCGGCCGGGAAAACCTGGACGCCCGCCGGTTTTACGACCGGCACGGGTACTACGTGGTGGCAGCGGACCCAGGACAATGGACCTACACCGACGACCAGGGAAGGAAGAACCAGGTGAATGAACCTGCCTGGCGAATGTTGAAACGCCTGCGTTGAGAGGGAGATGATTAAATTGTTCTTACCAAAGATCGAGGCATCTTGCATTCTTAAAATATTTGTGCTAAAATCAGGACAGTAGTTGTGCTGCGTTGATATTGTCGTTGATGAAAAGTGGGTGCTCCCCACTTTTCTGCGTATAAAAGGAAATTGTTAATCAAAGCTGGAGAAGCAGCAGGTATGAAGAACGAATTTACACTGGCATTCAATGAAGTCCTGGAAGAGAAGCAGCTCCCCAAGGAGATCATCATGGAGGCTTTGCAGGCAGCCATGGTGTCTGCTTACCGGCGGGCCGTGAATGCCTCAAATGCGCAACATGTGGATGCCCGTATCGACCCCGATACGGGATTGGTTTCCATATATGCCGAGAAAGAAGTCGTGGAAGCCGTCGAAGACGATCGCACAGAAGTAGCCCTGGATATAGCCAGAGAAGTGGATCCAGAGGCGCAGCTGGGTGGGATCGTGGTGGTCGAAACGACGCCGAGCAATTTTGGGAGAGTGGCAGCTCAGACTGCACGCCAGGTCATTCAACAGCGGATTCGGGAGGCTGAAAGGGACAGCCAGTTCAGCCACTACAGCAACCAGGTCGGCGAGATTGTCAACGGCATCGTACAGGCAGTCAACCAACAGGTAATTACATTAGGCCTGGAGAAGAAAGCTGAAGGGATCATGCCGCGCAACCACATGATCCCGGGCGAGAGATTTCGCGTGCACGACCGTGTGCGTGCGCTGCTGCTGGAAGTAAAAACGTCGGCGCGCGGTCCGCAGATCATTCTTTCACGCGCCCACCGCAATTTCTTAAGACGCCTGCTGGAAAATGAAGTCCCCGAAATCTACCATGGGATGGTGGAAATCCGGTCGATTGCGCGCGAGCCGGGCCAGCGCTCCAAGGTGGCGGTAGCTGCCCTGCAGCCAGGTGTGGATCCTGTCGGAGCATGCGTAGGTATCCGAGGTGTTCGCATCCAGGCGATAGTAAAAGAATTGAACGATGAAAAAATCGATGTGATCGAGTGGAATACCGATCCAGCAATCTACATCGCCAAGTCGCTCAGCCCGGCACGTGTGGCAGGTGTCTATCTGAACGAGGCGATGCGCAGCTCAAAAACTGCTACCGTGGTCGTTCCTGAAGACCAGCTCAGCCTGGCTATCGGTCGCGATGGTCAAAATGCACGCCTGGCGGCGAAACTGACATCCTGGCGGATCGACATCAAGAGCTTGCCCGAGGCAGTAACGGATTCACTGTACAAACTACAGAACGATCCAGAATACGCGACCATGATTGAGCATGAGACTGAGATCATGGTCCAGGTTGAAACAATCCTGGCGAAGAAAGCTGAAGGCAGGCCGGTAACCCCAGAAGAATACCACCTGCTCACGCAGTTCGTTGACCGCGTGGAGAGAGGTATCATCCGGCAGCGGCAAACGGAAAAAAGTGCGGAAGAAGAACGCGAGCGGATCGCCAGGGCGGATGTCCCAGCCGAAGCATTCGAGATCCCACTCCAGGATTTCAACGTTTCTGACAGGGTTTATGCTGTTATCAGCGAAGCCGGCTTTCTGACCGTAGGTGACCTGCTCCTGCAGATGCGCCTGGAGCCGGATTCGATTTTAGGCCTGAACGGCATGGGGCCAAAGGCGATGAGTGAGCTGGAAGAAGCGCTGAACAGCAAATTTCCACCCACACCGGAGGCAGCCGAGATCGTGGAGGTCGAAGCTGGTGAAGCGGTCCAAGAGATGCCTGCAGCTGAGCCAGTCACAGAGACAGAAGCATTGGTTGAGGAAGCGGGAATACCCGTTGAGCTGGAAGCAGCTGCTGAAGCCCAACCATCGAGTGCTGAGGCGCAGCCTGAGGCTGAACCTGTAATGGCACAGCCAGCTGAAATTGAAGCTGGGAGCGAAGCACCTGCGGTCGAGGGAGCGGAAGGAGCTGAAGCGCCTGCCCTGGCAGGTGAAGGTTTACCTGGTGTCGACGAAGAAGGTGTTTCGCTGGAAGAGATATTCACGCTGCGTCCTGAAGTGCTTGATTTCGGCACAGTCACTGAAGAGGAAGAAGAAGATGAAGCCGGCAAGAAGAAGGGCAAAGGCAAGAAGAAGAAATTCGTAGAAGTGGAGTACGACCCAGACAAAGATGTCATGCTGGCGAAGAAGAAACGCAAGCGAAGCACCGGAGAGTGGGAGGAAGGCTGGTAAGAATTGAGATTGGCGTCAGAGAAAAAAGGTGCCAAAAAAGACTAAGAAGAAAAAACACATACCCCAACGTACCTGCGTTGGCTGTCGCGAAGTCCTCCCTAAACGGTCACTCGTGCGCATCGTACGATCACCTGAGGCAGTAAATATCGACGAAACCGGTAAACTACCGGGACGAGGTGCATATTTACATGACCGGCGCTCGTGTTGGGAGCGCGGTCTCAAAGGTGGATTGGCTCATGCGCTGAAGACGGAGCTGACTGAAACGGACCGTGAAAAATTAGCAGCCTTCATGCAGTCCTTGCCGGAAGAAATCCCTTCAGACGAAGGAAGTTCTCCTGGATGATTGCATCGGGATGGATTGATGAAATCCAACGTGCTGTCGAAATGCAGACAGGATACAGCCAGAGCACGGCATGTACCAAGTGGGGTGTGGAAACCGATGAGCGGAAATAGACTGATGGTTTAGTCTCTTCGTCACGCCGACCTGCTCATCGGGCACAAAATTAGTGGCAAACCGGAGGTGCCAGATGGGCGAAAACGGTAATCGCAAAACAATAGAATTACCTTCGAATATAACAGTCCGTGAATTAGCAAAGTCGATGGAATCCAGCCCCATCGAGATCATTAAAGTTTAATGGCCAATGGGGTTATGGCGAATATTAACCAACAGATTGATTTTGACACTGCGGCTATCGTTGCTTCGGAAATGGGATTCGATGCTACGTTAGAGACGCCTGAGGAGAATGAGGAAGAAAAGGGTGAGATCCCTCTCTGGCGACGGCTTATCGCAGACGAAGACCCGAAATCGCTGATCGAGCGCCCACCGGTGGTGACCATCCTCGGGCATGTTGATCACGGGAAAACAACTTTACTGGATGCCATCCGGCACACCGAAGTGGCGGCTGGAGAGGCGGGTGGAATCACCCAGCACATCGGTGCGTACCAGGTCGAGCATAACGGGCGGTTGATCACTTTTCTCGACACCCCCGGACACGCTGCATTCACTGCCATGCGCTCGCGAGGAGCCCAGGGGGCAGATATCGTCGTCCTGGTAGTGGCTGCGGATGATGGTGTGATGCCCCAGACGCGCGAAGCGGTGGCACACGCCAAGGCAGCCAAGGTACCGATCATCGTGGCTATGAACAAGATCGATAAAGCCAACGCCGATCGAGACAGGGTAAATCAACAGCTGGCAGAGATCGGCCTGGTGCCCGATGAATGGGATGGTGATACGATCGTGGTTCCGATCTCGGCAAAAAAGAAGACCGGCATCGACGATCTCCTGGAAGCCATCCTGTTGATCACCGATTCGCTGGAAATCCGAGCCAATCCTAAAGGCCAGGTTTTTGGGACGGTGATCGAAGCCGAAGTAGACCGGACGAAAGGTGTGCTGGCGACCTTGCTGATCCAGAACGGCTCATTGGATGTCGGTGACGTTGTGGTTGCCGGTACTTCACTCGGGAAGCTCAAGGCGATGTACGATTACCGCGGCCGGGCGATTCACAGGGCAGGACCTTCAACACCGGTTTCGGTGATGGGGTTGAATGAAGTGCCGCACGCTGGCGAGCTATTCCAGAAAACTGCCTCAGAGAAGGAAGCCAGAATTATCGTCCACGAGAAACAGCTGGAAGCAAAAGAGAGCCTGTCTTCTGAAAAAGGCGCAATGACCCTCGAAAAGCTGTTCGACAGGTTCCAGGCAGGGGAATTGAAAGAGCTGCGCCTGATCGTGAAAGCCGATGTACAGGGTTCTTTAGAGCCGATCGTTTCATCCCTTAATGAGATGAGCAAGGGCGATATCACTATCAATATCCTGTATGCAGAAACTGGCAACATCGGAGAGAATGATGTCATGCTGGCGGCGGCATCCGACGCCATCGTGCTGGGCTTCGCCGTCCAGGCCGAGACAGCAGCCAGGCGCCTGGCAGAAGCAGAGCACGTTTCGATCCGCCTGTACGACATCATTTACCGCCTGACAGAAGACATTGAAAAAGCCTTGAAGGGGATGCTCGAACCGGAAGAAGTGAGAACCGTGATCGGCCGAGCTGAAATAAGGGCAGTGTTCAAGATCACAAAAGTCGGTGTCATTGCCGGCTGTTATGTTTTGGATGGTGAGATCCGCCGGAACAGTCATATCCGGGTATTACGAAAAGGCGAGAGCCTGCATGAAGGGCCGGTATCTTCATTAAAACACCTTCAAGAAGACGAACAGAGAGTCCGCACCGGATTTGAATGCGGAATTGGCGTAAAAGGCTTCGACGAATTTGAAATTGGAGATATCCTTGAGGCTTTCACTATCGAGATGGTGAAAGCCGAATAGGCGGCTGTCTCGGAAAGGCTAGGGAGGAAGTGGTTTCTAAAACCAGGGCTCAACGGATTGCTGATCGCATACGGGAAGAGCTCTCCGCGATAATCTTGCAAGAAGTCTCTGACCCGCGACTATCGGGAGTTTCAATTACCGATGTTAAGGTGGACCGAGAATTAGGCTACGCGGATATTTATTTCTCATCCCTGGAGGGCTCATCACGCGCCGATGAGATCCTGGCCGGCTTCCAGCATGCACAGGGTTACTTACGCTACTCGCTGAGCCAGCGGATCGAGATGCGGGTGTTTCCTCGCCTGCGGTTTCATTGGGATCCGACATTCGAGAAGGCAGACCATATCGAGAAGCTGCTGGCCTCTCTGCACCAAAATGATGAACCTGATGAATAGTTATCTCTTCGGTCATCCAGGGGATTTGACTCTCAGGACCTGCAATAGATGGCAGTAGATTCTATGCTCGAAGCAGCAAAAACCCTGCGGACAGCGGATAGCGTCTTGCTGGTTTCGCATATCAGACCGGATGGTGATGCGGTGGGCTCCCTGTTGGGATTGGGGTTGGCCCTGCAGAACGGTGGAAAACGCATCCAGATGGTGCTGGCTGACGGCGTACCCGCCCAATTCAGGCACCTTCCAGGCTGCGAAGCAGTCCTTCACCGCCCGGAAGGGGATTTCGACGTGATTTGCCTGCTGGATTGCTCTGACGCCGGGCGTGTTGGCGTTGAGCTTCCTGGAAACAAAATTCCAGAACTCAATATCGATCACCACATCACCAACTTGAGATTTGCCAGGATAAACCTGGTGGACACGAACGCAGTCGCAACTGCTGAGATACTGGCTGAGCTGATCCCGCTAGTGGGATTGCGGATCGATAATCATGTGGCAGCAACCTTGTTGACTGGAATAATTACGGATACAATCGGGTTTCAAACTAATAACATGACTCCCAAAGCCTTGAGATTAGCGGCTGTGCTGGTGGAGGCGGGAGCAGATATCTCGAGCCTTTACCACGAAGCACTATCGAACCGCTCTTTTGAAGCGCTACGATTCTGGGGAGCTGGATTATCCAGGGTAGAACGTGATGATCACATGATCTGGACTACCCTGACAATGGAAGATCGAAAGCAGGCGAAATACCCGGGACGGGATGACGCTGACCTGATCAATGTGCTTAGCAGTGTGGATAACGCGGATATTTACATGATTTTTGTGGAGCAGCCCAAGGGAAAAGTGAAAGTAAGCTGGAGATCACAGATAGGCTTTGATGTCACGCCAGTAGCTTCCAGCTTCGGGGGAGGCGGGCACCCGAGTGCTTCGGGAGCTGAAATCAAGGGTGAACTCGCTGATGTAAAACACACGGTGCTTTCAGCTACTCGCAGCTTTTTTTCAGGGCATAAGGAATAGTCCTTAAGCATTCTTTTTGGGGAAAATCGAATCAGAAGAGTGGATGATCAATGGAAAAAGATACAATCAAAAATGTTGTTTCTGGTGTTTTAGTGGTAGATAAGCCTGTTGGGTTGACTTCGCATGATGTGGTACAGATCATTCGGCGCGGTACAGGCATCCGGCGTGCTGGCCATACCGGGACGCTTGATCCTCGAGCTTCGGGTGTTCTGGTGGTCCTGGTCGGACCGGCCGTCCGACTGAGTGAATATGTTTCTGCATCGGATAAACGCTACCAGGCCACGGTCCGCCTGGGTGCTTCGACCGATACCTACGATGCAGAAGGCACGATCCTCAGCACTCGTTCGGTGGAAGATGTCACCGAGGAAACTTTCAACGAGATACTGCAAACCTTTACTGGAGAAATCATCCAGGTGCCGCCGCCCTATTCAGCGGTAAAAGTGAAGGGCAGAAAAGCGTATGAGATGGCTCGGGAGGGCGAGGAAGTCATCCTGGAACCGCGCACCATTAATGTATACAGCCTTGAAATCCTGGAATGGTCGCCGCCAGAAGTGGTGATCGATGTGTACTGTTCTTCAGGGACGTACGTTCGATCACTGGCGAATGATCTGGGGAAGTCTCTCGGCACCGGAGCCCACCTGGTGGGGTTGAGAAGGACCAAGAGCGGTAGATTCACCCTGCGGGACGCGGTCCCTCTGCGACGATTGCAGGACTCCTTCAATGCCGGCGAATGGTATCGCTATTTAATCCCGGCTGCGGAAGCACTGGCAGATTGGCCGATGGTGGAGCTGGATGCCGACCAGGTAGAGCTGATCCGGCACGGACACCGAATCCCGGTGGAACCCGGGCAAAAGGGCTGGGCACGAGGTGTGAGCGAGCAAGGGGACCTGGTAGCGCTGCTGGAAGTCGATGAAGAATCCGGCGAATGGCAGCCCAGGAAAGTTTTCTTCCAATCCTGACCCTGCGCGCCGGTTATGGAACACTTCTGGCTGCTGGAAGCCGTCCAATTAGATAAATCCTGGCTGACCATCGGCACATTCGATGGCGTCCACCTGGGTCACCAATCGATCCTCAATAAACTGATCGCGGGGGCGCGTGCGGACGGCGTTCCGGCTGTCGTCCTGACTTTTCATCCACATCCAGCCGCCGTATTGCGCAACCGTAAAGGGGCCTTTTACCTGACCACACCCGAGGAACGGGCCGATTTGCTGGCCGAGGCTGGTGCTGGATGTGGTGATCACACACCCTTTCACACCTGAAGTGGCAACCCAGTCTGCGCAGGAATTTATCCACAGGCTGCACCTGCACCTGAAGATGCAACACCTGTGTGTTGGACATGATTTTGCCCTGGGACATGGTCGTGAAGGCAACCTGCCCGTGCTTCAACAGCTGGGAGATGTTTATGGCTACCAGCTGGATAGCCTCCCACCGGTAGAGCTGGAAGGCAAAATCGTTTCTTCCAGCCTGATTCGCAATGCACTCTTTAAGGGCGACCTGGAAATGGTGAATAGATTGTTGGGCAGGCCTTTCCGGATCAGCGGAACAGTGATGCATGGGGATGGGCGCGGCCGCAGGATCGGGATTCCGACTGCCAACTTACATGTGTGGGAGGAGCGCATCATACCCAAATCGGGTGTCTACGCCTGCACAGCCAGGATAAACGGCAGGACCTGGAAGGCGGTCACCAATATTGGATACCGCCCTACTTTCGAATCCCAACCCGAGAACTCCGCAGGTGGAGGCGCACCTGCTCGATTTTGAGGAGGACCTGTATCACCAGCGAATCGAGCTGTCCTTCTTTCACAGGCTGAGGGATGAGCAGCGTTTCTCGGGAATTGAACAGCTGGTTGGACAAATCCAGCGTGATATCGAACATGCCAGGGAAATTCTAGAACCGGTAGTGGAAGTGAATTAATTGCGCGGAGTTGAAAAAGGAGTGCAGCCATGAAGCAGTACCTGGACCTGCTGAAATTCCTGCTGGAGCAAGGGGTGAAGAAAGAAGACCGCACTGGCGTGGGTACTCTATCGACCTTCGGTTACCAGATGCGCTTCAACCTTCAAGATGGATTCCCGCTCATCACCACCAAGAAACTGCACCTGAAGTCGATCCTCTACGAGCTGCTGTGGTTTTTAAGAGGGGAGACCAATATCAGCTATTTAAAGGAACACGGCGTCCGCATCTGGGATGAGTGGGCGGATGAGAACGGGGAGCTGGGACCGGTGTACGGCAGCCAGTGGCGCACCTGGCCCACGGCAGACGGCCGGACGGTCGACCAGATCACCAATGTAATCCAGCAGATTCAGGAAACGCCGCACTCACGCCGCCTGATCGTCAGCGCCTGGAATGTGGGCGAGATCGAGAAGATGAAACTGCCACCGTGCCATGCCCTGTTCCAGTTCTACGTGGCGGACGGCCGTCTTTCCTGCCAGATGTACCAGCGTTCGGCCGATGTTTTTCTGGGCGTGCCGTTTAATATCGCTTCTTATGCCTTGCTGACCATGATGGTCGCCCAGGTGTGCAGCCTGCAGCCCGGCGACTTCGTCCATACCTTTGGGGACGTGCACCTGTATTTGAATCATATCGAACAGGCCAGGCTGCAGCTTAGCCGACAGCCCTATCCCCTGCCCAGCATGAAAATCGACCCTGCGGTGACTTCTATTTTCGATTTTGAATTCGAGCATTTCGAATTATCGAATTACCAGGCTCACCCACACATCAAAGCCGAGGTGGCCGTGTGATCATCTCGCTGGTGGTGGCTATGGATGAAGCAGGGGGGATCGGGAAAATGGGGAAGCTCCCGTGGCGCCTGAGTGCTGATTTGAAGCGCTTTAAGAACCTGACCTGGGGACATCACCTGATCATGGGCAGGAAGACGTACGAGTTGATCGGCAGAGCGCTGCCCGGAAGGACGAACGTCGTCATCACGCGGAGTGTAACTTTCCAGGCGGAGGGCTGCCTGGTGGCCGGCTCGCTGGCTGCCGCCCTCCGGATGGCAGAAGAGCGGGGAGAACAGGAAGCCTTCGTGATCGGAGGCGGTCAGATTTTCGCCCAGGCCTTGCCGGTGGCGCAACGCCTTTATCTCACGCGTGTACACGCCAGACTGGATTGCGACGTTTTCTTCCCTCCACTTGATGAAATGGAGTGGGTGGAGCTAGAGCGCAGCCAGCATCCTGCCGATGATAAAAACGAATACCCTGCCACTTATTTTCTTATGGAAAGACATTAGCCGGATCCAGCCCTGAACCAGAGCCAGGTATCGAAAAGCCGGAGATTTTCCCTGACTTGACAAACCCGGGATTTCGCATATAATCCATCCAATTAAATAAACCAAAGACCACGAAGAGGACTAGTACAGGCTGCAGCGGCGGTACAGAGAGCGGGAAGAGGTGAAATCCCGCCCGAACGACAACCTGGAATGGACCTTGGAGTCGCAGGGTGAAAGCGAAAGTCAGTAGCCTGTGCCGGAGTTGCTCCCGTTAGAATGGCAGGTAGTTACGATTTGTGACTATACCGAGTGAGGCTGGCTTTATTGACCCTGTCGTCGCACCGACAGGGTTTTTCGATTAATCCTGCAGCCTAACCGGGGTGGCACCACGGACCTGACGCGTTCGTCCCCTTGGATGGAGCGCGTTCTTTAATTTCTGGTGAAAACAGCAGCTGCACCAGAAAAACATCCTGGGGCCTGAAGCAGGTCAAAATTTTTTGGAGGTTATCATGTCTACAAAAACTCGTTTTTTACTTGAAGAAAGTGAAATCCCGAAAACCTGGTACAACATCAATGCCGACCGGCCAATTCCACCGAACCCTGTGCTGCACCCGCAGACCTTCCAGCCGGTGACGCCCGATTTCCTGGCAGTGCTCTTCCCGATGGAGCTGATCCTGCAGGCGGTCAGCACGGAGCGCTATATCCCGATCCCGGAAGAAGTGCGCGAGATTTACCGGCTCTACCGGCCAACACCGCTGGTACGCGCCCGGCGACTGGAAAAAGCGCTGGATACCCCTGCTCATATCTATTACAAATATGAGGGGGCTTCACCAGCCGGGAGCCATAAGCTCAATACTGCCATACCCCAGGCATTCTACACCAAGGCTGAGGGTGTCAAAACCCTGACGACCGAAACTGGAGCGGGACAGTGGGGCTCAGCACTGGCGATGGCGGGTAATTTCTTCGATATCGACATCGAAGTATACATGGTCAAGGTTTCTTACAACCAGAAGCCGTACCGCAGGGTATTGATGGAAACCTACGGTGCGCAGGTATATGCCAGCCCAACAAACCGCACGCAGTACGGCCGGGCGCTGCTGGAGCAGGACGCCAACAATCCCGGTTCGCTGGGAATTGCCATCTCGGAAGCGGTGGAAGCCGCTGCCACATCCGGCGGGGCGAAAAAATACAGCATCGGATCGGTATTCGACCCGGTGCTGCTGCACCAGACCGTGATCGG
This sequence comes from uncultured Chloroflexia bacterium, assembly GCA_963698765.1. GTDB lineage: Bacteria > Chloroflexota > Anaerolineae > Anaerolineales > UBA4823 > CAVOSB01. The sequence continues at coordinate 308,679 of CAVOSB010000037.1, forward strand.
CGAGGAAGCCCTGAAGCAGATGGACATGGCCGGAGAATACCCAGACGTGGTGATCGGCTGCGTGGGCGGGGGATCCAACTTCTCGGGCATTGCTTTCCCGTTCCTGCGTGAAAACTTGCTGTCGGGCAGGAAGACACGACTGGTGGCAGTAGAGCCGAGCGCGACGCCTTCGATAACCAAGGGTCTATTTACCTTTGACTACGGCGACACGGCACGCATGGCACCGATCTTCAAGATGCACACCCTGGGACATGCGTTCGTCCCACCGCCCATCCACGCCGGCGGCCTGCGTTATCACGGGATGGCGCCGAACGTCAGCGCTTTGTGCGACGCTGGTTACATCGAAGCATTGGCCGTGCCGCAGCTGGCAACTTTCGAGGCGGCGATCCAATTTGCACGCAGTGAAGGCATCGTGGCGGCGCCGGAGAGCGCACATGCAATCCGCACGGTGATCGATGAAGCCCTGCAGGCGAAAAAGAGCGGTGAAAAACGGGTGATCCTGTTCAACCTGTCGGGCCACGGGAATTTCGATATGTCGGCTTACCAATCGTATTTGAGCGGAGAGCTGGTGGATTACGAGTACCCCCGGCAGGCGGTGGAAGAAGCCATGGAATCGCTGCCTAAGATTCCAGAGATGGCGTGATGTGAATGATGTAGAAGCTAAACTTCTTGGAGACCTGTCCTGACGGCCTGACCAGGGAGTTTAGCTTCTACACTTTAATTATTGAGCTGAAACAGAGACGAAATCGGCGAAGACGATCAACCGGCGCAGGTAAGCACGCACACCGGCATCCCAGCCGGTGCAGGTGATCAGGGTGACCTGGGGCTCAGTGGAAGGCGCCACGACGCTCAGGTCGCTTTCATCCACTTCCACCTGCTGGCGCACCTTATACCTGTAGACTTTACCACCAGCATGCAGGATCACCTCGTCACCGGGCTTGAGCTGGTGCAGGTTCCAGAAGGGTCCTTCCGAGCCGTCCGCCAGGTCGACATGGCCGGCCAGGCCGGTGTTTCCCCCCAGGCCGGGCCAGGAAGTATCGCCCATCCAGGCCACTTCCTGGCGCAGACCGCCGATCAGCCAGGTTTGGCCTTCAAAAGGCACGAACTTCACCACCGTGTCCAGGTTGATAGCCGGGATGAGGATGCGGGTGATGGCGCTGGAATCGGGAGGACCGCCGCCGGGCCCGGTGGCAGGTAACCCGGTGGGGGAGGGGATGGAATAGTCCGGCAGGCTGGAGGGAGTGGGGGTCTGGGTGGGAGGCAGCCACATGGTGGCCTGCGCTTCCTGGGTGGTTTGCACGCCTGAGGTGGCGGTGGAGGTGTGTGATTGGGAAGTGCTCAGGGCGGGCGCCTGCCCGGTGCGCTGCAGCATGCCGCTGGAGGGGGTGCGGCGGGTTAACGACTGGCCTCGGCAGGAGGCCAACAAGGAGATGAGAATCAACAGCGTGAGCGCCCAGGGGAGGCGTGAATTGTTAGTTCGGCTCATGGTTGGGGGGAGCTGGACCAGCGTCGCCCGAGGATGACCAGCGGCAGGAGCAGGACAAAAGGCAGCAACAATAAGACTGCGGGCGAAACGCGTGAATAGTGCGCCGGGGTTGGGGGACCGATGCCGGTGCCGGGAAGCACGCCGGTGCCGGTGAGCACCGAGAATTCCACGGTATTCGAATTAATGGTGACATTGGGATTAAATGTCAAGACAGAGGTGTGCTCGTAGACCGCGGAGGTAGTGGCAGTTGCGTTTACCTTGGTAGAAATCGCAATTTCGACGGTTTGCCCCGGGGAAAATGAGCCGATGTTGACTGTCACCGTGCGCGTGCTGGCGTTGGTGGTGAGTGTACCCAAGGAAGTTTTGGCCTCGACGATGTCCAGAACTGCTGGGAAGATGTCGGTTACCTTGGCGTTGACGGGAATGGTGGTGCCAACGTTGGAGAGCGTGATTCCAAAATGGATCCCTTCACCGATATTCACGCGCGTGCGGTCGATTTTGAGGACGAAATTGTAGTTTTGCGTGGGTTGGACGGTGATTAAATTCTGGTCGACAGCGGTGTTGTTGCCCAGGTACTTCTCATCAGGGCTACGTGCGACAACACGGTGATTGGTGTAATTGCCGACAGGCGCATTGGACTGGACTTTCCCGGTGATCTTGTACGAAATGGCTTCGTTTGGATCCAATTTCTCGCCGATTTGCCAGACATGCACCCGGTTATCCGAGCTGATGAAGGTGGGAGTGTACACCAGAGTGCCCAGATTTAAACTCGAAAAATCAAGGTACGCCGCCAGGGTGTCGGTGACGAGGAAATTGGTGTGGGTGATGGCACTGCCGATATTCTGGATCGTGACGGTATAAGTAACGAGCTGTCCGGGAGTCACCGAAGTCACTCCGTCAGTGTTCAATACGTAGAAATCAGCGGCTGGTGTGATGGTCACCACACCCGTATCGGTGATATTCGATGTGCGCACGATGCTGGGACTGGCGTGCACCGTGGCCATGTTGGTGACTGTGATGGGTTGCGTGACCGTGGAGTTGCCGCGCACGCCGACATCCAGCAAGGCAACTCCTCCGGCGGGTAAGGTGCCGATTGACCTGCTCAGATTGTTACCGCTGGAGAAACGAGTGACCGTGGTGCCGACGGTTAATTTCGCGCCGGTAACGGATAAACCGGGATCGAAAACGTCGGAAATCACCACTCCAGAAGCTGATGAAGAACCGTTATTTTCAACCCGGATGGTATAAGTGAATGGTTCACCAACCTTTATATAGTCTAATTGCAGCTGGCTTTGTTTTTACAATATTAATGCCACTAACTGAAAAGCTGGCACTAGCAGTATTGTTGGCGTTATTCCACTCGGATGAATTTTTACTTGATATCGAAACATTATTAGTAATTAATCCGACCGGAAGCACTTGATGTAGGAGTGGCAGTCATCAATATAGTATTGGTAATTCCAGGATTAAAAGTTAGTGAAGTCCAATTAAAATAGCTAATAGTTGAGGAGGATGTTATTAGAGAGGGAGTCGGAAGAACATCAATTATTTTGAGACTTGTTGGGATAGCATCAATGATTTTCAAATCTGTTGCAATAGCAGGTCCTGCATTGTGATAATTAATAGTATAAACAACAATATCATTTACATCTGCAAACTGACGATTTATTGATTTTTTGATCCTTAAATCTACAGTATCAATTATTGTGGTGATTGTTGATTTAGGACCTGGACTCCCGTCTACAAAAAGGGTAGCCGTGTTATTGACTTGAGCAGCTACATTTGCAGCGACATTTACGTTAATAAAAATAGGCTTGTTTGTAGGATTATTCCCGGTAAAAGTGCAAGAAAGTTCAGTAGGTTTGATAACTGTTCCGCAATTCCATTCGGCTGTGCCTTTCGTATCACTTATCGTTATTCCCGTGGGAAGTAAATCCGTTACTTTTAACTGCGCCGATGGAGGTAACAGTAGAAGACTTGACTGTAATAATGTATTGATTTCCAGTTTTACTCGCAGGTCCTATTGAGAACGTAGAAAAATTCGTGGATTTTATTATTGTATAAGATGCTGCAGCTTGTAATATTTCAGGAAAATTTTCTTGATCAATTGAACTTGCCCAGGCCATTCCAGTAAACCAGGCAGCCAGCATGCCGCCGCTCAACAGCAAGGCGCCGAAGATAGGCAGAAGTTTCCATCCTAATCGCACCAGGCGAGCGCGCTTCATTTTCCCTGTTTCTGGAGCCTGTCCCGTGGTTTCCTGGGTCGTGTCCATTACTCGATATTATACACTGCCAAGATTAATAAAATATAGCTCAGCCCTTGAGGCGGCGCGCGTCGCCGGAGCGCACGGTGATGCCCTGGCTGTCCAGGTATTCCAGCCAGGCCAGGATGTAGCGCCGGCTGGTGTTGAAATGGTCGCGCACCTGGGCCACGGTCAGCTCTTTGTGCCGGGAGAACAGAGCGCGCAGCTCGGAGAGCATGCGATCGTAGTCTTCCTTGCGGAACAGCAGGTCGGGTGGGACAGCCACCAGCCGCCCCTGCTCGACCAGCGCGGAGACGACTTCTTCGCCGACCTCTACCTGACATTCTTTCAAGGTAGGGGGAGCGTAGGGTGCGTCGGCGAAACGCTTGAGCAGCCGGTCGACCTGCGCTTCCTGCGCAGGCGTGAAGCGCAACGTGTGTCCCGGCAGGCTGACTGCCGGGCCGGACTCCCTGACCGAGCCTTCATCTTCCAACCGGCGCATGGCGGCGTTGAAGAGGCGCGGGGATGGGCGCAGCATTTCCTTCAGACGGCTTTTGAGCTCCTCGCGCGGCAGCCCTGATCGCAAGGGGTAGCGGGCGTGGTAAGCCGTGAGCTCTTGGGTCACACGGCTGGAGAGCTGCTCCCACAGATTCTTGCTGACCAGCAGGTCGTCCGGCTGAAATTCCTGTAACGGCGGTTCTGCGAGGCGATCCAGGTCGAGCAGCAGGCCGCTTTCAGCCAGGGACTGGAGAGCCGGGTAGGCAGACTGGGACGGCAGGTTGGAGCGCGCGACCAGGTCCTTTATGGTGGCGGCACCGGAGACGAGCAGCGCCTGCAGCAGCACGTCCTCGGGAGTGCCCTGCAGCAGGTCCTCGAGCCTCTTCAGACACCTCGCTCGAGAAGCGCTTGTGGCGGCGTTTGGGGTGAGGGTCGACGATCTTGCCGCCTCCCAGCGTCTCGCCCGGGGAAGGCCGGCGCAGGATGTAGCGGTCGCCGCGCACGCCGACGATCGGTTCGCAGATCTCCAGCTGCAGCCAGCCCTGCTCGCCCGGGAGGAGCTCTTCGGCGCCCAGCAGGCGCAGCCGCGCCAGGACTTCGGCAGTGCTGATGAACAGCTTCACTTCGGTGTTGTGGTGCAGCGGCTGGTTCGACATCCGGCAGCAGCCGGAAGCGCACATCCAGGCGCTGCGTGGGGCGGTAATCGCCGGGGTGAGCCACCACGTCGCCGCGCTGCGATCTGTTCCAGTGAGATGCCCGGAGATATTAATGGCGGTGCGGCTGCCGGGGACGGCGGTTTGTTCTTTCTGCTTGTGGGTCTGCAGGCCGCGCACGCGGCCGCGCAAACCCGGCGGGAGGATTTCAACTTCGTCACCGACCTGGAGGCTGCCGTCGCATCAGCGTGCCGGTGACCACGGTGCCGAAACCGGGCATGGTGAAGACGCGGTCGACGGGCAGGCGCGGCCGGTTGAGGTCGGCCGCGGCGGGTGGCTCGGCCAGGCATCACGCAGAGCCTTTTTCAGCTCCGGGAGACCCTGCACCGGTGTGGCGCCGAGACCCGCACGATCGGCGCCTGTTCCAGGACGGTGCCAGCAAGCACCGTGCGCAGGTCGTCTTCGACCAGGTCCAGCCATTCCGGGTCGTCGAGCAGGTCGATCTTGGTCAGGGCGACCACCCCGCCCTGGATCTGCAGGATATCCAGGATCGCCAGGTGCTCGCGGGTCTGCGGCATCACGCCTTCGTCGGCCGCGACCACGAACAGGGCGGCGTCGATGCCGCCCACGCCCGCCAGCATGTTCTCGATGAAGTCACGGTGACCGGGCACATCGACGATCCCGACCTCTTCGCTTCGCCGACCTGTCCTGGCGGGCAGGTCAGCCAGGCAAAGCCCAGGTCGATGGTCATCTCGCGCTCGCGTTCTTCTTTCAGGCGGTCGGGGTGGATGCCGGTGAGAGCCTGTACCAGCGTGGATTTGCCGTGATCGACGTGGCCGGCGGTGCCGATGACGCGCATAGCTACCTTAGCGGCTACGCCCGACGGTGCGCTCGAATGTTGAAACCCATTCATGCGCCATGCTCAGAAGCGATTGCAGTCGTTTTTCGGTCTGTTCGTTGACTGTGGATCACGTCCTGAATTCCTGCATCGTATCTTCCAGGTGGGTAAGGCTTTCTCGGATAGCTTTTCGTGCTGGCGATTTGTTTCGCTGCGCTGTTCTTCCAGCGTCAGGGTGTAATTCGTCCAGCGCTTCTGATCGTCGGCCTTGAAGGTCACCCATTCCTGGCGGAAGCGTTCTTCCGCCAGGCGCTGGATTTCGGTGATCTCGTTAGATACTGCGCTCAACTTTCTGGATCAGCTCTTCCACGGATTGCTGCGAGCGTTTGACCGTCCGGTTGGTATTGTCGAGAGATGCCAGCATATTTTCGAGATCGGTGGAGCGGGATTCGATGGTTTGGAAACGATTTTGCCACTCCTTCCAGACTTTATCGCGTTCCACTTCGCGCAGTGCCTGGCTGTCCAGGAAAGTGTTGAGCGTTTCACGCCTTTCGGTCTCCATGACAGCCATCTCGTTTATCCGGTTTTCTACTTTTTTAATATTCGTAGCAAGCAGATCCATTTTTCCGCGGTGCTCATCGACCCATTTGCGCAGGGCAGCAACTTCGCCGTTTATATCGGTGAGACGCTTGCCGTCCTGCCTGCGACCTTCCTCCAGCAGACGCAAATTGCGGGTATATTCTTCCTCCGAGCGGCGGTAGTTTTCTAGGCGGTTGCGGTTTTCGTCGATCGAACGGGTCAGCCTGGTCTCCCCTTCAATCCGGGCCTGCAAGCTGCGCTTCAGCTCTATGATCTGCTCCAACTGCTTGTTTATTTCATTGATCTTTGCCTCAATGGAACTGATCTCATATATGCTGGCGTTTTCCCAGGTCATCATTTTGTTTTAAGAGCAGCTTTTCTAAGTCATCCAACTGCTTCTTATTCTCCAGCCGCACCTGGTTGACGGAAGTATCAAACGTATCGAGGCGTTCCAATAACGTTGACACCCGCGTGATTTCACCGTGAAGATCCTTAATTTCGACAGGTATCGGGCGTATGGAGTTTTCAAGAGCTGCCAGGCGTTCTTCCAGTGTCCCGATCCGGGATTTATCCGAGCGTCTTTCTTCATCGAGCCAGTCAACCTGTTTTTGAAGTTGTTCCAATTCCATGGAAAATCTCCTAAAAGTAGAGTCGAAATCATTATAGCATGGGGAAAAATGAGATTCAGGGGATCAACAAGCCGGTGAGAATGGAGGAGGTGGGCTGGTCAAACGACTGCCATTGAGGCAGGATACCCAGCAGGACGATCGCCAGCATGAACAGGAGCAGCCAGATCACCTGATGCCTGCTCTCACTGACCTGCCAGGCGCTGTCTTGTGATCCTGCGGTGACTGCTGCAAGTGTGCGCAACCCTGCGATAAGGAGCCCGGTATGCCCGATCCAATACAGGCTGGCGAACAGCAGGGATGATTTAGCGATTTCAGCGCTCAACACAAACAGGTATGGGAAATTGGCCAGGAGCGGCAATCCCGCCAGAGCGAAATTCGCAACCAGAAGCCCGGAGGCCAGGAGCGGGTATCGATGAGCCAATCCTTGAGCAGAGATGAACTGCAAATTTTCCGGAGAGTCATCACTTTCAGCCTGGTAATAGATATCCAGGGAAATCGCCCATGTGACCAGGGCGAGGGACTGCGGGATGAGCATACTGTAGAACAGGCCTGTGAGGGGAACCCCGAGCACGGATTGGTCGATTATTGTGAAGGCTAATAACCAGCTGCCGACCTGGACCAGCATCGCAAATGCCATAACGCGGCCTAAATGGCGCTCCATCACTGCCCAGGTTCCACCTGCCACGACCATCAAGATGCCCACCAGGCGCAGCGCCGGCTGGAAGTCAAAAATTGGTTGAAAGACGCTGAAGGCCAACAGGTAACGAAGGCCCGTGATGGAAGCAGCCAGGGGTATGAAAAATATGGCGAACGAAGCTGCAAGCGGTGCTGATGATCCAGCAATCATGGGAAGCCAGGTATGAAAGGGGAAAACACCTGCCATGAACGCCAATCCCAGTCCGAGAAGAGCGAAAGCTACCGGGAGCCGGGCGAAACTCTGCTGATCGCTCTGGATCGAAGATAAATACCAATCCGCAAAAAGGAACAAACCCATCCCCAATACCTCAAAAATCAAAAGGCGCAGCGCTGAGTTTGAGATCTGTTTTCCAGGCGGTGAGAAAAGTGGGATGCTGAAAAGTGCAGCCAAAACGATGATAAGGGCTGAATACAAAGGTGGATCGACGGCAATCGAAGCGACCAACAGGACGCCAATCCCAAAACATAAGGGGATGAAAAGAGGCCGAATGTGCGTGATGAAGGAGGCGATGAACCAGAAATTTAGGGCCAGGTAAATGAGTGTAAGAACAGGGAGCAGCGAATCATCGATAAAGAAGCGCCTGCCGAGAAAAAACAGCGAGTCGCTGACAACCAGAGCTGGAATCCCTGGAATTCCAAGGAAGATCGGGGAATTGACCGGTAAGCGCCAGGACAGCAGCAGCAAAACCAGCATAGCTGAAGTACCTAAAACCTGGTTGAAGCGCGGGTAACGCTGGAAAACGAACAGGACCGGAGTGAACACAGCCGGTAAAAGGATAAAGATCAGCGGGGCATTCAAACCTGCTGCTCCATTTGACCAGCCAATAGGAAGTATGCCCCTGCCATCGAAAGCGCCAGGTTCACTCCAGACAGCAATCCAGCCATCAAGAGTGAAGATTGAACTGTCGCATAAAGGATTTCGAAACCGGACAGCCAGGTCATTAACCCAATCGTGATCTGAAGCGACCGGTCTGAAAAGCCCGTGATCAACAATCCCAAACCGATCAAAACCAGGCCACTCCAGGCATGCTGTGGAAAGATGTCAGGGAAAGTGATCAAAACCTGAGAGAGCTGAGAACCGATTACAACCAGTATCAGGAAGGCTGCCAGGATGTAAAATGAACGTTCGCTCAATAAGCGCAGGAATGTAACCACCCACTGAGGCGATCTCCAGCTGCCAGAAAGGCCCCCTTGATCTGCGGCCTGGATCATCTCGGGAACGCTAACGACCGCCATCACCAGGACAATACTGGATATCCAGCCACTGATTAATATAATGGCGGCTACCATCAGCGACCAGCACGAAGAGACCAGGAAAAAGACACCCACATACTGCACGGCGAGAATAAAAATACCCACGTGCCAATCGCGTGACAGGAGCAGAACGAGGGAAGTGATCGTTACGACCACAGCTGCGATGAGGGTGTTTTCCAATCCTGGCATCTTTCAGCCTCCGGGCCGTATTTGAGACATGACCGAGACCAGCAAGATGAGGATCAGGAATGCCCACAGCACTCCAGCCTGGCCTTCCAGGACGAAATTAATCCCTGAGAAAATTTTACTTAATATTTCAAAAACCCCGTGTCCTGCCCGCAGGCTCCAGTTTGAACTGAAAATGAAAGTAAAGAATTTTTCTAACCTGGAAAAATTGAGTTTGATCCGTCTTGAAAACAGAAGGCCTGCCAGGCACAGGAATGTAATCAAGAAAGCAGGCCAGGATTCCGGGATGGTCGGCAAATCCGCACGACCAGAAAGCAGAGGATTCAGGGCATAAATTACGACGATCATGGTAAGGAGCAGCAGCAGGCTGATGAAATACATTCCCACCTTCCAGGGTTCTGAATGGGGAAAAGACTTCACGCTTCTGCAGTGCAAAGCGCAGGTAGCCTGCCAGCAAGAATAATTGGGAGAGCAGGAGGATCCAGCCTGAAACACTGAATGGGCTGCCAACCATCCAAACCGACTGCCAGGTGAGAGTGAAAGGCAGGCTGCTGAGACTTAATCCCCCCAGTATCAAAAACAGCCGCAAGGCTTTGATTTGAAGGGAGGCCATCATCATCAAAGCCCCTGAAAGCTGGAGAGCAATCCCCCATGCCTGGACTGCCCCCGGTAAAGCCTGACTGCTGGCTGCCAATGCCAGACCGGAGGCGGCGAGTAGCCAGTATCCGCGTCCCTGGTATTCCCCCGATCCTGAAAACCAGGCGATGGAGCTGAAAAGCGCTACCAGTGCGATACCCAGCAGCCAGATAGATTTAGGGACAGGAACCGATAAACTGGCAATGCGCGAGAGCACAACCAGGTTGGCAGCCTGAGGCGCTAAAAGAAGCAGGATACCCAGGACGTTGGGGGTGGGGGAACTGGATAGCCCGGGAAGGTTGGGCGGGAGGACGCACAGCCTTACCCCAAGAGCGACGAGCAAAAGCGGGATGATGGAGGGATGAAGCGCCTGCAGAGCGAGTGGATAACCATTAGCAAGAGAGATGACGGCCGCCCAAATCACCAGAACAGTTCCTGCCATCCGGCTGGTTAAGAAAATAACCGGCTTGAGCGATGACTGCAATCCTTTTTCACTCCACAAGCGTGTGCCGTATTCGATGAAATCCAGCGCGGTCCAGATGAATGATCAAGGTCAGTAAATCACCAGGATATACCGCCAGCAGGCTAATCCCGGAAACAGCGGTAATCAGCGCCCATTCTCTCCAGCTGCTTTTATCCAGCGCCAGTGAGGCCTGGTTTACCAGACTGACCATGAGGCCGACAAGACATAGAGTCGTAATGGAGGCAGCAAAAGGCCAGGAGTGGATATCCAGAATGAAGAGAGGTGAAGACGAGAAGATCGGAGAAGGCCGCCAGGCAGGGAGTGGAAAATTTATTGGGATGCGGGAGTGCAGCAGGAGAATTAACAACCAGGCTGCTAGTGAGGCAGTGAAAGCTGCCAGCCAGTAGATGGCAGGCTTAAAGCGGCCAAAACGAGATGAAACTATGAGCAGGGAGACCAGGAAAAGCAGGGCGGGGGGAAGCAGGACGAACATTGATGGAAGACCGGTTGTCGTCGTTAATCGCGTGGCATGGGTGGAAGCCAGATCCATCCTTCCACTTCGGCTCCTAAAACATCATTTAATGCAATCATCTTTCCACTACCAATATCAGCAAAGTAAATTTGCCCGTTTTGCGTCACCACCAGTGCTCCAAACCCATCAGGCGACCAAAGCAACTGGCCGGTATTGTGAGGCAGATCCTGAAGACCCTGGAGACTGCCTGCTTCCATATCAAGCCGGTAAAGCCTGGGAATTGAATTGGTCCCTGCCGCTTCGACGAGGGCATAATAGGTGCTCTCACCTTCCTGGTTAAGCCAATTTATGCAATAATCGTTCTCATAGCCCGAAGATACTGATGCGGAGGGTAGTGAACTGGTCTGTAATTCGATATCATCCGCCAGTACCAGAAGGTCGTTGCGAGTGGGGATAACCTGCCACATTCTGGCGGTCGGGACGGAATTCTCCTGCGAATTCCCGCCGTGAGTGACGAGCAAGTCTCCATTAGTGATCCAAAGTGTTCCAAGGCATGGGCGGGCGAATTCAGAAGAATTGGGGATATTGACCAGCCGTCCATCCAGTGTGTCGATAATGCCAAACCAGCGCACCCCTTCCTGAGAGGGTATGACCTGAGCCAGGATAAACCGACCGACCGGGGACCACTGCAGAGATCCAAAGGAGACCGGGATGCTCTGCTGAATGTTTTCCGGATCCATAATGTCTACCTGGTTGGGAATTACCAGCTCAGGAGAATTATCCCGGGTGGATGACCACCAGATACCTTCTTGATCGCTCCACGCGATTGAACGACCATCAGGGGACCAGAGCAGGCTTCCGCAATGGAAATCGTTTGAAGGGCGGCATTCCCCCATAATTACCGGCTCTGAGGGCTGGAGCGCAGACAGGACGGAAACCTGCCCTATTCTATCCTGGGGCAAATAGGCGATCCGTGACCCGTCCGGGGAGAGTGAAATCTGGAAGAGGGGTGGTGAGTTTTCGACCACGGTGTGTATCTGTTTCTTTTTCAGGTCCAGGATATCAAGGTTATAGAGCTGAATCCCATTGGCGGAAATTTTCTGGCTGCGCAGCAAGGCGATCTTTTGGCCGGAGGCGCTGGGGGAGTATTCAATTACATCCTCAGCCAGTGCAGAGGTGAAGTTGGTCACATGATCCCAACGCATCAGGCGCGGCCCGGAGAGATAGAGGAGGTCGCTGGATTTCTGGGGCTCGCCAGAAGGAGTGTTTGTCACGACTTGCGGTGTGGCGGTTCGACCCGGCTGCTGGCTGACTGTGGATTGCCGAAGGCCGGTTTCGGCGGCAGTAGGAATGGTGCTGGTGTTCGAAGGAAGAATGAGGGTTTTGATCGGGCGGATGGTGGCGGTCGATTGGATCGGGCTATCGTAAATTACCAATGTGACCGGAACGGGCGGAGTTGGCGTCTGTGCCACGCTGCAGGCCGACAGCAGGAAGACCAGGATTAACGCGCCAATTATCTGCCGGTGCTGGCGGAATTGGCCGGTAATAGATAAAAGCTTGTATGCGAGTGGCTGCATTATGACAGGACCAGGCCTGGCTGGCGGTGGATGTAATTGCCCATACCCGCTCGTCCCAGCCATTTGTTTCCATCAACGATCAAATTCCCGCGTAAAAACACCTTGTGCGGAAAGCCAACCAGCGGCCAGCCTTCATAAAGATTGTAGTCGGTGCGGTGGTGGGAGTATTCCAGGCCGTAATTGACCTTAATTTCCGGATCCCAAATCAGGATATCGGCATCCGAGCCGGGCAGCAGCGCACCCTTGCGAGGATAGAGCCCGAATACCCTGGCAGGATTGGTGCTGGTCAAGGCGACAAACTGGTTCGGGGTGAGACGCTTTTCCCTGACGCCATATGTCCACAGGATCGACAGTCGATCGCCAACGGCTGGCAGCCCGTTCGGTATTTTTGTGAAATCGTCTCTGCCAAGCTCCTTGCCAGGAATAGCCACCATTTGACCTTCGTATTCGACCGGCTGCCTGCCATCGTAGAAGAAGGGGCAGTGATCCGTGCCGATTACCTGGATCGTGCCATCCGATAATCCGGTCCACAGGCGCTGCTGGTCTGCCCGGGTGCGCATGGGAGGAGAGCATACCCACTTGGCTCCATCTGGCCGCCGCAGATCTTCATCCGAGAAGAAAAGATACTGCGGACAGGTCTCACCCATCGCCAAAACCCCCTTTTCGCGCGCATACTTTAGCTGGTCCACTTCCCCAGCAGCGTTCATGTGCACGATATACACCGGCGCTTCGGCCTGGGCGGCCAACGAACAGGCCCTCAGAACCGCTTCTACTGCTCCCCAGGCAGGGCGCGTGCGGGCATGCCACTCAGGAGTGAGGTTACCTGCACTCAAGGCTTCTGCAACCAGGATGTCGATCACATCCCCATTTTCAGCATGCAGCATGGTGAGCAGCCCATGATCCCTGGCGATCCGCATCACTCGAAATATCTCACCGTCCTGCAGGCGCAGGCGATTGTTATAGGCTGTAAAGACTTTGATGCTGGAAATGCCCATCCCGTGCAGCGAGGGGATTTCTTTTTCGATTCCGGAGTTCGAGCATCGTGATATTGCAGTGAAAGCTGAAATCGACCGCGGCTTTCGAATCGGCTTTGGCATGCCAACGGTCGACGGATTCACTCAAGGTAGGAGCGTCCTGGGACACAAAATCGATGACGGTGGTCGTCCCACCGAAAGCAGCAGCCTTATGCCCGGTGTAATGATCGTCCGAGCTAACCGTACCAAACATGGGCAAATCGAAATGAGTGTGAGGATCTACTCCGCCAGGCATGACCAATTTTCCGCGGGCATCGATAACTTCAGCATCAGGGATGTTCAAGTCACTTCCAATCTGGACGATTACCTCGCCTTCGACCAGGATATCCGCGGTAAAAGCATCAGAAGCCGTGATCAAGGTGCCGGATTTAATCAGTTTTGAGCGGCATGACCTTCCTCTTCGTTGAGCGGGATGGAATCCCTTTCCAAGGATCTCCTGGGCAGGGGAAACCACGACAAACGCCGAAGGATCCACACCGGCGACCAGGGCTTTCATCTGCGGGATTTCGGTGACGGTAAGGGCACACAGCAGCATGGAATGAGATTTTCCGGTGTACATGCCGGTGCCTTCGAAGGCTGTGACACCGCGCTGGATTTCTTTAATATGCGGTCAGCAACCCGGCTGGCTTCGTCGGTGATGATCAAAGTCAGCAGCTGCGACCTGCGGCGTGTGGAGCGAAACCAGGGCCTGGGCAGGCTGCGGTCGAAGACCTGCCGGGTTTCGGTGAATCCCGGGTAGCGCGGCAGGACTTCCCCGGTGGCTTCGCGCAGTCCGATGGTCGCCACACCCAGAGTGATGATCATGATCACGAAAACCAGGACGGCAGCCAGCACCCAACTTCCAGGCAGCGGTCCGATGGCGGCACGCTCGACAAATTCAGAAAATGAGGCAGCCGGGACAGGTTTGAGGTAGAGCTGTGATAACCAGGCTGCGATCAGGACGAAATAAATCCAAAAATAGTTGCGTCTAAGCCGCCTCCCTAATGCTTCCCAGGTTGAAATTGGAAATTGGGGATGCAATAAATTTTCCGCTAACGCTTCGGCCCAGTCGGATGAAGGGTGAAAGGGCGGCACCAGCATTGCAGCAAAGAAGTCGGTCTCCATCAGACGCACCCGCGAGCTCCACAGCTCGTAATAACGGTAGCGGCGGGCTTCGATGGAGAGGAACATCGTCACGAGGAGGGCGTTGATGGCAAGCACGTAATGGCTTGAAAATTCCTGAGAGAATGCCAGTGAAATCGAAGCACCGGTCGTGACCACCGCCCAATTGGTGGTGGTATCGAGACGGGCTCGCCAGACATTGGCGCGTTGAATTTCGGCGCGGAAGAAATGCACCATGGCGGTGGTGAATTCGCTGGCTCGCAGGCGATAGCCGCGGAATGTCCACACTGGCTCTGACCCAGTTGCACCTTTTTCGTTTTCTTCGCCAGGAAAGCCACTCCATTGGGTTGGCTCAGGGATTACATCTTCATCCAGTGACATCGGCATGCTCCTCGGATGAATTCCAACGATAGCTTTCTTCCAGCTCCTTAATTCCGAGCAGTACTGATAAGAAATCAGGATTTGTGTCAAAATCCAGGCCAGGGAGAGGTTCTTGCTGGTAACCCTGAGACTGAGAAGCGTGTTCACGCAGCGCCTGCCAGAGCAGCTGGCGCTCGTCCTGAGGACGATCAGGTCCTTGATGGTGCGTGCGTTGAGCAAAAGTTCTCCCGTAGTGTAGAAAAAGGTGATCCGGCGCCAGTTTTCAGCCGATATTGGGTGCGGCAGAGAAACAAGTGAACCGATCTGGATCTTGAAATACTCTTTGTTGGCGTGTGGGTGATCGGGCTCGTCTCTGATCAGCTCCAGGCGGGTGGTTAATTCATGCCCCCGGTAAGGCGCCAGGTACTGGATGCGCCATTTCTGCTCCTCGAAGGCTGCGGTTTGATAAAAAGCCAGGTAGTCGATGGAGATTACTTTGGGAGCAGAACGCAGCGGAATGCGGTACCAGCCCAGCACCCGTGCGATTTCGAGGTCACGTGGGTGGTTGATTACTGCTACAAGGATTAACGAGGTCGATGACGGCAGGTCGCCAGACATAAGTTTAGTAAAAGTCTACCACCAGACTGAATTTCTGCCAACAAGGGGCTGACTTACTCGCCGATGATTTTCACCAGGACGCGCTTACGGCGGCGACCGTCAAATTCGCCGTAAAAAATCTGCTCCCAGGGACCAAAATCAAGGCGGCCGTCAGTGACCGCGACCAGCACTTCTCGTCCCATCACCTGGCGTTTCAGATGGGCATCGGCATTGTCTTCCCCGGTGCGATTATGCAGGTAATTATCGACCGGTTCATGAGGTGCGATGTGCTCCAACCAGCGTTCGTAATCCTGGTGCAGCCCGGATTTATCGTCATTGATGAAGACGGAGGCCGTGATATGCATGGCATTCACCAGGCACAAGCCTTCACGGATGCCGCTTTCCCTCAGGCATGTCTCGACCTGGCGGGTGATGTTAATAAAACCCCTGCGAGAAGGAATATTGAACCATAATTCTTTACGGTAGCTTTTCATACCTGTCCTGTGAATAAAGACGTGGCAATGCCGGTGAATTTTCCCGGGCATTGCCACTGTTCGGTGGTGATTTTGATTCAGGCCTAAATTAATCCCGCTTCGTGATTGAACTCTTCGATCAAGGCATCAATTTCCTGGGCCTGCCCCTGGAAACCGGTCCAATAATCCCGGTCGTACCACTGGCTGTTTATTTCTTCGTAGGTTCTTCCCTGCTGCTCGACCCAGGTGAAATACTTCAAATTGTGAACCCGGCGCCTTTCTGCATAAGTCAGCTCGATCAGGGCATCGGTGGATTCCCCGGCCAGGTAGCGGGCGAAATGAGCCGCGGCATCTGTCTCGGTATATTGTCCGAACTCAGCGTGCATTTCACCCAGCCGGCTGGCATACAATTCCATCGAATCGGTCAGCACCGTCAGGACGATGTCGTTTTCACCCATCTCGTAATACTTGGCGAATTTAATGGCCGACAACACATTCGAAATCCCTGAAAAACCCAGCAAGTCGAGCTGGTTTACGACTGCCTCGGGAACGCCCTGCTTAGAAAGGTATTTTCTGCCAACCGGTTCATTGAACAGCCGGCTGAGGTTGACGACTGCATTATCGTCTATCGCGACCACCAGGTCCGTGTTTTTAACATTGTGTATCCAGGGGACATGTTTATCGCCGATGCCTTCGATACGGTGAGCGCCGAAACCGTTTTCAAGCAGTGTTGGGCACTGCAGCGCTTCACTGGCGACAATCTTGCTGTAAGGAAACACCTGTTTCATGTAATCGCCGCTGGCGATCGTGCCTGCAGAGCCGGTGGCTGAAACCATGCCGCGGTATTCGTCGTCGGGAACCCATGACTCTTTTCAACACTTCTTCCATGGCATGCCCGGTGACTTCATAGTGCCACAGGTAATTGCCAAATTCCTCGAACTGGTTGAAGATCATCAGGTCCTGGCCAGAGCGGCGCAATTCCCAACACTTGTCAAAGATTTCTTTGACATTCGATTCGCTGCCAGGGGTTGCAATCACTTCACCGGCGACCTTCGAAAGCCAATCAAAGCGCTCGCGGCTCATGCCTTCAGGCAGGATAGCTATCGACTGGCAGGCAAGTAAAGCCGAATCGTAGGCGCCACCGCGGCAGAAATTACCGGTGGAGGGCCAGACCGCTTTCTGTGAAGACGGTTCGAACTGACCGGTGACAAGGCGGGGGACCAGGCAGCCAAAGGCCGCGCCGACTTTATGCGCACCAGTTGGAAACCATTTTCCAACCAGGACGATGATGCGGGCGGGTACTCCGGTCAGGCTGGTTGGAAGCTCCAGGTAATTGACGCCTGCATATCCGCCACCCTGCGGGACCGGCTGGTTCTTCCAGGTGATACGAAACAGGTTGCGAGGGTTCAGGTCCCACAAACCAATTTTGGAAAGTTCTTCTTTGATTTTGACCGGGATGCGCTGTGGATCCTTCATCTGTGCAAAAGTTGGGATGATGATATTGCGTTCCCGCACTTGTTGGATCGCCTTCTGCCGGCGGTCCTTTTCAACCGTGAGATCTATGGTAGCCAAGATATAAATCCTTTCATTTCTCGATAGATTCGGGCGATTCCCTGACGATGTAGAGCGGACGTCCACGTGCTTCGTCGTAAAGGCGCCCGATATACTCTCCAAGTATGCCCAGTGAAATTAATTGCACGCCGCCCAGAAAAAGAACAGCGATCAGCGTGGATGCCTGACCCTGAAAGGCTGCCGAACCTGCCAGGCGGCCAAGAACCACCACCGGGATTGCCAGGATGCTGAGGCCGGCAGAAATGAATCCCAGGTAGGTCGCCAGCTGGAGTGGGAAATAAGAGAAACCGGTGATCGCATCACTGGCAAAGCGGACCATTTTCTTCAATGGATACTTGGTCTCTCCAGCAAAGCGCGCCGCCCGGCGGTAAGGGACCCCGGTCTGTTTGAAGCCTACCCACACAGACATGCCTCGCAAGAACCGGTGGCGTTCGCGCATCTGATTCATCACATCCACGACCTTACGGTCCAGCAACCTGAAATCCCCGGCATCCATGGGGAGGTCGACGTCGGTGATGCGGTAGATCAGGCGGTAGAACAGGGAGGCAGTGAATAATTTGAACCAGCTCTCGCCTTCGCGTTCTTTTCGCACCGCATAGACGACTTCGTAACCCTGGCGCCATTTATCGACCAGGTCGGGGATCACCTCAGGAGGATCCTGTAAATCACTATCCATGATGATCACCGCCTGCCCACGGCTGAAATCCAATCCGGCGGTGACTGCCAGCTGGTGACCGAAATTGCGCGCGAATATCACCGGGCGAACGCGCTTGTCCTGGATGGCAAGCTCGCGGATCAGGTCCGTCGAGCCGTCTGACGAACCATCGTCAACCCAAACGATTTCCCAGGCTTCGCCCAGTGATTCCATCGATGCACAAATCCGGCGGTAAAATTCGGGGATCGATCCGGCTTCGTTGAAGTTGGGAGCGATGATTGAAAAAATGGGATCCATGAAAATTATTGTAACACCCTCTTTAATGCTTGAAGAGTTGGCTCGATCACCAGGGCTTCAGGTACTGCCTGCATGGCAGCTCGCACGTCTTTCAGACCGCTGCCCGTGTTGAGCACCAGCACGCGGTCATGCGTGTGGATCTGACCTTGCTGGAGGGCCTTGACTAACCCGGCGTATGCGGTTGCGCCTGCCGGCTCGGCAAAGACGCCGGATGCTCCCAGGACTGGAATGGCATCCAGGATCTCCTGGTCGCTGACCAGGATGTATTGGCCACCCGTCTGCCTGGCAGCCCGAACTGCACGCACCCCGTCGCGCGGCAGGTCGACTGAAATGCTGTCTGCCAGAGTGTTAGCTTTGACAGGGATAATGCGCTCATCACCAGCGAAGAAGGCGTTGGCGATGGCAGCCGACCCCTGTGCCTGTACGCCGTATAAGCGGGGCATCTGCTCCAGCCAGCCGAGGGCCAATAAATCCTTAAAACCCTTGTGAATGCCAGAGATGATATTCCCATCTCCCACGGAAACGAAGATATTCAAAGGTTCAGGGTTTGATGATGATTGGGGGGAGGAGCTCATCCATTCCCATATCTCGTAAGCGGCTGTTTTCTTCCCTTCGGCAGTGAAGGGATTGTAGCCAGTATTGCGGCAGTACCAGCCGAATGCCTCGGCCGCCTGGGTGCTGAGATCAAAAGCCTGGTCATAATTCCCATCCACCAGGATCACTTTCGCACCGAATACCAGGAGCTGGGCAACCTTGGCGGCCGGTGCGGTGCGAGGAGCGAAGATGACCGCTTCCTGCCCGACAGCAGCTGCCATTCCCGCCAGGGCTGCCCCAGCGTTACCGGTGGAGGCGGTCACCACGACTTTTACTTTGTCCTGGCGGGCGCGCGCCACGACCACGGCACTGGCGCGATCTTTAAAAGAAGCCGTGGGGTTGCGGCTTTCATCTTTTAGCCACAGCTGGTTTATCCCAATGTGTCTTGCCAGACGGTCGAGGAAAAAAACCGGAGTCATCCCTGCCGCGCGCAGCGGAGTGGCAATCCCACCTGGATCATCTACGGGCAGGAGCGGCAGGTAACGCCAGAGTGATTGATCCAGTTTAATTATCACCGTACCAGGAGAATACTCCTTCCGGATCCGATCAATATCCAGGATTACATCCAGGTTGCCTCCATCCGCTGGACAGGAGTATTCAACCTGGCCGGGCTGGTATTCTTCTCCGCACAGCGAGCATTTGAAGCCGAGATATTTATTCATTGGTCTCCGCAAGATAATTTAGCAAAAATTCCAAAATGGTCAGATGGGTAAAGGCGCGGATTTAGCGGTGAAGGCTGGTCCAACACAACCCGGCAATCGTTGACTTTTAATATATTATTGACGAAAATATAATCCAGCGTACCACGCCAGTCGAGACGGAGGTGTTGGGGCCGCAGAAGTAAAAAGAAACCCAACAAGGTGCGCAGTGTGGACCAGGTCGAGCGCGGCAGGGGAGTGGGGCAGGTATAGGCTGGCTCGCGATTGTGAATTATTTCATGCGCAGACCGGTAGTGCTGGCGCATCATCGCGACGGCGGTGGTTTCCGGAGTGCCGTTGAAGTCTCCGCAGATAATCACCGGCATCGCATGCGGGAAGGCCTGCATCCAGCGAATGATCAGCCCGACCTGTTTCAGGCGGATGGCGGAATTTCCAGGCTGCCAGTATAGATGGGTGTTGGCGATAACCAGGGTCTGGCCTCCGATATCCAATTGAACGTATTGTGCGATGCGCTGCTGCCCTTCCAGGTCCAGGGTAGCCTGGGCGCTAAAAGGATGCCGGCTGAGGATGGCGATACCCTCGCGGGAGGCTTCAAAACCGGTCTTCGGGCTCAGGTAACAGAATTCCATTCCCAGCTCGTGCGCCAGCCAATTGGCTGGGTTGTGCGGCAAACTGACTTCTTGCAAAGCGATGATGTCTGGCTCCAGGGCGGACAAGCCTTCAGCAAGCAGATTTCGCCTGGCTTTCCAGCGCGAGAGATCGACCAGGATATTTATTGTGACAAGATTAAAGGATTTCACAAGGAGCCTGGTACGTTGAATTTACCCCACAATGAGGCGTTATCTAAGCGGGAAGAGAAGCCTGCTTGAAGCCCTCTGGATAGACTCCAGCCATCAGCAAGCCCAGGTTTTCGGCATTGGCGTCTTCCTGATTGACAATACCCATTATTTTACCTTCGTAAATAACGGCAATCCGGTCTGATAATGCCAGGATTTCATCTAAATCTTCGGAAATCAGGAGGATAGCGGTGCCCTGAGAGCGCTGCTCTAAAAGCAGCTTATGGACATCGTTGGTCGCACCGATATCCAGCCCGCGCGTGGGTTGGGCAGCAACCAGGACACCTGGCTTGCGGGAAAGCTCACGTGCCAGGATCAGTTTTTGGATGTTTCCACCCGACAGATTTTTTACTGGCGTGTCCTGTGAGGGAGTTTTCACGTTAAAGCGCTTGATCAGCTCTTGACTTTTGCGGGCGATGGATCGGAAATCCAGGAAGCCGGCACGCGAATAAGGGGGTCGATTGTGTTCACGCAAAATCAGGTTTTCGGATACCGTGAAGTCGCGGATCATCCCATCTTTCATACGTTCTTCGGGGACGTAGGAAAGCCCCAGCTCCAGTATCCTTCCGGCTGAGAAACCGGTGATTTCCTTCGAATTGAGGATTACTTTACCAGCGGTCGCTGGCCTCAACCCGGATACGACTTCAGCCAGATCACGCTGCCCATTACCAGAGACGCCTGCCAGACCGAGGATCTCTCCGGCGAAGACCTGCAGGTCTACACCACGCAACGATTCGGTCCCGTAGTCGCTTTTAGCCCGAATTCCCTGTACTTCCAGGCGAATGTCACCACGCATTGCGATACTCTTTTCAATCTTGATCCCAAATTCACGACCCACCATCATTTGTGCCAGCTGGGATTTGCTGGTTTCGCCTGTTGGGGTGGTTCCTACCACCCTGCCATCCCTGAGGACGGTGACGCGATGGCTGATATCGATGACTTCGTGCAGCTTGTGGGAAATAAAAATGAGTGAATGGCCTTCGCGTGTCATCTGCCGCAAGGTGACGAAAAGCTCATCGACTTCCTGAGGAGTCAGGACGGCAGTGGGTTCGTCCAGGATCAGTAAATCCGCGCCGTGGTACAGTGCCTTAAGAATTTCAACTCTCTGCTGCTGCCCGACTGCCAGCTGCCAGACATAAGCATCCGGATCCACTCGCAGCCCGTAAATTTTACCCAGCTCGGAGATTTTCGCCGAGACTCGCTCGATATCCGTGAATGGCTCACGGTTGGATGTCAGTCCGAGGGCAACGTTTTCAGCCACGGTAAGAGTGGGAACGAGCATGAAGTGCTGGTGAATCATGCCAATCCCAAGCTCGATGGAATCAACTGGAGAGCCAATATGAACAGGGGTGCCGTTAAGGCAGATTTCACCAGAGTCTAGGGCGGTACATGCCATACAGGATTTTCATCAATGTGCTTTTTCCAGCACCATTTTCACCCAGCAAGGCATGGACTTCACCCGATTTCACGTCAAAATCGACATGATCGTTGGCCAGGACGCCAGGAAAGCGCTTGGTGATACCGTGCATTTCCACGGAGCTCAGGCGTACCTGCCTGGAGAGATCAGTTTGAGCAGGGGCAGCAGTCATATGTTCCGTTTGTTGGTGGTGATAGGAGGCGCAGGTGCAAAATGGGAATTTTTTCCCTGCGCCTCCTGAAGGATCAGATCACGGGTATGGAGTGAGGAATTTCATTACTCCAATATCACCGTAAAACCAGGTTACTCGCTAGGTCCTTCCATGCCCTCCAACAGCTGCGGCAGGTACCAGATCTGATCGTCGGTGGCGGTTGCGCCAGCGGCGATGTACTCTGAACCATCCTGCAGGTTGATCGGGCCTGTCCAGACATTGATTGAAGCATCTGCAAGGCCAGCGATGAACTGGTCGAGCAGGGTCTTCAATTCTTCAGACAGACCAGGACCAGAGACCCAACCAACTGCGGTGGTCGACAGGTCGGTCAGATCTGCCCAATTAGGTGCGAGCCAATCCCAGGACTGTACCCATGAGCCAGCCTGTACTGCTTTGGCTGTCTCAAGGTAAGACGGACCCCAGTTGAAGAACGGGACGCCCAGGCAGATATCTGGAGACTGGTCGCAGGCACCCAGGAAGTCGTAGGGGATGGCCCAGACAGCGTCGCCCTGTGCAGCGCGCTGACCGGCGACGTCGATCGCCTCGGTCGTGTCGATACCGCTCAGGACAACATCCACGCCGGTGTCGATGAAGTTCGTGACTACTTCGGTGGGATCCAAAGTAACGCCAGGGATATTGAACCAGAAACCGATCCAGGTGACCGTGAATTTCAGGTCGGCTGGATCCATACCACGCAGGTTCTCATAGCAGTAGCGGGCACCCTCGAAAGCAGAAGAAGCCAGACGGCGTGTTTCGAAGTTGATCAATGGGCCGAGGTATCCGATGCTCCCGGTCTGGGTGGTCAAAGCAGCAGCACAGCCGGCGATGGCCTTCATGTCTTCCATGCGTCCCATGATATTGCCGAGATTGGGCGGAGCTTCCCCGGTTTTGACGTCATCGCCAGAGATATTTATGACCTTCAGGTCAGGGTATTTCTGCGCGACACCGAGTGTGTCTTCTTCGAACTCATCGGAAGTCGTGAATACCAGTTTGGCGCCGTCAGCGACCATGTCATCGACCACACCTTCCAGAGTCGCTTCGGGCTTGTCAGCCGAATTCAGTGATTCGAAGACGATCATACGGGATCCAGGCAGGTTCTGCTCGATGTACAATCCACCTTCGTAGTGGGCCTGGCTCCAACCATGGTCATTCTTTGGGCCTACCAGTACAACACCGAAGACGAATTCCTCAGCAGGTGGGGCTTCAACGACAGGGGCTTCACCGACCACGATGCTGCCATCGACGATTCCGGCGATAGTACTGTCGGCAAGCGTTTTCACGTCAGCCGGGACTTCGACATCCGGGTTATAGTCAATGACCAGGCCGTTGTTCGCCAGGGTCAGAGCGAAAGCCTCGCCGCCATAGGTGCCGGCCTTGACTTTCTCGATGATCGGTTTCAAAACCACGGTCCATTCGTAGACCTGACTGGCGACGACGACGCCAGTGGCGAGGGAAGTCTGGCTGGATTGAGTTCCAAACCACCAGACATTGTTCTCCTCGGCGACGCCAATCGCACCAACCACCATCTGAGCGGAACCGGTCATGGCATCTGCACCCGCGGAGATGTGTGTCTGGGCAGCTTCGGAAGCCAGGGCGACATCGCTGAACGATCCGATGTAGTTGACATTGACGGTGATGTCGGGCTTGGTGGCTTTCGCACCAGCGACAAATCCGTCTACGTAGAGCTTCGCATCGCCAGTCTCAATCGGGCCGACAACGCCGAGGACATTCGATTCTGACATGGAGGCAGCGATCACGCCGTTGACATAACCGCCCTGTTCAGAACGGGCTTCGTAGGCGAAGACGTTGCTGACGCCCTGATCGACGAAGGTGTCGACGGTGGTACCCCAGGCAAAACTGGTTTCAGGGAAGTCGGGGGCAATTTCCTGCATCGAGCTGCCGTACTGGGAGCCGTGCGCAATGACCAGGTTATATCCCTGGCTGGCATAGTCGCGCAGTGCAGCGGCGGCATCATCAACCACGAACATATTCTCCGAATAGACAAAGTCAAAATTCTCGGCACCCATTTCTTCCTTGATGCTGGTCAGGGCGTCAAACATGCTCTGGCTGAAGGCCAGGTCGTTGATCGCGCTGGGCATCACCACGGCGACTTTAAACGGCTCAGCCATTACTTCTTCGGTCTTTTCAGGTTCTGCTGGTTGTTCGGGCGCGGTAGTGGGTGCAGGCGCTTGTGTAGTGGGAGCGGGGGCGCAGGCGCTGAGAACCAGTGCCAGGACCATTAACACTCCAAATAATTTGTAAAGCTTGTTCATTCTCTCTCCTTATCTAATTTTTGAATCACCAGAAATCTATTGATCGAAATCGTGAAAGTCCTGTGAATGAAGAAAATCACCTCCTTTTATTCCTGACTATATATATACCATGTTTAGTCGAGAATTCCCTATTCTCCGCGTTCGAAGCGCTTTGACAGCGCTGAAGGCGGCCTCACACGTTGTACAGCAATGACTAAGGCCAGGATGGTCAGCCCATACGGCATCATGATAGCGATATCTGAGGGAATGGGAATATTCTTGATCTGCACCCATAACTGCAGTGCATTCACCATGCTGAAAATCAGCGAACCGACCAGCACACCAGCCGGCCGCCAGCCACCGAAATACACCAGTGCCACTGCGATGAAACCCAGGCCGCTGGTCAGATTCTGCTGGAAGACATTCAACAGGGCAATGGATAACGAGGCCCCAGCCACGCCGGAGAATACGCCACCAAGGATAACCGTGAAATACCTGACGCGGGAGATCGAGACACCCAGCGAATCAGCAGCCTGAGGATTTTCACCCGCTGCCCTGATCTTAAGCCCCAGCGTCGTGCGGTTAATGATAATGGTCGAAATCGGCACCAGAAGATAAGCCAGGTAAACCATAATATTCTGACTGAAGAAAATCTCTCCCAACACCGGGATATCACTTAAGAATGGGATGTGGATGGGCTTGAAGCCGCTTACCGTCTCGACTGAGCCGAGCATCTGCTGGAATAACAGGTCGCTCATCCCGAGCCCGAATAAATAGAAGCCAATGCCGCTGATTCCCTGTTCTGCTCCCAGGTTGACGCTCACGAAGGCCATTGCCAGGCCCATGATTGCCCCAACGATCATGGCTGCCAGCACTCCCAGCCATAAGTTGCCGGTTTCAAAAACCACATAGAAAGCTGCAAATGCACCGAGCAGCATCTGGCCATCGACCCCCAGGTTCAACACTCCACTGCGCTGGCTGAAGGTCTCTCCGAGCGCAGCATAGAGATAGGGCGTAGCCAGGCGAATACCCGAAGCCAGGACTCCGATTAAGACTTGAGCGGTGAGCAGGTCAGAAATCATGCTTTCACCTCAGACTCAGCCTCGGAACCGATGCTCTGTGCGGCAGTATCCATGGCCTCGGTCCTGCGCAATCGCGACCAGCGCCGGCGCCAAAATTCACTTCCGACCACGAAGACCACTACCAATCCATTCAAAGCAGTGAGGAAGGCAGCCGGGACCTGCATGGCGCGCTGCAGCTTATTGGCTCCCACCAGCAATGCTCCAAACAGGAAGGAAGCAGGAATCGCACCGAGGGGGTGCAGCTGTCCGAACAGCGCGACCACAATGCCGTTGAAGCCTGCTGAACCGGTGAACCCGGTGGCTGACCCATCGGTGAACATGCGGTGGTGAACTCCGAAGACCTGGATGGCGCCTGCCAGACCGATCAGGCCTCCGCTCAAGAGCATCGAAAGAATGATGTAGCGTTTTACCGGGATGCCCGCATAGCGGGAAGCATCCGGATTAAACCCGGTCGCCCTGATCCGGTATCCGACCACGGTGCGCCACAGGAAAATATATACCAGGACCGCCACGATCACGGCGATCAACGCACCCAGGTGAAGACGGGTAGGAACCAGGCGCGGCAGGTCGAAGGCCTGAGCCAGCCGGGCTGTCTGAGGGATGCGCGAGGCTGCCTGAAGCTGAACAGGATCGATCATCGGCCCCCTGAGCAGGTAATTCATACCCTGAACTGCGATCTGGTTCAGCATGATCGTGCTTAAAGATTTCATTCACATTGAACTGTGCTTTAAGAACTCCAGCGATGCCTCCCCAAAACGCGCCTCCAGCAAATCCAACCAATGCGGCAAATGGGAATGATCAACCAACCTGGCGCATCAGGGAAGGATAAGCCAACCATGGTAGCCATCACTGCACCCGACTACCAGCTGGCCTTCACCGCCGATATTTATTACACCCACCGCGGAAGGCAATGCAGATACCTAAAGCGACTAAAAGCAAAGGTGTTGCTTTAACGATGGTGTCGGCGACAGCATTCGGGCTTCCGAAGGCGCCTTCAAGTAAAGACCGATATGCCTCGAATGGATTGGCTCCCAAAAAGATCAGCATCACTGCGCCGACCAATAGTGCAGCCAGCGTGGCTAAAAAGGGAAGCAAAATTTCAACGATTCTCAGGAGCGGAGATAATTGGCGGGTGGGTGCTTTCATCAGTGAATTTCAGTCCTCTTCGAAAATCGTTCCGAGAGCCATCGGTGGAGAGACTTTAATAGACTGGTGCAGTGGGCGTTGCAGCCGGCGAGGCATCACAGAAATGAGCCAATCTGTGAACTGGCTGCTCACCAGAAGCAGCACTGCAATCATCATGATCCAGGGAATGCTGTTGAAAGCGACCACAGAGACCTCTGGATAGCGGCGCTGGAGAACGGTCGCCAGGCTTTTCGTTGCTCCGAATAAGATGGCGCCAAAAGCGCCGCGAATGGGCGACCAGCCGCCGAAGATGACGATCGCGAGGGCGATCCATCCCAGGCCGCGCGTGTGTGCCCATCTGACCATCCCAATTTGACATTCAGTGAATAGGCGGCACCTGCAATTCCTACCAAAGCGCCGCCCAGGATTGTATACAAATACCTGACCCGATTTACGCCTACCCCGCGAGAGAAGGCTGCTGCCGGGCGCTCTCCAGCGGCACGCAGCTGAAGGCCAGGCCTGGTGCGAAACATGAACCACCAGGTTAGTGCGACCAGGACCAATGCGAAGTAGACGACCAGGTTCTGGTCGAAGAAGAGCGGGCCCAATACCGGGATATCTTGTAATACCGGTATTGCCATCTTCTTGATGAACGGCCCGGGTATGCGTGTGTAATTCTGACCCAGGAAAGAACTCAAGTCATCGCCGAGGAGGGTCAAAACAAACCCGATAGCGACCTGGTTCTGCTTCAAGCGGATGCTTCCGAAGGCGATAATCAGTGCAAAGATCATCCCCACTCCGGCGGCCGCCAGAAATCCCACCCACACGTTATCGCTTTTAAGCGCCACCACGAACCCGGTCATGGCAGCCATGAGCATCGTCCCATCCAATGACAGGTTTATCACCCCTGAGCGTTCGGTGATGGTTTCACCGCAGACAGCAATAATCAGCGGAGAAGCTTGAAGGATAATGGAAGAGAAAATAATGATCAGCTCAGTGTTGTTCATCCACTATCTCCACGTTTTCTTCTGCCCGTTTGCTGCGAAGTGCATTGAGATTTCCGAATAACAAAACGAACAGTACCATCACACCGGTCAATATTCCGCCAAGGGAGGAGTGCAGCTGAGTGCGAAGCTGAAGCGTGATACTTCCATTCAGTACTGCAGAGAAGAAAAAGGCGATGATCGGCACCCAGAAAATGCGAAACATGGCCAACATGACAACCAACAAGGCCAGGTATCCAATACCGCCCGAGATGCTCTGGCGCAGGCTGTCGAACCAGCTCAAGACCCTGACCGCACCGGCGATGCCGGCGAGGGCGCCGCAGAACAGCATGGCAAGGATGGTCTCGCGCTCGCTGGAAACGCCCAGAAAAAAGGCTGAGCGCGGGTTCTTACCCAGGGCCTTAAGTTTGAGTCCCCAATATGTCCCACTCAAGGAAAGCAGGACAAAACCAAAGGCAATGATTACGAGGACAAGCGATATTGGGCTGAAGCGTAATTCAGCAAAGCGTGGGAGCAGGGCAGCTTCCTGGAACGGCTGGGTGCCTCGAAAACTGCCTCCTTCGGGTGGCTGCCAGGGACCAGAGATCAGGTAGTTCGTAAGGATAATCGCCAGGTTATTTAATGCCAGTCCGCCGAATATCTCGTGCACTCTACCCCGGGTTTTCAAGACCCCCACGATAGCTGCCCACAAGGCACCACCAGCCATGGCTGCCAGTATCTCCATCCCGATTAACAACGGTGATGGAGCAGTGACTTTAAGCGCAACCCAGCTGGCGGCAATAGCTCCCATGATGATCTGACCTTCAACGCCGATATTCCAAAGACCGGCGGTGAAAGTCACCAATAATCCGGTGGAGGCCAGCAACATGGGTATCCAGAAAGCGAGCACACTCAGGGTCTTCGAGCGATCACCGAAAGAACCCTCGATCATCGCCTGAAAGGACTCGATTGGATTGGCGCCAAAACCCAGCAGCAATACGGTTGTAAAGATTAATGAGGCTAGGATTGGAACGACAGGCCAGCTTACCCGCAGCCATTTTCCGAAATTCATAGCTGGCCTCCGATCAGGTGACCACATTCATCCACATCCGTTTTATTAGCTTCGACGACGTGGGACATTTTTCCACCCGAAAAAACGGCGATGCGGTCGCTGCGTTCGATGATCTCATCCAGGTCGGCGGACATGAACACGATCGCGGTCCCGTCTTCACGGCGCTTATAGAGCAGCTGCCAGATCCAATCCGCTGAACGGACATCCAGACCACGCGTGGGATGTTCCAGCAGCAGCAATCGAAGCGGGCTGTTCAAGAGTGCAAACAACAAGCGCTGCTGGTTCCCACCGGAAAGCTCAGCCGCTGTAGTATCGGGTCTCCCAACGATCTGGTATTTTTCGATCCTTTTTTGGGTTTCTACACTGCTGCCTTTCCAGTCGACCAGGAATTTGTGTTCGGGGAGGGAAAGGATTACGTGTTCAGTCAGAGATAAATCACCCACCAGGCCTTCTTCTATGCGGCCTGCGGAAACATATGCCACTCCAAATTTCTGCAGTTTATGGAATGACCAACCGGTTGTATCGGTACCATTTATTAATATTTTTCCGGCTTCCGGGTGCAGGATGCCGGCGCAGGCCTGCAATACCAGCTTCTGACCACTGCCTTCCAGGCCGGCAAATCCAAACACCTCACCGCTTTGGATCGTCAAATTGATATCATCGATTGTCAGGCGGTAGGTGGATATCTTCAGATTTTGTAATTGGACAGCTGGCTCACCCAGGATATGACTGGACCTTTCACTGCGGGGAGGCACCTGACCAAACATCATTTCAACCAACTTGCTGGTTTGACAGGGGATTTCAAATTCACCCACCAGCTGCCCACGCCTGAGGATAAACACGTAATCACACAGCTCCTGCACTTCGTCGAGCTTGTGTGAAACCAGGATCAGGGTTTTTCCCTCTTCCTTCGCCAACCTGTGGATTGATTCGAATAGAAGGACTTTTTGCTCTGCGCTGATCCCGGTAGTCGGCTCGTCCAAGATCAGCAGCTGCGCGCCACCGGCCAGCAGGCGAATCAGCTCCAACTGCTGGCGCTCTCCCAGAGAGAGATTATCAATGATGGCGCCTAAATCCACTTCAAATCCATAGCGGGAGGCTAATTCTGTCAGCTCCTTCCTGGCGTCTTTGAAATCGAGGACCAGACCGGTGTCTTTTCCAAGCAAGTAGTTATCAAGGATGGTGAAAGGAGGGAAATCGTGCGGATCTTGATAAACCATGCCGATGCCGTTTTTCAATGCATCGGCAGGAGATTTGAAGGATTTCGACTGCGAATCCAACAAGATTTCTCCGCTATCAGGGGGCTGGTAGCCGGAGAGGATCTTCATTAACGTACTTTTGCCTGCACCATTTTCGCCCAGCAGGCCGTAGATTTTTCCCCTTCGAAAATTAAGTCGATGCCATCGTTAGCTTTAACTGGGCCGAAAGACTTACGTATTTGGCGGAGTTCGATGCGCATGGTGTCTTTGATTTAGTCAGCCAATTGTACCCTAATGCACGATGAATTTCTCAATTTCTGGCAAAACTCGCGGATCAGCGGATCGACGGCTGCCACGCGAGTTTCGCCAGAGCTATATTGGTCTTTAAATCCTTCAGGCCTCGATTAATGTCCAGTCTCTCCGCGCAAGGCGCGCCCGATATTCTCTGGGTTGGTGATGAGAGCCTGCTTGCCACCTGCTTCCAGGAACCAGATGATCGCCTGCATTTTTGGCGCCATAGAGCCTTTGGCAAAATGAGTGCCTTCAGCAAGGTATTTCTTGGCTTCGGCCAGGGTCATCCGATCAACCGACTTTTGATTGGGCTTTCCAAAATTCAAGGCAACTTTTTCGACCGCGGTAGAGATCAGGAACAGATCTGCATTGATCTTCTGTGCCAGCAGGCTGCTGGCGAAATCTTTATCGATCACAGCTGCGGTCCCTTACAGTCACCATCTGCCGTTCGATAACCGGGATACCGCCGCCGCCAACGGTGATCACAACCACGCCTGCATCGATCAGGGTTTCAACCGATTCCAGTTCGATCATTTCCTTCGGGAGCGGTGAAGCGACAACCCGCCGCCAGCCGCGCCCGGCATCTTCAACCACATTCCAGCCCATTTCTTCTGCACGGTGTTTGGCTTCGCTTCATCCATGAAATCCGCCAATCGGTTTGGACGGATTTTGAAAAGCCGGGTCGTTGTGATCCACCAGCACCTGGGTGACGACAGTGGCGACATTTTTCTTATCCTGCGCCTGATAGAGCTCATTTTGAAGTGTCTGCTGCAAGGCATAGCCGATCGCGCCCTGGCTGTCTGCGCCGCAGACATCCAACGGCACTTCGTGCATGCCTTCCACTTTGGCGGCGATTTCCGAACGGCGCAGGATGAAAGCCCACCTGAGGCCCATTTCCGTGCCCGATGGCCACATCCCAGCCAGCTTCGATCATATCGGCGATATGGAGGGTGGTTTCTTTAGCTGCCTGGTATTGGTCTTCGACCGTTTGGTGATTTCCGTCTTTGATCAATGAATTTCCGCCAATTGCCACTACTGCCACTTTTTCAGATTTGCTGCATCTTTATAGATTCTTCCCTCAATTAGCTCATCGTTAAAGCCATTACGGCTTTTTGAGCGTGCATGCGGTTTTCTGCTTCATCATAGACCACTGAATTGGCCCATCCATGACCCCATCTGTCACTTCAATATTGCGGTCGGCCGGCAGAGGGATGCATATAGATCGCATCCGGTTTCGCCAGAGCCATCTTCCGCTCATCCGTGATCCAGTGGCATATTTCTTGATGATTTCGGCGCCCTCTTCCGCATCCGGTGTATGAACCATGGCTCCCCAGGACTTGGCATAGACGATATCAGCATCTTTAAAGGCTGCTTCCATGTCGTCCACAACTTCAAAACCAACACCGAATTTCTGGGCCTGCTCCTGGCCTGGTCCATGATCTCGGGCATCAGCTTGAATTCCGGTGGGTGCGCCAGGACGACATCCATTCCAAAGCGCGGCATTTGTAGGATCAGGATCTGCGGCACCGACATCGGTTTCTGGTAGGAGGCGGCATACGCCCAGGAAACCACCATCTTCTTGCGCCGCAGATCCCTGCCTTTTTTCTCAATGATCGTCATCAAGTCTGCCAGGCACTGGAACGGATGGTAGATATCACACTGCATATTCAAAACTGGCACGCGAGAAGCTTTTGGCCACATCATTCAGATAGCCGTTGCCAATTCCCCAATCCACATGGCGGATGGCGATGCCATCAAAATAGCCGCCCAAAAATCTCGCCGATTTCTTTTGGCGTATCGCCGTGGGCGATCTGGGTGGTCTTGCTTTCAATAAAGGCCGCATGGCCGCCCAACTGAGCCATCCCCGCCTCAAATGAGCCGCGCGTGCGGGTGCTGCTGAAAAAGAACAGCATGGCCAGCACTTTATCCCGCAGGTATGCATGCGATTCATCCAGGGCGCGTTTGCGTTTCAGGTCAAAAGCCACATCCAGGACAGTCTCGACTTCTTCTTTGCTGAAATCAAGGTCGCCAATCAAATCCCGATTGCGAAGATATGTTTGCATGTTGATTCCTCCAGCTTTCCGATGCTATTCCATCGCGCCCAAAACCAAGCGATGAGCGCCATGCGCATCACCACACCATAAAACGCTTCCTGCCAGTAGCGAGACCAATGGGTGATATCCACATCGGGTGGGATTTCATCCATGCGGGGAAGCGAATGCAGCAGAATTGCGTCTGGCTTGGCTTTCTTTGACAGCAGCTCCCGCGTGATCTTGTAGTTAGCCGGTGTCATGCCGATATCGCCAGAACACTCGTCACGCGATTTCGTATAGTCAGGCTGGACGACAGGCTCGACTAAAATTACATCGGCTTTGTGGATCGCCTGCTCGACGTGTTCGGCCTCGGAATAGTCCAGGCTGTACTGGTCTAATTCTGCCTTGAATTCAGGCAGGAGCGACATCTCGGGAGGGGCGACAAATGTGATGGGGCAATCGAATTGAGATAATGCGTATCCAAGGGAGTGCATGGTGCGCATGCGCATGTCCCCGAGATCGGGCGCAACTCAGCCACCGTTAGCCACGGCGTTCGATCACGATAACGCCACCTTCCGCAGCCTCCCGCACCCTGGACACGATCTCAACCGCTTCCGGCGTTCTGTCCAGATAAGCGGAAAGGGCATTCGTGTCCAGAATCACGTCCAGTCCTCAGGTTCGATCTGTTCGAATTCCTCGTCGATGATCTTCTGTATCCGCATCGTCTCCTCGTGGAGATGGGCCAGTTCGCCCGCACATTCCAGCCAGGGCTTGCCCGGGCGTCGGCTGCCTAGGGAGAGCTTTTCTTCGACTGCTTGCGTAACGTACTCGCGCAAGGGAATTCCCAACGCACTGGCGGTGGCCTTGGCCTTGCGAAAGATGGGGTCCGGGATCTCCAGCGTGGTCTTCACAACGCCAGTATCCCATATTTATGGGGCAGCCACTCGGCGGGATTCGTCCGGACGCACCAATACGCGAAGCGATGAAAATGTGCCTCCCCATCGTGGACGCGTTTCGAACTCTGGTGGCCTGCCCGCCGCCGGGGATCAGGGCGGTTTTCCAACAGATTCAGACGCTTATGGCTCCGTGATCTCTGCGGTGGATTTCCGGAGAAACCCGCCGTCCGCACTGAGCCATGGGATCATTGGCGGATATGCCGCCAACAGGCCAGAAGAGCTGGTAGATCATCGGCGATGTTGGTAAACGATGGGCGACAAGGCGGGAGCCTACGCCCCCCACCGGTAAGCTCGTGTATGCCGCTCATGCAATTCGTTAGGGCTCTAACCGCGACCGTCGGGCTTATGAAGGCTTTTTACGCGACTCTGATGTCTCTATCTGGGCGTTCCGGGACCAGATGGCATTGGACCCAGGGAAGTGTTGCGAAGCAAACTTGCATTGCCAATCCGATGACGCCGGGTGTTGATCCGTACTTCGCAAGGTAATGATCGATGGTCTCACCAAAGACCAAAACCGAGAAGCCCAGCTCAAGCAACATAAGAACCGAGAAGGCCACGGCCCCCATCATTACGCGTGCGCGAGCATCGCGGCTCACATTGAAGCGGCGAGTGCACCACAACGAAACTCGCCAGCTCACAGCGAGCACAATCGGCGCCTCAAGCATTTCAGCCAGGAGGGTCCCCAGACGCGGTGCTACCAGCATTACCCGGATCGTACCGACCGCAAAAGCGAATGCGAACACGCCTACTGTATAGGCGATGCCCGCCCAAGATGCGGCTCGCCAATCGACGAAACCCGAACCTCGCGTTTCCATCGTCTTGGCTCCTCCTAAGGATTGGAGCAGTCGAACGAGGACTCCACCACGATCATGATAGCCCCTTTCGCGGGTTTACGCGGAGTCAGACACCCCCCGCGAAGCGGGTGGCTTGATGAGTTGGGCCGCCTCAAAGGCGGTTGGGTCAGAGGTTTAGGCGTCGCGCGCTGCGCGCCTTAATTGGTTACTTCAGAATTGTTCGCCTGCTCCATCCGCGGCTTCTTGCTCGCGGATGTAATGGCGGACCTGCTCCAGTTCGAATCCGACGGTAGATACCGCGTATCCGCGGGCCCAGAAATGCTCGCCCGAGAAGTTCCGTTCCTTGCCACAGAGCCGGGCGATGGCGATCGCGCTCTTCCCTTTCAGAAATCCGATCACCGAGGCCACCGGATGCTTCGGGGGAATGGCGATACACATATGCACGTGGTCCGGCATCAAGTGCCCCTCCAGGATCTGGCACTCCTTCTGCCGGGCCAGCGCGTGAAAGACCGCACCCAGGCGTCGGCGCGTCTGGCCGAAGATGGCCTTCCGCCGCCGCTTGGGCACGAACACAACGTGGTATTTGCAGTCCCATTTTGAATGGGATAGGCTTTGATAAGCTTCAGACATTCATCCTCTCCTTGCGGGTTCATCAAGCCACTGGGAGAGGATTCTACTCCCGGAACGGTCAAACCTGTTCCAGTCTCACTGGTCGAACCAGTGGCTTACCGAGTTTCAGTTAGGCCTTGCAGTTGTCCTCCAGAATCGACCTCTTGCCGACTATCTTGGCAGCTGCGGACCAGGGTTCGGCCCTCCGATTATCGGCTCCCATCGTGGACGCGTTTCGAACTTTGGCGGTTTGTCCGCCGCCGGCGGTCACGGCGGTTTTCCAACAGGTTCAGATGCTCACGGGTCCGTGATCTCTTCAGCGAAGTCCAAGGAAACCCGCCGTCCGGAGCTGAACGCGGATCATTCCCGGATCCCCCGCTAACCGTCCGCAGAGGCGCCGGTCGATCATCGGCGATGGTAAACGCTGGGCGACTAGGGGCGATCTATCACGGGCACCTATGCCCGGTTTCCAGTTGCACACCGGGACGCCCCGTGTTTGAATCCATGTCATGCCTAAGACGCGTTCACTGAGCCGATTCGCGAGGGCCGCCATGTCCCTTGAGATCTTTCTGAGCCTCGGAGC
>CAVOSB010000038.1:0-67318 GCA_963698765.1 uncultured Chloroflexia bacterium
TATTCCATCACCAGGTTCTGGTTGAAGAAGCCGAAAGTCTGCTTGCCGGGTGTAGCGGTCAGGCCGATCAAGAACGCGTCGAAATAATCCAGCACCTGCCGCCACAGGTGGTAGATGGAGCGGTGGCACTCATCGGTGATGATGAAATCGTAGTATTCGACCGGGAAGCGCGGGTTGTAGCGCACCTCCTTCTCGGGCTGCCCCGCCAGGCGCCCTCCGCCTCCCACAGCGAGGATTCTTCGTTCTGCGGGTCGAACTCCGCCTCGCCGCACAGCATCGAGTACAGGCGCTGGATGGTGGTGATATGCACCTTACTGACGTCGTCCAGCACGTTCGATTGCAGGTGCTGCACGTTGTACAGCTCGCTGAACTTGCGCCCGTCGTCGGGAGTTACAAACTGGTCGAACTCCTTGAAAGCCTGCCTGCCCAGGTTGTTGCGGTCCACCAGGAACAGCACCCGCCTTGCCCTGGCATGTTTGATCAGCCGGTAGGTGAAGTTGACCGCCGTGAAGGTCTTCCCGCTCCCCGTCGCCATCTGGATCAGGGCGCGCGGATGGTCCTCAGCGAATGAGCGTTCCAGGCTGTGGATGGCCAGATTTGGGCCGGCCACAGGTGATCAGTGATCAGGGGGTGCTGCTCGGGCATGCTTTTCAGCCGGGCGCGCAGCGTCTCGGGCTGTGCCAGCCACTCCGCCAGCGTCTCGGGTCGGTGAAATGAATAAATCCGCCGCGAACGCGGCTGCGGATCGCGGTTGTCACGAAAGTAGGTCTCTACCCCGGTGCTCTCGTATACAAACGGCAGCAGCATGCTGACATGGGGGATGTTGGATGGCAGACCGACCGCATAATCACCTGCCTGCTCAGCTACGCCCGCCAATGGTATCCCCTCCGCCTTGGCCTCCAACACTCCGGCCGCCCTCCGGTCCACGAACAGCAGGTAATCGGCGTAACCGGTCTCCAGCGGGAACTCGCGGACCGCCACCCCTCGTCCGGCGTGCAGGTTCATCGCACTGCGGTCTTGCACCTCCCAACCGCATGACTTCAGCTTTATATCAATGTTGATTCTCGCCAATTGCTCTGGTGTGGGCAAGATAATCCTGCTTCTCGGTGAAAATCCCACTTTATAATTGGAAAAATTTCCTTAATTTTTACATGAATTTACCCAATCTTCCCTTACAAATCCTTCACCTGTTCTCCTTTTACCTCCGCTCTAAAGTCCTGTCCCAGTAACCCCCAATCCAAAATTTACAACTCTTACTTACCCCTTCACATCGTGGTCTCCTGTCTTTCCATTTACCATTCTCAACTCTCGTTTCTCCATTCTCAATTCTCAATTCCCAAATCCCAAATCCCAAATCCCAAATCCTAAATCCTAAATCCTAAATCCTAAATCCCCATCCCCCTCCGGGTGATTTTCTCATTCCACCGCTTGACATACACCAGAACACATGTTCTATAATCTAAATAGATGAACCACCATCTCTTACTTCAACCTCTTTTTCGGTTCTTTCTTTTCTATCTACTGATCACTCGTGTCCCGTTCACTTCGGGACCGGCTGACCACTGACCACTGACCACTGACTACTGCTAACTCCCATGTGTCCTCCACCAAACCCTCCAAAAAACGTCGCTCCTCCCCCAACACCACCCCCACCCCCCTCCCTCGCGGCTTCTACTCCCGCCTGCTCTCCCGCATAGACCTGGCCGACCTGGAAGCTTCTAACCCTCCGGGCTGACGGCCGAGATCGAGCTGACGCGCGTCTTCATCCGCCGCCTGGTCGAAAGAGCGGCCGGGCCCGCTCCCTCGCCGAAACCCGCCGCGATTCACCCGCGCCCTCTCCACCGCCATCTCCAGCCTCGACCGCCTGGTCAAGACCCAGGAAAAACACTTCGGCGCCGGCAACGAAATCACCCAGGCCGTCAACGCCGCCCTTGATGAGCTCCGCCAGGAAGGCTTCATCGCATCCCCCCGGCTCAACCAACTCACCTGATCCTGATAATGAAAACACTGCGTAAACCCCACTCAGTTCAAGTCGCCTGCATCTCCGGTTGCTTCCTCCCTCCGGAAGGACACCGGGATAAATCCTCGCCATCGACACACCAGCAATAGGCTCAAAAAAATGATTTTTTTCGTTATATTTAATCAAAAATCGCTCCTCTCTTGCCACTAACCGGCCGCCTCTCACCCCTCGCCTGTTCCATTCCTCTTCCTCCACCACCATCAGATTGCTTCGTCCCTACTCCCGTCTCCTTGTCCTACTTGTTTACCTATTTCCCTGTCTCCTTATATACCTGATTACCTGATCAACTAATTACCCAATCACCTCTCTTCCTCATTGACAATTGACTATTGACTCATTAACTCATTGACAATTCAAATATGACCCCCTTCCTCACCGACCTCCAGTTCTCCCTCCTCTCCTCCCTTCCTTCCTCCCCGGAATTTACCCTGGTCTCTTCCAGGGCCTCGACGCCCCGCGGCCGGCCTCCCCACGACAGCCGCCTCCTCCTCGACGCCTTACTCTGGAAGCTCAGCCTCGAGCTCCCCTGGGACCTGCTCCCCGCCGGCTTCCCATCCAGCCCCACCGTCTACCGCCGCTACCGCCTCTGGCAGCACTCCGGACTCCTCCGGCAGGTGCTCATCCTCCTCATCCGTGACCTCATCCAGCGCGGCGGCTTCGACCCTCGCCAGGCCGTGACCGATGGACTGGTCCGCATCAACCGCCGCGGCCGTTCCTGGCAGGTAGAATTCGACCCCACCCTCACCGGCACCTGGCAGGAGCGCACCGCCCGCCTCTTCTACCTCGTCGCCCTCCGCCATCCTAATCTTCTTCATTGACCAATCTTGTCCCGCCTGTCCTGGCGGACGGAGTTTACACTGGTGTCTCTCCAGTGCCAGGGTTCTTTTACGGGATGACAATTGACCATTCACAATTCTTGTCCTACTTACTGCCTGCTCTACTGTCCCGACTTCTTATTACGATGACCCATCTGATCCCATCTGTGTTTATCTGAGTTCATCTGTGGCAAATCTTCTTCTTTTACATTTATAAAAAATCCGTGTCCATCCGTCAAATCCGTGTACAAAATCTCTTCTCTTTATCAAATCCGTCTCCATCCGTGAAATCCGTGTACCGTTCTTCTCTTCGGTTATACTATCCAGACTAAATCTGCCTTACCTCGAGTGTGATCTATGACCTCTAAATCCAAACGCCAGCGCTGGGAAGATCAGACCCTCCAGCCCGCCCTCCAGCGCTTCCCCGAGCGCAGCCCCTCCTTCCAGACCTCCTCCGGCATCCCCCTGCCTCCCCTCCTGGCCCCCGAAGAAATCGAGCTCGACTACTACGCACAGCCTCGGCTTCCCCGGCGAATACCCCTACACCCGCGGCGTCCAGCCCAGCATGTACCGCGGCCGCTTCTGGACCATGCGCCAGTATGCCGGCTACGCCTCCGCCCAGGAATCCAACCTGCCGCTACCGCTACCTGCTCGACCAGGGGCAGACCGGCCTCTCCGTCGCCTTCGATCTCCCCACCCAGATCGGCTACGATGCCGACGACCCCATCGCCGCCGGCGAAGTCGGCAAGGTCGGCGTCTCCATCTCCTCCCTGGATGACATGGCGCTGCTGTTTCGCGACATCCCGCTGGACAAAGTCTCCACCAGCATGACCATCAACGCCCCCGCCGCCGTCCTGCTGGCCATGTACATCGCCGTCGCCCGCCGGCAGGGCGTGGAAGTCTCCAAGCTGCGCGGCACCGTCCAGAACGACATCCTCAAGGAATACATCGCCCGCGGCACCTACATCTTTCCGCCCCGAGCCCTCCATGCGCCTGGTCACCGACGTCTTCCGCTACTGCCAGGCCGAGGTGCCGCACTGGAACACCATCAGCATCTCCGGCTACCACATCCGCGAGGCCGGCTCCACCGCCGTGCAGGAAGTGGCCTTCACCCTGGCCAACGGCATCGCCTACGTGCAGGCCGCCATCGATGTCGGGCCTGGACGTCGATGCCTTCGCCCCTCAGCTGGCCTTCTTCTTCAACGCCCACAACGACTTCCTGGAAGAGGTCGCCAAGTTCCGCGCCGCCCGCCGCATGTGGGCCGGCATCATGCGCCAGCGCTTCCATGCCCAGGATCCGCGCTCCTGGATGCTGCGCTTCCACTCCCAGACCGGCGGCTCCACCCTCACCGCCCAGCAGCCCGAGAGTCAACGTGGTGCGCGTCGCCCTGCAGGCCCTGGCCGCCGTCATGGGCGGCACCCAGTCCCTGCACACCAACAGCATGGACGAGGCCCTGTGGCTGCCCACCGAGAAGTCCGTGCGGCTGGCCCTGCGCACCCAGCAGGTCATCGCCCACGAATCCGGCGTGGCCGATTCGATCGACCCCCTGGCCGGCTCCTACCTGGTGGAATACCTGACCGACGAGATCGAGCGCCGCGCCAACCAGTACATCGAAAAGATCGACTCGCTGGGCGGTGCCCTGGCCGCCATCGAGCAGGGCTACATCCAGGACGAGATCCAGAGCGCCGCCTACCAGTACCAGCAATCCGTCGAGCGCGGCCAGCAGGTCATCGTCGGCGTCAACGCCTTCCAGGTCGACGAGAAGCCCGACCTCGAGCGCCTGAAGGTCGACCCCACCATCGAGGCCGGCCAGCGCCGCATGCTCGAGTCGCTGCGCCGGGAGCGCGACGCCCAGAAAGTGAATGAGCTGCTCGTGCAGCTGGAAACCGCCGCCCTCGGCGACCAGAACTTACTGCCCCTGCTGGTCGAATGTGTCGAAAAAAATATCACCCTGGGCGAGATCTGCGGCATGCTGCGCCGGGTGTGGGGCGAATACGAGTCCCCCGCCTGGGTGTGAGTGAAATGACCTGGACCTCACAGGCTTCGAGACCTCACAGGTCTTCTTAGACCTGCTGAGGTCTTGGAGATCTGAGAGACCTGGCAAAGAGGACCTGTGAGGTCTTCATCTACTGGAATAAGGACAGGTAAATGTCTAAAGTAATCCGCATCGATCACGTCGCCGTGCTGGTCGAAAACATCGAAGAGACGCTCGCCTTCTGGCAGGACGGGTTAGGCTGAGCCTGGCTGGCCTCGAAGACGTACCGCAAGAAGGCTCCCGGGTCGCCTTCCTGCCCGTCGGCGATAGCGAGGTGGAGCTCGTCCAGCCCACGGCAGCCGGCAGCGGCCTGACTCGCTACCTGGAGAAGCGCGGCCCCGGCATGCACCACCTGTGCCTGGAGGTGGACGACATCGAAGGCATGCTCGCCCGCCTGAAGGAGCGCGGCATCCAGCTCATCAACGAGCAGCCCCTGGTCGGGATGGGTGGGCGGCGGTATGCCTTCATCCATCCGAAAAGCGCCAACGGCGTCATGGTCGAGCTCTACGAGCTGCCCCAGGACCAATCATGAGCACCTTGACACTGCACCTCGGGCGTGTT
This sequence comes from uncultured Chloroflexia bacterium, assembly GCA_963698765.1. Lineage (GTDB taxonomy): Bacteria > Chloroflexota > Anaerolineae > Anaerolineales > UBA4823 > CAVOSB01. Next base: position 5,433 of record CAVOSB010000038.1, read on the forward strand.
AACCTTGCGCCCGTAGGGGCTGTCTAGAAAGTGAGAAAAGGGGTTGCCCTCCTTTCTGTACAGCCCTTGGACTAGCTGACAGCTTATCCTGCATGTAGGGCGAACTGTTAGTTCGCTCTGGACAAGCTGACAGCTTGTCCTACATGTTGAGGATTCTACAGATTTTTGGGACAGCCCCAATGGGTGAGTTACTTCCCTCACCCGGCAAGTAAAAAGCAATATAGACGGAGAAAGAAGGATGAACGAACGTATTACTGGAACCGTAAAATGGTTCAACGCGGCCAAAGGCTACGGCTTTATCGGGCGTGAAGACGGAGACGATGTCTTCGTGCATTTCTCAGCCCTCCAGATGGATGGCTACAAGAGGCTGGACAAAGGCCAGGCGGTGGAGTTCACGATCGAAGAAGGCCCCAAGGGGCTGCAGGCCGCCAATGTGACCTTTGTACCCTGATCCGGCCAATCCAAACCATGCACCCCACCAAAAAAAGCAGGACTGTCGTGAGACAGTCCTGCTTGATTATTTATTACCATGTCATTGCGAGTAGCGGCGAATTTATCCCAATCTTTTTTGGGAGCAATCTTACTCCTGCTACAGCTCCAGCCAGAACACCGTATCTCCCTTCAGGTCGGTGTGGGCCTCGAACTTGCGGTTGCCGTAGCTCATCAGGATGCGGTATCCCGGGACGATCGCCGGTGCGCACACCTGGTTTGGCTGCTGGATACCCAGGCAGGTGTCCGTCCACACCATCTGCTCCACGAAGGTCACGGTCACCTGGTCAGGCGGCACGCCCAGCTGCTGGGCGATGAACTGCCTTGCCACCGTCACAGCCCGCACTCCCTCCCACCACGGTCCTGTCGTCCCTTTGCGGATGGAGGGCACGAACCAGATGGCGTTGGCAGCCGACGGCTTCCCATTGTTGATCACGCTCAGGATGAACGACACCTGCCTGTCCGCCAGGAATGAAACGTCAATGTCAATGTGTGTCATCTGGCCGTCGTAGACTTCCCGCCATGACCCCAGGTCCCTCACGATGTCATTCTGCACCTGGTAGGTCAGGATGAAGGTCACATCGCACCCCTGGCTGTTGTACATGCAGCCCACGTCTGCAATGAAGTGGTCGCCGTTCTGCACCCGGTAGAACGGGTACTTGCCCTGGATGAAGCCGTTTGCCACCTGTTCGGGATGTGTCAGCAGGGCCTGCTCGTTCTCCTGGCGGCCGTTCTCCAGCACCGGATCGAAAAGCAGCTGGACGAAGCCGTTGCTGCTGTTCGCGCTGCCCGGGCACGGCAGGTTCGAGTTGCTGCTGCGCCAGGTGGCCGCGCACATGTTCAGGGCGAAATCGTAGTTGTAGGGGCTGCTGACCGCCCTCACCTGGATATCGACCCAGAAGGACTTGCTGGCATTGGCACCGATACCGAATACCTGTCCATAGTGGTTGCTCAGCATCCAGTAGCCGCGGAACTTACCCGGCTGGCCCGGAGCGATCAGGTTCACTCCCACGTCGACCGTCTCACCCGGCCTCACCACTCCTGGCAACGGGTTCACATTGTTGCCTCCCATCTTGTCGCCGGAGCTGAACACCAGGGCGTAGCTGGCCGTCCATGTGCAGCTTCCGATATTCTTCAGCCGCCATACTTTGGTGAAGTTGGAGTTCGGCATGAACAATGTCCCATCTGGAACGGTGACATCCTTGACGAACTGCGCCCAGTCGCACGGCACTGCTGTGGGAGGGGGTGGGGGAGGTGGTGGTGGAGGGCGCTGTGTGGATGTGGGGTAATACCAGGTAGCCGTCGGGTAATACCAGGTAGCCGTCGGATAGGGAGGGCTCGTCGGCAGATTGTAAGTCGGAAAGGGTGTTGCGCTGGCCAGCGCGAAGGTCGCGGTCGGGAAAAGCGGCGCCGTCTGGGTGGGCAGCGGTGTACCCTGTGCCGTCTGGGTGAGCTGCGCTTCCGCCGTCCTGGTTGGAGCAAGCGTCACGTCTGCCATGATGGTCTCAGCCGCCGATGTATACAGGCTGTTGGGATCGTCCTCCTGGCGCGGTGGCAGGTTTGGCAGGAATGCGCTCATGACCAGCGCGGCCACCACGCAGGCAATCACGATCAGGATGATCGCCAGTACGACAATTCCCACGGTTTTTAGTTGTCCATTGGTATTCATGCATATACCTCGAAGTTTATGTTCTGCAAGAGCTCACTGTCTCTCGATTCCGAAAATTCCTCTACAATCGGACTGTTTTCAGGTTCGATTAATATAACGTATTGGTTGCATGAATAGTTCCATCTTGGAGTGGATGGACTTCTCCCCGACAACCTGGTTGGAATTTGTTTATCCAGCTCACCTTGACCAGACCCACCAGAAGGCCGTTATAATCAGCCTGTGATCATCCTATCGGTCGGCATGCCTCGTGCCGGGTCAGGCTGGTATTATAACCTTACCAATGAGCTGATGCTGGCTCACGGCGCGCAGGATGCCCACCGCATCCGCCAGAGCTATCACCTCCAGCGCGTTCTGACCGCAGTGAACTGCAATATCGGTGCGCTGACTGCGCCTCGCCTGCTGGCTGTGCTCATACCCTCCCTGATGGGCAGTACTTTCGTCGTCAAGGCGCATGCCGCACCGACTGCCATGGCAAAAGCTTTCATCCGCCGGAAGTGGATGCGCGCTGCATACATCTACCGCGATCCGCGCGATGCCATGCTCTCGGCTTACGAAAATGGCGCGCGTGCCAGGGAAAATGGCCGCACCAATGCCTTCTCAAACCTGGTGGACTTCGAAGCTGCCCTGGATTTCATGTCGCAATACGTTCAGATCTCAAACCTCTGGCTGGATGATCCCAATGTCCTGCACACCCGGTACGAGGACCTGCTGCAGGATTACGACCAGGAAGCCGGCCGGCTGGCACAATTCCTGGACATCGATCCGCAGGCTCCCCCCTCGATCCAGGTCATGGCTAAATTCCGTCCCGAGGAACGCCCAACCGAAGGAAAAGGCTTGCATTTCAGCCACGGGAAGATCGGCCGTTTCCGCACGAAGATGACCTCGGAGCAGCAGGATAGGATGGCAGTCGCTTTCAGCGCCTACCTGGAGCGCATGGATTATCCGGTATAATGGATCATCCGCCCGGATCGCAACGACCGGGACTGTACGTTTTTCGCACCGCATCTTAATTGGCCTCTACCTGGTCAGGAGGGTACCATGTCTGTTCAAGAATTTCCCGTCGCAACCCAAGCGCAAGAGCGCAAGAAGGTGACTACCCATACGCTGCGCCTCAAAAAGCAGCGCGGCGAGGTGATCACCATGCTGACCGCTTATGATTACCCGACTGCCCTGGCGATCGACCAGTCCGGTATCGACTCGATCCTGGTGGGTGACTCGCTCGGCATGGTGGTTCTGGGATATGCCAACACGCTCCCGGTCACCATGGAGGATATGCTGCATCACTGCAAGGCGGTGGCGCGCGGTGCTCGATTTGCCCTCTTGATCGGAGATATGCCCTTCCTGTCCTACCAGGTTTCTACATCCGAGGCCGTGCGCAACGCCGGTCGTTTCCTGCAGGAAGCGGGCATGGATGCTGTCAAACTGGAAGGTGGTCAGGAGCGCCTGGAAGTCGTGCGCGCCATCGTTGGCACCGGCATCCCGGTGATGGGTCATCTGGGTTTGACCCCGCAGAGCGTCAACCAGTTCGGAGGTTTCCGTCCGCAGGGGCGAGACGCCCAGGCTGCCCGGCGCATCCTGGAAGATTCACTGCTGTTGCAGGAGGCCGGCTGTTTCAGCCTGGTGCTCGAATCGGTGCCTGCACGGCTGGCAGGGTATATTTCTGAGAGGCTGGAAATCCCCACCATCGGCATCGGTGCGGGCCAGCCCTGTGACGGGCAGGTGCTGGTCACCCACGATTTGTTGGGTTTATTCGACCGCTTTACCCCACGCTTTGCGAAACGCTACGCACATCTCCATGTTGAAATGAAAAGGGCATTCTCCGAGTACAAGGCAGAAGTCGAGTCCGGGATTTTCCCGGCGGATGAGCACAGCTATGATATTACAGAAGAGGAGTGGAATAATTTCCTGGCATGGCAATAGAAGTCAATGAGAAAACGTTTCTGATTGTTGGAACAGGCGCGATGGCCTGCCTGTTTGCTGCCCGTTTGGCTGCGGTTGGAGCAAATGTGGTGGTTTTAGGGAACTGGAAAGAAGGTCTGCAGGCTTTGCGGGAATCTGGTGTGCGCCTGACAGGCTCCGATGGCAGCGAGAAATCCTATCCAGTTCAGGTAATCACCCGCGCACAGGAGACCAGCGGGGTGCGATTTGCCCTTGTCCTGGTCAAGTCTTACATGACAGCGCGCGCAGCCAACCAGCTTGCTGACTGCCTGGCGGCGGATGGGCTGGCACTTACGCTCCAAAACGGCGCCGGAAATTACGAGTCGCTGGTCAAAGTCCTGGGTGCCCGGCGTGTGGCGCTTGGCGTAACTACCACCGGCGCAACACTGCTGCAGCCAGGCTGGGTTCGCCAGTCGGGAGAAGGCCTGATTTCTCTCGGCGCCCATCCTGCCCTGACTCCTATGGCGGGCTGGCTGCGTGAGGCGGGTTTTGTGATCGAAGACGCGCCTGACACAACAGCCCTGTTATGGGGCAAGCTGGTCATCAACGCAGCGATCAATCCGCTGACAGCCTTATTGCGAGTGCCTAATGGCGAATTGTTAAGACGCACTACGGCGCATTCGTTGATGAATGCGGCAGCCCGGGAAGCCGCTGCAGTAGCCATTGCGCAGGGTATCAGGCTGCCTTTCCCCGATCCCGTTGTCGCTGCAGAGTCTACAGCACGACGCACGGCGGACAATACCTCGTCAATGCTGCAGGATGTCCAGCGGGGTGCGGTCACCGAAATTGATGCCATCTGCGGCGTGATTGTCCAGGCAGGTGAACATTACAACATCCCTACACCGATCAACCGCACTTTCTGGCAGCTGGTTAAAGCCCTCTCAGGATAATACCTGATGGAAGTCCTTGAAAAGCTGGAATCTCTGCGCCTGGCGCGTTCCAGGCTGCCGTCACCAGTCGGACTTATACCGACCATGGGTTTCCTGCACGAAGGGCACCTTTCTTTAGTTCGCAGGGCGCGTGAGGAAAACTCGAGCGTTGTGGTGAGCATTTTTGTTAACCCAACCCAGTTTGGTCCGAATGAGGACCTGGCTGCCTACCCGCGCGATCTTCCCAGGGATTTGCACCTGTTGGAATCCGAAGGCGTCGACCTGGTGTGGGCTCCTGCGCTGGAGATTATTTACCCTGCTAACTACCAGACCTGGGTGACCGTAGAGACAGTCACCCGACCCCTGGAAGGGCAGCACCGACCGGGGCATTTCACTGGCGTCGCCACAGTAGTTGCCAAGCTATTCAATGTCGCGAAGCCTGAGCGAGCTTATTTTGGCCAGAAAGATGCTCAACAGGTGGCTGTGATCCGGCGCATGGTAAAAGATCTCAATTTTGACCTGGAAGTGATTGTCTGCCCGATCGTCCGTGAACCGGACGGCCTGGCGATGTCCAGCCGCAATGTCTATTTGAGCCCTGACGAACGCCAGGCGGCTACTGTACTTTTCAGGTCCTTATCCGCTGCGAAATCCGCTTGTGCCAATGAGGTGCCAGATGCATACAGGCTGCGAGAATTAGTGAAGGAAATTGTGAGTCAAGAGCCTTTGGCGAATCCCCAGTATATCTCCTGTGCCAATCCGGATACTTTGCAGGAGCTGGAGGGTGAGGTCTCCGGCCAGGCGCTTCTATCGATGGCTGTATACTTTGGAAAAACCCGTTTGATTGATAACATGCTGGTCGGAGAATAAACGATGCTGCTGACCATTGATATAGGCAATACCAACGTCACACTTGGCCTGTTCCGGGGTGAGGAACTCGGGCCACGCTGGAGGCTGGCTACAGAACATGAACGCATGCCAGATGAGTACGGCTTGCAAATACTGGGTCTGCTCAGTCACGCCAGTCTCAGTCCTCAAGATTTGACCGGTGTGTGCCTGGCATCCGTCGTGCCCCCCCTGACTGGTAAGTTCACCGAGGCTTGCCGGGTTTACCTGGGTTATGACCCGCTGGTTGTGGATGCCGGGATTAAGACCGGAGTCCGCATTCGTTATGAGGACCCCGCGCGGTAGGAGCCGACCGGGTGGCGGATGCCGCAGCAGTACAAAAACTCTACGGGACTCCGGCCTGCGTGGTGGATTTCGGCACCGCAACTACCTTTGACGCGATCTCAGCCAATGGGGATTACCTGGGTGGGGCGATCGCCCCAGGGATCGGGATAGCCGCCGAGGCGCTGTTCCAGCGGACTGCCAAGCTGCCGCGCGTCGAGCTGCAGCGCCCTCCAGCTGCCATAGGGCGCAATACGGTTCATTCGATGCAGTCAGGATTGCTGTTTGGATACGCAGCCCTGGTGGAAGGGATGGTGGCTCGCTTTCGTAAGGAGCTCGGCCCACAGACCAAGGTGATCGGCACGGGCGGTCTGGCAGAGCTGGTGGCAAAAGAAACCGACGTGATCCAGATCATCGCCCCCTGGCTGACTCTGGACGGGCTGCGGATTATCTGGAATCTAAACCAGTAAATAGGCCATGGAAACGCGCATCCTCCGTGGTGCATCTCCAGGTTCACTTAAACTCGCTGTACGAATACTATTTGAAGGTGGGCTGGTTGCCTTTCCCACTGACACCGTGTACGGCCTGGGGGCGATGGCAACTAATCAACAGGCAATCGACCAGTTATATGTAGTAAAAGGGCGGGATACTTCGAAGGCGATCGCCGTACTGGTGGGGGATCCTATGGCAGTGGCTCAGGTGGCGGGGGAAATGAATGAGCTGGCAAGGAATTTGTCAAGAATTTTCTGGCCGGGCCCCCTCACCCTGGTTATCCCCGCCAATCCCGGTCTGCCAGTTAATCTCTCCTCCACACAGTCTATCGGCGTTCGCATGCCTGACCATCCGATTGCTTTACAGCTTCTAAGGCTCTCCGGTCCTCTGGCAGTTAGCTTCTGCGAACCTTTCCGGAATGCCGGACTCCCGCACTGCGCAACAGGTTTACGACCAGCTCGGCGGTCGCATCCCCCTCATATTGGATGGAGGGGACACGCCCGGCGGGGAACCATCCACCGTGGTTGACTGCTCTAGAAATGAGTTGATCATACTCCGCAAGGGTCCGATATCATCGGACCAGCTAAAAGAAGCGATGCCCTGACCAAAAACACTCTCATGGAACCTTCAACTACCCTTCATGCCTCATTCAGCCTGGTATGTAGAATATAGGTACATTCTCCTCGCACATAAAAACCGCACAGGGTATGGATGGCGAACCTGCCCCTCGCGGTTTTTGTGTTTAATCAGCAGTTTGATTGAATCCAAACCTGGAATACCGGAGTTTTCACTTATAGGTGCTCTGCTGAAAGTGCCGCTCCGATAATCCCCGCCACGTTGAGCAGCTGGGCAGGGATGACCTCAGCTTGAACAGTCAGGTAAGGCTGAAATTTTTGAAACCACTTGGAGTCGCCTCCGCCCAGGATAAACAGGTCGGGCCAGAAGAGCCTCTCCATGCTTAATAGATACTGGTTGAAGTATCCCCCCCATTTCTTCCAGGTCATCTTCTCTCGTTCTCGAGCAACGCCAGCCGCTTTCTTTTCCCCATCTTCGCCGTTAATTTCAATGTGGCCCAGGTCCGTATTCGGGAACAGGATGCCGTCCGTGAACAGGGCTGTCCCCAGCCCGGTGCCGATGGTGATCAGGATGACTGTACCCTTCCGCCCACGGCCTGCCCCAAACCTCATTTCTGCTACGCCAGCCGCATCTGCATCGTTGACTACTCGCACCGGGCAGCCGGTTGCTGCGCTGAACAGCTGGCTGGCATTCGTGCCAATCCATTTCTTATGGATATTGGCAGCGCCCAGTGAAACACCTTCACGCAGTGAAGCCGGAAAACCACAGCCGATGGGACCGTTCCATTCGAAGTGCCTGGCAATTTCACCGACTATCTCTGCCATCGGCTCGGGTTTGGCTGGCTGTGGCGTTGGTATGCGATAACGGGATTGAACCAGTTCCCCGCTGTCGACATTAACCGGTGCCCCCTTTATGCCCGATCCACCTATATCGATTCCAAGAATTTCCTTCATACAGCCTCCTTAGGATCGTCGCGGGCGCTTTTAGCGACGCAATCTGTGCTTTATGTGGTCGGTTCCACATGGGTTTCATTGACAGGCAAGGGTCGGAAAAGACTTCTGATAATTATGCATTCTCCGAAGCTCAACGCTTTGGGCTGAATTCTGTTCACTACCCAGATACAACCGAAGTCATGGTATTTTTATTCAATTTATGGATCCTCCCTCCCAGGCATGCATGGTCAGGAGGTTGTCTCAAAGACAATTTTGTCCGTACGTGCAGAGTGAATATTTTAACACACGCAAAAATTATAGGATAAAATGTACCAGCAATCACCATTTCTTATACATCCGAAGAGAAGAAGGATTTCCCAGTCATGAACCCTACACCTGACAACGGCGATTTTTACAATCCTCCCGCAGAGATCAAGGCTTCCGCAAACATCCAGGAATATGAGACACTCTACCGGCGCTCCTTAGAAGATCCGCAAGGCTTTTGGGCTGAGCGCGCCGCCGAGCTGGAGTGGTACGAAAAATGGGATCAGGTGCTGGATAGCAGCAACCCGCCGTTTTATAAATGGTTTGTCGGTGGAAAGACTAATATCGTGCATAATGCCCTGGATCGCCACCAGAAGACATTTCGCAAGAATAAACTGGCTTTGATCTGGGAGGGCGAACCCGGAGATGTGCGTACCTATTCTTATTTTGCCTTGAACCGGGAGGTGTGCAAATTCGCGAATGTTTTGCGCAGTATGGGAGTCAAAAAAGGTGAAATCGTCACCATATACCTGCCGCGCATCCCCGAGCAGGTGATCGCGATGCTGGCATGTGCCAAGATTGGCGCTCCACACAGCGTCGTGTACGGAGGTTTCAGTGTCGAATCATTAGCAGAGCGCATCCAGGATGCTCAAAGCAAAGTGCTGATAACTGCCGATGGCGGTTGGCTGCGCGGCAAAACGGTAGCGCTGAAGAGCATCGCCGATGAAGCGATTGCACGGCAGGCGACCATCGAATCCACGATCGTCGTCAAGCGCACTGGTCAGGAGATATACATGGAACCCGGGCGTGACTATTGGTACCACGACTTGATGAGCTTACCGATCAACTCCCCGGCCTGCTACACCGAGCCGATGGATGCGGAAGACCCGCTCTTCATCCTGTATACTTCCGGGACCACCGGTCGTCCAAAAGGAGTATTGCATACCCATGGCGGCTACATGGTGTACACATATACCACCCTGAAGTACGTCTTCGATATCCGTGATGATGACCGCTGGTGGTGTGCCGCTGACCCCGGCTGGATTACCGGGCATAGCTATATCGTCTACGCTCCTCTCTTACTGGGAGCGACATCGTTCATCTATGAAGGCGCTCCCAACCACCCATATCCCAACCGCTGGTGGCGGATGATTGAGCACTATGGAATCTCTATTCTGTACACTGCTCCGACAGCCATCCGCGGCTTGATGCGTTATGGAGACGCATGGGCAAACCGTCACGATCTTAGCAGCCTGCGCCTGTTAGGCAGTGTGGGTGAACCCATCAATCCTGAAGCCTGGAAGTGGTATCACACTGTGATCGGAAAACGGAGGTGCCCCATCATGGATACCTGGTGGCAAACGGAGACAGGTGGCTTCATGATCACACCATTACCTATCACACCGCTGAAACCGGGTTCGGCAACCCGTCCATTTTTCGGAATTGACGTCGATGTGGTGGACGAACACGGTCAACCCGTGCCAGTTGGCGAGGAAGGCTACCTGGTAATCAAGACACCCTGGCCGGGCATGCTGCGCACGGTGTATCGCGACCCGGATCGATACCAGCAGCAGTATTGGGGTAAATTCGGCCATATGTACCAGACAGGTGATTCGGCTCGCAAGGATAAAGACGGCTATATCTGGATCATCGGCAGGATGGATGATGTAATCAAGGTGAGCGGTTACCGGTTGGGCACAGCTGAAGTTGAGTCCTCCTTGGTCAGCCACCCCTCCGTGGCGGAGGCAGCCGCAATCGGATTGCCGCATGAGCTCAAGGGAAACGCCATCCATACATACGTTATCCTCCGGACCGGGGTTGAAAAGAGCGAACACCTGGTGGAAGAGCTGCTCAATCATGTTGCACATGAGATGGGCCCAATTGCCAAACCTGAATCGATCACTTTCGTGGACAGCCTGCCAAAAACACGCAGTGGAAAAATCATGCGCCGGTTGCTGCGCGCCCAGGCTTTAGGTTTGCCGGTCGGCGATATCAGCACATTGGAAGAATAAGAGTGGCTGGATATAATTAACTGCGGGTCTGGGCCCGCAGTTTTTAATTCTGGATAGGAGTGGCAGATTTGAACCAGGAACTGGCTTTCGTTTTTGATTTCGGTGGTGTTCTGGTCGATTGGAATCCGAGACACCTTTACCGCAAAATCTTCTCCGGGGATGAAGATGCAATGGAGCGCTTCCTGGAGGAAATCCGATTTTATGAGTGGAATCAAAAACAGGATGCAGGGCGAACGTTTTCAGAGGCCGTGGAGGATTTATGCAAGGATTTCCCCCAGCATTGTGAGCTGATCCGCCTCTACGATTTGCGCTATGAGGAATCCATCACCGGCCCGATCTGGGGGACAGTCGCGATCCTGGAGAAATTAAAGTCATCCGGCTACCTGCTTTATGGATTGAGCAATTGGCCGGAGGAAAAATACCGGCTGGTTCGCCCGAAGTATTCTTTCTTCGAGCTGTTTGACGACATCATCATTTCGGGGGAAGAAAAAGTCGCCAAACCCGACACGCGAATATTTGCTATCTTGCTTGAGAGGATCCAGCGGGAACCCTGGCAGTGTGTATACATCGATGATTCGAAGCAGAATATCGAAGTTGCGCTGGAGTTGGGTTTCCGGTGCATTCATTACCAGTCGCCAGGACAACTGGATTCCGATCTGGCTGTAACTGGTATACGCTTCTGAGCTTTTTATTATTTGAACATCACCTCTCCTTCGTTTCACCATCATCTTCGCCGGCAATTTTCCAGGCCGCACACAGACGATGCCCCTGGCAATTTATATCGGTTTCGAGATCGACCTCCAAATCGCGCTAGCGCTTTCTGTGATCTTGGTTGGATTTTCGTTCTCGATTTTGCTGGTTGTCAAAGGTCTCCTGCAGTGAGACCTTAAAGTAGTCCATCAGATTTTCTTCAGAAATTGACATCGGTTATTATTAGACGCTAGGCGTTGACCATTCCTTTTCTTTATGGGATAATCCACGCCAATCGATTGAATAAAAGCAAAGATGGAAACGAGTACGCCGGTACCGGTCTGACAGTGAACCTGGGAAAAGTGAGAACCAGGGCAGGAATGCCGGCGGAAAATCCTTCCGGAGCTGCAAGCTGAACTCTCAGATCGCCTGAGAAAGTAAGTGCGCCGGGTTCGTCACCCGTTATCCGCGACGATGGTATTGCCTGCATCGGGCAGTATCAGCAAGAGGCGCTCACAGCAGTGTGAGAACCGGGGTGGTACCGCGGGAGTTCAGCTCTCGTCCCTTTTTCGGGATGAGAGTTTTTTATTTGGGAATCAAATAACTGGAGGATGGATGCCTTTCAAAGAAGTACCTAACAAAGTCGATTTTCCTGCCCAGGAACAGGAGCTCCTGAGTTTCTGGAAGGAAAATAACGCTCTTGGAGAATTGAAGAAGATTCACGCCGCTGATCCGCACTGGTCGTTCATCGACGGGCCGATCACCGCCAACAATCCCATGGGAGCACACCATGGTTGGGGTCGCACTTACAAAGACCTTTTCAACCGCTTTTGGACAATGCGCGGCCGCAAGCTGCGCTACCAGAACGGGTTCGACTGCCAGGGATTATGGGTAGAGGTGGAGGTCGAGCGTGAAATGGGTTTTAAGAACAAGAAGGATATCGAGACCTACGGCCTGGAGCGCTTCGTTCGCAAGTGCAAAGCTCGCGTCCTGCGTTACGCCGCTGTTCAAACTGAACAATCCATCCGCCTGGGTTATTGGATGGATTGGAATGACACCGATCAACTGCGCTGGCTGGCAGATTTGATTGAGAAGGAGCCGGCTCGGGTCGTCACAGTCCAAGGACCCGAAGGTCCATTCACCGGCTCGGTGGAGCAAATCGTTGGTCGTTTGGGACTGCAGGAGTTGGGAGGCAGTTACTTCACATTCTCAGACGAGAACAATTACATGATCTGGAGTTTCTTGAAGAAATGCTGGCAGAAGGGCTGGCTGTATCGCGGTGCCGACGTGATGCCCTGGTGCCCGCGCTGCGCCACCGGCATCAGCCAGCACGAAATCATCACAGACGGTTACGAGGAGCTGACCCACCGCAGTATCACACTGCGCTTTCCACTGCGTGGGCGGCCGAATGAATCGCTCCTGGCGTGGACGACCACACCCTGGACTCTCACCAGCAACGTGGCCGCAGCCGTTGGAGCGACGCTGGATTATGTCAAGGTGAAACAGGGCGACCAGCTGCTGTATCTTTCGAAAGGCACGCTTCACATGCTGCGCGGCGAGTATTCCATTGTGGCTGAGCTAAAAGGCTCGGAGATGGAAGGTTGGACCTATGACGGGCCATTCGATGATCTTCCTGCTGGACAGCAGCCTGGCGGCTTCACGCATCTGAAGGAGCTAATAAAAGATATTGATCTGAGCGCCGCACAGGCTCACCAGGTGGTTCTTTGGGAAGGTGTGGGTGAGGCTGAAGGCACTGGTATTGTGCATATTGCTCCCGGATGCGGGTCTGAAGACTTCCAGCTTGGACGGCAGAAGGGTTTCCCACTGGTCGCCCCGCTCGACGATGAAGGCTACTTTGTGGAAGGGTTTGGTTGGCTGTCTGGACAGCACGTCTCCGAGGTGGCGACCCCGATTTTTGAAAACCTGCAGAAGAAAGGCCTTCTGTATCACGTTGAACCATATACCCATCGCTACCCAACCTGCTGGCGCTGCCGGACTGAACTGGTATTCCGCCTGGTCGATGAGTGGTTCATCAGTATGGGTGAAGTATATGATAAGCCGCGCGCAGAAGTGACTGAAGCAGAGAAAGAACGCTCTCTGCGCTACCAGATCATGGATGTGGTCGACCAGATACGCTGGATACCCGAATTTGGCTATTCGCGTGAAATGGACTGGCTGCATAACATGCACGATTGGCTGATCAGTAAAAAGCGCTATTGGGGACTCGCGCTACCGATCTGGGTTTGTGAATTTTGCAGCCATTACGAAGTCATTGGAGATGAACTCGAGCTCAAAGTCCGGGCAGTGTCTGGTTGGGAAGTGTTTGAGAACCACACCCCACACAGGCCATTCATCGATGCAGTTAAACTGCGCTGTCCAGAATGCGATGGGCAGATGAGCCGCATTCTGGATGTCGGTAATCCCTGGCTGGATGCCGGAATCGTCCCATTCAGCACCCTGCGCTATCGCTCTGACCCGGATTACTGGCGTTCCTGGTACCCGGCCCATTGGATCAGTGAATCATTCCCGGGGCAATTCCGCAACTGGTTCTACAGCCTTCTGGCCATGGCGACCGTGATCGACCGCAGCCCGCCCTTCCTGGAGAACTTCGGCTATGCCACGCTGCTGGCGGAAGACGGCCGGGCGATGCATAAGAGCTGGGGAAACATGATCGAGTTCAATGAAGCGGCTGACAAAATGGGGGTGGACGTGATGCGCTGGTTATACTGTGCACATAAACCGGAGAACGATCTGCTGTTTGGCTACAAGCGCGGCGACGAAACCCGCCGGCAGTTCTTGATCCCGTTATGGAATGTCTACAGCTTCCTGGCCACCTATGCCAATTTGGATGGCTGGGAACCCGTTTTCACTTCCGGCTCAAAGCAATCGCCACGAGTGGGTGAGGCTCAAAGCAATGCTTTCGACCCGGGCCATCCGGAAGGCCCAACCCCGCAGAGTGAAAACCTGCTCGATCGCTGGATTCTGTCTCGGTTGAACCAGATCATCCCGCGCGTTACCGAAGCCCTCGAAAATTCAGATCCGCTTAACGCCACGCTGGCAATTGAAGGGTTCCTGGACGACCTGAGCAACTGGTATGTGCGGCGCTCACGCCGGCGCTTCTGGAAAAGCGAGCACGACCAGGATAAAAACACCGCCTACGCCACTCTGTACCACCTGATGGTCAAATTCGTCCGGCTGCTGGCACCCTTTGTACCGTTTGTAGCCGAGACGATTTACCAGAACCTGGTTTGTTCCGTTCAGCCGCAGGCTTACAAGAGTGTACATCACACCGCCTGGCCGGTTTTCGACTCGCAGGTGATCGATGAGAGCCTGTTGGAAGAAATGGCCTTAGCTCGCCAGGTTGCCAGCCTGGGTCTCTCGGCTCGCAACGCGGTTGGAATCAAGGTGCGCCAACCGCTCTCCAGGGCCTTGGCTTACACAGGATCTAAGCGAACCCTGCGCGATGAGCTGATCGCGATCGTTAACGATGAGCTGAATATCAAGTCTCTTGAATTCGTTGAGCAGGCCAGCCAGCTGGTAACTTACCGGATTCTGCCGGACAACCAGAAACTCGGTCCTCGCTTTGGATCGCAATTCCCGAAAATTCGCTCGATTTTGGCTGCTGTTGACCCGGCTGAAGTGGCTGCCAGTGTCCAGGCTGGATCACCGGTCAGCCTGTTGGTCGATGGCCAGGTTGTTGAGCTGGCTCCTGATGAAGTCTTGGTGCAGACTCATCCTGCAGAAGGCCTGGCTGTAGCATTCGATAAACAAGCCACCGTAGCAGTCGATGCCACAATCACCCCCGAGCTGCGCCTGGAGGGCCTGGCACGCGAGGTGGTGCGCAGGATTCAGTCCATGCGCAAAGAAGCTGGTTTCGATATCGCTGACCGGATCACCACTTATTATCAGGCGGAGGGCGAATTTGAAGTTGTGTTCAAGGAATGGAGCGAATATATCAAGTCGGAGACGCTAACCACGGAATTAGTGTCGGGAGAAGGTCCGCAGGGCTCGTACCAGGAAACCGTGAAGCTTGAAGGGCAAAACCTGGTTCTGGCAGTTGTGCGGAACAGGTAGGGCTGCATAACCTGTTAACTGAAGGGCTGCTTTATTCAGGCAGCCCTTTTACGTTTATTGCTTCCAGCTTATTTACACACCCCTGCCTGGCATTTTCCAGCCATCAGGACATCACCAGACTGCCAGTACTGGCAGTCGCTGCCATTGGGCAGGTTGCCCTCTGGAGACTGGCAGGCGCAGCGCTCTTTTTCCAGGCCCAGGCATGTGCGGCAGTAATCGTCGAAACCAGAAACACAGGTATTATCAACCGCACAGCGGAATTCACCTTCCAGGCATGGTACATCCGAGGCTGGCAGGATTTGCAGGATGGGGATGTAGTTCCACTGTCCCGGATGCGTGTCATACAGGATTCCCCGCACTCGAAATCGTGCCCCGGTTGGAATGCTGACTTCAGCGCAAAATTCTCTCCACAGCACCTGCTCGGTTTGCTTGCATGCGAAGCCCTGCAATTGTTTGGTAAGCTCAATCGCCACGGATTGACGACAGTCGGTACGCTCCTTGCAGGTGGGAGGCGCCTGGAGGTCTCCTGCAGCGAGGGAAAAAGCCTCTGCTACCTGGAGGTCCCCGGAAATCGGGACCTGCAGGCTGGTATAACCTCCCGAAGGAGTCCAATCCAAACTGGAAATTATCGAATTCAAATCCGACAGGTTGTGAATCTCGGTCGAAGCAAGTTGTGAAGTGAGAGTGTTGGTTAGCGGTTGAGTGGTCTGGACAGGAAAAATTGCCGTGTTTGTGAGTACCATGGGGACAGTTGTGTTGGCTTTCGTTTCCTGGCTCGAAATCATACCGAATTGCTCCTGGATAAAGGCGCATCCCAGACCAATCATTAAAACAATGACTGGAAAACTGAATTTCAGCAGCCTCGAAATTTTATAAATTCGGATCATCTGATTCCCTTCCTGCGGCAATAAATTATCCGCCATTTTCTTGCAAGTAAGCATTTACCTGTTGTTCCAGGAGATCCAGTGGGAGTGCTCCGCCTCTTAGCACTACATCATGAAAATCGCGCAGGCTGAAGCGCTCGCCCAACGTTTGCTCAGCCTTCCGGCGCAGCTGGACGATTTTTATTTCTCCGATTTTATAAGCCAGTGCCTGTCCCGGCCAGGCAATATAACGGTCGACTTCGTTCGTGATATTGAGCAGGGTTGATGATGTGTTTTCAGCCAGGAAGTCGATAGCCTGCTGACGCCTCCAACCCAGGGCGTGCATACCGGTATCGACTACCAGCCGGCAGGCGCGCCACATCTCATAGCTTAACCTGCCAAAGTTGCTGTATGGATCTTGATAAAAACCAACCTCTAATCCCAGCTTTTCGGCATACAGCGCCCAGCCCTCTACGAAAGATTCGAAACCCCCGAAGCGGCGGAAATTGGGGAGTTCCAGCTCCTGTTGCAGGGCGATTTGCAGGTGGTGGCCCGGCACAGCTTCATGCAGTGAAAGGGCTTCGATTTCGTAAAGGGGTCGGCTTTTCAGGTCGTAGGTGTTGACATAATAAAAGCCTGCGCGGCTACCGTCGCCCATTCCAGCCTGGTAGTAAGCTGAAGTGCTAGCTTGAGCGGCGAAATCAGGGATTGCCCGGATGCCATAGGGTAGTCGAGGCAAAGTTTTAAACAGGCCTGGGAGTTCACCTTCCATGATCTTAAGCACAAGTGCGGTTTCTTTAAGCAGTTCCTGTGCGGTTTGGACGTAAAAACGCGGGTCGCTGCGCAGGAATTCGATGAAAGTTGCGAAGCTGCCCTGGAAACCAGTATCCTGGATGGTTGCTTCCATTTCGCCTCGAATGCGGCTCACTTCTTCCAGGCCAAGGCGGTGAATTTCATCAGCGTTCATGTCCAGCGATGTGAAATGCCGGATGCAGTGCTGGTAGTAAGCCTCGCCGTCCGGTAAATCAGCGGCTGCAATACTCTCCCTGGACTTGGGAAGATATTCGCCTTCGATAAAATCCAGCAGCCGGGTGTACCCGGGGACGATCGAGTTTTCTATGGCTGACTTCGCAGCATCTGCCAGTTTTCCCCGCATATTTTCTGGGACCGCCTGCGGAAACTTCGTAAACGGGATAAACAGCGGACTGGTCGAAGGATCGCTCACAATTAAGGGGCGTATTTGATCGGGAATGCCCGCCAAAGTGCACCGGGGTGGAATTTGTCCGCCCAATAATCCAGATCGCATCAGGTCGATGTGGTCATCACTGTAGCGTGCAAAAGCGTTAAGCCGCGAAAGGTAATTCTCGTAATCCTGCAATGTGAAAAGAGGCGCCATGATATGCAGGTCGGGGAAATAGACGTGAAACCCACCGGTATTCGAAATGGGCATGCGGTATGCTCGGAAGCTGAGCATCTTATGTTCATTTTTAAGGAGGCGTCCAAACACCTCGAAATTGAGCTGCTCATCCGGCGTAAGGGAGGCAGGGTCAAGATAATCAAGCCGTGTTACCAGGCTTGATAGCTTCGATATCCAGGTCTCCATGTCATTTTCAGACACCTGGGGTAGAAGGTCATCATACCGGTGGTCGCCGGTCTCGGTGGCGAACAATGGGTTGAAGCGCAGGCGGCTTTCCCACTCATCGGTAAGTAGAGATTGAAATTCTTGAGAGGCTGTGATTTGCGATTCTTGCATGGTAGATTTTGTCCTCGTTGCTTATTCGAAAATCCAGAGGACCAGCATTGTGATCCCGGCGAACAGCAGACCGATTACCACCGAATAGATTATGCCTTTCAGGAAACCTCGGAAGTGGAAGGAGAAGTCTTTATAGCCTGCAAATCCTTCAGTGCCGGGTATGAAAATGAATTTGGGTTGGATTATGACCAGCAGGAGCCAGTCGATTATCAGCAGGTCGACCAGGTTCCAGACCATAACGATGATGAAGATATTGAGAAAGACCGACCAGAATGTCAGCCCACCCTGGATCATATTCAGCCGCATAACGGAGAGTATGAGTATGCCCATCATGAAAAGTAGGGTCAGGATGCCGAAGGTCCGGCGCTGCTTGCGGGCACGATTATCGATAGGACCAACAGCCTGCCGGATGTCTTCAGGAGCGCGCTCAGCCCATACCATTGGGTTGCGCCACAAGCTGAAAATGATGATCACGCTCATGACCAGGCTGAAAACGGCTCCAAAAATTAGACTGTTTTGGATGAGTGTCTGCATGGGTTCCTCCCTGATCCTTTTCGAACAGCAGATAATCACACGGTATCAGGAAGATCGTTAGGAATTGTAGCCCTGAATTTTGTCTGTTTTATTAATTATAGCATCGTCGGATTTCAGCTACTCTGGTAGCCGTTAAAGTATACCGGCAGCTCAAGAGAATCTGCCTTCCGGTTCAGAGTGAATTAAGCCGCGCCGCTTCACGGTAATCGCAATAAGAGCAATATTTCCCTTTTTCAGGCGGCTTTGCCATCTCCAGTGTGTTTACTACCAGGAGGATAAACTCGAGGAAGGAGTTTTCATCTTTCGGACACTCCTGCCAGGTGACTTTACCCTCGAAAGCAAGACTGTCAGTCCCCACCTGCATGAGGCTTATGGGTTCGACGCACAGCAGGCCCAGCCGTGAAATTGGTGACAGTGCCAGACCTCCAGGGGAGGGATGTTCAAGGGCATATGCGTATGCGTGCAGCTGCCGGCTGTAAAAGGTGATATGCGCTGGTTTGGCTTCTGAAGTCTTGAAATCAACGACGCCGAACGTTCCATCCTCAAATTCGACCAGCGTGTCGAATTTACCTCGTATGAAACAGCTGCCGGCATGCCCGGGGAAAGCAAGCGGCTGAGATTGCACCCACTTTTCGGCGAATTTCACAGATCCGGCAGGCAGCATTGGAGACAAATCGCCGGTTGACCGACCGGTAAAGAAATCCTTCATCAGCTTATCGATGCGGTTGAAAATCTTCGGGAAAGGGGCAGATGGCCTGTTGAACCCGTGCACGACTTTCAGGTAGAAACACCGGGGACATTCATCCCATAAAAATGTCAGGTCAGAGGGGCTGAGCTTCCAGGTTGAAGTCATGTCAGATTTTCCTCTCGCCACATTCGCATATTGAATGCTTCAAAGCCGAGCCTGGTGAAAAAAGCCTGGGCATCCTGGTTGAAATTCCAGGTTTCCAAGGCGATGGTACGGATGCCTTCCTGTTTCGCCAGTTGAAAGATCATGTCCAATAATTGTCTTCCACACCCAATACCGCGGTGTGCGGCTTTGACTGATATCTGGTCTATGTAAAGGTATTTCCAGCCGTACATGAGGGCGTTTTCGATGCGCTCAATAAGTCGTGCGAACACATATCCGATATCCTCACCATCCTGCTGGGCGATATAGATATAATTTTGTTGATCAGCCAGCTGTTCATGCATGAAATCCAGGGCGAAGTCAGCGCTGTGTGGGATTTTATACAGGTAGGGGAGCGCCCTGGCGTGCAGGCGCTGTACATCGAGGTTTAATCTTGAAAGAATTTCGGCATCCGAAATTGTTGCTCTTCGAATAATCATCTCGCTGCCTCGCATTGTTACCACAACAGCCCGATAATCCTCATTTCATTTGTCAATTCCTGATTAACCTGATCCCCACAAATGATCCTCGAGCGAGATTATTCACCCTATGGATCAGCAGTCAGGTAAGGCTCAATTGTGTTTTTTAGCGATTCGGCGCTTTTTAATCCGAGAGGCAGTCCAAAAACATTGCCATTTTTATCGATGATCAGCATGGGTGAGGCAGGGGGATTTAAATATTGGGCGTTGTACAAATTGCCGAGGGCACGGGCTACTTCTAAAGGAGCAATTGCCAGAATCCAATCATAACCCAATCTCTCGGCGTACTGTTTGAGCGAAGCCTCATCTTCATGCAAATCAACATCCAGGCTGATCGACACCAGGTCTTCAGGATTACCGAGCAGTTCGTGTAATTTCTTTACTTCATTCTCCTGGAGCTCGCAGGTAGGGCACCACTGCGCCATGGTCTCCAGTAATACCACTTTTCCGGCAAATTCGCTCATGGTGAAGGGCTGTCCCGTGCGCACGTCGGTCATCTGGTAAGAAAACCAATCAGGTATGCTGGGAGAGGTCGGCGCAGCAGGTTCACCCTGGGTTGGTGAGAAGGATGAAGTGCAGGCTACAAGTGAATGTGTGATCAGGAGAAAGTTGGCGATTAGCCTGCGGTGATTGTGAGGGGTAAGCAAGGTTTTTTCCTTTTGATTAAGGTACTCAATGGATTCTATGTGGAAGTTTTTCGGGGTTATGAATTGTACCAAGAAATCGAAATTGTGCCAGAACAAAAGATTCCAGGTACTTGAAAAGAGCCGAAAATGTCTGGTGGGTTCAGTTCTGTGAGAATCAGCAGTCAGGCCTCACGATCGTTTTGAGTTAGCGCGAGCTGAGGTATGATTTGTTCAGGTCTGCGATATTAAGTGCCCACGTACAACTGCATGTAAATTCACTGATACAATCTCCTGCATCATAACCAATTTCCCAAATATCTGTCACATCTGTACGGCGAGCGGTGTTGAATCATTGGAGACGCTGTGCAGAATATACGGATGACCATGACTTTCTCCAGGACTTCCAGGCAGGCTGGCTCTGCCAGAGACGAGGCTGCCGAATTTGAGCAGCTTTTCGAAGGACATTGGGAGCGGCTGTGCAGGATTCTGTACCGCATAACCGGTGATGCGCACGAGGCGCAGGACCTGGCGTTGGAAGCTTTCGTTCGCCTGTACCAGCAAGCTCCTGCCAATCGGGATAACCTGGCTGGTTGGTTGTACCGGGTCGCTACTAACCTCGGTTTCAATGCTTTGCGAGCGAGCAGGCGGCGCCAGTTCTATGAAACCGAAGCGCTGAAAGAAAGCATCCTGCAGGATTTTCCAGCCAACCCGGAGGAAGATGTTGGGAGACGCATAGAAAATCAACACGTCCGGAATATTTTGCGATCGATGAAACCACGCCTGGCCAGGTTGCTGGTGCTGCGGCATTCAGGCATGACCTATGCTGAATTGGCCGAAGCGGAGGGCGTGAGACCGGGCTCCATTGGAACCTTGTTAGCTCGGGCAGAAAAAGAATTCGAACGCCGGTATCTTGCGGAGAGGAGTGACCAGAATGCACCCTGATGAAGGAGAAATCCGCCAGTTCTTGGATGAAGAGCACAACCCAGCCAGGCAGCGAGAAATTGCGAATCACCTGGAAACCTGCGATCGCTGTCGGAATACAAGCCAGGTAATTTCTGCCCGGATTAAGCTTGCCAGTGACTCGCTTTCAGAAACATCGTTTATCCCACACAGTACTAAATCGGCGCAGCTGGATTTAAAACAGCGGCTTGATTCAGCAGTAAAGGAGAAAAATTACATGATCAAGAAGTCCTTTAACCGCATACCTCGCACCGCCTGGGTGACTCTAGGAGTGATCGGTGTTTTAGCGATCGCCCTGACCTTCCCTTCGGTGCGTGCCATCGCCACCAGCTTCCTGGGCATTTTCAGGGTGGAAAGCGTCCAGGTGATACCTGTTGACCTCGAGAACCTCCCACAGTCATTTGGCTCTGGTGAGAGTTTCGAGAAATTCATGGCCAACGAGGTCAAGGTCGAGGAATTCGGCGAAACCAGGGAAGTTTCCAGCAAGGAAGATGCCAGTGCTGCAGCCGGTATCTCGGTGCGCCTGCCTGAAAATATCGAAGGTGAACCAAGGTTGAGTGTCGAGCAGGGAGGGCGGATGACCTTCCAGGTGAATTACGAGCTGGCGCGTGCTGTTCTCGATGATATCGGTCACCAGGATATCGAGCTGCCCGAAAATCTGGATGGCGCTCCGATTGAGGTCGTCATTCAACCTGCCGTATTGGCGATGTATGGAGAATGCCGGGTGGAGGAAGAAATCAAAGCCATGGAGGGGATGGATCCTGACGAAAGCGATGCACCCCCACTTTCAGAATGCACGACCTTGCTGCAAACAACCAGCCCCACCATCAGTGCCCCGCCGGGATTGAACCTGGGACAGATCGGTGAAGCCTACCTGCAGATCCTTGGAATGAGCCCCGAGGAAGCCGCCAGCTTCGCTGCCAATGTAGATTGGACCACCACCTTTGTAATTCCCATCCCAAAATATGCCGAGTACCAGCAGGTGCCGGTGGATGGGGTCAGCGGGACACTTGTAGAGTACCGTGAGCGAGGTACAGCCTGGTATGCCCTGATGTGGGTCAAAGATGGGTTGTTGTACGTATTGAGCGGGCCCGGAAACGCTGAGACTGCTCAAGAAATTGCCCGCTCGTTGGAATAAGCTCTGACCGGTTGCCATTGATATAGCTCGACCGCATACCTGGCAGGTCCCGGATGCGGTCGAGCTTTTTATTAATGTGCTGGAAGATCATCCAAAAGACATGTGGTAGACTTCCGTTGTAAGTCACCGGGGAGAATCGAGCTCCGGAAAGGAAAAGCCGTCCAGAACGCGGCTTCGAATATGCCCTTTTCAATCCGGGAGCTAATTAAGAGTTTTTCGGAATCACATAAGTGAGTTCATCTTCTCCAGCCATTGAGACGCATCACCTGAGCAAGTCCTTCGGCGATAAAATCGCCGTGCGCGATTTGTCGTTAAGCGTGGAGCGCGGCGAGGTCTTTGGCTTCCTTGGTCCCAACGGCGCCGGGAAGACCACTTCCGTCAAAATGCTGCTCGACCTGGTGCGGTTAAGCAGCGGGAGTGGGACTTTATTAGGCAAGCCGCTGGGCGATCCGGCCACGCGCGCCCGTATCGGTTTCCTTCCTGAGCACTTTCGCTTTCACGACTGGCTGACCGCCGTTGAATTTTTGCATCTGCACGCCGATCTTTATCGGATGTCCGCTGAACAGAAAAATCTGCGTACCGGTGAGCTGCTGGAGCTGGTCGGACTGCTTCCTCATTCCCAGAAAAAACTGCGCGAATTTTCCAAGGGCATGCTGCAGCGCATCGGGCTGGCCCAGGCGCTGCTCAACCAGCCTGAGTTGGTGATCCTGGATGAACCCACCTCCGGGTTGGACCCGGTGGGCAGGAGATTGGTGCGCGATATCATTCGTGATCTGCGCCAGAAGGGTACCACGGTGTTCTTGAATTCACACCTGCTCAGCGAGGTCGAGATTACCTGCGACCGGGTAGCGTTCATCAAGCAAGGAGAGGTAATCCGCACCAGCTCGCTGCAAGTATTGTTGGAAGGTGAGCTGAGCGTGGATGTGCGTGTTCGAAACCTAACAGAAACCGCTTTTGAAGGTCTGAAGCAGTGGAGTGTGTCGCAGCGCCGGGATGGTGAACACTTATCACTCACATTATCCGGCGAAGCTGACCTGCCGGCAGTAAATCGTTACCTTGTGCAGCAGGGGGCAGATGTGTATGCCCTCCGTCCGCAGCATGTCTCGCTGGAGGAGTTGTTCATAGAGATTGTCGGAACGGATGGGGGTCTGTAATCGAGATGAGCGCATTGGTGATTGCCAGCCTGACATTTCGCGAAGCCGCCAGACGCCGGATCCTACTTGCTGCCCTGATCCTTGGGGCGATGTTCTTGATCGTGTATGCGCTTGGTTTTCACTATATATCCATTGATATCGAAAAAGATCTCAGTACGATAGGCCTGTTGCAACTAAATGAGATGCGCAATTTTATGCTCATGGCTGGGATGTATGTGGTCAATTTTCTGACCGTGATGATGACCGTCCTGACCTCGGTGGATACTTTATCCGGGGAAATTCTCTCCGGTACGATCCACACCCTGGTCTCCAAACCCATCCGGCGCTGGGAAATCGTGTTTGGCAAGTGGCTTGGATTTGCCGGTATGTTGACTCTGTACTTGCTGATGATGGGCGGCGGTGTGATGGGTTACATCTATCTGCGATCTGGCTACAGCGCACCCAATCCATGGAGTGTCCTGGCGCTGATGTGGCTGAACTCCCTGGTCTTGCTCAGCGTATCACTTCTGGGTGGCACACGGCTTTCCACCCTGGCGAACGGGGTAATGGTATTTGGATTGTATGGGGTGGCATTCATCGGTGGCTGGATCGAACAGATCGGTTCTTTTGCCGGGAATTCTCGGCGGGCCAGACCACTGTGAATATTGGCATCCTCACCAGCCTGGTCATGCCGAGCGAAGCCCTTTGGAAAAGGGCTGCCCATGAGCTCCAGTCCCCATTGGTAGCCGCATTAGGATTCAGCCCGTTTGCTGCGGGCAGCTATCCGAGCCTGGCGATGATCATTTACTCTGTGCTGTATCTGATGACAGCTGTCGGCTTGGCTGTGCGCCTGTTTAGCCAGCGAGATCTCTAAACAATCCCCATTTTTGGATAAATGAAAGCCTGTTAAGCATACACCTGAAAATAATATAATTACTACCGCTATGGTGGTAAAATCCTGCCTATGTCTTCATCGACGGGCGGGGAGGATCCTTCTCTTGATTTATTATTGAGGCGATGGTTTGCGGTATGCGCGCTCTGCGTTTTATTCGTCGCTTCAGGATATACCTTGTTGCGCCTGGTGTGGGGAGAGAGTTTAGCCTTCCGCTGGTTTTTACTGTCGACAATCGGGATTTCGTACCTGCTGATCGTCCTGGGACGAAACTTAAAGGCCAATCACCGCATTGGTGAAACTGGCTTGCTGCCTGCCTTCGGCTGGGGAAATGGACTGACGATACTGCGAGGCATATTGGTGGCAGGGCTGGCAGGTTTCTTGTTTTCCCCTCGACCGGAGGGGTGGGTGGTGTGGCTGCCGGGTATTCTTTACACTCTATCCGATGCGACTGATTTTTTCGATGGCTATGCCGCGCGCCGCACCAACCGTGTCACCCGGCTGGGCGAAATTCTGGATATGAGCCTGGATGGCACGGGTGTTCTGGTGGCAGCAGCTCTGGCAGTGCAGTATGGGCAGGTGCCTGTCTGGTATCTCGGGGTAGCACTGGCACGCCACCTGTTCTTAGGCGGGATGTGGCTGAGGACGCGCTTGGGATTGCCGAATCACGAATTGCCGGAATCCATAAGCCGGAGAGTGTTTGCCGGACTTCAGATGGGTTTCCTGGCAGTGGTTTTGTGGCCCTTGTTTTTACCCCCCGGCACGCATGTGGCTGCGGCAGTCTTCGCACTACCTTTCCTGGCAGGTTTTGTGCGTGATTGGCTGGTCGTAAGTGGGGTAGCCAGGTCCGGGCAGCCATCTCCATTCGTGTGGCTCGATAAAATTATGTATTGGATGCCAGCGTTTTTTCGCCTGGTAATCCTCTTGATAAGCTTCAGCCTGCTTTTGCCTTACATGCGTGATTTCCAATCAATTTCTGCGCAAATGCAGATTTTTTTGCTGCTGGAAATCCTGGTGGTCTGTTTGATAGTTACAGGTACCACGGGTAGGGTGGCTTCGATCCTGGGAATGCTGTTAATTGGTTTTTACCAGATGTACGGGAGCCTGGTTTTCAGCCATATGATCCTGGTGCCGGCTTATGCGGTGATATTGTTCATGGGCACTGGCCCATACTCGCTTTGGAAACCTGAAGATGCCCTGGTTTTTCGCCATGTGGGGGAGCGCAACGCCTTGTTGGTGGAGCGTCCGGGATGAAGCTTTTATCACGCTATCTGCTCAGACCCATCAACCTTCTGTGGCTGGTGTTATTGGTGGCGGCTGTATGGGCATTGGATTACTTGCCAATCAAGGAAATTTGGTCTACATTACAGGGCTTGAATCCAATCGAGCTCGGATTGTGGCTTGCTTTTAACCTGTTCATCCTCATGGTATTGTGCAGCCGTTGGTGGTGGATCATTCGCCTGCAGGGGTACCGGATGCCGTTTATGCAGCTCGCAGCTTACCGCCTGTTCGGCTTCAGCGTCAGTTACTTTTCGCCGGGAACCCAGTTCGGCGGTGAGCCATTCCAGGTCTATTATCTGGAAAAACGCGCAGGCATCCCTCGCGGTGAGGCGCTGGCTTCGGTGACATTGGACAAGCTGTTTGAATTATTGTCAAATTTCACTTTTCTGGCAGTTGGAACCTTGTTTATCCTGAACAGGGATATATCCGTTAACAATCTCTCCCGGGGCTGGATGACTACAATGGTCGTCGGGTTATTGCTTCTTCCGCTGGTGTACATGTTTTTACTTTGGTTGGGAAGGCATCCACTTACCTGGTTGGCTGCCCGGCTACCCGCCCAATTGAAGAAACGCAGCATCAGGGGGAGTATTCAACCCCTGGTCACTGCAGCTGAAGTTCGTATCTCATTCCTGCTGCGCCATAAACCCATCGGTATGGGTGGGGTCTTTTTACTTTCAGGGTTGATCTGGGCCTTTTTCATCCTCGAGTACTGGTTGATGTTGTCAATCTTGGGCACCAATCCCGCGATTACAGATGCTGTCTCTGGATTGACAGCAGCTCGCCTGTCTTTTCTGGCGCCGATTCCCGGAGGATTTGGCGCATTGGAAGCCAGTCAGGTTCTGGCAGTAAAATGGATGGGACTTGGAACAGCGGTCGGGATCAGCGCCAGCCTGTTGATTCGGGCGAGAGACGTCACGCTGGGATTGGTAGGATTTGCGGTGGGAAGCTTATTCTCTCGCACTAGAATTGATGACCGGTCACGGAGCCCATACGGAGATGTCACTTGAGTTCAGGTAAAGTAAACAGGAGGATTTCGAGATGAACAGCGGGTCGTACAAGTTGGGAGTTAATCATTATGTAATCATTTTGCTGACCCTGGCTACTGCCGGGATTCACCTTGCCCTTTTATTCCCGGATCCGATGTTTATCATGAATGCTATCGGGTACCTGGTACTGCTGGCGGCTTATTTTCTGCCTGTTTCCGTCTTCAGAAAGTACCATGCACTGGTGCGTTGGGTGTTTATCGGTTTTACCCTGGTCACGATCCTGGCATGGGTGCTGATAGGCGATAAATCCTGGCCTGGTGGTGCACTCGGATATATCACCAAGGCTATCGAAGTCTTGTTGGTGATTTTCTTATTCACGGACCGCCAGTCATGATAGGCACTAAGCTGCAATCTTCGGTATTGGCTGGAGTGCATCTGCCAGTTCGAGGAAAAACGTATAATTTCAGGTGGGGTACCTTATGAAAGCGCTAATTGTCGAGCGAATGGTTTCTGCCCGCATTCCAACCGATCAGGCGGAATTTCAGCTGCACCTTTATCATAACAACCAGGATGATAAAGAACACCTTGCCCTTGCCCTGGGAAAAATCGATAGCGAGCACCGCGTGCTGGTACGAGTGCATTCCGAGTGCTTCACAGGAGATGTGCTGGGTTCGCGTCGCTGCGATTGCGGCGAACAGTTGCATGCTGCTTTACTGGAGATTGCCAGTGAAGGGCAGGGAGTGTTGATTTACTTACGGCAGGAAGGTCGCGGGATAGGCCTGCTGGATAAGCTGCGCGCCTATAACCTGCAGGACCTGGGTTACGATACTGTAGACGCCAACCTCCAGCTTGGCCACCAGGCGGACGAGCGCGATTACTCGGTTGCCGCACGTATATTGGGCGATCTTGGGGTGAACTCGGTGCGGCTGCTTACCAATAATCCCAGTAAGATCGATCGTTTGCGCGAGCTGGGCGTGGAGGTCGTGGAACGGGTGCCGGTTGAGCCAACCATCTACGCTGAGAATGCCAGCTACCTGTTGACCAAGGTTACACGCATGAATCATCTGCTCAATCTCAGTTTGAATTCATTACCTGTTTTACAACCCGGAAATGGAGGCGTTTGAAGGCTGGCTGGCGCAAGCTGAGGCACACCGGCTGGCATCGGGTCGCCCGCTGGTCACTTTGAGTTTTGCTCAAAGCCTGGACGGCAGCCTGGCCGCGCTGCGCGGCCGGCCCACTCAGATTAGCGGGCCGGCTTCCCACCAGATGACGCACCGCTTGCGAGCCATTCACCACTGTATCCTGGTCGGCATCGGCACCGTGTTGGTCGATAATCCACGCCTGACAGTCCGCCTGGCAGCCGGTGAAAATCCGCAGCCCGTCGTGCTGGACAGTCATCTGCGCACCCCACCAGGAGCACGGGTGGTATCTGCACATCCAAAACCAGCCTGGATCGCAGCCGTCAGCGGGTCTGATCCCGGACGCCGGATAGCCCTCGAAAATGCCGGTGTGCGAGTTTTGATTTTGCCTGAAGATCAACAGGGTAAGGTCGATCTGTTTTCCTTGCTGGACTGCCTTGCTGATTTGGGCGTGAGCAGCCTGATGGTTGAAGGCGGTGCAGCTGTTATCTCAAGTTTTCTCACTCACTCCCTAGTTGACCTGGTGGTATTGACCATTGCACCGCTTTTCCTGGGTGGGTTGAAGGCGCTTGATGAGGGTGCTCTGAGGCCAGACGGCACCGCCCTGGGACAGCATCCAATCAGGCTGGTCGATACGGGTTTATCTCAAATGGGGGAGGACTGGTGCTGTGGGGCAGGCTGGCGGATTCAGGTGCATTTTGAGTTATACTCACCTCGATGAACCGCAGCCTTGCTCTGCATTTTCTTGCACCCTACCGCCTGGAGGTCAGGAAGAGAAGATTCCGGCGCCTGAATCAGGCGAGGTACTGGTGAGAGCCTCGGTTTCTGCTATCAGCCCCGGCACGGAGATGCTGGTCTACCGCGGCGAATTCCCGCAAGATATTTCAACCAATTCATCCATCTCGGAATTAGCTTCGCAGTTCACGTACCCGCTGAAATACGGCTACTGCCTGGTGGGAGAAGTATTGGAAGCAGGGAAAGGTGTCGATCGATCCTGGATTGGTCGTAGGGTATTTGTATTCCACCCCCATCAGAGCTTATTCCTGGCACGCCCGTCCGAATTGATCCCGGTACCCGAGGATTTGTCTGATGAGCAGGCAGTCTTGCTCCCCAATACCGAGACGGCCGTAAATTTTGTGATGGATGGAAAGCCGGTGATCGGCGAGCGAGTGCTGGTTTTGGGTCAGGGCGTCGTCGGTCTGCTGACGGCTGCTCTCCTGGCGCGTTTCCCCCTAGAATGCCTGGTGACATTAGACCGCTTCCCTTTACGCCGGAACGCATCCCGGCAGGTCGGGGCGCACCACAGCCTTGATCCACTCGAAGAGGACTTGGTCAGCAGAATTAAACGCCATCTTGCCAGCCGGTGCGGATCTGGCATACGAGCTGTCGGGTTCCCCACAGGCACTGGACATGGCGATCGGCTTCACTGGCTTCGAAGGCCGCGTTGTCATTGGGCTCCTGGTATGGGAGCAAGAGATCTAACCTCGACCTGGGAGGGCGGTTTCATCGCAGCCGTATCCGCCTGGTCAGCAGCCAGGTGAGTACACTGGCTTCGGAATTCAGCGGGCGGTGGACAAAAGAACGGCGCTTCGATGTAGCCTGGCAGATGCTCAGGGTCATTCAAACGAAGCAGCTGATCACCCACCGTTTCCATATCCTGGAAGCAGGCAGTGCGTACACCCTGATCGACCAGCACCCTGAACAGGCCATCCAGGTCATCATTATTTACGCATCATAACAAATCATGACACAACATCCTGCTGGGGTGACCTCCCCGCAGATCGCCAGGTATTACGACCGGAATACTGAACGCTTCCTGCGCTTTGGCGGCAGCGAAGCTGCCGGTGCCATCCACCGCCAGGTTTGGGCGCCTGGAGTGAAAGACAAGCGGCAGGCCCTTGAGTATCTAAATCGACTGGTTGCGGTCGAGCTCGAATCTCTGGCTGGATCGGATTCAGGTACAGCCAGAGTGCTGGATTTAGGGTGTGGGGTGGGCGGCACAGCTACCTGGCTGGCCAAGGCGCTGGATATCGAAGTGCATGGAATCACGAACAGCGCCGTGCAGCATCAGCTCGCAGTTCAGCGTGCAGAAGAATTATACCTGGCAGACCACTGCCGGTTTATCCAGGCGGATTTTTCCGATTTCCCCGAAATCGGATGGTTCCATGCCGCATATATGATAGAAGCGTTCACTCACCGCGCGCGCTGCCGAAAGTCTGCTTTCATCCATTTGGGAGCATCTCCTTCCGGGTGGGCGTCTGGTCATTGCGGATGACTTTCACAGCCCTGAGTTCCACCAGATGGATGAAGTCTCGCCCGCCGTCGTTTGGTTGCAGCAATTCCAACGCGGATGGCAGCTCAACAGCTTGCTGTCGCGTGGCGAAATCATCGCACTTGCGAGTCACGCAGGTTTTCGGCTGATAAAAGAATTGGATCTGACTCCCTTTTTACGGGTTCTGCCGTGGTATCTACTGAAACCGGCGAGCGTATTTACCCGGCTTCCATTTCATCAGGTATATTGGCAGAATTTGAAAGGCGGAATCGCCCTGCAAATCTGTATCCAGCAGGGGTGGATGAAATATCATTTCATGGTGTGGGAAAAGGAGTGATGAATGTATACAGTCGCTGTGAAGCGTGATTTTATTGCACAGCATTTTCTGGTTGGGGGGGATTGGGGTCCTGAAAACCTCAGGCATGCACACCATTATCAGATGGAGCTGCAGCTTCACGGAGAGGACCTGGATGAACATGGCTACCTGGTTGACATCGTCGAAATCGAAGCTGCCCTGGATGCCCTGGCTGAGCATTACCGGGACCGCACCTTGAACGAGCTGCCAGAGTTTCGAGGGCTTAATCCCAGCATCGAACATTTCAGCCGCATATTGTGTAAATCCCTTGCGGCTCATATACAGGCCAGGAATATTCGCATTCTGCAGGTCAAATTATGGGAGAATGAAATCGCCTGGGCTGCTTATTCAATCGAAAACGCGTGAGATTTTTCTGAGTTGGATAAATAATGCGTGTGGGATTGCTGATTTACTCCAGCCTGGAATGCATTTCGGGCGGATACCTGTACGATCGTCAGCTCGTCGATTACCTGCACAGTGCTGGAGATACTGTTGAAATTATCTCGCTTCCCCCGCGGAATTATCCTCGCCACCTGCTGGACAATCTCTCGCGCAAGCTGAGCGAGCGGTTGTTGAATGCTCGGCTGGATATTTTGCTCCAGGATGAGCTGAACCACCCCTCGCTTTTCTGGCTGAACAGGCAGTTGCGAAAACGGCTCCCCTACCCGCTGGTCAGTATCGTCCATCATTTACGCAGCAGCGAAGAGTATCCGGGTTGGCAGACTCGGGTATATCGTGCTGTCGAGCGCCAGTATTTTGATACTTTAGACGGCATAATATTCAACAGCCAGACAACCCGACTCGCTGCCAGCCGGTTGGGGCTCCAGCTGGAACAGTTCCCTCATGTAGTGGCTTATCCTGCCGGCAATCATATCGGGGTGCCGATTTCTGGAGCCGAGATTCAGCAGCGTGTAGCAGAATTTGGACCCTTACGGCTCTTATACATCGGAAATGTGATCCCGCGCAAGGGATTATTGTTGGTCGTGCAAGCGCTCTCAGGTATCCCCATCAATTCCTGGACCTTGAAAGTTGTGGGTAGCCTGGAGTCTGACCGCCGCTATTCAAAAATGGTAAAGCACCAGATCGCCAAATCTGGATTGGGCGCTCGTGTCGAATTATGCGGGAGGTCTTACCGACTCTGACCTGATTGAGGCACTTAAGTCCAGCCAGGTTCTCGTCCTGCCTTCTTATTACGAGGGCTATGGGATCGCCTACCTGGAAGGTATGGCCTTTGGGTTGCCGGCGATTGGCACGGCGCAGGGTGCTGCAGGCGAGATTATCACCCACGGGCAAAATGGGTTTCTCATTACACCCGGCAGCATCGTGGAGCTGCGCGAGGAGCTGCAGAAATTGATCTTCGACCGCGCAGCACTTCTGCGTATGAGTTTGGCTGCCAGGGATCGATACCTGGCACAGCCAACCTGGGAACAGTCAGGAAGGGACATCCGGGAATTTCTAAATTCACTCATTCTGGAGAGGTAATAGACGTGGATTATTCTTTTACGCGTTATCTTCGAGCCAAGGTAAGCGTCGACGATCGGGCTATGAACCAGGGTGTATGGGACAGGATGGCAGCCTTACTTCCAGTGCAGACCTCGCATCACCCACTTCGGATTGTGGAAATTGGCTGCGGCATCGGGACGATGATCGAGCGCATGGTACGTAAAGGATTGTTATCGAATGTGGAGTACACCGGTATCGACTTACAGCCGGAAATTATCACCCATGCCGTTCAGCATTTGATGGAATGGACAAAACTTGCTGGTTTCCGGCTGGCCGGAGGTTCCGGGGAGGGATTTCTGCTTGAAGACGGGCATCGGCAGCTGGCAGTGCGGTTTATTGATGCTGATATGCATGCCTTTCTTGATCGTCACAAAGGTTTAGGAGATTGGGATTTACTGGTGGCGCACGCTTTCCTGGATCTGGTCGACGTGTCCGCTTCCCTGGCGCAACTTCTGGGAACCTTGCGAAAAGGAGGGGTTTTCTATTTCACCTTGAATTTCGACGGCCAGACCATTCTCGAACCGCAGGTTGATCTCAATTTAGATGAGCAAATTGTGCGTCTTTTTCACCAGACCATGGACAGGCGTCTGATTGCAGGAAACCCTTCCGGAGATAGCCAATCGGGTAGGCACCTTTTCGGTCACCTGCGGGAGGCTGGGGCGACCATCCTGGCTGCCGGCGCCTCCGATTGGGTTGTATATCCATTGGAAGGTCGGTACCTGGGGGATGAAGCCTATTTCCTGCACTTTATCATCCATACTATCCAGACTGCCTTGCAAGAGGAAGGCTCGCTGGACGAGCTTCGCCTGCTTGAGTGGGCCAGGATAAGGCACTCTCAGGTTGACCGGTGCGAGCTGCTCTACATCGCCCATCAAATGGATTTCGTAGGTTTGGTTTGAAATCCCATCTTTTTCACGATGTGTCTGTTGGATGTGGCATTCTTGCATTGCTGATTGCTGAGGTAAAATGTAGGGCAACATGAAATCTACCTGGAGATCAATTTTGAAAAAGTACCTGTATGACTATGCCGTCTTGTTTTTCTTTTCGGGACTTATTGTTTTCCTCGACCAATTGACGAAAAACATCGTTCGGGCCAACCTTGGCAATTATGAGATTTACCGGCCTGATTTATGGCTGACCCAATACATCAGGATTTTTCACATCCACAATACTGGCGCTGCCTTTGGATTGTTCCAGCGCTTTGGTGGAGTGTTTACCTTCCTTTCATTTGTCGTCGGTATCTTTATCCTGTATTACTTCCCGCAGATCCCACGTACCGACCGGGTGTTGCGCCTGGCCCTCTGTCTGCAATTTGCTGGGGCGGTCGGCAACCTGCTCGATCGTCTGAATCACGGTTACGTCACCGATTTTATATCCATCTTTAATTTACCGGTCTTTAACCTGGCTGATCTGAGCATTTCTTGTGGAGTTGCCCTGCTGGTAATTACGATGTGGGTGCGAGACCGCAAGAAAAAAACCGAAAATCCTGTGGAAGCCGCAGCTGCCGTCCTGCCGGAGGACGCGCAAGGTGAGTGAATCTCCGCTTGCGGTGCACCAATTTTATTATGAGACGCCGCATGCACAGAGATTGGATAAATTCCTGGTCGACTGCCTGCCGGAACTGTCGCGTGCCCGGATTCAAGCGCTTATTCATGATGGTTTGGTGACAGTGGACGGGGTGCTGCCCAAAAAAACCGGGCTGGTGCTCGAAGGTTATCGGGAGGTGGTGGTTAGCATACCCGCACCAATCCCGGCAAAAGTTAAACCTGAATACATTCCCCTGGATATCCTGTTTGAGAATGAGGATTTACTGGCAGTGAATAAGCCTGCCGGGATGGTCGTACATCCAGCGGCAGGGCACGCCTCCGGCACCCTCGTGCATGCTGTATTGGCGCACGTACCTGAGCTGGAAGGGGTGGGAGGAGAGCTGCGGCCGGGGGTTGTTCACCGGCTGGATCGAGATACCTCCGGCGTTATCCTGCTGGCGAAGAACGATCGCAGTCACCGCTGGCTCCAGGAACAGTTCCGCCTTCGTAAAGTGCACAAGAATTACCTGGCGCTGGTGGATGGTCACCCGCCCACGCCATCCGGTCGAGTCGACGCAGCCATCGGGCGTGATCCAAATATGCGTAAGAAAATGGCCGTGGTTCCACCTGCTAAAGGCCGGTCGGCAGTCACCGAATACCGCACACTCGAGAAATTTCCCGAACACTCCTATCTGGAAGTGTCTCCCATCACTGGACGGACTCATCAGATCCGCCTTCACCTGGCGTTTTTAGGATGCCCGGTCACCGGTGACCGGGTCTACGGCAGGAAGCATCCCAGCCAGAGCATCAGCCGCCATTTCTTGCATGCCGAACGGCTGTCTATCCTGTTGCGCAGTGAAAAAAGTGAGCGCTGTTTTTTCGCTCCACTGCCCCCCGAGCTTGAAGAAGTGTTGATTTTATTGCGCAGCTCAAAAGAATAAAAACTGCAATATCTTCACTGTTCTCTTATCAGCAGGAGCATTTATGAATTTTATTGATCTGCGTTCCGATACCGTCACCCTGCCCACTCCAGCCATGCGCCGGGCGATGGCACAGGCTGAAGTGGGCGATGATGTTTATGGTGAAGACCCTACCGTCAATCGTCTGCAGGAGATGGCGGCAGAAAAACTCGGAAAAGAAGCGGGATTGTTCGTCGTCTCCGGCACGATGGGGAATCTGACCGCTATCCTGACCCATTGCCAGCGTGGTGATGAGGTGATCCTGGGGAATAAATCACACACCTTCCTGTTCGAAGCAGGCGGAATGTCCGCATTGGGAGGTGTCCATCCCTGCCAGCTGCCCAACCAACCGGATGGAACCCTGGATCTGGCAGGTATACAATCTGCGATCCGCGAACATGACGATCATGAACCGGTATCCCGGCTCATCGTATTGGAGAACACTCATAATCGCTGTGGGGGAGTTGCATTAAGTCTTGAATATACCCGCTCAGTTGGCGAGCTGGCTCACCAACACGATTTACATGTCCATCTGGATGGCGCGCGGCTGTTCAATGCGGCGGTTGACCTCGGAACCAGCGCAAAAAGCCTGGCTGGACCGGCGGATTCTGTCACATTCTGCCTCAGCAAAGCGCTTTGTGCACCCGTTGGATCCGTATTGTGCGGCAGCGAGGCTTTTATACGAAGCGCCAGGCGCATTCGCAAGCAGCTCGGTGGAGGCATGAGGCAGGCAGGCATACTGGCAGCTGCCGGCATCGTTGCCCTGGATGAGATGGTGGACAGGCTGGTGGAAGATCACCGGCGTGCAGCGAATTTGGCGGTTGGGTTGGCTGCCATTCCGGGTCTGAAATTAGATCCTGGAACGCCGTATACCAATATGATATTCATGTCGTTATCGGAAGAGCACACAAAATTATTGGCAGTGGATGTCGCTCGAGCGCTTAGAAAAGAGAAAATTCTAGTCGGTGTGGTAGGAGAACGAAGTTTCCGACTGGTAACCCATTACTGGATTGACGACCAGGCTGTAAACATGACGCTGGAGGCCTTCCGGAAGGTCCTGTAATTGAGCGCATGTTATAATAATCACAACTCGGGGCAGGTTACTCATGGATGATCAGGATCAGGCCAGTTTTATTACATCAAATGACATCGATTCAATTGTGGAAGTGATCCGTCCGAGGATCGGGAAGCAGCCGCGTGTCGGCATCATCCTGGGGTCCGGTTTGGGAGCTTTGGCTGATTCAATTGAAGAACCTGTCCAGATTCCCTACTCGGAATTACCGGGGTGGCCGGTTTCTACAGTCATCGGACATGTCGGCAGACTGGTATCTGGCAGGCTGGAGGCTCAGAATGTCCTGGTGATGCAGGGGAGGACGCATTACTATGAAGGCTACAGTATTTCCCGTATTGGCCTGCCGGTGCGCGTGATGCAGTCGCTCGGAATTGAAATACTGGTTGTGAGCAATGCCGCTGGTGGGGTAAATCCGAAATTTTCACCCGGTGAGTTGATGTTGATCACCGACCACATCAATTTGCTCGGTATGGGAGGCTTGAATGCACTGCGCGGCCCGAACCTGGATCGCTTTGGCCCGCGTTTTCCAGATATGAACCAGGCTTATGATCGCAAGCTGTGCGACCTGGCTCGCAAGGTGGCCCTTGAAAACCAGCTCACCCTGCGCGAGGGAGTGTATATCTCGCTTGCTGGCCCTTCTTTTGAAACACCCGCTGACTTGCGTTTCCTTAAGCTGATCGGTGCGGATGCAGTGGGAATGTCGACCGTTCCGGAAGTAACCATCGCCCGTCATGGTGGCACGCGTGTATTAGGTATCTCCGGGATCAGCAATAAAGCCAACCTGGATGGGAGCACCGTCACAACCCATGAAGAAGTATTAGAAGCTGGACGAAAAATCACTCCCCAACTGCTTACACTGGTTCGGGGGGTCTTGCGGTACCTGTAATTATTAAGATTGGTATTTATTCTTTTGACCCTAAAATCTCCGCCCCTACCCGGATGGTTTTTTTAACCAACTGTATGGAAGAAGCTCTGCGCTTTTTTCGCGCCTATGAATTATGGATATATTTATTCCTCGGGTTGTGGGGGTTGTATTTTATCCGTAAATTCATTCTGGCCTGGGATGAATTGCGTGAAGCTGTTTTTGGCCTGGAACGCGAAAATGCCCAGGGCCGTCTGAACCGAGCTTCTGGCTTGCTGGTGCTGTTATTGATGATCGCAGTTGCAGAGTTTATTTTGGTGACCTTTGTCGCTCCCGCCTTTCCCGCCGCGAACGCCCAATCTACGCCAACTCTCGACCTGTTGGCTAGTGCCACCATTACTCTCCCGGTGCTGACACCAGGGACTCAGGCCCCCGGCGACCTCGCTGGGACCCAACCCGCCCTTCTCCCATCAGCTGCTTGTGTTGCAGGTCAGGTTGAAATCATTTCGCCGCAGAATGGGCAGGATGTCAGCGGGGTCGTTGAAGTTGTCGGAACAGCCAGCATCCCAAATTTCGGCTTTTACAAGTTTGAGATCAAGCGTCCCGATAAATCAGTCTGGCTGACCATCCAGGCTGGCAATACCGCGGTGGTAGCAGGGAAGCTCGGTGATTGGGATACCAGCCGGCTGACGCCCGGCGAATATTCGCTTGGGCTGGTAGTAATAGATAATGAAGCCAATGCATCTGAACCGTGCATCATCCTGGTGCGTGTGTTTCGTGCTCCCGAGCCAACAGCAGGACCGTGAAAGAGGCGAAATATTCATGCCTGAGATACAGATACGACCAGTTATTGCTTCAGACATTCCAGCCTTGGTAGCGCTGGATCACCATTATTCAAGCAATCAGATCTGGCAGCTGGACCTTCAAATAAGCCGCATGGATGAATCATCAGGAGAACCGGTTCGTGTTGCCAGCTTTCGGCAGGTGCGCCTGCCGCGCAACGTGCGCGTGGAATATCCGCGCCCCGCGCAGAATCTTATTGAAGACTGGACTTACCGTTCAGGCCTGTTGGCAGCCACATTCAAAGGAGAATCGGTCGGCTATATCGGTATGATGCTCGATTTTTCTCCACTGACTACCTGGGTGACGGATCTGGTGGTCCACCGGCCTCTTCGCCGCCAGGGCATCGGTACAGCCTTGATCCTGGCTGCGATGGAATGGGCGGTCAATATGGATACACAAAACCTGATCATCGAAATGCAGCCGAAAAACTACCCGGCGCTTTGTATGGCTATTAAACTGGGTTTCGAGCTTTGTGGGTACAATGACCGCTATTATCCAAACCAGGAGATTGGTCTTTTTTTTGGGAAAGTGCTGAGGTAAGAGGAATCCGGCATAATCATTGGATATGTTAAATCTGACTGAAAGCGCACTTCGTACCCTAAACGACATTCTCACCGCAGGGATTGCCATAACGGCATTTTCCTTACTGGTATATGCGCTTTCTCTTAACCTGAAAGACCGGGTCACTCGCTCATTTGTAATCATCCTGGCGTGCGTGGTGGTGGTATTTCTGGGAGAGGCGCTCGGCAGCGTCGCTAGCACAACGGATCAGCTTGAATTTTGGATGAGATTTCAGTGGCTGGGGATCGTTTTCTTGCCAGCTGCTTATCTGCAGCTCTCTGATTCACTGCTGGCAACCACCGGCCGGCCATCGCGCGGCCGCAGACGTTTTTTCGTTCGTCTGGCTTATGTACTTTCTTTTGTATTTCTGGCTATGCTGCCGTTCCAACTGCTGGTTGGAGACCTGGTTCAGGGTGTCGGTCCGGTGCCGCATTTTCAGCGCACCTGGTTTACCTGGATATTTACCATCTGTTATGCATTAGGGATCGGTTTTTCATTTTACAATTTGTGGAGAGCATACGAACGCACGATTACGCGTGCCAGCCGGCGGCGGATGCTGTATCTCATGGTTGGCGCGTTGGCCCCAGCTCTTGGTTCATACCCCTACCTGTTATTTGGTTTCGGAATTGCTGCCCAGAATACGCTAATTTTCTGGCTGGCGGTCACATTCAGCAACCTGCTTGTATCTGCCTTACTGGTTCTGATGGCATATGCAGTGGCATTTTTTGGGGTATCCTGGCCAGACCGTATCGTAAGGAGGCGTCTGCTCAAATGGGTCATGCGTGGTCCGGTAACCGCTTCGGCGGTCCTGGGAATAACCACCATCGTGCGGCGGTTGACCGTACCCCTGGGAATCGATGCTTCTGCGGCGATCTCGGTGATCATGGTAGCCTCGATCTTGATTTTTGAGCATTTGATCACTCTGGCCGCACCCGGCTGGGAACGCTGGCTTTTCCATAAAAGAGATCGTGCTAATTTAGATTTGTTGCAAGCCCTGGAAGAACGGCTGTTAACACTCAGTGATTTACATCAATTCCAGGAAGCGATCCTGGCAGCCGTTTGTGACCGCCTCCAGGTATCGACGGCTTTTCTGGCATATCTGGGAAAGCAAGATTTAGAAATGTTAGTGACTATAGGAGGTGACCAATCGCTGGAAGGAGAAAATCTTTCCGAGTACCTGCTGCAGGCTGTCGTTCAAAACGGAAATCAGCCCGAGTTGTTCTCGTGGGGAGATTTCAGGTTGATTCCACTTTACGACCAGGGAGAAATAGAGAAAAACATGCTTGGCTTGTTAGGCGTCAAGTATCCCGTCAGCAGGAATTTGGAGGACGATCAGAATGAAGCCCTGGCAATCCTCGCCGACAGGGCAGCCCTGGCGTTGAGCGACCATCACCGGCAGCAGCAGGTTTTCAGCTCATTGGAAGCGCTGACACCTCAAATCGAGATGATTCAACGCCTGAGGGCAGCCTCTCGTTACGATAGCACCGAGATGCTCTTAGCGCCCGACCTGGCTCTCTATCAAGAAGACCTTTCTCCATGGGTGAAAGACGCCCTCAGTCATTATTGGGGGGGACCCAAGTTGACGGAAAGTCCGCTTCTGGAGCTGCAGGTCGTGCAACAGAGTGCGAAAGAGTCTGGGGAGAACCCTACCAATGCCTTGCGAGCTATCCTGCGGCGAGCAATCGATCAGGTGCGGCCAGAGGGAGACCGGCGCTTCACAGCGGAATGGATTTTATATAATATTCTCGAGCTGAAGTTCCTGGAGGGCCACAAAGTCCGTGAAATTGCCTTGCGTCTGGCTATGTCGGAAGCGGATCTTTACCGTAAACAGCGAGTCGCAATTGAAGCGGTGGCAAACGCGATTGTCGAAATGGAACAGCAGACTAGGGAGGATATGTCTGCTATCCTCGAAAACGAAAATCAACCACAAGCATCCAAATGAAACGAGGTTGGTTTAATGGTAATAAAAAGTATTTCCCAAAACAAAAATCACTACGACCCACCCGTTGACGAATCGTGGTGGCAATCAGTATTGGCCGAAGATGAAAACCGGCATTCAAATCACTACACAAAAGAAACGCGGCCTTACTCGACGATCAATCATCGAGCCGGTGCTCCATCCAATGAAGAAGAAGCCGGACTTTTAGATTGGGGGAGAGCCTTTGAGCTTTTCGAGCAGGATGAAGTAGTCAGTATGGTGGTAAAAGGGTACAACCGTGGCGGGGTCCTGGTGAGCGGAGCTGGTCTCCAGGGTTTTGTGCCTATCTCGCACCTGGTGGAAGTGCCGTGCCAGGATACCGACACCGAAATCTGGCTGGAAAAATTCGTCGACCGAACCCTGGATTTAAAAGTGATCGAGTGCGATCAGGAGCGCGGCAGGGTTGTGTTTTCCGAACGCGCAGCCCGCGCTCTGCCAGGTAGCCGCAAGCGCTTGTTGGAACATCTGCTGCCCGGAGATTGCCTGTTCGGCACAGTAACCAATATCACGGAATTCGGTATTTTTGTGGATCTGGGGGGAGTCGAAGGCCTGGTTCACGTTTCCGAGATATCCTGGGGCCGGGTTCACCATCCAGGTGACGTGGTATCTCTTGGAGAAGAGGTTGAAGTTTATGTCATCCAGGTCGATAAAGAACGCGCACGCATTGCGCTCAGCCTGAAGCGCCTGCGTCGGAATCCCTGGGAGACTGCCGAACAGCGCTATCACGCGGGAGAAGTGACCGAAGCTGTGGTTACCAGTGTGGTACCCTTCGGGGCATTCGCTCGTCTGGAGGAAGGCCTGGATGGATTGATCCATGTATCCGAGATTATCCAGGATGAAGAATCCCCACACCCGGCGGAAATGCTAACCGAAGGACAGCGGGTTCGGGTGCGCGTGCTGCACGTCGACGCAGCTCGACAGCGGCTTGGTTTGAGTTTGAAACTGGAAGAGCCCGAATAAAGCTGGTGGGACAGGCTGTTAGTTTGTTTCCTCAAGCTAACAGCCTGTCCTTGTGAATTGGGAGAGCCTGTCTAACCCAGATTGGTAAACAGCTTATCCTTATACAAGGGAAAACAATAAATCTATTTCCTGTAGATGTCCAGCCTGACCTGTTATGTGGGCAAACCGGTCTATCCTCGAGTTCAGGTAATCAGCATGTTCCACTCTGGCAGTAAGGCTTTCCTTCGATCGTGTGATCAACTCTGGATGGATAACGAAGAGAAATTTGAATCGACTGATCCGCTTACTTCTGTTCTCCATTTTTCTCTTACTACCCTGTGCGGTTGCTCTCAACTCGCCTTCGATTGGATTTACGACCCCAAACCGGGATCACGAGCTTATTGGAAAAATTCAAGCCAGTGAGTTTCCATTCCAAACAACCGAATTGTTCCTCCCAGTGATCTACCGCAGCTCAGCCTTATTTACCATCTCAGGGCAAGTCACGGACTCGCATGGAAACGGCCTTGTCGGCGTAAACATCAACGCAGCCCAAGTGTTTTCTTTGAATTGGTTCATTGATGAAAGAAATACAATTCCAACCAGTTTCCAGCTCCTCCTATCCGTTGTCATTGCTGAGAAAAATACTCCCTATAAAGCCATCACCGATGCAAATGGTTACTATGCGATTTCCGGGTTGACATCCGGAAAATACAACCTCCAGGCGGAGACTCCCGGAATGGCCTTTGCCCCAATTGCGCGCCTGGCTTTTCTGCCGCCCTCTGCCGGGTATCAGGATTTCGAAGAAGTATCTTTGATCGATATGGTCTTTGTTCCCGCTGGTGAATTTCAAATGGGCTGCGATCCATTGCATAACGGCGGTTACAATTGTAAAAGTGACGAGAGCCCGCTGCATACGGTCTACCTGGACGATTTTTACATCGACCGGAACGAAGTTACGAATGAACAGTATGCCAGCTGTGTAAACCAGGCGAATTGCCCTCCCCCACGCTGGTTTTCTTCCCACACCCGCAGCTCTTATTACAACAATCCGGTTTATGCCGGCTACCCGGTTTTATACGTATCCTGGTACGATGCCACAGCTTATTGCGCCTGGGCTGGAAAACGCTTGCCGAGCGAGGCACAGTGGGAAAAAGCTGCGCGCGGCTCGCTGGCGCGTACCTTCCCGTGGGGTGATCAGAACGCTGACTGCACATTGGCTAATTTCGCAGCCAACGTCACGGGTGGTGACTTCTGTGTTGGCGACACAAACCAGGTAGGTAGTTATCCCTCTGGTGCCAGCCCGTATGGCGCCCTCGATGTGGCGGGCAATGCCTGGGAATGGGTGGACGACTGGTACCAGCCCGATTATTACGGTGTATCGCCTTACAGCAACCCGGCTGGTCCATCGACCGGGACAAACAAAATTCTGCGCGGTGGAAGTTATTACTATAATTCTTATTATCTGCGCACGGTGTATCGCGCCATTCACACTCCGGACTCCCACCTGTACATCGGCTTCCGCTGCGCTCTGACACTAATACAGTAATTCTTGTAGCGCAAACTGTTAGTTTGCGTGCTTGTAGCGCACGCTGTCAGTTTGCGCAGGGATGAGCTAACAACTCGTCCTACATGCAGCGCAAACTGTTAGTTTGCGAGCAGACAAGCTAACAGCTCGTCCTACATGTAGCGCAAACTGTTATTTTGTGAAAAACAAGTTAACATCTTGTTGTAGTATAAGAGTCGGATTTCGATGTAAACTATCGTATGCCTAAAACCAGCCGTAAGACGAACAGGACCTCCACCAGCCCCTTCGGCTCGCCGGGCAGGGTCAGCCACGATGCAGGTGTATTCTATAACAGCCGGCTGTATTCCGGCCTGCCTCAGGGGCAGGACGATGGGTTTGCCGAGAATCCCCTACCAAGGGAATGCCTGGATAAAATTATTTGCGCTTCCTCAGCAGAAATGGCTCAGCTGCCGGAGAATTCCGTCCACCTGATGGTCACTTCCCCGCCTTACAATGTTGGTAAGGAATACGATGCTGACCTGACTCTGGAAGAGCACCTGGAAATGCTGCGTAAAACCTGGGCGGAGGTGCTGCGTGTGCTGGTGCCGGGGGGCAGGGCCTGTATTAACATCGCCAACTTGGGTCGCCGGCCTTATATCCCGCTGCATGCATTCATCATCAAGGATATGCTTGAATTGGGTTACCTGATGC
This sequence comes from uncultured Chloroflexia bacterium, assembly GCA_963698765.1. GTDB lineage: Bacteria > Chloroflexota > Anaerolineae > Anaerolineales > UBA4823 > CAVOSB01. Next base: position 48,360 of record CAVOSB010000038.1, read on the forward strand.
GTGGAGAAATCATCTGGAACAAGGCTGCCAGCGCCAGTGCTTCCACTGCCTGGGGCAGCTGGCGCTCTGCGACGAACCCGACCCTGCGAGATGTCCACGAATACATCCTGGTTTTCTCCAGGGGATCATTTCGCAGGCAAAACCCTGTCGGGCGACGAGCAACGATTGAAAAAGATGAATTCCTGGAATATAGCAAGAGCATGTGGAATTTCCCGGCCGAGCCAGCCCGCAAGGTGGGGCACCCGGCACCTTTCCCGGTCGAGCTGCCGCGTCGCCTGATCCAGCTCTACACATTCGAAGGTGAAGTGGTGCTCGATCCTTTCATGGGTAGCGGGCAAACCGCCCTGGCAGCCTTATCGACTGGAAGGCATTATATCGGGTACGAGATAGATCCCACTTACGTGGATCTGGCTAATAAGCGCATTACTGGCTCACGATGAAAGTTCCGTGCATGCCTTGTTCATAGTGCACGCCCTCGAGCTCAAAGCAACCCATCTCCCACTCACCCAGCATCTCTTCTGTCACTTTGAAGGTGATCGTCCCGCTATCTCCCGTTTTGCCCAGGTAGGCCATATAGCCTCCGTGGCCCTCCATTGAGTGCTCGTCCTCTGGCATTGCAGATGTCGTATTGATTTCCGGGTGCACTCCGCTCTTCAAAAACAAATCCACGCTATAACCATTGGGCCGATTATTTTCATATTTCACCTGATTGCCAAACATGATCTCGTGCTCAAGTGTGCCTTCATTCACCATATTCAAAGTGACCAGCTGTCCTACTTTGACTTCGATCGAACTGGGTGTGAATGCATATTCATGCATCTTGATCGTGAATTCTACCGGCTCGGGTTCCGCTTTAGCTGAGGTGCAGGCTGACAATATCAAAACGGCCAAAACAGCCAGAAGTAATAATAAGTTGTATTTCTTCACTTCATTCTCCTTTACAATAATTGCCGCTTCAGTTGAGCGGCAATTATATTGGATATTTTTGGTTGTCTGCCCTGATAAACCACTTATTTAGACAATCTTAATCCACTTCAGGATTTATTGTGAATCTCCTAACATCTATTACATTCAGGCAGGAGGATTTTCAACCTGGTTTATTCCGTCTGCGGTAGGCCTTGATCCAGCGCATGGCATATTCGTCGTGCCCCATCAACAGGTCGCACGCCAGCAGTGCAGTGCGTATTTCAGGCACGGTCGGGTCGGTGATCGCCGCGGTCAGTCCGCGTGCAATGGCCAGTGACAGGTAGGCGGAATTGACGATCTTGCGGTCAGGCAGTCCGAAGGATACATTGCTGGCGCCCAGGCTGAGGTTGACACCCAATTCACGGCTTACCAGCTGCATCGTGTCCAGGGTCACACGTCCGGCTTTGTGATCGGCGCCCACGGTCAGAGCCAGGCAGTCGATCAGGATGTCCTCCGACGGGATGCCGAAATCAGCCGCCCGATTTACCAGCTTGCGAGCAGTATCCAGGCGTGCTTCTGGTGTGGGCGGTATGCCGTTTTCGTCAGTGATCACGCCGATGACTGCTGCGCCGAATTTTTTGGCCAGTGGGAAGACCCGCTGCATCATCTTCTCCTCGGCGGTGGTGGAGTTGATCAGCGCTTTCCCGGGGTATATCGAAAGGGCTGCTTCCAGGGCTTCCGGATTGGCAGTGTCGATGCACAGCGGCATTTTTGTCACTTCGATCACCGCCTGCACGGCGCCGCGCAGCAGATTTGGTTCATCTCCGCCGGGGATGCCAGCGTTCACATCCAGGACCTGGGCTCCTGCTTCCACCTGGCTGAGCGCATCCTCCTGGACAACTGAAAAATCACCGCAGGACATGCTTTCAGCCAATCTCTTGCGGCGGGTGGGGTTGATGCGTTCGCCGATGATCACGAATGGGAAATCTGGACCGATGCTCACTTCCCGGTCTTGCAGGGATAATCTGGTTTGCATGGCGGTAGGCCTTAGGAGATCAGCTGCCGGACGGCGCGTGCTGCGCTGGATGCATCCGAGGCGAAAGCGTCCGCGCCGATTTGCCGGGCATAGTCCTCGGTTACCGGCGCGCCGCCGATGATGATTTTCACCTGTTCCCGAACGCCCGCCTCTTTCATGGCGCTGATGGTGCTCTGCATGTTGACCATGGTGGTGGTCAGCAAGGCAGACATGCCGATCACCTGGAAGCCATCGCGGGCGGCCTGAATGTATTTTTCCGCAGAGACATCCACACCCAAATCACTGACTTCAAATCCGGCTCCTTCCAGCATCATGGCGACCAGGTTCTTGCCGATGTCGTGCAGGTCGCCTTTCACCGTACCAATCGCCACCCGGCCGGCGGCCTGTATGCCGGTTTCCATCAGCTGCGGCTTGAGGATTTTCAATCCAACCTGCATCGCCCGCGCTGCGATCAACATCTCGGGCACGTAGAATTCACCCTCTTCGAAGCGCTTGCCCACCTCGTCCATTGCACGGATCAACCCCTGGTTGAGGATTTCACTGGCTGGGATACCCTGCGCCAGGGCAGAGTTGACACCTGCTTCAACGGCGGGTGCCTGACCATCGATTACGTTCTGGTAAATTTCGTTCATGCTCATGGTGATTGCTCCTGGATTCTTTGCGACCATCGAGGCCGGAGCTCAGTGTATTTTGAAATTACACAGCAGCTCATTTGGGATGTTTTTCTTTATTTTACTCTATAGGATGAAAATCGATTGGTAAAATGGGTGAGTCATTTACGTCAACAATGTCATCCGTCCGCTGAGATCAATGAGGGAAGAATGGAATTTTCGGAGCGTGTGCAGGACCTGGCGCCGGAAGGAGCTTATGCTGTCCTGGCAAAAGCCCAGGAGCTGGAAGCTAAAGGGCGCAGGATCATCCACCTGGAAATCGGCCAGCCGGATGAACCTACATTTCCAAATATCGTCGAAGCGGGTGTGCGCGCCATCCACGATGGTTATACGCGCTACACTCCCTCGGCTGGCTTACCGGCCCTGCGCAGGGCGATTGCCGAGGATGCAGGACGACGGCGCGGTGTAGAATTCTTGCCGTCGCAGGTGGTAGTCGGGCCGGGAGCCAAACCGGCCTTGTTCTTCCCCACCCTGGCACTGGTACGACCCAAAACTGGAGATCATCCATACCAGGATGAAGTGCTTTACCCGGACCCGGGATTTCCCACTTACAGGGCGATGATCGAGGTGGCTGGCGGACTGCCTGTTCCGGTGCCCCTGCGCGAAGATTTAATTTTGCCTTCGACCTGCAGGCATTCGACCGCCTGGTAAGTGAGCGCACCCGCCTGGTGATCCTGAACTCGCCTGCCAATCCGACTGGCGGCGTCTTGTCGCTGGCTGCCCTGCAACACATTGCTGAGGCGGCTCAGGAATTTGGTTTCTGGGTGCTTACGGATGAAATCTATTCCCGCCTGGTTTACGAATCACCGGCCCCGAGCATCATATCGCTGCCGGGGATGGCAGAGCGCACGATCCTCTGCGACGGTTTCTCGAAAACCTACGCCATGACCGGTTGGCGACTGGGTTTCGGGATCATGCCAGCATCTCTTGCAGAGCGGGTCGACCTGCTGCTCACCCATTCGGTGGGATGTACCGCTGGTTTCACCCAGATGGCAGGATTGGAAGCACTCCTGGGGCCGCAGGAACAGGCTGAGGCGGTGGTAGTCGAATACCGGCGCAGGCGTGATGTACTGGTGGCGGGATTAAACGCCATACCGGGCGTAAGCTGCCGTTTGCCATCTGGCGCATTTTACGCATTCCCAAACATTTCTTCTTTAGGGTGCAGCTCGGACTGGCTGGCAGATTACCTTTTGACAGAAGCAGGCGTGGCTGTTTTACCGGGTACGGCTTTCGGCCGCTATGGTGAGGGTTATCTGCGCCTGTGCTTCGCCAATTCCCTGGAAAATATCCAGCTGGCCCTGGAAGCTATCTCAGAATCCCTGCTCAGAATTAGATCCTGATGTGTTCAGTCGATTCAACTGGAACCGAAGCGCCCCGAGTATCGCCAGAAAGTATCTCCGGCGAGTCATTCCGGCCTGCCCAATTATCCGGGTGTTAACCTGCCCATTTGGGTGATGCGATCCAGGCAGTTTGTGAGTAAGATCAGGGTAGTAATGACAGGTATTTCTCACAAACAATAGGAGATTGGATATGACATCAGAGAAAAACAATACCCTGGTGGCGCTCTCCGCTGCCATGGCTGATGCGGTCGAGAAAGCAGGGGTATCAACCGTCACCGTGGATGCCCGCCTGCGCATGCCGGCCAGCGGAATTGCGTATTCCGTCGGGATGGTGTTGACCGCTGATCATGTGGTTGAGCGCGATGAAGACCTCTCCGTGGTGTTGCCAGATGGCAGCCGGGTGAGTGCAGCTCTTGCCGGTCGGGATCCGGGCAACGACCTGGCCCTGCTTAAGCTCTCTGGCGCCGGGTTGGTGGCTGCGGAGGCCGCAGCCGCTCCTGCCAGGATCGGCCAGCTGGCGCTGGCACTTGGTCGTCCCTCCTCGGAGGGGATTCAGGCCAGCCTGGGTGTGGTCAGTGCGCTTGGAGGGCCGGTGCGCACCGGAAGCGGAGGCCTGCTGGAAAAGTACCTGCGCACCGATGCCATCCCCTACCCGGGTTTCTCGGGCGGTCCCCTGGTTGATGCTGCCGGCCGGGTGCTGGGATTGAACACCTCCGGCCTGGCGCGCAGTGTCTCACTCACCATTCCCGTCGCGCTGGCCTGGCAGGTGGCCGAAGCGCTCTCTCAGCACGGCACTGTACGTCGCGGTTACCTGGGCATCCGCAGCCAGCCGGTATCGGTCAACGCAGCCGCGCAGGGCATCCTGGGACGCAGCCAGGCCACCGGCCTGCTCATTGTAGGGGTGGAAGAAAGCAGCCCCGCCGAACAGGCCGGCCTGATGGTCGGGGATATCCTGGTAGGCCTGCAGGACGCGGTGATCGATGACCCCGATCAGCTGCTGGTCAGGCTGTCCGGATCGATCGTGGGCCAGCAGGCGGCGGTCGAAGTGCTGCGGGGAGGACAGCCTCTCAGGCTGTCCGTTACAATAGGGGAGCGAAAATGAATTCCCTGGCTTTTTCCCTGGCGGATGAGATGGCAGCGCTGGCTGCCAGCCTCCAGCGCAGCTTGGTGGTGCTTCATAACGGCCGGGCGGGTGTGGGAGCCGGCGTGATCTGGAAGCGGGACGGCTGGATTGTTACCAACCACCACGTTGTATCTGCAGGCCTGCAGCGCCGCGCGCACCGTGACCTGCGTGTCGAATTATTCGACGGTCGAGTATACCCGGCTCGCGTGGCAGCCCAGGATGAAGAGATCGACCTGGCTCTGCTGCAGGTTGACGGAGCATTCAAGAATGAGCAAAATCACGAGCTGCCCGAGGTACAGGTGGCGGACGCGGGCCAGTTGCGCGTCGGTGAGCTGGTGATGGCGATCGGGCACCCCTGGGGGCAGCGCGGCATGGTGACCCTGGGGCTGGTCAGCGGGATCTTTGCTGCCAAAACGCAGGGCAGGCGCGGCCAGGTGCAGGTCATCCGCTCCGACGCCCGACTGGCACCCGGAAACTCCGGCGGTCCGCTGGTGGATGCCAGAGGTGGAGTGGTGGGTTTGAATACCCTCATCATCGGTGGTGACCAGGGCATGGCCATTTCAAGCCAGGTGATCAATAGTTTTGTGGAGCAGTCCGGAAAAGTGCTGGAACAGTAAAGGAAAAATGAGGGTTGCTCTGATCGCACCAAGCTATGCGCTGCGGCTGGGCCTTAAAGCCCTGATCGCTGATACGGCTGGTCTGTCCGGCAGCGCCTCGCAGGTTGAGATCGTGCAGGAAGCCTCATCGTTGGAACAGGTGGTTGGGTTCCTGGAGCAGGTGGAGGTGCTGGTGATTGCCGGTGAGGCAGCCAGCACCGCAGCGCTCAGGAAAGCGGCTCAGGCCAGGCCGGGGGGCATCTGCCTGCTGCTTCTCAGCGACGATCCACAGGCAGCCGGTCAGCTGCCGTCATTGGGGCTGCGCGCCTGGGGCGTGCTGCCCGCCGATAGCTCCGCCGTGGAGATTCAGGCTGCCCTGCAGGCCGTTTGCGAAGGCCTGCTGGTCGGGACTCCCGAGCTGCTGCTGCCTCATTTTTTCAGCCGCCCGGTGGGTGAAGGAGGTGCGGAAGCTGCTGTGGAGCAGCTGACAGCGCGCGAGCAGCAGGTTTTGCAGCTGCTGGCGCGCGGCCTGGCCAACAAGCAGATCGCACTGCAGCTGGGCATCAGCGAACACACAGTGAAATTTCACGTCTCTTCGATCTATGCCAGGCTGGGAGTGAGCAGCCGCACAGAAGCGGTGCGCCTCGGTGTACATCAGGGATTGGTGGTGCTTTAAAAAGAAAGACCCGGCTGCTCGAGCTGGCCGGGTCTTTTGATCACTTCCCTACTGAATCGTAATGGGCAGGAAGATTTGGATTGGGAGGGGTGGGGGAAATACAAATCCATTGCCACCGGCGAACTTCAGGTCGGCATTGGAGGCGTCGTAGTAGCTGATGCCAGGAACGCCTGCGGAATTCAGGTCGATCGAGCAGTACATGCCCACGTCGCCGAGCGCATCGACAATATCATAGAACCAGTTATTTCCATCCCAAAAGGCGTACCTGAGGTCCTTGGCAACGCTGTCGTAATAACACAGATGGCTGAAATTGTTGGTTCTGTCAATGACCAGGTCAACATACCGGCCGACGTCCACACCAGGAACATTGTCTCTCGTGCGGATGCCGTCCCCATCGATCCTGGTCGGCCCCACCCATTGAGTACCGTTGTAATATATATACATCAGGTCGCCGAAAATCTCGTTGTAATACGCGATGTGAGGGTTTTGAATATTCGGGGGAATTGGACTTACCGCGAAATCAATCGAGCTGAATGGTTCCACGATCGCTTCCTGTCCTTGGGGATCCGTGAGGTCGGCGATGCCAATGTGCTGCCAGGCTTCGAAAGGCGTCATGAAGCCGTAGCGGATCTCTTCCTGGACAAAATCGAAATAGCTGATTCCTGGCTTAACATTTCCGAAAGCGCTCAAGCCGTCGGTGGCGATGGAGGTGTAGCCTCCGACATCGAAATAGTCGACGGTGGTGGTGTACCAATCCGAGGTAGCGACGTTCCACTTGGCGTAGTTCAGCAAATCCCAGGTGGCGTTGACATAGCTCAGGTGCGGGACGTTGTACGTGTCAATTTTCAACGAGACGAAAGAGCCGACGTCATCGTACTGGTCGACGAGATCGTCCACCCAGGTACTGCCGGTGCGGGTGGCCACCAGTAAATCGCCGTGCGGTACGTCATAGTAAGCTACTTTTGGTGTGTTGAGATAAATTGTGTCGATGGAGTTGAAGGTGCCCAGGGAAGCCGTGTTCGTGACTACGTCGGACGCCCAGCCAAGGCCAGTCCAATCGGCATGTTTGAGCCAGCCTTTGGTCTCGTTCAGGTAGCTCATGTGTGGAAAATCAGCGCTGCTGATCGCCAGAGATGTATTCAATCCGACATTGCTCGCGGTAGCTATCTGGTAAGCAGAAACGGTGGGAAGAGAATACCAGTTGGCGCCATCTTTGTAAATAAACTCCAGAGCGCCGTTGGTGGCATCGAAATATGTGATGGCTGGCTCGTCCTCCCAGCCCACGTCGATCGAGGAGAACAAGCCCTGGTCGCCGGTCGTCTGCAGGGTGCGCACGTTCCAGTTGCTGCCGTTGGTTGAAGTGGCGTATCTCAAATCGCCCTTCAATCCATCATAGTAGCTGACATGCAGCCGGTCGTCCTCATCCTTGACCACCGAAGCGAACAGGCCCACACCCAGCGAGGGATCGATTGTGCCTTTCGACCACGAAACATTGTCGTTCTGTAGCCGGGCGTATTTTAGCGCAAACTGCGGCGCGTTGTAATTGAAGGCCATGTACACGATGAAGGGGGTAAGGCGCGGATTGAAGGGAAAGCTGGGATTCTCGAGCAGGGTGATGGAGGCAAACGGCCCCACGTTCACCCCGGCGTCGACTAGTTTGGTGTCCCAGGTGGTACCCATCTTGATGGCATACCTCAGGTCATCGTACTTCTCGTCCATATATGCGATCTGCGGGCGGAACCAGTCATCCACTGCAATCGAGGTCCATAATCCCATGTCACTCTGGTGCCCCCAATCGACAAACTCTGTCACCGGTAAAATCGTGGTTCCGTCCCAATAAGCGTATTTGAGTGCCCCATGCAGCTGGTCGTAATAGCTGATATGCACCGTGTTGTTGGCGTCGATGTCGATCGATGTGTGCTTCCCCACGCCGATCTTGCCATTTTAAGAACCCGGGTGCATACAGGCGCAGGTAGGGAAAGAATTCCAGCAGCTGCTCCCAATACGTCTGCTCTGCCTCTTGCTGCTGCTCGGGGGTTAATAATTCTGGTTCAGAAGCTTCAAGGCCTTCAATCGGGGTAGGAGTGGGAGGCGTATTCGCTCCGGTATCCACTGTATTAATTTGCCAGCCTATGCCTGCCTTATAGGCCATTTTTAAAGTTGCATTCAAGGCATCATAATAGCTAATGAAAGGGATATTGAAGTTGTTGAAGTCCAGTGCCGCGTAGGAGCCCACCATCGGGTTTGGGTCCACGATTTCCTGGCTCCAGGTTTGCGTGACGGGATTGTAGCAGGAGTAGTACAGGTGGTCGCCGCCGTAGGCCGTACAGGGCACATGGTTGGCGCTCCTGTCGAAGCGCAGGCTGCGGTCCGTCATGAAGTAGAAGAAAGGCGGGCCATCTACGATCTGAGAGTTCCATGGGTAATATGGGGAATTTGCGGCGATTATTTCTGGTGAACCTTCCTGGCTGAAACCCTGTGTTGTGGGTGCCAGCAGCAGCGCCAGGATGGTCAGCGCGCCCATCAGGTTTGCCCACTTCATTTTATATTTGGTACTCAGGTTGTTTTTCTTGAGAGAAATCATGGTTTGCTCCTCACCCGGCTGGCCTGGAGTTTATGCCCGTTGGCCAGAGTCGGCTATTGATTGAAACCAGTCTGCGTATTATCGAATGACTGTCATTGAGAGAATTTATCCCGGTCGTCTTTTGAACGGGAGGCTTTGGGACGAAGCATTCTCGATTTTTGCGAGTTCGCCAAAATTCCTCCCGACAAATTTTACTTCCGTCCTTTACTGCAACGTTTCTTATTTCGCTTTTCCTGAGTATAGCACAAAGCCTAGTCTCTTAAGAAAAATCAATCACGGGTTGGATTGGATAAAATCGATGGCGTATTGTGCATCCAGGTATAGCGGGTTTTCCTCCAGCGCCCGGTGAAAATCGGCCGAAGCCTGGTTGCTGTCGCCTTTACGGTACATCGCCCAGCCGTGCCACAGCCAGGCTTCTTCGGAGTTGGGGGTGATTTTTAGCGCGTAATCTACCAGCGTGATCAGGTCATCCATTAATCCGGAATGGAAGTATGCGATAAACGGGCTGAACTGGTAGCGCAGCATGCGCTGCGGTAGGCCCAGCTCGCGCGCCTTATCGAAGGCGCTGGTGGCTTCAAAATAGCGCTCGAAATAAGTCAGGTTGCTGCCCAGGTTGAACCATGCGAAGGCGTTATCCGGGTCGCTTTCGGTTTCCGCCTGCGAGACTTCCAGGGCATACTGGCGGTTGGCATCCGGATCCCAGTTATCTCCCAGGATTCCTCTCACGATGGGCTCCTGCTGCGGCAGGTAGATCAGGATATAAACCCGGTTGAAGGCCTGCCAGTATTCATCCAACCTATCGTAGACCAGATTGCGATCCGGCCCGTAGAAACTATCCTGGGCTGTAAAGATTTTACGCTCGTCGTCGTAACCGGTGATCAGGTTGTAGTGCGCCGCCCACAGGTCGTCATTCGGCCAGAATGGCTCATCGAAATAGAAACTCTCTTCGATCATCACGGGGATACCCGCTGCAATGAATTTTTTTAGCTGCTCCAAATCGCCACCTACCCGGTATTCCAGGTTCAGCCAGCCCGCCTGTGTGCGCACATAATACGCCAGCTCTTCCACGTTCACGTTGCGGTCTTCGCGGAAAGGTTTGATCACCTCAGTGATGGTGGTCTGGTCGCCTTCCCAGCCGTAGAATCGCAGGTACATGGCCAGCGCAGCGGGTCCGCAGTTATTGATATCCTGTTTCTCCCATTCAGGTGAGGGCAGCGAGGCCGCCGGTGGGCGGGGCGTCGGTGATTGTGTGGGTGTAGGTGAAGCCGCTGCGGTTGGTTCGAGGGTTGTGGTAGGGGTTGAGGATGGCGTGCTGGAGTGCTCAACCGAAGGGACTGGTGCCGTCTGGGAATGCGGGATGGGCGAGGGCAGCGGCTCCACCGGATCGACCAGGTTGCGCATGTATGCCAGTGCAAAATCCACTCTCCAGGACAGCCTGTCGTGGACTGGTGGGATCCAATATATGGCAAGTGTCAGGACGGCTGCGAATAACAGCAGCAAGAACACTCCTTTCGAAATCCGCATGGCGGCTATTGTAACATCGCTTTATGAGATGAAAAACAGGACTGGGTTATAATTACGGACATGAAATATCATATTTGGACAGAAGGCTGCCAGATGAACGTGGCCGATTCCCTGCGTGTCGGCTCAGCCCTGGAACGCATTGGCGGCCTGCCTGCAGAAAAAATCGAAGAAGCCGACGTCATCGTGCTGAACACCTGCGTGGTGCGGCAGAGCGCCGAGGATAAGGCCTACGGGCGTCTCAGCACGCTTCTCCCCCTTAAAAAACGACGCCCGGACCTGGTCATCAACCTGATGGGCTGCCTGGTGGGTGTGAAAGGTCACGATCAATTAAAAAAGCGCTTCCCTTATGTCGATGTCTTTTCGCCGCCCTCTGATCCCGGGCCGTTACTCTCTTTTCTCACCCAGGCCGAAAGCCTTGAATTTATCCAAACGCAGACCGAGACACATTTCGCAGCCATGGACGGCGACCTGGTCTTGCCGCATGCGGAGCGCGGCAGGCTGGTAGCCACCCACGTACCGGTAGTACTGGGCTGTTCACATGCCTGCACCTTCTGCATCATCCCCTACCGGCGTGGAGTCGAGCGCAGCCGTTCCGTCGGTGACATCGCTGCCGAAGTCGCGCGCATTGGTCCGGCAGGGAGTCAAAGAAGTCACATTGTTGGGCCAGATCGTCGACCGCTATGGGAAAGACGTCCCGGATGGACCCGGCTTGCCGGACTTGCTGCGCACGATCCACCAGGTGGAAGGGCTGGAACGCCTCCGCTTCCTGACCTCCCATCCCAGCTGGATGAGCGCCGAGCTGCTGGAGACCGTGGCTGAGCTGCCCGGGGTGATGCCTCACATCGAAGTGCCTGTGCAGGCCGGTGACGATGAAGTGCTGGCGAACATGCGGCGCGGGTACACGTCGGAAGATTATCACAGGCTGGTTGAGAAAATCCGCAGGACAATTCCGGGCGTTTCGATCGGAACAGACATCATCGTTGGCTTTCCTGGTGAGACAACGCAGCAGTTCCAACGCACCTTCGACCTGTTGGAAGAGCTCAGGCTGGATGTGGCGCACTTGGCGCGCTATTCACCTCGCCCTGGCACGGTTGCAGAACGGCGGATGCCCGACGATGTTCCGGATGAAGAAAAATGGGGGCGTTTCCGCTTGCTCGAAGAGCAGCAGGAGCGCATAGTTGGGGAAATTAATGCAGATTACTTGGAAAAGACCGTCCAGGTCCTTTTCGAGGACCAGGTACGCGGGCGCTGGCGTGGGCGGACACCCACCAACAAGCTGGTGTTCCTTGAAAGCCAGCATGATTTACATGGAAAAGTAATGCCAGTTGTAATTACCTGGAGCGGTCCCTGGTCGATGCAGGCCGCGCTGCCACACCAGAACCTGCCTGGTTTACAGGCCGGTTTAATCCAGGTTTCAGCCTGAATTCGTTATTTCCTCATTGCCGCACGCGCCTTGATCGAAGCTGTTGTTAGCGACCTCCAGGCTGCCCTTTCCTTCCAGCGCCAGCGCTTCCTTTTTGGTGCGCTTCATGCTTTTGACCTGCTTCTCCCTCCGCCTGGCCGTCTCCTTGTCCGCGATCTCTTCAAACCACACCAGTTTCACCGGGCGGCGAGAATAGGTAAAGGCCCGGTGGTCTTTTCCGCTGGCATGTTCGCGCAGCCTGCGTTTAAGGTCATTGGTCAGACCGGTGTAGTAGGTTTCGTCTGCACACTGCAGTATATAAATGTAATAAGTCATCGGTTAGGGCGGCCTATTCTTACACAACTCTATCTTGACAAATGACTTCTGCGACCATATAGTATAGCACTTGGCACACCACCGCACCACTAATCCTCGCCGTTCACGGGGAGCCGCATCTGGTTCCCTGCGCAGGGCATTACGCTACCTGGGGCATTACCGCCGGCAGGCTGTCCTGCCGTACATCTTCATGGTTGTGGCCACCCTGTCACAGCTGGCAGTGCCGCGCATGTTGCGCATCATGATCAACTCGGTCTCCCAGGGTGTGATTGCCAGCAACGTGCTCGAATCCTGGCAGAAAATCCCGCGAGCTTTACAAACCCAGGCCTTGCCGCGCATTCTGGATTCCTTGAAGCTGCCTCCCACCTGGACAGCCGAGCAGCTGGTCTTGAATATGGCTGAGGACAATGCCGCAGCCGTGCAGGCGCTGGTATTCTCCTCGCTGGCTATCGTCGCCTTCGCTGTATTGCGCGGGTTGTTTTCTTTCCTGCAGGTTTTTTGGGCTGAGCGCAATTCGCAGGACGTGGCTTTCGATTTTCGCAACGACCTGTACGCTAAAATCCAGGGGCTGTCATTTTCTTACCACGACCGCAACCAGACTGGTCAGTTGATGGTACGTGCGACTGACGATGTAGAAAAGGTGCGCCTGTTCATTGGTCAGGGTTTGCTTCAGCTGGCTGGCGCGGTCGTGCTGCTCACTGGCACCTTGTTGATCCTCTTCAGCACGAATGTGCGCCTGACCCTGATCGTGCTCCCCGTTTTACCGGCCGCCGTGATCGTGTTTATTGTGTTCGGCAGTCTCAGCCAGCCGTTGTTCGTCAAGCTGCAAATCAAGCTTTCCGCCCTCAATACGGTTCTGCAGGAAAATCTGGCAGGGATCAAGCTGGTTAAAGCCTTCACCCGCGAAACAGACGAGCAGGCTAAATTCTCAAAGTCGGCCGTTGACTTGATGAGCCACCAGCTCAAACTTGCGCGCCTGTTCTCATTCCTGTTTCCTCTGGTGATCTTAATCGCCAATCTCGGACAGGCTGCCGCCCTGTATTACGGCGGTCGGCAGATCATCCTTGGCACGCTCAGCCTGGGGGAATGGCAGGAGTTCAGCCTGTATTTGATCTATATTTTCTTCCCCCTGGCACAGTTTGGCTTCATCATCACCCAGTTAGGACAGGCTTCCGCTTCTGCCGCGCGCATTTTCGAAATCCTGGACACGAAAAGCGATGTCAGCGACGCGCCGGATGCAATCTCTCTCCCGGCAGTGCGAGGCAGAGTCCGTTTTGAGAATGTCACCTTTCGCTACTTCAATAGCCTTGAGCCGGTGCTCCAGTCGGTCAGCCTGGAAGCCGAACCCGGACAGACCATCGCTTTGCTCGGTGCAACTGGATCGGGTAAGACCACCATCATCAATCTCATTCCCAGGTTCTATGATCCAAGTGAAGGGCAGATCACCGTTGACGGCTGCGATCTTCGCCGGGTGACGCTGAGCTCTCTGAGATCACAGGTGGGGATCGTGTTGCAGGAAACCACTTTATTCGCCGGCACAATCGCCGAAAACATAGCCTTCGGAAAAACCGATGCCACTCTGGAAGAGATCCAGGAGGCTGCCCGAGCCGCTGCTGCACATGATTTCATCATGGCCTTCCCTCAGGGATATGAGACTGCAGTCGGCGAACGCGGCGTGACCCTCAGCGGTGGGCAGAAACAGCGCATTGCCATCGCTCGGGCGCTGCTGCTCGACCCGCGCATCCTGATTCTGGACGATTCCACCAGCAGCGTCGACCTCACTACCGAGGTGCAGATCCAGAACGCCCTGGATACCCTGATGCGCGGTAGGACCAGCTTCGTGATCGCCCAGCGTATCAGCACGGTGATGAATGCTGACCAGATCCTGGTGCTGGAGCGCGGAACAATCGCCGCCCGCGGCACCCACGCCGAGCTGCTCGAAAGCAGCGAGATTTACGCTGAAATTTACCAGTCCCAGCTGGTAGAAGACGCTGTCCTGAAGGCTGCAGAAACAGAGACTGGCACCATGCTGGCGCAGACATGAGGAGCAAATAATGTTTGGCGGACAAGACGGCTTACGCCGCTTGATGAGTCAGGATACCAGTAAACCCCAGAATCCGGGCGAGACCCTGAAGCGCTTCGGCACATATTTCCGCATCTATACACCGGTTCTTCTCGTTGTCGCGGTGCTGGTTATCCTGTCAACCTGGGCACAGGTGATCACCCCTGCCCTTACCGGCCAGGCGGTGGATTGTTTTCTCGCGCCCCTGGCTTCTTCCACATTTGGAAACCTAACAGGTTCTTCTGGCGAAACAAATCCGCAGTCAACCTGCTGGATCTATGCAAGTGGAGAACCACAGGATTTGACTCAATCGCTGGTGCGCCTGGTGATTGGAGAGGTACCGGATCAATCCGCAGTGCTTTCAAACGCAGAGCGGCTGGTAGGACTGGGAAAATTGATGGGGATTATGCTTTTCCTGTATATCGCCATGTCGGCGCTGACCGGACTGGCTTTTTTCATCATGACCTGGGTTGGCGCCAGGGTGATGAAAGACTTGCGTGAACAGGTATTCGCCCACTTGCACCGTTTATCGATCAGTTATTACGCCGAGCATGAAACTGGTGACTTGATGAGCCGGATCACGAATGACGTGGAAGCCATCCAGCAGGCGGTTAATTTTGCCCTGTTGAATGTCATCAGTGGGATCCTGTTATTGGTCTGGATTTCATCCAGCATGTTGCGCATGAGCATTCCTTTCGGCCTGCTCAGCCTTTCGATCCTGCCGTTGATGGCAGTCACCACAGTCTGGTTCTCCTCCCAGGCGCGCCGGGCTTTCCGTCGCACGCGCAAGGAGATGGGAAGCATCAACGCCGAGCTCCAGGAGAGCATCGCGGCTGTGCGTGAAGTTCAGGCTTTTAACCGGGCGGATGAGAATATCGAAAATTTTCGCCTTACCAATGCCGCCAATCGCGATGCGAATATCAAGGCAGTGACTTACACCAGCGCACTTGCTCCTGCCCTGGAAGCCTTGGGTTACCTGGCTCTGGTGATTGTGGCTGCTGTGGGTGGTGTGACCCTGCTGCGTGGGGGCACCTTCATGGGAGCAGGCGTATCGCTTGGCCTGGTGATCACATTCCTGACCTATGTCCAGCGCTTCAACCAGCCCGTCCAGCAAATCTCAATCCTCTGGACCAATTTGCAGAACGCAATCGCCGGTGGTGAGCGCATCTTCTCGCTGCTCGATACGGTGCCAGCAATCCAGGAGATTCCTGGAGCCAATGAACTACCCGTGCTGCGCGGTGAAGTGGAATTTCGCAGCGTCTCAGCATCCTACAAAGAAGGCGAGCCGGTGTTGTGTGATGTCAGTTTCAAAGTTGAGCCGGGTCAGACGATTGCGATTGTCGGACCAACCGGGGCAGGTAAGACCACCATCATAAACCTGATCCCGCGTTTTTATGACGCCACAAAGGGAGCGGTGCTTGTAGATGGCTTCGACGTCCGCTACGTGCAAATCGCTTCTCTGCGCAAGCAGATCGGCATCGTGCTCCAGGATACTTTTTTATTCAGCACTACTATCATGGAAAACATTCGTTTTGGGCGGCCTGCGGCGAGTGATGAAGAAGTGATGGCGGCCGCCAGGCTGGCACACGTGGATGCCTTCGTGGACCGGCTGCCGGATGGATTCCACACCCTGCTGGGTGAGCGCGGCAGCGGTTTGAGCCAGGGGCAGCGGCAGATGCTGGCTATCGCCCGGGCCGCGCTTGCTGACCCGCGCATCTTGATCCTGGATGAAGCCACTTCCAGCGTCGATTCCCGCACCGAACGCCTGATTTAAAGCGCGCTGGAAGGGCTGCTCAAGGGGCGCACCAGTTTTGTGATCGCCCACCGCCTGAGCACAATCCGTAATGCCGATATGGTCCTGGTGATGGACCAGGGAGAGATTATCGAGCGCGGCAGGCATCAGGACCTCCTGGAACGAAAGGGTTTCTATTACAACCTTTATATGAGCCAGTTCCAGCGCCGGGAACAGCTGGTTAATCAAAACGCTGCAGTCCGAAAAGCAGGCCTGGCGCCAGCAGACTAGGCCTGGAGCTATCAACTTTGTTACCCGGGGCGGAGAAATAATCGTGAAAATCGGGGAAAAGTTGTATAAAATCTGGTTACATAAAGCTGGTTGCCAGCATTTGCTTTCTTTACTCGAATTATTGGTACCTGGGATGCTGAAGTCAATTAATGGCTGCTTCCGTTCACCTGCGCTCTGGAGGTAATTCCCAAAGGCCGTTTGAAGAGCTGGCAGTTTTACACGCGGTCGCGTCTGCTTGTGCCGAAGCCAGCTCTGAAGACGCCTTGATTGAGCGAGTCACACGCGTGATCGCCAGTGCGCTGTACGCGGATAACCTCGGAGTACTGCTTCTGGACCAGGCTGGAACGGTGTTGCGTCCTCACCCATCTTATCGGGGTATCCTGGGCAAGGCGCGCAAATCGGCCATTAAATCAGGTCAGGGGATTGCTGGGAGGGTGGCTTCAACGAGGGTCCCGCTCAACATCCACGATATCGCTGCCTGGGAAGGGGCTGGCCCTCAGGAACAGGGCTGTTTTTCCGCCATGACCCTCAGCGTACTCAGTGTGCCGATGAAAGTGGGCGAGCATCTGGTAGGAGTCCTGCACGTCGAAAGCTCCCAGATCGGGGCATTTGTTGATGCAGACGAACGGCTGTTAGCGACCTGCGCCGGATTGGTGGCGACTGCAGTTGAACGTCTCAGGGCGGAGAGTTCCGAACGCCAGCGTGCGGAAGAATTGCTTGCCATTCACCGTATCTCCCTCGAAATTACTTCTGTGCTCGACCAACAGCAGGTACTCGATTCAATCGTGCGCAATGCTGCCGAGATATCCAGGACGGGCGCCAGCGGCTTATTTGCACAGCAGCCAGACGGAAGGTATGCTATCGTAGCAGCATTTGGTGTGGGGGAAGATTTTGTCCAGGCAGTGAATTCAAAAGAACTTTCACTTACCGGCTCTGCGGTTGGCCGGGCTATCCAGCTGAAGCGTCCCTACCAGATCATGGATGTACTGAAGGATGAGGCCTACACTTCTAAATCTCTGGTCCGTAAACAGGGCATCCGCGCCATCCTGGCCTTGCCGATGTTCAAAGGTGAGCGGGTCATCGGTGGTCTGGTCATCTGGAACAAGCGGCCGCGTTTTTTCACCCCGGCAGAAGAAGCTTTTCTGCAAATCCTGGCGCAGCAGAGCGTCACTGCCATTGAGAATGCTCAATTGTACGGGATCGAGCGTGAGCAGCGGAAGATTGCGCAGGTCCTGTATGAAACTGGTGCAGCATTAAGCTCGACCTTGAATCTGGATGAGGTGCTTGACTTGCTGCTCGACCAGCTATCGCGCTTGGTGCCTTACGATGCAGCCAATGTCAGTCTCGTTGAAGAGGGCTGGACCAGGGTGATCCGCACACGAGGTTACGACCAGGTCGACCGGCATTTCGGAGAAATCGTCCGTAACCGTTCGTATGAGATCGCCGCGACCTCTAATTTGAAAAAAATGTATTCACAGCGCCAGCCGCTGGTGATTCCAGACACCCGGATGGACGCCAGCTGGATCGTGGTCGATGAGAGGTTCCCGGTGCGTTCCTGGGCAGGAGCGCCTGTCATCGTCCAGGGCAGAGTGGTGGCCTTCTTCTCCCTGGATAAAGTGGATCCGAATTTTTACCAGCCTGAACACCTCCAGCCGCTGGGAGTTTTTGCCGGGCAGGCGGGCCTGGCGTTGAACAACGCCAGGCTGTTCGAAGAGATGCAAAGACGCCTGAAGGAATCGACCTTGCTCAGCGAAGTAATCACCCTGACAGCTTCTTCTACCGACCTGATCAGTGCATTGCAGCAGGTATGTGCCAGGATAGCGCATTTCTTCAGCGCCCATCAGGCGGGTTTTGCACTGCTGGATGAGCAATGCGTAACAGCTGAAGTAATTGCTGAATACCGTTCTCCTGGGCGATCGAGCGCCTTGGGGCTGCGCATACCCGTTGGAGATAATCCCTCTATGGCGTATGTCCTGGAAAAAAAACAGCCTCTGGCAGTCTTTGATGCCCAAAATGATCCGGTCATGGAACCTGTTCGCTCGATCATGGTTCAGCGGGAGGTTGCTTCGATCCTGATCGTTCCATTGATTCTTGAGGACAGTGTGATTGGCACATTGGGCATCGATGTATTGGAGAAACGCCAGTTCACGACCGCGGATATCGAGTTGGTCAAGGATATAGCCACTCAAGTCAGCCAGGCGTTGTCTCGCATGAGATTGTTCAAGGCCGCCCAGGAACAGGCAGAGCAGATGGCCTTACTCGCCAGCCTGAGCGAGAAATTGAACCAACCATTATCGATCAATGAGGTGATCGAAAGCATCGGTGTGGGAGCCGTACGATTATCTGGAACACAGCGCGCTGGCGGTCTATTTGCGCCAGGGTGCTGATGAAGCCAGCTGCCCCTGGAGCCTGGGACTTTCACCTGCTTACATTAACGGGGTAGTAGGGCAGCTCGATAAGGTCCCCGGTGGGCAGTTGCTGCGCCAGGCCAAAACCATCTTGATTCCAGATCTGCAAATGCTGCCTGAGGAAAGCCTTTTAAGCCAGCTGGCGCAGGCCGAGGGCATTGCTGCGCTTGGATTATGGCCATTGCTGTATGAAGGAAGCGTCATCGCTGCCATCGGCCTATATTTTGACCAGCCCCAGGTCTGGACCCCAGCCAGGCAGGAAATCCTGACTG
>CAVOSB010000039.1:0-57706 GCA_963698765.1 uncultured Chloroflexia bacterium
ATCGACCCCGGGTCCAGCCAGGTGTCCTGGTCGGCGGTGAGCATCCCGTTAACCACCAGTGGTGCTCCGGTGATGACCTGCCAGTAGGGGGAAAGCCCACCATCAAAATTGTCCTGGAACAGGATCTTGACCTGTTCGGGTGGGGGAAATTCCGGGGTCTGGATTGCAGGAGGCTGAGATTCAATGACCACAGGAATGCTCTCTGTCCGACCAGGCGCAGATACCGCAGGCTGTTCAGTCGGTGCTGAGGTCATTCCTCCCGTCTGAAGCGTTGAGACCTGGGCGGGGGTAGCATCCGCAGCCGTTGTGTTAACCGGGACGAACCTGCGGTATATTCGCCAACCGGCATATAGTATTCCTCCGGAAATAAGGATGCCGACAAACAATCCGAACAGAAACCACCTCAACCTGCTCGGCCTTCTTTTCGTTTGTGATTTTCCCGTTTTAATTTCAATGATTTCACTCGGTGGCATAGGGATTATCGCCCTTTCGTCCTCTTCGACCATGTCCCACACCACGACGGGAACAAGCCCGACCTCTTCCGGGTCCTCATTTGCACGAACCTTCTGGCTGCTGTGCCAACCTTTCCATGGCTGGGCAAAATAACTGGTGAAGGGTCTTTCTACGTTGCGCGGCTGGCAGCATGTCCAATCCCAGCTTGACATAGATATTGGCCATGTGCGCCTTGATGGTGTTTTCCGAGACCACCTCCCGCTCGGCAATCTGCTTGTAGCTGAAGCCATCGCAAAACAGGCGCAGGATCTCGCGCTGGCGAGGGGTTAATGAGGCAAGTTTATGGATTGGAGCTTCGCTCGACATCTTAAACCCCTGGTTTAATCCCAAGTTTATGGTTGGTTGCCCATTCACTCGATGTCAACGCGGATTGGGCATTTACCGCATCAGGTTTAACTTTACCAAAGATCGTACTTTGGTCGATGGCAATTCTTGCCCGGCTCTGGTATTTTCTAATCGCAATAAAGAGAATGAAAGATCGATTAGAAGAATTAATGAAGATTATAAATCAAAACCCAATCGACTGGAACCGAAAGGAGCTTGCATATGGAAGAAAACACAACTTTCCGGAATTTGCGTTTCGAGCGACAACTCTGGTCCTTCCCACGCCGCTGGATCCCGATCATCATGGCGACGGTCCTGTTCACCCTGATGTGGAAGCTGATCCCGCATAACGCCCTATACTGGCTGCTCGCGCCCCTGATTACGGCCTTAGCCTGGATAGCCACCTACGGCTGGCGGCAGGCACTGGCTACTCTGATCCTCTTTTTACACCGTTTAGAACAATTTTAGGAATGGAGGTTTCGAATGAACACACCTACTAGAACGAATGCCGTTTCAACTTTGATCGCCGCGCAGCTGGTAAACCTGGCCAGCCCGCAAACTCACCAGATGATCGCATTTGGACGGCAGCAGGGCTGGGGTTGCAGGGTGTTAGGGCAGGCACCCATGCCGACCGAAACAGCCAGATTGGGGGACTGGCTGATCGTCCCGGCCCACCTGGAACTCCAGCCCGCTGCCGGAAAGGGCCTTCAGATCGCGTGCAGGCGATCTCGCCTCGGGTTTGAGGCCGAAGGGGTTCGTGGTGGTGCACGAAGCACCGATGCTGTTGGCTGCCCCGAAAGTAAGTTATGCTGGACCCTACAGACTGCCGCTCCTTCCCCCGAAGCTCAAGTCCGCCTTGAAAGTCGTTGGATACGGGTTGGGCGGGTTGGCGGCATTGATCGCTGTGGTCTCGGGCCTGCTGGTAATGGCCTTTGCGGTTGCCATGCTGGCGGGTATGGTATTGCTGCCTGCAGCGCTGATCGCCGGTGCGACCATCGTCGATCCGATCCTGATCGCGGTGACCTCGGACGACTACTGGGTCGAGATCGACCGCTGGGATGTCTGATCTTCCAGGAGAAAGCCTGTGCTAGGCGTCTTGGTCGGCCTTCTCGAGCATACCCTGGTGGGCCTGTGCCTGGCTTCGCTGAGCCTGGTGCTCTTCAGCCTGGCGATCCTGCTCCGTCAGACCCCTCGCCTGGCAGGCTTCCTTCGCCAGTGCCTTCGTTGGCTTCTGATCCTGTCTTATCGCTTCTACCGGTTAATCCTCGTACAGGTAAACCAAATCGCTGGACAAAACCTGGGGATCGACCTCTTTTCCGGCTTTGCCAGGATCCTGGCCTGCCTGGTGCTTTCCCTGATCCTGGGAGCATTGATCGTGGTGCTCACGAATTTACCGTTGGCATGGGCGGCAGGTCTATCGATCCTGCACGGTCTGGCGGTCGGCCTGGCCTGGGACGACATCGAACGCCCTGCAGGATTTCAATTGGGAGCCAGAGTGGAATGAACAAATTCCTGCGTAAATTGCTAAGCGACAACGCAGAGGTCCTGACCCCCGGCCAACGATCAACCCATACCTATGTCATTGGCCAGCCGGGGACGGGTAAGTCACGCGCCATGGAATCCTGGGTGATGCAGGATGTCCTGTCTGGCAGAGGAGTGGGAGTAATCGATCCCCACGGTGACCTGTTCAACAACCTGCTGGCCCGGATTGCAGCTCTCCCACAGGTGACTGACCGGGTGGTGATCATCGATCCTATAAATCCTAAATGGACGGTGAGTTTCAATCCACTGGAGAGCATGCGAGGTGGATCCGGGGAACGGGTAGCCCACTTCTTGACGGACATGATCGTGAAGATCTGGGGGCTGGACACGGCCAGCTCGCCGCGCATGATCTGGCTGTTGACCAACACCTTCCTGGCTTTGTCGCACCTGGGGCTGACTTTGTTGGACTTACCCAGGTTCCTGCTGGACAGCGATTACCGCAACGGCCTGCTGCCTGGACTTGAAACATGAGAGCGTGAGGGGATATTTTGAATACGAATTCCCCAAGAGCCCGGGGGCGATCCACCAATGGGTCACACCTGCCTTGAACAAACTCGGTGGGTTGATCTTCGATCCGGACATCCGCTTGATGATCGCTGGAGGCTCAAGGTTCAATTTTCGGCCATGTGATCGATCGACGCCTGATCCTGCTGGTGAACCTGCCAAAGGGCATCATCGGTGAAGGGACCAGCGCGCTGATGGGAGCGTTCATCGTTGCCCACCTGCAGAAGGCAGCATTATCCAGGGCTAGCTCCAGAACCCGAGAGCCTTTTTACCTCTATCTGGATGAGTTTCAGAATTACACCACCGACAACATCAAGGACATCCTTTCGGAATCCGCAAGTATGCCCTGTCCCTGATATTGGCGCACCAATACCTGGATCAGCTTTCTGCGGACATGCGCAGCGCGGTGCTCAACACGGCTGGGACCCTGGTCTGTTTCCGGGTGGGCTACCAGGATGCCTATACGTTGGTAAAGGAGATTTTCCCGTCTCCGGATTACCTCACCACGCCGGAGAAAGGCATCCGTATCGAACGCCTGAACAACTTTCCATTGGTTCTATTCGAGGACCACCGGAAGCCCTTGGGGTGGGATGGTCAGGCTCAGGCTCTGACCAGGTTGCTCACAGCGGGAATTCTGGTTCAGGCGGCGCGGCTTCCAGACTGCGAGTAAACAGCGCACTCTCGAAGTTCCCGATCCTATGCTCACCCCGGAAACCCTGTCGAAAATGGCAGAGCTCCTGGATATATCGGGAGAGAGATTTGGAGAGTTAAAAAAGGATCTCCAAAAGGAGTTGGCAGCCCGGAATCCTTATTCTGCGGGTCACACTCCGAAATCTCATCCCAAGATTGGGCAGGAAACACGAATGATGATTCCATTTGGGGTGCCTGATGTGCTAAGGTGATCTGATGAGATTTCAAGACCGAGATACCCAGATCCTTTGGTCAATCTACGAGAATGACGGCTTCCTGGCGAAACGCCAGTTGAAGCAGATATTCTGGCCCGACAAGTCCTGGCGAGCGATGGAACAGCGCCTGTCCAAGCTGCATGTCTGGCATTACCTCGACTGGCCTAGCCGGGAGCAGCGCAAGTTTTATCCGGTTCCCGAGCCGGTCTGCTGGCTGGGCTGGAGAGGCGCACTGCTGATCGCAGGTATCCAGGGCCTTCGAGTCGAGCCGCCAAAGAGCGATAAGGAAAACCAGCTGCGTTTATTGCAGAAAGCCTTACACGACCAGGGGTTGCGCTGGATGCGTGAGCCGCGCTGGAGTGTGCTGGCTCACGACCTGGCAGTAGTCGATTTCCGGCTGGCAGTGGAAAAAGCTGTCAAGCAGCTCACAAAATACACTTTGGAGAAGTGGCTTCCGGAAGGGGAGTTTCGCTCGAACATGGACGTCGTCCAATTCAGCACACAAGACCGCAATGGAAGGACCATTCGCATGAAAAGAGGTGTGTGCCCGGATGCCTATTTCGAGATCAACCACGAAGTCCTGCGTATGCAAGGAAAACCACACAAAGCCAGGTTCCTGTTGGAAATGGACATGGCCACACATGATAATCCCAGCTTCGGCAGGTACAAGGCTGCGCCAGGAGCTGCCTACATTAGAAGTGAGGCGTATAAAGGACGCTTCGGAAGCAATCACGGCGTCTGGTTGGTGGTCACAAATGGCGGAAAGAAAAGACTAAACAACCTGATGCACCAGACCGCTGAGAGAGTGGGTGACGATGCTCGATTTTTCTATTTCACCACATCCAGGAACTGAAGATATGCCCAAACATCCTGATTTTAAGATCTGGCATCAGATAGGTGAGAATGATCCCAAACCTCTTTTTATCCAGACCTGAGGCTATACTGAGTTTGAGTTTCAACTGGTAGAAAATATGGAATTGCATAGATGAATGACGATCTACTTATCACCCAGAGATTATTACGGGCTGATGAGGTGGCGGAAATCCTCAATGTCAGCCGGGCTTATGCATACCAGTTGATGCAGCGTGGGGAAATCCGCACCGTAACTTTTGGGAGCGCCAGGCGGGTGCGCCCGGAGGATTTACAGGATGTTCATCGCGAAATCGCTGCAACCCTCCCCCAATCAGCCAACATCTGGTTAATACAATGACCTCCTTCCACTCCGCTCTGCTTCAGATTACAATGAAGCTGAAGGAATTGCACCTTAACAGCTTCATAGGGCAGAGCAGAGTCGCCTTTCCTTGAGTCACTTGAAAGGAGTAAAGGAAATGGCAAAGAAACGAGGCAACAACGAGGGATCCATCCACCGGCAGTCCAATGGTTCCTGGCGTGCGCAGGTGACCCTGGATGGTCGCCGGCTGAGCTATACCGCCAAGACCCGGCAGGAATGCCAGGAATGGATCAAGAAAACGCTCAGCCAGATCGATGAGGGTATGACTTTTGCCAGCACCAAGATCACTCTAGAGGAATTTCTCTCGAGCTGGTTGATCAGCATCAAGACTTCCATAAAACCAAGGACCTGGAGCCATTATGAACAGCTGATTCGTCAATACATCATGCCCAGTCTGGGTCATATCAGGGTCAGAGATCTGCGGCCGGATCAAATCCAGGGTTTCTACAACCTGCTTGCAAGAGCAGGAGATTGGGGTTTCACCATCCGAAAGATCCATGCCGTCCTGCATAGCGCGTTATCCCATGCAATGAAGATGAACATGATCGGGCACAATCCGGCCAGCGCTGTCATCAAACCCCAGAAGCCTGCCAGAGAAATGGCGATCCTGGACGAGAGCCAGGTCAGCCAGATGTTGATCGCTGCCAGAGACACTCGCCTGGAGCCGATCCTACACCTGGCAGTGACGACGGGCATGCGCCAGATGGAGCTCCTGGGTTTGAAATGGATGGACCTGGATTGGATCAAGCACACCCTCAAGGTCGAACGGCAGCTGGTCAGGCCGGAGGAGAAGAAAGCCCAGTTTGCTTCACCCAAAGACCAAGTACGGCAGGCGGACGATATCGTTGGGTTCAAGATCGATTGAAGTCTTGCGCAACCACTACGAGCGCCAACATGCTGAGAGACGGGAAGCCGGGGAGAGTTGGATAGAGAATGGCTTGATTTTCACCAATTCCGATGGAGGATCCACTTGACCCACGCAACCTGTCTGAGGGACTTCAAGAAGCTGCTCCAGGCAGCAGGCTTGCCGAAGATCCGCTTCCACGACCTGCGGCACACAGCCGCTTCACTGATGCTGAACCACGATATCCCAGTGCTGGTGGTTTCAAGGATGCTGGGACATTCCAGACCATCGATCACCCTGGATGTGTATGGGCATCTGATCCCAAGCATGCAGGCTGAGGCGGCCGAGAAGATGGACGCATTGCTGACCCCCATCGAGCTATCGAGTTGCACCCGGTTGCACCCGGTTGCACCCGATTCTTCATCGATAGCTCGAAGACCCAGAACATAACCCCCATATATAGGCCTAGACTAAAGCAAAAACCCCCATCCCTGGGGGTATCAGAGTGGACCTGAGGGGATTCGAACCCCTGACCTCCTCAGTGCGATTGAGGCGCGCTCCCAACTGCGCTACAGGCCCGATTATTTCTTGAGGATTGTAACGAAGTCTACCAAGGCTGTCAAGCAGCATCCAACTCTCTCCCATCAACCGATTTTCATGGTGTTATTCGTAAAAGTTACTCATCGCAATAAACCTTCTTCACCGATTACATTCTCTACCAGACCCAATAACTAACAATTCAATACCATTACTTCCGATTTAATAAATATCCGCTCAATCGCGGAAAAAGGAAAGCGCTTTGTCGCCATGACATCCGTCCTGGCAGCCGTGTTCCTGACCAGTTTGAAAATCGTAGTTGGCCTGCTGACCGGCAACCTCGTTATCCTGGCAGAAGCGGCTCAATCGGGCCTTGACCTGGTCGCAGCCGGAGTCACTTATGTCGCTGTCCGGTTTTCCGGCAGACCAGCCGACGCAGAACACACATACGGTTACGGCAAGGTATGGAACGCCTTCTGCGCTCAAAAGTTGATAACCTGGGGCAAGTCATCATCCACACCGAGCCAGACCACCAGGAAAATTTTTAGCCCCCGAAGTTAGTTCCTCGAAAAACCCCCGCTTTGCAGGATATTCACCTCATTAAGGATTGCTTTCAGCAAGCCATTTTCCTTTTGGAATGCCGAACGCAATGAAGCCAGTAAAATCTCTGCCTGGTCGATCGCCAAAATCTGCTGCTTTTGAGCAGGGGGGCTGTGCAGTAACGCCGCTGACATATATGCCAGGGAAATGGAATCCTCGGGCAATTGCTGGATATCAAAATCACCGTTCCCCGCTTTGACAAGTGCCTGGATAAAATTCTCTACTCGCGGGCGCAGCTCACGAGCCATCCCGTCGACAATTTCGGGATTTGGATTGCGCAAAGGCAGGTTTTCCACCTTACCCATCAAATACGGATACGTTTCTTTGTCGATAGCGTGGATACGAAATCTGCCTTGACCCATTGAGACGATATTTAATCGACCCTGGCTCAAATGTTGAACGTGGATAATCTGGGCCGAGCAGCCGATAGTATGCGGTTCCGCAAGTACTCCCCCTGCTTCCGATCCTTGCCGGATCAGCACAACCCCAAATGACCTGCGTTCCTCCAGGCAAACGCCAATCATCTTTTTATAACGCTCCTCGAAAATGTGCAGCTGCAATGGCGTTCCTGGAAACAACACTGTATTCAGAGGAAATAAAGGTAGATCATACATTGGAGGGAATTTTATCATGCTGCGCGGGCCACAGCTGCCGGATCATATAAACCGCGATCGATATAAACAATCCGGAACGCAACACAATCCATAAAACAGCAATACTCTTCAAATCAAGAGAAACCGCCACAGGCCACTCGAGGAAAACCAGTCCGGTCAGAGCCAGGGTCCAGCCCAGGCCGCGTCGGTCGGGAAAAGAGAGCAAAAACAACGGAACAAGGATCAAAGACCATTGTGGACTCCAGCCACGCGACCACAGGTGAAAGAACAAGGCTGTCAGGGTCGTGAACCAGATGAAATGCTGCTGGTTGTGCCGCTGTATAGGGCGGACAAATTGAATTCCGTAAATGACCGCGAAAACAAGAAGAAGAATCCATCCAGGGATTAATGCCGGGTTGGCATGTGTTTGAAAAGCCTGAGATAAATCCAGCCGGGTCGCAAGCTCACCGTAATTTCCTGGCCCCCAGTTGCCATCGATAACAGCCCAAATTGTCCCGTATGATCCCACACGGGAAAGGGCTGTGAAGGAGGCTGCGATCCATGGGATTCCTCCCAAAAATAAAAACGGTAAATAGACTGCTGCGACGACGAGAATGACCAGGCTTAAAACGACCAATATTTTCTTCCATCGAGGCCATAAAAACCGCAGTATGGGTAACAGGAGGAAGATTGGGGTGATCTTCGAGGCAATTCCCAGGCCTAAAGCGACGGCAGATGGATAATGGCGATCACGGAGGAAGAACCAGATGGAAAGTAACAGGAAGAAGACCACAACGCCCTGGTGCGAAAAAGACCAGTAAAACAGCGGCAGGCTCAGAGTCGCACACACCCATGCCGTCCAGTTCGCCTTTTCCATCCCCCACAGCCGTTTGCTGATGTCATGAACCAAAACCAGTGACAGCGCATCGAATACCAGCAGGAAAAGCCCCAGTATCCGTATGAACAGCTGGTAGGAAAAGCTATCGACGCCAATCGGAGTGATAATCGCGCCCGCCAGCCAGTATGCCAGCTGCGGCAGGTATGCCAGTATTGGCGGATACTCATACCACATGTTTATAAATGGGAAGAATCCCTGTTCAGAAAGAAGTGCAGTCCGGTAGTAATGGTGGTAATCGATGTAATTATTGAACAGACCCTGTTGGGTGTAAAAAAACAAGACAGTAAGTCTTAAAACCATGAACAATGTCAGGACGGTGCCTAACTGAGAAGCCGGTTTACCGTGTAAACCTGAATCTGCGTAGGGTACGGTTGTTTCTTCCACTGCGAAGTAGATTTTCCGTCAGAATCCGGTGTGCCGCAATCATATCACGCAGGAGTCTGTGCTAAACGCCTGTGATACAATCTTCTTTCAAACTCGTTAAGTCGAAAATTCTGGGTGAAGGATTATTGGTTCTTTCCTGCGGCAGAGATAAAATTTCCTTCAAAGAGTCTATCAGTCAGGATCGGAAAAATCATGAGCCATAATTACACTCCGTTTATACAGCGTCAAACACGGTTAGCAAGTGCTTTGGCAAGCTCAAAATTTTCAGCACTGGCGCTCAACCCTGGCCCGTCTCTCATTTATCTTACAGGACTGCATTTCCATTTGATGGAACGCCCGGTCGTGGCAATATTTTCGCCCGGACATCCCCCAACCCTCATAATTCCCGAGCTGGAAGCCGCAAAAGTCAGTGGATTGCCATATCCGCTCAATGTCTTCACCTACGGTGAAGATCCAGAGAAATGGCATGTGATATTCAGCCAAGCTGCCGTAACACCGGCATCTCAGGAAACACCGTAGGCATCGAGCCAACCCGCCTGCGAATCCTGGAATTCAGATTATTGAAAAAGGCTGCTGGAAACTCCCGCTTTCAATCTGCAGAGTCTGTCATTTCTGAACTACGTATCCGAAAAGATGAATCCGAAATCGCGGCCTTACGCCAGGCTGCAGTGATCGCACAAAAAGCCTTACAGGCAACCCTTCCCTCAGTCAAACCAGGGCTCACCGAGAGACAGATCGCCGCCATGCTCACCATTCAACTGTACCAGCAAGGATCTGATCCAGAGTTCTCTTTTACCCCCATTGTGTCTTCAGGACCGAACAGCGCTAATCCACATGCTGTACCATCAGACCGTGAATTGCAGGCAGGTGATTTACTCGTCATCGATTGGGGGGCGATGTCCCAGGGATATACATCGGACATCACCCGCACCTTCGCCATCGGTGAAGTCGATGATGAATTATCCAAAATTGCTCAAATCGTCGATAGATCAAACACTGCCGCCAGAAGAATGGTCCGTCCTGGAATCAAGGCAGAGGAGATCGATCACGCAGCTCGTAGGGTGATCGAGGAAGCAGGCTACGGCGCGTATTTTATCCATCGCACGGGTCATGGCCTTGGAATGGAAGGACACGAGACACCCTACATTCGAGCTGGTAACCAGCTAATCCTGGAGCCCGACATGGTATTCACGATTGAACCGGGGATATACCTGCCTGGGCGAGGGGGCGTTCGTATAGAGGATGATATTGTGGTAACGGATGACGGGGGCGAAAGTCTGACCGACCTGCCCCGCCAGCTGATCACTCTCCCCTGACGTGGGCATCAGCGATATCTTGCCCTAATTCTCCCACTTAAGGCAGGCGGATTCCAAAGTTATCATTTTCAATTTTCAGTCCACTGACCATGAATCGGGACCTGATCATCGTCGCCATTTCATTAGCCACCTGGGGGATCGGCGAAGGACTATTTTTCTTTTTCCAACCACTTTACCTGGAAGAATTAGGCGCCAATCCAGTCCAGATCGGGGATATTTTAAGCATTGTCAGCATTCCATGGCAGTGGCTCACCTTCCGGCTGGATTCCTGGCAGACCGCATCGGACGCCGGCCGATGATGATTGCTGCCTGGCTGGTGGGAACCTTCTCGACCTGTATCATGGCGCTGGCCACCAATCTCCCGCTGTTCGTGGTTGGCAGCGCTGCCTACGGCTTGACCAGCTTTGTCGTCGGACCAATGTACAGCTACGTCACGGCAGCGCGCGGCCGGTGGAGCGTCAGCCGCGCACTGACCACAATCTCTGCCACTTATAATGTCGGAGCGGTATTAGGACCGCTGTTGGGAGGGTGGCTGAGCAGCCAGGCCGGCCTGCGGACGAATTTTTTCATCGCTGCTGGTTTCTTCGTGCTCTCCTCTATAATCATTATTTTTATCCGTCCCCAGCCGGTCGAGAAACGGCCAGTGCCAGACAATACCAGCCGCACTGGATTCACTATCAATACACGTTACGTCGGGTTCCTGGCACTGATTGCGTTCGTCACTTTTAGCCTTGCTTTACCGCAGCCGCTCTCACAAAACTTCATGCAGAACGTGCAAAACCTGGACAGGTCACAGATCGGTTTTCTGATTTCCGCCCGCAGCCTGGGGATCATCCTGCTCAACCTGGTCCTGGGAAGGCTATTCCCACGCCTTGGTTTCCTTTTCGCCCAGGCGAGCATGGCATTATGCACTATCCTTTTATGGCAGGGCAACGGAATGCCAGCCTTCTTTTTGGGCTACTTGCTGATGGGCAGCTACCAGACGGCACGCCTGATGGCGCAGGCGCAGGGGCGGCAGTTCGTCGATAGCTCGAGAATGGGTCTCGGGTATGGAATTGTCGAGAGCGTGATCGCGGTAGCGGCAATCCTGGCGCCGTTCCTGGCGGGCCGGCTGTACAATATCGAACCCGTGTGGATCTATTCATTCAGCCTGGTCCTGATTCTGGTCGGACTGGTACTTGCAGCCTTCTTCCTGCCACGAAGTCCCAGGGAGATCAGCCAGGGAGCACCTGAGCCTATCTAGATCTCAATCTTTTATTTCAGGAGGGCAACCCATGGAGCAAATTCTGGACAGCGGTATCGCGATCATCGTGTTTTTACAGGGACTGGGACTCTGGCTGGTGGAAAGCATGCGCTGGATATCCTACCTGGGTGTCGAAGAGTTCTATCTTTTCGTCGCTCCGGTGGTCTTCTGGTGCGTGGACGCCAAGGTTGGCCTGCGCATCGGATTGGGCCTGATGGTCAGCAACTCAATCAACTCGATATTGAAGCTCCTGCTGCACGGGCCGCGCCCGTACTGGTACAGCCCAGAAGTCAAGGCGTTCAGCAGCGAAACGTCGTTTGGCTCGCCATCGGCGCATGCCCAGAACGCAGTGGTGGTGTGGGGACTGCTCGCACATTCTATCAAGAGAAGCTGGGTATGGGTCCTGGCTGTTGTGATCATGCTGCTCACCGGTATCTCGCGCATGGCCCTGGGAGTCCATTTTCCACATGATGTACTTCTCGGGTACCTGGTGGGGATACTGGTCTTGTGTGCGTTTATCGCCCTGGAAAAGCCGGTGTACACATGGCTCGCCAGTAAACCGGCTGGGACGCAAATTGCTTTATCCTTCGCCGCATCGATCGTGATCGTCGTGGCAGGTTTGCTGGCCCGACTGTCGCTCGGTGATTGGAGCGTGCCTGATAGCTGGACGTCGTTGGCAAACCTGGCAGCTCCAGGTTCGGACCCGATTGCACCCCTGGTGCTATCAGGGCTGGTCTCGAATGCCGGCGTCTTCTTCGGCCTGGCCTGGGGCGCCATCTGGCTGAAGAAAGGCGGCTGGTTTAACGCCAGAGGCCCGGCCTGGCAGCTGATCGTGCGTTTTCTGATTGGCATCGCCGGGGTGTTCGTGCTGTGGATGGGATTGGGAGCGGTGTTCCCGCGTGGCGAGACTCTGCTACCACTGCTTTTACGCTATGCGCGCTATACCCTGGTGGGCCTGTGGGTGGCTGGTATCGCACCGCTGCTGTTCATACGCCTCGGGCTGGCGAAAAAAGCAGGTTAAAAAATCGAGCGGACGTTGAGGTCCGCTCGAGAAGTCTCATTCTTCCTTGGCAGCCGCCAACTCTTTCTGCCGCTGGGCGATGATCTCCTGGGCGATATGCGCCGGGACGACCTCGTAATGCGAGAATTCCATGGTAAAAACACCACGCCCGCCGGTGAAAGAGCGTAAATCGGTGGTATAGCGCTGCATCTCCCGCGCGGGACCTGGGCGGTGACCACGGAACGCCCCTTTTCTGAATCCATGCCCTGGACACGCGCCCGGCGTGTATTCAGATCTCCCATGATGTCGCCCATGTTGGCCTCGGGGATGACGATACGCACGTTCATGATCGGCTCCAACAAGACCGGTGCAGCTTCTTTGACCGCCAGCTTGAAGCATTCGCGCGCGGCAATTTCGAAGGCTACCGGTTTCGAGTCGACCGGATGTTCCTTGCCATCATAGACTGACACGCTGACCTTACTGAGCGGAAATCCCGCCATCACCCCGTCTTTCATCACGCTCTTGATGCCTTTTTCGATGGCAGGCTGGTAGCTGGAAGAGACTGCACCACCAAACACATCCCAGCTGAACTCGTAATCGCTCTCCTGAGACGGAGCAACGCGCATCCACACTTCTCCAAACTGCCCGGCACCGCCGGTCTGCTTCTTGTGGCGGTACATCGCCTGGCCTTGCTTGGTGATCGATTCCTGGAAAGGTACGCGTGGTTCCTGGAACTGCAGGCTGGTCTGGAACTTGCCTTCCGACTTGCGGATGGCGACATCGATATGCTGGTCGCCCATCCCCTGGAGGATGGTCTGGTTGGTGGATGGCTCCTGGTGCCAGGTGAGGGTCATGTCCTCCTCACACAGACGCGTCAGAGTAGGACTGATCTTAGCGGAGTCGGCTTGCGTCCTGGGAAACACCGCCACCTGGTATAAGGCATGCGGATATTCGGGGACTGGCAGCATGAGCGGATGCCCACGGTCACATAGGGTATCGGTGGTGGCAGTCAGGTTGAGCTTCGGCACCGAGGCGATATCACCGGCATGCACTACCTTCACGGCGATTGGTTCTTTCCCACGCAGCAGGTGCAGCGTGCCGATGCGCTCGTCGGCGGACCTGGTCTGGTTCCAGATGCGCGAATCGGATGAGATTACGCCCGAATAGATACGGAAATAGGTGATCTTGCCGACGAATGGGTCGGCAGTGGTTTTCCACACATAAGCCGCCAGAGGATTGCTGTCGGAGGCAGACAGTGATTCTTCGCCATCTTTTCCCTGGGCGTGTGCCGGGGGGACCTCGTTCGGAGAGGGCATCAGGTCAATCAGTGCGTCCAGCAAGCGCGCCAACCCGATCTCGGCTGATCCCGCCGTAGCAAAAACCGGAACAAATGAACCTGCCAGGATGCCCTTTTTGAGCCCGCGCTCAATTTCTTCAGCGGAAAGGGATTCACCTTCCAAATATTTTTCCAGCAGGGCGTCTTCACCTTCGGCAGCTGCTTCTATGAGCTCGGTGCGCCTCATCTCTGCCTCATCCTTGTATTCGGAAGGCAGATCAGAGGGGTTCTTGCCATCCCCGGCATAGGCTTTCATAGTCAGCAGGTCGATCACACCCTTGAAATCCGATTTTTCACCCCACGGAAGCTGCACCGGTATCAAGCGCGTATCCGTCATGCCGCGTGCCGATTCGAGGGCTTTTTCGAAACTGGCATTATCGCGGTTCATTTTGTTGATTACCACAAAACGCGGCAGGTGGAATTTATCGCAATAATCCCAAGAGATTTCTGTGCCCACCTCGACTCCCGAGACCGCATCTACCATCACCAGAGCCCCATCCGCAACCCGTAAAGCCGAAATAACTTCACCGATGAAATCGGTGTAACCCGGCGTGTCAAGCAAATTTATTTTGTGGTCGCGGTGTTCGATGGGCAAGACTGAGGTCGATAGTGAAAGCTTGCGCCGGATTTCCTCTTCTTCGAAGTCTGAACTGGTTGTGCCATCTTCGACCCTCCCCAGGCGAGTGGTGGCGCCGGTGAAGTGCAGCAATGCTTCCCCCAACATTGTTTTACCAGCACCGCTGTGGGAAACCATGGCAACATTGCGGATCTTATCAGTTGCGTACTCTTTCATTTTCGAAACCTTCCATAATTATTTTGATTGCTTTTAGGGCTTTAGAAGAAGGCGATGGGTCGCCCTTAACGCCAACGCAAGATTGTATCATGATTTACCAGGTTGACCCTGGGCCATCGATAAGAAAGCCCACCTCAAAGCATAGTAGAATCAAGCGACATGATCTGGATCAACCACAATTCTACACTCTTCCTTGGCATCGGCATCTTTGTCCTGGCCGCGTTCTTCTTGCTGCGCGATGGGTTGAAGCTCAAGGATGTACTTCTGCTGTGCGGGCTGCTGGTCCTCTTAGTCCTGCTGTGGCTGCCGCTGCGTCCCAGGCAGAAACTCCCCGCACAGGGAGCTGGCTTGGTTGCGCAGATTGGAGCCGGACTTCCTGTGCTTTTGGAAATCCAATCGCCGTACTGAATGGGATGCACCCTGGCTAAACCCATCGTGGATGGGATCGAGAAAGATCTGCAAGGTAAACTCCTGGTGATGCGAGTCAATATTCAAACTGCGGATGGCAAGGAAGCAGCCAGTCGTTATAACAGCCTGGTCACACCGACCTTCATCCTTTTTGACAAACAGGGGCAGGAAATTTACCGATCCATCGGTCAAATCGACCCGCAAGCCGTGAGAGAACTGGTGGCTGGATCCCAGTGAAATAGAATGGGATTTATCCAGCGTATCTGGTACGCAATCCTGTACCTGGGCCACCCACCCTGGGACACCGGGATCACGCCGCCGGAAGTGATGCAGTTCATAGCGGCGCAATCCGCAGGACGGGCGCTCGACCTGGGCTGCGGCACAGGCACCAATGCGATCACGCTGGCCCAGCACGGTTGGAGGGTGACCGGCATCGACTTCGCCGGAAAGGCGATCCGCCAGGCACGCCGCATGGCACAGCAGCACGGGTTGGACATTGAATTCAAGCAAGGCGATGTCTCGAGACTGACAGGCGTGAACGGTCCCTTCGACCTGGTCCTGGATATCGGCTGTTTCCACAGCCTGCCAGCCAGGAGCCGGGAAAGATATGCCGCCAACCTGCCGCAGCTACTGGCAGAAGGAGGGACTTTTTTACTGTATGCCTGGATGGATGAAGCAGGTAAGTATGGTACGGGATTGGGGGATTATGACCTTGATCTACTCCAGAAAGCAGCACATGGAAGGGAAGAGGCCCATCCGAGAAAACATTTACGGCTGGTGGAGCGCCAGGACGGCACGGAGCGCGGGGCCAGGCCTTCAGCCTGGCTGACATTCCGGTGCGTGAATTGAAGATTCGGAAGAAGTGCGGAGATCACTGGTGAAATGAGGTTCCTGTTCTTATTCGTGGATGGGCTCGGATTGGGAGCCGACGACCCACAGGTGAACCCGCTGGCGGCGGCCGCGATGCCCGCACTGCAGGCGATGCTCGGCGGGCGCCGGCTGTTGAAAGGCGATTTGCCGGTAGAAACTGGGCGTGCGACGCTGCTGGCATTGGACGCCAGGGCTAGAAACCAGCGGACTGCCGCAATCTGCCACGGGACAGGCGGTGCTGCTGACCGGAATAAATATTCCCAACGAACTGGGCTACCATTACGGTCCGAAACCCAACCAGCAGGTGGCTGAATTCGTGCGCAACGGTAACCTGTTCAGCCAGTTGAAAAGCGCCGGACACAGCTCTGACTTTCCTGAACGCCTACCCGCCCCGTTATTTCGAAGCCATCCAATCGGGCAGGAGGCTGTATTCGGCTATCCCGCTGGCAGCGACCAGCGCTGGCGTGCCGCTTATGAACGGTGAGGACCTTAAGGCCGGCAGGGCTATTTCGGCAGACTTCAGCGGAGAAGGCTGGAAGACGCACCTGGGACTGGAGGGCATCCCGCTGCTCAGCCACTACCAGGCCGGGGAGCGCCTGGCCAGGCTGGCAGAAGGTTACAACTTTTCTTTCTTCGAATACTGGCTGAGCGACTACGCCGGGCACGCCCAGGATATGCAGGCGGCGACCAGGCTGCTGGAAGGATTCGACCAGGTGCTGGCAGGCCTGTTTGAGGCCTGGGACGACCGCAGCGGTTTGATCCTGATGACTTCAGACCACGGCAACCTGGAAGACCTGAGCACCCGCCGGCATACGGGTAACCCGGTGCCGGGGTTGGTGGTTGGAAGTCCCGAGATGAGACGGGATTTCAGCCGAGGATTGGCGGACCTGGTGGGCGTGGCACCGGCGATCTGGAGGTTTTTCGGGATCAGCGGGTGAATTTTGAGTAAATATAAATAAAAAAAATAATTCACGCCACAGATGCACCTGATGAACACAGATACCTACGAAGCTGCGAGGTGGTTATATATGATTTGAGAAGTCCTGGCGCATTTTCCGACCCAAAGTGTCGATAAGTTGTTAATGTGCCGTGTGAAACGGATGGAAGGGATTCGTTTCAGAAAAAAACGATCAGAAACGAATATACTACAGGGGATATTACATTCCACTATTATAATAGCACATATGTTCTGCTGCCGCAATACATTTAATCGCAACGAGCATATTTCGGAAAAATGACCGTTATTTAGCGACACATGCCGTTTGACCAGAATGGCTGAGAAACATCGAACAACCACACCTCGCATACGGCTCCTGTTGACGATCAGCCTGTCTCTGGCTGTGCTGATCCTGGCGGTTGTATTTATATGGAGGAGAGGTGTGATGACAACGGCGACACCCGATCCTTCACAAACGTCCACCCTTACCCCCCTACCGGGCAGCACGCGGATCAGCGAGGTTGATGGTATGGTGCAGGTTTTTGTTCCTGCCGGTGAATTCGTGATGGGCGCCGAGGCCAACACCAAAAGAGATTTTTCCAATAAAAGCCCCGCCCACAGCGTTTACCTGGAGGCGTTCTGGATGGACCAGAGCGAGGTGACCAATGCGATGTATGCCGCGCTGCGTGCAGGCTGGAGAGTGCACCTTCACGGTGGAAAACGCGGCTACGGATATCCACTACCACGATCCGGCGTATGCCGATCACCCGGTGGTGTATGTGAAGTGGGAATGGGCTGCGGCTTACTGCCAGTGGGCGGGACGGCGCCTGCCAACGGAAGCGGAGTGGGAGAAAGCGGCGCGCGGCACGGATGAGCGCAAGTACCCGTGGGGGAACGAAGCGCCGAATGCGGGGCGCCTGAATTTCAACGACATGGTGGGCGACACCACGCCGGTGGGGAGCTACCCGGCTGGAGCCAGCCCATACGGGATCCTGGACCTGGCGGGCAACGTGCGCGAGTGGGTGGCGGACTGGTTCTCGGCGCAGTACTACCAGAACTCACCTTTCGAAAATCCATTCGGACCAGCGAAAGGGCAATTGAAGGTGCTGCGCGGGGGTTCGTTCAAGGATGGGTATGCGGGGGTGCTGGCGACGACGCGCTTCAGCCACGACCCAGGCTCGCCGGGGATGAACAGGGGATTCAGGTGTGCGAGCCCGTGAATTGGGTGCGCGGAGCGCTGGGAATACGTCACGACACAGGAGCATCGTGGCGAGAAAAAAACCGTATAAGTAATAGTTGGTCGGCTCAACAGATACTGACATACAAGAAGGATGATGGCAGATGTCGCATGAAAACTATATCTCCCGCACACCCCATTTATTGAAG
Organism: uncultured Chloroflexia bacterium; assembly: GCA_963698765.1. Taxonomy (GTDB): domain Bacteria; phylum Chloroflexota; class Anaerolineae; order Anaerolineales; family UBA4823; genus CAVOSB01. The sequence continues at coordinate 18,165 of CAVOSB010000039.1, forward strand.
AGTTTTGACAGAGCGATTTCTCTGGTTAAACCAGTCTTGGTTGCACGCTACGGAGAAGAAGCTTATGCGTTGATACAAGCGTCACGTCAAAAGTACTGTGACCTTATCCCTCAAATTCCTTATATCGGTGAAAACAATCCTCTGGTTGACATGTTCTATTTACCAGCCAGCCGGCACTTGGGAATATACAAAGCATTTCAAGAACATGGCAAGACGGTCGAAGAAGTAGGACAGCTAGCGTACGAAATTGGTGAAGCAGAGATTAAAGCAATCCCAGGCTTTGTACGTCGAGCTGTTAGAATTGTCTGGTTTTCTCGATGGTTCACTACACGATTACAAAAACGAGCGGTACTATCCCAGGAGCGCAACTATCCAAGTGGTTATGTTGTAGCTTATCTACAAGGCAACGGGGAAGAGTTCGACTATGAATTCGATTATATCGAGTGTGCGGTTTATAACTTTTTCCGACAACAAGGTGCGGCAGAGTTGGTTCCGTATCTTTGTGCCATTGATAAGATCGCCAGCGAGTTAATGGGATGGGGATTGCGCCGAACAATGACTATAGCCGATGGGGGCGCGAAGTGCGATTTTCAAATTAAAAAGGATGGTACGACTTGTGTGACAATACCGCACTCGTTGAGAAAGGTGGATAAATAAAGAGACAACGCCGCCCAACAACGGGCTGAAAGCTGATTTGGTGGGATTCACCCGCCCCCGGGGATTCTCACAGTTAAAACGGATTTTCTCTCCCCGGAATTGGTTCTGTTCTCGTCCACCACGCAGCTTAACCGGAGCGTCAGGCGCATAAGCCACTAAAGATTTATAGGAAATGGAAATGTTCGATGATAAGAGAAGCAAAAAAGTCTTGTTGATTGCCCATTGCATTCTGAACCAAAACGCCAAGATTAATCACTGCGCCCATTATCCAGGGGCAATAAGAGAAGTTGCCCTAATTCTAATAGATGCCGGAACAGGAATTCTACAAATGCCCTGTCCTGAGCTTCTTTGTCTTGGGCTAGATCGTCAAGTAGAGCCTGGACTTCACCCAACAGTCGAATCAGAAGACACGAGAGTAGCTCAGCGGATGACCGAAGATCAAGCCAGAACCATTTGCCGTGAAATAGTAGATGATCTTGTTTATCAACTCGTTGAATATCAAAAAACCAAATTTGAACTTGTTGGCGTTGTTGGTATCAATGGTTCTCCAACATGCGGCGTAGAAACAACATGGACCAATAATCAAGAGACACAGGGTGCAGGGGTCTTTATACAAATTTTAGATGAGGAATGTCGCAAGAGAGGTATTTCTCTTGCGATGCGAGGAATAAAGGCATACGAACCGCAGCGAGCAATAGCCACGGTGGTGAAATTGTTAGAGAACACTAACAGTCCGTAACATCTGGCTCATTCGCAAATCGCAAGTGCGCATAACACAGCGTGCACCTGACATGGGGATTCAGGAGCATTTTCAAGCATTTTTCCCCGGCCTAGTCCGCCGGGACAGGCTGGCTTCGAATTTTTTTCTGCTCTTGAAAATTGTCCTCACCCGCCCAATCGCCAGTTAAAACAGGATACCAAGTGCAATGGTATTGGCAAGCTGACAAAGTGTGCACTGGACGATTGTAAGGAACCGCGGTTTCAGGTTGTGATATATATCACTTAACGTGGTCAGAGACCTCACAGGTCTCGGAGACCTGTGAGGTCATCGAACAGGCTACCAACCTTGGAGCGAGGTCCAAAGATGCAGACAACCAACAAACCTACCAGACCCAGATCTACTCAAGTTATTGCCTTCCTTTTCTACCTCAGCGGCGGTTTGCTGATCTTCGTGCTGGGAGCGAATACTTTTGAGCTTTTTGCCACCAATCGAAATGCAATATACGAGTGGGGGCTGACGATGGCGCTGCTGCTGCTGGCTGTGATCATGCAGAAAGTCGCAGCTTTGCGGATTTACGCAAGAATTGCCGGTGCGCTTTTCATCGCCGCGGCGGCGAATGCCACTAACCTGGCATTGGGGAACTTCCTTAAGCCAATGCTCCTGCCAGGTTCCAGTGATATGCAAATCCTGGCGATTGACAAGCTCTCCCAGGCAATCCCGATCGTGCTGGCGATCATCCTGCTCTCGCTGTGGTCGGGAGATGATTTGGGCGCGTTGTTCCTAAAAAAAAGGCAACCTGCGCAAGGGATTAATGTTTGGCTTGATCTCTTTCGCCATTTTCACGGTGATCTTCATCGTGATCGTACTGGTGCAGGCTGACGCTCCAAAAACGCAGGGGTTATTTGCTGCGGGCGTAAGCCTGAGCACGATTGTCGCTGCAATTCCGTGGATACTGCTGTTCTGCTTCACCAATGCATTCATGGAGGAGCTATGGTTCCGAGGCGTCTCCTTGCGCAAGCTGACCCCGCTGCTCGGTTGGGCGGCTTCGATTGTCGTCACTGCCCTGGTCTTTGGCATCACCCACTCGGCAGCGACATACATCCTATCCGTCCAAATGATCCTTTTCCCGATCATCGTCATTGCGCTTGGGCTGGTGAATGCCTATGTAATGTTAAAGACCGACAGTATCTGGGGATCGGTGCTTTTCCATGCGGGGTATGACCTGTTAGTCATCCTCCCCCTGCTGGTTGGGTAGTAGATAGTTGGGTTTCGTGCCTCAACCCAACCTGCGAACTTCTGGCTCGCCGGGGATGAACCGGGGGTTCAGTTGTGCCAGTCTGTTAATTGGATGCGCGGAGCGCTGGGAAGACGCCACGACGCAGGAGCAGCGCGGCGAGAGAAAGCACTACCTGCAGGCGCTATGGGCCCCTGGCGCGGACAGCCTAGATTTCGCCGCCCAGGTCTTGCTTGAGAACTTCTTTGTACAATAGGAGAATTGCGGAGAAAGCCTGGTTTTGGATGGAGGCGGCGACTTTGCCGTTTACGGCCAGGTCAGAAAGGAAGGCTTCGACTTCAGCGGTGCCCATCTGAGCCGGATGGCGTTTGTTGCGAAAGAGGATGAAGCAGTGGACCCAGTTGACATAAGATTCTTCGGTGCGGATAGAATAATGCTTGGTGCGGATCACCTGCCGCACCTGGTCAATCAGCCTGGGTTGAGGTCTGCCCATAGAGATCTGAGGGCTATGGTATATTTTAATTAGAGACTGTTTCTTTCCAAGGCGATATTGGATTATTAGGAATTTTCCATGATAAATAGTATCTTGGAACATTCGGGCGCATTTGAATATACGGATGTTTCCGTTAACTTTTTGTTGGGCGTTTTCAACCATCATTGCTCAAAAGGAACACAACAACCATGACCAAAAATAACCTTTTGAATTTCCTTGCTTTCGCCGCATCAACTATTTTGTTGTTGAATGGGTGTATGTCTGTTACGCCGCCTACTTCCATTGCGCCTACACAAGCAGATATTTCCCCACCCGCAATTGCTCCCGACCCAGGTACGCCTTTACCCACCGACACGCCGTATACTGCTGTCGCTGAAGTCGAAAAACTGGCTGGCTTTGATGTAAAAGAACCCACATATTTACCGATTGAAGTATCTTTCGATTTTGCTACTTACCAAAAGCCACCGTTTCCTAATGTAACTCAGTATTTTAAATACGGCGATAGGGGAACTATTTTTCAGATTGTTCAAGAGCCGCAAGAAGAAGCACTCCCAAATCCTGACGCCTGTGGAGCAAATGGAAACGAATGCGAAACCCTACAGATTGGCAACATAACTGTCAAATACCGCCTGACTACCCCAACAAAATCCTTGATGTGGAATAATGATGGTTTTTCATTTCACCTCCTCAGAACTGCTGGCGAACCTAACAAAATCTACAAGGATGAACTCTTGAAAGTTGTGGAAAGCATGAAGTAAACAAAACACCCAACACAGCGTGCACTGGACGCTGGGGAATCTGACGCATTTTCAAGCATTTTTCCCCAGCCTAGCCCTCCGGGACAGGCTTGTTGCAAGTTTTTTCTACTCCCGACCCCTCCTCAAACCTTTACCGCCTGCTGATACCGCAAATCGTTTGTTAGCATGCAAACAAGAAAAGACATCAGACTGTAGGGTAACAAATGGATCAAAACACACCTGTAAAACAGCAACCCTGGCCAAAAGATGGTAAGGAAATGGTGTACGTCCCAGAAGGTGAATTTCTTTACGGTGAAAACAAAGAACGGCTAATTTTGCCTGCATTTTGGATCGATAAGACACCTATAACCAATGGCGAATTCGCACTTTTTGTGCAAGCGACAGGATACGTGACCACTGCTGAAAAGGCAGGCATAGGATGTGCTAACATTCGTGGGAAATGGGAAGATATCAATGGTGCAAACTGGCGATACCCAGGTGGTTATGAATTGGGAAGTATTGAGAACATGGCAAAACACCCGGTTGTGCAGGTGAGTTGGGATGATGCAATGGCATTTGCCAGATGGGCCGGCAAGCGGTTGCCGACCGAACATGAATGGGAAAAGGCGGCCAGAGGCAGAGATGGACGGGCGTATCCCTGGGACGATCAAGAACCCACACCTGAACTGTGCAACTTCAACAAACATGAAGGCAGGACTACACCAGTTGGGAAGTACTCACCGCAAGGGGATAGTCCTTTTGGATGTATGGATATGTCAGGCAATGTTTGGGAGTGGACAGCCAGCCAGGAAGGGATACGAGGCAGAGTTCTACGAGGGGGTGGATGGTCGCATGCTGCTGAGTATGCTCGATTGTATTTGCGTTCAATTCATGATTTAGAGGAATGCTATGATACAGATGGGTTCCGGTGCGCCTGTGATGTGTTTCTAGCGGGATGATTATTTGTTGAGAAAATCCGTTTGGACCGGCGAATGGGCAATGAATGGTGCTGCGCGGGGATTCGTTCAAGAACGGGAATGAGAGTATGCTGGCAATGAGGCAATCACCTACGAGCCGGAATCGCCGGGGATGAACCGGGGATTCAGGTGTGCGAGTCCGTGAAATGGCACGTGGAGCGCAGGGAAGACGCTACGAAGCAGGAGCGTCGCGGCGAGAGAAAAAATCACTCCACAGATGCAGACGTAGGAAAGTCGCGGCGAGATGAGGTTGCTCCCACATGTAGACCAACCATCCCGTTTTCTTTTTGTGATATAAATCACTTAACGTGGTCGAAGACCTCACAGGTCTCCGAGACCTGTGAGGTCATCGAGAAACCTGTCAGCCAGTTAGCGAGGTTCAAAGATGCAAGCAGCCAACACACCAACCAGACCCAGATCTACTCAAGTTATTGCCTTCCTTTTCTACCTCAGCGGCGGTTTGCTGATCTTCGTGCTGGGAGCGAATACTTTTGAGCTTTTTGCCACCAATCGAAATGCAATATACGAGTGGGGGCTGACGATGGCGCTGCTGCTGCTGGCTGTGATCATGCAGAAAGTCGCAGCTTTGCGGATTTATGCGAGAATTGCCGGCGTGCTTTTCATCGCCGCGGCGGCGAATGCCACCAACCTGGCATTGGGGAACTTCCTTAAACCGATGCTCGCTCCAGATTCCAGTGATATGCAAATCCTGGCTATTGACAAGCTCTCCCAGGCAATCCCAATCGTGCTGGCGATCATCCTGCTCTCGCTGTGGTCGGGAGATGATTTGGGCGCGTTGTTCCTAAAAAAAGGCAACCTGCGCAAGGGATTAATGTTTGGCTTGATCTCTTTCGCCATCTTCACTGTGATCTTCATCGTGATCGTGGTGGTGCAGGCTGACGCTCCAAAAACACAGGGTTTGTTTGCTGCGGGCGTAAGCCTGAGCACGATTGTCGCTGCAATTCCGTGGATACTGCTGTTCTGCTTCACCAATGCATTCATGGAGGAGCTATGGTTCCGAGGCGTCTCCTTGCGCAAGCTGACTCCGCTGCTCGGTTGGGCAGCTTCGATCATCGTCACCGCCCTGGTCTTTGGCATCACCCATTCGGCAGCGACATACATCCTATCCGTCCAGATGATCTTTTTCCCGATCATCGTCATTGCGCTTGGGCTGGTGAATGCCTATGTGATGTTAAAGACCGACAGCATCTGGGGATCGGTGTTGTTCCATGCGGGGTATGACCTGCTGGTCATTCTCCCCCTGATGGTTGGGTAGTAGATAGTTGGGTTTCGTGCCTCAACCCAACCCACGAACTTCTGACTCACCGGGGGTTCAAGTGTGCGAGTCCGTGAATTGGATGCGCGGAGCGCCGGGAAGACGCCACGATGCAGGAGCAGCGCGGCGAGAGATAAACCACAAGGTTATTCAGGATCGCAAGTGACAGGTATCGTTCAGTGATACCAGGGTGAATTCATCCCCATCAACTTCGAAGACATTTATAGCGCATGGTTCCTGCTTGATCCGCCAGAAGCGCTCGTTACCCAAACTCAAAACTCCCAGCAGGATAATGCGGTTGATCACCGTGTGACCCACCAGCACAATGGTTTCTCCCAGGTTCCGGTCGGTCAATTCATTGACCGTATGCATGAGGCGGGTGCGAAGCTGATCCAGGGTCTCGCCGCCCGGGATGCGCGCCAGATGCGGCCGGTTATACCAGGCATCGATCTCTTCCGGCCAGCGCTGGCGGGCTTCTACCGGTGATAAACCCTGCCATTGGCCGTAATCGATGTCGACCAATCCAGGATGAGGTTGAACCTCCAGGCTGTGGTGACCGGCGATGGCTTCGGCGGTTTTGACTGAACGAGAGAGGGGGCTGGTGTAAATCGCAACGGGCAGCCATTCGGCTGCGATGCGTTTTCCTGTCGCTTTTGCCTGGGCGAACCCGGTTTCATTTAAGGGTACATCTGCCCGGCCGCGGAAGCGCTCTATACGGTTCCATTCGGTCTGGCCGTGACGCACAAGTATGATGCTGGTCATATTCCACCTTCAAAGAAATCGAGGATCATATCAAGAATGATTCAAAAACCACCGTACCATGGTCGAGGGGCGGCGTATGGGTGAAATTTTACCAACGATTGATCGAGTTCACCGGACTCAACGAGGAACGAGTTGGGTTTCGTGCCTCAACCCAACCTACGGTTAGTTAGCATTCGCGGTATACTACCCCGCGCATATGAGAACCGCCAGAATACGCAATTTCTGCATCATCGCGCACATCGACCACGGCAAATCGACGCTGGCCGACCGCCTGCTGCAGCTGACCGGCACCATCTCCGACCGGGATATGACCGAGCAGGTGCTGGACAGCATGGATCTGGAGCGCGAGAAGGGGGTGACGATCAAGGCCTCGGCGGTGCGCATGAGCTACAACGCCAGGGACGGGCAGACCTACGAATTGAACCTGATCGACACGCCCGGGCACGTCGACTTCGGCTACGAGGTCAGCCGGGCGCTGAACGCCTGCGAAGGGGCGCTGCTGGTGGTGGACGCCTCGCAGGGCATCGAAGCCCAGACCATCGCCAACCTGTACCTGGCCCTGGAAGCAGACTTAGAAATCATCCCGATTATCAACAAGATCGACCTGCCGTCGGCGCACCCCGACCAGGTGGCGGAAGAGATCAGCAGCCTGATCGGCATACCCGCCGACCAGATCCTGCGCATCTCGGCCAAAGCCGGACTGAACGTGGAAAACGTGCTGGAGAAAATCGTGGAGCTGGTGCCGCCGCCGAGCGGGGATGACGACGGCCCCACTGGAGGCGCTGATCTTCGATTCGCACTACGACCCATACAAAGGCGTGGTGGCTTATGTGCGGCTGGTGGACGGACAGATCCGGCCGACGGACATCCTGCTTTTGATGATCAGCGAGGTGACGCTGAAACCGATCGAGATCGGCATCTTTGCTCCAGCACTGCTGCCGACCGATTTGCTTTCGGCAGGCGAGGTGGGCTACGTGGCCACCGGATTGAAAACAGTCCGCGAGTGCCGGGTGGGAGATACGCTGACCCAGGCCGAACGTCCTGCCAAGGCACCGCTTCCCGGCTACCGCAAGGTGAAGCCGATGGTGTTTGCCGGCATCTACCCGGTGGAGGGCGAGGACTACGCCGACCTGAAGGACGCGCTGGAAAAACTGCAGCTGAACGACGCCTCGCTGGTCTATGAGCCAGAGACCTCACAGGCGCTGAATTTCGGCTTCCGCTGCGGGTTCCTGGGCATGTTCCACATGGAGATCATCCAGGAGCGCCTGGAAAGGGAATACGACCTGGATATCATCGTCACGGCTCCATCGGTGGAATATGAAGTGCTGCTGAACAACGGCGAATTGATCCGGATAGCTTCTCCGGCTGCCTTACCGGAAGAAGGAGAAATTGCCGAGATCCGCGAGCCGTGGATGAAGATCGAGATCTTCACCCCGACCGAATTCTACGGCACGGTGATGGAGCTGGCTACGAACCGCAGGGGCATCTTCAAAGAGCAGGAATACCCTGCCCCCAACCGCGTGATGCTGGCTTTCGAGATCCCGCTGTCTGAATTAATCGTGGATTTCTTCGATTTGTTTAAATCCGCACGCGCGGCTACGCCTCGCTCGACTACCAGTTCGAGGAGTACCGACCGGACGACCTGGTGAAGCTGCAAATCCTGGTGAACGAAGAGCCGGTGGACGCACTGGCGACGATCGTGCACCGCGAAAATGCCTACCACCGCGGCCAGGCGCTGATCACCCGGCTGAAGGAACTGATCCCGCGGCAGCTGTTCGTGGTGCCCATCCAGGCATACGCGGCGGGGAGAGTGATCTCGCGCGCCAACATCAAGGCGCTGCGCAAAGACGTGCTGGCGAAGTGCTACGGGGGCGATATCACCCGCAAGCGCAAGCTGCTGGAAAAACAGAAAAAAGGCAAGAAGCGCATGAAGATGGTCGGGAACGTGGAGATTCCCCAGGAAGCGTTCCTGGCGGTGCTGCGAGTAGGGGAGGATTGAAATCGAACAGAAAAGAAGGGTAGAGATTGGAAGAGGCTGATCCCGGGCCTGGTGATCAGCCTGGCCTCCCTGATAGCGATCTACTCTAATCATCGACCTGGAGCAATTCATCCAGGCGCTACGGATGGCGGATTACCGCTTCGTGGCGCTGGTTTTTGGATTCACCGTGTGCTGGCTGCTGGTGCGCGGCGTGGTCTGGCGCACCCTGCTGCAGGAGAAAGCCACCTTCCCGCAAACCTTCTGGGCGGTAAACCAGGGCTATTTGCTCAACAACCTGCTGCCCTTCCGGTTGGGAGAGGTTGGGCGATCTTTCCTGCTGAGCCGCAAAGCCGGCCTGGGCTTCTTTCACGTGCTGTCTACTGTCGTGATTGAACGCTCCCTGGATGTGGCGTTTGCTGCTGGCATCCTGCTGGCGGCACTGCCCTCGGTGATTGGGGCAGCCTGGGCACGACAAGCAGCGTTCGCCGCAGGCGGCCTGGTGCTGGCATTTTTATTCTCCCTGTACCTGCTGGCACATTTTCGCGAGCCGGCGGTCAAAGCATATACTAAACTTTCCGGGCGATGGCAGTTCCTGGGGAGGTTTAGCAGCCAATTAAGCGCATTTCTCAACGGCCTGGCGGTGCTGGACGATCCCCGGCAGTTTCTGAAAGCTATTTTCTGGATGGCGGTGGATTGGGGTGTGGCGATCCTAATGTTCTACACGCTAATGCTGGCATTCTATCCGGACGCACAGCTGGTATGGGGATTATTTACCCTGGGTGTGATGGCTATCGGAATCGCGGTACCTTCTTCGCCGGGGGCCGTCGGTGTGCAGGAGCTGGCCGTGGTGGGAGCGCTGGCGGCGTTTAAGCTGGACGCCTCGGTGGCACTGGCAGCCGCGATTACTGCCCACCTATCCAACTACCTGATTACGGGGTTATTAGGCGCCTATGCTTTGATGAGAGATGGCGAGACCCTGGCCGACGTGTACAAGAGCGTGCGCCATATATCCACCGAGCCACCTCCAGCGAGTCCCTGGAATAAATGCACATCCTAACCGCCTTGACCTACTACCGCCCGCACTATTCCGGGCTGACGATTTACGCCGAAAGGGAAGCGGTGGCGTTGGGGAAACGCGGCCACCAGGTGACCATCCTGACCTCGCGGTTTGACAACCAGCTCCCAGCGAATGAACGCCGGGATGGGATCGAGATCGTGCGCCCCAGGGTTTTGTTCCACATCAGCAAAGGGGTGATCATGCCCAGCATGCCTTATTGGGCCTGGAAACTGGCCCGCAAGGCGGATGTGATCCAGCTGCACGTGCCGCAACTGGATGCGGCCTTGATTGCAATCCTGTGCAAGCTGATGGGGAAACCGATCGTGCTCACCTACCACTGCGACCTGCGCCTGCCCGGCGGAGCGATCCACGCCGCGGCCAACCTGGCTTCGAACCTGGCAAACCGCATTACCGCCAGCCTGGCGGACGTGGTGGTCACCAACACCCAGGATTACGCGCAAAACTCGATCTTTTTGAAGCGCTACCTGAACAAGCTCCAAACCGTCTACCCACCCGTGGAAATCCAGCCTTTTTCCCAGTCGGCGGTTGAAACCTTCCGGGAGAAATACAGGATTATCGCCGGACAGCGCCTGATCGGGATGGCGGCACGGCTGGCGGCAGAGAAGGGTGTGGAATACCTGGCAAAGGCCATCCCAAAGGTGTTGGAGCGCCACCCCACGGCGCGCGTCCTGTTTGTCGGCCCATACCAGCAGGTGCTGGGAGAGGACGCCTACGCAAGACGGGTGATCCCGCAGATCGAGAACCTGGGGGAGCACTGGACGTTCCTGGGCGTCTTGCCGCCGGAAGAAATGGCGGTGTTTTTCCATTTATGCGAGGTAACGGTCCTACCCAGCCTGAATTCGACTGAATCGTTTGGCCTGGTACAGGTCGAAGTCGATGGCCTGCAATACGCCCGTGATCGCGGCGGACTTGCCGGGCGTGCGGGTGCCCGTGCAGTTTACGAACGCGGGCCTGCTGGTGCCGCCAGAGGATGACGAGGCGCTGGCGCGAGCTTTGATATCGATCCTGGACAGACCTGATGAATACAGGGGGAAGACTGAAGACCTGATCCGAGAGTCAACCCCGGAAGCCGTGGCGAAAAAGTACGAGGAAATCTTCGAAGAACTGACCGAGAGTAAAAGACCGAAGTAAGAGGAAAAGACTGAGGTAAGCGTAAAAGACTGAGGTAGAGGAAGACTGAGGAAGCGTAAAAGACTGAGGCAAAAGGAAGAAATGACTTCAGTCAACTGGAAAAAGAAGTCCTTGTAAGGGTGAAGGTGTCGTTGAATGAATTCAACGCCTGAAAAGAGAAACATGCTGAAGCATGTTTAAAAGAGGAGATTTGAAAACGCAAGCAACACCCGGACCCGGAAATCCAAAGAAGGATTACCTGTGGCTGCACCTGAAGGAGCTGCCTTATTTCAGGGCGCTGATGAGGGCGCAGGAGGCCAGCTTTTATGCCCAGCTGGATTTCCCGGCTCCGGTCCTGGACGTGGGCTGCGGTGACGGCCATTTTGCGACGGTCGCCTTTGACCAGCCAATCGATGTGGGGCTGGATCCGGGGATTTCGCCGCTGCGGGAGGCTGCCGGTCGGGGCGCCTACCGCCTGCTGGTTCAGTCGGATGGTGGGAAAATGCCTTTCCCGGATGGTTATTTCGCCAGCGCCTTCAGCAATTCGGTGCTGGAACACATCCCGCAGGTTGAGACAGTCCTGGCAGAAACCTTCCGGGTGCTGCGCCCTGGAGCGCCTTTTATTTTTTGCGGACCCAACCAGCGCTTCCTGGACAACCTCTCGATTAGTAACTTCCTGGATAGGATTCATTTAGGGAAAATGGGTGATGCGTACCGCCGTTTCTTCAACCGCATATCCCGCCATTATCACAGCGACGCTCCAGAAATTTGGCAGGAGCGGTTGGAGAAGGCGGGATTCACGCTGGAACGCTGGTGGACTTATTACACACCTGGAGCACTGCACGTCACCGAATGGGGGCATTACTTCGGCTTGCCGTCATTGGTGAGCAAAGCTTCTCACCGGACGCTGGATCCTGGCGCCGTATAGATGGAACCTGGCGATTACCGAGAGAATAACACGGCGGCATTACCAGGAGGCAGCTGCCAGCGATGACGGGGTGTGCTCATTCCTGATCGCCAGACGTCAAAGTTAATAACCTTTCATTTTTAACAAATTTCACGAAAAGGTAAAATGCGCATAGGAGTGGTATATAATTTCCGCTTATGGATGAACCCAGCGTCCTGGATTACTTGAAATCCAGGTTGATGCCGTGGAAATACCCCCGCCTGAATATCCCGGATGAGCCAGACGCTGCCAGCAAACTACCTGATGAGAGGCTGGAGAGTGATTTCACTCCGGCGATGGCGGTGATTTCAGCGGAAAAAGCAGCCGAAGAAACCAACCTTATACCTGAAACCCCCAGGGCTGAAGCAGCGCAGATCAAACTTCCCTGGCGCAGCCTGGCGGCGCTGATCCTGGCGCTGGCAGCCCAATGGAGCCTTGCTCCCGGTCCAGAGCGCTCGGCTCAACCGGGGGTAATTTTATTGGCGGGTGCGATTGCTTTGTTGGTGTGGGCGTATTGGCGAAATGAATGGCGGCTGGCGCCGGTTAGAGCCGCGCAGGAAATTGAAGATAAACCGGTATTGAACCTGACACCCTTTTTAGCAGCGCTGGCAACAGGCATCCTCACGTTTATAAGCTTCGCGAGCCTTGAATTCAATTTCATCAACACGTCGCTGCTGCTGATCACCGTTTTGCTCGGCGCGCTGGCATTTCTTCCCAGGATTTCTACTTCAAAACCAGAAGGCGGAGGGATCAACCCGGTAACGGCTATGCGCAATGCGTTGTCCGGCTGGCGTTTTTCCTGGCGCTGGCTGGCCATCGCCTGCGCCGTAATCCTGGTAATCTTCTTCCGCTATTACCGCCTGCAAACGGTGCCTCCGGAAATGAACAGCGATCACGCCGAGAAGATACTGGATGTCCTGAGCGTGCTCAACGGACACAGCGGGGTTTTCTTCCCGAGCAACGGAGGGCGTGAGGCGCTGCAGTTCTACCTGGTGGCTGCCTTACACAAGTACCTGCACATCCCGTTGGGGTACGACATTCTCAAGCTGGTGACCATAACCGTTGGCTTCCTGGCGCTGCCCTTCATCTATTTGATTGGGAAGGAGATTGCCAACCGGCGGGCCGGCTGGCTGGCATTTATCTTGGCGGGCATCGCCTACTGGCCGAATGTGGTATCCAGGGTGGGGATGCGTTTGCCGTTTTATATGCTCTTCACGGCCTCCATATTGTATTTCCTGCTGCGAGGCATTCGCAGCGGGCGGCGCAGGGATTACATCCTGGCGGGGATTGCACTGGGAATCAGCTTCTACGGCTACTCGGCAGACCGCATCCTGCCATTCCTGGTGCTGGCGGCGGTTGGCATCTACCTGCTGTCGCCCCAGTCATCAGGGCAGCGATTGAAGACGGTGGTCTCGACTTTCGCCCTGGCATTTATGGCGTTCATAATTTTCCTGCCCCTGCTGCGTTTCATGCTGGAAGAACCGCAGGGGTTCTTTTTCAGGACGCTGACGCGCATGGGGAGCCTGGAAAAACCCCTGGAGGGGCCAGTCGGGATGATTTTCCTAAGCAACCTGTGGAACGCCTTGAAAATGTTTTCCTGGTCGGGTGGGGTGGTGTGGCCGATCTCGATCCCGGACTACCCGGCCCTGGGTATGGTCAGTGGAGGTCTGTTCTACCTGGGCGCGGCCCTGGTGCTCCTGCGTTTCGTGCACAATCGCAACTGGCTCGATATTTTTCTGCTGCTGTCGATTCCCATCCTGATGCTCCCTTCGATCCTTTCGCTGGCCTTCCCGGCTGAGAACCCGAATCTCTACCGCACCGGTGGGGTGATTGTGCCAGCTTTCCTGATGGTTGGCCTGGCGCTGGATGGTTTGATGAAAGGCGTTGAGAATCTCAACGAATATCCAGTCTCCAGGCGGCTGGCATGGGGCCTGGCAGCCCTGCTGATAACCCTGTCGATACTGCAAGAATACGACCTGGTATTCAACAAGTATTACCAGCAGTACCGGATATCCGCCTGGAACAGCTCGGAGATGGGGCAGGCAGCCAGAAATTTCACTGGACTTTCCGGACGGCCGGATTCGGTGTGGGTGGTTGGCTACCCTCACTGGGTGGACACGCGCCTGGTGGCGTTGAATGCGGGCTTTCCAGGGAAAGACTTCCAGATATTCCCAGAATTGTTGGAGTCTACCCTGAGCGATGAGGGCTCAAAGATGTTCATATTGAATCCACAAGATGCAACTTCACAGGAGAAGCTCAAACAGCTGTACCCGTCGGGCTGGTTCCAGGAAATTCGATCCCAGGTAGAATCCAAGGATTTCATGCTCTTCCTGGTGCCACCTGGAAACACGCAGGCGCCGTAAAACCTGGTCTTCACGGACAACTCCATTCATCTATCGCTATGAGCCAATCATCCACCCCGACACAGCCTGATTCCAGAAAAGCCAACCTGCGCGAGGTGTTGGTTTTCCTGCTGCTGCTGGTCATCCTGGCTGCGGGCGCGTATTTCCGATTCTCAGGGATCTGGTGGGGAGAGTACCAGTACCTGCATCCCGACGAACGATTCCTGGTGTGGGTTGGGTCGGACATATCTCCAGTAAGAGCGGTGGGCGACTACTTCGATACAGCGAATTCCAGCCTGAACCCGCACAACGTGGGGCATGGTTCTACGTGTACGGCACCTTCCCCATGTTCCTGGCCCGCTACGTGGTTGAATGGATTTTCGAGCATTCCGGATTCGACGTAATGACCCAGGCCGGCAGGGTGCTTTCGGCGGTCATGGACCTGGCGGCGGTTTTGCTGGTCTTCCTGACCGCCAGGCGGCTGTACGACAGGCGAGTCGCCGTGTTGGCGGCGGCTTTCTCGGCCGCGACAGTGCTGCAAATCCAGCAATCGCATTTCTTTACCATGGATACCTTTATGAACGCCTTCATGCTCCTGGCGTTCTATTTTGCGGTGCGGGTGGCAAAGCTGAATGCAGCGGGATTTCGCTTTGACGAGGAAAATCTGAATTCGGAAATTGCCAGTGCTGCTGATGAACCAACAAATTCAAACAGTAAATCTGCGAAAGGCCTGGCAGGGGGTATCAAACGGGTAGTTGAAAACCCGCTTTTCATGCCGAGTTTTGGATTCGGGATCGCATTGGGATTGGCGGGGTCATCCAAGCTGGACGCTGCACCGATGGCACTGGCACTCCCCGCAGCGATGACCTTGCTGGCTACCAGGATTCCCTCTGCTCACAGGAGCCGGTACGGCATCCAGGCAATCGGGTATCTATTCTTAGCAGCACTGGTAAGCGTGCTGCTGTTCCGCATCTTCCAACCTTATGCTTTCAGCGGTCCGGGTTTCAGTGGAATCGTTCCAAATCCACAATGGGTCAATAACATTCGCGAATTGATGAGCCAGGGTTCGGGGGATGTGGATTTTCCGCCTGCGATGCAGTGGGCGCGCCGCCCGCTGGTTTTCATTTCAAAATATCGTGCTGTGGGGCCAGGGACTTCCATACGGGCTGCTTTCCTGGTTCGGATTCTTGTGGGTCGGCTGGCGCATCCTGCGCGACTATAAGCGCCGTCCTGAGGAATGGATCAGTCATGTAATGATCTGGGGATGGACCGCCTTTTACTTCGCCTGGCAATCGATGCGCATGAATCCAACGATGCGCTACCAGCTGCCGATCTACCCGATGCTGGCCATCTTTGCCGGGTGGGCGGTGATCGGTTATATGACCAAGCACGAAAGATAAATCTTCCAGCGCTGGCAGGAGCAGGCGGTTGATGGATTCGCTCCGCTGCTGGCGATAGTGGCGGGATTGGCGGTGCTGGCTGCAACCTACGGGTATGCTTATGCCTTTCTCGCATCTACGTCCGCCCCATCACCCGCATCGAGGTTCGCGCTGGATCTACCAGAACATCCCCGGACCTATCAACTTGAAGATCCAGACGGATGGGGGGTCGATCAGCCAACCCCTGCCCTTCCCTTACGACCGCAGTATCTCACCCGGAGTGCCTTACTCGTACATCTTCACACCCACAACTGCTGGCAAGCTGGAGCGGTGTATCTGCCCAGGGTGGTAGAACAGACTGAAAGCGAACAGCCGATCGAGCTGGTGTTCTCGTTGTTCAGCTCCAGCGCACCGGAGGGGTGCTGGCGAGCGAAACAATTATCGAAGTGATGTCAGGCGCGGGTAGCGGGGATAGCGAAGAGCCTGGTATTCGAGCTGGACCAACCTGCCATCCTGGATGTTGAGACAAGCTACCGAGTCCAATTCGAGATACCGGGTGAAGCCTCAGCGGTGGCCGTCGACATCCCAATTCAATTGACTGTACGCCAGCGGAAGCGGACCCGGCCAACCAGCCTTTCGAACTGCCCCTGGAGGCGCCGGCAACCATCGTCAGGCCGGACGCACCGCTGTTGGCGGATTTCACAGCGCCGATAGATGGATACCTCACACACTTGAGGGTTGGTGGCATATCCAGCCAGCAGGGTGAGCTGAACCTGCAGGAACTGCGAGCCGCGCTGCGATTGGCGAATAAATTCGGCGAGGGCGCAGGTCTCGCAGCTTGAAGCCCTCGAAGTAATGCCAGACGGAACAACTGCGTTTTCGCTAAAGCAGCCACTGCCAATTGCTACTGGCGAAAAGTATCAATTTTCCATCGAATATGGCCGGAGGTGGAAAGATCATATTTAGGGGATTCCCGGTGGCAAATGAAGGCGAGTGGGATGATGGCCTGCCACTGCGATTGGACGGACTGGACGGTTTCGGAGGGATATTCCCGCTCAATCTCGATTTCAAGATGTACTGGGACGACAATCCCGAGAAACTGGAACGCTTCCTGAGGATCCTGGACCAGACCGAATATATATTGATCTCTTCCAACCGCCAGTGGGGCACCCTGCCGCGCATACCGGAGCGCTTTCCACTGACCACCGCCTATTACCGTCACCTGATCGGCTGCCCGGAAGAACATGGAGATCGGCGACTGCTACCGGGTCGCCGCCCGGGGACATTCCAGGGTGAGCTGGGCTTCGAGCTGGTTGAGACCTTTCAATCCGACATCACACTCGGCCCCATCCGAATAAACGACCAGTTTGCCGAGGAAGCTTTTACGGTTTATGACCACCCGAAGGTCCTGATTTTCAAGAAGACGGGGGCTTATGATCCCGAAACAGCAAGAGACCTGCTTGGCAAGGTCGACTTCGACAAGATCATCCGCATGCCTCCGATGCGCTACCCGGCGAATCCCAGCGACCTGATGCTGCCGCTGAGGCGCTGGGCAGAACAGCAGCGCGGCGGCACATGGTCTGAGATTTTCAACAGCCAGGCCCTACACAACCGGTTTCAAGCGCTGGGAGTCGTGGTCTGGTACCTGGCTTTGGGCCTCCTGGGGCTGGTGTGCTACCCGTACCTGCGCCTGGCGTTTCCGGGCCTGGAAGACGGCGGCTACCCGCTTGCTCGAACTGCCGGGTTGTTGATCCTGTCTTACCTGGTGTGGCTGGCTGGTTCATTGCGCATCGAATTTTCCCGCCAGACAATCACGCTGGTTTTCTTTTTGATGCTTTTGGCAGGTGGAATCCTTGCTTATAAGCAGCGCAAGGGATTAGCCCAGGAGCTGCGACATCGTAAGAAGTATTTCCTGCTGATAGAAGGGCTGACCCTGGCGTTCTTCCTGGCATTCCTGCTGGTGCGATTCGGAAATCCAGACTTATGGCACCAGTGGAAGGGCGGGGAAAAGCCGATGGATTTCTCCTATTTCAATGCGGTGTTGAAAAGCAGCTCCTTCCCCCCTTACGATCCGTGGTACGCCGGCGGCTACCTGAATTATTATTATTACGGATTTGTGCTGGCTGGAGTGCTGACCAAGTGGCTGGGGATCATCCCGGCCTTCGCTTACAACCTGATCCTGCCCACCCTGTTCAGCCTGATCGGCATGGGTGCATTTTCAATAGTATGGAACCTGTCTGCTAATTTCCAAAAACAGCCTGCCAGCGACGAAGCAGAAATACCTGAACCAGACCCTGGACTGCTTCGCAGCAACAGGCTGATTCCAGCGATCGCGGCCTCATTGGGGATGGCTGTCCTGGGCAACCTGGGCACGGTGCGGATGATATTCCAGGGTTTCCAGAGGATCTCCGCTCCGGAAGGGAAGATCGAAGGGGCAAATATGATCCAGGAATGGATCTGGGCGCTGCAGGGATTCATCAAAACCGTGCAAGGCGCGCACCTGCCGTACAGCCTGGGAGATTGGTACTGGATCCCCAGCCGGGTGATCCCGGCACCCGGTGAGATCGAGCCGATTACCGAATTTCCGTATTTTACAGTCCTGTACGGCGACCCGCATGCTCATCTATTTGCCCTACCAATCGCCCTGCTGGGATTGGGAGGCATTATCGGCATCGTGCTGGGGCAGGGACGTGCCAGGAGCTGGCTGGGCGGACTCCTGGCGATGCTGATCACCGCCCTGGCAGTGGGCGCGCTCAAGCCGACCAACACCTGGGATTTCTATCCTTACCTGGTTCTGGGAATGATAGGCGTGGGAATCGCCGCCTGGCAAAGAGCCGCTTCTTCTGATGGGATCAGGGAGCAATTCAAGCTGCTGGAAATTCTTCCCCCGGTCGTTCTACGGGTTTTGAGGACACTGACCAGCGTGGTGATTTTCGCAGGCCTGGCCTTTTTGCTGTTCCTGCCGTATGAGCATTGGTATGCCCTGGGATATTCAGAAGTTGAAATCTGGAAAGGGACGCACACGCCGCTCAGCGCTTACCTGACGCATTGGGGGCTGTTCCTGTTCTTGATCGTCTCGTGGATGTGCGTGGAGACCATCGACTGGATGGCAAGCACTCCAATTTCAGCACTGCGTAAGCTAAGACCATTTCGCAGCCTGGTCCTGATTGGCCTGCTGGTGCTGGCGCTGCTGGTCATCTTCTTGCTGTGGCAGGGGGCAGGGATAGCCTGGGTGGTACTGCCGCTGATGGTTTGGGCGGGTATTTTACTGTTTCGCCCGGGTATCCCACTCAACAAGCAGATCGTGCTCTTTCTCACCGGGACCGGGCTGGCGCTCACTTTAACCGTCGAGTTAATCGTCCTGCGCGGCGATATCGGCAGGATGAACACAGTGTTTAAATTCTACCTGCAGGTGTGGACGCTGTTTTCAATCAGCGCAGCAGCCAGCTTCGGGTGGCTGGTCAGGAACCTGCCAGCCTGGTCATTGCGGATGCGGACGGCCTGGCAGCTCGTCCTGGTGATACTGTTCGCCGGCAGTGCGCTTTACCCCATGACGGCGACGCTGGCGAAAATAAAAGACCGCATGACGGACCAGGCTCCCCACACAATTAACGGCATGGACTACATGGCGCACGCTACTTACACGGATGAATGGGGGGAGATGGACCTGAGCCAGGATTACGAAGCCATTCGATGGATGCAGGAGAATATCAGCGGCTCGCCGGTCATCGTGGAAGCCAACTTGCGCGACCTTTACCGTTGGGGCTCGAGGTATACGATCTACACCGGATTGCCTGGAGTGGTGGGATGGGAATGGCACCAGCAGCAGCAGAGAGCGGTGATTCCTGGGGATTGGATCAGCAAACGCATCGATGAGATCGCCGATTTTTACCAGACCAGTGAATGGGAGGCTGCGCAGAAATTCCTGGATAAATATAATGTACAGTACATAGTCCTTGGACAGCAGGAGCGCGGAAAATATCCGGGTGCGGGATTGGATAAATTTGCAGAAGCGGAAGGCATTCTGTGGCGCGAGGTCTTCCGCAGCGGAGATACGGTTATTTACCAGGTCATCGGAGATTCAGAGGAATAGTCGTGGCGTATATCATCCTGTGGTACCTGATGTCTACCCTGCTCGGAGTGTTTGCCTTTCCGTTTGCTTTCCGGCATCTGCGGGCGTTGCCGGACAGGGGGTATACGATTAGCAGGGCGCTCGGTCTTCTATTGTGGGGGTATGGGTTCTGGCTCCTGGCATCCTTCAATTTACTGGCGAATACCCGCAGCGTTTTGTTATTCAGCCTGATCCTTTTCGGGGCAGCAGGTGTTTTCCTGGCGTATAAATTGGAAAGAGAAGAGGTCCGCGAGTGGTGGATTAAGCAGCAGACATTTATATTGGCTGCAGAAATCCTCTTTCTGCTGTGTTTTGCGGGATGGGCTTTCGTCAGGGGAACCAATCCCGAGGCAATTGGCACGGAAAAACCGATGGAGCTGGCTTTCATTAATGGAATCCTGGCCTCCCCGAACTTCCCGCCCCACGATCCGTGGCTGTCAGGTTATTCAATCTCATATTACTATTTCGGATATATCCTGGTGGCCATGCTGGCGAAAATCAGCGGGACCAGCGGCGGGATCGCTTTTAATCTGGGTATTTCGCTGGTGTTCGGGTTGAGCGCGATTGGAGCGTTCGGCCTGGTTTTTAACCTGCTTGCCCGCTATGAATCATCCCAGCAGAGGGAGAGCCAGCCAGGCGCAGCCAAGAATATTCTGCTTTCCCTGTTTGGACCGTTGTATGTGCTGATCGCCAGCAACCTGGAAGGATTTCTCCATGTGCTCCATAATCGAGGCCTGTTCTGGCTGCGAGACGAAAACGGTCAGCTGGTTTCGGGTTTTTGGAAATGGCTGGATATTAAAGATCTAAATATGCCGCCCAGCGAACCGCTGACATGGTTCCCGGACCGTTTCTGGTGGTGGTGGCGGGCTTCGCGAGTCGTCCAGGATTATGACCTGGCGGGGAATTCGAAAGAGATCATCGATGAATTCCCCTTCTTTTCGTATTTGCTGGCAGACCTGCACCCGCACGTCCTGGCGATGCCTTTTGCCTTCCTGGCGATGACACTTGCCTTTCATGTGCTGGTGAACACCGAGGGCGGATCCCTGCGTCTTTTTCACTGGCGCATTAACCTGCGTACACTGGCATGGGGTTCTATTTTGATGGTTCCAGCCAGTGTGGTCATCATCGGGATGGGGATCAGCCAGGTCAAGTTTATTCAGGCAGGGTTCGGAATCCTGCTCCTGGCGCTGGCAGGCTTCGCGATGCTGCGCATGTGGAATACACTGGCAGAGCATGGGAGCCAGGTGCTGGTCCGGGCTGACCTGGGAAGTATTGAGATCGGCCGGGAGATAAAGATCGAACCGGCAGGTTTTGTGCTGGCTGCCGTCGTCCTGGGAAGCCTGGCATTTTTGAATACCTGGGATTTCCCGTTATATGTGGGGCTTTTTGCAGCCGCTTACGCGCTTGGTCTGCTCCTGTCTGGCAAGGCTAACCGAGGTGAGCTGTTGAAAGAATTCCTGTGGCTGTCGGTCTGCCTGGGACTGGCAGGCATGCTACTGTTCATGCCTTTTTACCTGGGCTTCTCGTCACAGGTGGGCGGCGTCATCCCTAACCTGATCTATGTCACGCGCGGAGCACACCTGTGGGCGATGTTCGCGCCATTGATGATTCCAATCCTGGTTATCTTGATCTATATAATCAAGAACAGTCAAGACAGGAGGCGGAGCCTGATTAAAGGCCTGGCCTGGTCGCTATCTATAATCGCTGGATTATGGGCACTGGCGATGCTGGCGGGGGCAGCGATTGTCTCTGCCGGGGGGATCGTCCCGAGTGCCAGCCAGCTGTTCCAGGCTACACTGGCATCCCCCGGAGCCGCTACCCTGTTCCAGGCTGCCATTACGCGACGCCTGACCAGCCCGGGTGGATGGATCACGCTGTTGGTTTTGTTGGGATTATCCCTGGCGATTTTGCACCGCCTGGTGAACAACCGCCCTGAACCGGAAGCACAAGCAGATGGAGAAAACCGCAGCTTGATGAATCCTTCGATTGCCTTTGTCTTGCTGGCGATCATATTTGGCGTCCTGCTGGTGCTCGGTCCTGAATTCTTCTTCCTTCAAGACCAGTTTGGCTGGAGAATGAATACCAGATTTAAATTTTATTTCCAGGCCTGGCTGATTTGGGGAATTGCGGCCGCCTTCAGCTCAGCATACCTGCTGCTTAACCTGCGCCGTTTTGGTAGTCTGATATGGCGGCTGGGTCTGGTATTCCTGCTGGCTGCCAGCCTGGTATATCCTGTGCTCAGCTTGTGGAGCAAGACCAGCGGATTGGAGACCAAGGACTGGACGCTGGACAGCTCTGCATACCTGGAGCTGCAATCACCGGAAGTAATGGAAGCCGTCCGCTGGTTGAAGACTGCACCCCAGGGTGTCATCGCTGAAGCGGTACCGCCGGCAGGTGGAAGCTACACAGGTAATGCCGTGATTTCCACCCATACTGGATTCCCGGCGGTGCTGGGGTGGTTCGGACATGAAAGCCAGTGGCGGGGAGGTGGAGAGCTGTTGAGCCCGCGCCAAAATGACCTGGTTTCCCTGTTCTGCTCAAAGGATTGGGAGGAAACTCGCAGCATCCTCGAGCAATACCAAATACGCTATGTGATCGTGGGGAACCTTGAAAGAGAAGCTTATCGAGCAGGGGGAAATAACTGTCCCGCAGGTTTGTACGAAGCAAAATTCCAGCGGTATTTAAAACCTGTTTTTGAACTCGGTCAAACCACTATTTATGAGGTCCCCCAGTTTGAGTAAAATGAATGATTGGCTGGCATGTTCATGTATACTTATCTTCTATTCTATGACTTCGCGGATATCACCTTTCTCCTCTTTTGATGGTCCTCGATGAGTGATTCGATGCCTATTCGTCGAATAACCGCAGAGCACGCACTGTATTTATTTGCGTTCGTTATTGGATGCTTTTTCAGGTTGTACAACCTGGGCAGCACGCCTCTGTCGGATTATGAAGCCAGCCACGCCCTGCAAGCCCTGGCACAGCCATTGGACGCGAGCAGTATCAGCAGTGTTGCACCAGCTTACATTATCCTTACCAGAGCGACATTCGATGTCTTTGGAAGCAGTGATCTGCTGGCACGCTTCTGGCCTGCACTTGCGGGTTCGTTCCTGGTTTTCGCGCCGCTTTTCTTCCGGCGCGAGCTGGGGCAAAAGGCGGCTTTACTCCTGGCATTCGGCCTGGCTCTGGATCCTGGCCTGGTGGCGATTTCCCGCCTGGCGGGCGGTGCGATGATGGCGATTGTATTCACTTTTTTCGCCCTGGGATGGATGTGGACGGGATTCCCCACCCTGGCGGGGGTGTTTGCGGCGTCAGCCTTGCTGTCCGGATCGACATCGATCGTCGGGATCAGCATTTTCCTGGTTGTTTGGGGAATAGCCCGCCTCGCGGACATACCATTTCCATCGTTCCATCCGATTCCCGATCTTAAAAGCACGGATCCGTCCAGCTTTAGCGGCAGCCGGGATAACATTTTTGGCTGCGGGGATGTTTTTCCTGTTTCGTCCAGCTGATCTGTCGAGTATTGCGACCGGGATGGCTGAATATTTCAGCGGCTGGGCATCGGCGAGCGAAAAATCTGCCGTGCAGATGCTTTTCATGCTGTTGATTTACGCTCCGCTTCCTTTCCTGTTCATCCTGACACAGGTCTTCTACTGGCTGATACGCCAGAGTATCTCGGAGGAGCCCATCAAAGCGCCTCCCGTCGGCACGCTGCTGTGGCTGGCAGCCAGCATTTTGATCGTGTTTATTTACCCTGGAAAGCAAGCCTGGGACCTGGGATGGATCATCATACCGATGTGGGTTTTTACGGCTCAGACTCTCAGCCAGATGCTGCCTGAAAGTAAGCCGCACGTGATTTCACTGATCCTGGCAGGGACAATTTTCACCCTGCTGGCACTATTCTGGAATACCCTGGTCTCGTCGAGGCAGATCGTCTCCTTCTCCGCCTTCAACCTGCCCGAAAATGTAAGCAGGCTGTTGATCCAACTGATCCTGTTTATTGGGGTGATCGGCCTGGGAGGATTAAGTGCGCTGCTGGTATCGCTGGGTTGGTCTCCCAAAACAAGCAGGGATGGGCTGGTCATTGGGCTGACAGCCGGATTTGTGTTTTACTCGATTTCAGCCATGTGGGGAGTCTCCCAGCTCAGGCAGAACCGGCCGGAGGAATGTGGTCTCCCGGTCCCGCTGCAGGCCAGGTGGGCTTGCTCCTGGATACAATTCACCAGGTATCAGAACAAAATTCGGGTTTTGATAAAACGATTGACATCCTGTCAATCATAACTTCCCCCTCTATGCGGTGGGCTTTGCGTGACTTTCCCAGAACGGGGTATGCGAATGGAATCCCGCCGGGAGAGAGCCCGTCAATTGTCATCACCCGGCAGGAAGGAGAAAATCCAACCCTGGAAGCAGCCTATCGCGGACAGGATTTTTCCTGGTCGATAGCGCCTGGCTGGTCTGGAGATTTACCCGTGGATCTACTGGAATGGCTGGTGGCGCGCCAGGCACCGGTCATTGAAAAGCAGGTTATCCTGTGGGTGAGAAGCGATTTGTTCCCCGGTGAACAGGTCAATTCAGCCATTGAATAGAACATGAGAAGCCAGGAAGAAACGCTGCCGCCGATGACCCTGCCTCCAGTCATCACGATCGACGGTCCTGCAGCATCCGGAAAAACCACCATTGGCAAGATGTTGGCGGAGAGGCTGGGGTATTTATTCGTCGATACTGGAGTGATGTACCGCGCAGTAACCTGGGCAGCACTGAAAGGGGTACTGCCGGTTGAAGATGAGGAAGCCGTAACGACCCTGGCCGAGCAGATCGAGATCGACATTCGCCCACCTTCCATGCCAGATGGACGAGATTTCGATATCCTGGCAGACGGCCGCGACATCACCTGGCAGATACGCGACAGCGAGGTTGAGGAAAACGTATCACTGGTATCTTCCTACCTGGGTGTAAGGAAGGCATTATCCGCCCAGCAGCGGCGTATCGGGCTGAGAGGCAGCGTGGTCATGGTCGGGCGAGATATCGGCACGGTGGTCATGCCGGAAGCTCAGGTGAAAATCTACCTGAATGCTTCCCTCAAAGAGCGGGCCAATCGCCGCTATCTAGAGCTCCAGAAGCGGGGCGAGGATATCGACCTGGAATCCATAAAATCAGCGATGTTAGCCCGAGATCGATTTGACTCCTCACGGAAACACGCGCCGCTGCGCCCGGCTGAGGATGCGATCGTGCTCGATACCGACGGCCTCAATATTCAAGAGGTCCTGGAAAAGATAATATCCGTTAGCGAAAAATTGCTGCCCCAAAATGGAAGCCAGTAGAGACCGCACCTATGAAGTCGCAGCTCACAACCGGATTCTGCGTGGAATAGTTCGCCCGATTTTCAGGTTTCTTTTCCATGTGCTGGGAAATGTGGTGATCACCGGGAAACAGAATATCCCCGATCACGAAGCCTGCATCATAGCGATCAACCACATCTCGATATTCGAGCCTCCGTTTGTATTGGCTTTCTGGCCAAGAGCTCCGGAGGCAGCCGGTGCGATCGACCTGTGGTCACGCCGCGGGATTTCATTCCTGGCAACTATTTACGGCGGCATTCCAGTCAACCGCGGCCAGTACGACCGCCAGCTGATTAACACCCTGGTCAGCGTGTTACTCTCCGGGCGATCGCTGGTAATTGCTCCGGAAGGAGGCCGGTCGCATACTCCTGGGATGCAGCGTGCACTTCCAGGTGTGGCATACCTGGCCGACCTGGCTAAAGCAAGGATAATTCCCGTTGGGATTTTCGGCTCAACAGAAGATTTTCTGGACCAGGCGATGCAAAGAAAGCGCCCTACTATCGGCATGAATATCGGAAAAGCGTTTGCGCTGCCTGCCCTGGAAGGACAGGGAGTCGAAAAAGAGGAAAGCAAGGCAGCATAATGCCGACCTGGTAATGTTGGAAATCGCCGCCCTGTTACCTTCTGAATATCACGGTGTTTATATTAAAGGTATACCTGAAAATGCTACAAATCAAACAGCTACGCCGGACTTCCGATTCGGAAACTAAAGAATACATCCACGAGCGGTATCACCTTCGCCGAAGGATTTTAAAATCCCTGCTGCGCTGGATCGGCTTCAGCCTGCTGGCGAAAATTGACCACGTGGAAGGAATCGAAAATTTTCCCGCCAGCGGGCCGGCAATAATGATCATTAATCACCTGGCATTCATTGATTCAATTGTCGCCCTGTTTGTTTCCCCCCGAGACATTGTCCCCCTAGCAAAGATCGAAGTGTACAACTACCCAATCGTCGGTTTCATTCCGAAATTATGGGGGGTCATCCCCGTACGCCGCGAAGAATTTGACCGCCGGGCGATCCAACAGGTTATGCAGGTGCTGGGAGCTGGTGAAATCGTTCTGGTGGCTCCAGAAGGGACAGCGCGGTCATCAACTGCGCCGGGGAAAAGAAGGTGTGGCATACATGGCCAGCCGCAGCGGAGCGCCGGTCATCCCGGTAGCGATAGACGGAACCGAAGGTTTTCCGGCGCTGCGCGGGACATCAAGCTGGCGCAAAGGCGGTGCAGTGATCAAATTTGGTGCACCGTTCACTTATGACCCGTCCTTGCAGCGCGCCAAAGGTGAGCAATTAAGGTTGATGACGGATGAGGCCATGTATATCCTGGCTGGCATGCTGCCGGAAAGCAGGCGCGGTTACTATTCCGATTTATCCAAAGCAACCCAATCATCCATTCACCGTCCCTGACCACAAACCAGCTAATAACGAAGAATGCTATAATCAACCTGGATACGGCAGGGTTGAAGTCCAGGATATAGTCATACCCAATCAGTTATCAAAATGATAATTCCAATAATCACGCTGATTACACAGACGGGGTTTGTCAATTTACCACAGGACCTAACCGGATGGATCAGCCTGATCCTTTTATTGGGAATCCTCACTTTCTTAATTACCGCTGGAAGACCTTAAACCGGCTGGCTGGAAAAACCAAGCGCTATCGTTTCCTAATCTTATTGATCCTCGCGCCTCTGGCTGGAGTGTTTTTCGGCATCGCGTTCCCTGTCCAGGGATATCTCTCTCCTCCTGAGACTCCCATCGATCCAGCCCTACAGGTTGTGATGTTTTTTGCAGCCTTACCGCTTTTTATTGCAGCCGGGACGCTTGGACCGCTCGCTGCAACGATTACGGCTTTATTATCTTACTTACCCCTGGCGTATTGGTCCACGCACAGTATCTTCACAGCGCTTGAAATGGCGCTGGTGAGTTTCCTGCTCAGCGGGGCCTTACGCCAAAACTACCGGACCCGCCTGTTTCACGTGCTGAGAATCCCGATGATCTCAGGACTGCTGGCAGCTGCAGTCTATCCAGCTATCCACCTGATCATCACAACCATGGCTGTGGATGGAGCACTGGTCAGCCGGATTGATTATGCACAATCCAGCCTGGCGGGCGCTTCGATCACGCGTGGAATTGAGATCATACTGGCTGGTGTTATAGCGCAGGCCATGTACTTGCTCAACCCTGCGGCCTGGAAACTCGATCGACCTGAAATTCCCACTCCTGCAGAACGCAGCCTGCGGACCCGCTTCTTAGCAAGCATGGCACCCCTGGCTCTGGCGCTGATCCTGACCCTGATTGTGAGTGACTGGATCGTCGCAGGAGAGGCGGCAGAGAGGATGCTTCAGGCACGCATGGAAAACGCAGCCAGTATTTCTGCAAAGAACGTGCCTTATTTCCTGGAGGCGGGGCAGAATATTATCACGAGCTATGCCAGTGAGCAAAGCCTGCTTTCTTCGGATTTGAAAAACCTGCAAATATCACTTGAAAATTTGATCCAGATCGTGCCTTTTTTTAACCAATTGCTGGTCTTAGACCCTACAGGCGAAACCATTGCCAGCTACCAAACCCAATCTTATCCTGGACAATCGATAACCGAAAAGGAAATCGATGGTATATCCTATGCCATTAAAGGAGTACCACTAAGTTTCACCATCCCACCTGGTGCGGGTCAAACAACAGCCCAGATTTCTTTTATGACGGTGATTAAAGATCAACTGGGAGCTGCGCAAAGAATACTTGTCGGTCGAACCGACCTGAAAACAAATCCACTATCCCAATCCATCCTGGCAGGCCTGGACAACCTGGCTAAAGATGATATCCAGGGAATATTGCTAGATGAAGACCACCTGGTTTTATTCCACCCGGATCCCAGCATGGTGATGCTGCCATATCTGGGACTAATTCAAGTTGAACCAAACTTTTATGAGGACTTTACCAAACAAGGGACCCGGATGTTTGTGTATAACCAGCCAGCAGAAGGTAGATCCTGGTCGGTAATCCAGACGGTGCCCGCATTGAGTGCCCAGCAGTTGGCGTTGGATATCGCTGTTCCAATGGTGGCGGTAATTATTGGCCTGTTCGCCGTTGCAGCCCTCATATCAAGCATCAGCCTGAACAACGTGACTTCCTCCTTGCAGACATTGACCAGCGAGGCTGGTCGTTTGGCCCAGGGTGAATTAGACCGACCGCTGGCAGTTGAAGGCACAGACGAAGTCGGTCAGCTGCGACGAACCTTTGAACGAATGCGTGTAAGCTTGAAAGAACGACTGGATGAACTAAACCAGCTGTTGCTGGTAAGCCAGGGAGTAGCTTCGAGCCTGGAGATTACTGAAGCCATCCAGCCAGTCCTGGAAGCAGCCCTGG
Organism: uncultured Chloroflexia bacterium; assembly: GCA_963698765.1. Taxonomy (GTDB): domain Bacteria; phylum Chloroflexota; class Anaerolineae; order Anaerolineales; family UBA4823; genus CAVOSB01. Next base: position 46,669 of record CAVOSB010000039.1, read on the forward strand.
CCAGGGGAGCGACATTTACCAGGGTAATCCTGATGCCGGGTGTTGTGCAGGAATTAGGAACTGATCCAGTCTCACTGACTCGCTTCGGTTTGGGACCGAACCAGGAAAAGTATCTGGAGCTCGATGATCAGATCCTGGCGCTGGTCCGGCAGCAGGATCGCCTTGTTTTATCAAATATTTTCCGTCCGAGATTAATCAACCTTTCCCCCAATTCCCCAAAAATCTCCTCGATTATCGCGATCGCTCTGCGCCATGAAAATATGTTCTTCGGCGCGTTATGGGCAGGTTACGAAGAGCCACACCGCTTCACAGCCGAAGAAGTGCGCTACCTGGTTACCCTGGGAAGCCAGGCAGCACTGGCAACAGCCAACGCACGCCTGTTCCTGAATGCGGAGATTGGCAGGCAGCGCCTGGCGGCTATCCTGGCTTCTTCCCCTGACCCGATCCTGGTGACGGATCAAAGCAACCGCTTACTGCTGGCGAATCCAGCCGCCTGGCAAGTATTAAACCTGAGAATGGAAGCAAATGAGGGTCCAATTATCGACCAGGTGATTCGCTTTCGAGAGCTGGCAGAGATGTTAAGGGCTTCTTCTGCTGAAAAACAGGTAAAAGAAATTTACCTGCAAGATGGGCGAGTGTATTCAGCTGCTGCAACCACCGTGATCGCGGAGGGGCAACGAGTCGGACGTGTGTGCCTGTTGAGAGATGTAACCCATTTCAAAGAACTCGATGCCTTGAAAACCGATTTCGTGAGCACTGTAAGTCATGACCTGCGCTCACCGCTGACCCTGATGCGAGGCTATGCCTCGATGCTGGAAATGGTCGGTCAGCTGAACGAACAGCAGAATAACTATATTCAGAAAATCGTTCTGGGCGTGGAGGATATGTCCAGGCTGGTAAACAATCTACTGGACCTGGGGCGGATTGAAGCGGGGATAAACCTGAAAGTTGAGAAAGCCTCATGCCAGGAGATCATCGAGAAAGCGATCAGCGGGCTACAGCTGCAGGCGGCTCAAAAACAAATTCAAATCACCAGCGAGATTCCAGGCGAGGAACCTGCTTATCTTGAAGCCGACCGGGCATTGCTGCAACAGGCATTAACCAACCTGGTCGAAAACGCGATCAAGTATTCACGGACGGAGGGGAGGATCTTAATTCGTGTCAACAAGCAACCCGACAAAGTGAACTTCGAAGTCATCGATAATGGGATCGGCATCTCGCCGGTGGACCTGCCGCGCCTGTTTGAAAAGTTCTACCGGGGAGCCCAGCAATCCTCGAAAGACCAACGGGGAACCGGATTAGGCCTGGCGATTGTAAAATCCATTGCTGAAAGGCATGGGGGTAGAGTCTGGGCGGACAGCAAGCTTGGAAAAGGCAGCATATTCATTTTGGAAATCCCATTGCGCCAGATCTGATCAATTAAGTCCCTTAAATAAAGTGCTAAAAGTAAATCTTTTATTAGATCTTAAAAGATCAGGCTTGACTGATAACGATAAAATTCGGTATAATTCAGGGTCTGGAACTAATTTAATCATGCATCGAAATCCGATAAGCGCTCGAGGAAAGCTCTCTTGCGCTTGTCTTTATTTGTTTCAATATTAGCACATTTGTTCTATATATTTTTCCTGCATTTATTCCGGAACAGGAGGCAGTAATACGTGGAAACTAAGGGATTAACCGCACTCCGGATCAGCCTGGCTTCGCCAGATACTATTCGCAGCTGGTCGTACGGCGAGGTCTTAAAACCCGAAACGATCAACTACCGTCGATTGAGACCAGAAAAAGATGGTTTGTTTTGTGAAGCGATCTTTGGGCCAACTCGCGATTGGCAGTGTTATTGCGGAAAATACAAGAATATTCGCTATAAGGGTATCACCTGCGATAAATGCGGTGTTGAAGTCACTCGTTCTTCAGTACGGCGTGAAAGAATGGGGCATATCGAGCTTTCGGCAGCAGTGGCTCATGTCTGGTACACACGTCGGATTCCATCCTACCTGGGGCTGCTTTTAGATATCTCACGGCGCAATCTGGATCGGGTGCTGTACTTCGCACAGTACGTCGTGACGTATGTGGATGAAGACGCACGCCAAAAAGCCCTCAAAAGATTGGAAGACAAGATAACGGTCACCGAGCGCGAGCAGGCGTCGGCGATCAACACCCGCATCGCTGAGATCAAAGCCGGTCGCGACCGATCCATGAACGAGATGAACCAGCGCCAGGCAATGGTTGATCAAGAATCTGATGAGCACATGGCTGAACAGCTTGAGCCGATCATCAAAGCCGGGCAGCGATTAGAAACTAACCTGAGCGACATGATGGGCAAACCTGCGCGTTCAGCACTGCTGTTTCCTGACACCGAGATCGTGATCGTCGAAGAAGACGAGACCGTCAACAACCAGCACCTTTCCAGCGTTCAGAAGGTGGTTAAAGAACGATTGGAAGAGATCGAAATTGAGTTTAAGAGCCAGAAGCAACGCGAACAGGAAAGCATCCAGCTGCAAAAAGAAAAAATCCGCGCTGAAGCTGACCTGAGCATGGAGAATCTGCGCAGCCAGCTGGACGATCAATCCACTGCCGCGCGGGATGAGAATGCGCATTTACGCGACGAGCTGCTCGAGCTGCGTCCGCTGACATTCATGGGTGAAAGCCGGTTCCGAGAGCTTAAAATCGCGCTGGGGACAGGTCTTCCGCGCCGATATGGGCGCAGAGGCTTTCTATGATATTTTACGGAGGCTGGACCTCGATAAGCTGGCTGAAGAATTATGGCACGAGGTACGCACCTCTCGCAGCAAGCAAAAACGGAAGAAGGCAACCAAGCGTCTGAAGGTTGTTGAAGCCTTCCGCCGCTCAAGGAACCGGCCAGAATGGATGGTGCTTACTGTCTTACCTGTGATACCACCCGATTTGCGCCCCATGGTGCAATTGGACGGTGGTCGTTTTGCTACTTCAGATCTGAACGACCTGTACCGGCGAGTAATTAATCGCAACAACCGCTTGAAAAGGCTGCTTGAACTGGGCGCTCCGGATGTAATCGTCCGAAACGAAAAGCGCATGCTCCAGGAGGCAGTCAATTCGTTGATCGACAACTCCCAGCGCGGAAAGGCATTATCACGGCGCGGGAGGCGGGAACTAAAATCGCTGAGCGACATGCTGAAGGGTAAGAAAGGACGTTTCCGCAGGAACCTGCTTGGAAAACGCGTTGATTATTCTGGCCGCTCGGTAATCGTTGTCGGTCCGAAGCTGAAGCTCTACCAATGCGGGTTGCCGAAGAATATGGCCCTCGAGCTTTTCCGTCCTTTCGTAATATCCAGATTGGTTTCGCACAGCTTCGCAGCCAATGTAAAGGGTGCAAAAAGGTTCATTGAGCGCAACCGGCCAGAAGTATGGGAAGTCCTCGAAGAAGTCATCAAGGAGAGGCCCGTATTACTAAACCGGGCTCCGACTTTGCACCGGTTGGGCATCCAGGCCTTCGAACCCGTTCTGATTGAAGGAAGCGCTATCCAGCTGCATCCCCTGGTTACGACAGCCTTCAACGCCGACTTCGACGGCGACCAGATGGCTGTGCATGTTCCCCTTTCGCAAAAAGCGGTGTGGGAAGCCAGGCAATTGATGCTTTCTTCACGGAATCTATTGAAACCAGCCGACGGCGAGCCGATCATCAGCCCTTCTAAAGACATGGTATTGGGTGTGTACTACCTGACCAAGACCGATAAGCTGTCGCACAAGGGTGACGGCAGCATTTTCAGTGACATGGATGAGGCTGAGCTGGCATACGCACTGAAGTATGTTGATATCCATGCGAAGATCCGCCTGCAGACAACTACCTGGTATGACGACAAAAACAATCGCTTACTTAAACCAGAAGAAAGGTTGATTGAGACGACTGTTGGGAAGATTATCTTCAACCGCGTTTTGCCACCCGAAGTCCAATTTGTAAACTATGAGCTTGATAAAGGCGGCTTAAAAGATTTTAATGGCGAACCTGTACGAGATTTGCGGCGAAACGAATACCCCTGAAATCGCAGATGCGATCAAGGATATTGGTTTTACGTATGCCACACGCTCGGGTTATTCCCTGGCAGTGTCCGATATCTCGATCCCGGAAGAGAAGAGCGCGATCGTCGACCAGGCTCTGCAAAAAGCCGAGGAAGTACAGCGCGATTTTCGCCGTGGATTGCTGACCGAACAGGAATCCAACGAACGAGTGATTGAGATCTGGCAGCTGACCACCAGCCAGGTGGCGGACGCCGTTAAACGGGGCATGGATCCGAACGGCAACCTGGCAGCACAGGCGATCTCGGGTGCAACGAAGGGTGGTTTCGGCCCCATCTCTCAGCTGGCTGGTATGCGCGGACTGATGGCAGACCCGACAGGACGGATCATTCCCCTGCCGATCCGCTCGAATTTCCGCGAGGGGTTTACCGCGTTGGAGTACTTCATCTCCACTCACGGCGCGCGCAAAGGCCTGGCTGACACCGCCTTACGCACCGCCGATGCCGGATATTTAACCCGCCGGCTCGTCGACGTGGCGCAGGATGTGATCATTAACGACGATGACTGCACCACCGAGGAAGGCATCTGGATCCGCCGAGCCGACGACATTGCCGCTCAACCACTGGGGGTAAGGCTCTTCGGCAGGTTGGTGGCTCAGAATGTCGTCGATCCAAAGACTGGCGAGCTGCTGGCAGAACGTGATGATGTGCTGGATCATGATGTGGTCAAGCTCATCACAGAGTCGAATGTAGAGGAAGTGAAAGTGCGTTCTCCACTCACCTGCGAGCTGCTGCATGGGATTTGTGCAAAATGCTACGGGTTGGATCTTGGCCGCGGAAAACTCGTGGAAGTAGGGGCAGCCACAGGAATCGTCGCGGCGCAGTCGATTGGCGAGCCAGGCACGCAGCTTACCTTGCGCACTTTCCACACCGGGGGTGTGGCAGCTGGCGGTGATATTACTACCGGTCTGCCGCGCGTGGAGGAGCTTTTCGAAGCTCGCAAGGCACCGAAAGGTGAAGCGGTCGTATCGGAGATCGATGGTGTAGTCAAAGTGGTGCAGTCTGACAAGTACAGCGACCAGAGGCAGGCGCACATCGAGCATAGTGAAATGATCAGCGATGAATACGACCTGCCCGAAGGCTGGGAGATTGCCGTCGCGGATGAAGACGAAGTCAGCACGGGAGATATCCTGGCTTACCTGGGTGATGAAGCGAAAATAACCGCACAAAACGCCGGGCGAGTTCGCATCGAAGGCGCAGAAAAGTCAGGGAACGGCTCCAAAGCCGGTGCAAAAGTGGTAGTTTCCTACGAAAGCCGGCAGGAAGCCACGTATGACATCCCAAGCACTGCCCGTATGCTGGTCAAAGATGGCGACCGCGTCGAGGCGGGCCAGGCCCTTACAGAAGGGTCACTAAACCCGCACCGCATATTGCGCATCTCCGGCAGGCATGCCTGCCAGGTGTACCTGCTTTCCGAAGTGCAGAAGGTGTACCGTTCACAAGGCCAGAACATCAATGACAAGCACTTCGAGATCATAATCCGTAAAATGCTCTCAAAAGTGCTGATCACTCGCCCTGGCGACACCAATTATCTGCCTGGAGACCAGGTTGACCTGCTGGAATTGAGATATGTGAACGAGCAATTGCTGTCTGAAGGCAAACGACCGGCGAAATTTATCGAGGTACTGCTCGGCATCACCAAAGCGTCGCTTGAGTACCGACTCGTTCCTTTCCGCCTCGTCATTCCAGCACACCATCAAGGTGCTGGCGCAGGCTGCGATCGCCGCTTCCGAAGATCCTCTCTATGGACTTAAGGAGAATGTCATCATCGGAAAGCTTATCCCAGCAGGAACCGGCTTTGTACGCGGCCGTTTTGATGAGCCCGTTTTCGCCACCCAGGGAGATTTTCCCTTCTCCACCCCTTCGACAGCCGAAGAGGACGACCTGATGGAAATTGGAATGAGCTCGATCGAGTGAGAACCAGGGTAATCCAACCCAGGCAAATCACTTTTACAGGTGCGCCCTCTTCGATAACTGATTGCGTTCGTGCTTAACAGATGCAGCGATTGGCAAAGAGCGCTTCACCCGAAGCGCTCTTCTTTATGCCTGCGAAACACGAAAATAAATAAAGTAAACCTATGGAACTCGGAACAGAATTTGCTCGTCTAATCAATTATGCGATCCCCGACCTCTCCGATACTCAACCCCGACGGATTGAACCAAGCACAGATAAGCGTAAAGGAGAAAACTCAGCTTTTCGACAGACGCTGAATAAAATCCCCTGGAAGTGGGTGGGGATCATCGGCGCGGTTCTCCTGATCGTAGTGTCCTCAGGAGCCTGGATGGGCTGGTCGTCAGCCAGGCGCAGCCAGCTGGATCAGCAAGCCAGCCAGACCAACCTCACCCTGGACCAGCAGTATGATTTGGGCCTGGAGGATCTAGCTTCCGGGCGCTACGATGTTGCGATCCAGCGCTTCGAATACATCCTTTCCCAGGATCCGGGTTATCCGGGGGCAACAGACAGGCTGGTAGAAGCGATGGGCGTCCTTTATTCGACCGCCACACCCACCCCTCTGGCGCCGACTGCCACTCCCACACCGACGGCAGATCCGCGACCAGTCCAGGAATTATTTCAATCTGCACTCCAGCTGGCAGCCAGCCAGGATTGGACAGGGACGATCGAGTTGCTGACCGCTTTACGGAAGGCAGACCGGTCCTACATGGCGGCGCGCGTGGACGGTTTGCTTTACCTTTCTCTGCGCAGTCGAGGGGTTCAAAAAATCTATAAGGAAAGAAACCTGCAAGGTGGGATCTATGACCTGGCGGTGGCGGAAAAATTTGGCCCGATCGATTTGGAGGCCAATAACGCCCGCAACCTGGCAAGACTTTACCTTTATGGTGTGAGCTTCTGGGAAGTCGACTGGGCAAAAGCGGTCGAGTATTTCAGCCAGGTCGCGTCGGCCCTGCCGAACCTGACTGACGCATCTGGATTGTCGGCCGGGGAACGCTACCGCGTGGCATTGATCAATTATGCCGACCAGCTCGCCGCCCAGGAGGATTGGTGCAATGCCCAGACACAGTACGAACAGGCATTGGCGATCCGGCCCGAATTTACGGTGGAAGAGAAACTGGAAACGGTAAGGCTCATGTGCCAGGGTCCTTCGGAAACAGCCACCATCACCGGTGAGACACCCACTCCATCCACCACACCTACCGGCCCGGTTGCGACCGCGACCGCCACCCAGCCAATGGTCGATACTCCTACCGCTACCCAGTCGTCCGAACCTCCCACGGCGACTCAGCCGGCAGCCACTGAGCCGGCGACTCAAGCACCGACCGCCACCCAACCTGAAGCAACACCCTACCCGGCGCCGGCAACACAAGAAACAGGAAATTTATTCCAGGAAACCTCAGGCCTGTTTGGGATGTTAATGGCTGGTTTCTGGCTGGCATTTACATATCTCCGGGCCAGGACTCTTCATTAATAAATATGGCAGGAAAATTCGATTCAGAACCCCGCAATAAATCCACCCTGCTGAACCGCAGGGGTTTCCGGATTGGAATCCTGGTCAGCCTACTCACCATCTTCCTGGTGGCAGCCGGCCTGGCTGCTTACGGAATATCGAGACAACTAACGCTGTTCTTGACTGGAACCATTAACCCTATCGACCAATTTTCTTCCCAAGGCGACACGACCCCTGTATTGGATGAAGAAGGGAACCCGATCCCTGAAGCGCAATCGACGCCCCCCAGCCTGGTCGAGATTTCACCCTCTTTAAAACCGTGGGATGGTGCCGGTCGAGTGACAATCCTGGTGCTCGGATTGGATTACCGCGATTGGGCAGCAGACGAAGAAGCTTCACGCAGCGACACGATGATCCTGATGACGCTGGATCCCCTCAGCAAAACAGCAGGGATTATGTCCATCCCGCGTGACCTATGGGTCTCGATTCCGGGCTTCAAGAACGGTAAAATCAACACGGCATATTACCTGGGTGATGCATATGAGCTACCCGGCGGCGGTCCGGCCCTGGCTGTGAAAACCGTCGAGGAGCTGCTCGGTGTGCCGATCAATTATTTTGCCCAGATCGATTTTTCCGCTTTCATCCGCTTTATCGACGAGATCGGGGGGGTGGCAGTCGATGTTCCAGAAAAAATCTCCATTGATCTCCTGGGTGGTGGTTTAAAACCAAGAAGAAGCTGGAGCCAGGGCGGCAGGTTCTGCCCGGCGAGTGGGCGCTGGCGTATGCACGTGCCCGGTACACCGAAGGCGGGGATTTCGACCGCGCCGGCCGGCAGCAGCAGGTGATCATGGGGATCCGGGACCGCATGCTGGAGCCGGAACTGCTGCCTGCCATGATCAGCAAAGCACCCAATTTGTATAATGAGCTCGCGGCTGGCATCCGTACGAACCTGACCCTGGACCAGGTCATCCAGCTCGCCCTTCTGGCACAGTCGGTTCCGAATGAAAACATCCTGCGCGGCCAGATTGGGAAAGACAGTGTGGTCTTTGCCAAGTCTCCAGATGGCCTCGATATCTTGATCCCGATGCCGGATCAAATCATGCTGCAGCGCGACCTGGTATTCCGCGGCTTCAGGCCTGGGACCGGAAATCGCCGGCAGTGCGGAAGAAAAGATGCGGGCTGAAGGAGCAAAAATCGGATTGTACAACGGCACTTCGGATCCAGGCGTTTTAGCCCGTACGGGGGATTACCTGCAGGGCAAGGGCGCCAACCTTACCACAGTCCACGGCTGCCGACCAAGCCTACACATCGACGACAATCATCGACCATACCGGTAATCCCTACGCTCTCAGATATCTGGTAGACTTGTTAGGCATTTCACCTTTTCGCATACTATTTGATTTCAACCTGGACAGCCCGGTGGATGTGGAAGTTTACCTGGGAAGTGACTGGGCAAATAATATGGCTCTTCCTTGATGATGGTGAATGCCGCACATAACTTTCGGCCTGGCACATTTTCCAATCAGCAACCTTGCTTTGCAGATCGAGGTGACACAATGTGTGGAAGATTTCACTGGTTCAAGATCCAAACCAATTAAGAGCGACTTTTGCCTGGCTGAACATCCCTGAAACGATGGGACCGCGCTACAATGTCGCTCCGACGCAGCCGGTAGCTGTTGTACCCAATGACGGCCGCAACCAGCTGGATTTCTATCTGTGGGGATTGATACCCTTGTGGGCAAAAGACCCTTCGATCGGCAACCGCATGATCAATGCGCGTGCGGAGACCCTGGCTGAGAAGCCGGCATTCAAATCCGCCCTGCGCCACCGGCGCTGCCTGGTCCTGGCAGATGGTTTTTATGAGTGGAAACAGGAACCGGGCATGAAAACCAAGACCCCCATGCGCATCCAGTTGAAGGATGGAAAGCCGTTTGCATTTGCCGGATTGTGGGAGAGATGGAATTCACCGGACGGCTCTGAAGTACGTTCCTGTACGATCATCACGACACAGCCAAATGACTTCATGGCGACGATCCACAACCGCATGCCTGTGATCCTGCCGGCAGAACAAACCCTGCGCTGGATCGATCAAGAGAGCCTCGACCCGCAAGAGGTTCAAAGCCTTTTACAGCCATATCCTTCCGAGATGATGATGGCATACCCGGTGTCCAAGCTGGTCAACAGCCCAGCCAACGATACAGCGCAGGTTATCCAGCCGCTGGTGTGAAACGCCTCTCCCCGGTCGGTTTACACCCGGACACTGAGCTCTGCACCCTGGGGTAAAGCGGTGTGCAGGATTTTGTTGGCTGCCGTGCAGGCAGTTGACCCATATAAGATTGTCTCAAGCAACTTATCCGAGAGAGGGATTTACACTTTTCAAATCGGCGAGGTCGACTATCCGCAACCTACCAGAAACAGGTCGGTGGTCGCCTGGGAGTTGGAAAAGCCAGCGCACCGATGACACAGGCAGCAGTGGATGTCCTGGGGGGACAGGCTGCATTCAGGGCTGGTCATTATCAAACCAGGACATGACCTGGAACTCACGCTACCTTCCACTTTCCGGGTGGTGAAAGCAGAAAACCGCTGCCGGGTCAAGGCAGCCTGGAAGGGCGGGCAGGCAGGCTGCCGCATTGGCTATGAATTTGGATGAAAACGATCTCCTGCTGTGCCTGATCTCGGGAGGGGGTTCATCACTGTGTGTCTCACCATCTGCGGAGATTGAGATCGAAGATTTACGGAAGATTAACTGCTGCCCTGCTGGCGAGTGGGGCGGATATTTCCGAGATCAGTACCGTCCGCAAGCACTCAAAACGCAGCAAGGCGGCCTGGCAAAACTGGCTTACCCGGCCGAGCGTGGCGAGCCTGATGCTCTCAGATGTCATCGGTGACCCGGTGGACGGGATTGCCTCCGGTCTCACTGCAGAGTATGCGACCACCTTCTCAGACGCCATGCAAGCGTGACAAGATACCGGCTTCCTGAGAGGAGCACCAGTATATTTTCCAACGCTTGCAGCGAGGATGATGGGTGAAATCGAAGATACTCCCAAACCAGAAGCTGCGGTATTAAACAAAAGCTCCAGAACCGGGTAATCGGGAATAACCTCCGGGCCGCCCAGGCGGCATTGGAGAAAGCTGGGGAGGAAGGTTTCAACAGCATGCTCCTTACCACCCGCTTACAGGGAGAAGCCCGGATGGCGGGGCGATTCCCGGCTCCATCGCTTACCAGCTGGATGCGACCGGGCAGCCGATCCAACGCCCGGCGTGCGTGATCGCGGGCGGCGAGACGACCGTAACATCGACTGGAGAGTGCGATCTGCAGGCCAACCAGGAGCTGGCGTTAGCAGCTGTTCCCGGTCTGGGAGGAATTAAAATACATCGCTTTAGTCACACTGGCGACTGACGGCGGAGACGGCCCGATGGAGGCCGCTGGCGCGGGCGGTGACGGGAGAGACTTTGACCGGGCACTCCAGCTGGGCTGCAGCCGGAGGATTACATTCCGATCAGAACGATCTCCCCATCACTTTTTTGAGGCTTGCGGATATTTTACTCAGGCCAGGACCAACCATGACGAATGTCAATGAC
>CAVOSB010000040.1:0-85000 GCA_963698765.1 uncultured Chloroflexia bacterium
CGGCGACGATACGATCGTGGATGTCGTTGGCACATTGATCGGGATCCAGCAGCTGGGAATCGAGCAAATCGTGGTATCACCCATCCCGCTGGGACGGGGAACAATAGAAGCCGCACATGGAAAGATCCCCCTGCCCGCCCCGGCGACTTTGGAATTGTTGAAGAACGCACCGGTATACGGCAGCCCGCTGGAGGTCGAGCTGGTGACGCCGACTGCTGCGGTGCTGTTCTCCGAGCTGGCGTATTCCTTCGGGGCGATCCCACCGATGCGGCTGGAGGCAGTCGGGTACGGGGCCGGCACGCGTGACTTACCCGTGCCAAATTTGCTGCGCCTCCTGATCGGCACGAGCGAGGGATCTACCGGCCCAGCCAACGTCGAAACTTTGTGCCTGCTGGAGACCAACCTGGACAATTTTAACCCGCAATTCTACGAGCCAGTCATGAGCCATTTGTTTGAGGCCGGCGCAGTGGACGTCTACCTCTCCCCATTCAAATGAAGAAGAACCGCCCTGGTACATTATTGAGCGTGCTTTGCCTTCCACAGGAGGCGGAAAAACTGGAGAGTATTCTGTAGCGAGACCAGTACATTAGGAGTGCGCAGGCGCTTAACCGAGCGCCTTGCCCTGCCGCGCACGACGGGGCAGGTCCAAACAACGTGGGGGAAAGTGAGGATCAGAGATCGCCGAGCTGGGCGGCGGCAGGCAAAAATTTTCACCGGAGTATGAAGACTGCCGGGCGCTGTCAGAGCAGCATCATATTCCGATCAAGGATGTTTACCTGGAAGCACAGATCAAAGGACAGGAGTTAGATCCTTCACTGCGTTCAGGATGACAGATTTGCATTCAGGATGACAGATTATAAAATAGAGAATATCCAGGGCTGGATTATTTCCAGCCGGTTTCGTCCACCGACAGGCGTTTAAGCAGCGGCTCCCACCAAGTGGGGTGCGAACGGTACCAGTCAACCGTCTCCAGGAAGCCACTCTCAAAATCGACTTGCGGTTTCCAGCCGAGCTGGCCTTGGATCTTGCTCGAATCCAATAAATACCGGCGGTCGTGCCCGGGCCGGTCCTCAACGTATGCCTTATAGGATCCATCCAGGTTGAATGCTTCCAGCAGCAGGTCAGCGATGGTTTCGATATCCTTTTCGACGCCGGTGCCGACATTGTAGGTCTCGCCGGGAATGCCTCCCACCAAAATTGCTTCAATCGCACGGCAGTGATCCAGCACATGGATCCATTCCCGGCGGTTGAGGCTGGAGCGGTACAGGGGCATATTCAGACCCTGCACCAGGCGGATGGTGAAATACGGGATCAGCTTCTCGGGGAACTGGTACGGACCGTAGTTGTTCGAGCAGTTGGAAATGGTGACCGGCAGACCGTAAGTATGGAAGTAAGCGCGCACCACCATATCAGCGCCGGCTTTGGAGGCGTTGTACGGAGTGCGGGGCAGATAGGGGGAATTTTCGGTGAATTTCGATTGAGACTCGAGCGCCAGGTCACCGTAAACTTCGCAGGTGGAGATGTGGTGGAAACGCGGGACGCCGGCGTCCAGGGCAGCCTGCAGGATCTTTTGAGTGCCGAGGACATTGGTGTTGAAGAATAAATCGGGCTGCAAGACCGCGCGGCTGTTATGCGATTCGGCCGCGAAATTGACCACCCAGTCGGGATTGTAGAGCCCAAACAGGAGGCGCGCCAGCTGGTAATTGCCGATATCCCCCCGCACGAAATGGTAACGCCCGGGGTAGAGTTCCTCAATTCCCGCCAAGTTATCGAGGTTGCCGGCGTAGGTCAACAAATCATAATTGATGACCGTGTCAGCCGGGTGCTGCTCCAACCAGAAGCGCACGAAATTTGAGCCGATAAATCCCGCACCGCCCGTGACGAAAATCGTTGCCATTGAGTCTCCTTTATCTAGTCAATAAGTACTGTATTTATGTTTTTCGTATGATTGTACAATAAATGACAACATGTTCGCTAACTCATCAGACCCTTATCGCAATCCGGGTATAAATCCGTTAAAATCTTACAGCTTTGTACAGACAATCGGTTGAAATGGACTAGTTTCTTATAATAGTCCCTGGAATATCGACATCCACTACATAAGACAAAATAACCAAACAATCTTACCAGTTAAAGAGAAAATCTAAAATGAAACAGAATTTACAGATACTAAAAAGAACAGCTGGAATCTCTATATTCAGTGTAATGAGTTTACTACTGGTGGTCCTTCCAGCCTATGCTGCTGCACCTTTTCAAGAAAAATCCACTTACGAAACATTAAAAACAGAAACACCGCCCTCACCCAATATCGTTGGTGGGACTGTGGTCCCTCCCGGTAGATATCCGTATCATATTGCCTTACTCGATGCCCGGGAATCAGACCCATATTGGGCTTATATTTGCGGAGGAACACTCATACACCAGCAGTGGGTGCTGACCGCGGCGCATTGCGTACAAAACGAGAATACAGGGCAGATAACTCAACCAAGCAGGCTGCAAGTACTGGTGGGGGCTGTTGAGCTGGATGCATCGGACGGGACACGAATCGGAGTAAGCCAGGTGATCCCTCACCCCGAGTTTATGAGTGCGTGGGATAAGGACATCGCTCTGATCCGATTGTCCCAACCCGCAATCCTGGGGAGCGAAGTCCAGCCGATTCCGATCGTGAATTCTCCGTCCAGCCCATTAAATTGACCCGGGGACCGATTCAGTCGTGACAGGCTGGGGGACAACATCGACCTGGGGATTCTTCTGGGAAGACAAATTGCGTGAGGTGACTGTACCGATTGTATCGAACGCTGCCTGCCAGCTGGCGTATGATGATATGGATGTGACGATCACGAGTAATATCCTGTGCGTGGGGGAAGACGGATTGGATGCCTGCTTCTATGACAGCGGTGGACCGCTCGTCGTCCAAAACGCCGCACATAACGGGTATCTCCTGGCCGGCGTGGTGAGCTTTGGTCATGATGACGGCTGCGGGGCAGATGGAAGATACGGCGGATATACACGCGCCCCGGCTTTCCTGGACTGGATAAACTCCACAACAGGACAGGCACCCACGAGCTATAAGATCTACCTGAGCCTGGTTATCAGGTAAAATTCCCGCTAAGGTTAAGACAATTATCTTATGCCATACACACCCGGATGTCCCGGGTGTGTGAGGTCATTAATTTATATAAATGGGTCACGCGAAGAGGCGGTATGGAAAGAAATTTGTTAATCGATTTCCTGGGCTGGATCGGAGTAGCTACCCTGTTGGCAGCGTAAGGTCTGATCTCAGCGCGCAAACTGGAAGGTGATTCACTCTGGTACCAGTGGCTGAACTTGATTGGCAGCGCACTGTTGATCTTTAATTCGTTTTATTATGGCGCCTTCCCCTCGGTTGGCATCAACCTGGCCTGGATCGGGATTGCCGTCTTTACCCTTTCACGGCGAAGGAGATCGACCGCTTAATTCCAAAATGCCATTCTAAATAAATCGTCCGGAGAATATCCATGCAAAAAGAGATAAACTATCACATGAGCAGCCAGGAATTCCGCCGCAGCGGGCATGCTGTCATCGATTGGATTGCAGACTATTATGAGAACATAGAGAATTTCCCGGTGCTGGCGCAGGTTCAACCAGGCCAGATTCGAGGACTATTGCCGGGTAGCGCTCCGCAAGCGGGTGAGCCTTTCGATGCGATACTCGAGGATATCGGGAAAATCATACTGCCGGGCATCACGCACTGGCAGTCCCCTAATTTCTTCGCGTTCTTCCCATGCAACACTTCAGCTCCATCTATTCTAGGTGATTTGCTTTCATCCGGACTGGGTGTGCAGGGAATGAGCTGGGTGACCAGCCCAGCCTGTACAGAATTGGAAACTCTCGTATTGGATTGGCTGGTCGATGCAATGGGACTGCCGGAGAAATTCAAATCCCTGTCGCAAGGTGGAGGCGTCATTCAAGACAGCGCCTCCAGCGCAGCCCTGAGCGCGATCCTGGCTGCTCGCGAGCGAGCGACCGGTTATATAAGCAATGAAGAGGGCCTGCAGGGTGAGCTGGTGGCATATACATCTTCCCAGGCTCACTCTTCCATCGAAAAAGACATCAAAATCGCAGGAATCGGGCGGAAAAATTTACGGTTGATCGATACAGATAAAAATTACGCCATGCGCCCGGAGGCTTTAGCTGCCCAGATTAAAATGGACAGGCAGGATGGGAGAGTGCCATTCTTCGTCAGCGCGACGGTCGGGACCACTTCTTCTAACGCGATCGATCCTTTACCCGAGATCGGAAAAATCTGCCGGGATGAGAGCCTGTGGCTGCACGTTGACGCTGCCATGGCAGGCAGTGCTGCCCTCTGCCCCGAATTTCGCTGGATCCTGCATGGATTAGAGTACGCTGACAGTTATTGCTTCAATCCCCATAAATGGATGTTTACAAATTTCGATTGTGACTGTTTCTTTATCGCGGATAAAGCAGCGCTCATCCGGACCCTCAGCATCCTGCCGGAATACCTGCGCAATGTCGCTACCGAGACTGGCGCGGTTATCGATTATCGGGACTGGCAGGTTCCTTTAGGCCGGCGCTTTCGCTCGCTCAAGCTGTGGTTCGTGATCCGACATTACGGGATCGAGGGGCTGCAATTCCACCTGCGAAAACACGTCGAGCTAGCCCAGGCTTTTGCGAGCTGGGTGAGAGACTCACCGGAATTCGAGCTGGCTGCACCTGCGCCGCTCAACCTGGTTTGTTTCCGGCATAAGAACGGCGACCGCTTAACCAGGAAATCATCGACCGGCTGAATAATGGCGGCAAAATCTATCTGACTCACACCAAATTAGACGGCAAATTTACCCTGCGGATGTGCATTGGACAGACTTACACAGAGAGCCGGCATGTAAAAACTGCCTGGGAACTAATCACGGAGACTGCCCAGCAGTTATCCGCCAGTCAAGCGGATTAAGCATGCTTTCTCCGGGTCTTCGTTGCCTTGCTGGCGGGGAGCATGCTTCCAGGCCATTTCACTACTGCGACATAAGCGACCTGCACAATGGGCCTGTAGGCCGTGCTATAATCTTTCCCGCCAATCGAAAGTTAAAAATATTTCGAGAAAAGATGAGGAGCACGGCATGTTCGATCCCGAAAAAATGGAATCCCTCCGCCAGAAATATTCACAGTGGCAGAATACCCAGCTGAAAGAAAGCCTGGAGACTCTTCCTGAAAGGAGGAGATTCCTTCATCACCACTTCTTCGGAGCCGGTCGAGAGGCTTTATACCCCGCTGGATCTCGCAGACATGGATTACCTGTCTGAACTGGGCCTGCCAGGAGAATACCCTTACACACGGGGCATCCATCCTACTCTCCACCGCAGCCGCTTGTGGACGATGCGGATGTTTGCCGGCTTCGGGACTGCCGAAGAGACAAACCAGCGCTTCAAATATTTACTCGAGCAGGGGCAAACTGGGCTTTCGATCGCCTTCGACCTGCCAACCTTGATGGGTTATGACACCGATGCTCCTGAAGCCGCTGGGTGAATTTGGAAAATGCGGAGTAGCCGTCTCTTCGCCTAAAGGATATGGAAATCCTGCTGCAGGATATTCCGCTCGACAAGGTCTCGACCAGTATGACGATCAATTCGCCGGCTGCGATCATCTGGGCCATGTACATCGCAGCTGCAGAGAACCAGGGCGTCCGTCCAGACCAACTGCGCGGCACAACCCAGAACGACATATTGAAGGAATATATTGCCCAAAAGGAATATATCTTCCCGCCAGAGCCATCGATGCGCCTGGTGGTGGATACGATTGAATATGGAACGAACGCCGTACCGCAGTGGAATACCATCAGCATATCTGGCTACCATATCCGCGAGGCTGGTTCGACTGCTGCTCAAGAACTGGCGTTTACGCTGGCCGATGGAATGGAATACGTGCGCTGGGCGCTGGAGCGTGGGCTGGATATCGACAGCTTTGCGCCCACGCCTGTCGTTCTTTTTTAATGCCCATAATGATTTCTTTGAGGAAATTGCCAAATACCGGGCCGCTCGGCGGATCTGGGCGCGTGAGATGCGCCAGACTTTTCATGCCAGGGATCCGCGCTCCTGGCTGATGCGCTTCCACACGCAGACTGCCGGCGTTTCACTGACCGCCCAGCAGCCTGAAAACAACATCGTGCGAGTCGCCATCCAGGCACTGGCCGCAGTCCTGGGTGGGACTCAATCTCTGCATACCAACAGCATGGATGAAGCGCTGGCCTTGCCCTCGGAGCAGGCCGCCACAATCGCCCTGCGCACGCAGCAGATCATCGCTGAAGAATCGGGAGTTGCCAACACAATCGATCCACTCGGTGGCTCATTTTTCATCGAAACCCTGACGAACCAGATCGAAGCAAAGGTCTACGATTATTTTGAAAGGATTCATGAGTTGGGCGGTGTTCTCCCTGCGATCGACAAGGGATTCTTCCAGAGTGAGATTTCAGATGCAGCCTACCGCTACCAGACGGGAAATCGACGAAGGTCAACGCAAGATCATAGGCGTGAACGCCTATGCGGATGAAAAACCGCTTGCGATCCCGATCCTGGAGATGGATCCACAAGGCTACGAGCGGCAGCTGCCCGGTTGGAAGAGGTGCGGCGAAAACCGCGACAGCGGCAGGGTCGGGCAAAAATTGGATGAGCTGCGGCTGGCCTGCCAGGATTCCCAGAATGTGATGCCATATCTGCTGGAGGCTGTGCACGCCCAGGCAACGCTGGGTGAAATCATCGGTGTGATGAAGCAGGTGTTCGGTACATACCAGGAACCGAACTGGATTTGAAAATGCAAGTAAACAAACCAGGATTCTTCGCTGCAAACAGGGAAGAATTTACACGGTTGCGAAATAATTGATTTATCTATAGTGGAGGTTTATAAATGGCACATGTAAGAAAGATCAAAGGCCGGATTGGAATTTTAACCGGTGGAGGCGATGTGCCGGGATTGAATCCCGCCATCCGAGCCGTGACAATCCGGGCGCTGCGGGAAGGATACGAAGTGGTTGGCATCCGCAACGGCTGGAAGGGCTTGGTGAATCTGATCCGAGACCCAAAGCTGACAACAGTCGAAAATTGTCAAATTCTCACTGAAGAAATCGTAAACAAAGCCGGACGTACGGGTGGGACATTCTTGCACACCAGCCGCACGAATCCGATGAAAATGAAGCTGGCGGACGTCCCGGCGCAGTACAAAGACAAATACCAAGAACCGACCAATGACCTGATTCCCGAGGTATTAAAGAACCTGGATTTCCTGGGAATCGATTACATGATCCCGATCGGGGGCGATGATACCCTGAGTGTGGGAGTGCGATTGTTCCAGGAAGGTTTCAAGATCGTCGCGATCCCGAAAACGATGGACAACGACGTACCCGGGACGGATTACTGTATTGGATTCAGCACCTGCGTGACCCGCACAATTCAAATCACCAACAGCCTGCGCACATCGGCGGGTTCGCACGAGACGATTCCTGGTGCTGGAGGTGTTCGGGAGATATGCGGGTTTTACCGCCATGCTGCCCACAATGGCAGGTGCTGCCAACCGCTGCGTGATACCGGAGTTCAGGTTCGATATCGAGCGCCTAACAGAGCTGCTGGTGTCCGATCGAAAGCGTAATCCCAGCAAGTATTCGGTGGTATTGATATCTGAAGGCGCAATGTTCGAAGGCGGCGAAATGATCTTTGAAGACCAACTGACCGATGCGTTCGGGCACGCCAAGCTGGGAGGGATCGGCGACCTGGTTTCCGCCAAATTAAAGAACTCTCACCGAAATTCAACAACGGGGAATCGGTCAGCGTGATCAACCAGAAACTGGGATACCTGGTGCGTGGAGGCGACCCCGACGCAGTCGATTCGATCGTACCCATGGCATACGGCAACCTGGCTCTTGACCTGGCTATCAAAGGTATTCACGGGCGTCTGGTGGTGCTGCGCAATGGACGCTACGACAATATGCCGGTCGACGTGGTCACGAGCACCAAGAAAGTCGTGAATGTATCGAAGTATTACAGCACAGAACGGCTGCGACCCTATTACCACACCTTCGAAATGACGCCGCTGTTTATTATGACCAGCGAAGGGTAATAAAAAAGGTCGCAGAAATATTCAAAAAAGTGCCTGGCGAGCTGGAAAACCAACGTCACGCATACGTCATGCTGCAAAAAGCCGATGAAGAAAAACTGGTGGAACAGGCTGAGATATTAGTCAGCAGGCTGGAAAGGATTTCTGTCAATTCAGTTTGGGCTCACCGCTCAAGCGGGCTGCGCGGCAGCCTTTTGCGGCTGTTGGAGAGCTGGGAGGGTGGTGAAATGAAATCCGGGGGTGGCGCTGAAAAAACTGCACTGGAAGACCTGGCCTGCACAATACAGGCGGGTTATTCCATGTTAGAAAGTGCTGCTCGAGAGTATAAATAAACCGGGAATTGCAGGTAATAATAATTCCTGCAATTCCCGGATATGCCGTCGCCTAATTGGTCGTGTTGTTGTAGAACCAGTTATAGCTGTAGAATCCCGACCACAAATTCTGGGTGCGGATGGCAATACGGTTTGATCCGTATAATTGGGGTGGGATATTGAAGGTCAGTGTCATCGCACCGCCAGCGCCTGAGTTGAAGGTGGTTACATAATACCCACCAATTCCAGCGGAGCCCATGGGTCCCATCAATACCTGGAAGTCCATTCCGGAAGGGAAATTGGCTGTACGGATGGTCACCGTGCTGTCCCTCACCACGCTCTGGATCCAAATGGTCGGGATGGTTCCATAATAATAGTTTCCATAATTGTAGTATGGATAATACGGTCCACCCGTTCCCGGGGAGTAGCTGGAGTTGCTGAAGGAACGGACAACGGATTTATTCTTCTTGGCTTGCGTGAGCCTGATAGAAAGCGTCGATGCACCGGCGAACTCGTCGGGGATATCGAAAGCGGCTTTAAAGCTGCCACCCCTGTCAGAATCAAGGTCGGCTACTTTTATCCAGTTCATGCTGCCTGACTGCTTGCGGCCGATTTTTAACTTCGAAGAGCACATTATCAGGCATATTCGCCGTTTTGATGGTGACAGAGACATCTCGTTCCACGCTCGTGACGACAAAACTCCACTGCGTATTCGTCGGATAGTAGGTCGGATAATAGTATGTTGATCCTGTACCGGAAATACAGATCGTTTGCCCGGGATAGATTCTATAGGGGTAGGGGATGTTATTGATATCCGCCAGGTACTTCCAATTGACGCCGTAATAACGCCCGATCCAGGAGAGCGTCTGGCCCCGGCTGACGGTGTGGTAACTCGAACAGCTGGCGGCCTGGGCTGGCTGGAATGTCAATCCCGCACTGGTGAGCAAAATGATCACAGCCAGGAGAGCCATAAAAATACGCTTCGTTTTCATAATAATCCTCCTCGTGAAAATTCACAATTCAAAGAGACTGACATATTCTCTTTGAAATTCGATCCGAGGGCATTTTACAGTGAATTATTACGCCTTACCAGATTTTTGCTCTCCAGGACTGCTGACTTTTGCGTAAATTTTACGCAAACCTGCCAGCTAGTTGAAAAACAAGGTCATGCCTGAGTAGCCTTGAGTAGTGCTGCGGACGACCATGATAAGCAGCTTGCTGCCTGCTAATGCTCTCGGTATGGAGTATGTTGCAACCAGTGTGCCACCCGCACCCGAATTAAAGGTCCCCACCGTTTGATAGTTCCCTTGTTTCCCACCGAGTCCGGCCATCCGGACCTCGAAACGCATGTGAGATGGCAGGCGACCGAACCTGACTGTCACGGACTTGTTATGGACAACCTTGATTACCTGGATGGAAATGGTTTTGTGGGGTGTTGCTGCGTGTGGTGGTTCTATTATTGAATGAGATATAAGCGAAGTAATTCAGATTGCTGACACCATTGTATCCCCTGCGCTGAACTCGCAGATCAAGCCTGCGGCTCCACAATAGTGGGATGGGATGTTTACTGTGGCCTTCAAGCGTACCCGAGTGAGTCGTCCTGAAAGTACCGACTTTCACCCCATTCACACCGTGTGTGCCGTAGGCTCCGATCAGCACTTCCACATTTACATCCGCCCGGAAATCCTGGAGGTTGAACTGGACGGTTTTATTCCGCACTACGTTCGTCACCGCTACCCGGGGCCTGGCGAGAGCCTGCGGGGAATAAAACCCCGACATCCCTGATCCAGCCACCCAGACGACCAATACCATGACGGTAAGCAGGAATTTGGTTTTAGCGTTCATCGTTTCTTCTCCTGGAGCGCATGCTCCAATAAAACGGACAGGCCTGAACGGCAGGTGCCATCAGGTATATTTAAATACCTGACGTAATAATCACAGAATTTGTTCCGAAGAGATGGAATTTGTGACGAAATCGGGCGGATCTTGCGGTAATTGCAGCCAAACGATAACCAGAATGAGCAAAGAAAGCACAGCACTCCAGGCATCGTGACCACTGATCACAGCCAGGTAAAGCAAGAGAAGAGAAATCAACGAAAAAAGGATCGGGAAGCTGGCAACCAGTAAATATGGATATCCTGAGCGTGTAAACTTCTCTGCCAATACGCAGACGCTAATTATTAACAGGATTTGATCGTACGCCCACAGGTATGGAGTAACGAGCAAAGAAACTGGGATGATCAGGCTCAGCATCAGTCCCGGTGTTGTCTGTCGACCTCGAGTGAAGACCAGATAAATGATAACAAGGGTCAAAACGAAGGCAAGCGCACCCTCCACAGCCATAGTGCAAAGGCTGACCTGCTGGCAGCCATAACCCGCTAACCCCCATACCGTCGGATTGTAGCCAAAGGTCTCAGAAAATTTCCCACTGCCAACTGTGAGGAATTGGCTCACCCAATCCGGATCGATGAGCCAGCCGAATACCGCCAGAACTGAAATTGAAAGGACAAGTGCTCCGATTGCCCGGACCTTCTTCAGGATAAGCAGGTACAAAAAGCTCAAACCCAGAACCGGAAGTCCGATCGTGGGTTTCAGAATCAATAATGAAGCCACGACCGCCCCTTGCCACCACTTTTGATGATTCCACAGGTACAGTGTCAGGGCAAGGACGAAGAGCAAAAAAGCGCTGAGCTGGCCATTCCGCAGAGTAACCAATGCCGGTCTAAAAAGGAATGCAGCGAATAAGAGTGGAAGAAACAGATGCTTTATGCGAACCGTTTTATCCCAGGAAACTGAGAGGTATATGGATAGCGTGATGAATAATTGGGACAGGCAGATCCAGATGAAGTAAGCGGTTTTCAGCGGGAATAAACCCAGGGGCAGGGTGATGAAAGCCAGGGGTAGAGGGTATGGGAAAATCGAATTCGGCACCCAATCCGCTCCATACAGCTGGTGCCCTTCCAACCAGAGGGTGGTGTCGTAAGGATTCTGCCCGTTCGAGATCAACCGGCCTGCGAGCCAGAAAGTAAAGAAGTCGCTGTTGTGATAGTCAAGCGCGGAAACAATTATCCAGGCGGAAGCTATGAAGAGCGGGATTAACAGCGCCAGAATAACGGGGAGCGAGAAGGAAGAAAAGGGTGTTTTTGCCAGCAGCGGCAAAAACACCCTTTTTGTCTTTGCAGACAATTTTATTACGAACCTGTCATCTTGAAGAAGGTGGTCAGCTTCATCGCCAGGTTCAAATCTCCGGCTAATTTCAGTTTTCCCATCATGAAATACTGCATCCCATTGACCCTGCCCAGCAGCACATCGCGGAAATCATACGCATCTGCAGTCATGGTCATCGACGGATTGGGAGCTACGCCTTCAGCGACGCTGCATTTGCCATCCTTGATGGTGATGATATAGTCGCCAGCTTCTTCACCCGACAGGTTGTACTGGATGACTGCATCAACACCTTCGGCTGCGTCGGGTTTGAAAGCTTTCTCGTGGTTATAGACCATTTGTTTAACGGTGATGTCTGTCATTCGTTCCTCCAAACAGGGCACCGATTCTGCTGAAGGACAATCAGCAAGAACCCGGTGTATGAATCTTTCAGGACAGGTTTTCGAAGATGCCCGCGGCACCCATTCCACCGCCAATGCACATGGTGACCATCCCGAACTGCACGTCGCGGCGCTTCATTTCGTAGATCAGCTGGGTGGTCAGCTTGGCTCCGGTGCATCCCAGTGGATGACCCAGGGCGATGGCGCCTCCGTTCACATTGGTGATCTCAGGATCGATACCCAGCTCGCGGATCACAGCCAGGCTTTGCGAGGCAAAGGCCTCGTTCAGCTCGATAAGCCCGATATCGTCCAGCGATAGACCCGCCAGCTTTAAAGCCTTTGGAATGGCTTCAATTGGTCCAATGCCCATGAGCTCAGGCGGAACCCCTGCCACAGCAAAAGATATAAAACGTACCAAGGGCTGCATGCCAAGCAATTCGGCTTTTTCACGCGACATGATGATGACACCTGCCGCACCGTCGGACATCTGGGATGAGTTGCCTGCCGTTACCGACCCACCTTCCCTGAAGGCCGGTTTCAACCGGCCAAGGGCCTCGAGGCTGGTGTCGGCTCGTGGACCCTCATCGCGTTTGAAGACGGTCGTCTTTTCCACGACACCTCCATTTCCAGGGAAAACCTGCCTGACCTGGAGCGGAACGATTTCGGGATCGAAGCGACCCAATTCCACAGCCGCGGAAGCCCGCTGGTGGCTGCGCAAAGAGAACTCATCCTGGTCCTGGCGTGACACCTCATATTTCGTGGCTACGTTTTCAGCCGTGAGACCCATACTGGTGAAGGCGCCGGGAAAACTCTCTGCCAGGGAGGGCATCGGAGAGAATTTAAAGCCAGTCATGGGTATCATGCTCATTAATTCCGCGCCGCCCGAAATGGCTACCTGCATCTGGCCGGCCATGATGGCAAAGGCAGCATGGGCAATCGTCTGCAGGCCTGAAGAGCAGAAGCGGGTGAGCGTTTCTGCAGGCACGGTGATGGGAAGATCGGCGGAGAGAGCTACCAGGCGCGCCATATTCATGCCCTGCTCGCCTTCTGGACATGAACTGCCCAGGATTACATCTTCAATATCAGCAGGATCCAGAGCCGGTGCGCGCCTCAGCAGCTCACGGATGACTTCGGCCCCCATTTCATCCGGACGAAAAGTAGCCAATGTACCGCGCTTCGCTTTTCCCACAGCGGTACGCGCCGCCGCTACAATCACAGGCTCACGATTTTTTTCGATTTTGCTCATAGGTCAGTCTCCTTATGCTGAAAATCCGCGTATGGAGCGAATTTTCAAGAAGTAAATCAATTGCGGATGCGCTTACCAGATTGGAGAAAAGTCCAGATGCGCTCGCGGGTTTTTTCATTGCCAGTCAGAGATAAAAAGACTTCACGCTCGAGGTCGAGGATATACTGCTCATCGACCCAGGTCGGGCTGCTGAGCGGCCCGCCGGTGAGTACGTACGCCAGCTGAGCAGCCATCTGGCCCTCGTATTCGGTGATATAGCCGCCCTCTTTCATCATATATATGCCCACCTTCATCGCCGACAGGGCGTCCCGCCCGGCAGCGTATATCTTTTCAGGCAGAGGCGGCCGGTACCCGGTATTCACCATGTTCAGCACTTCCTGCTTGGCCTCCGTAAGCAGAAAATCGCGATTCATCACCACCCGGTCGCAAGGACTGAGTATCCCCATCTGGCGGGCTTCTTCCGCACTCATCGAGACCTTCGCCATACCAATCTGCTCGAACAAGCGCTGGAGGAGCGGCAGCGGTTCAACATCCTTGGTGCGCATGGCGGGATTCAACACCCGGCGCATCATCTCCTTTGTACCCGTACCGGCCGGGATCAAACCCATGGCAATTTCTACCAGGCCGGAATACAGCTCGCTGGCGGCCACTACCCGGCTGGCACTCATTAACATCTCGCACCCGCCGGCTAAGGCCGTACCGCAGGGTGCCACGACCACCGGTTTTTGAAAATAGCGCATGCGCATGAAGATATCCTGCAGCTGGTGCATCGCGAGCTCGATTTGATCAAACTGACCATTCTGTGCCCACATAGCAATTAAGAACAGGTTTGCACCGACGCTGAAGTTCTCGGTATCAACGCCGATCACC
Source organism: uncultured Chloroflexia bacterium (assembly GCA_963698765.1). Taxonomy (GTDB): domain Bacteria; phylum Chloroflexota; class Anaerolineae; order Anaerolineales; family UBA4823; genus CAVOSB01. The sequence continues at coordinate 14,070 of CAVOSB010000040.1, forward strand.
ATGCCTTCATAATCCTGCTCGACAAGGTCCATACCACGCGTGATCATTTCGAACATATCCGTATCGAAGGCATTCATCTTGGTGTGGAGCTCAACCCCGATTACTCCATCACCAAAATCGATTAATGAGGCACTCGGGTTTTTCTTGAGGACTTTTCCTGCAGCTTTCAACCCGGGCAGCATGATCATTGCGGGGGGACGTTCGATCCTGACATACTGTCCGAGGGAGGGATTGAATACACCATTTTTTGTTTCACCATCATACTGGTAAAAAGTCTGGTTACCGGCTGCCAGCATCTTTTCGACCCAGGCGGCGGGAGGAAAACCTGCCGCTTTCATCGCCTGTGCTGTCTCGGCCACGCCCAGGCTGTCCCAGGTTTCGAACGGCCCTGCTTCACGATTGAATCCCCAGCGCATGGCATCGTCAATGGCTTTGGGTGTATCTGCAATTTCCGGGATGCGTGCGGAGGCGTAGGCCATGCTCTGGTAAGTCAAAGCCCGCACCAGCTCTCCGGCACGGTCTTCGGCCGCAACCAGCTGCTTGATTCGCTCACCAACATTTTCGATATCTTTTACTTTACCAATCGACTCGAAGCGTACTTTCTGGGACGGCTGGTATTCCAGCGTTTGCAAGTTGAGCGACCAGAATTCTTTTCCGCCGTCCTCTGTGCGCACTTCTTTATAGAAACCCTGTTTTGTTTTATTTCCCAGAGCGCCGCGGGCCACCAGCGTCTCAATCATCGAATTTACTTTTTGGGAGCCTAAGTACTTTTGCGCCAGCTGGTCGTGAGGGATGGCAGGTGCCAGGTTCTTGCCCACATGGTCCCAGATATCGATCCCAACCAGGTCAATCAGGCGGAAAGTAGCGGTTTTTGGATTACCGATTGCCGGACCGGTGATCGCATCTACTTCCTCAACGGTATAACCATTTTCCAGGATGTATTCGAGAGCAAATGGTGCGCTGCCAAAAGCAATGCGGTTGGCGATGAAGTTCGGTGTATCCTTGGCCGGGACGATGCCTTTGCCGAGCTTGCGCTCACCAAAGCGGCTGATAAATTTCACTACTTCCGGAAGTGTGTCAACCGTGGGGATAATCTCCAACAGCTTCAAGTAGCGCGGCGGATTGAAGAAATGTGTCCCCAAGAAGTGCTGCCGAAAGCCTGCTGAGCAGCCTTCGGCGATGGAAGTGACCGGGATTCCAGACGTGTTGGTTGAAATGATGGTCTGCGGACTGCGGATGGCATCGATCCTGGCCATCAACTGCTGTTTTATTTTCAGGTTTTCGACGATGACTTCGATTACCCAATCCGCACTCGCAATGACATCAAAATCATCTTCCAGGTTGCCGGTTTTCACCAGCGCGGCGTGGTCAGGTGTAAAGAAAGCTGGCCGGCCGGGATTTAATTGTCTTGTCCAGGCCTTCACGTACAATCCGGTCTCTTACGCTGCGGTCTGACAGGCTGAGACCTTTCTTCTCTTCTTCTTTCGTCAACTGGATCGGTACGATATCAAGCAAAGTCACTGGAATCCCGATATTTGCCAGCAGCGCAGCAATTCCACCGCCCATGGTGCCAGATCCAATCACAACTGCTTTTTGAATTTTGTATTTCATGAGACCTCCTTTATAAGCCTTCCAACATTGCGATTGCAGCATCGAGGAAACGTGTCAAAAATCACCCAAAAACTTGAAACAGATCTTTGCCCTGGATAGAATCCATAGACCAGATCCGACTTTCGAACAGAGGTTGTATAAAATATTCGCCTGGTGGGGAAAAAATCAGGTTTGGACGGCCTGCATGAAGATAGTGACTGCCAGCTGGAAGAGAACCTATGGCTGCCAGAGCAAGAAAGTGGATTTACTCGAGAACGTAAACTTTAAAGTCGTCGAATAATGCCTGGTAGCCGGGTGTAAGGCGGGTTCCGACCATTACACCGACACCGCCCGCTGAAAGATCAAAATCCTGGACTACAGCCAGCATCTCGCCGTTGACCATCAGACCCAGTGTGTGATCCATGCATTCGCCGATGATATGGTTGGGAGCATTCCCGGTGCGGACTACGCTGGTATTCATCCCCTCCGTCAGGATATAAGGAATGCTGAAATACATTTTCCCAATCCCGTACCAGCCATTCGAGCTCACAGCCATGAAGTAATAATGGCTGAGGTCGGCAAAATTGCACACCACACCGTAGAAACCATCCAACGAGCCCATCATCCTTGAACCCGTCACCTCAACGCGCGTATCCCAAAACTGCATATTCTTATTTACACGGGCGCTCACCTTCCAGGCGTATTCAGACAGGTTCTTGACGGTGTAGCCGCCGTGAGAAAACCCAAATTTGACATATTTGGTATCTTCGAGGTACCAGCCCGAATCTCCCAGGTCAAAGTTATCCGAAAACGCCAGCCGGTAATCCTGCGAAACGACGGGTGCTGGTGTTGCGGTGGGCGGAATTTGGAGAGTGGGCGGCGGCAGCGTTGGTGCAGTGGTCCTGGTTGGGAGAGGTGTGCTGGTGGCAGGCAGCTGTTCCGCGGTCGGCGCCGGTTTGGTGAGGGTTGCTGTCGCAGCAGGGGAGTTCTGGGTTAATTCGGCTACGATCGTTTTAGCAGCCTCGGTATAGGCCAGGTCGGTTGGCAGCGGGGTAGCCTGATCGGATGAACCCAGGCAGGCTGCCAGAACCAGGGCAACCAGCACCAGGACGATTGAGATTCTCGAAAATTGAGCATGCATCTTTACCTCTCCTTGCCGGCACGGACAACATTCGAGATTTTAACAGCAAGGACATTCAAGCTAAATAGTCTACCCGGCACTGCTGGTTGACTTTAAGGAATTCTTTACGCCAAACCAGGTGTTTTCCGAATTGCAGGCTGGCAGGTAACGATTAACAGGCGAAGTCCGGCTATAGCGCGTATTTATACCATCCGGTTCAACCTCTATTTAATCGTTAAGGTACAAAAAAACCATCAATGGGCTGCGGATAGATCAGCGCAAGTCGCTGCCCGAATAACCCAAAACATGCCGGGCAACGATGAGGCGATTGATCTGGCCTGTCCCTTCATAAATGTCGGTTATCTTGGCGTCACGGAACCACTTTTCCAGGAGATATTCCCGGCTGAAACCAAGCGGTCCCATGATTTCTGTGGCCCTCTGGGTGATGCGGGTCACGGCATCGCCGGCCCGCAGCTTGGACATGGAAGCTTCCATGGAATTCGGCAGGTGGTTGTCGGCCATCCACACGGCTTTAACGATGAGCAGCCACGCCGAGCGCAGCTGGACTTCCATATCGATGACCTCGCGCTCGATATTGGTCAGTTTCTGCCTGGGTATTCCGTATCGGATGGTGATACCTTGCTCTGATAGCTTTTCTTTGAGGAACTCCAAGGCTGCCCTGGCAACACCGATGCCGGTCGCCGCAACCAGCGGCCTGGTGGCGTCGAAAGTAGCCATGGCTTTCTGGAAGCCTTTGGCTGTCCCTGAATCACGCACGATTTCCAGGCTTCCCAGCATGTTTTCGAAGGGGACGCGTGCATCTTGCATCACAATGGAAGCGGTGTCAGAGCAGCGGATGCCCATTTTTTTCTCGAGCTTGGTCACCGAGACGCCATAAGTGCCGGCAGGAATCACGAAACCGCGCATGCCAGCCCTGCCAGCCGATGGATCGATGGTAGCCCACACGACCACAAAGCCATTACTTTCACACAACGATTTATGACCGGCGGTGACAAAGATTTTCTCGCCGTTCAAAATCCATTCGTTGGTCTCTTTATCCAAAACCGCGGTAGAACAGATTGCCGAAGTATCCGAACCAGCCTGGGGTTCGGTCATCGCCATCGCCCCGAAAACAGGCTTCTCACCCGAGAAATCGCTTGAGGAAAAGCTGTTTCTGCTCCGCTGAACCAGCCGCTTCCACCGCGGCAGCTCCAAGCCCACCGCCGGGTGTGACGAGGTACATGCCGACATCGCCCCAGGAAAGCATCTCAAGCATGAAAGTTAATCTCTGGTAACCGATAGGAGGGCGAGGTTTTCCCTCCGGATCCGGTTTCTTTTCCTGGGGAGGTGCCAATGCCCCGGCCCCGGTCTGGCTCATTGCCATGTGCATGAAATTGATGTAATCCCAAGGGATTTCGTGCTCGTGTTCGTCGAAATAACGCGATTTGGTGCGCATCATATTGACAGCCACTGTCTCGAGGGCTGTATTGGCCATTGCAATCGGTTTGGGGATCTCGAATTCGATCATTTTTACACTCCTTTTCCACTCAACGACCCGGAGAGGATCAGACGATCACCAGGCCGTTCAACATTGCAATTCCACGACCATTCCGCATCCAGCGCTCAACGGGATGCTCGCGAATATAACCATGACCACCCAAAACCTGAACTGCACGATCCGTGACCATCATGGCCATATCCATCGCCCCATTCAGGGCCAGGTAAGCCTGTTTGCAGGCCTCTGGCATTCCCTTGTCCATCATCCAGGCGGCCTCCCAGATGACCAGGCGGATGGCTTCTATTTCGGTTGCCATTTCGGCGATCATAAAAGCAATTGCTTGCTTCTGTGCAACTTTCACTTTAAAGACTTCACGCTCTTTGGCGTAATCGCGGGCATATTCGAGCGCGGCGCGTGAAACACCCACAGCCATGGCTGCCAGGGCGATCCGCATGGCATCGAGGATTGGGGCAAAATCGTGTCCCTGCTCACCACCCAGGCGATCTGATTTGGGAACACGAACGCCAATCAAACGCACCCGGTAGGTCGGTAAAGCATACAGGCCTAAAGTCTTTTCACGCTCACCGACTTCCAATCCATCGGCGTCACGATGGAGGATAAATCCCTGGGTTTTACCGTCCAGCTTTGCATAGATTATCAGCGCCTCAGCATCGGCGGCATAGGGTACATACATCTTCTCGCCGTTGATTACAATTGACCATTCTCTTCGACGGCAGTGGTGCGCAAATCCAGGGAGTCGAAATCGAAAAACGGCTCGATGATACCGGCTGTATAAGGAGACCACTGCGCCTCAGCAATGGCGGGCAGGTATTTCTGTTTCTGCTCCTCGCTGCCGACCATTAAGATCGGGATTGCGAAGGATCCCGGGGTCATAACTGCCAGTGCACCAGCCAGGTCGCCGTAGGCCATTTCTTCAGCCGCCAATACGCCCGTGACCACTGACCTTTCTCCAAAACCGCCATATTGCTCGGGGATGGAAGCCTGTAAGAAGCCGAGCTCCCACCCTTTTTCCACAAGAAATGGGGGGAGATGCCCTTCTTCGTCATTTTCGCTGGCCTTGGCTCGCAAATCGTTGATTGCGAATTTATTCACGGCGTCGACCAGCATCTTTTGTTCTTCATCGGGTTCGAAAGAATACATGTTTTGGCTCCTTCTGTTTATTCTTGTTCAACTTTTGGGTTGATTGTTTGGCTGTAGGATGCCACCTCCTTCCAAATTTCAGGGCATGAAATAAGAATTGTTCCAGTCCTGGCAAGAAACTGAATACCAGTACTCTTACAGCACAATTCGTGGAATTAAACCCTGCAAGAACAGGTCAGCATACTGGTAGGATATTTCCTCAACGGAAAGGACACCACCGGGGCTGTACCAGGTGATCGTCCAGTTCATCACACCCAGGATGGCGCGCGCCGCCAGGTCGGGATCCTGGGATTCAAAAACGCCGAGATTTTGACCTTCCACGACCAGGTCTCTCCACATGTGCTCAAAACGATCCCTTCTGGGCGTGTGCTGGAGGCGGTACTGTGCTTCCAGGGAACGATGTTCTAGCAGCAGCACGGAGGCCAGATCGCGGTGTTCAATCAGGCTGACCAGGTAAGTGCATATCGCCTGGCGCAGCTTTTGATCTGGAGGGAGAGGGAGATCGATAACACCCTGCATCCTTTCGATGAGCAGATCGAGGGCTTTATCGAGCACACCAAGCAGTATTTCTTGCTTACTGGAAACGTGATAATAGAGGCTGGCTTTCTGCAGGTTGACTGCCTGGGCGATATCCTGCATGGAAGTGCCGTGAAAGCCCTTCTGACTGAAGATCAACGCAGAAGCTTCGAGCAGCTCGTCGCGGGTCAACTTTTCTCCCTACCGAACGGTCGGTAGTTATAGCATAGCAAATCCCGGACTTCCTGTCAAGTATTTTTGATGGTTTACAAGTATCTCTAATAATCCAGTGACATACTCCGTGTTAGCTGAGAACGTTGAAGCAGCAGATTGGCAGTTTGTAATATAATGTCTTGTCATTCGCCTACAGGTACGGTCCCAGATGAGTGAACTTCTTATTGATGATGCTGCCAGTGAAGACTTAAAGGAAGCCGCGCATGTTCTCAGCATTGCGATTACACCGACTCTGAACTCAATTGCCCTGTGGGGCGGAAACGGCGAGGCACAGCGGGTCAGGATTGAAAAAGCCCTGTACCTAATGTACCTTCATAACCCACACTTTAAAACCCTGATAGCGCGCCTGGATGGGGAAATCGTGGGAGTCCACAGCATGCTTCCGTGGCCTCACTGCCAGCCCACTTTCACCGAAGCGCTTAAACTGGCGCGCTGGATGCTGCCCCTGACAGGCTGGAATTCCCTGCGAGGTTTATCACTGCAGTCTGCTTCCTCTCGCCTGGATCCGCATGAGCAGCACTGGCACCTGGGTCCGATCGGTGTTTTACCGGACCAACGCAGCCACGGGATCGGCAAGAGGCTGGTGGTCAGGGCGCTAGATTCATTCGACCGGGAAGGCATTCCTGCATACCTGGAGACCGATCAGCTGAATGTGGTGCATCAGGAAGAAAAACTCGGGTTTCGTGTAATTGGGGAATCAAAAATATTGGGTGTCCACAACTGGCGGATGTGGCGGAACCCATTTGGAAAATAGATCCTGCTAAGCGGTTCAAAAGAGTGATCAGTGAAGAATAAAGGCATCATCTATGCAGTCGGGGCTTACCTGTTATGGGGTTTCCTGCCGATCTATTGGAAGCTCCTCGAGGAAGTTCCCGCTCTCCAAATATTGAGTCACCGCATCGTCTGGTCATTTTTCCTGCTGGCCGGGCTGATCTCATTCAGGAAATCCTGGAAGCCTATTCTGGCTGCAGTATTCAATGCCCGGTCATTCCTGATTTTCATCATTGCAGCCGTCTTGCTTTCGGCCAACTGGCTGACCTATATCTGGGGTGTAAATTCGGGATTCATCGTGGAGACCAGCCTGGGGTACTTTATCAATCCACTCGTGAATGTGCTGTTTGGGGTGGTCTTCTTACGCGAGCGCCTGCGGTCTACCCAATGGATTGCGATTGCCCTGGCAGCTGGCGGGGTGCTTTACCTGACAATCGCACTTGGACGCCTGCCCTGGATCGCCCTGGTGCTGGCTTTTACCTTTGCATTCTACGCCCTGGTTAAAAAGACCTCAAGCCTGGCCTCATTGCAGGGTCTGACCCTGGAGACTGCGATCATGTTCCTCCCGGCGGTGGGTTTCTTGCTGTTCGCTGAGTTTACCGGCGAAGGTGCGTTCAGACACCTGGATACCTCGACGGATATTTTGTTGATTTTCACCGGACTGGTCACGGCACTGCCGTTGTTATTATTCGGCAGCGCCGCACAAAAAATCCATCTTTCAACATTAGGGTTGTTACAGTATCTTGCACCGACGATCCAATTCATACTCGGTATAGCGATCTACCATGAGCCTTTTACGCGTGCCACCCTGGTGGGATTCGTTCTCATCTGGCTGGCACTGCTGTTTTATTCAGCGGAAGGTTACTTCAACTACCGCAAAACCTCGATCACCATAAACCCTTCCGGATAAGGACTTCCTTGCAAAGACAGACCCCTTCATCCTGGCTTACGATGAACCAAGTATTCACTACCTGGTGGCCACTGGCAGCCAGCTGGCTCTTGATGGGAACCGAGCTTCCTGCCGTCAGCGCGGTGGTCGCGCGGCTGCCGAATCCGGAAATCAACCTGGCTGCGTATGGGGGCATTGTATTCCCACTGTCGTTGATTATCGAAGCCCCGATCATCATGCTGCTGGCAGCATCCACAGCGCTGAGCAAAGACTGGGCATCTTATTCCAAGCTCAGGACATTCATGCTGGCTGCCGGCGCTTCTTTGACTGCGCTGCATATTCTGCTGGCGTTCACACCGCTGTACTACTGGCTGGTTGAAGGTGTGATCGGAGCACCGGAAGAGATCGTCGAACCTGCCAGGATCGGGTTAATGATCGATGACTCCCTGGACCTGGTCGATCGCCTTTCGCCGCTTTAACCAGGGGGTTTTGATCCGCTTCGGGCATTCGAAGGCCATCGGACTGGGCACCGTGGTCCGACTGGGCACGAACCTGGTGGTGTTAACGATTGGCTACTTGAGCCAGAGTCTCCCTGGGATTGTAGTGGCTACCAGTGCGGTGGCGACGGGCGTGGTGTGCGAGGCAATCTATATCGGGCTGGTGGTTCGACCCGTGCTTGATAATGAAGTAAAACCTGCCCCGGTTGTTTTCCCGGCGCTGTCATGGAAAGATTTTTGGGATTTCTATATCCCCCTGGCTATGACTTCTTTGATCTTCCTGCTGTCGAATCCGATCGGCAGCAGCGCATTAAGCCGCATGCCGGATTCGCTCCCTTCACTGGCGGTCTGGCCGGTGGTCACCGGGCTGATATTCATGCTGCGCAGTCTAGGGATAGCCTTTAACGAGGTGGTCGTTGCTCTGCTGGAAAAGCCCAATGCCAGCCAGGTACTGCTGCGCTTCATGTGGGCCCTTGGCGGTATTACAACCCTGGCTTTATTTGTGCTGGCGGCTACACCGCTGGCGAATTTCTGGTTCGAGAAAGTGTCGGCTCTTTCGCCCGAGCTATCTGAGCTGGCAAGGAAAGGAATCTGGATCGCACTACCCATGCCACTGCTGGCGGCACTCCAGAGCTGGTACCAGGGTGTGATCCTGTACGGCAGACAGACGCGCGGCATTACCGAATCGGTGGTGATATATTTGGTCACCAGTGCACTAATTTTAGCGGCGGGTGTTTTGCTTGGAAAGACGACAGGATTGTATTTTGGCTTGTTGGCTTTGACTGCCAGCATGATCACCCAGACCATCTGGCTGTGGTACCGGAGCCGCGAAGTCCGCTTTCGCCTGGCTGAGGCAGCCGCCGGAGTGTGAGGTCAATGGAGCTTGAAATGATCGATTGGGAAAGAGTAGCGCGCTGCGTCTTGCTGTCCCGCAAATTAGACCAGCTGGAAGTCGAGACTCTCGCCCCTCAAGGGAAAATCATGTACCAGTTCTCAGCGGGCGGTCACGAGCTGGCGCAGGTGCTCCTGGCCCAGGCTCTGGATCACCCGCACGATGCAGCGGTCACGTACTACCGCTCGAGGCCATTTATGCTGGCCTGCGGGTTGACAGCCAGGGAAGCGCTGGCGGCTGGTATGGCGCGAGGCGGAAGCCCGAGTGAGGGACGGGATGTGGGAGTGGTTTACAATCTTCCCAGGCGCTCTGGACCAACTGATCCTGCCTTCATCCGGTGATGTCGGCGCCCAATACACACCGGCGGTGGGCTGGGCGCAGGCAATTCGCTACCGTCAGAAAGTATTAGGGGAAAAAGAGTGGTCCGGGGCGATCGCTGTAGCGGCTGGCGGGGAAGGCAGCACAGCTGCGAATGGATTTTGGGCTGGAATCAATATTGCCGCCACTCTACAGTTACCAATATTATTCTTCATCGAAGACAACCAGTACGGGCTCTCCGTGCCGGCCGAGCTCCAGACCCCTGGAGGTGACATTACGGTGAACCTGGCCTGCTTCCAGGGAATGTTGATCCTGGACGGTGATGGCACACAGCCCGTCGAAGCGTGGCGGGTGATCCAGGAAGCGGTGCAGCACGTGCGCAGTGGGAAGGGTGCCTGCCTGCTGCGCATGCGGGTGGTCCGGCTGAGCGGTCACACACTGGTCGATGACCAGGCATATAAGAGCCCGGAGACGATCGCGGCGGAAGCCGCGCAGGACCCGCTCATCCGGCTGCGAGAATACCTCAATACCCTGGGGATGGATTCCGGCAGCTGGGAAAAAATCAACCGTGAAATCGACCAGGAGGTGGCTGAAGCACTCTCAGAGGTTGAGGCTCTTCCCGATCCACCTGCGGACCAGGTGACCAGCCACCTGTTTTACCAGGGAGCAGCCCCCGTCCAGGGCGGCTTACGCGCTGAAAGTGGCATGCTCCCGGTGGAAGAGTGCCTGGCAGTTCCAGCCGGCCCAAGAATAAACCTGGTCGATGCAGTGCGCCGCACGCTTGAAACCGAGATGGGCCGCAATTTACGAATGCTGGTGTTTGGTGAAGATGTGGGGGTGAAGGGTGGCGTGCACGGGGCGACACTCGACATGCAGGCGCACTTCGGTGCAGAGCGCGTTTTTGATACTTCTCTGAACGAAGAAGGCATCATTGGGCGTTCGACCGGCATGGCGCTGGCAGGCCTGCTGCCGGTTCCGGAAATTCAATTTCGGAAATACGCCGACCCGGCTTACGAGCAGCTGAATGACCTGGGTACCATCCGCTGGAGGACGGCAAATAGATTCGCGGCACCGGTGGTGGTGCGCATCCCGGTCGGGCATGGAAAGAAGACCGGCGATCCGTGGCACAGCGTATCGGGTGAGGCTGTGCTGGCACACATGACAGGCTGGCGCATTGCCTATCCCAGCAATGCTGAAGATGCGGTTGGATTGCTGCGCAGTGCGCTGCGCGGGGATGATCCGACTTTCTTCCTGGAGCATCGCGCGCTGCTAGATACCAAAGCGGGGCGCCGGATTTATCCGGGTGACAGCTACTGCCTGCCTTTTGGCTCGGCGAAGCGCGTAATCGATGGAGAGGACCTGACCGTGGTCACGTGGGGTGCGATGGTCCAGCGCTGCGTCGAAGCGGCCGAGCAGTTTGCAGGCCGGGTGTGCGTGGTCGATTTGCGCACCATCATCCCCTGGGATGCAGAGACTGTTCTGGAGTGCGTCCGGAAGACGGGTAAACTCCTGGTGGTACACGAAGACACCTGGACAGGCGGATTCGCCGGTGAGATCATTGCCACCGTTGCCAGCCAGGGCTTTTCCTTCCTGGATGCACCAATCGAACGGATGGCTGTGCCGGATATCCCGATCCCGTATAATATTCGTTCAATGGAATCGGTTCTGCCATCTTTTGAAAAAATTCGAACTAGAATCCAGATGCTTTTGTATTATTAATCAACACAAGTACTGAAAAAGGAGTTATTGATGACAAGTCAGACATTTAAATTCGTCAAAGTTGCAAAAGCCGCCCCTTCACTGGCGTACGGCGCTTTCACAAACGCCACTGCAATGAAAGAATGGCTGTGCGATATTGCCACTGTACTGCCCCGAGCCGGTGGAAGGGTCTTTTTGGCCTGGAATTCCGGTTATTACACCTGTGGCGAATACACTGCGCTGGAGCCTGACCGCAAAGTCGCATTCAGCTGGCGCGGGCGCAGTGACCCATCCACCAGCCAGGTCCGGGTGAACATCGATCAGATTAATGAAGGCACGCGCATCACACTGGAACACAGCGTGGACGTGGAGGGTGAGGCGTGGACAGAAAGCATCCGCGAGATCGAAGACGGCTGGAAAGGGAGCCTTGAAAACCTGGTTTCAGTACTGGAAACCGGGGAGGATTTACGCCTGACATTAAGACCGATGTTGGGAATCACCATCACCGATTTTAATGCGGAAATCGCCGCCAAAGAGGGCATTCCAGTCAGCAACGGCATGCGATTGGATGAAGTCATCGACGGGATGGGAGCGAAAGCTGCCGGGCTCCTGCCCAATGACGTGATCGTGGCGATGGCTGGCCGAGAAGTCCGGGACTTCGCCGACCTGGCTGCAGCCCTGCAGCGAAAACGGGCAGGTGATGTCGTCGACGTCGAGATTTATCGCGGCAGTGAAAAGATGACCCTGGCCATGCAGCTGTCTCGCCGGTCGATCCCAGCCATTCCCACCAGCATTGAAGGCCTATCTCAGGCTTTGACAGCGCGCTGGCGCAAAATTGAAGCTGAAGCAGATGCCTTTTTCAAGGAAATTACCGACGAACAGGCTGCTTTCAAACCTGGTCCTGAAGAATGGAGTGTCAAAGAAACCCTAGCGCATTTTATCCAGGGCGAGCGCGGGTACCAAAACTACATCTGCGGCGTCGTTGATGGGCAAGAACAGTGGTCCGACGACTTCGGGGGAAACCAGTACGCGTATATCAAGGCAACCGTGAGTGTTTATCCGAGCCTGCCTGAACTCCTGGCGGAATTTAAACGGTCCCACCTGGAAACGATCGCACTGTTTGAGAACCTGCCGGACAAATTCATTGAAAGGAAAGGCAGCTATTGGCGCGTGGCTTATAATGCTTTGGAAGATCCCTTCCATTTCCACAACCATCTCGACCAGATGCGTGCGGCTCTGGAGGCTGCCAGGACAGCGGGATAATTGCCTGAAAGGGAGAATATCTCTTCAAGAAACGCCTGAATTTCTCATCAGCTCTTCGATCATCTGCTCGGGCACCTGCACGGCGACGACTTCTCCACGCACGGTTATGATGCCATCCGCCGAGATCGTTTCCGCAATCACGATCTTGCGCCCTTTCAATTCCTTGACAGCACCGCGCACTTCCAACGGAACACCCAATGGGGTCGGCTTCAAATAGTCGACATGCAGGGAAGCGGTCAGGAAGCGCTTGGGCGGGATTGACTCCAGGCTGGCTCCTTCTATCCGATATGCCGCGGCGGCGGCACTGCCTGTACCATGGCAATCTATCAAGGAGGCCAGCAAACCTCCATATACATATCCCGGGACGGCGATGTGATGGGGTCGCGGCTGGAAAATACATACCGTCTCGTCGCCTTCCCAATAACTTTTTATGTGTAAACCGTGCTCATTCAATCGCCCACAGCCATAACAATAAGCAAAATAATCGGGATAATAATCTTGAAAGGATTTTTTAGCCATTTAATGTGCCTCGATGGTTATCTTTAATTATTATTGGGGTGGATTGAGAGCAGACAGCTCTTCGAACAGAAGCTTAGAAACCGCCGAGACACCGGCTACGGCACTGTCAAAGGCAGGTTGAGCCCGGCGTGAGGGTACACGGTAACCACTGATCTTGCGGATGAATTGAAGCGCGGCCTCTTCCAGCTCAGAATCTGTTGGAGGCCGGTCCGGGTAACGCAATTTTTTAATATTCCTGCACATGGTTTGCCTCCATCAACAAACTTAGTCCCAAGTTAAATTGGCTTATTAGAATAAAGGAATTAACAACATTTTTAAAATCGCAGACCCCGGTCCAGCGCCAGGATAAGTGATCCTGGTTTACAGCAGGTGCAGTAAAACCTTGCCTTTGCCCCAAAGCTCCTCCAGGCGGTAGTATTTCCGCCGGTCTGGAGAAAACAGGTGCAGGATGACATCCCCGTAATCCAATAGTAACCAGCCGTGCTCCGGGAGACCTTCAAGCCGTGCAGGCAGGCGGTATCTCTGGCGCATCTTCTCCTGGACATCGTCAGCCAGCGCATTCAACATGCGGTCACTCGTGCCTGTACAAATCACAAAATAATCAGCGAAATCGCAGAGCTCTCGGATATCCAAAACCAAAATATCCTCCCCTTTCTTGTCTTCGAGCACGGAAGCCATATCACGTGCAATCTCAAATGTATCCAGAATTCACCTCTCAGAATCTGAAATCTTCGTTAGATGTCTGAACTTAAGAAAATCCAATGATACTCCAGAATTTCGATTAATCAGGTCCTCAGAATTTCCGCATTTTAGCTATGCAAATTACGATAACGAAGCTGAGTAAAGCCGGGTGTAAACCGCTCCGCCGGGATTTAAGTCGCTACGGTACAGGTGAATTTCGGTGACCCTGGTTGTGCCGGCAGCCTCAATTTTCAAAGACTGGACAGCGTCGGCGATCAGCCTGATGTCGCCGGGAGATACCTGGCGTCCGACCCGACCCAATGTCAGGTGTGGAGAGAATGGGCGCTCTTCATTTGGAAATCCCAAACTCTTTGTCTGTTTTTCAATACCGAGCGCCAGCTCCTTCAGCTCCTCGGCAGCAGTGACACCTACCCAGATCACACGCGGCCGATTGATGGAAGGAAAAGCGCCTGGTAAGCCAAGGCCAAACTCAAAGGAGTGGTGGCGAGACGCTTCTACTTTCAAACTCTCTTTCAAAGCCCCCAGGTGATCCTCCCGGATATTCCCCAGGAATTTCAGGGTAAGGTGAATATTTTTTACTGGCACCCAGCGAATTGGAACCGCTGGCAGCATCTCCCGCAGCTGGCGGCTGATTAAGTCCAGCTGTGACTGTAGAATGGGAGGTAAGTTGACCGCAATAAACGCTCGAATATCTGCCATATTCAAACATCCTTTTAGAAATTTTTCACTTGCAGATCACCACAACTGTTTATTCGGGACGGTAGCGGTCATAATCATCCGGTGTGTCCAGGTCCTGAATCACAGCTTCCAGATCCGTGTTGATATAGAAAATCTTTTCGACATTGGAATTTAAGAAACTACGCAATGTATCACCAGGAGCTAAATTTCTCACTTCGGCCCACAGGCTGCGGTCGATGAGCCACGGGTGACCGCGACGCATCTGGTAACTGGGCACTACCAGCGCTGAAGCGGAGCGGTTATAAGCATCGAGAAGCAAGCTGATCACATCGACAGAGAGCTGCGGCTGGTCACCCAAGACAACCAGCGCCGCCTGGATCTCATCCGGCAAGCGGGCCAGCCCGACCTGTAAAGACACCACCATGGAATCTTCCTGGAACCGTGAATTGAAAACCAGCTGAACTGGCAGCTCACCAAGGGCTGCTGCGATCTCATCTTTTACTGCGCCCACTACCACGCAGATGGGCTGAATTTGCGCAGCTACCAGCTTCTGCACGATCGCAGCGATGACGGACGTATCCCCCCATGGCAGGAGCATTTTGGGCTGTCCCATGCGCTTTGATAATCCGGCTGCCAAGATGATCGCGGCGATCAAATTATCCCTCCAAAAGCTGCCGGTAATCCTCTGGAAAGTCGATATCCAGAAGTATAGACAAATCATGCCACGGCAAGCGGGCTGCCTTGAAGCGTGAGAACAGTGGACGGCCGCCAACGTCTCCCTCCAGGGTAAAAAGTGCTGGAAAAGTCTGGCGGTCGAACAACACCGGATTTCCACGCTGGCCCTGCACTTCAGGCGCCACCAGCGGAGCGAAAGTTGTGGCATGCAATTCGACCAGGCTGCTCAACAATTCTTTTGAGACGCGCGGCTGGTCGGCTAATAGATATATCACAGCTCCCAATTCGGCAGGCACTCGCTTCAGGCCGACCTTTACAGAAGTACTTTGCCCGGCTTCCCAATCCGGATTGCGGACAATCTGGATGGGCAGATCCACGAGCGCCTCTTCGATCGCGCTGGCAGCGGCTCCTGTTACCACGATCACCGGCTGCAAGCCAGCAGCCAGGCCGGTTTTCGCAACATGCCTGACGATCGGCTCACCCTGCCAGGGTAAGATTTGCTTGGGCTGCCCCAGGCGTGTCGAGCCGCCGGCTGCCAGGACGATGCCTGCCACTCGTTCGTGCACCGCGAATATTTCTCCTTCCTCCAAAAGAAGCTGCCTGGATTGGAAAGGAGCCAGCGCGGCGATCAACACGGCATGGTATTTATCAAGCAAGCTAACAACCATCCCGGAGGCGATGGACTGCAGCTCCAAAGTATCTGCCTGGTTGAGGAGTACGAGGCGGCGTGCTTTCTCAGGGATCGATTTCAGCCCTGCTTGCGGATGCAGTAAGACGCTGCTCACTGCAGCCGGAGTGATGGGCTCATCCAGTGATAGTCCGGAAATCTGGGTAAAAATTTCGGGACGGTGCACCCATTCTGAATTCAGCGGCTTACCGAGTCCGGATAATCCCGCACACACCACCACCGTATCCACCCACTGCGGCAGTGCCGGTTCGTGGGCAGCAGGCGCCTTCAGCGGACGCAGGCGCGAGCCATCTGCTTCAATTAACAGGGAACACTTGCGTTTTTCGGAGAGATCGTTGAGACGATCTAAAAGGGGCAGGTCCAACCCCGAGATACGCCCGGATTCCCGGCTCCTCCCGGTTAACAGCACCACGCCATCTGGCAGGTGTGGCTCGAGCGCCTGCAATTCATTTATATCGTTAACTTGAAAATGAAAATCAGCGAAACGGCACTGCTCCTCAGCCAGATGCGTGGAAGCCGAGACGAGCACCAGGCGGTTCGCAGCCTGGTTATTCACACTCGTGGACAATTCGTGGGCCAGCCTGAACAGGGCAGTGGTTTTTCCGCCTGCGCCGACCAGGGCCAGGCGCAAAGGCTCAGCGCAGCGTAAGGCCTGTGCTAAACGCATTTCAATCCCATAAAAATGGTCTCAGGTCTGGGCGGGAAAGGATCGCTTCCAGCACCCCTCCACCGACAGCCAGGGATTTGTCCGAAACCACATGGCAGAAGCGTGGATCGCCACGCGGGTCAATGTCTCCAATCTTCATTCCTTCACTTACCGCGATTCCCGGGCGCAAGAGGCCGCGCAGCACACCACGGAAAGGAGCACGCAGGATCACCTCAGAGACTTGCGCTATTGGCTGGTTTACCTCCAGCAGATCGCCCAACTCAGCCAGCGCGATTAAAACGCCATCGACTGGCACGCGCAACACCCTTTCGTTATCGCGACCGGCGACGGAATCCGGGACACCTGTATCCCCTTCTGCTGCTCCCTGCCAGATGACGCGGCCCAAAAAGTGACCGCGCATGGTCTCGACGGCGGCATCGCAATTTACCCCAGCTACAAAACCCGGCCCCAGCCCGATCACCAGGTCAGCAGGAAGTAGCTGTGAATTGTCCGCCCTTTTCTTCATGCGGGCATCTACCAGGATGGATTTCCGACCCGCAATTTCTTGATCAACCAGCTGCTGCATTATTCCAGCATGCGGATCGACTAAAACGGGGATTTCATTCTGCCGGGTAATTTCAAGCGCATGGTCCAGGTCCCGGGCATTTCTCCCTGTCACCCCCTCAATCGTTATGTAACCAGTGAAGATCGATTCGGAAAAGGAGACCGACCTGCGCACAGCCAGGGGCTGGGGGAGCTCGGTGATGATGGGACGCAGTCCCGCACGGAACAATCGATACGCCGCTCCGGAGGCCAGATCGCCCCCACCCCGAATCACGAGGATCACAGGCATATTACGAGATTTTACCTAAACCCTTCAACACCCGCTCCGGTGTGAGTGGGAATTCAAAAAACCAGACACCGGTGGCGGCATGTACGGCAGCGATGACAGCCGGCGCGAAGGGCAGGTACGGCATCTCAGCCATGCCGCGCGCTCCCCACGGCCCAATCGGATCGGCGAATTCCAGGATTTCAGATTGAACGCGCTGTGGAACATCCAGGACGGTTGGGATCAGATAAGTGGAAAGGTGCTGGGTGTGGACATAGCCGTCTTTTTGAACGAAGTTCTCCAGCACAGCATAACCGCCAGCCTGAACCACGGCGCCTTCGATCTGCCCCTGCACGAGCTGGGGATTGATCGCTTTACCGACATCATTGGTAGAGATCACATCCAGGATGCGCACTATACCGGTCTCGGTGTCGACTTCCACGCTGACCGCCTGGGCGACATACCCGTAAGCAAAGTTCGGCTCGGATTTTCCGGTCTGCGGGTCAAGAGGGGTGGTAGGCGGCGGCCGGTATTGGAAGGTACCCACAGCCGGACGGTCTTCCTTCAGCCAGGCTTCCTGTGCAGCCTTCACGGCGCCTTTAACCGCGTTGCCGGCCATAAAGGTCATGCGTGAAGCGGAAACGCTGCCGGAATTCAAGGTGAAGGCAGTGTCTGAAGGCAGCAGCTGAACTTTTTCAAGCGGGACTCCGGCGGCTTCGGCAGCCATCTGGCAGATGACCGTATGCGTTCCCTGCCCGACTTCCGCCGCCGCATGCCGGACCACAACTTTTTCGATACTAACTCCTCCATGCAGCTCGACGATCGCCCAACAATTCTCGGGAGCGCCAAATGAAAAACCAACGTTCTTGAAGGCGGTGGAGAAGCCAACTCCGCGCCTGATATGTGCGGGGATTTCCTTCGGATCAGAGTCCGGAGTAAACAACTCGCCATTCCCGGCCCTGCTCCAACCGGAAGGGTGCTTCTTCCAACCGGCGGTTTTTGCACAATGTTCGACGACCTGGGGCAGGGAAACCCCTTTGGGCAGCGGTGTCCCGACGGAGAGCAAGGAGCCTTCGCGCAGGATATTTCTCAGGCGAATCTCGACCGGATCCATACCCAATGCTTCAGCCAGGCGGTTGACCTGGGTTTCGGCTGCAAAGGCTCCCTGTGGTCCGCCGAAGCCCCGAAATGCCCCTCCCGGGATGTTGTTGGTATAGACCGCATAGGAATCAACCTGAACATTCGGTATCTCGTAGGGGCCGGTGCACATTAATGTGGCGTTGCCGAGCACCTTGGTGGATGTGTAGGCATAGGCTCCACCATCGGCGATCACTTCCACCTCTGCTGCCAGGATTTTCCCTTCCCGAGAAGCTCCCCAGCGTGTCCGAATCAGGTAGGGGTGCCGCTTGTGATGACCGATGATCGAATTTCTCGCGGCTCCAGATAATTTTTACTGGGCGGCGGAGGCCGTGCTGTTCGAGTTTGTAGGCTGCCAGCGCCAGCACGATCTGGACGGACATATCCTCTCGGCCCCCAAAAGCGCCACCAATGGCAGCATACTGGACGCGCACCTTTTCTAAAGGCAGGTCCAGGGCATGAGCGATTTGTTCCTGGTCTTCATGCGTCCACTGGCCTGCGACGATGATACTGACGCGTCCTTCGTCGTCGATGTATCCCAGACCCGCTTCGGGCTGCAGATAGGCGTGTTCCTGGGCAGGGGTGCGGTATTCGCCTTCGATGATCACATCCGCCTGCCGAAAGGCTACTGCAGTATCCCCTTTGCGAATGCGGTAGTGACAGAATACGTTGGAGCCTGTGTCCGGATGCAGCAGGACGTCGCTGTTTTGCATGGCCTGCTGGACATCTGTGATACATGGCAGGTCCTGGTATTCGACTTCTACCAGGTCGCGACCCCGAGAAGCGATCTCTTCGCTTTCGGCAATGATCAAAGCTACCTGGTCCCCAACAAAACGGACCCGCTCCGCATAGGGCTTGCTGGAGCCCGGGCCGCACAAGCACTGGCTGGTCTGGCATGATCAAACCGTATTCATTGACCGGGACATCCCTGGCAGTCAACACAGCCAGGACGCCTTCCAGCGCTTCCGCCCTGGAGGTGTCGATGCACTTGATGATGGCATGCGGACGATTGGCGAACAGGATCTTCATGTACGCCTGCCCGGGCAGGCTGATATCCCCTGGGAAAAGAGCCTGGCCTGTAACCTTTGCCAGTGCGTCGATGCGTGCGAATGATTTACCTACTGACAGCATAACATCTCCTGATATTTTATTGGGAAAAGTGTGCGGTAAGATCCAGGTGAGGATCGCTCCAGGAGAGCTTGGCGTAGATTATACACCAAGGAAAATTCGCGCATTTTGCAGGCTTACAGCTACCTTTCCCACCCACCATCAATATAAGACCTCACAGGTTTAAGAAAACCCTGGCCTAGTACGCCAGGACTGGCCTGTGAGGTCTTGGTCGTACAAAATTTTTGGGGATTAATTAGGGTTATATACCGACAGTATCTATCGAATAACCTGAGAATGACCTAATCCCTGCGACGGCCCATTCCCAGGACGAGCGTCACCCAATACAGCAGCTGCAAGACTGCCGCGACCAGGGCGGCTACATAGGTCAGCGCGGCGGCATTCAGCACGTTGTTGACCCCGCGCATCTCGTCCTCCCCGGCTATCAAACCGGAAGTATACAACAGCTGGCGGGCACGGGAAGAGGCGTTCAGCTCCACCGGCAGGGTGGCAAGTGCAAATAAAGCCCCACCGGAAAAAATCGCCACGCCCAGCCAGGCGAGCCCAGTCAGCTGCAACAGCATCCCTGCAAAAATCAAAATCCATCCCAGGTAGGAGCCGACATTCACGACGGGCACGATGGCAGATCGAAAACGGAGCGGGAAATAGCCCTCGGAGTCCTGCATGGCATGCCCGAGCTCATGGGCGGCAATCGCCAATGCGGCTACCGAATTCCCCTGGTACACCCCCTGGGAGAGACGCAGGACTTTCGACCTGGGATCGTAATGATCCGTCAGGTGTCCCTGGACACCTTCAATGCGCACATCGGATAACCCACCTGCCTGCATCAGCCTTTGCGCCGCCTGCGCACCAGAGATGCGTGAGCGAGAGATGACCTGGCTCCAGCGTGTATACGCCGATTTAACATACCACTGCACCACCAGCATCAGGACAAAGGCTGGCAGCATAAACATCAAATAGCGTGGATCCATAAACATGCCGAACATTTAGATTCCTCCTAGTTGACAACCGTCGAATTTAATCTGGTAAGCCTGGTTTGTAAGTAATTCGATGGCTTTATCGAGCTGCGGGTCAAGTCCTTGAGAAACTGCTTCCACTGTTTGCTCAACCACATAATCCGGTTCCAGGCCAATCCCGTTGATCTGCCTCTCATCGGGAGTAAGCCAGCGTGCAATCGTCACGCGCACCGCTCCCTGATCGTTCACCAATTTCTGGTAATTCTGCACTGAGCCCTTACCAAAGGAAGTCACTCCAACCAGGTCGCCTCGCTCCAGGTCCTGGATCGCTCCGGCTACAATCTCGGAGGCTGAAGCACTGCCTTCATTGATCAATACTACCATGGGGATTTCCGTTGCCAGGCCTCCCCGGCTGGCTTCATAGGTCTTGCGGGTGCCGTCCCCGTACTCTTCATACATGACCACACCTTCGCCAATGAATTCGGAGGCCACTTCGATCGCCGTATGTAAATAACCACCACCGTTAAAGCGGAGATCCAAAATCATGCCATTTGGATTTTGACGCATCAGGTCCTTCAGCTGGTCGTGTAATTCATCAGAGGTGTCAGAACCAAAAGTAAATAACTGCACGTACCCGATGTCACCCTCCAGCATCTTGCTGGTGACAGAAGGAACCACGATCACATCGCGTTCTACGGATACCTCGAGCGGTTCCACGCCTGCGCGCTGGATTGTGAGGCGAACAACGGTATTCTTGGGGCCGACAATCCGCTGCCGTACCAGCTCGCCATCGATACCGGTCATATCATCCCCATCCACCGCAATTACTTTATCTCCAGGCAGCAGGCCGGCTTCCTCGGCCGGGGAACCGGGCATCGGGCTGATGATCGTCAAGAAATCACCCGTGATATCCACCCAGGCTCCAATGCCTTCATATTCTTCCCCTTCCAGCTCGGCGTTAGCTCTTTCGAACATATCGGGATCCAGGTAGGAAGTGTGGGCATCATCCAGGGTATCGAGCATACCGCGGATTGCCCCGCGCATCATCGCTTCCTGGTCGACTGGCTGCTCGACGAACTGGTCCTCAACCAGGTTCCAGGTCTGCCAGAAGGGCTCAAACAGCTGCTCCAGCTCTTCCGGCGAAGAGCCCTGGGTATTGATTTCCATGTTCTCTGTCACTACCGTCACCTGCGGTGCCGGGGTCTCATTATCCAGGAAACCGGTGGTATCGTATACCTTTCCGGCTATGAAGCCCGCAGAACAGACACCAGTCAGCAATATAAGCGCTACGATCACACTTATCACAAACAATACAGGTCGGGAATTCATCCTTGACTCCGTTTCTTTCGCATCCATTGTAAACAATTGCCTCAGCTTATATCTAGAAATTCAAAATTAATAACTGCAGAGCTAGATTATCACACCAAGGTTAGAATTATATAAACATCACAAAAGAAATCCAATAACTCCACGGTTGAACCTGTCATCCGGTTTTAAAAGGATTGAAATTTGTTTCGTGGTCGAAATAATCGCTGTTTTCTTCTCTTTTAAGACCATTAACAACCCGGTACGTGATCGGCGTCATCAGGATTTCCACACCGCATTTGAAAATATAGTTAGCTGCAACCAGCGTTAACCAGATCTCAGGCACAAAACCCGGCGCATGTAAAAGGGTGGCAATGGAAACGAACAGGATTGTATCCACTCCCTGCCCGACCAGGGTGCTTCCAATGGTCCGTGACCATAACCAGCGACCCCGGGTGAGGATTTTCATCTTGGCCAGAACAAATGAATTGGTGAACGCGCCCCCAAAAACGCGACCAGGCTGGCCAGGACGATGGCCCCGGTGGTCAGGCCCCCCAGGATGGCGTCGTAGGCTTCCTGCCCGACGTTTCGCTGCCAGTATTTCTCACCCGGCAGAAGCCCGACCACCCATAAAGTCAGGCTCATCAAAACGGTACAGCCAAAACCGATCCAAATCACACGCCGCCCATAGCGATAGCCGTACACTTCGGTCAAAATATCACCGAAAATGTAACTGATTGGAAACAACAGCGTACCCGCATCGAATGCCAGGGGGATACCTGCCAAAGAAATTCCCCAGTCGACGATCTTGGCAGAAGAAGCCACGTTGCTGACCAGCAGCACGGCCACGAAAAGAGCGGCTATCAGGTCGTAATACTTAAATCTAATCCTGCCGCCTGATTTCATTCACTCAGCCACTTTTCCAGGTATTCCCGGCAGGTATCCTGGTCGCTGACCTGCTCTGTGTAGGCCATAATCTGTTCCCCATCAACCGGGTACAAAGGATGGCAGGAGGTGGGAGCTGCACCTGCGGGTGCCAGGACCAGTGCGCTGACAAAAGGCGCCACGATATCAGCCCTGAGCAGATCGGGGCCAATTTCTTCGCTGGTGAGGATGACCTGTGAGGCGGCCAGAGCCAGCTCTTCATCGACGCCTTTATTGCCCCCGATCACGGCGTTGCCTTCGTCATCCGCACGCAGGGCATGGATGACAGCAATATCCGGGTAGATCGCCGGGAAAGCCACCAGCTGCTCACCATTATACGGATCGGTCACGGTGCGTACATCCGGCCTGAGAGCAGGCAAATCCGTGCCCAACCAGCCGCGCCCGGGCATGAAACCCACCCCGGCCATGCGACCGCGCAGACCTAAAGCCAGGCTGGCCTCTGTTTCTTCTATTACTTTAATGGCTCCCCGGTTAGCAAAATCAGTGAACATGGGTGCCAGACCGAATATCTCCAGCCCAAAGTAACAGGTGCGTACCTGCGCGACCATCCCTGCCCCAACCAGGAAATCACACTCCAGTCCTGCCGTAAACGAAAGGAGGGTCAGATCCTTGGGCTCACCGGTTTTGAAAAAACGCCGGATCAAGGCTCGCACGAAAGCAACCGGACGGCGGTATAAGGTCAGCCCGCCGATGGCCAGCGTGCAGCCGGAGGGTACCAAGGAGGCTGCCTGTTCCAGTGAAATTTGTTTATTCAACAAGCACATCCTCCGTCAACCAGGTGCGCTCAAATCCCCCGCCTGCATGTCTTTTGAGTCCCATAATTCTGGCATCACTTCCCGCAGCTCGATTAATTTCGAAAGGGTGTGGACTGCCGAATGGTTTGAGTTTCCATTCTGGTTGATCCAGACAGTGCTTATTCCCATCTCAAAGGCTGGAACCAGGTTGGCAGCCGAATCATCCACCAAGATGCATTCGGCAGGAAAGGGGTTTCCAGCCAGGGCCAGCGCCCGGTCATACGCTTGCTTCTCAGGTTTGCAGGCAAACTGGATGGAGCGTACATCAATGATGCCTTCGAAACAATTTTCCAGGCTCAGGACTGCAATCACGCGCCCGGCATGAGCAGCATCCGCATTGGTGAAGATCCAGATTTTTTGAGGCAGGCTGGAAAGCATTTCATGCAAACACGCGTCAGGATGAAGAAATTGTGCCAGGTCAAGATCGTGGACATATGCCAGATAATCGTCTGCGTCGACTGCATGGTGAATTTGCAGTCCGCGCAGCGTTGTCCCATAGGTCTGGTAATAGTGCCGGCGGATGGCGGGCACCTGGTCTTCCGGCAGTTTCACCCTTTCTACCATAAAGCGGTTCATGCGCTGTCCAATAGCTTCCCACAGGCCGTTGCCGCTGGGATAGAGCGTATCATCCAGGTCGCAAAATATGGTGGTGTAAGGCATGATTTTATTATAATTCTTCCACTCAGCTTATAATTATCTCATGCCAATCCACATCTTGCCGGCTGAAATCGCCTCGCAGATCGCGGCGGGGGAAGTGGTTGAGAGACCAGCCTCGGTCGTTAAGGAGCTGGTCGAGAACGCGCTGGATGCCGGGGCAAAACAAATCTCGATCAAAATTATAGAAGCCGGGAAACGCCTGATCGAAATAAGCGATGATGGCAGCGGAATACCTGCCAGCGAGCTGGCCCTGTCGGTGGAACGCCATGCCACCAGTAAACTGATCGAAGCGGCGGACTTGTTTCGAATCACCAGCCTGGGTTTCCGCGGCGAAGCACTGGCATCAATCGCCTCGATCTCCAGGCTGACACTGACCTCCAGGCAGGCCGGCTCCCCGGCAGGCAGTCGAATTCGAGTGGAAGGTGGAATCAGTGGGAAGCAGGAAGTGGTTGGGTCGCCGTTCGGCACACTGGTGCAGGTCGAAAACCTGTTTTTTAACGTTCCAGCGCGATTGAAATTTCTCAAGCGAGATATCACCGAACGCAACCAGATCGACCACCTGGTCACACGCTATGCGCTGGCTTACCCGGATGTACGGGTCCAGCTGAGCCATGAAGAGCATTTTACCCTGCAAACCAGCGGCAGCGGCGACCGGCGCAGTGTGCTGGCGTTAATGTATGGACCGGAAATCGCACGCCAGATGCTGGAAATCACTTACCGGGAAGAAAACCTGTGCGTGGCTGGCTTCATCAGCCCGATTTCCATCACCCGTTCAAACAGGAGCGGGTTGGTTTTCTTCGTCAACGGGCGCCCGGTCCAGGAACCCGCACTCAGCGCGGCAGTGATGAAAGGCTACCAGACCTTGTTAATGGTCGGGCGCTTCCCGATGGCGATCATATTCTTGAAAATCCCCCCTGATGAGGTGGATGTCAACGTCCATCCCACAAAAGCCGAGGTGCGTTTCAGAGGACCCGATCGAATTTTCAGCAGCGTTCAGAATGCGGTGCGGCGCGGTCTTCTGGCGCATAATCCGGTGCCCGACCTGGACCCGCGCTGGCGTTGGAATACCCAACCCCGCCCATCTTTTTCGGGATTGGATTGGAGAATGGCGAACCAGGACCTCCCGGCTGTGGATGCCTACAACGCCCAGGAAACTGTATCTGCCGGCGACTTTACACCCCAACCGGGAGACGCCCAACCTGCATTTCCCGCGACACGCATTCCACTACTGCGCCTGGTCGGGCAGATTGCCAACGCCTACCTGGTGGCTGAGGCTCCGGACGGCCTGTACCTGGTGGACCAGCATGCTGCGCACGAACGAGTTCTTTTTGAGCGCTTCATGCAGCAGAACGCTGAGCTGATCCCTTCCCAATCCCTGCTCCAACCCGCCAGCGTGGAGCTTGACCCGCCGGCTGCGCGTCTCCTGGAGGAGCAGCTGCCAGTTTTAAAAAAGCTGGGATTTGTGGTCGAGCCGTTCGGGCCTAACACCTTCCTGGTTCGAGCACTCCCGGCCCTGCTGCAGAACCTGGATCCCGAGGCTGCACTGAGGGTCCTGGTAGAAGATTTCGAAGAAGACGAGAAGCCCCTGGGGGAGGAGACAGAAGCGCGGGTGGTGGCCAGGGTGTGTAAGAGGGCGGCAGTGAAAGCCGGTCAATCGCTGTCAGCCGAAGAAGGGACCAACCTGCTGACCGACCTGGAAGCCTGCCGGTCGCCGCGCACCTGCCCACACGGCCGGCCGACGATGATTTACCTGTCGGTTGACCTGCTGGAACGCCAGTTCGGACGAAGAGGAGCGTGTTGAATATGCATTTACCTGACAGCATGACAGCACTGTGGCTGGAAAACCAGGCTCTGCGGCTGCGCGAGAACTTACCCCTGCCAGAGCCGCAAACGGGAGAAGCGCTCATTCGGGTGCGGCTGGCTGGCATCTGCGCCACAGACCTGGAGCTGGTGCGCGGCTACTACCCTTTCACTGGTGTAGCAGGGCATGAATTCGTGGGAGAGGTCGTCCAGGCTGACGGCTCCCCCACGCTGGTAGGACAGCGGGTGGTGGGAGAGATCAACCTGGCCTGCGGACGTTGTGAGCAGTGCCGGTCTGGCCGCACGAGGCACTGTGAAAACAGGCGCGTGCTGGGGATCAAGAACCATAACGGAGCTTTTGCACAATATCTCACTCTGCCAACCGCCAACTTGCATCCAGTACCCGACAATGTAAAGGACGAGGCCGCGGTTTTCACAGAACCACTGGCCGCTGCCCTCGAAATCCAGGAACAGGTGGACATTTCCCCAAAAGATCGAGTGCTGGTGGTCGGTGCTGGCCGGTTGGGCCAATTGATTGCCCGGTCGCTGCAGATCACCAGATGTGCGCTTGGCGTAGTTGTGCGCCACGCCTCTCACCAAGCGCTTCTCGACAAATGCGGCATCCGCACACTGGAGGAAAATGAAATTCAAAGCGGCAGGTGGGATTGTGTCGTGGAAGCTACGGGCAACCCGGATGGTTTTGTCCTGGCGCGCAGGGCGGTTCGGCCGCGCGGGACGATCGTATTAAAAAGCACCTTCAAAGGGGAGAACGTGCTGAACCTGTCGGCAGTGGTGGTCGACGAAATCACCCTGGTTGGTTCGCGTCTGCGGACCATTTCAGCCTGCACTGAACCTGCTGGCGAAGCATGAAATCGATCCCCTGCCCCTGGTAGAAGGACGCTACCCACTTACGCAGGGGATACAGGCGTTCACTCACGCCGGTCAACCAGGAGCGCTCAAGATACTACTCGATCCAATCAGTCCCGAGCAAAGCCAGCTTTAATTCTCTAGTAAGTGGTCAACCAGGTAGGGCAGGATGTGATCTACGTCTTCATGAAAAACTACATCTGCGCGAACATCCAGATAGGTTTGTGAATAATTGATCAGGATCAGGTGGGCGCCGTTCTCCAGGGCGCGCATCGGTAAACCAGCCACCGGCAATACTTCCAGCGACGAGCCGGCCACGATCATCAGGTCGCAATTCTTGCTGGCATTCAGGGCTTGCAGCCAGGTCTTGCTGGGTAGCTGCTCGCCGAACAATACCAGGTCGGGCTTGAGATAATGCCCGCAGCGCGGGCAGGTGGGAACCAGACCCTGTTCCAGGTACGGGTTAATGTAGCTTTCGGAGCTCACCTGAGTGAAACACCACACGCAGGTGAGAGTTCTGGAAAGAGCCGTGCACCTCCAGCACATTTTTAGAGCCCGCTCGCTGGTGCAACAAATCAACATTCTGGGTGATCACCGTATGGATATAACCGGCCTGCTCCAGTCGCGCCAGGGCCAGGTGGGCAGCGTTCGGCCTGGCTGTAAACACCAGCTCCGTCAGCCCACGCAGACCCTGATAGAATTTCTGGGGATCATAGCGGAAGGCCGCCAGGGAGGCCACCTCCATGGGATCAAATTTCGACCACAACCCGGTGTCGGGAGAGCGAAAATCCGGGATGCCGGAGGGAGTGGAGATGCCCGCTCCAGAGAGCACGACTCCATGTTTGCAGCCGCGGATAATATCCGTAGCGCAGCGGATTCCCATCCAGGTCGATTTAGGGATTTCAGGTTTTGGATTTCGATCGTTCATGATCGCGAAGTTTTTGGGTGGGTCTTCGAAGCTATCCCGTGCTGAAAGAAGTCTAGCACGAAGCACTCTGACCGGCAAGACTTGAAAACCATTAATTCGAATTATAATTTTTGAAATGCTGAACGAGATTAATTCCATCCTGCTTGAGAAATGCCGGATCACACCCGGGGAGATGGTCCTGGCAGGCGTATCCGGCGGTCCAGACAGCCTGTGCCTGATGCACGTGCTGCACAGACTGGGATATAGAGTAATTGTCGCCCACCTGGATCACCAGCTGCGCCCCGAATCGGCTGAAGAAGCACAGAGGGTGGAACAAATGGCAGCCGAATTTGGCCTGCCTTTCATCCACGAGAGCAGCGACGTCGAGTTGTTCAGCCGGCAGCGGAATTTATCCCTGGAAGAAGGAGCACGCCTGGCAAGGTACCAGTTTCTTTTCCGTGAAGCCGAGAAAACCCAGGCCGCGGCAGTCATGGTTGGCCATACCGCCGACGACCAGGTCGAGACGGTATTAATGCACTTGCTGCGCGGGGCAGGCCTTCCGGGAATGTCCGGCATGTCATACCGCAGCCTGCCGAACGCCTGGAGTGAAAAAATCCCGCTGCTGAGACCCCTGCTGGGCGTATGGCGAGAGACGGTCTGGGAAGATCTTAATGGCCAGGGTTTAAGCCCAAGCCTGGACCCCAGCAACCTGGATGAGCGCATCTTCCGCAACCGCCTGCGGCATGAGCTGATCCCGTACCTGGAGACATTCAACCCGCGACTGCGCCAGTCTATCTGGCGGACGGCAGATATCCTGCGGCAGGAAGATGAAATCCTGCAGGAGCGCCTGCTGGAGGACTGGAAATCAACAATCCGTGAAATGGATAGTTCGAAGATCGTCTTCGATTTCCAGGCATTGAAGGAACTGCCCCTGGGGATACAAAGACGGGTAATTCAAAAGGCTGTTCTCAGCCTTCGTCCCGCTGCCCGCGATTTCAATTACCTGGCCATCGAGCGGGCAACCGATTTTCTGAACCAGGGCACACCGCAAGCCGGAACAGACATGATGTTCGGATTAAGATTTAAACCGGGAAGCTCAGCGCCTGGTGCTGGCAGAAATACAAGCCGGCATTACTGACAAACGCTGGCCTAAAGTACCCCCAGAAGGAACGCTGCGGCTTAAAATACCGGGAAAAGTCCTGTTGGTGGATGGATGGACGCTCACGGCTGAGGTGCTCGAACGCAGCCCAGCCGCTGTTTCTGAGATGAAACAAAATAATGACCCTTTCCAGGCCTGGCTGGATTACGACCGGCTGGAAAACTCCCCGGCCATCCGTACACGCCTGCCTGGAGACCGCTTTCAGCCGCTAGGAATGCCAGAAGGCTCGATTAAAATCTCTGATTTTATGATCAATGTCAAGCTGCCGGAAGCAGCTCGCAGGAGCTGGCCGCTGGTGCTTTCGGGAAGTGCGATCGCCTGGCTGCCCGGATATCGCCTGGCGCACAATTTCAGAATCTCGTCCGAAACCACCCGCATGGTGCACCTGCGGTTGGAACCAGGTTAGGCAGGCAGCTTAAAGGGAACGCCCCTGGCTCGTTTGTACGAGCCAGGGGCGAGTTTTTTACAATCTGCCCATGACCTGGGGTGGAATGCTGTTCAGAACTTCAAAAGACTAGAACAACCCAACCACACGCCCGGTTTCGAGGTCCAGGTCGACGTCGTAGAAGACGGGCCGGGTAGGCAGGCCAGGCATGGTGCGCATGGTTCCCAGCAGCGGGTAAAGGAAACCAGCCCCAACGGAAGCCCGAATGTCGCGGATCGGAACCTTGTATCCAGTTGGAACTCCCTTCCATTCTGGATCGTGGCTCAGGCTGAGATGGGTCTTAGCCATATTCATCGGCAGTTTATCGAAGCCGAGTTTTGTATACAGCTCGATCTTCTTCTCTGCTTCCGGCAGGTATTCCACCCCATCTGCCCCATAAATTTGTTTACATATAATCTCAATTTTCTCTTTAATTGACAGGTTCAGCGGATAGAGGAATTTAAAATTGGTGGGTTTTTCGGCTGCCTTGACGACTGCTTCGGCCAGCGCTTTGGCGCCCTTGCCGCCATCCATCCAGTGCGTGCAGACCACCGAATCTTCGGCGCCAGCTTCCAAAGCTGCCTTACGCACCATCTCGACTTCCGCCGGGGTGTCGGTGGCAAAGGAATTGACTGCCACCACCACGTTCACGCCAAAGCCCCTGGCATTCTTGATGTGATGCTTGAGGTTACCCAGACCTTTGTTCAACAGCTCCAGGTTCTCATCGGTGTATGCGCTGTCCAGCGGCTTGCCTGCCACCACCTTCGGTCCGCCGCCGTGCATCTTGAGCGCCCGGACGGTTGCGACCAGCACGACCACCTGTGGGACAAGTCCGGAATAGCGGCATTTTACGTCGAAGAATTTTTCCATGCCGATATCGGCACCGAAACCCGATTCGGTGACTACATAATCAGCCAGCTTCAGGGCGATGCGATCAGCGATGATCGAGCTATTTCCATGGGCGATATTGGCGAACGGTCCTGCGTGGACGAATACGGGTGTGCCTTCCAGCGATTGCATCAGGGTCGGCTTGATGGCATCCTTCATCAGGACGGTCATAGCACCTGCCGCGCCCAAATCCTCGGCGGTCACCGCTTCGCCGGCCCGGTTGGTGCCGATGACGATGCGGCCCATACGTTGACGCATATCTTCAAGATCGGTAGTTAATGCCAGGATCGCCATGATTTCACTCGCCACGGCAATGTCAAATCCTGTCCGGCGAGGCATGTTTTCTTCGGGTCCCAAACCGATTTCGATCTCACGCAGGAAGCGATCGTTGGTATCCACCACCCGCCGCCAGGTGAGGCTGGCCGGATCGATGTCCAGGCGTGCGAAATCGGCTGCGCTCTGCAGGAGTCAGTGTTTCAGGATCGGTCTTTTTAATGCCTAACTTTTCCAAACGCCGGAGCATGGAAGGTGAGAACCGGCGCTTGCCCTGCTTATCCTTCGGGCACAGGGCATTGAAAAGCTTTTCGTCATCGGGCTGCTTGGATTCGTGGAAGATGCGGGCATCGATGGCAGCTGCCAGCAGGTTGTTGGCGGCAGTGATGGCATGGATATCGCCGGTGAGATGCAGGTTGAAATCTTCCATCGGCACCACCTGGCTGTACCCACCGCCGGCTGCGCCGCCTTTGATGCCGAAGGTAGGTCCCTGGCTCGGCTGGCGGATGCAGGTGAAAACGCGCTTTCCCAGGTGCGCCCCCAGCGCCTGGCTCAGACCCATCATGGTCGTGCTTTTGCCCTCGCCCAGAGGTGTGGGTGTGATGGCGGTTACGTCGATATATTTACCATCCGGAACATCTCGTAATCGTTCCAGGACATCGAGTCTAATCTTGGCCTCAAAGGAACCATGGTATTCGATCTCTTCAGGCAGCAGCCCGACTTCTTCAGCGATCTGGCTGATCGGCTTCAGCACTGCCTCCTGGGCGATTTCGATGTCCGAAGGGACGGGTGTGCGCAGCTTGAGTGGAATGGGTGTGAATTTTCGTAATCCGGGAAAATCATTTTGTTTGCTCATGGGATGGCCTTCTCCTTAATAAATCTCAACTATTTGGGTAGTCAGTATATTGTGACAGAAATCACGTTTATTGACAATTGACGCATATCCTGTCTCGTTTATGCCAAGTGTCATGTTTTAAGTGCCGTGAAGGGCGAAATCTGCCAGCGCGATGGCACCGAGAACACCTGATTGGGATCCCAGGCCAGGACTCACAATATACGTGTCGATTTCATCGAGAATCCTGGAAGAGCGAACGTACCCGTTAAGGTATTTTTGCACTTTCTGGCGTACGACAGGGAATAGATGTGGCTGCTGCATGACTCCACCTCCCAGGATGATCCTTTGCGGTGAAAGCGTGCAGACAAAATTGGCCAGGGCCAGAGCCAGGTATTGACATTCCAGGTCCCAGGCAGGGTGGTCGTCGGGCAGGTTCTCGGCGCGCGTCCCCCAGCGCTTTTCCATGGCAGGACCGGAAGCCAGCCCTTCCAGGCAATCTCCGTGATACGGGCATGTACCAGGGAAGGGGTCGACCTGCCAGTCGTGCGGGATGCGGATATGGCCCATATCGGGGTGCACCAGGCCGTGGATCAGGCTGCGGTTGGCGATAGCCCCGGCGCCAATGCCGGTGCCAATGGTTATATAGATAAAGGTATCGAGGTCCCGTCCTGCTCCCCAACGGAACTCTCCGAAAGCAGCCCCGTTTACGTCCGTATCAAAATACATGGGCACGTCCAGCGCATTTTTCAGCGTCCCCAGGAAGTTGAAATTTGCCCAGCCTGGCTTGGGCGTGGTGGTGATATAGCCATAAGTTGGAGAGCCGGGGGAGGGATCGAGCGGTCCAAATGAAGCAATTCCGAGACCTGCAATAGGACCCAGCTCGCTCTCCTGGTGAGTAAAAAACTCGACTACATTCGCAAGAGTTTCAAGCGGGGAAGTGGTCGGAAAAGTGGTTTTCTGCAGGAGGCTGCCCTGGTCAGTGCCTACCGCACAGACGAACTTGGTGCCTCCCGCTTCAATCCCGCCCAACAAAACCGGATTTTTTTTATCACGATATTCCATCGTCCCTCCTGCTTCCCCAATCCCAGAAACGAGATGAACTAATTTTGGATTATCTCAAATCCTTGAGAAGGTAGAGTTTCCCGCGCTGGAACCCCAATTTCAGATAATACTGGCGTGTGCCAATGGCTGAAATCACTGCCAGCCTGTCAAAGCCGCGTTCTCGGGCGATCTCCTGTGCTTTATGGATTAAGCGTGCGCCCAGGCCAGTATGCTGGGCTGAACCATTTTCCCCCTCTCCGACAGGCAGCGACTGCCCCAAAACATGCACCTCCCGGATCAGGGCGGCACCCTCCAGCTCTGGGATCTGGCTGGCCGGCGCTTCGGCGGCAGGCAAAGATAGACGTAAATATCCAACCAGGCGACCATCCGGAGTGTCGAAAGATAGAAAGGACTTTTCAGATCCACCCGCCGTATAAAGCGACTCGTTCAATACCAGGGTGGAGTTATCCACCTTCTGGTTGCGCACTTCTCGGCAGCGGACACAGCGGCAGGCCTGTCCCCTGCGCTCCAGCTCGTTTTGCACATCCTGGCGCAGGCTGGTGCGCTTGTTGCCTTCCACCACGTAGGTGGAAGGAATATCGCGGATCACGCGGTTAACCCGGCAGTAGATGGGGATCGTGGTTTTTACATCCGCTATCAGGCTTACCAGCTCCTGGGTGGTGTACGGCTGGTATTCGCCCCTCAGCCAGATAGGATAGAGCTCCGTATTTTCCAGCAGCTGGTTTGGGTAAATCTTGATCTCATCAGGGAAGATCAGCTGCCACAGCCGGTTGAAATCCTGGCGGTCTGAGTCGAGAGTGGACCCAAGCAGGTTTGGCATCCAGTGTGCGACGATTTTGAAGCCTGCAGAGCGCAGCAAGGCGGCCGCTTTCTGGCTGTCAGCCACCGAATGCCCGCGCTGGTTTATGTTCCAGGATGCGGTCGTCCAGACTCTGCACGCCCAGCTGAACTTTGGTGACGCCCAGGTAGCGCAGCCAGGCCAGCTCGTCCACGTCGATGTGATCCGGGCGGGTTTCTACCACCAGACCCACATTCCGGTGAAGGGCAGTCTCATTGATGGACTGGGCTTCCAGCAGGCTGGTCGCTGGCGATTTATTCAAGGCCTCCAGGCAGCGCTGAATGAACAATTCCTGGTAATCACGGCGGTAGGCACTCCAGGTGCCGCCCAGCACCAGCAGCTCCACCTTGTTGGTCGGGTGACCAACTTCTTCGAGCGACCTGATCCGGGCAGCTACCTGGGCGTAGGGGTCGAAGTCATGCTCAAGGCCGCGCCTTGCTCCTGGTTCATCCGGTAGATAGCTTTTCGGCATGCGCACATCGGTCGGGCAAAAAATGCATTTCCCAGGACACGGATAGGGCTTGGTCAGCACGGTTACAGTCGTGACGCCGGACAATGTGCGCACCGGTTTCATGCGGATGCGCGCCAGCAAGGTAGCATCGGAATGGAATTCTCCGCTTTCTGTCAGGTCGCGGTAGGCCCGCACCAGCATGTTCTTACCGACATAACCTCCCCCGGGCAGTGGGTGACGGCGGATTGCATCTGCCACCGGTCGCCCAAGGCGAACTTCTTCCAGCACTTTGCGCGCCTGGATAAGCCTCTCGGGCGTTGCTTCGTGCAGATCCAACCAAGTTTGCCTGCTATCACTCATGGCTGCCAACAGTATAATTGAAAAGTGGATTCAGACAGCGCTAATCGCCTGATAGAACTCAACCGTCAATTTTACCAAAGCTTCGCCGGGTCATTTTCTGAGACACGCCGCCGCCTGCAGCCCGGGGTCATGCGTGTATTAGATGAGATACAATCCGAACATGACATCCTGGATTTAGGCTGCGGGAACGGGGAGCTGTGGAAAGCATTAGTGAATAATGGACATCGAGGCAGCTACATCGGTATCGATTTCAGCCTGCCGCTGCTCAAAACCGTCGGCGATTCTGTCCCTGATAGACAGATAATCGAACAGCCAGCATCGAGAGAAGACATCGATGAGGCGCTCCTGAGATACCATGCCTGTTTCGTAGAGGCGGACCTGTTCAAGAGTGGTTGGGAAAAAACCCTGGCGAAACGGAGTTTCCGGGTGATTTCTGGCCTTCGCCTCCTTGCACCATATCCCCGGCGAAACGAACCGGGCAGGTATCGTGAAAGCCATTAACCAGCTAATGCCGCCAAACGGGCTTTTCTTCCTGTCGGTCTGGCAGTTCCTGAATTCCCCGCGTCTTGTCAAGCGCCTGCAGTCCTGGGAGACGGTGGGTTTGAAACGGGACCAGGTAGATCCGGGAGATTACCTGCTGGATTGGAAGCACGGCGGGTATGGCCTGCGCTATGTCCATCATTTTACGGAAGAGGAATTAACCCAGCTTGCCGCGACTCACGGGTTCCAGGTAACAGAACAATTCAATTCTGATGGTGAAGGGAGTAAATTGAGCCTGTATCAAATTTGGAGAAAATTAGGATAGTATAATTATAGGATTATGTTGGAATCCCGATTCTATAAGTGTGATTTAACTGGACCATGCGCATCCTGGTAATATCTGACCTGCACGCCAATCTGACCGCCCTGGAAGCGGTGATCGCCGCAGCCGGGGAATTCGATTCGACCTGGTGCCTGGGTGACCTGGTGGGATATGGTCCGGACCCGAATGAATGCATTGCACGCCTGCGCCGCCTGCCGAACCTGCAGTGCGTGATTGGCAACCACGATGCGGCGGTTTTGATGCAGATCGACGCGGACACTTTAATCCGGAAGCCCGCAGCGCGCTTTTGTGGACGCGCAAGACAATCTCGGAAGAAGTTCACAAGTACTTGGAAGTCCTACCCGAAAGGATAGTGATCGAGGAGTTGGGAGTGACCCTGGTGCACGGCAGTCCGAGACACCCGGTGTGGGAATACTTACTGGACGTCCATACCGCCACGGCAAATTTCAATTACTTCGAGACACCGGTGTGCCTGGTTGGTCACACACATCTACCGGCGATCTATTCCTTACAAAATGACAGATATTCAGCCAGCCTGCAAACTCCGGCACCTGGTCAATTGATTCCGCTTCCCAAGCGAGCCATCATCAATCCGGGATCAGTCGGGCAGCCGCGCGACCGCGACCCCAGGGCCAGCTACGCGATCTTCGACAGCGAACAAAACACCTGGACAAACCAGACGCGTGGCTTATAACATTCCGGACGTTCAAACCCGCATGGAACACCACCGCCTGCCGGAAAGGCATATCCTCAGGTTATCTGGAGGCTGGTAAAGAAAACTTGGTGTATATAAGGGGAACATTTAGGGTCAAGGCTGCGTCTCTTAGTAGATAATCGCTCAAGGAGGAAGAAATGACACACTTATCCAGGTTTTCATATCGAAGAATACTGTCTGCAATTTTTATTTTTACTATCTTTTTGACCGCCTGCGCTCCTGCTATGTCGGCATCGCAGGAGATAGAGGCTCTGGATGCAGTCCCACCGGGAGCGCCCATGGAAATGCCGGTGGTATCCACCTATGTAGCTGAGGAGTCGGCTGGTTCGGGAAATTTTCAATCACCCCCAGCTGACGTGGAACGGTTGGTGATCAAGAACGGCAATCTTTCCATCGTGGTTGACGATCCAAGTGGATCGGTGGACCGCATTTCTCGCATGGCGGAGGAGATGGGTGGTTTCGTGGTATCTGCCAACCTGTACCAGAGCGAGCTCGAGAGCGGCGCTCCGGTCTGGCGTGGGTCTGTAACTATTCGCGTGCCTGCGGAGAGGCTCAACGATGCGCTCGAGCAGATCAAATCCGAGAGCTCCCAGGACCCTATCAGCGAAAACGTCACCAGCCAGGATGTGACCGGTGAATACACCGACCTCGAATCCCGCCTGGGTAACCTGGAAGCAGCCGAAGAACAGCTCACCCGCATTATGGAATCGGCGGTAAAGACAGAAGATGTGCTGAGTGTCTACAACCAGCTGGTCCAGACGCGCGAGCAGATCGAAGTGATCAAGGGACAGATGAAATATTACGAGCAGTCGGCAGCCATGTCGGCTGTGAGCGTGGAACTGATCCCCAATGAAGCGGTGCAGCCGCTGTCGATCGGCGGCTGGCAGCCGGTGGGCGTCGCCAAAGATGCCATCCAGTCATTGATCGACACCCTGAAGGTGATCGCGAACATCTTCATCTGGGTGCTCATCTTCGTGGTCCCGGTGCTGCTGGTACTATTTATTCTATTCGTACTGCCCCTGATATTGATCTTCCGGGCGCTCCGGCGCCGTCGTGCACGCCGCAAAGAAGCTGCTGCCCTGGAAAAAACTGCCGAGTAATCACGAACTGCTGATGAGAGGATGTTCCGGCCCTCAGCCGGAACATCCTTTTTTTTACCCACATCGCCACCTGCTATAATCCAGGAATATGAAGGAACTCGTACAACATCTGCAGGCTTTAGGCGGGATCCAGCTGTCAGCATCTCAATACCGGGATTTTCAGC
The DNA here is from genome assembly GCA_963698765.1 of uncultured Chloroflexia bacterium. GTDB lineage: Bacteria > Chloroflexota > Anaerolineae > Anaerolineales > UBA4823 > CAVOSB01. The sequence continues at coordinate 50,842 of CAVOSB010000040.1, forward strand.
TCTACGAGCAGTATTTGATCGAATGGAACAAGCGCTTCAACCTGACCGCCATCCGAAATCCGGAACAAATCCGAATCAAGCATTTCCTGGATTCGCTCAGCTGCCTGCTGGCGATGGCCGGTTCATCCATGGAGCGCGTGATCGATGTCGGATCAGGCGCCGGATTTCCGGGTATACCAATAAAAATTGCCTGCCCGGAAATCAAACTTACTCTGGTCGAGTCCGTGGGGAAAAAAGCCGATTTCTGCCGCCATATCGTCAGTGTGCTGGAAATGCGCTCGGTGGAAATCGTTCAAGAGCGAGCGGAGACGATTGGCCAGGATGAGACCTACCGCCAGCGGTATGACTGGGCGGTAGCTCGGGCAGTCGCTGAAATGCCCGTCCTGGTCGAATACCTGCTTCCACTGGTCCGGGTGGGAGGCGCTATGCTGGCGATGAAGGGAGAAGGAGCGCCTGCAGAAACTCAGAAGGCTGAACACGCCGTTCGCCTGCTTGGAGGCCGGCTGCGCAGGTTGGAAGCAGTCGCACTACCGGGAGTCGCTGAAGAACGCTTCCTGGTGGTTATTGATAAAATTGCTGCCACCCCGCATGAATACCCGCGGCGGACGGGCGTTCCAGCTAAAAAGCCTCTTTATCCCAGCAGCAGATAGCCTGCTCTATACCAATCATAATCCCCCCTGCCTTTACAGCGGTCCTTTCGGTGCTGGGAAAGCGGGATCATGCACACCGAACCTCAGGTGGAAAACACAACATTAAGTGTGGATTCTGCCGGCCTGGATGTTCCAGATCCTGGCATGCTGAATAAAACTCTGTGCATATAAATCAAGATCGGTCGTGGTGAGTAAAGCCTGCTCGCTTTCGAGCAGTCTGCTCAACAGGTCAGCACGCCGTGCAGGATCCAGCTCGGCCAGGACTTCATCCAATAAAAGCACTGGCTTCTGCCCGGATTTAGCAAGCATCCACTCGACTTCCGCCAGTTTCAAGGCCAGCACCGCGGTGCGAGACTGGCCGCGCGAGCCGTAGATCCCCAGGTCGATGCCATTGCTGAGAAAACGCAGCTCATCACGGTGCGGGCCGATGGTAGTCATTCCTCGCACAATTTCTTCGCTGCGCAAGCCTGCCAGGCAATCGATATATCCCTGGCGGATTTTATCTATTGAGATCCCTGAGCGGTCCAGGGGTGAATCAATCGGCAGTGTATATTGCTTTGACGGCTGCGGCAGGGGGTCATAGGAAGGCAGATAAGAAAGTCGTAAAATATCCTGTGCATGGGTGAGATCGTTGTAGAGGCGCGAAGCCAACCTTTCCAATTCTTGCACGGCGCGGATGCGAGCATGGATGATGTGAGAACCGGCGTCAGCGATTTGCTCATCCCAATAGATGAGCTGCCCGGCATCCCCGCCTCTTTCCGACAATTGTTTCAGGAGGGCGTTACGTTGGGATAGGGTTTTGGCGTAGATAGAAAGGTATGCCGCGTAGTTTGGAATCACCTGTCCCATTGCCAGGTTCAGATAGCGCCTCCTTTCTTCGGGCGCGCCTTCGATGATCTGCATCATCTGGGGCAGAAACAGGACTGCGTTGAACCAGCCGATTGCTTCTCCGATTTTCCTCTTTCACTCCATCGACCAAAATCTCCTTCCTCAGCCGTGGGGTGTTGTCGTAACCATTTTCTTCCTGGATCAGCCGGATTTCCATGCGATGAGAAGTTGGATTGACCAGGTCGGTCAGTGAGAAATCGGCGACGATGCGGGCTACAGCTAACGGCTCCCTTCCTGCGATGAAATGAACTAACTGGCGCTCGTTGGCTGCATGGAAAGATACAAAAGTGGATAAGAAGTAAATCGCTTCCAACAGGCTGGTTTTTCCCTGACCATTTCCCCCTACCAATAACACCTGCCCGCCGGGTACATCGATATCCAGGCGGGCAAAATTACGGAAATTCGTCAAAGAGAGATGCGTGAGCCGCATTCAAAGACCGCAGGGAAAAGCCTATCTCTAGTTCTCTAACCGCTTCATCCAGCCTAACTCAATCTACAGGCACTGCCTGCATGGCTTCCCCTTCTGCTTTCCACACCTTTTCTGCTCGATCCGTAAACAATATTCCGTCCAGATGGTCGATCTCGTGCTGGAAAATTCGCGCCAACCACCCGCTGGCTTTGATTTTTACTGGCTGACCATGCCGGTTGAAGCCTTTGACAAGGACTTTCTCCGCACGCTCGACTTCACCTAAAAAGCCGGGAATCGAGAGACAGCCTTCCACACCCGTCTCGCTCTCCTTGGAGTAACGATTAATTTCCGGATTCACCAGGGTAAATAATTTCAACGGAGCCTGGTCATCAAGTTCGTCGCCGAATTCGACCACGATCACCCGCTCAAGCACTCCCACCTGCGGCGCAGCCAGACCGACGCCTGGCGCTTCATGCATCGTCTCGACCATATTGGTAATCAAATCCTGCAGTGCAGGACCAAAATCGGTAACTTTTCGAGCTTTTTTTCGCAAGACGGGCTCGGGAATAGTGACAATATCCAACAACGCCATTTCTACCTCATATCATTCCGATATTAATACTCCCAATATTTTACCCTGAAAAATCATTGATACCAGGCAGCTTCTCCTGGTCTTCGTTTCTCCCCGACTTATTATGGTAGGTGAGAAACCAGTCCAGCATGCGTTCGTGATCGCGTGCGTCATTTTCCTGGAGCTTGCGGCGCTTAAACGCTTCCCGGTAATCAGCCACATCCTGGTGAACCTGCTCGGGATTGTGTACACCGTGAAAAATAAATTCGGTTTGACCTATGCTGATCATCACCGTCCCAAAATTGAGCATGATGTTAAGGAGACTCTCACGAGTGTGCTCAACGCGGAAATCAAGCGCATCCAGCCCGGCTGTTTTTTTCTGTTCTCTGCCCAGGGGTTTCTTCTCAATATCCAGGATGCTTTCCGGAGTCAGGCGGTAGATGTCGTTATTCCAATCCAGGTATTGGTATCCCAGCCAGAAAAAAAGAATTGCGTAGGTGATGCCAGCCACGCAGGGTAAAGCGGTAAGGAATAATTCGTATTGAACCAGGACGAATACCACCAACGTAAACCCAAAAATAGAGAATAAGCTTAACCAGGTCTTGCGCATCAGTACAAACCAGTGCTTCCGGTAAGTGATTACATTTCCCTCCTCGTAGCGGACTTTGAGGAATGTAGCCAGGATTTGACCAAGATATGACCTGCGTTTTACGAGCGGTGCATTGGGATCCGGCGCTACCGGGATGCGGAGTGTTGGATATGAGCGCGAGCCATCAGCCTGCCCCGGGTGCAAAGCCCGTTCCAGCTCCTCTTCGATCCTTTCTTTTTCTTTCTCTTTCGAGATGGCCATAATGCGCTTGCGGTATCCTTCGACAAATGAAGCAAACCGCCTGGGTTGGGACATTTGGGACATCATTACGCCGCCAGTAAAGGTCCGGATATCGACGTTGCCATAGTCCAGGATGCGTCCAAGCTGGTCGGAGGTGATATTGACTGCCAGCACGGTATCAAGCGGCGCCTCTTTCCGGCTGTCAGAAAAAACCAAAGTTTTCTCCTGCCTGACCACACGCTGGCTGGTGACGATGTAGTAATCGTTGCTCCAATCGATCCAGGTCCACACACCCCAGGAGATGGCCGCGAGCATGACCGCAGCTGGGAGAACGATGTCCAGGAGGGAGATTTCCGCTGAAAGCAGGAAATAGGCCAGGAATATCCCAATCCCGAATAAAACAAGAGGGAGAAACAACCGCAAGATGCAGAACAGGATATGCTTGCGAGCTACGTAATAAATCAGCTCGTCCGGTCCCAACCAATCAAACTGCAGCTTTTGGACCAACCTCCTGCTCTCCGCTGTCGCCGACAGGTTCATGCGGAGCGAAGGATATTCTTTCATTAACAGGTGGAAACGGTTTGGTGAAAGCCGCAGCAGGGTGACCTGGTTTTCTGACACCGCTGTATCCGACCGCGGTTCGTGAAAAAGTAATGAGATCTCTCCCAGGTAATCTCCTGGTCCAATCAGGCTGTCGACTTGAGGCTTCCCTTTGAAAACCCGAGTCAGGCGTACGTTTCCATCGAGCACCAAATAGAAATAGTCGGCCACTTCACCCTGGCGGAAGATGGTCCGTCCTTTCTCGATATCAACCTGGTCGAAGAACCTGGCAACGCGCGCAATCTGGTCTGTTTCCAGCCCTGTAAACAGATGTTCGCGCCTTAAAACCTGGATTACCTGGGTCAGATCTGCTGCCATATCAAAATTTTAACACAACGATGCAATAAGCGTTCCTGAATAATGACTGGGCGGGTTTCGATGATAGAATTGGTTGCTAAAATTCGATCTGGAGGTGCCCGTGCCTATTCATTTCGGAACGGATGGCTGGCGTGCAGTAATTTCTGATACATTCACTTTTCATAATCTACGCCTGGTTGCCCAGGCGATCGCCGATGCCATACCTGGCGATACATGGAAGAACGGTTTTTTGCCACCCAAACCCGTCGATTCCAGGAAAGTCGTGGTGGGATTCGACACGCGCTTTCTCTCCGACCGGTATGCTGCGGAGGTAGCGCGGGTGCTGGCAGGAAATGGTTATACTGTTTTCCTGGCTCAAGCCGATGCGCCGACACCGGCCATTTCTTTCGCGGTAAAACACCTGGGAGCTATCGCCGGGGTCATGATTACCGCCTCTCACAATGCGCCCAGATACAATGGAGTGAAATTGAAGGCGGCGTATGGAGGATCTGCCACCAGCGAACAATGCCGCCTGGTCGAAGTGTACCTGAACGACAATGAAGTACGCGGACGCGGGCCAAACCTGATGGACTTCGACCAGGCTCGCAGCCTGGGATTAATCCAGCGCTTTAACCCCATCCCCGCCTATTACGAACATCTGAGGACGCTGATAGACTTCGATATTATCGCCGAAAATCCCCAGCGTTTCGTGATCGATTCGATGTATGGCTCGGGGCGAGGCGTCATCAAAGGGATTTTGCAGGGAACCGGCTGTGAAGCGAGTGAAATTCGCGGCGAAATGAATCCTGGTTTTGGCGGGGTTCACCCCGAGCCGATCTCGAGATATCTTGGTGCATTGGCGGGAGCGATCAGCACTCACATGGGAAATTACGGGCTGGCAACAGATGGAGATGCAGATCGAATAGGCGCAATGGATGAGCGCGGGAATTTTGTCGATCCACACAGGATTATGGCACTGGGCATGAGTTACCTGATCGAGAAGCGTGGATGGATCGGACCTGTAGCTCGCACCGTGTCAACCAGCGGGATGATCGACCGTCTCGCTCAGCAATTCAAGGTAACTGTGTTTGAGACCCCGGTAGGCTTCAACCATATTGCGGAGAAGATCCTGACCGAAGACATCCTTATTGGCGGGGAGGAATTGGGTGGGATTTCTTTTCGAGGCCATATTCCAGAAGGTGATGGCATCCTGATGGGCCTGCTCCTGGTTGAAATTGTCTCCAACTCGAATTCTTCCCTTTATGAGATGGTTGAAGATTTGTTGGAGAAGGTAGGGCCAGCATTCTATGAACGCAAAGATATGCGGCTGCAGAATCCAATTTCGAAACCACTGATGACAAAACGCCTGCTGGAAACGGCTCCAGCAAGCGTCGGTGGGGAAAATGTGATCGAGACCAGGGACACAGATGGCGTTAAATATATCCTGTCCGATAAATCCTGGTTATTAATTCGCCCTTCAGGCACCGAACCTGTGCTGCGCGTGTATGCCGAGGGCCGCAGTAAAGCTATGGTAAAAGAGCTGCTGCTGTTCGGAGAAAAAATGGCCAGCAGCAGCGCATGAATTTACTGAGAAGTCCTCAACCGCCGGGCGACGATAACCACCAGGATCAATAACACAGCCGCACCCAGCATCACCGGCAGCCCGAACTCATCGGCAAAGCCGGTATCCGTCAGTTTGGGTGTCCCGGTTACCTGGGAGGTGCAAGTCGGGGTCAGCTGGACTGCGTCCAGAGTCTGGACCAGGGCCATCGCAGTAGCGGTCTCGGGAGGGATGGTCAAAAGTGGTGACATTGCCGTGGTTGCCATAGCGACCACCTGGGTGGGGATACTGGTATTCGTGGCAGTCGGGGGAACCAGGGTGTTGGTCGGTGTAGCGGTGAATGCCTCGATCGCAGCCGCTGTCCTGGTTTGATCAATAATTACCGCAACCTGTGTGTTCTGCGCGTCTACGGTCGCCTTGTTCAACTCCTGGGCCTGCCGCAGTCTCGGTAAATACAAAAATGCATAGGCAGCGATGCAGATTAATGTCAAAATCGCGATGCCTCCCAGGATGCCGGCGATGATGAGAAACAGGCGGTTGCCTGATTCCTCAGGTGGGGTTTCCTCGGATCCCAGATCATCATCGAGTTCGTTGTTTTCGAATGTCATTTCAACCTCCTGCTTGAAGGGGATTCTCCTCGTTCGAAATCCATTACATTGTCATGAAGGATAATTAATTTCCAAAGTCCACTAGCGGTACATTAGATGAGTATTTCGAGATTTTCAAGCGGCAAGACAGTTTTCTCACCATTATCATATTGTACTTCAGCAGCCTGGGTACGGATGCCGCTGGGTAATGAAACCGTTCCGCATAGACAAATCAGCCGGCCCATTTCACCTGCATGTGGAGAACGAACTGAGCGAACCTGCTGGTTGACAGATAACCTTTCCACCAGCCGAGGAGGCGCAACCACCCCTTCCCCTGGGAGCGGGATTACAATCTCCGGGCGGATCCCCTTGAAGGCATTCCACTCCTGTGCATTTGTCGAGACTTCCCGTCTTCCACTATTGGCAAGCAATTTATAGGCCGGTTTACTCATTTCCTGGCTGCCAAACCCTTCGATTAAAAGAATTGGATAATCCATTTTCTCGGCGACTGATCGCAGAGATATTAACATGCTTGCAAGAATCAGGCCACGTACGGGAAGCTCTTGAGCGAGGCGCAGCGTAGCCTCACTATCACAATGTGCGCCCAGAATCACCGCCCCGCGCATACTCAGATCAAGCTGATCTGGGAGAAGACTTCCGCCAGGTTCCTTCGCCAGGACTGTCATCACACCGAAATCAACTCGGCCATTTCCCCAATTTCCCTGGATCAATGTGCCGGTAGTCTCTATCACCACCCCGCAATCCGAGATCAACTCGACTACTTCTCCAGACATACCGGCTTTTACCTGGTGCAGGTTGTCAGTTAATTCCAGCAGCACCTGGTCTGAACCCACCAGGATTACCTGGCAGTTTTGCGGAGCCCGCATCGACTTTTTCCCCATCCCAGCAGGCCCGGCTATGAGATCGTCTTTGGCCAGACGATCCCCAGGCTTGACGCGGATAAATCGCTCTGACTGGGTTCGTGAAATGGCCAGACCCACAGCGATATCCAGCATCAGGTGTTTTGGGCTGAGCTTGGCCTCCACCACTGCATCGTTCGCCCCAACTTTCTGTCCCTTACGGACCAATATCTTCCCGGGGTATGGGAGCTTGCGTTCCCGCCAGATCACCGTCAGGGGTAACATATGGAAAGTTGGCGCCAGCAATCCGTTCACCTTAATGCAACCCCAAATGTCCACAACCATTTTCGATAATTCTCTTGCCTTCTTCTCAAGTCTGATGGCGGCTGGAAAGGCCGTCCGCGGGCATCGATGATGACGCCCAATGCACCTCCTGCCACCTGCCGCAGCGTCCCACCCCTCCCAGGTGCGCCCATCCCGATATCGAAATTGTGCAGGGGCTGTAAATGCAGCCGCACACTCTTTCCATGAGGGATTGGGAGGACCTCGATAGTCCCGTGTTTGATATCGAAATTCGTTTCCTGTCCATTTTCGTAGGTTACCTTGATCCGCAGGACCGGAGTTCCAGGACGAGCTGAACCAACCGGAGAGATCACCGTACCCAAATGCACCAGGGAATTTGAGTCTAAAATTTGGATAGCCAGAAGCGAATTCACGGCTGCAGCTGCTCCCAATCCAGGTACCAGGTGGTGAGTATCTAATAGCAAAGGAGTGACACCGGTTGGTTGAATGCCATCCAGCAGCATCAAGGCACAATGAGCCAATGTTGGCGCCTTAGTCAATACGCTTCCAGAAGCGATCAGGGGTTCCATCCATGGCAGCAGGGCATCGCCTTGATATCCTACCCCTTCAGGCAAAATATCCAGGAGCGACCTGACCGCTTTTCTCATAACGAACCGCGCCAGAGCATGTTCAATATTAATTTCTGCTTCTGTCACCGGGAGGCTGGCTGGATGAATTGATTTGGTATACAGGTATTCCCCGAGCTGATCCTCGGAAAAATCATGCAGGAGCCAGGATTTGAGTTCAGAGATATTCCCATACTCGAGTATATTGCCTGTGCTTTCACCCATTCCATACTTAGGATAGACACCAAGGCTTAATTCCCCTTCCAGTGCGGAGGCGATCGTGACAGCTGATGCGCCAACATCAATACCAAAAACCCCTTTGTGCGAGTCGTTGGCTTTGCTTAAGAAACGGACGACACGTCCCAAACCTGTCGGGGAGGGGATCAATCCTCCGCTTACCCAGCTGTTCAATTCCATCACGCCACTTAACTGGCGACTGCGGATCTGCGTGGAAATTTGAGCTAATTTTGATTGGGCGGCATTAATTTGCTGGAAATCCAACGACGGCTGAATATTTTCCGTGAAATGCAGCTCGAGCAATGAGGACAGATTGGTTTCCACTTCCTCTCTCAGTTCCTGATTGCCTGCGAAAAGCATGACCGGACGCTGGATCTCCGGCATCAGGTAACATGCCAGGCCGACGGATTCCAGCAGCTTCATCAATGATTGCGAGGCACCCCCATCGGTCCCGCCAGCCACAATGACCAAATCGGGATGTGCTCGCAGGAATGAATCGATGTGGGCTTCTGGTCTCTGGCGATCATTCAGGCTGATAGTCTGAACGATATTGCAGAATGTGGTTGAAGCCAATCTCCTGGCAGAACTCAATGAGACATCATCCAATAACCCAACGATACATGCATTGAGAGGTGGTCCAGCGGAAATCGTAGCAGCGCAGGTATCCACACCTGTGCCGAATTCCGTCGAGGGCCTGATAAGGTTTTGGTCCTTCCCCAGGAAGGTACGGCCTGTCACTTTTTGAATGCCCTCGAGGGCACTGAAAATGCCTTCAAGGACATTATTGAATGGGGCGCCTGCTGTGGAACGGCTTGAGCCAGCAGCCAATAAGCGGTAGCGATCCCTGACCTGATCGAATAATAACGCCCGCGTGGAGATCGATCCCACATCGAGCAACAGCAAAGAGTCGGTATCTATCAATCCAGCAGTCACTGTTTATTAGAATCCAGCAATCAGGGAATAAATGAACCTGGTTATGGAGCTCATTCTTTCAATCAATGCTGCCAGTGCCGCAGCATATATACCGGCGAAGATCAGCCCGAATGCAATCACGATAAAACCCTGGCCGACCTGTGCAAGCCATTCCATCCAGTCCGGTCTTTGAGTTTTTGCACCTGCCTGTTTCCGGACGCCGAAGTGAAAATAGGCCAGGCTGCTGATCGTCCCCACCAAAATGATGCTGCCATTGACGAGTGCCAGGTTGACATTACCCTGGTTTTGGCGGATCGTATCCAGATCGAAAAGGTTAATCGTTGCTCTAGCCTGTGGAAATATCACACCAACAACAGCCCCACCGATGGCAGCAGCTGCACCTACACCCACGATAAATGCCAGTACTGGCGATCCGAGGATTGAATAGCGTGGGAAAAGCCTGGAAAATAACAATAAGCTGAAGAATAACGGCAGGCCTGCCCACAATAATTCCCACCCATCAGCTTCCAAAACGGGGCGCATTAATTTCGGCCACAAGACGTTATAAGCAACAACCACGGCAATATAACCTGCTGTAACTCCGATGAAAATGTGTAATACCAGCCTGAAGGCAGCATTTTCGCCGATGAAATGACTGAATACAGCCATGGTCATCGTTATACCAAGCAATCCGCCGATCAAGTCCGCTGCGCCCAGATCAAAGAGACTCAAAGCTAATTTCCCCCCTTTTTTCGACCGTTCTTGTTGGCGCTCAACACCAGCAGGGCATTTGCGCCGCCGCCGACCACGATCAGGATTGCGGCTGCCAGCAGGCCGCTGTTGAAGGATGGCCAGTAAAGTTGAGCGATCCCCTGCCGCCCAATCGTGGCGCCATACTGGACACTTCCGATTACTCCGCTGACGATGCCCTGAACCTGCCGCGGGGAAGCGTCGAAAAATGGGCGAATGAGCGGTTCTGACTGGGCGCTGACGACATAAATCAGCGGTGCGTTCACCAGCAATGGGCTGGCCTGTTCAATCCACGCACGTGACTTATCTTGATTCTCCGAAGCAACGATGACCAGGGAAAAATCATTGATATCATCGATGGTCATCATCACCGGGTTCTGCCATGCTGGCTCACCCGAAATATCACTCGGATTAGATAGGCGAGGATTCTCAGCGAAATTCCTGAGCCCGGCTGGGCCTCCCGGGATAAATCCAAGGTTAATATATTCATTTTGACTCTCAGTATTAACATACTGGTGCGATCCGACCTGGTTGCTGACAGCGACTATGTGCTCAGCCTGCAGCGGGCCGCTAGGATTGGATGAGACGAACACCAGGAATGCTCCCTGGATCATCAGGTGATCCAGCACTGCTGCGAGAGCCGCATCCAATTCTCCCGAAAAACCGGGCTCATATTCAACTGCCACAAGCACCGGTGATTTATTACCAATACTCGATATTATCTGGCTGGCGGATAGGACTGCTACCGGCGCAATTGGCTGGTACCGCTCGAGAGTTCTGGAGAGAAAAAACAGGTACCAGTATGGCAAAAATGATAATTACAGCAAATGCCATTCGCATCACTTTTTGGGAAGTAACCAGCCCCCGGTCTGGATTGGGTTGGTTCTGGCCTTCTGATTGGAGAACCTGATCGAAGATCTCCGCCTGCAGGCGATTCGTTTCCGTCACCTGCAGTTGAGCAGGGTACGCGGCTGCTTTCCGCCCGAGAGCAATTTCGGGTTCAGCGGGTAAGATTCCCGGTAATCCCGCCAGAGGTCCGGCAATCTCCACCTGGCCCCCGTAGTCTGCAGGAATGCCAAATATATCCTGATGGGTGCCAGAGGGGCGGGTTGCATCCAGCCAGGAAGGCAACTCAGCGGGAGACAATCCAAGATCAGATGCAGCTTCCTCTTCATGCAATGGGCCGGCATAGATTTCTTCCACCCAGCTGGGAACTTGTTCGTCTCCCCGCTTCTGCGAATCCTGGCTCAATTCGTTCGCTGCCGACCAATCTTCGCCTTTTTTTGACTCAGCAGATGAAAGGCCCTCGACCTGTTGATATTGCGACTGCAGCTCTCTTAACCACGCCAGGTCGTCCACAGCCTCGTCACCGGTCCTCTCAACATCCTGAGGACCAACTACTAAATTCTCGGGGGACCCTTCTTCTTTCTGCCCGGCATCTTCAAATGGGAGACTGAGGGAAGAGTCATCCTGCATCGCTCCAGCTTCAAAATCCTGGTGGATTTCCCGTAACTCCGGCTGAGGTCCGTCATCTAGAGCTGCCGGCTGCGGTGAAAGGTCCTGGGTGTTTATTTGATTGCGGAATCCCGAGAGCCAATCGGAAGCCTCGCTGGCGGGGGGTGCTCCAGATCGACGCATTTCACCTGCTGCCTGCAGACCATCTTGACTTTCAGATACCTGATCTTCTTTTAATTTCGCCGGTGTTTCTTCCTCTGGGAACCGGCCAATCAAATCAGGCTGTGATGCGGGATTGATCTTCAGCGGCATTAAGCGAGCCTGGCAATACCGGCAGGTTTCACTTTCCGGCTGGTTCTCCTTTCCACAGAATGGACAGATGACTATTCCCATTTAGCCCCCATAAGGCCGGTCTGCTCCGATGAGAATCCGCAGACCCGTTGCCACGGTGCCTAATCCAACTCCCAGCAAGATGCCTCGCACCCCGGCAACTGCCCAGACGCTCGAAAGCCAATCCCTGAAATCCTTGAACCCCTCCAGTTCTACTCCTGGGATCGTCAGCCAACCCAGCATTGCCAGCAGTACCGTCCCAATGAAGACCAGGGTGTAGAAATTCATTCGTTGGTTAAACAAGCGTGCACATGCATAGATCAGAAAAACCGCCAGGATGCCCAGCAGGCTGCTCTCAATCGGGATGATTAAGTTGTTATACAACCACATCGACCATTTTGAAGTCGGTCCCGACAGAACGGCGACCAGCAAAGTGATTGTGAATGAAATAATGAGAACCAGGCTGTAGGCACGGTCTTTCTGATCCTGCATTATTTTTCGCCAGTGCGTTCTTACCAGGCTGATCACACCGATCAGCAGCAGTACAGCAGTAAAGATCACTGCCCAATCCAGCATTTCCCCCTTTATTCCCGCCAGCGATGGAAAAAAATAGCCGACGAGAACTGTGGCTCCACTTGCGATCGCGATTGCAACCAGTAAGTAGACAAAAGGATTTGACTTCATATCAATCCAAATGCTTTGAGAATTGCACCTGCCAGGATGCCACCCGCCAGGACCCAGCGGACAATGTCCTGCGCCCGCACACTGGCTAGATGATAAGGATTGACTTGCAGATATGCGCCTGCTGCATAAAGCTCCTCACCGACCAGGGGTTCCTGGGCAGCAGCATATAAGATGGCCTGGGCTTGCAGGTCATCACTGCCGCCTGAAGTCAGGCTGTCGTTCTGTTCAGCGGCGTCGATGATCAATCCTATCTCGCTGCCAAAATGCCCGGCAAACACGTTCGTGGATACCTGTGGATCATTGACGACCAGAATTGCCCCTGCCGCGTATGAGAAGGGCGTCAGACCGGTGAGCTGGCCAGCTTCAGAGTCGTACTGGCTCTCGGCATACATCAAACGATAGACCGATTTGAATGTATCCTGAGAAAGGAATGTCAGCGAAGCCTCACCGCTGGTGGCGACAGGAGGCCGGTCGCTGTTTGAAGCCGCACGGGCGATACGCTCAAGAAGGCTCAGGCCAATCAATCCTGATCCTCCTTTGAAACCGGCAATTCCTCCATGCCCTAAAGCCAGGTGCAAGCGCTGGCCTGCTTCGACCGCCAGGCCAATTCCCCTCCGTATCTTCGAAAATGCCGGTATGTCCCGCAGGGAGCTGTGTGAGCTTCCTGGCTTAAATCTGGCAAAATATATAATTAATCCCCCGAAAAGCAGCAGGAAGATGATGCCCGCAAGTGAGGCCGTGGTCATGGAGAAGGAGTTTCCCGCAGCATCCGGGTAAACGCCTCAACATGGCGGGTATCTTCCATCAACCTGGCTGCTGCATCGAGGTGATCCTCGGGTATCGATCGTCCAACGAAAGGCTTTACGATATAAACGAATTGAGCTCCCAGGAAAGCCATTGGTCCTATAGACTAAGGAAAGAAGCCACCCAGTTTTCAAACCCCCAGCGGTGAATTTTGCCAGCCCAGGCCAGCCACAAGCCCTGATCACCATCCACATTCATAATTACGCATTCTACTCGACAAATGTTCTGAAGCCATTGCTAATTTTAGCATGATTTTCTTCATAATATTTCCTGGCGACAATGAAATATGCGAATTTGCAAACTGGATATATGACAGGTCACAGGTGTTTTTCATGCCATAAATAACTTACATAATCCTTTAAGTCAGAATAAACTCAAATGTTGGATGCACATATTATTCCAGATCGTCGGATCCAAAGAAAATGACCGAAAATAAAACCTCGGAGAAAATAATGAAAAGAAAGATGGTAACACTCGACGGGAATGAAGCAACAGCTTATGTTGCTCATAAATTAAGTGAAGTAATCGCCATATATCCGATCACCCCTTCTTCACCGATGGGGGAATTCGCTGATGAATGGACTGCCCTGAAGAAACCCAATATTTGGGGCACGATACCTTCTGTGGTTGAGCTGCAGTCAGAAGGGGGTGCAGCCGGAGCAGTGCACGGCGCACTGCAAACCGGCGCCCTCACGACCACCTTCACGGCTTCGCAGGGGCTGCTGTTGATGATCCCGAATATGTATAAGATCGCCGGTGAGCTGACCCCCGCTGTATTCCATGTAACAGCACGCACCCTGGCTGCCCATGCTTTATCGATTTTTGGAGACCATTCAGACGTGATGGCAACTCGAGCCACGGGTTTCGCCATGCTCGCCTCCAGCTCGGTACAGGAAGCCCAGGACATGGCATTGATTGCCCATGCTTCCACCCTGGAGGCACGCGTTCCGTTCATGCATTTCTTTGATGGCTTTCGCACCTCCCATGAGGTCAGTAAAATCGAACAATTAACCGTGGATGACCTGAAGGCCTTGATGGATGAGCGCTTTATCCATGCTCACCGCAGCCGCGGGCTTTCGCCCGACCACCCGGTCTTACGCGGTACCGCTCAGAATCCAGACGTTTTTTTCCAGGCGCGCGAGACGGTAAACCCTTATTATGACGCCTGCCCCGCGATCGTTCAAAAGTACATGGACAGGTTCGCCAGCCAGGTCGGGCGCAAATACCAGCTGTTCGATTACACGGGTGCTCCAGACGCTGAACGCGTGATCGTGGTGATGGGTTCCGGCGCTGAAACAGCGGCGGAAACAGCCAATTACCTGTTGAAGCAAGGCGAAAAAGTGGGTGTGGTCCACGTACACCTGTACCGGCCGTTTTCAGTGCAGCACTTTGTGAACGCACTTCCAAAAAGTGTGAAGAGTGTGGCAGTCCTTGACCGGACGAAAGAACCGGGTGCTGCCGGAGAACCGCTGTACATCGATGTCCTGACTGCAATCGCGGAAGTAAATGGGCCGAAACCCAGAGTCATCGGCGGCCGCTACGGCCTGTCCTCAAAAGAATTTACCCCTGCCATGGTCAAGGCCGTTTTCGATGAGTTAACAAAGGAAAAACCGAAAAACCATTTCACGATTGGCATCTTTGATGACGTTACCCACACCAGCCTGGAATTCGATCCCGAATTCGATATCGAATCGCCCAACACGGTGCGCTGCATCTTCTGGGGCCTGGGCGCCGATGGTACGGTTGGAGCAAATAAAAATTCTATCAAGATCATCGGCGAGGAGACCAATAACTGGGCGCAAGGTTATTTTGTCTACGACTCCAAGAAGTCTGGGTCGCTCACCGTTTCCCACCTGCGCTTCGGACCAGAGCCCGTGCGAGCACCGTACCTGGTCGAAAGAGCCCAGTTCGTCGCCTGCCACCAGTTTTCATTCCTCGAGCGCTATGACGTGCTGAAATACTCCATGCCAGGCGGCGTTTTCCTGCTGAACAGCATCTACCCAACCGAAGAAGTGTGGGAAAACTTGCCGCGCGAAACCCAGCGCGGAATCATCGAAAAGAAGCTGCGCTTCTACGTGATCAACGCCTACGAAGTGGCGCAAAACACAGGCATGGGTGGACGCATCAACACCATCATGCAGACCTGTTTCTTCGCGATCAGCGGTGTGCTGCCGCGCAAACAGGCCATCACCGAAATCAAAAAGTATATTAAGAAGACTTACGGCAAGCGCGGTGAAGTGGTGGTGCGCAGCAATTTCGAAGCAGTGGACCAGACCCTGGTGAACCTGCACGAAGTGAAAGTACCCGCACTGGTAACCAGCGAGACCACCATTCGACCCCCAATTCCCGAGCAGGCGCCTGATTTTATCAAGAACGTGCTTGGAAGAATGATCTCGGGGGATGGCGACAGCCTGCCGGTCAGCGCTATGCCTGTCGACGGGACTTTCCCCACGGGTTCCACCCAGTGGGAGAAGCGCAACATCACTCTGGAAATCCCGGTCTGGGAACCCGATCTCTGTATCCAATGCGGAAAATGCACCCTGGTCTGCCCGCACGCGGTGATCCGTGCCAAGGTATATGATCCCTCATATCTCAAGGATGCACCTGAAGCATGGCTGGCTGAAGACGCACGCTGGAAAGAGCTGCCGGACATGAAATACAGCCTGGTGGTTGCCCCAGAAGACTGCACGGGCTGCGGCCTGTGTGTTGAGGTCTGCCCGGCGAAGGACAAGAGCCAGGTCGGCAGGAAAGCCATCAACATGGCACCCCAACCGCCGATCCGCGAGCGAGAAAGCATCAACTGGGACTATTTCCTCAGCCTGCCGGACATGGAGCGTTCGCTGATCAACCCGCGGGTCGTCAAGAACACCCAGCTGCTGCAGCCGCTGTTTGAATTCTCGGGCGCCTGCGCCGGTTGTGGAGAGACCCCCTATATCAAATTACTGACGCAGCTGTTTGGAGACCGCATCGTCATCGCCAATGCCACCGGCTGTTCGTCCATTTACGGCGGCAACCTTCCCACCACGCCTTACACCAAGAACAAAGACGGGCGCGGGCCAGCCTGGTCAAATTCGTTGTTCGAGGATAACGCCGAATTTGGCTTGGGGATGCGCATGACGTGGGATAAGCAATCCGAATACGCTGCCGAGCTGCTTCCGCAGCTGGCCGGGGCAATTGGTGAGACCCTGGTGAAGGATATCTTGAATGCTGACCAGACCAGCGAGCTCGGAATTCAACAGCAGCGTGAGCGGGTGAATATCCTCAAAACTCAGCTGCGCGAAGTGAATGACCCGCGCGCCCGTGATTTGCTCAGCCTGGCAGATATCCTGGTGCGCAAGAGCGTGTGGATCGTGGGGGGTGACGGCTGGGCTTATGACATCGGCTACGGCGGCCTCGATCACGTCCTGGCTACCGGCAGGAATGTGAACGTGCTGGTATTGGACACGGAAGTCTATTCAAACACCGGAGGCCAGTCATCGAAAGCTACCCCGCGCGCGGCTGTAGCCAAATTCGCAGCCCAGGGGAAAGGAACCCCGAAAAAGGATATGGGGATGATTGCCATGGCTTATGGCTATATCTACGTGGCCCGCATTGCAATGGGCGCCAATGACCAGCAGACCCTGAACGCCTTTATTGAAGCAGATGCCTACAACGGCCCTTCGATCATCATCGCCTACAGCCACTGCATCCACCACGGCTACGACCTGCGAATGGGATTGGAACAGCAGAAGCTGGCCGTGCAGTGCGGCGCATGGCCGCTCTACCGCTACAACCCGATGCTGCTCGATGAGGGGAAGAATCCCCTGACGATCGATTCAAAAGCACCGACCATCCCTTACAGCCAGTATGCATATAATGAGACCCGCTACCGCATGCTGCTGCAGTCGGATGAACAGCGCGCTCGAGCTGCTCATGAAACAAGCCCAATCCGATGCAGACAAGCGTTGGGCGCTTTACCGCCAGATGGCAGCCATGCATTATGACAGCCCCCAAAATGAAGAGGCTGGGAATGATCCTGCGGATGGCTGAGAGACTTCATAACTGCACCAATACCTTTGATAAGACAAGAAGGAAATACGAAAAGGAAATCGATCATGGTTGATTTATCCACATCCTACCTGGGCTTGAGCTTGAAGAATCCATTGGTGGCTTCTTCATCGCCGCTGATGCAAAAAACCGAAACTGCCCAACAGCTGGAAGCGGCGGGCGTCTCTGCAGTCGTGATGTATTCGCTTTTCGAAGAACAGATCATCAACGAAAGCCTGAAGCTGCATCGCGATCTGGAGCGCGGCACCGAATCCTTCGCCGAAGCACTCACCTACCTGCCGGATTTCGGCCAGTACAGCATCGGTCCGGAGGTTTATGTGAGACATCTCACTCGCATCAAAGAGGCGGTCAAGATACCGGTTATCGGCAGCCTGAACGGCGTGACAACCGGGGGCTGGATCGAATACGCCCAAAAAATCGAGGCGGCCGGCGCAGACGCTTTGGAGCTTAACTTGTACTACCTGTCTGCAGACCCGGACCTGACCAGCAGCGAGCTGGAGGCTTCCTGACATTAAACTGGTGAACGATGTGCGCAAGCAAATCCGCCTGCCATTAGCCATAAAACTCAGCCCCTTCTACACCTCCCTGCCCAATTTTGCCCGCCGCCTGGTGGAAGCCGGTGCCGACGGCTTGATCTTGTTCAACCGCTTCTACCAGCCCGATTTCGACCTGGAGCTGCTGGAAGTAGTGCCAAACCTGGTGTTGAGCAATTCCGACGAGCTGCGCCTGCCGCTGCGCTGGATCGCGATCCTGTTCGGGCGCATCCAGGCAGACCTGGCCCTGACCGGAGGCGTGCACTCGGGCCTCGATGTGCTCAAAGCCATGATGGCGGGCGCCTGCGTCACCACCGTCACTTCGGAGTTCCTGCAGAACGGCATCGGGCGGGCAGCCGAAATCCTGGCGGAGATTACTTCCTGGATGGAAGAGCATGAATATGTCTCAATCAAACAGATGAAGGGGAGTATGAGCCAGCAGGCTGTGGCCGAGCCAGCCGCCTTCGAGCGGGCGAACTATATGAAGGTGCTCTCGTCTTATTAATCAGGGATTCAATAAAACCTCACAGGTCTTGAAGACCTGTGAGGTCTGGAAAAATTCCAACGGTAATTAAAATAATCGGGGCTGTCCAAAAAAGATGGACAGCCCCGAACGTTTTTAATGAAACAAATCATGCTTAAACAGGTAGGTGAATATGGCAAATGAAGGATTGTCGGCTCTAATCCCTTACTTTATCCGCTGGAAAAATCAAAAATAGCGTTATGTATATTCGGGGACTACTTCGGTAGCCTTGCGGAAGCGGTAGACGATGCGCCCTCTGGTTAAATCATAAGGGGACATCTCCACGCGCACCTTGTCTCCCAACAGGATGCGGATGTAGTATTTCCGCATCTTGCCCGAGAGATAAGCCAGTACCTCGTGCCCATTTTCCAGGCGTACTTTAAACTGAGTACCAGGAAGGGCTTCGACCACCGTTCCTTCAACCTGGATTTTATCTTCTTCTTTTGCCATCCATACCTCCTGGCATAACCTGACTATCTGAACCAGCCAAACCGAAGAACGCTTAGCCTTCTTCGGTGAACTGGCGGCGCTTGATGCGCCTGATTGCTTTCTTCTTATTGATGCGCCGGAGCTCGCTCTTGGAGACAAACCACCGCTTGCGCCGGACCGTGCTGAGAATGCCGCTCTTGGCTACCTTTTTTCGGAAGCGCTTAAGCAGCTGGTCCTGCGACTTATTCGGACGCAGTGTAACTGAAGCCAATTGTCTCACCTCCTTCCGTGCATCAAAACGACGTTATCTTGCCTGGCCAGGAAAGGTCCCTGGCTTCACATCCAAAGCAACGGCTTAAAAAATACTCGGCTGACAATCGTGGGACAGCCGAGCACACAACTGGTTAGCCGATGTTGTCCATTAAATCGCTGTTCCGATATGCCCTCTCCTGGTCGGGTGGACCGACAGCCTGGATGATAGAGCAACCCGCGAGGGTTATTATTATATATGATTAAGCAATGATTGTCAATTACTTAAGATCTGGTTATGAAGCACAGACAATCCCAATGCGCCCGATAGTATATCACAGTTATGCGCTTGCATTTGGTTTGACGCCAGTATTTCGTACAGGGGTAGAAGCTTGCTTACACATGGTCACATCCGCTCAGGAGGCAGCATCCATCCCGGTTGGGGAATGCTGCCTTTGATGTTATAGTTAAACAACTTGCGGACGCGGAATTCCATTGAATGACATGTTAAGGGTGCTTTTTGCAGGTCTTGGCTCCATCGGGCAGCGCCATCTCCGGAACCTAAAAACCCTGCTCGGCGACCGGGTGGAGGTACTGGCATACCGGAACTCGAGGCAGCAACTACATTCTCTCCGAACAGCTGACAATCGAGCGAGATCACGGATTGGAAGAGCAATACGGTATCCAGGTCTTTACCGATCTGGAACAAGCCCTGGCAATGACTCCCGACGCAGTCTTCGTTACCAATCCCAGCAGCCTGCATATCTCGGTAGCCCTGGCAGCTGCCCGGGCAGGCTTGCATCTTTTTATCGAGAAGCCTCTATCGAACAATATGGAAGGCGTGGCTGAACTGATCTCTCTGGTCGAGCAGAACAGGCTGACAGCTTGCGTGGGTTATCAGCTGCGCTTTCACCCCGCCTTCCAACAGATCCAGAAATGGGTGAGTGCAGGATCGATCGGTCGCATCCTGGCTGTAAGGGCAGAAGTAGGCGAGTATTTACCGGGATACCACACCTATGAAGACTACCGGAATACGTATGCAGCCAGAGTTGAGCTGGGAGGGGGAGTAGTACTCTCACAGATCCACGAACTTGATTACCTCTACGCCCTGTTCGGCATGCCGAAGCGGGTATTCTCATTGGGGGGAAAGTTGAGCAACCTGGAAATTGACGTGGAAGACCTGACCAGCAGCCTGCTGGAATACCGGCACGCCGACGGGCGCGTCCTGCCGGTGTATCTTCAGCAAGATTACATCCAAAGGCCAGCCAGCCGTAATTGCCAGATGATTGGAGAAAAGGGGAAAGTGGTTTGGGATTACTACGCTGGAAGGCTCGAGCGGTTTAATGAGCAGGGTATGACTCTGGACCTGATGGATTTCTCCAACCTCCCGCGCAACCAGCTGTTCTTGGACGAGCTGAAGCACTTTTTGGACTGTCTGGACGGCAAACAACAGCCTGTAGTCAGCTTGCGAGAGGCTGGCGATAGCCTGATCATCGCAGGGGCGATCCAGGAGTCGCTGTCGACAGGGCAACCCGTAACAATAGAAATAAATGCTGGAAGGTATTAGTGATTGGAAACCTGGTTGGTTTCCTTGCCATAGTTATTCTCGGTCGCCATCCCAGATGGCATCCAGCGTTGGATTTGCTCCCGCCAGGATTCGGCGTACTTCCCCCCTCTGAGTAGCAGCTCCTGGTGGTCCCCCGATTCGACGATCTGCCCGTTTTCCAGGACATGGATGATATCGGCATAGGCGGCCGTGGTGAAGCGGTGGGTGATCAGGAGGGCTGTGCGCCCGGCGGTGTATTTGCGGAAGCGCTTCAACCAGTCGGCCTCCGCCCAGGGATCCATGGCGCTGGTGGGCTCGTCCAGCACGATGATGGGGGCATTGCGGTAAAAGGCGCGCGCCAGGGCGATGCGCTGCCACTCGCCGACGCTCAGCTCAACTCCGCTTTCGAACAGCAGGCCCAGCTGTGTTTCGTAATCCTGGGGATATTTATCGAGCACGGAAGCTGCGCCAGCCATCTCAGCGGCTTCCTTGACCAGATGCATGTCAGGCTCGATAAATATATTGCCGAAGGCGATATTCGTGGCGGCGGTTTCCTGGAACAGCACCGGCTCCTGGAACAAGGCGGTGATCGTCTGGCGCAGCTCGTCTACGGCGAAGGAGCGCAGGTCTTTGCCATCAATCAGGACGGCGCCTTTCTGCGGGTCGTAGAAACGGCACAGCAGCTTGATGAGCGTGCTTTTTCCGGCACCATTGACGCCCACAATGGCAATCATTTTTCCGGCTGGAATTATCAGGTTCAACCCGCGCAGCACGGACCGCTCCTTGCCCGGGTAATTGAACCACACATCCTGGAAGGTGATCTCATTTTGGATCGATGCATGAACTGGAAGTGGTTCCGGGGGATCCACGACCTTTGGCTCGAGCTCCAGGAATTCGAACAGGTCGCTTAGAAACAGGCTGTTGCTGTAAATTTCACCCACCTGAGACAACAGGGAGCGCATCAGACGCTGGCCCTGGTTAAAAGCGGCGTAAAAAAGCGCCATATCGCCCAGCGAAAAAGCACCGCGCAGGATTTGAGTCATCATCCACACCATCGCCAGACCGGTAATGAGCAGGGCTATCAGACCAGCGACCGTCTCGGACACGCTCTGATCGCGCTGCAGCCTCAAGCGCTCTTCCCTCAGGCGCGTCCGCAAGATGCGGTAGCGCTCACGAAAGTTATTCGCCAGGGCGAACAGGCGCAGCTCGGGGGCGGTTTCTCTTGAGGTCAGGTTATAGCGGTAATACCAGCTCCTGCGCTCGTCCTTGGTGGTCTCCAGGCTCCAGCGGTGATATCTCTGACGGTGACGAAGAACCACAAACAGCGCCGGCAGGGTGCTGAAAAAGAGCGCCACCGGCAGCCACCAGCCGTAAGGGATCAATACCAGGGCCATGGATACCATGGTGATCCCATTCTGCAGCAGGCTTCCGGTCCCTTCCAGGATGGCGATCGGGCGGCTGCCGGCTTCAAATGTCGCCCGGTGCAGGTGGTCGAAGTATTCGGGGGAGTCGTAGAAGGCCAGGTCGACCATGGATGATTTTTCCAAAACTATTTCATTGATATGGTCTTTAACGCGCTCCGACTGCCCGGTACGGATATAGCTCGAGAAGCTGCCCAGCAGCTCCTGCAGCAGCAATACCAGACCCATCCCCACGACCGAAAGCACCAGGGGTGTCACGCCGGCTGAATCGGAGCCTTCATCGATCACCAAAACCAGGCTGTCGACCACAATGCGCGTCAGCTGCACCACCGCCACCGGCAGCAATCCCTGGACAACCAACAAAGCCAGCCAGGCCAGTGTCCAGCCGCGCGAGACGCTCCAGATCAGGCTGAAGACCCGCAGGATATAAGGGAATTGCTTCCGGATATTCTCGATTTTCCCTTCCATAAATCCCATAAGCGCTAAAAGCCTCTCAGCTTGCGCTTCATCTTGGAAGTCCCTATTTCCGTTTCCTCGTTCATCCGGTCAACCTGTTTCAATTCCCGGTAGCAGCGCGCCAGGTTGAAATTGATCGCCTCGTTATCGGGATCGTGGACCCCGGCCTGCTGCAGCGCCGGGACGGCTTTGGCGAATTCACCCAACCGCGTGTAGCTGATTCCCAGGATGCGGTGCAGGTGTTGGTACCCATCCGGCAGGTTGGATTGTAATACGCTTTCACAGGCCTGCGCAGCTTCAAGAAACTCTTCCTTTTGAAAGTGCCAGCTGGCAAGCTGGACCCAAAAACGACCTGCCTGCGGATAACGCTCGAGCCCGCGCTGCGCAATTTCAAAGGCTTTTTCGGGTTTCCCCTTGCGCTCAAAATGCTCGACCTGGGCTGCAATAGTGTCGCTTTCTTCCTTGTCAAGGATGGTATCTTCCAGCACCAGCACATCCAGCAGCGAATCGAGGAACATATCCAGGGCATCCTTGGGTGTTTCGACGATCGGCATGCCCTGGTCGTTGAATGAGGTGTTAAAAACAACCGGCACCCCGGTCAGGCGCTGAAATTCCTGGACCAGGTCATAAAAAATCCCGTTCTCCTTTTGAGTGACCGTCTGCACCCGGGCCGTGCCGTCCACGTGCACCACCGCCGGGATCACGTCTCGCTTGCTTTCGATTACATCCGCTACCAGCAGCATGTATGGGCTGGGACAGGAGAGATCGAAATACTCGCGGCAGTGCTCCAGCAGCACGCTGGGGGCATAGGGTCGAAAACTCTCCCGGTGCTTGATCTTCTCATTGATGATGTCTTTCATCTCGGCCCGGCGCGGGTCGGCCAGGATGCTGCGGTGTCCGAGGGCGCGTGGCCCGAATTCAGAGCCGCCCTGGAACCAGCCCATGATCTTGCCCTCCGCCAGGTACTGTGCGGCGCGCTTAACCAGCTCAGCCTTTGCAAGTGGTTCCCGCTTCAACTGGTGCTTCTGCAGCAAGGCCGGGATCTCTGTCCGGTACGAACGCCCTAGAAATGCGTGGTTCATGCGGTTGCGGTCTTCCTGCCCGGATAGTGCGTGCCAGCCGTACAGGGCGCAGCCGATGGCATTGCCGTCGTCGGTGGCAGCCGGCTGGACGAAGATGTTCTCGAAGGGGGTCTCATCCAGGATCTTCTTGTTGACGATCGAGTTCAGGCCGCCGCCGCCTGCGATGCACAGGTTCTTCGACCCGGTGATCTCGTACAGTCGGCGCGCCAGGAACAGGACACCGTTTTCGAACTCGGCCTGAACCGTGTAAGCCAGGTCGCGGTGAAATTTATTCAATTTAAAGCGTTTCGGTTTGACACGCGGCACAAGCTGGCCGTCCACCACTTTGCCGATCTTGCGATCCAGCGCCCAGCGGGTGAACCCGCCGGTCTCGAGATGCTTTTCTCCAAAAACAATGTAACCGGTAGAATCGCCCAGGGGTCCGCCGTAGGAGGCCAGTCCCATGGTCTTGCCGGCTTCGGACACCATGCTGCCGGTGGTGACTTTTTCATTGGCGATGGTAAAACCCAACGCCAGGGTGACGAAGTTGTATGTGTAGGTCAGTGAGTAGTAGGCCTTTTCATCGGGGTGTTTTTCATTCCATAAAGCCTGGAAGTTCTTAAACACCGGCGCCATTTGGATGCGCTGCGCATGAAAGCCGCTCTCGGCCTCGGTGCCGTTGCCGGTGGCGCTGCCATACACATCGATGATCAGCACCGCGCTCTCCTCGAAAGGCGAGCAGAAGTAGCTGCTGTAGGCGTGCGCCAGGTGGTGTGAGGGGTGCGGTATGGCGCGGATCTTCGATTTGTCTTTGATCGGCAGCAGCGTCTTCAGGCTCTCGATATTCACCGGCTCTACCGCATGGTCGGCGACGACCAGGTCCAGGTCATCGATGCTGATGCCCTCCGCCTGCAGGCAGTAGTCGATAGCCCGCAGCGGTGGAATCCGGCCGCTCATGCCCTGCTTGCGCACGGCAGTTGACAATGTGGATTTCTTAATTCCATCGAGGCGCTCTTCGGCGACGGCAAAGGCGATCTTCCCGTCTTTGAGCAGGCAGGCGGAGCGGTCGTGACTCAGATTAATCCCCAAAATATACATTGCATTTACCTCGATATACTATGATCAAATTACCAGCTAACCAAACGCGCCGGGACCTTCCATTTTTTATCGGGGAATCCCGCACAGCCCGCATTAAAAAGGAGGTGTACTGATTCATCGATCCAGTCGATGAATTTCCCGGCAATCGATGGGAAACCAGGCGCAAAGACCCTATATTATACAGGAGAAATACACGTCCCGGATGAATTTGAGCCTAAAAATCGGATAAGTCCTGATTATGGATTATAATCTGCCGGATGCCGGACAAGATTTACAGCGCCTACGGGCTGGTTTTTCAATCAGATTGGGAGATCCCGGAGCTGCTGGAAGGCAGTGGCCAGCCGGATGTCAACCTGCGCCTGGGCCAAGTGCCCGAACAGCTGGAAACATTCACAGGCGAGCCGCAGCTGTACCAGATGAATGAGAGCGAATTCCTTCTCAAGCTGGAGGGCATCGCCAGCTACTGGGTGAAAGACGGGAACGAGATCGTCATCCAGCCGGCGCCGGGCAGTCTGGATTTGGAGGTGCGCCTGTTCCTGTTCGGCACCTGCCTGGGCGTGCTGCTGCACCAGCGCGGCATCCTGGCGCTGCACGCCAGCGCCATTGAAACCCCGCAGGGTGCGGTACTGTTCACCGGCCACTCTGGGATCGGGAAGAGCACCCTGATGTCGGCTTTTCTTAACCGAGGCTACTACATGCTGGCCGACGACGTGACCGGCATCGTGCTCGACCGCCAGGGCTTCCCGATCGCCCTGCCAGCCATGCCGCGCACCAAGCTGTGGTCGGACACCGTCCGGCACCTGGGACACGACCTGGACACCCTGCCGCGCCTGCGCCCCGGCGAGGAAAAGTTCGAGCGCACGGAGCGCGAGCGCTTTGCCCACTGCCCGGTTGCGCTTTCCCGCATCTACCTGCTGTTGACCAGCGAAGGGAGCGAACCAAAAATCACGCCGCTCGATAAAATGACCGGCTTCCAGGTGGTGCTGCACAACACCTACCGCGAGTTTTTCCTGCACGGCCTGGACCGGCGCACATCTCACCTGCAGCTGGCGGCTGCCACCGTCAAGAATACCAGGATCAGCCTGCTCGCGCGCCCTGAAAACCTGCTGCAGTTAGATGAAATGGTAAAATTGGTCGAAGCAGATTTTCTGACATACTAACCAGTCGAAGACGGAGTTTCAGGGAATTATTTATGAATATAAGCCAAGTAGACAGTATGAATCCGATCAATTTAGACACGATCGTTTATCACGACCCGGAGATGGTGGCCGCACCGATGGAAGACGAGCTGGTGATGTTCAGCCTGGAGCGTGGCATGTACTACGGCCTGGACAGCATCGCCAGCGCCATCTGGCAGCGCATCGGGCAGCCCACCTCGGTCGCCGACCTGTGTGCTGCACTGCTGGAGGAGTTCGAGGTCGACCGAGAGACATGCCAGCGCGAGACGCTCGAGCTGCTTAACTGGCTGTTCCAACATGAGTTAGTGAAAATTGGTCCCGCAACAAACTGAGACCAGACCCCTGACCAGGCAGGACTGGTTCCTGCTGGTCGAAACCACCGCCTGGCTGTTCATTTCACGGCTGGCGGTGCTGCTTCTACCTTTCCGCTGGGTAATGCGCACGGCAGGTCAGCAGAATGCGCAGTCTGAAGAGGGCATCCCGGCCGGAAAAAATGAGGTGGTCGAGAAAGTGACCTGGGCAATAGACGCGGTGCGCTGGGCCACGCCCTGGGATAGCAACTGCCTGGCGCGTTCGCTGGCCGGCAAGCGGTTGTTAAGGAAACGCGGTTTGGCAAGCACTTTATACCTGGGGGTGAGCAAGAGCGATCCCAGCACGCTGATCGCTCACGCCTGGCTGCGCTGCGGGGAGTATTTCATTACCGGCACGCCCGGGCACGAGCAGTTCACCGTCGTCGCCACCTTCGCGGAGCAATAAACTCAGTCCCTGAAGTTGTATCCAAACAAGTAATTGAGTACACATCCGAAATCGCGAGGTTCAATGCTGAAGTCAGGGGATGAAGGAACCCGTTCGGTACAGGGTGTTTAACTCAGAACAAGCAAGAGACCAACTCCAAACCGGAGATTTATGGAAAAACCTAAATGAGCGCAATTTGTGGAATTTTTCACCGCACAGGGGAGCCCCTGCCCCCGCAAGCTCTCGATCCAATCATGGATGCCATGAGGCAATACGGGCGCGACGGCGCACACACCTGGCAGGAAGGACCGCTCGCGCTAGGTCACCAGATGACGCATGTCACCCCCGAATCGAAGAGTGAAAGACTGCCTTATGAGGATTCCGAAAGCGGCATGGTGATCACCGCCGACGCTCGCATAGATAACCGGGAAGAGCTCTTCTCGCTACTGAAGATACACACTGGGGAGAGTGCTACCATTCCTGACAGCCTATTGATCTTAAAAGCCTATCAGCGCTGGGGTTCGGACTGCACTCGGTATTTATTAGGCGATTACGCCTTCGCCATCTGGAACGGACAAGATCAACAGCTCTTCTGCGCCCGCGATATCATTGGCGCAAAGCCTTTTTATTTCTTTCATAATAATTATACTTTCTGCTTCGCAAGCGACATGGCTGCATTGCTGAGGTCATCTGAGGTCGTTACGGATTTCAAATCTCCAATACGTACGTGCTTTCCTGGAGGAATCAGGTTTCTATCACAAAGAGTTCACCTTCTATCAGGATGTTTTCAAGCTCCCGCCTGCTAATTCCCTACTAGTCAATTCTAGAGATTATCATCGTTCGGTTTTTTGGTCACCAGGTGAAACCACCGAAGTGCGTTACCAATGGGAAGAGGAGTACATCGATCAACTTCGTGAATTGATGCAGCGGTCTGTCGAATGCCGTCTTCGCTCAGCCTTTCATGTGGGTTCCACCTCAGTGGTGGGCTTGATTCCTCTACAGTTTCTGTTCTAGCGTCCCGTGCTCTTCCTACAGAGGTAAGACCCCTGCATGTTTTTTCCTGGGCACCGCCTCCAAAACCGGAAGAATATCCCTTATTTGACGAACGCGCCTTAATAGAGACTATTTGCCAAAAAGAAGGCATGATCGCGCATTATACTTCCCTTCTTCCAGAATACCTGCTTGACGATCAAGCTCAAGATATCACCACCCAACCTAGTCAAACCTCGTTTCATGAGCGCATCGTCTGCCGCGAAGCTGCTGGTCTGGGCATGCGCGTTCTGCTTTCTGGTTGGGGAGGGGATGAAATCCCGGCTTTCAATGGTCGCGGTTACTTTGCTGACTTATTTCGCTGTTTTCGTTGGACTACTCTGACCCGTGAGATATATCTGCGCGCCCGTCTGCAAGAGTGGAATATCTGGGATGGAATACGTGCTTCCGTACTTATGCCATTAATACCAGATCTAATGTTGTCTCTCCTTCGACCAAATACTTTGAAAAGAAATTCACATCTGCCATTGCCCAGAAGCCTACAGCCAGCCTTCGCTTCGAAATTACAATCCATTAGTCCGCTTAAAAAACCATACTTACGGGAACGGCCAGGCGTTCACCGCAACCAGATCGATTTGATCAACAACGGTCATCTGACCGAAAGGATGAAATCGTGGGCAATAATTGGTGCGGTCAACAACATCGAGTACCGATATCCGCTCACGGACAGGCGCATTATTGAATATTGTCTGAATATACCTTCCTGGCTTTATTTCAAGGATGGGTGGAAACGTTATATATTTCGACGCGCGGTAAACGGCATCCTACCTCAGGACATCCAATGGAAGAAAAAGAAAACCGACCCGGCCTGGTTACAAGGAATGAAAGCAAACAGGGAAAAGGGATTTAGCTTAATGGTGGATAATTTGAAAAAGCGCCGTGATGCAATTCTCTCTGCCGGGTATGTAAATCCTGACGATTTGCTAGAAGAACTTTATCAGTTTCAGGGACAAAAACCTAAAGATAAACAACCGGAAATTAAATATTCCAGCGCTATGTGGTTAGCATTTGTGGCTGCTAAACATCAATCCGTTTCTTCTTGATTTTTCCGTCAAGACCTACCTATTATTTATACTATACGCCCTGTCCAAAAAGAAGGGCAGCCCCTTTCGCGTTTAAAGAAACTGTGATTCAATAGGGGGTATGAGACGAAAACCAGCCAAACCGACATTCAAGCCGTATACGCAGGCCAGGCGAGCCTGATCCCACCGAGTTGGGACGAACTGATCCCGCCGGACACCAGGTACGGGTGGTGAACCGGGCAGTGGAGCAAATCGATTTGGAACCGCTGCTGAGGAAGTACAAGGGAGGCGGTACAAGCAGCTACCATCCGCGGATGATGTTGAAGGTCTTGGTGTATGCCTATACCCAGCGGATCTACTCATCGCGGCAGATCGCCAAGGGATTGCGGGAGAATGTGAACTTCATGTGGCTGAGCGGGGGGAACCGGCCGGACTTTCGGACGATCAATGCGTTTCGAGGGGAGAAGATGAAAGGGGTGATCGAAGAAGTGTTCACATCGGTGCTGGAGCTGCTGGTGGAAGAAGGGTATGTGAAGCTGGAGAACTACTTTGTGGATGGGAGCAAGGTGGAAGCGAACGCCAACCGGCACAAGGTGGTGTGGGCGAAGAGCCGGGCGAAATACCAGCAGCGGCTGAGGGAGAAGGTGAAGGAGTTGCTGAAAGAGATTGAGGCGGTCAATGAAGCCGAGAACGAGGCCTATGGAGACAAGGATCTGGAAGAGCTGGGTGGTGGTGGCGAGATCGATGCCGAGAAACTGGAGAAGAAGATCGCCGAACTGAACCAGCGGCTGAAAGAGAAGCCAGAAGACAAGAAGCTGGCCAAGGCGGTCAAGGTGATGGAGAAGGACTACCTGCCCCGGCAGAAGCGCTATGAAGAACAGGAACGCAAGCTGGCTGGACGCAGCAGCTACTCGAAGACGGATGAAGATGCCACCTTCTTCCGCATGAAGGAAGATCGGGGAGCGGAGAAGCCGCTGCCCAAGCCAGCCTACAATGTGCAGAACGGGACAGAAGGGCAGTTTGTGGTCGGCTTCAGCCTGCACCAGCGAGCTGGCGACACCGCTTGCCTGATCCCTCACCTGGAAGGGGTCAAGGCCAACTTGAGCGCCATCGCCAGGCGCAAGCCAGAGATCCTGCCCCAGCAGGAAGATCATCAACCCCGCTGTTTGCCCCAGAATATCTCAGCTGATGCTGGCTATGGCAGCGAAGAGAACTACGCCTATTTTGAAGAGCATCAGCTGGGCAATTATGTCAAATACAACACCTTTCACCGAGAACAGCAAAAACATCGCAAACCCGAACTGATCCGCAAAGCCATCTTCCGCTCTGAGAATTTCCCCTATGATGCTGAAACCGATACGACTTCATCTGCCCAGCCAATCAGCGCCTGACCTATCGAGGTACTCGCCGTGAAAGAACCGAGAATGGCTACTGGACTGAACTCCGCCATTACGAGGCTTCCACCTGCAATACCTGTCCCCTCAAACCTGAATGCACCCGTGCCAAGGGCAATCGTCAGATGCGGGTGAGCTTCCGCTTGCGTCGCTATCGGGAGCAAGCCAAGAACAACCTGCTTTCCGAGCAGGGCAAGGTTCTCCGCATACAGCGTAATGTCGAAGTCGAATCCGTCTTCGGCCAGATCAAACACAATATGCGCTTCCGCAGGTTCAACTTGAGGGGGTTGGAGAAGGTCAAAACCGAGTGGGGTTTGGTGTGCATTGCCCACAATATGCGAAAACTGGCGGGTTGATGACCGCCAGTTTTTTTGTCTTTTGCTATAATTGCCCCAAATAGGCATATTTTGGGGCTGTCTAGCCGTTCTTTCTAGACAGGGCGTATAGTATAAGATTTTAAGCAGATGGTTCTATGATTATGTTAACCGGTAGAACTCAATAAACCCATTCCTAATACTATAGGTTTATCATTTTATTAACCAAGAAGAATTAACCTCATACAGTATTCTCAAAACTCTTCTTCAATTTAGAAGCATCTAACTCGGTTGTGTAGCTTGTCCTTCATGCCAAACAACTTCTTCTTTGAATTCCTGACAGTTTTGTTGTTTCCACTCCGCCTGGAACAGGGATTTTCGAATCAATCGCTGCTTGAGCACCGCGCAGTATATACGCCTGCGGGGTGTTCCAAGAGCGTTTGGTCTTCGTATCCATAGTTTCCTCCTCAGTCACATTATCAATAAGATTTTGGATGTAAATGCTCTTATATGACCTTAGCGGTATAGTTTACCGTAGGTTCAAAAAAAAAGCAAGATGGTTTTCGGCTTTTTTTGAGATTTCCCCAAAACTCTCATTTTTCATTGGGAAAATATTCACAAACCTGATACGGCTTGTCGGATATGAACAGACCGCCAGCTCCGACCTGGCAGGCTCAACGGTTATAATCACATGGATGATTGATGCAAATCCTTCTCTACCAGGCGATCCAGCTCTGCACGAATTCCTGCGCCTGTGCCTGAATTCGAAGCGCCACCCGCCCGACCTGGAAGCGACGCGCAGCAAGTCGGAAAGCCTGGACTGGATGGCCGCCGTGGCTTATGCCTCCAGCCGCTACGTGGCCCCGACCCTGTACAGCAGCCTGAAAGGCAGCGGCATCCTGCCCGGCGAGATCGAAGAGACCCTGCACGCCGCCTACCTGGAGACCGCGCAGCGCAACCTGCGGCAGGCGGAAGCCCTGAAGAAGCTGCTGATGGCCTTCTCACAGCAGGGGATCGAAAGCCTGCTGTTGAAAGGACTGGCGCTGGCCGTGCCGGTGTATGGAGATGTGGC
This sequence comes from uncultured Chloroflexia bacterium, assembly GCA_963698765.1. GTDB lineage: Bacteria > Chloroflexota > Anaerolineae > Anaerolineales > UBA4823 > CAVOSB01. The sequence continues at coordinate 82,302 of CAVOSB010000040.1, forward strand.
CGCCCGCCCTTCGCGCAGACCTCGACCTGCTGCTGCACCCGGAAGACCTGCAGAAAGCCCTGCCGCTGGCGGAGGCACTGGGCTACCTGCGCTACAACGTGCCGGAGCACGCCCACACCGACCTGGAATTCGAGAACGAGATCATCTTATTCAGGGCCAATGACCGCATGAATGTCGACCTGCACTGGAGCCCCTTCGACTCCCCCTTCTACCAGCAGCGCCTGGACATGGAATGGTTCTGGAGCCAATGTGTGGAGTTCAGGCTTTCCGGTGTGGCGATCCGCAACCTGAGGCCAGAGAGCAATTTGATCTACCTGTGCGGCCACCTGGCCCTGCACCACCGGGGCGACGAGCTGCTGTGGTCGAATGACATCGCCGAGCTGCTGTTTCGCTTTCAAGACCGGCTGGACTGGGGGCTGGTGCTGGAAAAGGCTAAAGAATTCCGCCTGGTTTTACCCCTGCGGGAGGTCCTAAATAGGCTGGCCAGCGGCTGGCATGCGATCGTACCCGGTGAGGTTCTGCAGGCCCTGCAGATCACACCCGTCTCGGAGGAAGAGCAGCGCGTCTTTGACAGCCTGTCTGGCGAGCGATTGCCGTCTGGCAGGCATTTCTTGAGCGACTTTCAGAATATCCCGGGCTGGCGCAATAAGACTCGCTATACCCTGCAATTGATTTTCCCGTCGTTGGAGTACATGCGGCATCGATATAAGATCAAGGTGCCGTGGTCGCTTCCCCTTTACTACCCTTACCGCTGGTGGCTCGGGATCGTGAGCCTTTTCAAGAGGCGCAGATGAGCAGCCCAATTCAACTCAGGCAGTCGAATTGGGAAAAAATCCCCCTATCGGGTATCGAATTTCCTTGCGAGTGAGCGGGATTGCAGCTCGAAATACAACCTGCTTGCATGTTATCGATTTTGTATCGAGGTTGCTGTCTTTCTTTCCGGCTGTTCTATAAATTTAACTTGGACCGTGTGGATCCCAATCGGATATGTGTGCTGCATCACTCAACAAGTCTTCAACAGGTGCGTACGGCTTGATTCCGGGAGGTTGGGGTGGCATCTGGGTCACTGAGCCTCTTAATATAAAACCTTTGGGAGCATGCCAGGTTCGTTTGCCACTTCTCTCGGGACCGGTATTCGGCGTGTTCATCTTGCTCCTCCTCGGCTGATATCCCCTCCACACACCATCAGATAAACAAAATTAATTGCAAGGAGTTTACACCTTACGGTTTTGTAAGTCAAGGGGAAAGATCCGATTTTAGGAGGAAATCTCGATAAATCATCACCGGCACTCACCACTGCTGGCCGGGAGTGCAGTACTTGTAACGGGTATATAATTTCATGCAATGTAATTTGAGGAAATGAAGTGGCGGAATTAAATAAAAAAAGTCTCTTGGCAATGACCTACTCTCCCAGAGGGTCGCCCCCCAAGTACCATCGGCGCTAACGGGCTTAACTACCGGGTTCGGGATGTTACCGGGTGTACCTCCGTCGCTCCAATCACCAAGAGACAATTTTACGATGTTAAGGATACCAGTTGAATAGTGATAAGGCACTCAGTCAATCGAGTAATCTGGTAATCAGGTTTTTTACCTGGTTACCTGAGTAACAAATTGACTGGTTGACTTTTTTGAGAAATTCCGAGTTCTCCGCACCACAGGTTAAGCCCTCGACCATTAGTACGGCTTAGCTGAACGCATTGCTGCGCTTACACCTGCCGCCTATCAAGCAGGTAGTCTTCCTGCGGTCTTACTCCATAAAGGATGAGGGACCTCATCTTGAGGCAAGTTTCCCACTTAGATGCTTTCAGCGGTTATCTTTGCCGGACCTAGCTACCCAGCGATGCCGTTGGCACGACAACTGGCACACTAGCGGTCCGTCCACCCCGGTCCTCTCGTACTAGGGGCAGATCCTCTCAAGTCCCTTGCGCCCACAGCGGATAGAGACCGACCTGTCTCACGACGGTCTGAACCCAGCTCGCGTACCGCTTTAACGGGCGAACAGCCCGACCCTTGGGACCTTATCCAGCCCCAGGATGCGATGAGCCGACATCGAGGTGCCGAGCGAAGTCGTCGATGTGAACTCTTGGACTTCACCAGCCTGTTATCCCCGGGGTAGCTTTTATCCGTTGAGCCACGGCCCTTCCACTCGGTACCGTGGGATCACTAAGCCCTACTTTCGTATCTGCTCGACGCGTTGGTCTTGCAGTCAAGCTCCCTTCTGCCTTTACACTCTACGGTTGGTTTCCATTCAACCTGAGGGAACCTTTGGGCGCCTCCGTTACATTTTAGGAGGCGACCGCCCCAGTCAAACTGCCCACCTGGCACGGTCCTCCACCCGGTTAACGGTGTGGAGTTAGGGTCTAGACATAATCAGGGTGGTATTTCACCGTTGGCTCCACCGAGGCTAGCGCCCCAGCTTCAAAGCCTCCCACCTATCCTACACAGACCATCCCCAAACTCAATGCCAAGATGCAGTAAAGCTCCACGGGGTCTTTTTGTCCTGCTGCGGGAAAGACGCATCTTCACGCCTATTTCAATTTCACCGGGTCCTTCGTCGAGACAGTGCTCTAGTTGTTACACCGTTCGTGCGGGTCGGAACTTACCCGACAAGGAATTTCGCTACCTTAGGACCGTTATAGTTACGGCCGCCGTTCACCGGGGCTTCGGTTCAGAGCTTCGTCCTCTTGCGAGAACTAACC
>CAVOSB010000040.1:90000-146955 GCA_963698765.1 uncultured Chloroflexia bacterium
GGCCGCTTTCGGTTTTCAATTCGGTAACGATGAAATTTGGAGTACTCACGGATTTACCTCATTACATTCAGATAAAGGGTGGAAAGGATTTGCCAATCGTATTCCTTCATACAGCTGTTCAGAATTCAAATCTTCCGACCAGATAACCTGGCAACCCAGTTGGATTGCGCTCTGAATAATCATGGCGTCCCAAAACGAGATCTGATAGCGCTGCTGGATGGAAATGGCTTCTATCACATCTTTCGAGCGCGGTTCATGGACACGCCAAAACAACAGGTCATTGATGATCGTGGATGCATTGGTGGGTTCCAACGGGATCGGCACCTTCTGAGTGACAGTGACATAGAACTCCTGCAGAACCTGCAAACTCAAACACCCTGTTCTCGATTCCCACAGCGATTCGATCAATTCCCGGGCCTTGCGGTTTTTATCGCCGGCCGAGAGGTCGTGTGCATATACCACGATGTTCGAATCGACGAACTGGTAAGCGTTATTACCTGGCATGCAGATCGTCCCGCGAACATGGAGTGCGACCCTGAGTACCAAGGTCAAAACCCTTCTTGATCAATTTTTGGTGCCTTACCAGAGCCGCTTTATAGCCTTCTTCTTCCGAAACGATATCCTCTAATAGCCGCGTCATCAAAGTCGAAACCGAAGTTCCCTGCTTGACAGCCAGGAGTTTTACTTTTTGCAGGATATTTTTGGGGATAGAAAGGGTGATGTTCTGTCTTTCCATTTTAATCACACGTGTTTAAGTGTATCACAGATTTACGTGAACATTGAGGAATAATCCTTAGGAACTAGTGAATAATAGAACTGCTGGTTCTAATAATCCTACAACGTACAACAATTGCGAAGTCTCGTCGACCTATTTCGGTTTTGCAGAGCACGATCGAGCCTGATCAGTCCGACCAGATCCGCAACCCCTCTCCCGGGCAGCTGCCACCAGATTCTGATCATAACAGGCAAAGGTTACTTCATCCCCTGTCATATCCTTCCAGATCATGGCGCTTGCCAGATGAACCGCATCATACGCTCGCAGACCGTGACGCCAGGTCAGTGATACAGCACGTTCTCAAATCACAGTTGTGTGTGGAAGGCGTGTATATGAAAGCCAGTGGGAGATGAAATCCTGCCAGGCCAGAGCGATTTCTGCTTCATCTACCCACTATGCGAGCGGTATCCCGTTCAACCAGGAATAATTCCCCTTTCCGGACACCCTGCTTATAACAGGTGACAGCCCCCAGTGACAGTCCCGCAAGTGAGCGGGATGCATCACCTCAGAAGTGACTGTCACTGTGGGGCTCAATTATGTTACAATATGAACGAACGTTCGTTTAAGTATTCATTCGGATTAAAATCATGCCCGAAATCCAGTCCAAAGGCGAGCGCACCCGGCAGGCCATCCTCGAAGCGGCCTACCGCCTGTTCGTCGAGCAGGGCTACCATGCCACTTCCATGCGCCAGATCGCCCGAGGTGCCGGCGTAGCACTGGGCAGCATCTACAACCATTTCGAGAGCAAAGAGCAGATCTTCGACCAGGTGCTGATCGAAAAGCACCCCTACCACCAGGTGCTGGCTATCCTGCAGGTCACTGCCGGCAATTCGGTGGAAGACTTCGCCCGCAATGCGGCCCGGGCCGTGGTAGCCGAGCTGGGACGGCGCCCGGACTTCCTCAAGCTGGCTTTTATCGAGCTGAGCGAATTCAAGGGCGCGCATGCAGGGCGCCTGTTTCACACCGTTTTTCCCCAATTTATCCCGCTGCTGCGGCGCTTCTACCGCCCGCAGGGACAGCTGCGCGACCTGCCTCCCCAGGTGATTTTGCTCTCCTTCTTGAGCATGTTCTTCGCTTTCTTCCTGACCGAAGCCGTGTTTCTCTCCGATGGACCACCCTCGCCCAACCTGAATTCCATCGAACCATACATGGACGTCTTCCTGCACGGTATATTAAAACCGGAGTAGCCATGCAAGCTCGACTGATATCCATTATCCGCAAGGAATTTATCCAGCTGTTCCGCGACCGGCGCATGGTGATCCTGATCGTGATCCTGCCGATCATGCAGTTGTTCCTGCTGGGCTACGCGGCGACCAATGATGTGCGCGACGTGCCGATGGTGATCTACGACCAGAGCCTGAGTGCCGAAAGCCGCGACCTGCTGGACGCTTACCGGGCGGCCGATTATTTCGCCCTGAAATACTCCGCCGCTTCGGACAGCGAGCTGCGCCAGCTGATCGAAAAAGGCCAGGCCAGCGTGGGGATCATCATTCCGCCCGATTATGCTTCCCAGCTGAATGCAGGCCAGGCGCAGGTGGCCTTCATCCTGGATGGCTCCGACCCAACCATGGCGACCACTGCCCTGTCAGCTGCGCAGCTGATCGCCCAACAGCACGCCACCGCCCTGTTAATCGAGAAACTTGGCACCAGCGGCTTGAATCTCAGGTTGCAGCCGCCCCTGGAAATGCGCACCACCGTCTGGTACAACCCCGACCTGGTTTCCGCCTATTTCATGATCCCGGGTGTGATCGGCATGATTCTGTATGCCATCACGGCCATCCTGACTGCTTCGGCAGTGGTACGCGAGCGCGAGCGCGGCACGATCGAGCAGCTGATCGTCACGCCCATCCGCCCGATGGAGCTGGTGGTGGGCAAGATCACACCCTACGTGATCCTAAGCCTGTTCGACGCCTTCGAGGTCATCGCCATCGGTCATTTCTGGTTCGGCGTGCCGGTGCGCGGTTCGCTGCTTTTGATCGGGCTGCTGTCCACCCTGTTCCTGTTCTCAGGCCTGGGCATCGGGCTGTTTGCCTCGACTGTCGCCAACACCCAGCAGGAGGCCATGCTGACTGTGTGGCTGACCCTGCTGCCAGCCATCTTCCTCTCGGGCTTCTTCTTCCCTATCCAGAATATGCCGAAGATCTTGCAGTGGATTTCGTTATTCATACCACTGCGCTATTATATGGAAATTATCCGCGTGCTGCTGCTCAAAGGCGTGGGCATCGAAAGCATCCTGAACGAAGTCATCGCCATGACACTGTTCGGCGTACTGATTATGGGTGCAGCAGCCAAGCGCTTCCGCAAGCGCCTGGACTGATTAAGTTCTTTATCTTTAACGGAGGTTGCGATGCATGACTTAAAATCTCGCCGGCGAATCATCATCCCCATCGTCCTGCTGGTGGTCATCGGTGCAGCAGCCTGGTACCTGGTCTCCAGCCGTAGTGCGGCCAACGCCTCCCGGCTGGAAGCCTCCGGCACGGTCGAAGCAGTTACTGTCGACCTGGCGCCGGAGCTCTCGGGCAAGGTAGTGGAAGTGCTGGTTGATAAAGGCCAGCAGGTAAAAGTAGGCCAGGCGCTTTTCCGGCTGGACGACGAGTTATTACAGGGGCAGCGCCAGCGCGCCTCCGCAGCCCTGGAATCCGCCCGGGCCAACCAGACGATCGCCGAAAGCGGCCTGGCCAGCGCTGAAATCAGCCCTGGTATCCGCCCAGGTAAACCTGGAAGCCGCCCAGGCCACCGCCGAGGCCGAGCGCCTGCCGGTGCTGAAATCGCTGGATGACCTGAATATCAATGCCCCCGCCATGCGGGGGGAAGCAGCCCGCAACGTTGCTCTCGCCAACCGCCTGGTGCGCGATGCGGTGTATATGCTGGACAACTACACGGTCTCTTCGCTGCAGAGCGACCTGACCCCCACAGAAGGCATCTCGCTGACCAAGGAGCTGCTGGATGACGCCAGGGCAGCCTTCGAGCCGTTCCGCTTTTACCCGGAAAGTGATGACCGGCGTGAAGAGCTGAAAGAGGCGCTGGATAATGCCCAGAGCGAGTATGACAGCGCGGTGCGCCGCATCGAGCTGGCAGCCTCCCTGGAGGCAGCGAAATCACGGCTGCGCAAAGCTGAAGATGATCTGTCTAGGCTACAAGATGGTCCAGACCCGCAGGATGTCGCCATCCTGGAAGCCCGCCTGGCTGCCATCGATGCCGCCACCAGGCAGGCAGAAGCAGCAGTGGATTCGGCCAACGTGGCAGTGCAGGCAGCCCAGGCGCGCCTGGACGCCGCCGAATCCGCCGTGGCCCAGGCTCAGGCAGAGCTGGATTTGATCGACGTGCAGATCGGTAAACTGACGGTCCACTCGCCCATCGATGGCGTGGTGCTGGGAAGGAACGTTGAAGCCGGCGAAGTGGTGCAAATGGGCGCGCCGGTGATCACGGTCGGAGGCCTTGCAAAGCTGCTGATCACTGTATACCTGTCCGAAATCTTCTTACGGTCAGATCAGCCTGGGCCAGACTGCCCGGGTGACGGTCGATTCATTTCCCGGGCAAGAATTCCAGGCGGTTGTGACGCACATCGCCGACCAGGCGGAATTCACCCCGCGCAATGTCCAGACTGAGGAAGGACGCAGAAACACCGTCTTCGCCATCGAGCTGAGCATCGAAAATCCCGAAGGCTCACTCAAGCCTGGTATGCCCGCTGACGTCAATTTCGAATAATTAATGATTAAACCTATGGAATTCCTGGTAGAAGCCGAACACCTTCAGCGCCAGTTCAAAGACAGGCTGGCAGTCGACGACGTTAACCTGCGCATCGCGGCGGGAGAAATATATGGATTGGTTGGGCCAGATGGGGCTGGAAAGACCACCACCCTGCGCATGCTGTGCGGCGCATACCTGCCCACACCATCCACTGTGCATCCAACTCGAATAATCATCGCCGGTCTGGATATGATCAATCAGACTGAGCTGGCGCGAGCAAATATCGGCTATTTATCACAGCGCTTCTCTCTGTATGAAGACCTGACAGTTCTGGAAAACATCCGTTTTTTTGCCGAGCTGCGCGGGTTGTCCGCCAGCCAGTGGCGCCCATTGTGCATGGAAATCCTCGAATTCGTCGGATTGGTAGAATTTGTAAACCGTCGAGCGGGGCAGCTTTCAGGCGGGATGAAACAAAAACTGGGCCTGGCCTCTGCCCTGGTCACCCGGCCGCGGGTGCTGCTGTTGGACGAGCCTACCACAGGTGTTGATCCCGTCACGCGCCAGGATTTCTGGCAACTCATCATCCGCCTGGTTTCCAACCCGCAAACCGATAGGGGTGTATGCGTGCTCATTTCCACCCCCTACATGGATGAGGCTGCTCGCTGCCACCGGATCGGCTTTCTGAGAATGGGAAAGATGATCAGCGAGGGTACCCCCGGTCAGCTGCGCCAGAGCCTGGACCAGAAAATCGTCGAGCTGCGCGGTGAGCCCCTGGCGCTGTTGAAAAAGATCGCTATCAGCGATCCGGATGTGGCGGATGTCCACTCATTCGGTGACCGGCTGCATTTGCGTATGAAAGAATCCGCAACGCCAGCGATTATTGACCGCCTGCGTGAAGCAGTGAAACAGAGCGCAGGATTGTTCATCGATGCGCGAGCCATACCTCCCACACTTGAAGATGTGTTCATCGCATTAGCCAACCAGGAGAATTGAGATGGATTCGCCCGCCATTCAAGCCGAAAATCTCACCCGCCGGTTCGGCGACTTCGTGGCGGTCGACCATGTGACATTCGACATTCATGCCGGTGAAATCGTTGGCTACCTGGGTCCTAACGGCTGCGGTAAAACTACCACTATCCGCATGCTGCTGGGTCTGCTGCGACCCGACGAGGGCAGAGCGACGGTATTAGGATACGACGCCGCCAGCCAGACCGAGGAAATCCGTTCCAGGTGCGGCTACATGTCGCAGAAATTTGCGATTTACGATGACCTGACCGTGTGGGAGAACATGCACTTTTACGGCGGCGTTTACGGAATCACGGATAAAGCCAGAATCCTGTCGACAATCGAACATGTCGGATTAGTGAGCAGCGAAAAGACGCTGACACGCGAGCTCTCCGCCGGATGGCGGCAGCGCCTGGCGCTCGGAATCGCATTGGTGCACAGCCCCAGACTGCTGTTCCTGGATGAGCCGACTTCGGGGGTGGACCCCAACGCACGCCGCGATTTTTGGGACCTGATTTACGATCTCTCAGCCCAGGGCGTGACGATCATGGTGACCACCCACTACATGGACGAAGCGGAATACTGCCACCGGGTAGGCATGATGCGGGGTGGCAGGCTGCTGGCGATGGATACACCCCAGGCATTAAAAAATCAGTTCGTCCCCGGAAAGGTATTTGAAATCTACTGCGCACCGCTCCTGCCAGCACTGGCTGCACTGGAATCCGATCCAGGGATTCAGCGTGCCGGGTTAGCAGGCGATCACTTAAGAGTAATTGTGGTCGATGAACTGGAAGAGGTAGAATTAAGGCTTCTGGTGGAAGGAGCCAGGGGGACAGTCCAGTCGGTCCAACCGGGTGAGGCCAGCCTGGAGGACGTTTTTTTGAACCTGGCGAAAGACAAATAATCCTGGCCACCCATAAGCTCACTTCGAAAGAGATGCTCAGCCACCTGGCGCTGCAGTATTACGGGCATGCCACCGAGCCCTATTGGAGATTGATTTACGAAGCGAACAAGGATGCCATCGGTGCCAATCCGAATAAAGTTCGTGTTGGCACGCTGCTCGAGATACCCGTTCTGCCAGACTCGATGAAATAAGGGGATTGAAATGCCAGCCTCCGAAGTAGACCTTGCCAGCCTGTTCAGCACGGTCACCAAAACGCTGCAGGGAAACCAGGCTGCCCTGAACGATGCAGATGAATTCAACCATGATCATGGGGACAACATGGTGGAGAACTTTAAGCTGATCACTGAAATAACGAAGAAAATGAAAAAAATCTCCATCCTTCGCTAGCTCGATACAACGAAAATAGGGAGCGTCTCATATACTGGCGCTCCCTATTGAGTTCTAACTTACGAATTACAAAAAGTCATTTATCTAAACATTTCCTATCAGATCCTATTCTATACCTGACCTGTAAATTGACCATGAAATCTTCGGGTTGCCAAGTGGTCAAATCAGGGGCAGCATTGGTTTGCTCTGGTATTTGAATGGTGCAATGCGCAGTGCCAGGGGCAGCATAGGCTTGCTCTGGTATTTGAATGGTGCAATGCGCAGTGCCAGGGGCAGCATTGGTTTGCTCTGGTATTTGAAGGGTGCAATGCGCAGTGCCAGGGGCAGCATTGGTTTGCTCTGGTATTTGAAGGGTGCAATGCGCAGTGCCAGGGGCAGCATAGGCTTGCTCTGGTACTTGAATGGTGCAATGCGCAGAGCCAGGGGCAGCATGGGCTTGCTATTGTACTTGAAGGGTGCAATACGCAAGGCCATCGACTGCCAGAAATTGGCTATTCTACCTTCAGCTGAAAAGACGGTCAAATTACCGTAAGCGTGTGCTTGTCCTGAAACCCGTCCGGTGAGAAAACCAGCGGATAAAATAAATGCAGCGGCAAGTACTACTACGAGCCCCCAGTTATAAATTCGATTTCGAGTTGACGACATTTAAAGATCCTCCATAAGTCTAAAAATTTTTACTTGTCTGCACCCCGTGGGGATCAGACGGACAGTGTACATGTGAGTTAATAGTGTACGTATCTTATATCCATCCACCTGCCACCGATAGACATAAACTAATCCCTTAAAAGGACTATTCACTTACAAGAATTTGTAAAGGAGGAAAGTTACAGGCTGGCAGTCGATCCGTGCTTAATCAGGCGGTTTATCCAGCGTAATCCAACCCTGGCGCAGAGCATACAATGCAGCCTGAGTGCGGTTGGTTACATTCAGTTTCTCGAAGATGGTGCGCAAGCGGTTGGCGACAGTATATATTGAATAATTCAATTCCTGTGCAATTTGTTCATTTTCTTCACCGCGGGCTACCAGCCGCAGAACAGCCATCTCACCTTCAGTCAGCGGATCGATGGGTGATATTTCCGGCATGGTCTGGTGGATTTCGCTTAACACGCGGGCAGCAATGATCGGATCGATCAGGTATTCGCCCCGGTACACGGCCTCGATGGCTGCGATCAGATCACGGGCATCCACGGTTTTAAGCAAAAAGCCGCGCGCGCCACCCCGGATGGCGTCCAGCATGTATTGTTCCTGGCGATACATGGTCAGGGCGATGATGCGGGCGGTGGGGGTCGCGCGTATGATCTTGTGAATGGCCTGCACGCCGTCTAAATCGGGCATGACAATATCCATCAGGATCACATCTGGCTGAAGCGTCCGCGCCAACTCCACCGCCGAGGCGCCGTTTTCGGCCTCTGCTACCACCGTGAAGCCTCCTAACCCCTCGCACAGCTGTCTTAAGCCCTGGCGCACCAGGGTGTGGTCATCGGCGATAAGAATCCTGATCGACTGCATGTCAATTATCTGGTAATCGGAGGTAAGGTGATGAGCAGTTCCGTGCCGAGCCCTGCCTCGCTGTGGATTTCGAGAGTACCACCCAGGTCCAGGAGGCGCTCGCGCATCTGGCGCAGACCGAAATGACCAACCATATTTTTAGAGCCAATCTGGCTCGGGTCGAACCCGCAACCATTATCGCGCAGCGAAACCACGATCCAGCCGGCTGCATCTACCGATAGGCGCGCCAACGCCGAGCTCGCCTGGGCGTGCTGTGCAATGTTATTCAGGCTTTCCTGGATGATGCGGAACAGAGGCAACTCATATACCGCGGGCAGGGTGGGAGGCGGCTCGGAGATTTCCAGTGCAGCGCACACCTCAGTTTGATCACCAAAGCCACATACCAGCTGATTTAACGCCGGGAAGAAGCCCATTGTCTCCAGGTCCACCGGTCGCAGGTCAAAGATGGCTCGGCGCAAGTCAATGATGGCGGCATTCAGGATATCCTGCATTTCATCCAGAGCCTGGCGCATGGCAGGTGGAGCATCTGCTGCCATGTGCTGCCAGAGAGCTAATTTGAATCGCAGCCCGGCTAAGCTTTGCGCCACACCATCGTGGATTTCGTGTGCGATGCGCAGGCGTTCAGCCTCGATGGCTTCCGTTTCACTGCGGCGCTGTTTTTCAGAGGTGATATCTTCCACGGCGGTGATCATGCGATCACGATTGATTGGATCGAGTGTGGAAATAATCCGCACAGGAAAAATCGAACAATCGCGGCGTTGGTTGGTGGTCTCAGTCGTTACAGTTTCTCCCTGCTTTACGCGCACGTATGATATTCTGGACAAATGCCCGAGACTCTTCGGGTACCAGGTTGGTAATTGGATTTCTCACTAACTCAAACTCAGTGTAGCCGTAGACCAGTTCGGTGCGGTGGTTGACTTCTAAAATGATCTCCGGGGTTACGGTCAGGTCAGTAACAATGATGCAGACCGGAAGGTGCTTGAAAAGGTGGCTGAAGCGCCGCTCACTATCCCGTTTGAGGTCGATGGTTGGATTTGTCATTATTCTGGTAAAGCTCCCCCTTCTTTACGACGGTCAGGAGCATGAGACTTAGGTCAATATCCCCTGTAGTAGAAATTGGGATTATGACTTCAACATTGAAATCTGTTCTTTATCGATTATACAAGCGAATGACGGGGAGTCAAGCAGATGCGGTTTCTGAACATGGCTGACCACGATAATTATTCTAAGGAAATTTTGACCGAAATCCCGAGCTCAGAGCTGCTCCCATGCGAATGGCTGGCCGTGCCCCGGATAGACCAATTTGATTCCCAAGGTTCTGAGTCTTTCCAGGCTGGCATGCGCGGCTTCAGGATCATCGATCAGGGAATTCAGAACCGGTTGTTTAGTATTCTCGAAAAGATCCCCACAGAATAATTCACCTTCTTCGGTCAGGATGCCGATCGACCCCCTGGAGTGACCGGGCAGGCTGAGAACTTTCGCTTTCAGTCCATATTGCGACAGGTCGTACCCATCCTCAAGCAGGATATCAGGTGTGAAGCGCTCAGATTTCCTGAAGCCGGTAAACAGCGGGATCATGGCTGTGATCAGGAAATTCGGTTTCTTCCGGTTGGCAAACATGTCCCCGCGTTCAACCATGCCGGCATCGTAAGGATGCATGGCGATCCGGGTTCCAAAGGTGGAAAGCAGGTAGGCAGCATTGCCTGTATGGTCGAAGTCGCCATGGGTGAGAAGAATGAGCTTCAGGGAACCGGGATGGCAGCCGGCCTTTTCCAGCTCGCCGGTAAGCTGTGTGCGTGCATTCACGCTTCCAGTATCGATCAAGACATAACCTTCCGCACCCTGGATCAGGTAGCAATTCACCCTCCCCATGCGGAAGGGCAGCGGGAGGCTGAAAAGTATTAATGTCTTGCAGCATAGAAGAGTACCAGCGTTGGTTCTAATAAAAGTGATCGGACTGTGTCGATCATTCAAATAGAAGTGAAGATTTATTTAACGTATGACAATGGGTAGATAATCCGGGTACAGCCATTGACCCCATTGGGCAATGCGGTCTGCGTTGGTATTCCCTCCTGCATTGGTAAAGTTCCCACCGGCATACACGACGTGCCCGGGCACGGCGATGGCACTTACGTAGTTGTTTAAGCCGCTCCCCAGGGAGGACCAGGAGTGGGTAAATATTTGAAGAGTGTAATAGGAAGCAATATGATTGGGGCTGGTGAAGGCGCCACCCGCATATATTCTTGTTCCTGCTATGGCGATGTCGCTGACATAGTCGTTCAGGCCATTATCTCCCAGCTGGTACCAGCTTGAGCCATTCCACACAGCGATATGGTTTAGCATTTCCAACCCACTGAAAAGGAGAAGTTGCCTCCCACATATACGTTCGGTCCTGCCACGGCGATAGCCTGGACAGTAGAATCCAGCCCCTCCCCTAAGGCGTGCCAGGAGCTGCCATCCCAGCGGGCGATATAATTGGCATTAGGGTCACCGCCAGCATCGGTAAACATCCCACCCACGTACACGTTTTGCCCTGCCACCTCGATCGCATTGACAGTGGAGTTGAGGGCGGTGCTTCCCCCCAACTTGTACCAGGTTGTCCCATTCCAGCGGGCGATATGGTAGGTTGATCCTCCGAGCGCAGAGATGGTAGTGAAGGCGCCGCCCACATAGACATTCGGTCCAGCGATAGCGATGGCTGATACCGAGCCATTCGGGCTAGGCTCCCAGGGAGTGCCATGCTGATCCATCCCAGCGGGCAATATAGTCAGCCATGATGACTCCGCCGGCATTGGTAAAATTGCCGCCCACATACACGTTCGCCCCCGCCACAGCGATGGCATAAACAGCGCCATTCAGCGTCGTAATTCCTCCCAGGGAATTCCAGGAATCACCGTCCCAACGGGCAATGTAATCAATATTGGGAATCCCACCCACGTCAGTGAAGTTGCCGCCCACATACACATTTGAACCCACCACGGCGATGGCCTTGACGTAGCTGTTCAGCGCGCCCCTCAGCTCATTCCAAATGGGATGAAGTTCATCTGAATCCAGGCGAGCAATATAAGCAGTGTCAGGAACCCCGCCAGCATCGGTAAAGGTTCCCCCCACAAACACATCTGCCCCGGCAACCACAATCTCCCTGCAACTGGAACTGTTGGACAATCCGTCAATCAAGTACCATTTTGTACCATCCCATTGGGCAATGGATGTGGTTGAACCCCCAACGTAAACATTCGCACCCGCCACCGCGATGGCATTAACTGACCAGCATATTCCACTGCCCAGGGAATGCCATTGAGATGCCATTCCAGCGGGCGATGAAATCGGCGTGAATCCCGGGCCGGCATTGGTAAATGCGCCGCCCACATACACATCTGCACCTGCTACCGCGATGTCACAGACATAGTTGTTCACGCCGTCACCCAGGGCGTGCCAGGAAGTTCCATCCCAGCGGGCGATGTGGTTAACCAGGTTAAACCCGTCGGCAAAGGTGAAATCACCGCCCACATACACGTCCGATCCGGCAATGGTGATAACTTCTGGATTGGCATCCAATCCACCTCCCAATGCATGCCAGGAGCTGCCGTCCCAGCGGGCGATGCGGTTAAGTTCCAATCCGCCACCAAAAGTAGAAGAGAAGGCACCACCCACATATACATCCGTGCCAGCGACGGCAATGGCAGTGACAGGGTTACTTAACCCGGGGCCTAAATCGTGCCAGGCAGTCCCATCCCAACGGGCAATGTATATCCCACATCAGAGAAGTATCCCGCCTACATACATATTATTTCCTGCGATAGCGATGGCCTTGACCCAATTGTTTACACCGCCGCCCACAGCGCTCCAAAATAAACCATTCCAGTGAGCGAGGTATCTGGGTATTGGCAACTCCGCCAGCACTGGTGAAATCGCCGCCGATATACACATCCTTGCCAGCGACGGCGATGGCACTCGACAATGCCGTTCGCCCCGCTGCCCAACGCATTCCAGCTGTTCTCGGCCGTCGCCGGTGCCTGAATGAGGTCTTGATCCAACGGTGCAAAAATCGGGGCGCCATCTGGCGCATAAGCCATGCGAAAGCCACGCGGGTCGAGGCTGCCAGTGAAGCCGCTGCCCAGGTCCAGGCTGCCATCCGGAGCAAGGTAATCCGCTAAAGGACTCAGGTCGGCCTGCAGCTCAGGTGGATTGGGTTGGACCTGAGCAGAGGAGGCGGCAAAGCCTGATCCCGGGTTGAATCCAACCAGCAAGGCGCATAAAATCAATATACAAAATACTCTCTTTAATCCATGGAAATGATACGGTGTGTTCATCAAATCCTCCTCTCGATTGAACAACCACTTTTATGAGCGGTTCAGTTCAACGATGGGAGGATGGAGTAAGCTTGAAGTGGCGACAGTGCCCGCTCAGGCAAGGACAACGCCCGCGCAATGCACTAATAAAACACCGACTTCACCACGCTGCGATCCGTTTCGCAGCGTACAAACCGATGTGATATAAGGTAAGAATCCCCAAAAATATTATAACCGATATAGGTGGGAATTTCCGTTAACATGGGGAGTGGCGCTCGCACCCGAGCCCTGGTTTTCGCCTTGGATCATATGATAATGGCGCATCTCAATCTGACCCCACAATGATCACAACATTACTCTATTTGTGCCCTGATCCTATAACCCTCACTAATCTTTTCGAATTGTAAATCTTTCTCCATATCTCCTATAATTTTATACTCCCCACTAACTCACAACCAATTTTTAATCCGCAGCTAGATATAACCCCTTGATTGCATTTCGTTCTTAAATCGCTCGTATTTCTCCTGATACTGTTCTTGCAGCCTGATTTGCGGCTCGAATTCCCTGTCGTAACGCACCATGCGCCTGGCAGCCTCACTCAAATCAACGTACCATACTGCCGAGGCAGCCAGCAGGACGGCCCCCATGGCGGTCTCGCGAATGGCCGGTCTTACCAGGCTGCACTGCAGAGTGCTTGCCCGGATGGTGCTCCACAGGTCAGATTGGGCGCCGCCGCCAGTAATATAGATTTTTTCACCTACCTGGGCACCAATTTGGACCGAGCGTCTCATATGACAGGCGTTCTAGCATAGCCAATCCTTCCAGCCCGGCTGCGAAAGCTTCAAGCGGGCCGGTTGGCTCCTCAATACAGAAACCCTGTGCTTGCGGAGCTAAGAACGGAAAGCGCTCGCCCTTTCTCGCCAGGGGGTAGCGAATAATGCGGGTGGGAACCAGTCTTTCAGACAACCGGTCCAACATCGAGGGGTCCTGACCAGTGAATTCAACTTTGATCCATTCGGCACCAGTATTACTGGCTCCGCCGGGCATCCACCAGCCCGCAGGGTGGCGGTGACAATAAATTCGCTGCTGTGGATCGAGGAGTAAATTTTCTGTGATCCCTTTTATTACCAGGGTAGTCCCCAGGGCAGAATTCCATGCGCCGGGAGTCACCGCGCCCGAAGCAATTTGTGCTGCCACTCCATCCGTCGCTCCTGCGATGAGAGGTGTACCTTTCAACAGTCCGGTTTCCCTGGCTCCCGCAGTGCTGATGGCACCGATCACTTTTCCAGGCAGGCAGACCTGTGGAAGCCGCTGCACTGGAATATTCAATTCTTGCTGGATAAATTCAGGCCATTCCTCTGATAGCAGGTCATACCCGGTCTTGAGCGCATTACTGGTATCCGAGTGGTTGTAACCGGCTCCCAGTCGTCCGGTGATGAAATCTGTCGGGCTCACCAGGTAGCGGGCTGTGCTGAATACTTCAGGCTGCTCCCTCGCCAGCCACACAATCTTGGGCAAGGCGAATGATGTGCTGAAGGCATAACCCAGTTTATGCTCAATTTCTTTGCCTGCATTACGAACCTCGGCGACATAATTGTAACTGCGATTATCGTTGTACATGATCGCCGGGTGCAGCGGCTGACCAGAGCGGTCAAGAGCAACCAGGCTGCCAGAGGTGGAGGTGACACACAATGCATCGACGGCGGTCCCGACAGGCAATGAAAGCCTGCACTTCTGCAGGCATGAGACCACCGCCTGCCACCATTCCTCCGGGTTTTGTTGGTGCCAACCTGGGGGGAGGTCTGGATAATTTCCTGTAAGCTGGGTGTGTTCCGATGTGACCAGAATGCCGTCAGGGCGAAACGCCATGACCCGCACACCTTGCGTTCCCAGGTCGATTCCAATCACTACCCGATTGCCATCCACGGGTGTTTACTTCACCAAAATAAAGTTATTGCCTGGGTCATCTCGTTAACTCATCACCAGTTTATGAAATCTTCGGCGTGCTTGCGGTATTCCAGCGACTTGGCGCCGCCAAGAGCTGGAATTCCTACCTGAGCGAGCTGCAACATGCGGACATAATAAATTAACTTGGCTGATTCTTCTAACACCGAACACCATTCGAAAGCTTCTTCCAGCACGGGCCCGGTCGAAAATACCCCATGTCCGCGCAGCAGCACGATTTTGTACTCACGCAGCTTCTCTGCCGCCATCCGGGCGACATCCTTCGAGCCTGCTGTCTTTTCTGTTTGAAAGATCGGTACTTTCCTTAACAGGTAGGAACCCTCATTATCCACGGGGATGACTGCATCCTGTTCGACCAGTGTGAGAGCCACTGAAAGCGGTGGATGGCAGTGGATAATTGCCAGCGCAGAGGTCTGCAGGTAAATCTCCCGGTGTACCACGATTTCAGTGGAAGCCAGCATAATACCGCTGTCGTTGCTCTCCAGCCCGGTCTCAATCAGGTCATGCGCTTCAAGGTGACCGAGCATAGAACCAGTCCGGGTGATTATGATGCGGTCTCCCATGCGTACACTCATATTGCCTCCGTGAGAAGAGGTCAACCCGAGTGTATACAGGTCATGCCCATAGCGTTGAAATTGTTCAAGCATCGCTCAATTCCTCCTGGTAGGTAACCCACTTGTTATCCAGACCCAGCGCAGCGAGCTTTGCCGGCCTGGGTATGCCATTTTCATTCCACCCTCGGAAGCGATAATAATCGTCCAGCATCTCATCCAGCCTTACCACATGACCCTGGCTGTTTCCTTTCGTCAGCGGCTCTTCGAGCAGTCGTGGTGGGAGCGTATCATCAGCCCTTGAGAACCCCGCCCGCAGGTTGAATAAACGCTCCAGGTTCCAGATGCGCTCTCCTGCGATGAGCAATTCCTGCACTTCATATTTCTTCCCGGTGACTGCTGAAAGCAGGCGGGCGAAGAATTCATCTCCAATGGCGAAATTGGCGAACTTACACATGCCAATCGAGTCGATTACTGCGCTGGTGTGCTGCAAGACGATCAGAATCCCGGCTTTTCCTTGAGTGGCGAAACGGTTGAGCATCTTAGGAGCACCGAGTAATTCAGGTCCCAGCATGTTTCCTCGCAGGTGGCAGGCGCCGCGATTTGAAGTGGCATACAGCAGTCCCTGCCCCTGCATGCCGCGCGGATCATAAGCCGGCAGTTCCAATCCTTTCACCTGCATGGCCAGCCCGGGTGCGCCGTATTTCTCAGCCAACCGCCGCGAGCCGAGTGCCAGGTCTTTCCCTGTTCCACGCTGGTAAGCAATCTCCTCGATGGCCTTCAGCAGCAGGTCAGCCCGTCCAAAGCGCAAGTCGCTGTCCAGGTATCCTTTTTCAGCCAGCTCCATCGCACAGGCAATCGTCACCCCGGTTGAGATAGTATCCAATCCCAGGCGGTTGCATAGATAGTTAGCTTCGATCAAAGTCTCGAAATCGCTGATTCCCAGGTTGGAGCCCAGGGCATAGATGGTCTCGTATTCGGGTCCTTCTCCTGCCTGGTGGGAAGTGTGCGTTTTCCGCCGGCAGCCAATCGGGCAGCCCCAGCAGGCAGACCGCTTATCCAGGAACTCATCCTTCAACCGTTCGCCGGAAATTAATTCGGCCTGTTCGAACATCCCCTCCTGGAAGTTGCGCGTCGGCAGCACACCGTATGTATTCATCAGGTTCACCAGCACCGAGGTCCCGAATTCCGGTAAACCCTGCGAAGTGCGCGGCGCGGATGCCAGCATCTTGCGCGTTTCATATTCGACAAATTCCAGGGCGCGCTCATCCGCAATGGAAGGGTGAAGATTTCCGGTTGCGACGATCGCTTTCAGGTTTTTGGCCCCCATCACCGCGCCCACACCACCGCGCCCGAAGCTCTTACCATCCTCACTAGCGATGGTAGCAAACAGGACGCCATTTTCTCCGGCGGGTCCTATTGCCACACCCGCACTATCCTTGAGGTGCAGGCGTTTGACTGCCGAGGGAAGCTCTGAACCCCACAGGTCGGATGCCGGGTGGAACAGGACGCCGTCTTCGTTCACTTCCAACCACACCGGTTCCGAGGCACGACCAGTGATTACCAGCGCATCGTATCCGGCCCATTTGAGACGCACACCGAAGGCAGTCCCGCTGTTAGAGTCGAGTATGGTCCGGGTCAATGGAGAGAGCGTGGTCACGCTGGAGCGACCGGCGGTAGGTACCTGTACTCCCGTCAGGGGTCCTGTACAGAAAGCCAGGATATTCTGCGGTCCGAGGGGATCAACACCAGGTGGTACTTCATTGTAGAGTAAATAGGCACCCAAACCCCGCCCACCCAGGTAGGAATGCAGCACATCAGGATCAATCGAACTCGCAACCACTCGATTTCTGGCTGAGGTTTACTCGTAATAGCTTGCCGGTCCATCCGTCCATAAGCAGCCACTCCTGTATTTAGTATAAGATTTGGTGATCGATATTCATAATGCCAACCGCCCGGCCAGATCTGGGGCGGCAATTTCAAAGTGCTGCATGATTCTTCTAAGAGCCTGTGTGGTCTTGCCTTCGAACCGCAAGGTGATGACCGGTTCAGTAACGGATTGGCGTGCCATTCCCCAACCATCCTCAAATTCGAGACGTACGCCATCCAAGGTGGACAACCTGGCCTCTCGATCCAATTGGGATTGCAGATCTTGTAATACCCGGTCGATAGCGGGTTCATCCATAGGAATCCGGATATCGGGAGTAATGGGGTAGACGGGGATCTCATTTACCAACTCTGCCAGGCTGCTCCCACTATGAACCAGGAAGTCACTCAGAAATAAAGAAGCCATTACCCCGTCATCACCTCCGATTGATCGAAAAAAATGATGACCGCTAATTTCTCCAGCATAGGGAGCATTCAACCGGATGAAGCTGGTCTTGATAAATGTATGTCCGGAGCGCTCCATGACCGGTTCTCCGCCGGCAGTTTCAATTGCCTCTCTGACTATACTCGAACACTTTTGATCGTATACGATCGGAGCTGGATTCTCTTTCAGCGCCATACGCGCGAACAGCACAATCACATTGTCATTCGAGAGCGGTTTACCGCCAGCGTCTACAAAGGCTACACGGTCGCCATCACCGTCATACGCGACTCCCAGATCAGCCTTTGCCTTCTTCACTATCAGCCCCCAGGGCTACCAGGTTTTCAGGCCGGGCGGGATTGGGTGGGTGGTTCGGGAAGCTGCCATCAACCCTGTCAAAGATATAGACAACTCGAGCACCAGTGGATTGCCATAGAGATTTCGCCACCAGCGCAGCCATCCCATTGGCACATATCGACCACAACCTTCAAACCTCCTAAATGTGGGATCTGCTTGCGCATCGACAGTAAATATTCCGGGAGGATATCTACCTTTTCAGCTCTTCCACCTGGCACCTGTCTTAGCTCTACATCGCGTTCCATTACATTCCGGATTGTTAGCATTTCCTGCGGAGTGACCGGTAAGGCTCCTAAAATGAGCTTAAAACCATTATCTTCGGCCGGGTTATGAGAGGCAGTCACAATCACCCCGGTATTGATTCCCAGGAAATGCCGGGCGAAATAAAAAACTGGTGTGGGTACCTGTCCAAGGTCCACCACGTGGCAGCCCCCACCTACCAGCGCTTCACTCAATTTGTCTTTTAACCTGGCAGTTGAATGGCGTCCATCCCCCGCTACGAGAACATCTCCAGCACCAAGTAAATGCCCAATTGCCTGGCCTAATCGACTTGCATGCCAGTCAAATAAGTCCAGGCCGTATACCCCCCGAATATCGCAATCCTTGTATATTCCCATTCGGATGAAAATTACAATTCACGACCAACAACAATAGCATAGCATGAAACAAGACTTCAGAAGGTCGTCAATTTCTACACAAGGGGATATTATCAATGTGACAAATGATGACTATTACAACCTCTGCGCTGATTAAAACCTATCCCCCCGAGAAGTCCCCCTGGATGTAATTTCCCGGATCTTTACAATGATCCGAAAGCAACTTGAGGACTTTTTGATGTGAAACGGTGTTTTGCAGGCTGTGTGCTACCTCGTGGTTCCGCATTAAATCGCTTAATTCATACAACGCGGGCATATGCGAACAATTGTCTACTGCCCCCAATACAAATGCCATTTTTACCGGATCGTTTTGTGCATTTCCGAAATTTATTGGATTGCGAAAAGTGGTGAAACCCATACACAGCTGCCTGACCCCATCTTCCGGCCTGGCGTGCAATAAAGCAGTTCCTTGCCAAATGACCATATAGGGGCCGAAATTAATGATGGTTTCTTTCATCGCCTGGATGTACCGGTGTTCGATCAGGTGGTTTCTTTAATAAGGGCTCCCCAGCTTGTTCAACCGCTTCTTCCCAGGATCTGACCAGGACATTTAATTTAATGGTATCTGCCTTGATCAAATTCTTCAAACATAACTGGTCATGATTGGCGGTTGTGTCAACCGCCTTGGCTGCAGTACGAGGCGTCTTCAGGAATGCGCGAATATTGGCTGCATCCTGTGAGGCCAATAACGGGCTGGCAATCACGACAGGTGTATTTTTAACCTGGATCGGGATCGTGCTCACGATCAGGTCATATTCAATCGAGTTAACCCGGTTTTTCCATTCGAGGTATGACATCACACCAACAATATCAATACTTGGGAACTCAACCCGTATCCGGGATACCAATAACATGGCGGTAGCTCGACCTGCATTACAGATCACAAGCACTTTTTTCTTGCGTTCCGAAATGCATAGGCGCTCCATGGCGGCCGCGAAATACATTGTCAGGTACCCAATCTCATCTTCTGAAATTTTGAAATTGAAGTGACGGTAGATGATATCTACGCAGTTTTCAGCGATGAAATAGATGTGAGCATATTCACGCCGGATGTCTGCCAGCAGAGGATTGCGCAACTTCACCCGTGACACATCAGCGTGAGGGCAGGTGAGAGAGGTGATTTGCCAGGTTCGTCAACAGCTCTCTATCCACTCTTAATGCCGGATGCAAATAGACAGAGGCATATGTGACGATTTCTTCTGCCAGTGATAGGATATCCGCCCCATATTCTTCACTTAACCGCTCGGGGGTTCTGATCTCGTTCTGGTTTTCAGAAAGCAGCCTGGTGACCGATTTTCGAATCGCAGCATTTTTCATCAGGCAGGCAAGTTGAATGGTCTCGCTCTCAGGCAGTCTTACACCGAACTGGCGATTGATCTTGGAGCAAAGTTCTTTGGCAAATTGATAAATTTCTTCGTCCCATTCGCTTTGATCAGATTGAATTCCATCCTGGATATAAATACCTCTCAGCGCCCGGTTGGTCAGTGATGCCAGGCAAAGAACTAACCAGACAAAATTGTGGTCAGACAGGCTCAGAGTTCCAGCCTCTTCCTTTAAAAGTATTTTTGTGAAGTAGTCGATATTTAATTTCTGCAGAATTTCGATAAAAGGGTGTTCGATGCCAAGTTTGTCGGTATCTGTACGTTGGCGATACGCATATTTGTCCCCCATAATGGCTATGAGGTTTTCTTCGCCAATTCCTTCAATAAAACAATCGATCATAGCCTCGCGAATACTGCTTTCATTCCCCACGATTTGACAGCCGTAATTCTGACGCCGCTGCAAACGCAGATCATATTTGATCAACCACACATCGATAGTGTGTAAATCTTTCAACACAGTGGTGCGGGAGATATTTAACGCAGTCTGGAATTGCTTAACAACCACCGGAAGTGGACTGAGGAAAATAGTGATAATAATCAGGTAGATTCGTTTGTGGGGAGGCAGCACCAGCGCATCATCGCCCATCTTCTCGAGCTGGAGCAGTAGAGACCGCCTGGTTTCCGGCCGCGCGTCAATCAGGTAACCAACGCCTGGCTGCTTGATCAACGTCAGGCTGTTCAGATGCAGCCATATTTCTACCTTGCTTAACCGATAGCGCGCCATGCGCGGGGTGATCTGTAATTTCCTCGCCAGTTTATTGGCCGGCAAGGGTTGATTTTCCTGGAGCAGCAAAAGCAGGAGTTTCTGGCAGTTGGTATCCAACCCAATCATGGTAAATCCCCCCAAAAGTAACTGCCTACCATGGAAGCCAGCCGGATCGATTCGAATGCCATAACGTCAATTAATTAATAAACAATTGTAACATCTATTTTTTCTCGCCATATATTGGTGATTCCCATCTGAAAAAATTAGTTTATCTTTGTAATAACTGCATGCTTCATAACTATAACCAAATGAATATGAAACGATTGGTCTTTTCTGCTATGCTATAACAGTACAATCCTTCCCAGTATATTTTACGTGAACAGTTTCATCCTGGATGATTCGTTTGTGTAGAGTATGAAAATCCCATTGTGTTTCTAACTTGATATCCTGTCATGATTTGATACGAGGTGAATTTGGCCACTGCACTGGATGGTGAACAAGTTCGGATCGAGACCTCTGAATTTCTGACCCTGATCGGCCAAAGCTTTCAGAGCAGGCAAGAAGTCATCAACGCACTTTTCGACCTGATGAATAAAGGAGGTTATGTGAAAACCTCCTACCTTGCAGCAGTCCTCGAAAGGGAAGATAAAATGCCCACCGGTCTGCAGACCCAGGCATATGGGATTGCCATCCCCCATTCGGACCCGGAGCATGTCAACTGCTCGGCGATTGCCATTGCACTGATGGATCAACCTGTCCTTTTTAAAAACATGGCTGATCCCACCGAGGATGTCCCCGTTCAATTAGTTTTATTGTTGGCGATTGCCGAGAAAGGCTCAGTCACCAGCGTTCTTGCCAGGCTGGCTGAAGCATTTATAAATCCCGCCATCTTAAATCACATGTCAACCATGAAAACTACAAAACAGCTTTCCAGCTGTTTATCCGATTTAATCCATGGGAGGTTGATATTAGAAAAATAGGTTACAGGAGTGCCTGGTGCAATTCAATCCCTACTCACCTTATCTGAGATGGAGGTTACATAGATGAAAACGATTTATTTAGCATGTGGCTCAGGCGTGGCTTCTTCTGGCATGGCTGAACACACGCTGAAGAAGAAGCTGGCGGAACGCAATCTGAAAGCCAATCTTGTTGTTGTTGGCTTTCGCGACCTGGCTGGTAGATCCAAGCCAGATATCATCGTTTCGATCGCCCCTGGATTGGAAAAAGGCAAGTTCGCCGATCTGGAAGGTGTGGTGGTCATCCAGGGTGTCTCTTTATTAACCGGGATGGGCATCGAAAAAACCATTGATGAAGTCGAGGCTGCATTGAAGGCCTAGTTTTTTAATTTTGTGTTGAGACCATTCTCTGGAGGAGAATGCGGGTAGGATCAGCTCACATTTCAAACTACAAAAACTCTAAAATGGAGAATAAATTATGAGCCCTGCTGAAGTCATTCAATATATATTAAGTTATGGCGCAGCGATATTCATGCCCCTCATCATCTTTATCCTTGGCTTGATCGTGAGATTGAAACCAAGTAAAGCATTTCGCTCGGGTATATTGATGGGTGTGGCTTTTACCGGCATGATGCTGGTAATCGTAAGCCTGTTCTATGCAATTGTGGCCCCCGCAGCTTCGAAGATGGTGGAGAGATTGGGTTTGGAGTTGTCCATCCTGGATATCGGCTGGACCCCCTCCGCTGCCATTGCATGGGCCTGGCCAGCCGCTGCCACCATGTTCGCAGTTCAAATTCTCATTAACCTTGTCATGCTTGCCTTTAAGTGGACAAAGACTTTGAATGTGGATATGTGGAATGTATGGCAGAAGGCATTCATCGGTGCTCTGGTGGTCGCAGTGACCGGCAACTACCTGCTGGCTTACCTGGTCGCAGCAGTCTGGATAATCTTCGAGCTTAAATTCGGAGATTGGTCGGTCTACCAGGTACATGAATATGTCGGCGTCCCAGGCATCTCCATCCCACACAGTGAGGCGATGGGCCTGATGATCACCGCCCCGGTGGACTGGGTCGTATCAAGAATCCCGGGGCTGAACAGAATCAAAGCAGATCCTCAAACCCTGCGAGAGAAGTTTGGCCTGCTGGGTGAGAATATGATCATCGGTTTGATCTTGGGTCTCATCATAGGTGTCCTGGCCGGCTACGACCTCAAGGCAACCCTGGTTCTCGCTATCAACGCCGCCACCGCCCTGGTGTTGCTGCCCATGATTGCCAGGCTGTTCATGGAAGCCCTGGCCCCGATTTCCGAAGCCGCGGGGGAGTTCATGAAAGCCCGCTTCCCTGGCCGCGAGTTCTTCATCGGCCTGGACTGGCCTATCCTGGCTGGTAACCCCTCCACTTATGCCGTGGGCATCCTGGCCATCCCTCTGTTGCTGGTCTTCTGCCTGATCCTCCCCGGAAATAAGACCCTGATCTTCGGTAGCATCGCCGATTGGGCCTGGATGATCTCCTCGACCGGTGCGATTATGGGTGGTGATGTGGTACGCATGCTGCTGGCATCGTTGGTACTGATCCCGGCTTACCTGTGGACAGCTACCTATGCCGGCCCGACCATCACAACGGTTGCTCAACAGATCGCCTTCCAAATTCCGGAGGGAGCCTCGACGATCACCTGGTTCGGTACCAATCCCCTCTATATGTTCGAGATGAAAATCCTAGAGGTCCTGAATGGCAATTTCATGGGGTTGATCTGGCTGGTGGTGCTTGCCGCCCTGGTCTTCTTCTCACGCCGCATCTTGCTGGGGCGCGAGAGAGAAGCGGCAAAACGCCTTGGATTCCTGGAGACTGAAGAAGCAAAGCCCAGCGAACAGCCGGCTCAAGTGGTAAGTTAGGGGTCAATAGATTTACTCGATTTTACGGCAAATCAATATCCCTACCCAAAGAATTCCTCCACATTCTGACAGAGAGCTAGTAACTTTCCCTACTAGCTCTCTTTTCCCTGAAAACCTATTGGTTAGATCGCCCGATTATTAATGACTGCATTTCTTGAGGATTTATAACTTGGAAACTATCTCAGAACAAAATCTCCCTGCCATCATCAATCTTTATTGTCACCTCGATAGGATCAGGGCCAAGAAATTCATCAATCCGGAAAAACTGGAAAGTGACATCAATTCCTCAGGTGTAGTTTCCTTCGTTCAGGGAAGATTCCCAGAATGGAAATTCCTACTCTCTGGATTAAAGGAGGGATTTTCCAGCAAAATCCCAACCATGGAATTTGTGGCGCATTTGCGCAAACTAGAGCCTTATCCCCTTGTCTTGTGGTTAATTATCACGAGTATCGCCATGCTGACAGCCAATGCAGACCTGTGGCGAATCCAGGCCGGAATCGCAGTGCTGGTTTTTATTTTCCTGGTTGGGGCAAGACTGGCGAATTTCTATTTAGTAGATAAACCCTCATCGCAGATTATCACCAAAATCATGGATTCTGTGCCCGGGATGGATCAAAAATTGTTTGATGTAATTAAAGACTTAATCTATCTGGTTGATGACCACCTGTTGACAAACGAATTAAGCGCCTATCCATACAGACACTACCTGGAATTCATGGAATATCCCGGAATCTATTATCATGGCAGGCGGACCCTGCTCGGTCCAAGTCGAATTCAATCCACGCCTTTTCCTCTTTATTGTGCACTATCCAAAGCCAAAGAAAATGTGAGGATCATCATGGCCAGGATGGACGAGAAGCTGATTCTTATTTTAGGCCAGATCCCGCAAGAGGTCCTGATTCAGCTGCTTACCATGAACTCAATCGCCCGCCATACATCTTTCAACATAGCCGTCACGAACCTTTACAAAGCACATTCAAACCTGCAGATCACCCTGTTGGCCCCGGATCATGACATTAATGGCGTGACCGTATTCGTTGGAGATGATGTCTGGACTTTTGATTCCACGGCGAAGTGGAATGAAACCCGTTACATTTTGATCAAGGAACCTGAACTGAGCAAAGAAAATGTAAAATCTTTCAAAAGCCTGTGGAATAAGGGAAGACTAACCAAGGTCAGGTCATAGCATCCAGACATGTAAACTCTAAATAAGTCAATAATTGGCACAATGCGTCGCTACACGGGTCAAACGAATAAACATCATTATACAAATTTATTCGTGTTAACCTAAAGATGTGAGATTCCAGAGTTTGATACGCATCCCAAACCGCAAGTAAACAAATTTAATTTCTCACAAATCAAATTTATTCCCAAAATACCCCAGGAGGTAAAAATGTCTCCATACCGCAACGAGCTCTACAGTATCTACGAGGGTGTAGATCATGAAGAATTCATTATTGCCACATATATTGTGGCCGCTGAAACCAAGGATTTCCTGCGCCTGTCGGGTGAGATTGCTGCCGAACAGACGACCGGCAGCTGGCTGCCGGTCCCGCTGGAAACTCCGGAGCTGATGGCCTGCCACAGTGGACAGGTAATCAATGCATTCGAAATACCGGACTACACCTACTTTGTACCTGAGGGCAAACGCCAGTTCGTCGTAGAAGTGGCATATCCGACCTGCAACTACACCAGCCAGATTCCCATGCTTCTCTCCACGGTGATCGGTAATATTTCTTTGATGGGAGATCTAAAACTGGTTGATCTCAAATTCCCGAAAAGCTTTGTGGATGGGTTTCCGGGACCGCGTTTTGGCATCGATGGACTGCGTGACTACCTTAAAGTGCCAGCCCGCCCCTTGATCAATAACATGATCAAGCCGTGCACTGGTCTGAGTCCCAGGCAATCCGCTGACCTTTTTTATGAAGTAGCCATCGGTGGTGTCGACATCATTAAAGATGACGAGCTGATCGCGAACGCCTGCTATTCCTCTGTCCCCGAGCGGGTCAAGTTATGCATGGAGATGGAAAAGCGTGCATTACGAAGAGACCGGCGAGCACACTTATTATGCGGTCAATATCACCGATAATCCTCATCGGGTGATGGAGCACGCTCATGCAGCTCTTGAGGCAGGAGCGAACATGCTGATGCTAAATACGCTCACCGCTGGCTTCGGGACGCTGCAGATGCTTGCTGAATCGAAAGAGATCAACGTGCCAATCCTTTCTCACCCAGATTATGCCGGTGTCCATTCCTGGTCTGAAAAATCCGGCGTGAGTGCGCACCTGATCCTGGGCAAGTTCCTGCGATTGTGCGGGGCTGATATTTCCGTCTACCCAACGAACTTCGGCAAGCTCCCGATAACGCTGGAACAGGTGGTAAAGATTGTGTTCAACCTGCAATCGCCCCTGTACGGCATGAAGTCCGTCTGGCCGATGCCGAGTGGAGGCTTGACCCAGGGTATGGTCGCACGTGTGATGGCAGACATGGGAAACGATATCATCCTGGGAGCAGGCGCAGCCATCCATGCCCATCCCATGGGGCCGACTGCTGGTGGTAAATCCTTCCGGCAGGCTGTCGACGCCGTCCTGGAAGGTCAAAGCCTGCGTGCTTATGCGAAAGAGCATAAAGAGCTCGCAACCGCCCTCGATCTGTGGGGCATTCCGGGTGAAGAGGATAAGGAAATATTCGGCCTCAAGCAATAACCCGACCTGGGAGAGGGGCGAGGCATTCACCATAGCACCTATCATTGCTTTTCTCGCCTCTCTCCTTTATATCGGAATGCAGCCTTCATGATCAAACTGATTTCTTTGGATATCGACGGCACACTGTTAGACGGCCAGGGAAAACTCTCGAAGAACAACCTTGAGGCTATCCAGACCGCCAGCAGGCGCGGCATACATATCATCATAAATTCCGGCAGACCGTTGGTGGCCATGGTCAATTTACTGGATACAATAAAGGTCTTTGAGCCAGTGATTACTTTGACCGGCAGTTTGATACTGGAAAAGACTTTCGATGCAGGATGGCGAGAATTAAAAAGCTTTCCAATCTCGCAATCGGCGTTCGCACCGATCTTTCCTGTCGTCCAGGCCAATCAACTGACCACCTTTTTCCTCACCCGAAATCACGGCTACGTTCACCATGCCAGGACGAACGCCGATTACATCCAGTGGTTTGATGCCCTGATGGAAAGAAACGACTTCACTGGATATGAAATCCTGGCAGCTTCTCCACTTACAGACTACACTAACCTCGAGCTGCCGGCATACAAGCTCATGTTTTGCAGCGATTTACCCGAGGTAATTCACACGGCTTACCAGGAATTGGCTTCACTGCATCTGCCCGGCCTGCTTGTAGAGAGCTCTTCAGATGAGACGGTAGAAATCCACGATACTGAAGCAGGAAAAAAACAAGCAATTGAATTCCTATGCAGGCGGATGGGGATCCAGCGGGATGAAG
Organism: uncultured Chloroflexia bacterium; assembly: GCA_963698765.1. Lineage (GTDB taxonomy): Bacteria > Chloroflexota > Anaerolineae > Anaerolineales > UBA4823 > CAVOSB01. The sequence goes on from CAVOSB010000040.1 coordinate 116,797, forward strand.
TCATGGCTCTAGGCGATCACGAGTCGGATTTTTCCTTGATCGAATGGGCCGGGGTGGGTGCGATCATGGGTAATGCCCAGACCTCCCTGAAATCGATTGCCCCGCTCGTCGCACCGAGCAATGACCGTGATGGTGTTGCGGAGATGATTTATGCCTACGCATTGTAGGTGGTTGGAAGAATTTAGACCCGGATCAAAAATCAATTCTTTTCCAGTGTGTCTGGGATTTTATGAATTCCAGCACTTAACCTTCCTTAGTTAACACAAGGGGAAAAAAGATGCAGAAGCTAGAATTGGTTGTCATCAATGAGGTCGGGTTACATGCTCGACCAGCAGCAGTATTTGTTCAAACTGCGAACAAATATGCATCATCAATAAAAATGCGCAATATTACCAACGGTCGCGAGTTCGTCGATGCAAAAAGCATCCTGGGCGTGCTGATCCTGGGTGTAGGCAAAAATCATACGATTGAAATTGAAATTGAAGGTAGTGATGAGGTTCAGGCTGCCCAGACCGTAAAAGAAATGATCGAATCGGATTTTTCTGGATTGCTGTAAATGAAGGTGGTGCCGATGAATGCGCAGTCCGCTTCCAACAACTTGAGTTTTACTCTCAAAGGGATTTGTGCTGCGCCAGGTTTAGCCCAGGGCACTGTGATTAATTATCGCCAGAAAAATCTGCATGTCCCACGCCAGCATGGTTCAGACCCTGGCAGAGAGCGCACTCGCCTGCAGGAAGCCATCCACACTTCGCAGCTTGAGCTGGCAAAATTGAGGGATCAACTGGCATCGGACCATCCATCGGAAGCAATCGTCTTCGATGCCCACATCCTGATGTTGGAGGACACTTCATTACTTTCCAGGGTAGACGTGTCCCTGGCCGCAGGTTTAAATGCTGAGGCTGCCTGGATGGATGGCATTGTTTTCTACGCCGGCCAGCTTGAATCCATTCCGGATGCCACCCTGCAAGCGCGCGCCGCTGACTTGAGAGATGCCGGCCGGCGGGTGCTCGCTCATTTATTAGGCAAAGATTTTGAAATTGCCCTGGTCATCCACCAGCCTTCCATCGTGGTCGCTAAAGACCTGGCGCCTTCGGAGACTGCCTCGATCGATAAGGGCATGGTGCTTGCTTTTTGCACCGCCGGAGGCGGGCCGACCTCCCACACTGCAATCCTGGCCAAGGCATTGGGTATTCCTGCGGTGGTCGGTATAGGGGAGGCTGTGCTCAGTCTGCAGGATGGGGCGCCGCTCCTGGTCGATGGAGGTCTGGGTGAAGTGATCGCATTTCCAACCGAGCATGATCTCAGCCTCTTCAACCTGCGCCTCCAAAATGCCCACAACCTCGCGGACCTGGAGCTGGCATGCGCATCAGATCCTGCCATAACCACAGACGGGCACCGGGTGGAGGTGGTAGCAAATGTCGGTAATCCGCAGGATGCCCTGGTGGCACTTCAGCACGGCGCAGAAGGTATTGGCTTACTGCGAACAGAATTTCTCTTTCTGGAGCGTAAGACTGCCCCTACTGAAGATGAGCAGCTGAGGGCATACCGCCAGATCCTGGATAACATGGCCTCCTGCCCGGTGGTGGTGAGGACCATTGATGTGGGCGGTGATAAAGAGATCCCATACCTCGACCTGGGTCACGAAGACAATCCATTCCTGGGCTGGCGGGCTATTCGAATGTGCCTGGAACAACCCGAATTCTTTAAAGTCCAGCTGCGCGCTTTATTACGCGCCAGCCCTGGATCCAACCTGCGCATCATGTTCCCGATGATCGCTTCTCTGGAAGAAGTGAGATGCGCCAAGAAGTTATTAGCAGAAGCCCGGGAAGAAGTACTGAACTCCGGTGGGCAAATCGCCAATTCCATCCAGGTGGGCATCATGGTTGAGATTCCATCTGCAGCCATCCTGGCTGAGCAGTTCGCCAGGGAGGTGGATTTCTTCAGCATTGGCACCAACGATCTGACTCAATACACCATGGCTGCCGAACGTACCAATCCAAAAGTAGCTCACCTGGCGGACGCCTGCCATCCAGCCATTTTGCGGCTGATCCAGATGGTGATCTCGGCCGGGCATTCGGCCGGCATCTGGGTGGGTGTATGCGGGGAGCTAGCTGGAGACCAGGACGCCATCCCTGTCTTGTTGGGGATGGGACTCGATGAGTTCAGCATGGCACCGCGCACCATCTCGCATGCCAAGGTGATCATCAGGCAATGGTCTTACGAATCCGCCCGGCAGCTCGCAATGCTAGCTGTAAATTTGGAATCGGCAGATGCCGTTCGCCAGCTGGTGCGTTCCTTGAGCTGGGAACAGGGGATTGCTTGATCGAATTAAGATCCTTTTTCGGACACATGCTCGATTGGTACAACAGATCTGAAGGATGGCGGCAATGGATATTACTGTCCCATTGAAAAACACAGAACACAATGGCGAATTGGCGGGTAAAGTCGCCCTGATCACCGGGGCTTCCTTCGGCATCGGCCGCGCGACTGCTATCCGGATGGTGCAGGAAGGTGCCCGGGTGGCTCTCCTGGCGCGCTCGAAAGAGCGCCTGGATGAGACAGTTCGCCTGTGCGTCGAGGCTGCCGGTGTGGAAAGTGCGCTGGGGATCGTCTGCGATGTGACCATCGAACAGGCAGTGATCGAGGCTTTTCATACCGCCATCCAGCACTTCGGTGATTTAGATATCGTGGTTAACAACGCCGGGTCGATGCAGAACGCTCCGATTGAAGACTGTTCTCTGCAGCTCTGGCAGGATATGATGGATGTCCTGGTGACGGCGTATTTCCTGGTCGCCCGGGAAGCTTTTCGCTATTGGAAGAAGCATTGTCGCGGCGGCAGCCTGGTTTTCGTCACCAGTAAGAACGCCGTGGCTCCCAGTCCGGGAGCCAGCGCCTACGCTTCTGCCAAAGCAGCCTCACAGCATCTGGCGCGCTGCCTGGCGGAGGAGGGCGGGCCATCGGGGATTCGTGTCAATTGCGTGATGCCGGATGGCGTCATGCGTGATACAAATATCCTTTCCCCCGAACAGAAAGCAAAGTCAGCTGCCCGGCACGGCATCACGGTAGAACAAATGGATGAATATTACCGCCAGCGCAACTCTCTCAAGGTTAGCATTTATCCCGAGGATGTGGCTGAGACGATCCTTTACCTGGCAGGGCCGCGCTGCGCCAAAATCACCGGCGCTGCCCTCCCGGTAGACGGTGGGATGGCAATCGCATACATGCGATAGGCATGCTGATTGGCTACACGGCAGAATTGATTCCTGGCGGCGGATTGTCTTAAATGCCCGAAACCACGACCGGCTGACTTGCTCGGCCAGTCAGGCATTTATAAAGCTGGCTCAGCACATTTTCAGCGTATCCGTCCGGGTGTGAACATCAGAATTCGAAGGAGCCCTGTGTGAATCACTGGCGAAGTACCTATCAGGAAAGATTGAGGACGGCTTCGCAGGCCGCCAGTCTGGTTAAATCTGGCGACTTGATCGTCTTTTCTCATGCCTGCGGTGAGCCGCGTCGATTACCGGGGGAGCTTGTCAAACGCGCAATCGGAGCTTGTGGATGTCAAGATTTTCCACATGGTACCTATGGGCGCAGCACCTTATTGTCTTCCAGAATATGCAAACAGCTTTCGCCATATCTCCCTGTTCGCAGGTGCTCCCACACGCAAAGCGATATCGGAGAGTCGTGCCGATTATGTTCCCTGTTTCTTCAACCGCGTTCCATCTCTCCTGGGTGCTTATTTCCCGGTAGATGTAGCCATGGTCACGGTTTCACCTCCCGATGATAACGGCTACTGCAGCCTGGGGGTGTCTGTAGATTTCACACTTTAAAGCGGTAAAAGAAGCCAGGCTGGTCATCTGCGAAGTCAACCCTTTCATGCCTCGCACGCATGGCAATTCTTTTGTGCACGTGGAAGAAATGGATTGTTTTGTCGAGGTCGAAGAACCGATCTACGAGCTGAACAAAGGAGAAATGTCTGAAGTTGAGAGCAGCATCGGACAAAATATTGCCGGATTGATTGACGACGGTGCCTGCCTCCAATTAGGCATTGGGGGAATTCCCGATGCAGTCCTGTTTTACCTGGAAGGTTTCAAAGATCTTGGGATCCATTCCGAGATGATCTCAAATGGCGTGATGGACCTGGTCGAAAAAGGGGTGATAACCTGCAAACGGAAAAACCTTCACCAGGGACGCATCGTGGTCACTTTCATGATGGGTTCCCGGGCTTTTTATGACTGGGTGGACGACAATCCATTTATCGAGATGTATCCGGTGGATTATGTGAATAATCCCTGTGTAATTGCCCAGAACCATAACATGATCTCAATTAATTCCGCCCTGGAAGTCGATTTGTTGGGACAGGTCTGCGCGGACACTCTGGGTCCAAACCAGTACAGTGGAGTGGGTGGACAGGTTGATTTTGTGCGCGGTGCACAGATGTCCGAAGGTGGAAAGGCCATTATTGCCCTGCCGAGCACTGCCAGAGGGGGTGCGGTTTCCGCATCGTACCTCGATTAACACCTTACTCTGCCGTGACAACATCCCGGAATGACGTGGACTTCGTGGTCACCGAGCATGGGATCGCAGCATTAAAGGGAAAGACCGTCCGCCAGCGTATCCAGGCCTTGATATCCATCGCACATCCAGATTTCAGGGAAGAACTGGACAGGCAGGCAACTGAGATTTATCTATAAATCGAATACGGAACTGCAATAATATTCCACGTGATATGGAAGTACGTGAGGATATCAGAAATAACGGAGTCGGCTTTGGAATAGAATATTATTTTATTTACTTGACAGCAATAGAATAATATTTTACAATCTTTCGGGTTGGGAGTTCGGAATATATTTGTCAGTTCGAGGAATACTCTAGCAGTTGACCTGGTAGGCGGTCAAAAATGAATATTCCCATTATGCCATCACAGTAAGAAATTTTCATAAAGAGGTCAACAAATGTACCCAAAAGGAAATGCTTTAGCAGGGAAAGTCGCCATCGTCACGGGGGCTGCTTCCGAAATCGGCGAAGCGGTCAGCAAGATTTTTGCGGCGAACCAGTGCAAGGTCGTTCTGGTTGATATTCAAGGAGATCGCCTGGACGACGTGGTGGAAGAAATCAAGAATGACGGAGGGATCTGCCGGGGCGTCCAGGCAGATGTCACCGATGAAGAAGCTGTCATCAAGTTCTTTGGGGACACGGTTCGTGAATGGGGAAAGGTAAATGTGCTCGTCAACAGTGCAGGGAGAGATTCACTAGCACCACCGGTCACTGAAGTGACCCTGGAAGAATGGAATAAGACCATCGGTCCCAATATGACCGGTGTTTTCCTGTGCTGCCGGGAAGCATTCCGCATCATGGAGAAGCAGGATTTGGGTGGAAGAATAATCAATATGGGTTCCTCTTCCGCTCGCCTGGCTTCCGGTCCCGGTCACAGTCCTTATCGAGCCTCAAAACACGGCATGATGGGTTTTAGCAAAAATATCCTGCTGGAAGGGGTGGGAAAAAATATCGGCGTAACTGTGATTAATCCCTCCCACGTCAAAACCCCCATCGACCGCGATAATAAACCAGGGACTGTATGATGGCAACCTGCCGGCTTATCTGGATGGCTGGCTCGACGAGAAAGAGCTCAAGGATGGGATTTACGAGAGCTGTATTGCAGTGGAAAATGTAGCTGAGATCACCCTGTGGGTTGCGACCCGCACACCGGATGTAACCATTCCCCAGATCGCCCTCTACCCCGACCCACAAAGCGCACAGGTATGGGATGGAAGTCTAGGAGCTCAGCCGAGATGAATGCGCTGGTGCTTGAAAGCAAAGGCGTCCTGAAATATTGCCAGGTTAACGAGCCACAGCCGTTTGGCGAGAAACCTGTATTGGTGCGCATTGCTGCGGTTGGCATATGCGGTTCAGATTATTTGCGTTTCTCCAAGGACAAAGCCTATCACTACCCGCTCATCATGGGGCATGAATTTTCGGCGGTAGTAGAAGAAATCCCCCCGAACAGTAAATTCTCGCCTGGGGATCGCGTGGCTGTCTTTCCCCTGCTGCCTGATTATCACGACCTCTTGCCAGGATTGGAGAATACGCCGTAAGCTCTGACTACGATTACTTTGGGTCGCGTCGAGATGGGGCTTTTGCCGAGCGGTTATACGTCCCGGAAGAGAACCTGATCCCGATCCCGGATAGTCTTCCTCTGGTGCATGCAGCCCTGGTGGAGCCAGCCGCGGTGGCACTCCATGGGATGCGGAAGATAAAGTTACCCACCTACGCCACCGGCCTGGTGATCGGCTGCGGCTCCACGGGGCTTTTGCGGCTCAATGGCTCACCATCCTGGGCTGCAGCCGTGTTTTTGTTGCCGATGTTGACCCGCGAAGCTGGAAATAATGGACAGACTGGGTTTCGATGTCATCGATGCCCGGCGGCAAGACATCGTCGAAGCAGTCATGGAAAGAACCGGGCAGCGCGGTGCAGACTGCATCGTAGAGGCCAGCGGATTACCAATCACCTTCCTTCAGGCTCTCAAATCGGCAGCGGTTTTCGGACAGGTGGTCCTGCTGGGAGACATGGCAGCCGACGTCACGCTTGAGGCCTTCGCTGCTTTCAACATTTATCCGACATGAATTGACACTGTACGGATCCTGGAACTCAAAAATGACACCGCCAGGAAAAAGCGAGTGGGAGATGGTCATCCACCACATGTGCAGCGATCTGCAGATCGCCCCACTGATCAGCCACAAAATCACGCTCCAGGAAGGTCCCCAAATTTTCGCGGACGTATCCGAGCGGCAAATCTGGTATAACAAGGTGGTTTTTGGAATTTCCGAAGAAGCCAGGGCTGAAGCTGTACGAATGGTAGACAGATAATATAAAGGAGCTGCCTTTGAAAGCCGCCTTTTATTATGAACCGGATGTTTTAAAAGTTGAAGAGGTTGAAATACCACCTATTTCAGCCAATGAAATGCTGATCCGCCTCAGGGCTACATCGATCTGCGGGACGGATTTGAGAAATTTACAAACATGGTCATTTTAAAATCCCGCCGGGAACCAGGAGGGTGCTGGGTCATGAAATCGCGGGTGAGATTGCTGCTGTGGGAAAGCTGATCAAGGGATTTACAGAGGGAATGCGGGTCACTGTGCCGCCCAATATCGGCTGTGGATTATGTGAATTTTGCCGGGATGGTTACAACAACATGTGCCCGAATTATGAGGCGTTTGGGATCAGCATCGATGGCGGCTTTCAAGAGTATATGAAGGTCCCCCACATCGCCATCAAGGGTGGCAATATTTTTCCACTCCCCGATCACATCAGTTACGAAGAAAGCACGCTGGTCGAGCCGCTTTCGTGTGTTTACAATTGCCTCAGATCGGTAAAAACATCTCACCTGGATGTCGTCCTGGTGATCGGCGCCGGACCAATTGGCGCCATGCACGTCATGCTGAACAAGATTGCCGGTGCCAAAAAGGTGATCGTGGCGGATATTCGAGAAGATCGCCTGGCTGCCATCAAGCAATACGGCGCTGATGTAACCATTGACACCAGCACCGTAAGTCTTGAAGAAGCAGTCCTGGTAGAGACCAACGGTCGTGGTGCAGATGTGATTATCACAGCAGTTTCTAATCCAGAAATACAGACCCAGTCCATCGGTTTACTCGCCACCCACGGCAGGGTCAATTTCTTTGGCGGTCTCGGGCAGCATGTACTCGTGCCCATCGAAACGAACCGGGTTCACTATAAAGGCCTGCAGCTCCTGGGAACTACCGGTTCCACCCATTCGGACTACTCAAAATCCCTGGCTCTGGTCGCCGAAGGCCGGATCAAGCTTGGAAGCCTTATTTCTACCACTTTCAGTCTGGGCGAGACGCTCAATGCCTTCGAGTGGGCGCTGTCAGGTAAGGGATTAAAAACGACGATCGTGATGCAGGACCATTAACAGATATTTCAGAAATGGCGAGGTGGCTTTCGAGAAATGCAGCTGTCTCGCAATTCACACTTTATCAGGAGATCTTAATGATGAATAAAGAGAACATGGTTTCAACCGCAGTTGATTTCGACCTCCAGACTGGTCTTTCTAAGACCCGCAAACCTTTACAGCGCCGTCTTTCAGCGATGAAAGGACTTTTCTATGACGATCACGCTCTCCAGGACGAGCTCAGCAAAGAAGATGTGCTGGTTTACGAATTCTTTGACATGGGGGTGCCGGAAAGCGAAGCGGAAATCGCCTATGGGACCAGCATCACCTATCCAGGTAAGATCGGTGACGAATATTTTATGACCAAGGGGCACTTCCACACCGTCCTGGCTACCGCCGAAGTCTATTATTGCTTGCGCGGACATGGGTACATGCTGATGGAAAATCCTGAAGGTGATTGGGAAGCGCGCGAGCTCCTCCCGGGCACCGCCGTGTATGTACCTGTTCGCTATGCCCATCGCAGCATCAACGTTTCGCCCACAGAGCCGTTGATCACCTTTTTTGCCTTTCCAGGGCATGCGGGACACGATTACGGCACCATCGAGACTAAAGGTTTCCGAAAACTCCTGGTAGAGCAGAACGGGCAACCCGTTTTTATTGATAACCCGAAGTGGAAAGAATAAACCCGGTTGGGTGCATCCATGAAAGGAAAAATTGCGATCACCCCTCGTTCGCTCTCCATCAAGGAGCAGCCTGCGTTCGATGACCTGCGCAAGGCAGGGTATGAGGTCATCTTTCCTACCCCCGGCAGGCAGCCAACACTGCAGGAATTAAGAGAATTCCTGCCCTCCTGCGTCGGGTACCTGGCCGGAGTTCGAGCCTGTTCCCGGAGAGATTTTACGACAATGTCCTCACTTGAAAGTGATCAGCCGCAATGGTGTCGGTGTGGATAATATTGACCTGGCCACGGCCGAAGAGCTGGGAATTGCGGTCGAAAAGACTGGCGCCGCGAATTCCAGGGGGGTCGCAGAGCTCGCCATCACACTGATGCTGTCCGGGCTGCGCTCCGTATGCTGGTCTGATCGCGGCGTCAAAAACGGTGCCTGGTCACGCCAGGAAGGAATTGAGATTGAAGGGCGCGTTCTCGGCGTGATCGGATGTGGTCAAATCGGAAAACTGGTGGTTTTGATGGGCCTGGGACTGGGCATGCGCGTGGTTGCCTTCGATACTTACCAGGATGATTGGTTCACCCCTGCGGGTGATTTTCACTTTGTTTCACTAAAGGAACTTCTTTCCATATCCGATGTGATCACACTTCACTGCCCGCCGGGAAAAAAGCCATTAATCGATGCGGAAACACTGGCACAGATGAAGGATGGTGTCTTCATCGTCAATACTGCCAGGGCGGCGCTGGTAGATGAGCAGGCCGTCCTGGATACCATTGAAAGCGGTAAATTACGCGGCTTTGCCACGGATGTCTTCGAGCATGAGCCACCCGAGCTGAGCCGGCTGCTGCTGCATGACCGGGTGATCACCACCCCTCATATAGGCGGCTACACAAAGGAAAGTGTGCAAAGAGCAACGGAAACCGCTGTTAAGAATTTGCTCAAGGTATTGGGATGACACCTGTCGCTGGGCGTCACCGACTGACTTACTGTTCCATTCCCGTCATTTGTGCCTTTACACCGGCGGATTGCCAGTGATCACTTACTGCTGGAGAGCTTAAGGGTGATGCTACCTCAAACGGTAACAGAGACTCAGAATATCCTCGAGCTGATTGCCAGGGAACAGCCCTATCTGAACCCGGCGCTTCGCCGGGTGGCAGATTTTATTCTTGAGCATCCGAACCAGGCCAAGTCGATCCCAATCCACGAGCTGGCACAGGAATGCAGGGTAGCGGAATCCTCCGTCACTCGCTTCGTAAAAGTCATCGGCTTGAAAAGCTATCAGGAGCTGAAAATCGCGATCGCGGAAACCCTCTCAGCAAGAAATATCCCGGAAACAGAGGTGCTCTGTAGAAGAAAAATTCGTATTTGAGGGTATCACACGCAGCGATACCGAACCGACCATCGTCGAGAAAGTGATGAGCAGGAATATCCAGACGCTCCTCGATACGAAACAGCGGCTCAATTTCAGCCAGGTGACCAGGGCTGTGGATGCCATCGATCGCGCGGAGGTGTTAATTTTTTGCTGCATGGGCTCATCCGGTCTGGCGGCCGAAGAAGCAGTCATGCGCTTTACACGCGCCGGGAAAAAATGCCTGCTCTTCAGAGACCAGTCAATTCAGCTGATGACTGCTGCAATTGTGAATACGGATGACCTGGTTTTTGGCCTGAGCAACTCCGGTCGTTCAGCGCAGGTCATAGAGTGCCTGAACCTGGCCCAATCCAGGGGTGCCAGCACCATCGCCATAACATCCTTCGAGGACTCACCTCTGGTCACCTTCGCTGATATTGCCTTGTTTACTGCGACAAAATCGGCCACCAGGGAATATGGTCTGTACAGGGAATTATGACATCGAAAATGGCCCAGATCCTGGTGATCGACATTCTTTACGCCATATTCGCTTCACGACATTACGACCAGACTCTCCAACACCTGGAAGAAACCTATCTGGCTGCCATCAGAGATACACGGAAAGCTTAACAGAGGAGAATTTCAATGCGAAACATTGAAACCTGGAGCTATCCAGAGACTCTAGATAGAGACAAGTGGCTGATAGCCACCTACTTTGTCGATCTACCGCCTTCGGTTTCCCTGGTTGATGGAGCCCACGGGATGGGAATTGCCCAGACAACGGGCTCGTGGGTACAGCTTCCGGACGATCTGATGGAACTAGTGGAATTTATAATGGGCGGTTGAGGGGATATACCGGATACCGCCAGCCGAATTGAAAGCCAATCCGGATGAAAAAGTTGCCTGCGTGATGCGAATTGCCTACCCGGCTCATACTTTTAATAACGACCTGACCACATTGCTAACCATTACACTGAGCAACGAGCTGTGGACCTCAAGAAATAAAACTGTTGGACCTCCAGTTCCCTCCGATATTCCTGGATCAACTGCCCGGTCCTCGATTTGGGGTTCAGGGCATCCGCGATAAATTGGGAGTGCATGATCGCCCGTTGTTGTTGAATGTAATCAAACCTTGCATTGGATTACCCCCTGAGGAGAGCGCAAAACTCGTTTACAATCGGCATTTGCCGGGATAGATCTTATCAAGGAAGATGAGAAGTTATCCGATGATGCGAATTCTCCGATCGAAAAACGCGTCAGGGCGAATAAAGCTGCAATACAACACGCTGAAGAAGCCACCGGTCATAAGACATTATATATTGCCAATATCTCGTCAAAAATCAGCAAATTGAAGGATAATGCTTTCCGGGCGCGTGATGCGGGTGCGGATATCCTGTTGGTCAATTTCGTCGGAGTTGGCCTCACAGCACTTCAGATGCTAGCCGAGGATACTGACCTGAATATGCCGCTCCTGACCCACTTCAATCTGGCTCAAATCTGGTGAAAATCGCCGAACCTTGGAATTTCTTCCTTCCTGATTTTAGGGAAATTACCATCGCCTGGCCGGTGCAGACATGGTGGTGCAGCTAGTCCCTTATGGAAAATACACCATCAGCCTGGATTCCTTTTGATGTACACCAGGGCGCTGACGATGCCATTTCGGGAGATCAAGCCAGCCATGCCCGTCGTGGGCGGTGGTTCTCACCCACGCCTGGTGCCCAGGATAGTGAAAGACCTGGGAATCGATTTTGTGGCCGGTGTGGGAGGAGCGATTCAGGCTCACCCGCAGGGAACGACAGCCGGTGTGCGTGCCATGCGCCAGGCACTCGAAGCAGCGGTCCAGGATCTCCACTGGATATCTATGCCGGCGAACATCCCGAGCTGCTCGCCGCATTGGAAAAATGGTAAGTGGAACAGGAAAAAATCAACCGATGAACACACGCGAAAAATTCCTTTCGTGCATGGCATTTGAAAAGGATACACCTCCGCCCAAATGGGAATACGGGTATTGGGCAGGTGCCATCCGCCGCTGGTACAAAGAGGGATTGACCCCGATCACAAGGTATTCCAGATCATTTGGACGGCGGCCAGACAATTCGTGCCGAGCTGATGGGATACAAGGAAGGTGGATCGTCGACCAGGATATCCATCGCCTGCTGGGAATGGACGAACCAGAGCGCCGTATCCCAGTAAAAAATTTCATCTTCCCGCTTTTTGAAAAGAAAATCATCGAGAGAACACGAAGAATGGTTTATCTACCAGGATGGTTGGGGTATGCTGAAGCAGGAAATGAAAGACCGCTCTTCACCGGAGCGTTTTCTTCCGCACCTGTCAAATCGTGGAGTGATCGGGAGCAGATACGAGAAGAACGACTTCAGCCGGGATCTAAGGGCCGAATCCCGGATAATTGGCCCGCACTGGCAAAAGAATACCGTACTCGCACCTACCCCTGGTCATCGGGGGTGAACAGGGATTCTTCGGCTCCTTGCGCTACCTGCTGGGGGAAGTGGATGTGCTGATCGCCCTGATCGAACAGCCCGATTAATCCACACCATTAACAGCCACCTGTGCGATTTTTGGATGCAGCTTTATCAACCTATTTTGAGCGAGGTCACCCCCGATGTTGCTCTCATCTGGGAAGACATGTGCTATAAAAATGGTCCGCTCATCTCACCGCACATGTTTCGGGAATTTGCCTGCCATTGCAAACGCCTGACCGCTTTCTTTCGTGATCTTGGAGTTGAGATTATTCACGTAGACACCGACGGCAATGCCTGGAAACTGATCCCCTGTCTTTATCGAAGGGGGTATCACCGGCCTGTTCCCGATGGAAGTGGCCGCCAGCATGGATGTGGCTGACTGCGCCAGTCATTTCCGCGCCTCCAGATGATGGGGGGAGTCAGTAAGTTAAAATTGATGGGTGACATCCAGGATATCGACCTCGGACTGAACCGGAAAATCCTGCCCACCGTCCAATTGGGCGGTTACATCCCCATGGTCGACCACCTGGTACCACCGGAAGTGACGTGGAATAATTTCACTTATTACCGAAAGGCGCTAAATCAGGCAATCGAAAGGTAGGGACATGGATACGGAAACCATCCTGATGATGAGACACCTCCTGTATAAAATACGGCTTCGGCGCCACGCGTGAAGTGGGTTTCGAGATGCGGGAAACGGGCGCCAGGCGTGTCATGGTGCTGACCGATCCCAGGTTGGCAGGCAGCGAGGCCGTCAGCACCACGTTGGAGTGGCTCTGTAACGAAGGGATAGATGCGGTACTTTATGACCAAGTTCACGTCGAGCCCACAGATCGATCGTTCAAGCACGCCATCGAATTTGCCGCAGACGGGAACTTTGACGGTTTTGTGGCAGTCGGCGGCGGCTCGACAATGGACACCGCCAAGGCAGCCAACCTGTCTGCCACTTTATCCCCGCCGATTTCCTGGCCTATGTCAACCCGCCCATCGGCAGAGGGCAGCCTGTGCCTGGAAAAACAAAGCCATTGATCGCCATCCCGACCACCGCCGGCACCGGTTCGGAGACTACCGGGGTGGCCATCTTTGACCTGACCGACATGCAGGCCAAGACCGGCATTGCCAGCCGCATGATCCGCCCGCTGATGGGCATCATTGACCCGCTGAACACCCTGAACCTGCCTCTATGGTGACAGCCTGCAGTGGATTGGATGTGATCTGCCATGCCCTGGAAATCCCTGACCGCTTTGCCATACCACCAGCGGCCTGCCCCTGAAAGCCCCAGGCTGCGGCCTGCTTACCAGGGAGCCAACCCGATCAGCCAGATCTGGGCTTCCAAAGCGGTCGAGATGGGTACCAAGAATTTACTGCGCCTGCTCGACCACCCCGACGACCAGGAAGCGCGGGCCGAGATGATGCTGGTTGCAACCTATGCCGGCATAGGTTTTGGAAATGCCGGCGTGACGCTCCCCCACGGTATGTCCTTCCCGGTTTCGGGCAAGGTGCGCCAGTATGTACCTCTCGATTACCCGGACGATCACCCGATCATTCCGCACGGCATGTCGGTAATTTTGAATGCTCCTGCTGTATTTCGCTTCACCGCCCAGTCGAACCCGCAATTGCACCTGTATGCCGCCAGCCTGATGGGGGAGGGCATTTCCGGAGCCGGGCCCGAGCAGGCAGGGGACCTGCTGGCAGGCGCAGTGATCAACTTGATGCGCAAGTGCGCCATCCCGAATGGATTGAAGGCAGTTGGATATACTTTTCATGATGTCGAAACGCTGGTCGAAGGCACACTGCCGCAGCACCGGGTGACCAAATTGTCACCGCGCCCCGCCAGCGCGGTGGATCTCGTGCAGCTCTTCATGGAATTTATGACGATCTGGTAGCCTGGCTGCCGGGGTAAATGTGAGATATGAGCCACACCATCTACATTGCGTGCCACGGGCAGACCACCTGGAACCTTGAAGTGCGCGTCCAGGGACAGGAGGATGTCCAGCTCAGCCGGGATGGATACCGCCACCGCCGCGGCCTGTTTTTCCTGCTGAAAGACCGTCCCATCAAGCGGATTATCACCAGCGCTATGCGCCGCACTATACTGACCGCCTCTCCGCTGGCCGGGCATTTGAACCTGGCGCTCGAATTGACCCCTGAATTGAACGAGATTTCACTCGGTCTGTTGGAGGGTGAATTTATTAAGGATTGCGATGCCTGGACGGAAGAAACCTGGACCTGGTGGCTGGAAGACCCTCTCCACCGCAGAGTTCCCGGCGGTGGGGAGAGCTACCTGGATGTGTTAAGCGCGTGGACAGTTGCTTGAGCCGCATTTCTTTCGAGATAGTGGAGAGATCCTGGTCGTGGGACATTTCCGCGTCAACCAGGTGCTGTTGAGTCGTCTGCTGGGTTACTCACCTGAGCAGGCTCTTGACATCTGCCAGGTGAATAACCTGGTTTATCGCTTGAATTTTTCGGATTCTATTCAAGCGGTCATCGACCATACCTACACCGGGAACGGTATGGAGCCCGTTTGGGAAAACGGATTAATCACTTCACCGGTCGCCCGGGGACCATTTGTCAGTGATTTTAAGAAAGCGAATAATCCCGGTTGAACCTTGATCAAGAGAGCGGTTTCGAATCGACACCGCCTACCGCACGAAGTACCGCCGCTACGTTGACAGCATCATCGAATTCAACAATCAGCCCTGAGGCACGCTTTGCGACAATCAAAATTGTGCCGTGCGTGAGTAGCCATTAGTCTAATAAAAATCCTGGTTTTGGTCACTCTGGTGGTTCAAAATTTTTGGAGAACCGTGAACACCTAGCAGGGGATTTGAAAGCATTGTGTTGAAAAGGAAATCATTCAGGAGGGATCAGTGGAATATATTCGATTTGGATCGACCGGTATGAAAGTATCGCGCATCTGCCTGGGCTGCATGAGCTACGGGCGAGCCGACTGAGCGCTGGCCGTGGGCGCTGGATGAAGAGCACAGCCGCCCATTCATCCAGCGCGCGCTGGAGACTGGGCATCAATTTCTTTGATACCGCCAATGTCTACTCCAATGGCACGAGCGAAGAAGATCGTCGGCCGGGCCCTGCGCGATTTTGCTTCCCGGGACGAGGTGGTGATTGCCACCAAGGTGTATTTCGAGATGGGCCCGGGTCCCAACGACCGCGGGCTCTCCCGCAAACACATCCTCAGCTCGATCGACGCCAGCCTCAAGCGCCTGGGGACGGATTATGTCGATCTGTACCAGATCCACCGCTGGGATTATGACACCCCGATCGAGGAAACGCTGGAAGCGCTGAATGACGTGGTGCGGGCCGGCAAAGCCCGCTACATCGGCGCCTCATCGATGTATGCCTGGCAGTTTGCCAAAGCCCTTTACACCTCGGACCTGCACGGCTGGACGCGTTTCGTCTCCATGCAGCCGCATTACAACCTGATCTACCGCGAAGAGGAGCGCGAAATGCTGCCGCTCTGCCAGGATCAGAAGATCGCCGTGATCCCCTGTTCGCCGCTGGCCAAGGGCTGCTGACCCGTAAACCGCGACAAGGAACAGCAATGAAACGCTGCGCGCTCAGACCGATGCCATCGGCAAAGCGCTTGTACAGCGAAGAAGACTTGACCATCGCCCAGCGGGTCTACGAAGTGGCCGAGGCGCGCGGGCTGCCCATGGCGCAGGTGGCCCTGGCCTGGATGCTCTCCAAACCAGTCGTCACCGCCCCGATCATCGGCGCAACCAAACCGCATCACCTGGAGGATGCCGTCGCGGCTCTCTCGGTCAAGCTCACCCCGGAAGAAATCCAGCAGTTGGAAGAAGCCTACCAGCCGCATCCCGTGATTGGTCATTCGTAATTTGCCAGGATTTCAAACCGAATAGGCGAGAAAAATCCGCTCGACAGCTGATGAAGAGCGGATTTTTATAATGTACCCCTAAACGGAGCTGACTCGAACTGCGCGATGGACTTATTGAGCTTTCGAACGGACTCGAACTAAGTAGCCCAGTGGCTCAGGCAGGATGCCTTCCATTGTCGTGCACCTCTGTAGGCCAGGCACTTCACCCTATGGCCCTGCCCGCCGGGTCAGCTTCAGCGAGTTGTTAGGCGGCCAGAAGACTCTGCTAACCTCGTCACGCTCGAACAGAGCTGGTGGCTGCCAGGCGCTTGATCTCGGCGATCATGTAGTCGACGCAGGGTGCGAGGGCGCCGCTGAGATCGTCCCATCGCTCGGCCGTCGCTACCGAGATAGGCATCACGTGCGCGCACCAAGACCGGATGGTGTGCGACGGGCAATCGCTCAAGCGCCCAATTCGCGGCTGCGTCCTTTGAGCGAATGGCCCCCGTCGCAAAGGTGCTCCACATCCGAGCGAGTGTCAGGATCACATTCCTTGTGTCGGAGTCAATGTCGCCGCGGAGCCGGTCAATATCACTAACCATTGCCCTGAGTACGTCTTCCTGCGGCACCGCATCGAAGACGCTAGCAGGCGGGGGACCAATTAGGGTCATGTTGGCGGCAACGACCATTCTGATCAGCAGCGCCAGATCGGGCCTGAGTGGTGTTGGCGATGGCTCGAAGTTGCCCTTTTCGAACTCAGTTCGCAACCAGTCGCCGTACTGGAAATCGAGGATAGGTGGATAGCGCCATGGCGTGATGTCGGACTGGACGACAATGGTCACTTCGAACTCGGCGCCACGTCCCTTCAGGAGTGCTCGTGCCCGATATAGCCATGAGGCCGCGGGCGAGGCATTCCCTCTCACCGAGTGTAGTGGGCCGTTTGGAGACTACGAGAATGTCTAGATCGCTCTCCGGTCGAAGACCGCCTTGTACCGCAGAGCCGAACAAGTAGGCGCCCACCACTTCCGCATCGAGGATTTGGCGGACAAGGGCCAGAGCTCGATCAAGTTGTCGCTTGTCAGGAGCGCTGAGCATATGTGCGGCGCGGTCTTTGCCGGCGGGTCAAAGCAGAGCCCTGGCCGCCTAACTTATAATTATACAGACTCTTACTATAATGCAAATTTGCAGTATAAGAAGACGTTTTTGGCATAATATATTGCATAGTAACTGGCTATTATTTTGATTTCGTCTAATCGGTACCTGTCTACACAAATATTATACACTTAAGCTAAAAAGGTGATTTTCCCATGTCTAAGTTGGCGTCGCCTAAGCCTAAGAAACTTCTCAACCAGCTGCGCGATGCCATCGGCAGGCGTTTCTACTCAAGCTTGGTGCTCCCAGAGAGACTTTCATCCCCGCCAGGGGGCGTCCTCCCGTTTTTGGTTCTGGTACCCTTCCGGGTATGAATGCGGTAGATTTGCTGCCTCAAAAAGACTTGTATAGGATTTCAGGTTTCAGGGAATAATAGAGCCTATTCTGGAGAGGAGTCCAGGAACGTTTATGCAGGGACAACGATTTCAAGTGCTTGGGGGATGACCGTGGTGGTGAAAGGCGTCTGGCCGTCAATCTCACCATCGACCCAGACATCCTGCGGTTCATCCGCCACAAGCGTGATCTCCTTGCCACGCAAGTGGTAAATGCCAGCCTGTGATTCTCCCGTGTGGAAAAGGTGGTGAGAGACAGCCCTCAGTGGTTTTATCCCTTCAGTCACTACGTATAGATCCAGGTAACCATCGCTGATGCTGACCTTGCCAACCGGCGGCAGGCTGAGGCCTAACACTCCTCCAATTGAACCGGCATTGAGAAGAAAACAGATCAGGGCATCGAATTCGTCCTTCTCGCCATCGACTACGACGCGGAAGTGCTTGGCCTCCATATTCGTCAGGAATTTGAATGAAGCCTGGATATATGCGAGCTGGCCCAATTTATTTTTTTCTTCCCGGCTGGCGGCGTCTTTGGTGCTCACTCCTGCATAGGCACGCAGCATAAAAACCTTGTCACCAATCCGAGCTAGATCGACGCGGCGGCGTTGGGGGCTGGAGACGATCAATTCAGTTGCCTTTCTCAGGTCGATCGGTACCTTCAAGTCGTGGGCCATGGCGTTGCCGGTGCCTCCAGGGAGGATGGCCTGGGGGACGCCGCTGCCCAAAAGGCCATTGGCGACTTCCATCTGAGTACCGTCGCCGCCGTACCCGGCCACCAGGTCCACTCCCATTGCTACCGCTTCTTTTGTCAGGCGGGTGGCGTCGCCAAATTTGTGAGTGATGCTGACATCCCAATCGACGCCCGCAGGATGGAATACGTCGTTGAGTACGTTGAGGATGGGTTCGTCGTGACCGGCAGCCGGGTTGATAATTACCTGGACGCGTGGGTAGGGTAAAGTCATGGCTGGCTCCCTTCGAATTTTTCCATAATTATACCTTTCGCGGCCTCTCTGCTCCCGTAAATTTTCTTTTGGCTGACCAGAGGCTGGTTTTATGAAAGAATGGTGATTTGATTCAGCGTCAGTTTGGAAAAGAGGGTTAATGCACAAAACTGCTTTCTGGAATAAATAAGCAGTTCTGCGTGTGCCCCCAGAGAGATTTGCATCCCCGGTAGGGGACGAACTCTGGTTTTAGTCTTAGCACCCTTCCTGGTATGAAAGGGATGGTGCCTGGTGACCCCAGAGAGATTTGCATCCCCGCTAGGGGACGAACTCTCGTTTTAGCCTTAAGTACCCTTCCAGGTGTGAAAGGGATGGTGCCTGGTGCCCCCAGAGAGATTTGCATCCCCGCTAGGGACAAACTCTCGTTTTAGCCTAATTACCCTTCCAGGTGTGAAAGGGATGGTGCCTGGTGCCCCCAGAGAGATTTGCATCCCCGCTAGGGGACGAACTCTCGTTTTAGCCTCTAAGTACCCTTCCAGGTGTGAAAGGGATGGTGCCTGGTGCCCCCAGAGAGATTTGCATCCCCGCTAGGGGACGAACTCTCGTTTTAGCCTTAAAGTACCCTTCCAGGTGTGAAAGGGATGGTGCCTGGTGCCCCCAGAGAGATTCGAACTCTCGTTTTAGCCTTGAAAGGGCTGCGTCCTGGTCCCCTAGACGATGGGGGCATGTTTTTGCCTGATCTTCGGGCAGCAACTGGCTGCACCGGCGGTGATTGTATCACCGGGCATGGCGCGGGTCAAGCAAAAATCGTCACTGCTTCGGTACGATGGTCACCTTGCGGCGCGGGTCTTCGCCGATGCTCTCGGTGCTCACTTCATCGTTTTCGCGCAGCTCGATGTGCACCAGGCGGCGCTCGTTGGCCGGCATGGGCTCCAGGTACTGCCGGCGGCCGGTGCGCACGGCCTGTTCAGCCATGCGGCGGGCCAACAGGCGCACCTCACGCGAGCGGCGCTGACGGTAGCCTTCAACGTCCACTACCAGAGGCAGTGAATGTCCCAGCTGCTTCCCGATGATCAAGCCGGATATATACTGCAGGGCATTCAGGGTTTCGGCATGCGGGCCGATCAGGATGCTCAGGTCTTTCCCCTCGATATTCACGATTAACGGCTGGCGCTGGTCAGGTTCGTCCGGTTCCCCGTAAAAGGCACGCACGATGGCATGCACCTGCATTTTATCGACCAGGTCCTCGACAACCTGCCGTGCGATTTCGAGGGCTGCCTGCCTGTCACCACCCAGCTCCACAGCCTGGGAGACTTCCGCAGTTTCTGCTGTGGCAGCTTCGGAATGTTCTTCCTGCATGCCTTCTTCAGCGACAGAACCATATGTAACCGACGGTTGCTCGCTTTTAACATCCTCCAGCGGTGCCGCACCGGTGTCAATTGCTTGCTGCACCGGCATCCCGCTCGATTTTTCCCTGGCGGCTAATTTAATTGACAGTCGCACACGCGCCTGGCGCGTGCCCAATCCGAACAGGCCGCGGTGCCCGGTATCCAGGATTTCAATATCGACAGCTTCCTCCGGTAAGCCCAGGTCGGCCAATCCGCGGGCAACAGCCTCTTCAACTGTGGGAGCGATTACTTCCAGGTTGGTTCGTTTCTCATTCATCTAAGCCTCGATGATCAAATATCAAATAATTACTTGCTGGCATTCGCTTTTCTGGTTGGGATCAGGTTGCGCCAGTTCAGCTTCCCCATGGCAGCGTATTGTGCGATCGATACCAGGTTGCTGGTCACAAAGTACACCGATAAGCCGGAGGCAAAAGTAAGCGCCAGCCAGCCCATCATCAGCGGCATGATCGTATTCATGGATTGAGCCATTTGGGCGCTCTGGTCGCCGGGTTGGGAGGGCGGAGTCATCATGCGGGACTGCATATAGGTTGTGATCACCACCAGGATGGCTAAAACCGGGATCCCAACCCCAAAAATATACAGCCGCTCAGGTTGGCTCAGGTCCATCCACAGGAACTTGTTATTGATGGGAAGAAAACCGGCGGCATTGATGAACGGGTAGATATGTCCGGATAGATCGACCATCTGCAAGGGTATGGTTGCCAGGGCGCGGATAATGGCCTGGTACAGGCCGATGATGATGGGAAACTGGATCAAAGTCGGCAGGCAGGAACCTAAAGGATTGACGCCTTTCTCCTGCATGAATTTAGCCTGTTCCTGCTGTATTTTCTGTTTGTCGCCTTTGTGCTTTTTTTGGATCTCCTGCCATTCCTTGGATTTTTGCAGCTCCTGCATGGCCGAAGTGCCCTTCATCTGCTGAATAGTCAGCGGGTAGGTCAGCATGCGCACCAGGACGGTAAACAGCACAATCGATAATCCGAAATTTGCGATCAGGTCATAAATCCAGAGCAGCAGGTTGATCATCGGATTCATGACTAAGAGATTCCAAAAGTTCATTGCAGTGTCCCTATCATTTCAAATCAAAGCAGTTTTTTTTGAGTTACTATTCAGTTAGCCTGAATATTATTTTTGCTTGCTGAATGCCCACACCTGGTTGCCGTTCTGATCCAGGGCCACCAGCAGCTGGTCACCCGCAGTAGGTGCTACCAGGATGTGCTCACCTGCCCCAACAGGACCAAAATGCAGTTTACCATCCAAGACCTTATTCCAGCGTGGGCTGCCGTCGGATAAATTGACAGCATACAGTGTTCCGCTGGCGGCGCCAAAATACAGGGCCTCGCCGATCACCAGGGGTGTGCCGGTGATGGCGCGGTTTTCACCTGTATCGGGTTGGATGCGCCAGACGATGCTCCCATTTGTGGTATCGACTGCATACACTGACCCATCCATATCGCCGTAATACAGGCGGTCGCCTGCCAGCAGTGGGCCAGACCAGATCCAACCTCCGGCTGGCACACGCCACAGCACGCTTCCATCATCAGTGTTAATCGCCAGCATTTCTTCGGCAATTGTTCCGATGAAAAGCACGCCATCCGGGCTGAGGGCCGGTGTTCCTGCGATGGATCCACCCAGAGCTTCACTCTCCCATAGCTGGTTGCCGGTCTCGATGTCCAGGGCATGTACACGGTGATCCATTGAAGCCAGGAAGATGGTTTTTCCATCGGTGACAGGCGTGCTCCACTGGTCTTCGTCGGTTTCAAATTTCCAGTTGGATTTGCCGCTTAGGTCCAGCGCATATAGAAAATTATCCGAGGAAGGGGCGTAAATGCCGGACTCCAGGACAAGCGGCGAGGCGACAAATGTGTCGGTGGCTTCTGCGAACCTCCATTTCTCAGTCCCATTCGTGGGATCGAGGCCGTAGACGATGTGGTCGTAGCCAGCCAGGATAACCTGGTTGTCGGATGTGAGTGCTGCTGCAGCATAGAAGCTGACTTTATTATTGGCTTCTGCCGGGAAGTGCCACCTTTCAGAGCCGTTTGAAAGGTTAATGGCGTACAAATGGGGTCCAGCCGAGAGATAAACTGTTTCGCTCTCGGTGTCGACCGACATTTCAGGCCAGTTCGACTTTACCTGTCCAGCTCCGCCCATGCAGGATGTCAGCAAGCTGGTGAGCAATAAGATTGGTAAAGAAAACAAGATCGGGTTTTTTCTATAATTGTGTTTCATTCCATCATTCTTTATATTTGATTTTTATCAGGAAGATAAAGCCAGCGGCTGAATTTATAGAACCGGATCGTATCCCCCACGATTGAATGGATTGCATCGTAATACCCGCCAGGCTGCCATCAGACTCCCTTTCAGAGCTCCATGTTTGTAGATCGCCTGGTACCCGTAATGGGAACAAGAAGGATAAAACCGGCAGGTGTTCGCTGGAAGACCACGTGAGAGTGTGACCTGATACAGGCGAATGAAGGCCAGCAAAATCAGGCGCGGGATATTCAAGAGCCGGATCGGCAGGTCGCGCAGCCTGGGTTCAGCCGAGTAATCGTGCATGTACAGGGCTGCGTACTCCATTCCTGCCTGTGATCCAGGTGGAAATGCAGAACCCGCCCCTTCCGAAGGGGAAGTCTCCTGTGAATTATGCGGTGCGACAGATTCCTTATAGGAGTGCTGGTGAGTCATCTGGTATCCGAAAGTATTTTCGCACGCGATGAGAGTTCAGACAGCGCAGTTTGGATTTGTGGAAAGGAGGCACCCAATAAAGGCTGCCGTGCAATCAGGATCATGTCCCAGCCGGGAGCGACACGCTGAAACAAGGGCTGCAGAGCGGCGCGCATCAGCCTTTTTGCACGGTTTCGATGGACTGCGTTCCCCAGGGATCGTCCAGCGGCGATGCCGACGCGAGAAATCTCCTGGTCATTGGGTAAAACCACCAACACGATAAGCGGGTGGGCATAAGAACTTCCGTACCGCCGCACCCGCTGGAACTCGGTTGATTTCCTCAGGCGGAATTTGCGCTTCACGTCCCAAGAAGATGCAGCCTGCGCACACGCCCCGGATTCCACTCCACTGCATTAACTCTTCCAGTTGGTCTTCTTCACATGATTGTTCATGCTTACGGTCAGGCGGTGGCGGCCCTTGAGGCGCCTGCGTTTCAGCACCTGCCGACCGTCTGCATCAGCCATACGGGCACGAAATCCATGGACTCTCAGGCGGCGTCGAATTTTTGGTTGATAAGTACGTTTCGGCATTTCTAATCCTACTCTATGTAAAAGATAGCTCGCCCAAATACTTGAGCGCGACAAACAAAATTTCGCCTTAGCGACTTCCTTTATAGACGAAAGCTGATTAGACCTTAAGCGAAAGTTTTTTGAAAGCTGGGATTAAGAGGGGAGAACGAAACACTTAAAAAAGAAAATAATTAGCCGGGGCTGTCCAAAAAGAAGGGCAGCCCCTTTCGTGTTTAAAGAAAACTGTGATTCAATAGGGGCATGAGACGAAAACCAGCCGAACCGACATTCAAACCATATACGATGGCGCAGCCGAGCCTGATCCCACCGAGTTGGGATGAACTGATCCCAGCCGGACACCAGGTGCGAGTGGTGAACCGGGCGAGTGGAGAAAATA
Source organism: uncultured Chloroflexia bacterium (assembly GCA_963698765.1). Classification (GTDB taxonomy): domain Bacteria; phylum Chloroflexota; class Anaerolineae; order Anaerolineales; family UBA4823; genus CAVOSB01. The sequence goes on from CAVOSB010000040.1 coordinate 140,499, forward strand.
GACCTTGAACCATTATTGAGGAAGTACAAGGGAGGCGGGACCAGCAGCTACCATCCGCGGATGATGCTGAAGGTGCTGGTGTATGCCTATACCCAACGGCTATACTCATCGCGGCAGATCGCCAAGGCACTGCGGGAGAATGTGAACTTCATTTGGCTGAGTGGGGGGAATTGGCCGGACTTTCGGACGATCAATGGATTTCGAGGGGAGAAGATGAAAGGGGTGATCGAAGAAGTGTTCACCTCGGTGCTGGAACTGCTGGTGGAAGAAGGGTATGTGAGGCTGGAGAACTACTTTGTGGATGGGAGTAAGTTGGAAGCTAACGCCAATCGGCACAAGGTGGTGTGGGCGAAGAGCCGGGCGAAGTACCAGGAACGGCTGCGAAAGAAGGTGAAGGAATTGCTGAAAGAGATTGACGCAGTGAATGAAGCCGAGAACGAAGTGTATGGAGACCAGGATCTGGAAGAGATGGGTGGTAGCGGTGGGATCGACGCTGAGAAACTGGAGAAGAAGATTGCGGAACTGAACCAGAGGCTGAAAGAGAAGCCAGAAGACAAGAAGCTGGCCAAGGCGGTTAAGGTGATGTATAAAGACTACCTGCCCCGGCAGAGGCGTTATGAGGAGCAGGAACGCAAGCTGGCTGGGCGGAGCAGCTACTCAAAGACCGATGAAGATGCCACATTCTTCCGGATGAAGGAAGATCGGGGAGCTGAGAAACCGCTGCCCAAGCCAGCCTACAATGTCCAGACCGGGACAGAGGGGCAGTTTGTGGTCGGGTTCAGTTTACACCAGCGAGCCGGAGATACCACTTGTCTGATCCCTCACCTGGAGGGGGTCAGGGCCAATCTGAGCGTCATCGCCAGGCGCAAGCCAGAGATACTACCACAGCAAGACCATCAGCCCCGCTGCCTGCCCCAGAATATCTCGGCAGACGCTGGCTATGGCAGCGAAGAGAACTACGCCTATTTCGAAAAGCATCGCCTGGGCAACTATGTCAAATACAACACCTTTCATCGCGAACTACAAAAGCATCGCAAACCGGAACTGGTCCGCAAAACCATCTTCCGTTCTGAGAACCTGCCCTACGATGCTGCAAAAGACGAGTTCATTTGCCCGGCTAACCAACGTCTGACCTATCGGGTACTCGCCGAGAAAGAACAGAGAATGGTTATTGGACCGAGCTGCGCCATTATGAAGCTTCTGGCTGCAATGCCTGTCCTCTCAAGCCCGAATGCACCCGAGCGAAAGGGAATCGCCATATGCGAATGAGCTTCTGCCTGCGCCGCTATCGGGAGCAAGCCAAGAACAACCTGCTTTCTGAGCAGGGCAAGGCTCTCCGTGTGCAACGCAATGTCGAAGTCGAGTCCGTCTTCGGTCAGATCAAACACAACATGCGCTTCCGTAGATTTAGCTTGAGGGGGTTGGAGAAGGCCAAAACCGAGTGGGGTTTGGTGTGTATCGCCCATAATATGCAAAAACTGGCGGCTTGACGACCGCCAGTTTTTTTGTCTTTCGCTATAATTGCCCCATTGGGCTCGTATTGGGGCTGTCTAGCCGTTCATTCTAGACAGCCCCAGGAGAAATATAACAGACCATACCCTGGGAGAAGGCGCTCTCCGGCAGCGTTGGTTCTGGGAGTACAATATTCGCAGCGACCAGGGCTTGGGCAGGCGCCTGGATTTTCTGCAATACAACCACGCCAGGATGGGTGCATCGAGCGACTGGCCGACTGGGCTTTATCGGTCTTTCACCGGTTTGCTGAAGCTGGGATATTACGAGGAAGATTGGGGCGGGAACCTTACCCAAGAGAAATTGGATCTGGAATGCGGTAAGTAGAAAAGTGGTGCGCCACGACGCACCCTACTAACTTTCCATTATTTTATGCTCCGGGCAATTGCATGCGATGTCAAATGCCCGTATAATCAGATTGCATGGCAACTTTAGAATACGTTGATTATACAGGACAATTCCGTATATAAAAACCACCTGGATATATATACAGATTTTTGCAGATAATATCGTTAGGCGGCGCTGAAACGGAGGGCGTCCGATGAGATCGGAGGCAGGCAATGCTTATCACTTTCAGCGAGCGTTTCGCGTTTCCCGTGGAGGAAGTTTCTCTTGCTTCGCCACCCCAGCGGATCGGTCCGGCTCGACGGCTCTGCCGGCGTCCGTGATCTTGGTTCAGGCTGGTATGCCGTCAGCATCAAGGGCTTCCCGTTTCCTCTGGTGGCGAAGTCCACGGTAGTCGAACCCGGCAGGCCTGTCCGGTGGACTTTTCGGGGGTTCTGGCGCGGCGAGGGAGAGATTCGTTGCCCCGTCCCCGGGATCCGTGCTCCTTGAGGGCGATGAGCGGGCTGGGGTGCGCTGGCTGTTCTTCCTTTCGCCGATCGTCGAACGTCTTCTTCTCGAGTTTCGATTCCGCAAGATGTGGGAGCTCGGCTGGCGTCGTCTCCACAAGCGTGAACTGTCACGCAGGCCAGCGACCTCCGACAATCCGATACCGAATTTCCGCCGCCTAACAACTCGCTGATGCTGATCCGGCTGGCGGCGATAATGCCCTGGCGCCTTGCCTGCCATCTGTCCGGCGCGAGAATGGAGCCAAGCCTGAGCCGCCGGGCAACTGAGTTCGAAGCCGTTGGGCAGCCCCAGTTGGGAGTATGGCATGAAATTAGAATTCAAACACTTGAAAGATATCGATTGTTCCGAAATCATCGCCCTCAATACCAATAGACCGGGAATGCGTCAAATGCCTCTATCTGATGATCATTTCGACGAAGAAGAATGCCGGAAATGGATTGAAGGAAAGGAAAAACAGTGGGAAGAATATGGATATGGCCCTTGGGTTTTCGTTATTGACGGTAAATTCGCTGGTTGGGGAGGATTTCAGTACGAAGAGGTGATGCGGATCTGGGATTGGTTTTACATCCCAATTACTGGGGTACTGGTAAACTAATCTATGACGAAATGATCAAACGCGGCTTCGGAGAACTGGGCTTTGAATCCATTACTATTTTATTTCCACCGAGCAGAACGCGGATAAAAGGAATTCTGAAGCTTGGGTTTTAACGGGATGGCGAAGTAGAAATAGGCGGAGAGCGATTTATTCGATACAGGCTGTATGCGCCACAGAAACAGACTTCATAAAAATCTTGTCGCAAGGTGCTGCCCAACAACGGCAGCGCCGGATAGCGGCTGCGCCGCAGCGGGAACGCACCTGGCTTGCAAGATGTGTAAGACAAATCCGAGGAAATTTTACTCGTCCCGCCGCTGCCAGTGAGCCATTCCGTTGGGACGCTCTTCAGGCGCACACAATCCAATAATTCAGTGAGGAAAATACTATGAACGTCAGAAATATTATTGTGGTTTTAGTCCATGCTTTTGTTGGTTGGGCACTTTGCGCCGCAACGATGGGCATTGGTATGGCAACAACCTCGATTGATAATGCTTTCATCATCCATGCCATTGCAGCCCCAATCTTCTTTTTTGTCGTGTCTCTGATTTATTTCAAGAAATTTAACTACACCACACGATTGCAGACCGCAATAATCTTTGTGGGCTTTGTGATAACAGTAGATTTCTTTTTGGTGGCGCTAGTGATTAACAAGAGTTTGGATATGTTTTCTAGCTTACTGGGAACGTGGATCCCTTTTGCGCTGATATTTACTTCGACCTATTTGACAGGGCTGTATACAGTGAGAAGCACTAAAACAACAATAACTGTTCAGTAGGGGAAACATGGAAATAAGCGAACTTTTCAGGAATGTTATTGAGATCGGATTTGGGCTTCTCAATCTGATAGGAGCAGTATTCAACTTCCTGTATACTCTAAACCATGGCGATGAGTTCTATGGGAGCTTTGCAGACAAAGCCATTCTGACTGCATCAAGACAGTTGGTTCGGGAGGTGGTTATCCCTCGAGCAAAACTCTTCACTGGATTGCTCATTGCTTTTCAATTATTGGTTGCAGTATCAATTTTAAAGTAGAGGGAATTTTGTAGAACCTGCACTCATTGCTGGTGCTGTATTTTGTTTCATTGCGGCGCTTGTATCGAATACGTCAGGCGCAGTCGCCAATCTATTCATGGCTCTGGTTCAAATGTTTCTCGCTTTCACGCAGTAGCAATATTAACAATGGTAAGCGGGCTAACACAGCGTGCAGTGGATCGGCGGGATTTTGCGACATTTACAAGCATTTTTCTGGCTTCGAGTTTTGCTACATCTCAACCAGAATCAAGTTACCCGCCACCGGTAACGTGGGCCGTTGGGCGCAATGAAAGGAGACCTCCATGACCACTCAAACCGATGGATACAAAGCGAGGGCATTCGAGCCCCGCAACCTGGTTTTCTTTTTCCTACTCGCCTTTGGATTAACCTGGATCTCGGCCGTTCTTCTCGGCATATTCGACCCTAAAATGCCTACCAGTATTACCGATCCGGTCATTCTTTTCATTGTGTTTATTGTCCTGCCGGGAGCATTTGGACCCACGCTGGCTGCATTTATAATGACAGGGATCACGGAGGGGAAACTTGGCGTAAAAGCCCTATGGAGACGTTTTTGGAACCTTAACTTGAGCCTCAAGTGGCTGCTGGTGACCTTGCTGAGTTACGACGCAATGCGGTTGGTCGCCAATCTTGTCGCTCGCACGATCGATGGCCAGACCTATCCTTTCGTCGACTTACCTAATCCGTTCTGGACGATTATTCCTTTGTTCCTTCAAGCTTTTATTATCAGTGGCATGGGTGAGGAATTCGGTTGGCGCGGTTATGCCCTACCGCGTTTCCAGGCCAAATGGAATGCTCTGACTTCCAGCATTGTCCTCGGCCTTATCTGGGCTTCCTGGCATATCCCCTTCTTTTTTATCCACAACCAACCTCTTTACCAAAGGAATTTCTGGGAATGGGTTCCCTTGATACTCTTATCGTCAGTCATCTACACATGGATCTTCAACAATACCAAAGGGAGCGTTTTTGCAGCAGCCCTCATTCATGCGTCACTGAATACCTCTGTGGTCGTATTGCCCACACTTTCCTCGATTTGGTACTACTATGGAATCTTGCTGCTTGCAATCATTCTCATCGTGATCATCTTCGGCCCAAAGAATTTCGTGAGGCGACGACCTGAGGAAGCAACATGACAGGAAGGGGTGTAGGCTTCGTGCGCCTAACACCGGGTTGGAGCCGACTGGCGCAAAGAGCGCGCCAGCGGTTCAACCCGACCGTTGGGCGCTTGAAAAAAGACTTCTCGTTTGAAGAAATTAGACTTTTCAGGGAATTTGACATGAAGGACACAATTGTATCGTTGTTACGACCAGAACTGATTACCGATGCCGCTACCCAATGGGATTTGACCGAAGAAGCTATACTTCTAGATGATGTGACTAAATTGGTCTATAAGTTTACTAGTCCACAAGGACGTCGGATCTTGCGGCTCACGCACAGTTCACATCGTACTGAGGAAGAAATCATCGCTGAATTGGATTGGATGAATTTTCTTATCCAACAAGGTATCCCAGTCAGTTGTCCGTTGCTTTCCAAAAATGATCGCCTAACGGAACATTACTCCGTAGAGAATTCCTACTTTGTGGCAACAGCCTTTGAATACGCACCTGGGCACTTTGTCAATTGGGAGAACCCTCAGGAATGGGATCCGGCTTTGATCCAGACTTTAGCCAAATCACGGGAAGAATGCATCAAGTTACTAAACATTATGACCCTCAACACTTGAGACAAAGACGTTTGCACTGGTATGAGGATGACGTTCTGCGCAAGGCCATTGACTATTTACCCATTGACCAGATGCAAGTGGCAACTGATCTGGAAAGATTACTACTGCGGTTTAGCCATATTACTCCGACAACGGATGATTATGGATTGGTACATGGTGATCTCAATCCAACTAATTTTCATGTGAATGATGGTCAACTAATCCTTTTTGACTTTGATGATTGTGCCTATAATTGGTTTATCAACGATATTGCCATTGCCTTGCCTCTGTATTCTGGATTATTAGTTAGCAGGGATTGGGAAGCCAAAGTGACAGAATTCCTTCGATGGTATATGGGGGGGTATTCCGAAGATAATTACTTAGATGAGGAGTGGCTAGAATATCTCCCCGCCAGTTTGCAGTTACAGAACATTATCACTTTGATTGCCTGTCACCAATCCGATGTTCCGAATTCGCAATACCATTCGTTTTATAAACTTGTCCTGAAGATCTATCAAGAAGGTCATCCGCTTTTTCAATTTAATTTCCGCAAGGTGGATAGATCGCCGACACAAAATCGTGTAACCAAGAAGGGGTAGCGACTAACCAGCGCTTGCACCTGACGCCACTTCGCGGCGCGGGCCGAAGCTCGTGACGTTAGGCAGCCATAGACAAAATCCACTACAAAAAGGAGGGGGTAATCATGACCAGTGCTTTTTCAACTCCACACAACAGAAAAATGACGCTTAT